>NZ_JAYMEA010000002.1:501113-1109418 GCF_037027285.1 Thalassospira sp. CH_XMU1448-2
ATTCTTTGAAACTGGTTAAGCCGTCTTCAGCGCAGCTTGTAGCCGTTTTGTGCGCGATTGCAACGAAATGCAAGAAATCGGATCAGACAGACAAACGACAATAAATACCTGTTGTGCCCAAACAGGACCGGCGTGCGCAAGTGATGTTGTTACCTTGCATTTATCCTTACTTGTCGCTATGGCCTTGAAAAGTGTTTTGCGTGATTGGGTCCATTATCCGATCATACTATTTTCCAACAGGTTGGGCGGTTGAAAGACGATGCGTGTAGTTAAGGCCTTGGTGTTGTTTATGGGCGTGCTGATCGTGATCGGCATCGGGCTTGTTGCCTATGGATTGTCGCTTGATAAAAACGCCAAGGACGAAAACGTGTCGAATGTCATGCCAGTCCCGGTCGTCCCGATCGCGGGCGAGAATGCAGCAGAAGGCATTCAAACGCTGTCTGTGACGTCGATCCCCGCATTTGGTGATATCAAGATAAAGATTGAACCGGGTGAGCTTCTGGTGGGCTATAGCGTGCAGGGCACGCAGGCGATTTTGCAGATCGAAGACCCGAATGGAATGGGGGCTCGTCTTGTTGTCGTTTCGCTGACAGACAAAAAAGTAATCGGGCGCATCCTGCTGGAGCCGGACGCTCAATAAGCAGTGTGCAGGTCGCCAAACAGGGCAGGGCGAGTAATGGAAGATCAGGGAAATTCCGATGATATCGCAACTGTATTCATTTCGTCCGCCCTGCATGACGAAATCTGCGATCTTGCCGCCCGGAGCTGGCCTGAGGAATGTTGTGGTCTTTTGATCGCTTCAAATCAAAGCCCCGCTCACATCCGTCGTATTGTTCCGGCGCGCAATATTGTGACAGAGCCACGCAAAACCTTTGAAATTGATCCCCAGACCCTGATTGATACCTATCGTGCCGTGCGGGGCCGTGACGAGGCTGTTGTCGGCTGTTTCCATTCCCATCCCAACGGCAATGTTCTGCCATCGACCACAGATCGCGCTCGCGCTGATGTGCATGGTTTTCTTTGGCTGATCATCGCTACCGATCAAAGCGGTGTCTTGCAATCTGGAATGTACCGCGCGCAACACCAGTCACCAGCACAGATCAATGGTGGTGAAACCATCCGCTATTTTCGCCGTTGTCAGGTCATCCAATCGGCAACGGCTTAACGGATCGTCTTAATTGGCCGGTGAATGAGACAGGGCGGTGATGACCTGTTGTCTTTTGATCGTGCCGATCAGCTTGTCATTGCGATCCAGAACCCTGATCGCCTGATCACTCGCCAGTGCCATTGGCAGTATGTCGTCAAGGACCGTATCAGAACGCACCACTTGGCTTGTATCCGCCTGTTCGCCTGAAATCGTGCCGGTTGTGGGTTCCATAATGCTTTTGGCACGAAGAACCTTTCCGCGGTTTACATCGCGCGTGAAGGCCTGAACGTAATCATCAGCAGGGTTAAGGATGATATCTTCGGGGCGCCCAACCTGAACAAGCTTGCCGTCCTTGAGGATCGCGATCCGATCCCCGATCCTCAGTGCCTCGTCCAGATCATGGGTGATAAAGACGATGGTTTTGTGAAGCTCCGCCTGAAGCTTCATCAACTCTTCCTGCATGTCAGAGCGGATCAGCGGATCAAGGGCCGAAAATGCCTCGTCCATCAGAAGAACTTCCGGGTCGGTGGCAAGGGCACGGGCAAGGCCGACGCGTTGCTGCATGCCGCCGGAAAGCTGATCGGGAAACTTGTTTTCGTAGCCTGCAAGCCCGACCCGTTCGATCCATTTGCGTGCAATGGCTTCGCGGGTCTTACGATCTGTGCCCTGAATTTCCAGACCATAAGCCACATTATCCATCACGTTACGATGGGGCAGAAGGCCGAACCGCTGGAATACCATGCCAAGACGCTTGCGCCGAAAGGCATTCAGGGTCGGGATATCCATTGCCAGAATATTTTCTCCGCCAAAGGAAATTTCGCCAGCAGTCGGGTCAATCAGGCGGTTCAGGTGCCGGATTAGGGTCGATTTTCCCGATCCCGAAAGACCCATGATGACAAAGGTTTCCCCCTGTTCGATTGACAGGGATACGTCATCCAGACCAACTGTGTGTCCGGTTCTGACAAGGATTTCCTCCTTGTCTGATCCCGATTTTGCCAGTTCAAGTGCAGCTTGCGGGTTTGGTCCGAAAATTTTGAAAATATTGCGTATTTCAATGTAGCTCATCACGCATCCTCCGCACTGGAGGTGCGCTGGGATCGCTTGCCATAGGCCTGTCCGATCCGGTCAAAAACAACCGCCAGAAGGACGATGGCAATACCGGCTTCCATGCCGGCGCCAACATCAAGGCGCTGAATGCCCATCAGGACCTGTTCACCCAGACCGCGTGCACCAATCATTGAGGCAATTACAACCATCGAGATCGACATCATCGTCGTCTGGTTAATTCCGGCCATGATATTGGGAAGCGCAAGGGGAAGCTGAACGCCAAACAGGATCTGTTTGCGGCTTGCACCGAATGACCGGGATGCTTCAAGAACTTCCGGATCGACAAGGCGAATGCCCAGATCGGTCAGGCGAATAACGGGGGGGGCTGCATAAATAACGGTTGCCAGAATGGCCGGAACCTTGCCCAGTCCAAACAGCATCAGGGCAGGGATCAGATACACAAAACTTGGCATCGTTTGCATGGTATCAAGGATCGGTAACATGATCGCGCGCAGACGATTTGACATCGCCATGGCAATCCCGACCGGAACCCCGATAATGACCGAAAGGGATGTGGCCACAATCATCAGCGCAAGTGTTTGCATTGCCTTGTCCCAAAGGCCCAGTGTCCCAATGACAAACATTGCAACCACCAAGCCAAGGACAAGCTTCCAGTTCCGGCTTGCATGCCAGGTGATGGCAGCAATGGCAATCAGCACCAGCCACCAGGGCGCACCGCGCAATACCTGTTCCAGTGCGACGAGAACAGTTAACAGGCTGTCTGCAAAGGCCTCGAACGCGGCACCATAATTGATGACCAGCCAATCAACGAACTGATTGACCCACTTGCCCAAAGGCACATTCAACTGTTCTGGAAACATGGCGGTGAGGTGCCCGTTTTGCTCAAAAAATCAATGAGCCTCAAAGCCTAACAAGATCGTTCTTCTCATGCGACCGTAAATCGAAGGGTGCCTGACATCTCCTGACAGATTTTGGTTGGTCCTGGCACGAAAACACCCCGCAGAATTTCTTCTGCGGGGTGTGGTATTTGCCAATCTGAAACTGGTCAGATGTGGATGCCGGAATTACTTGGCAGCAGCACGTGCTTCTTCGAGCCATTTGTCGAAGATTTCGCGATGGCCCTTGATCCATGCATCCGCATGACGGCCGATATCCTCGGCGGATTTTTCACCATCGCGCATGCGCAGGTTCTGGGCCGAGATGTCATTTGCGGAAACTTCCATGACTTCAAACAGTTTTGCAGCCGCCGGGTTGGCTTCTGCCCATGCCTTGTTGGCGATGATCTGCTGATTGTTCACCTGGAAGCCGAAGTCCGAACCATCCGGCAGGGAAGTATCAGCGTCTTTACGCTCGCCCGGAAGTGACGAGAACGGAACCTGCAACCAGGTTACGTCTTTGCCCGGTACGAGAACGCCGGAAACCCAATACGGGGTCCAGGTGTAATAGAGGATCGACTCACCGGCTTTGTAACGGGTGATGGTATCGGCGATAATGGCCGAATAGGAACCCTGATTATGGGTGACGGTGTCGCGCAGATCATAGGCATCAAGGTGATGCTCGATCACAGCCTCGCAGCCCCAGCCCGGGTTGCAGCCCGAAAGGTCGGCTTTGCCGTCGCCATTATTGTCAAACAGTTTGGCAATTTCCGGATCAGCAAGCTGGCTGACATTGGTGATGTTGTGTTCATCAGCCGTTTTCTTGTCGATCAGGTAACCCTGAAGCGCGCCCGGTGAATACACACCTTTGCGATAGATTTTGTCATCTCCACCAGCAGCCGTGAAGAAATCGGCATGTAGCGGGTTCCAGTGGTCTGCAAGGAAGGTCGCGTCACCATTGCCAATTGCAACGTGACCGGCAGCATATTCGATTTCCTGGATTGGCTTGACGTCGTAGCCAAGTTCTTCAAGTGCCTTCATGACCAGCAGGGTCTGGAAGGTTTCTTCGGCGATCGAGCTTTTAAGCGGCTGTACTTCAACACCTTTGCCCGGCATGTGATGGTCGGCAAAGGCCGTGCCGGTCATCAGCATCGAGCCGGTAACAGCGATCACAGCGCCAGTTGTCAGTTTCTTGAGGATCGTCATGAGCTTCTCCTGGTTTTATGAGCCTGGGACAGTTTGTCTGTCCCTGTTCTCCAAACCGATGGAGCCGGGAATGGTTCCATCAGCTATCTCGGGAATGGATGTTACTTTTTGCCAAGTACGGACCGGACGACGGCCGCAGGGCCGCTTTCGTACCAGTGGCGCGTACCCTTGGACCGCTGATCGCGACCCAGTGCCTGGGTCATCCGATCAAGGACGATGGCAAGCAGGACGATGCCAATGCCGCCAATGGTCGCCAGACCCATGTCCAGTCGGCCAATGCCACGCAGAACCATCTGGCCCAGACCGCCAACCGCGATCATGGAAGCAATCACCACCATCGAAAGAGCCAGCATCAGCGTCTGGTTCACACCAGCCATGATGGTTGGCATGGCCAGCGGAAGCTGAACGCGAAACAGAAGCTGTTTGGGGCTGGCACCAAACGAACGGGCAGCCTCGACCAGATCGCCGGGGACCTGACGGATGCCAAGAATGGTCAGTCTGATCAGCGGGGGCAGGGCAAAGATAATGGTCACGACCACACCCGGCACATTGCCAATGCCAAACAGCATGACAATCGGCACCAGATAGACAAAGGCCGGGGTCGTCTGCATTGCATCAAGGATCGGACGCACGGCATTCGATGCCCGTTCGTTACGCGCAAGCCAGATGCCGGTCGGAAGTCCGATGACAACGCAGAAAAATACAGATGTGATGACAAGTGAAAGGGTGACCATGGCTTCGGACCAGGCCCCGATCAAACCAACCACAATCATTGAAATCAGGGTTCCGATAGCCAGTCGACGGCCGGCAAGCTGCCACGCAATCAGGGCCATGATGAGAATGACAATGATCGCTGGTGTTGCCTGGAGGCCGGACTCAACGCCGGTCAGAACTGCATCAATCGGCCAGCGAATGGCCTGGAATACACCGCGGAAATGCGTAACGATCCATTCAAGACCGTCATTGACCCATCCATCAAGCGGGATCACCGCATCCTGAAATGGGTGAAGGATATCGAAATGTTTTTCCGGGGCGGGGGCCGCGTTGGACAGCCAGTCTGTTGACCCGGCCGCATCACCACCCGCACTGCCGCCCGGACCGCTTGCGGCTGAGTCCGGGGTTGCCGGGGCCGCGCTTCCCCAAGGATTGCTGCCTGCTGTGGTTCCAGATGTTTCTGCGGAGCCGGTGTCAGTGGTCTGGCCCCAGGGATTGCTACTATCAGCCATTGGTGCCGTCTCCTTCCCGGTCAAGGGTCGCCAACAGGTTGGCTTTCTTGATTACGCCCATATATTTCCCGTCTTCTCCGACAACCGGAACGCCGCATGGCGCGTGGGCTACAGTGCCGATCAGTTCGGAAAGCTGGGTGTCGTGCGACACAGGTTCGACATTCGGAAGGAAGGCGGCCGAGAGCTTGTCTGCTCCGGACTTGATGGCTTCATCAAGGGTGTCGACGGAAATGATGCCGTGGAAATCAAGCTTGTCGCCAACAATATAGCCATACTCGCGGTCTTCGTTGCGCAGACGGTTAAGTGCGGTTTTAAGGCCGACACCTTCGCGTTCGATCACTGTTACCTGGCGCTTGGATGCGATGTCCTTGGCGCTCAGGATGGTTGATACATCAACGCCGCGGAAGAATGATTTGACGTAGTCATTGGCCGGATTGTTGAGGATTTCTTCGGGGCTTCCAACCTGAACAACGATCCCGCCTTCCATGATCGCGATGCGATCACCGATCCGCATGGCTTCATCAAGGTCATGCGAAATGAAGATGATTGTGCGTTTATGTTCGCGCTGAAGTGTAAGCAGCTCGTCCTGCATCTCGGTCCGGATTAGCGGATCAAGGGCTGAGAAAGCTTCATCCATAAGCATGACGGCGGGGTCATTGGCCAGTGCACGCGCAAGGCCTACGCGCTGCTGCATGCCGCCCGACAATTCATCCGGATAAGAATTTGCATGTGCCTTAAGCCCGACCTGATCAAGGGCTGTAAGGGCGCGCTTGTGCCGCTCTGCCTCGTCGATTCCAGCGAGTTCAAGGCCGAAGGACGCATTGTCGATGACCGAAAGGTGAGGCATCAGGGCAAAGGACTGAAACACCATCGCCATGTCGCGACGACGCAAGGCGCGGAGTTCTTCGTCCGACATTGCTGCAATATCGACGCCATCATACAGAACCTGACCGGATGTCGGTTCGATCAAGCGGTTGAGCAAACGAACCAGCGTGGATTTGCCAGAACCTGAAAGACCCATCACAACAAAAATTTCACCCTCATGGACGGTGAAATTGGCGCCGCATACACCCACGGTCTGTCCGGTTCTGTCAAAAATTTCGTCTTTGTCGATACCGTCATTGATCATTTGCATGGCCTGATCAGGACGTTCGCCAAAGACTTTATAAAGGTCTTTTACAACGATTTTTTCGGTCATGAGTCCTTGTCGATTTTTGGCAATGAACATGCCTGACATCGCCAAAGGAAAAGCTTTGACGTAGCCGGATTGCTCATCGGTTTTTCATTGTGAGACCCGCAAAACGCTGGCGGTATTGCCGTCATTCGGGCGCAGGTTCCCCCAAGTCTCGTTATATTCGCCAAACAGATAGTTACAGTTCAAAATATTTGATGTCAAATGATAGTGACGTTAAGTTGGGCCAAATCAGCAAGTGTGGGAGCGACGTCAATATGAGATCGGAACAGCCAAAGCGTAAGGAATTTCTAGATGTTCTTGTCGCTCTGAGACAAATCATCCGGGCAACAGACCTTCATTCAAAACATGTGATGAAGGTTTGTGGTCTTACTGTTCCGCAGCTGGTTGTTTTGCTGGCGATTGAGGAATTGGGGGCTGTGACTGTCCGCGAGATTTCACGCCATGTCTCGCTTAGTCAGGCAACCGTAACGACGATCCTGAACCGTCTTGAGGCGCGCGGTTTTATTACACGCGTGCGCAATGCTTGTGACAAGCGCGTGGTAAATAGCAGCCTGACGGAGAAGGGGCGCGATGTTCTGATCAATACACCGCCACTGATGGACGGGCATTTCATGCAATCATATGAAATGCTGGGACAGAAGGAACGTGAGAAAATTCTGGCGTCACTGCAACAGGTCGCCCATCTGATGGCGCCTGATGATGTGGATCCGCGTCCGCCAACGGGTCGTAACATTATTTCTGCAGATGAAGAACCGACCGATCAGCAATATGGAAATCTATTCAATGAAGACGCATAGACATGTCTGCACAAAACAAGGCGCAGATATCTCGCTGCGCCTTGCTTGATTTGTTCAGATCGCTTCTCGGGCGGCCAAATCTTAAAGCGCGCTTTCAACACGTTCCGCGACGGCATCTGGCACCCATGGCTTCCAGATTTCAGGTTTCTGTTGCAGGAAATAAAGAGCCGCCCCTTCGGGTTTTTCGTTGTTTTCCTGCATATAGGCCAGCATTTCTGAAACCAGTGAATTGCTTGTTTCGTAATGGGTCAGGAATGTGACCAGTTTGGGTGCGGATTTCATGAAGTCGGTATTGACGCCAACTGTCACCGTGCTTTGCGGATAGGCTGTTGCCTTGGTCGGGGCGGGATCGGTTTTGAGCTTGTCAAAAATCGCCGCATCATAGGCGGGTTCTTCAAGCCGGTAACTGTCATAAAGACCCATGACCCACGTTGGTCCCCAATAATAATAAAGGGCTGGTTTCCCGCGTTTGTGGGCTGATGCAATGGCCGCAGAAAGTGCCGCTCCTGTGCCAGGACGGAAGTTTGTGTAACTTTCATCAAGATTATAGGCGTGTAATTTTGCCGAATTGACCTTTTCACAAACCCAGCCCGACGGGCAGTTATAGAAACGCCCTTTGCCGGGTTCTTCGGGGTCATCAAAAAGATCGATATATTTGGGCAAGTCGGAAACCGATTTAAGATCCGGTGCCATCGGTTCTATCCCGCGTTCCGCGTTGCCTTCGACCACATAGCGTGGCACGAACCAACCTTCGATTGCATCGTCAAAATTTACGCCGATCTGGCTTACGGTTCCTGCGGCTTCTGCCTTTTTCCATGCATCAGCAACATTGTCGCGCCAGATTTCCATGACGACATCAACATCGCCTTTGCCAGCCCCGGTCAAAAGTGGAATGACGTCGCCGGGCAGGGCGTCGGTTTTACAGCCATATCCCTTTTCAATAATGAAACGTGCAACGGCATTGTGAAACAGTGCGCTGTCATAGTTCAATCCGGCAAACATCACCGGACGATCTATTTCGCAGGACGTTTCCTGTGCCTGCGCGCTTGAACTGAATGTGGAAAATGCAAGGCCTGCGGCCATAAGCATTGCGGCTCCGGTAGGCAGGGTTTTCATCCTTCTGTCCCTTCGTGGTTGCGGTCCGGAATCGCATCAAATGCACCGTCTTTGCGGTATATGCGCGTGCTCAATTTGGTTTTGGTTTTATAATGAGCCAGACCGTGCCCCTGATACAGGTGGTGCAAGTTTAACCGTGGGTTCAAAAATCTTGCAACCCCCGGCATGTCAGATAACCGTTACGTGATGACGTTCGGTTGTCGGGATCATTGCATATCGCTCCTGACAGTTATGTCAGGAGATGTCAGGTAAACTGCTGTCAGTTCGCGCCAATATTCCTGTGAATTTCGAAACGCTTGTCGTTATGTTGGGCAAAACAAACCTTTGGGGCCAGCCATGATGCATTCCAGTCTTTTCGTTTTTGATATTGAAACCGTGCCCGATATCGATGTGCTGCCGCAACTGACCGGGGAAACCGCACCAGACCCCGAAACCGGTCGCAAGATGCTTGAAGAGTACCATCTGGAAATCACCAGTGGTCGCAATGGGTTTCCGCGCCAACCGTTTCACAAGGTTGTTGCGATCAGTTTCCTTCGGGCAACCATCCAGCGTGACGGTGATCTTGAGATGTACGAGCTCGAAGAGTTGCGATCAGGCGGAGAATTGTCATCCGAGGAAAAGGACCTGGTGAACGGGTTCTTCGCCTATTGCGGCAAGCTTTACCCACGGCTTGTGAGCTTCAATGGCCGTGGTTTCGACTTGCCGGTTCTGAAATACCGGGCGATGAAACATGGTGTTACGGCGCGCTGGTTGCATCAGGCAACAAACAAGTGGGAAAACTATACCTCACGCTATGCGCCAAACTGGCATTGTGATCTGGCGGAAGTCCTGTCTGATTACGGGGCATCAGCGCGTACCAAAATGAACGAAGTCTGTGCGGCCCTTGATCTGCCGGGCAAGACCGGGGTTGATGGCAGCAAGGTCTCGGACATGTATGACAATGGCGAGATTGACGCTATTCGACGCTATTGCGAGACCGATGTCCTCAATACCTATCTGTTGTATCTGCGACATGCGCTTCATACCGGACTGACCGATCATGATGGCTATAATCACGCCATCAATTTGACTGTTGGCTGGCTTGAAGAACGGGCAGGGGACGTTCCGGCCTATCAGGAGTTCCTTGATGCCTGGCGTGTATCAAGTGGCGGATCATTCAACGTTCTTTGAGCCGGAAAATTACCGTAAATTAATAACTTCTAATGTGTGACATTGTTCACACTTGCGATGGTGCATTTGACAATGGCTGTTGAACTGCGTGCGGATTGCTCTTAATTGCAAGTGCGGTTGCAAGTGATTTGCAATTAGGTGGAATAGAGACGTAATCACGTTCAACAGGGATCGTTCAGATGGAATTCAGGAAGATTATCGGTGCTGCTGCATTTGGTGCGACGGTTGTTGCCGCAAGCCTTGCCAGTGCGCAGGAAGTAAATGTCTACTCCTTGCGTCAGGAATTTCTGGTTGCACCATTGTTTGAAAAATTCACCGAAGAGACCGGCGTTAAGGTCAATGTGATCTTTGCTGAAAAAGGTCTGGTTGAACGCATCAAACAGGAAGGTGCCAACAGCCCGGCAGATATCCTGATGACGGTTGATATCAGTCGTATTCAGCAGGCCGTGGACGCCGGTGTGACCGACAGTGTATCCAATGACGTGATCAATGCGAATATTCCTGCGCATCTGCGTGATCCGGAAGGTCACTGGTTCGCCCTGACCCAGCGTGGACGTGCTATCTATGCCTCCAAGGATCGTGTGGGCGAAGGTGAAATCACCTCCTATGAAGATCTTGCTGATCCGAAATGGAAGGGGCGCGTCTGCACGCGCTCGGGTACGCACGTTTATAACGTCGCGTTGTTTGCGTCGATGATTGCTGTCCATGGCGAAGAAAAGGCGCAGGAATGGCTTGAAGGCCTGAAAAACAACCTTGCCCGCAAACCACAGGGTAATGACCGTGGTCAGGTCAAGGCGATCAAGGAAGGCGTCTGCGATATTGCCATCGGCAATACCTATTATTACGGCAAGATGCTTGAGAATGAAGAGCAGCGCCCGTGGGCAGAGTCGGTAAATATCGTATTCCCCAACCAGAATGATCGTGGCATGTCGATGAATATTTCCGGCATGAGCCTGATCAAGGATGCTCCGAACCGCGACAATGCGGTCAAGCTGATGGAATTTCTGACGGGCGACGTTGCACAGAAAATCTATGCCGAGGTCAACTACGAATATCCGGTCAAGCCGGGTGTCGAGTGGGCGGAGAATGTCAAATCATGGGGCACGTTCAAAGCAGATAAACTGCCGCTTGCCGATATTGCTCGCTTGAATCCCAATGCGATCAAAATGGTCGATACCATCGGCTATAACGAGTAGGTCCTTTGAGACCTTCCAGTCGAACTTTTTCAGGGGATGGCATCTTGCCATCCCTTTTTGCATTCATGCGCTGTGCCGGGAAGCGCCGGATTTGCAGGTGAGGCGGCCCTTTAACATGGCTCATATGTGGTTTTGGGACTTGCAAGGAATGCCATCTGACCTTTAGTTTCGCCAGAGGCGAATACAAATCATTCCTAATTGCTGCGCATTCTTGCGGCGTATCTATCAAGAGGCACTCATGATCTTTCTGCGCAAAACGGTCTATGGTCTGGTCGCGGCTGCAATGGGGCTTTCGATGGTTCAGGCCGCACATGCAGCAGAAGAAGTGAATGTCTATTCCTTGCGACAGCCGTTCCTGATTGAGCCGATGTTCAAACGCTTTACCGAGGAAACCGGTATTCGCGTCAATACTCTGTTTTCGCAAAGCGGTCTGGTGGAGCGCATCAAGCATGAAGGTCGCAACAGTCCGGCGGACCTGCTCCTGACAGTTGATATCGGTCGTATTCAGGATGCGGTTGATGCCGATATCGCTCAGCCTGTTTCAAGTGATGTTCTCGAAGCAAACATCCCTGCGCAATTCCGTGACGAGAATGATCTCTGGATTGGTTTGACGACCCGTGCACGCGTGCTTTACACCTCTATCGACCGCGTGGCACCGGCTGCGATTTCGACTTATGAAGATCTTGCCGATCCGAAATGGAAGGGACGCATTTGTGTGCGTTCGGGCATGCATGTTTACAATATCGCCCTGATAGCCTCAATGATCGCCCACCATGGTCTGGAAGACACCAAAACCTGGCTGATGGCGCTTAAGGACAATCTCGCGCGCAAGCCGCAGGGGGCTGACATTGATCAGATCGAAGCCGTTTCACAGGGCGTTTGTGATGTTGCTATCGGTAACTCCTACTATTACGGCAAGATGCTTGATGACCCGAACAAGGCGCCCGCCGCAAAGCGGGTAAGGATCGTCTTCCCCAATCAGGGCGACCGTGGCACGCATGTCAATATCTCCGGTGTTGCCTTGATGAAAAACGCACCGAACAAGGAAAATGCGATCAAGCTGGTCGAATTCCTGTCCGGGGATGAAGCGCAGCACATGTATGCTGATGTTAATTTCGAATATCCGGTCAAACCGGGGGTAGCCTGGTCCGAAATGGTTCGTTCTTGGGGAACCTTCACGCATGATGAACTGTCTTTGAACACGATTGCGGACAATCGCGGCGCTGCGATCCGTCTGATTGATGAAGTGGGATTCAACGAATAGGGGCAAAGCCCTTGATCATGACTGGTTGACCGGGAATATCGAGTTCTTTGGGTGAATTTCGTCTGAACGTTTGCCTTTGACGATCATTGCAGGCTATCAGAACCTGGCCTAACAGCTTCTTGATGAAGTTGCCTTCGACGACTGAGACGGAAACTGCCTTGAACAACGCATGTCATACGCCAAAGGACGATGATATTCGTCCAGCCGCAGTCACAGAAACACTTGATCCGATGCGCATGCCAAGTGGCAATGTTGCCATGCGCTGGTTGCCGCGCGGGCAGTCGGCTCTATGGCTGATTGGTGCCTTTGTCATTGCAATGATGGTGGCAGCGCCGATCATTGCTGTCGCTTATCTGGCATTCTTTCCGACAGAGAATATCTGGCCGCATCTGGCATCGACCATGTTGCCACGGTATGTCAAGAATACCGCCGTTTTGATGCTTGGTGTTGGCATCGGCGTGACGCTGATCGGTGTATCGGCAGCTTGGGTTGTCACCATGTGCAAACTGCCGGGAAAACGGTTTTTTGAATGGGCGATGCTGCTTCCGATGGCCGTACCGGCCTATATTGTTGCCTATGTCTATACCGACCTTCTGGAATATGCCGGGCCGGTGCAGGGTATTCTGCGCGACATTTATGGGTGGCAGTCGGCTGCGGATTACTGGTTCCCTGATATCCGGACCAAGGGTGGGGCGATCATGGTGTTGAGCCTGACACTTTATCCCTATGTCTATATGCTGGCCCGCGCGGCTTTTCTAGCACAGTCAATTTGCGTTATCGAAGCGGCACGTGTTTTGGGGCGTAGCGCCTGGAGCTCGTTTGTGACCGTGGCCTTGCCCCTGGCACGTCCCGCAATCGTTGTTGGTGTCGTGATCGCGCTGATGGAAACGCTGAATGATTTCGGCACCATCGATTTCTTTGCTGTTCACACTCTTACCGCTGGCGTTTTTAACGTCTGGCTTGGCATGGGGAATGCGGGCGGTGCTGCCCAGATCGCACTGACCATGTTGGCCGTGGTGATTGCACTTCTGGTGATTGAACGCTATTCCCGTCGTCGTCAGCGCTTTCATGACACGACAAACCGGTATCAGGAACTGCCGGGTTATGACCTCGGCCCGGTGGCCAAGGCAGGTGCGCTCGCAATCTGTATTTTGCCGATCGTTCTTGGTTTTGTGATCCCGTCAACGGTACTGATCTACTATTCAGTCGGCTATTTCGATCAGAGCTGGACGGCGGATTTCTTCGAGTTTGCAGGCAACAGCCTTCTTGTTTCGGGCCTTGCAACAGCGCTTGCCGTTGGGTGTGCGTTGTTTATGGCCTATGCATTGCGTCTGTTCCCGCAGCCGGTTTTGAAGTTCTTTGTTCGCCTGTCATCGGTCGGCTATGCCGTTCCCGGCGCGGTTCTGGCAATAGGGGTGCTTATCCCGTTTGCACGGTTTGACAATGCCCTGGACGCGATCATGCGTGATACGTTCGGGATATCGACGGGGCTTTTGCTTAGCGGGACAGTCTTTGCGCTTGTGTTCGCCTATGCCGTACGTTTCATGGCAGTGTCTTACGGCTCGATTGAGGCCGCACTTGGCAAAGTGCGGCCCAGCATGGATGATGCGGCACGAACCCTTGGCGAAAGTCCTTGGGGAACGCTCAAGCGTATTCACTTCCCAATGGTGCGCGGCGGCATTCTGGCGGCATCTGTTCTGGTGTTTGTCGACGGGATGAAAGAGCTGCCAGCAACCCTTATTCTGCGACCATTCAATTTTGATACCCTGGCGACCCACGTTTATCAGTATGCCAAGGATGAAATGATCGAACAGGCGGCTCTTGGTGCCTTGACAATTGTTCTTGTCGGCGTGGTGCCAGTCATTATGCTCAGCCGGGCGATTTCCAAATCCCGTCCGGGCCATGGCGGCAAATCCTGAACACTTAGCGCGTTCCAATCGGGTGAAGACAAAAATGCAGAATACCAAACCCGGACTGACATTGCTTTCAGAGGCGCTCGACATTGCATTTTCCGAAGTGCCGGTGCACCGTGATGTTGAAGACCGGTTTTTGACCGACTGTTACGGTGCTGTCCTTCGCCAAGATGTGACGGCCCGGGTTTCAGTACCCTCGGTCGATAATTCGGCGATGGATGGCTATGCGCTGCGTTTTGCCGATCTTGCCGCGATAAACGGGCCGGTTGACGTTGTTGGAACTTCGCTGGCGGGGCATCCCTATGAAGGAATCCTTCCGGATCGTTGCGCTATTCGGATTGCCACCGGAGCGGCCATTCCCGATGGGGCTGATTGCGTCATCATTCAGGAGAATGTGAGCGCGAACGCGGCTGAAACATGTATCGAGATCAGTTCCGATGTCATCGCACGAACGGTGTTGCATCAAAATATTCGATGGGCTGGTGAAGATATCAGTCAAGGTGACATCGTTCTGAAAGCAGGCGCCATATTGCGCCCGCAGGACGTTGCGATCGCCGCCGGTCAGGGCTATGGCAGCCTTAAGGTATCCAGACCCTTGCGTGTTGCTGTTTTTTCGACCGGTGATGAACTTGCAAAGCCCGGTGATCCTTTGCCGCCTGGTGGCATCTATGACTCCAACCGCTTTGCGATGATTGGAATGCTGCGCGAGACCGGATGTGTCGTAACCGATCTGGGATTGTTGGCAGACGATTTTGACGTTTTGCGCAATGCGCTTCAGGATGCGGCGAATAGTCATGATGTCGTGATGACATCAGGAGGCGTTTCTGTAGGCAAGGCCGATTTGCTCAAGCCGGTTGTCGATCAACTTGGTGAAATTACGGCCTGGAAGCTTGCCATAAAGCCGGGCAAGCCGCTGATGCGTGGTAAAATCGGTGATTGTCTGGTGATCGGGCTTCCGGGGAACCCGGTTTCGGTTCTGGTTTCGGGGCTTCTTTATGTGATGCCGTTGCTGCGTCATGTGATGGGGGCAGACAAGTCGCAAACAGTACCGGTGCGCATGCCGGTTCGTGCGGGTTTTGAATTCAGTCGGGGTACAGGCCGTCGGGAATGGTTGCGTGCCCGGCTGATTCAGAATGATGATGGTGAATTCGAAGCCGAGGCATTTGCTTCGACCAGTTCGGGGATGCTGTCATCCATGGTGTGGGCCGAAGGGCTTGTTGAAATTCCCGAAGATTGCGGCAAGGTGTCGAAAGGGGATGTGGTGTTGTATTTGCCGCTGCGCGGTTTGCAATAAACCATTCCAAAAGTGATCCATATCATTGCAATGACAGGGTGATTCCTGAAACCTTGCAGACTTGTTGACGTGCAGAAGGAAGAACAGGAATGACCGTATCAGTTACGTTTTGTGGTGCTGCTGGTGGTGTCACCGGGTCATGCTATTTGCTGCAAACCGATCATGGAAAGTTCCTGGTTGATTGCGGGATGTTCCAGGGCAGTAAAACTGTTCGTGAACTGAACTATGGTCCGTTCCCGTTCAAGGCCGAAGAAATATCGGCAGTTCTTCTAACCCACGCACATATCGATCACTCGGGATTGCTGCCCAAACTGGTAAAGGCGGGATTTGACAATTCCATTCTTGCGACGGAACCGACCTGTGATCTGCTGACTTATATGCTTCCGGATTCCGGATATATTCAGGAAAGCGAGGTCGAACGCCTGAACCGGCGCAATGCCCGGCGGGGACGACCGGAAGTAACCCCCATCTATACTCGCAAGGATGCAGAGCACACGCTTTCGAAGCTAAAACCTGTCGAATATCACGAATGGCAGGTTGTTGTCGAAGGCGTGCGCGCCCGTTTCTGGGATGCGGGCCATTTGCTTGGATCTGCCTCAATCGAGATTGAGTGCGCAGCGAAGGACAAGGATGCCAAGCCGACACGATTGCTGTTTTCAGGTGATATCGGTACGGGCGAGGCCGTATTTAACGAGGCCCCCGAAGCACCGTCGGATATTGACTATCTGTTTGTCGAGACAACCTATGGCGATCGCAATCGTCCCAATCTTAATGACGAAGAACGTCGTGCCATGCTGGGCAAAGAAGTTCGCGAAGCATTATCAGCCGGTGGAAACCTTGTCATCCCGAGCTTTGCGGTCGCACGTACCCAGGAGCTTCTGGTTGATCTGGCACATCTGTTTAATCGTGGCCAATTGCCCGAAGCAAATGTCTTCATTGATAGTCCGCTTGCCCAGCACGCGACCGAAGTCTTTGCCCGGCATCTGAATGCAGATGATGCGCGTGCATTGGAACATCCCAAGTTCCACATGATTCCGGATGTCGAGGCCAGCAAGCAGCTTGCCCGCATCACAAGCGGTGCCATCATTTTGTCGGCCAGTGGCATGTGTGATGCCGGACGTATCCGTTATCACCTCAAGAACAATTTGTGGCGGTCGAATTGCACGGTGTTGCTGGTCGGTTTCCAGGCGGCCGGATCGTTCGGGCGTGTCTTGCAACAGGGGGCCAAGCATGTCCGAATTCATGGTGAAGAAATAGAAGTACATGCGCGTATTCGAACGCTTGATGTCTATTCCGGACATGCCGATCAGAATATGCTCTTGCGCTGGACACGTGACAGACTACCTGTGTCCAAGCGGATTTTCCTTACGCATGGTGAGGAGGGCGCGCGTACGGCGTTCCAGCATGTTCTGATTGCCAATGAGATCCCGGCTGAAAAGATTTCCATGCCAATGCTTGATGAAACGGTGACCTTGCAAAAAGGTACGCTGCATATCGTTCAGAACAAGCCCAGGCTCTCGGGCAAAGAACTTTCATGTGATGATTGGCATAATATGTATGCAGGCACGATTACGGCGCTTTCCGAGAAGCTACAGGGACTTAAAACAGGAAGCGAAAGGTGTGAACTGCTCGAAAAACTCTTGCGCGATATCCGGTCAGTGTGAGAGCAATTATCATGGGAAACCAATTGCAAGCCGGATTGGTCGATTACGGATCGGCTTGCCAATAAGAGATATGCTGTCACCCTGAGGTCAGGTTGGCAGAATATTTAGGATCACTACGCATACGGGCGGGTATATGTCTATCGTGGGGAACACCGGCTATCGGGTTCTAATTTACAGTCATGATACGTTCGGGCTCGGCCATTTGCGCCGTTGCCGGACAATTGCACACGCACTTGTTTCACGTCGTGATGATGTTTCAGTTCTGATTCTTTCGGGGTCGCCGATTATTGGCAGTTTCGAGTTCCGTTCGCGAGTCGATTTTGTCCGTATTCCGGGGGTTATAAAACTCTCTAACGGTGAATATACGTCGCTTAATCTGAATATCGATGTCGATCAGATTTTAGCGATGCGCGAGTCAATCATTCAGCATACTGCCGATGTGTTTAACCCCGACATCTTTATCGTGGATAAAGAACCGCTTGGCCTGCGCGGCGAGGTGGAATCCACGCTCAAGATGTTGCGCCATCGGCGCACCCGCTTGGTGATGGGCTTGCGCGATGTGATGGATGATCCGGTCAATCTGCGTGAGGAATGGGATCGCAAGCAATGTGTTCCGGCTCTTGCCGATCTCTATGACGAGATCTGGGTTTATGGTCTGCAGGAAATCTGTAATCCGCTTGAAGGTATCGACTTGCCTGAAGGTGTGGAAGACAAGATGGCTTATACCGGTTATCTGCCACGTACCGCGACCCGTCGTCCAACGCCCGAGCATGGTGCCCTTGGTCTAGAAGAGCCCTATTACCTTGTTACCACCGGCGGTGGCGGGGATGGCATCAATCTGGTCGATTGGGTGATCAGTGCCTATGAGACAGATCCGACCATTGCTGTTCCGTCACTGGTGGTTTTGGGTCCGTTCATGCCTCCTGCCGAACAAAAAGCCTTCATGGAACGTGCCGAGAAGATCGATAAACTCTCGGTTATTACCTTTGATGCCAATGTTGAGATGCTGATGGACAGATCGGCTGGTGTCATTGCAATGGGTGGATACAATACGTTCTGCGAAATCCTGTCCTTTGACAAGCCGGCCGTAATCGTGCCGCGAACGGTACCGCGACTTGAACAGTACGTTCGTGCGTCAGCAGCTGAAAAGCTTGGTTTGGTTAAGATGCTGACCGAGAGGGGTGGGCGTGATCCGCGCAAAATGGCAGATGCCCTTCACGGACTGATCAACCAGCCAAAGCCGTCGCACGTGACGGTGCCGAACCTGATGGGCGGGCTTGATCGCGTTGGCGATCTGGTTGACCGCTGGCTTCCGCCGCAAATGGCTGCTGAATAAGTATCACCGGGAACAGAATTAATGACACGCGACAATCTCGCAATCGTGGTGAAGGGGTATCCGCGATTGTCGGAAACCTTTATTGCGCAGGAAATTCTGGGCATTCAGCAGGCGGGTATCCCGTATCGCATCGTGTCTTTGCGTCACCCGACAGATAAAAAACGCCACCCGATCAATGATCGCATCACCGGTGCGGTCGACTACCTGCCTGAATATGTCTATCAGGAACCAATGCGGGTTCTGCGTGGATGGCTAAAGGCACGCAAGCTGCCGGGCTACCGTCGTGCTTTGAATATCTGGTGGCAGGACTATCGCCGGGATCGTACATCAAACCGTGCGCGCCGCTTTGCGCAGGCGCTGGTGATGGCAGCCGAACTTCCCGACGATATCACACGCATCTATGCCCATTTCCTGCATACCCCGGCATCTGTTGCACGTTACTGCGCGATCATACGGGGACTGCCATGGTCATGTTCGGCCCATGCCAAGGATATTTACACCAGTGAAGACTGGGACATGCGCGAGAAGCTGCGCGATATGGACTGGCTTGTGACATGTACGAAGGCCAATGTGGATTATCTGCGCCAGCTTGCAGAAGATCCTGAAAAGGTGAATCTGCTTTATCACGGTCTGGATTTTTCGCGCTTTCCGGAAGAACTTCCACAACGTCCAAGCCGGGACGGTCGTGATGCCAATGATCCGGTAACGATCCTTTCGGTCGGACGTCTGGTGGGTAAGAAGGGCTATGATGACTTGCTCCGTGCGTTTGCCAAGCTTCCTGCGGATTTGCATTGGCGATTTATTCATATTGGCGGTGGCAGCGATGGCAAATACAAACAATTGGCGTCCGATCTCGGGATCGCCGCGAAATGTGACTGGCGTGGCGCACGTGATCAGAAGGAAGTCATTACAGCCTGTCAGTCATCCGATCTCTTTGTACTTGCCAGCCGGATCGAACAGGACGGTGACCGCGATGGTCTGCCCAATGTCTTGATGGAAGCACAGCTTTGTGGCCTGGCTGCTGTGTCGACCTCTATTTCCGCGATCCCCGAACTGATTGTCGATGGCGTGAATGGTAAACTGGTACCGGAACGCGATCCTGATGCATTGGCCAAGGCATTGGAAACGGTGATTTCCGACCCCGCCTTGCGCCATGAAATGGGCAGCAAAGGCAACGAAATCGTGCGTCGGGATTTTTCGTTCTATCGTGGTATGAAGGAGCTTGCGCACCGGTTTGGTGTCACAGACTCCAAAGATAACAAAACGATCGTCCGACAACCCGAAGCAGTTTAGGAGACACGCGATTGCAGGTCGCCTTTTATGCGCCGCTGAAACCTGTTGACCATCCGGTGCCATCGGGGGATCGGCTGATTGCGCAGCTTTTGTGCGATGCGCTTGAGGTTGCTGACATGAAGGTCGACATCGCATCACGCCTCAGAAGCCGGGTTGCAGATGGCAATGGCCTTAAACAGGCGCGGCTTTCAGAACTCGGGGGCAAGCTCGCCGGACGGTTATTGCGGCAATATCAGTCCGGTTTTCGTCCACGTCCGGATATCTGGTTTACCTATCATCTTTATTACAAGGCACCTGACTGGATCGGACCGATCGTTGCTCGTGCACTTGATATTCCCTATGTGGTCGCCGAGGCATCTTTTGCACCTAAAAGATCGGATGGTCCCTGGCGCCAAAGCCATGCCGCGGTTGAAACCGCTTTGCGTCAATCTGAAGCGGTGTTTTCATTAAACCGATCGGATATGACCTGTTTGCAGGATGTTTGCAGGGACGACGTTCTGCATTTCATCGCACCCTTTACCCATGTCGACCGCTGGATCGTACAAAATCGTGCGGGCATTGATCCGAATTGCCTGAGGCTGGTGACAACAGCGATGATGCGAGACGGAGACAAGCTGAAGTCATTTGCTGTCTTGGCGCGCGCGTTGGGGCGACTTCTGCGCAATGGTGTGATCAACTGGCATCTGACCGTTATTGGCGATGGCCCGGCCCGACATCGTGTCGAGTATCTCTTTGACGAGCAGGGTATTGCATCAGACCAGGTGAGTTTTTCCGGATTGTGTGTACCCGAAGAAACCCGGGATATCCTTGGGCAGTCTGACCTGTTTGTATGGCCAGCAGTAAACGAGGCATTCGGGATGGCGATGCTTGAAGCACAGGCGTCCGGCTTGCCCGTCTTGGCAGGAGATTCCGGGGGCGTATCCGGTATCATATCAAACGGCACAACCGGCTGGCTGGTTCCGGTGGGGGATGAGGAGGCATTTGCTGATCGTCTTGCCAGTTGTCTGACCACGGATCTGGATGTACTTCGACCATTTGGACAAGCCGGTGCATCGAAGGCATCGCAGCATCACACTGTTGCTGCGGCGGCAAACATCCTTGGCACGTCGCTTCGCAAGATTGCCTGTGATCATCAAAGGGGCGGATAATGAAAGCCGTTCGATTTGCATTGCTCCGCCACGGTGTAACTGAGTGGAATGCTCAAAAACGCATTCAGGGACATTCCGATATATCGCTGAGTACTGATACCGTTGCTTCCTACCGGAAGCTTCGCCTGCCTGACGTTTGGCGTTCTGTTCCATGGTATTGTACCCCCTTGTCGCGTACCCGCGAGACAGCGGATGCCTTGTCCATTACGCCGGTTTCGCCTGAACCTGCGCTGATTGAGATGAACTGGGGGCAATGGGAAGGCAGAAGACTTCCTGAATTGCGTGCAGAACTTGGGGATACCATGCGCGAGAACGAGGATCGTGGTTGGGATTTTCGTCCCGATGGTGGTGAAAGTCCCCGCGATGTGTTGCAACGGGTCGAGGGATTCTTGCATCGCTCACCTGTGCCGGAATTTGGCGCCATTACCCACAAGGGCGTTATTCGTGCAGTTTATGCCGCAGCAAAACCCTGGAATATGATGGGGAAAATACCCGACACGCTTGATTGGCAACGTTTGCATGTTTTTGAATGGAACGAGAAGGACGGGTTTTCAGTGTCCGAACTTAATGTGCCACTGATCGCTGTATCGGGGCTAAATGATGTCTGATGTTTTTGTCTATGTTCAGCATTTGCTGGGGATCGGCCATGTCAGACGCATGGCGTTGATCAATCAGGCAATGCGCGATAACGGGCTTTCGATCACCGTGGCGAGTGGTGGCGTGCCGGATGACGGGATTGATTTTGCCGCAGACCGGGTTGTTCAGCTTTCACCGTGTAAAACAGCAGACAGCAATTTCTCCGGTCTTGTGGACCCGAATGGCAATCTGCTTGGGGATGAGTGGAAAGAGCGCCGCAAGACAGAACTTCTTGCTGCATTCAAGGCTTCAGCTCCGAAACTGGTCCTGATCGAGATGTTCCCCTTTGGACGTCGGGCCTTTCGTTTTGAGCTGATCCCGTTATTGGAAGCCGCCAAAAAAGCTGGAATTCCAATCATCTGTTCGGTGCGTGATCTCCTAGTGCGCAAAAAGGACCCGGCCAAGACGCAATGGATGGCAGATATTGCGCGAAAATATCTTGATGCGGTTCTGGTGCATGGCGATCCAAAGTTGTTTGGCTTTGATCGCAGCTTTGCCCAAGCCGACCAGATTTCTGATTTAATTGTTCATACGGGATATGTCGCACCGGCCATGAAAACTGGCGCGACGGTATCGCGCGAAGGAGTTCTGGTTTCGGCGGGTGGTGGTGCTGTTGGCGCAGAGCTGATCGAACTTGCTATTAATGCCCGCAGCCATTCCTCAAAATTTGGACAATCGCGCTGGGATATTGTCGCCGGACCGCATTTTCCCGTCGCGCGTTTTGATGCTGTTGCGCGGAATTTACCAGAAGGCATCACTCTTCATCGTTTTCTCCTAGACTTTCGGGAACGTATGGCCGGGGCCGCAGTATCTGTATCACAGGCTGGTTATAACACGCTGATGGACGTGCTTGCGACCAGAACACCTGCTGTTATGGTTCCTTTTGCCGAGGGGGGCGAAAGCGAGCAAACAGAGCGTGCAGAAATTCTTTCAAAAGAAGGGGTTATTTCCCTGCTTGATCTTGATGGCCTGTCTGCGCAATCATTAGCAAAACAGATTGATCGCGCCAGCCAACCGGCAAACGTAAAAATTGCATTGGATGGCGCGCAAAAGACTGCGTCAATTGTCGCAGGAATGATTAAGGGGCAGGTATGAGCGGTTGGGATCAGTTGCGCACGGAGCTTGATCTGTGGCAAGCCGAAGGCGGCGTTGCCACGGCTTGGTGGCGCGACGACGATGCCGTGACGGTTACCGCGGAACTTGAAACCATTCTTGCATTTGAGCAGGATTACAAAGTTCCGCTGGCGCTTGCAGTGATCCCGGCTCTGTTGGAGGACGCCCTTGTCGAGCGTCTGGTGGAAACCGTGGACACCCGTGTATTGCAGCATGGATGGTCTCATCAAAACCATATGCCGGAAGGTTGTAAAAAACAGGAACTTGACGACGTTCGTGATATCGGGGCGGTGGTTGCTGACTTGCGACAGGGGTTTCATGTTCTTGAAACGCGCTTTGGAAGCCGGTTCCTGCCTGTCGTGGTTCCGCCCTGGAACCGCATTGCCAGCGATGTTGTGGCGAGCCTGCACTCACTTGGGTTCCGGGGACTAAGTACCTTTAATGCGCGCAAGACAGCCGAACCTTTCGAAGGACTTCTTCAGGTCAACACACATGTCGATGTCATCGATTGGCGCGGAACACGCGGATTTGTTGGTGAAGATGTTGCTCTTGCTATGATGGTCAATCACCTGAAAGCCAGAAGAACAGGGCAGGTTGACAGGGATGAGCCAACCGGCATCCTGACCCATCATCTTGTTCATGACGAACCAACGACCAAGTTTCTCGATAATTTGTTCTCTATGGAGCATGCTGCATTAAGCTGGCTTAGAATACCCGGGGTATTTCCATGGCAATAAGTCCCAAAGATCATTTGCAAGCTGAATCCGCCGAAGGGCCAACGATCCATGCGGATCCTGTTAAACCTGTCGGGGTGGGGGACAGTGATGTTCAGGTGATGGCTTACCCGGCCAAACTGATGGCGCCTGATCTGGCAAAATCAACTGTCGGCCTGTTGATCTGCGGTGTGATCGCGCTTATCCCTGACATGCTTGAAATCATTCAATGGACGGCGGCCGGTCTGGCATTGCTGTTCATCTTTTATTTTGCTCGAACCCTGATCAGGCTGCAGTCAAAGCTGTTTGTCTCTGAATACGGTATTCGACTTTCAAGCCTGCGCGGGGGGACGGCTTTTGCATGGCCGGAACTTTCAAAGTTCCGTTTGCGTTATTTCAGTACCAAACGCGATGGAAATAAAGGCTGGTTCGAACTGACGCTTCATGCTGGCGAAACCAAAATTGTCGCAGAATCAACACTGGACGGATTTGACGATCTGCTTGAAATTTCACGGGATTGGGCGAAAGATAACCAAATTCTTGTGGACGACGTTACAAGAACAAACCTGATGCGTCTGGATGAAGCTGAAACACTTGTTCAGGCTGCTGCGGCAGAGCGCTCAAATGGTGGTGCCAAACGAACATGACTGACATTCTGCGTATCAAGGATCTGAAAGTTGAGTTCGTCTTGCCGCATATGCGGGTCAAGGCTGTCGAAAACGTAAGCTTTCGCATCGGTGCGCAGGAAACGGTCGCTCTGGTCGGGGAGTCCGGATCAGGCAAAAGCACAATCTCGCAAGCAATCATGGGACTGTTGCCGAAATCAGCACAGATTACCAAAGGATCAATAATCTTCGCGGACCCGAAGAAACCGGGAACGCGTGTTGATCTTGCCATGCTTGATCGTTCGGGTGCCGAAATGCGTGCGATCCGCGGTGGTCGCATTTCAATGATCTTCCAGGAACCGATGAGTTCCCTGTCACCGCTTCATACCATTGGTGATCAGATTTGTGAGGCCGTGCGCCTTCATCGCAAGGTAGGCCGGGCAGAGGCCAACGAACTTGCAATCGAAATGTTGACCCTGATCGGGTTCCCGCAGCCAAAGAGGGCGCTTAAAACATATCCGTTTGAATTGTCCGGTGGTCTGCGACAGCGCGCGATGATCGCAATGGCGATGGTCTGTCGTCCGGCTTTGCTGGTGGCGGATGAACCTACAACAGCCCTTGATGTAACAATTCAGGCGCAAATTCTTCGCCTTATCAAGGAAGTGCAAAGCGAACTGCAGATGTCGGTTTTGCTGATCACACACGATCTGGGCGTGGTCGCCAACATGGCAGACCGGATGGTCGTCGTATACGATGGCCGGGTTGTCGAGGCAGGGAAGACCGATGATGTTTTCATCAATCCCGGTCATGCATATACCCGGTCACTTTTGGCTGCCGTACCGCATTTCAATATGGGCCCGGACGAGCGGTTGCGTCCTTTACGGGAAATCAAACCCAAAACCGGAAGTCTGTTTTCCGAAAGCAACCAGACAGACGGTACGCGAGATGCACCGGAAATTCCGCCGTCACTTGCGTTGCATCCGGCCATGGCAAGCGAGCCTGTCCTGGCGGTGCGCCATCTCAGCAAAAGCTTTAGCACGCGCAAGGGCAACTGGATCAAATCAGAAGAACGGCTGGTTCCCGCTGTTGATGATGTGTCCATCACGGTTAATCGTGGCGAATGCGTCGGTCTGGTCGGGGAAAGCGGATGTGGCAAGACAACACTTTCCAAACTGATCATGCGGGCGATGGAGCCTGATACCGGTTCGATCCTGTTTCGCGGTGAAAGTGGTCAGATGACCGAGTTGACCGGTCTTGATGAAGATCAGCTCAATCCATACCGGAAACGGATACAATTCGTGTTTCAGGACCCGTTTGGATCGCTTAACCCACGAATGACAGTTCAGGATATCATTGCAGAACCAATGATCATTCACGGGGTCGGGGATAGTGCATATCGCAAACAGATGGTGCTTGAGCTGATGGATCTTGTCGGGCTTGATCCACGTTTTCTAAGTCGCTATCCGCACAGTTTTTCAGGGGGGCAGCGTCAGCGCATCGGCATTGCACGCGCACTTAGCCTGAAGCCGGATTTGCTGATCTTTGATGAACCGACCTCTGCGCTTGATGTGTCTGTTCAGGCACAAATACTTAATTTGTTGAAAGACTTGCAGCGTAATCTTAATCTGACATATCTGTTTATTTCTCACAATCTGGCAGTCGTCGATTACATCGCGGACCGGATTGCTGTGATGTGTGCAGGCCGCATTGTTGAGTCAGCCCCTCGCGAACAGCTGTTTAAGAACCCGGTGCATCCATATACGCAGGCGTTGCTGAATGCCGTGCCGTTTGCCGATCTGGATCATTTGCTCGACTTCGACAAAATTGTTGATGGCAAGGCATCTGATCCGGCACGCTGGCCAGCACCCTTTACGATCAATGACACCAGTGCACCCAAGATGATGCAATTTGCAGAAGACCATTTTGTACGCGCTGAACGTGCCGATTTTACGGAGGTCGCAATATGATGAAGCATTGTGCCAGTTCGACTGTATCAGCGCGCCGCATGTTCGGTGGCCTGATCATCGGGATGGGGCTTGTTGGTGCTTCTTTGATGCCGGTGATGGCACAGGCAGAAGTTCCGTATTTTGAGGACGCTGTCGCCAAGGGTACTTTGCCGGCAATGCTCGAGCGGCTTCCGGAACATCCAAACGTCATTGATTTTGGTGCCGAGGATAAAACCATCGGAAAATATGGTGGTGAATTCGTCACCATCATGGGGCGTTCCAAGGATATCCGTATGGCTGTCGTATATGGCTATGCGCGTCTGGTCGGTTATGATCAGGACCTGAATTTACAGCCCGATATTCTCGAAGCACTGGACGTGAACGAAGAAGGTAACGTGTTCACGCTTCATCTGCGCAAGGGACACAAATGGTCCGATGGTAAGCCCTTCACTGCCGAGGATTTCAGATATTATTGGGAAGACATCGTCAATAACGACGAATTGTTCCCGGTTGGTCCGCCGCGCTTCCTGTTTGTTGGTGATGAACCGGCAACCTTCGAAGTTCTGGACGAATACACCGTTCGATACAGCTGGTCACAGCCCAATCCGTTTTTCCTGACCGAGCTGGCAGCAACCCGTCCGCCGTTTATTTATCGCCCGGCGCATTACCTTAAACAGTTCCATGAAAAATATCGTGACCATGATGAGCTTGAGCAACTGGTTCACGAACGTGGATTGCGTAGTTGGGCTGTTCTTCACACGGATCTGGACCGCCCCTATAAGCTTTCGAACATCAACCGCCCGTCGCTTGAACCCTGGCTGATCACAACGGAGGAACCGTCTGACCGGTTCGTGTTTGTGCGCAACCCGTATTATCACCGTGTCGATCCCGAGGGAAATCAGCTGCCTTATATCGACAAGATGATCTTTAATATCTCGAACTCGAAACTGGTGCCTGCCAAAGTTGGGGCGGGAGAGGTCGATCTCCAAAGCCGTATCCTGTCTCTTAAGGATTACACTTTCCTCAAGCAGTCCGAGGGCAAACAGAATTATCAAGTTCGCCTTTGGGATGTCGGTGCAGGTTCCTATGCGGCCCTTTATCCCAATCTGACATGTTCGGATCCGGTTTGGCGCGATGTCATGCGCGATGTACGTTTTCGCCGCGCCCTGTCGCTTGGGATCAACCGTACTGAAATCAACCGGGTTCTGTTCTTTGGGCTGGCGCAACCCACCAACAATACGGTTCTGCCAAAAAGCCCGCTTTTCAAACCCGAATATCGCGAGAATTACGTCAAGTTTGATGTAAAGGCGGCCAACGCATTGCTCGATGACATGGGCCTTGATCAGCGCAACGATGATGGCATCCGTTTGCTGCCTGACGGTCGCCCGATGGAAATCATTGTCGAGACCACTGGCGAGAATCCTGAACATGACGACATGCTCGAGCTGATTGGTGACAGCTGGCGTCAGATCGGCATCAAGATGTTTGTCAAAGGCTTGCAGCGCGAGGTTCTTCGTAATCGCGCCTATAGTGGCGAAACCATCATGTCGATCTTTAACGGGGTCGATAACGGTCTGGCGACGGCCAACTCTGTTCCATCTGAATTCGTTCCCGTACAGCAAGACAGTCTGCAATGGCCGAAATGGGGGCAGTATTATCAGACCGACGGCGAGGCAGGCGAAACGCCAGACATGCCCGCTGCCAAGGAACTGATGGATCTGTATCGCAAATGGCAGACCAGCAATGAAAAGGGCCGGAGGGAAGCCTGGCAGGGCATTCTTGATATCAACTCTGAAAACATGTTCTCGATCGGACTGATCGGCAATGTGCCGCAGCCTGTCGTCGTTGACAAAGACCTGCGCAATGTCCCGGAAAAAGGCATTCATAGCTGGGAACCAGGTGCATTCTTCGGGATTTATCGTCCGGACACATTCTGGTGGGACAGATAAGCCTTTTGAACCAATAACAGGGCGTTTTGCTGCCAACGAGGGAAGGGCACAAAACGACAGGGGGAGCGATTTCGCCGATGCTGACTTACTTGGCAAGACGGCTTTTTGTAATGGTGCCAACACTGATCATGATCAGTGTGCTGGTATTCGTGATCATTCAGCTCCCGCCGGGCGATTTCCTAAGTACCTATCTGAACGAACTTCAGGCCCAGGGCGAAGCAGTCGACCCCGCAAAGATCGAATTTCTGAAGCGGCAATACGGCCTCGATCAGCCGATCTATGTCCAGTATGTGGAATGGGCATGGGGGCTACTGCATGGTGATCTTGGCTTTTCGTTTGAATATAACCTGCCGGTAACCGATGTGGTTGGTGACCGCCTTTGGCTGTCGATGGTGCTGAATTTCAGCACCGTGATTTTTATCTATATCGTCAGTTTTCCGATCGGGATTTATTCGGCGACCCGCCAGTATAGCTGGGGCGATTACGGTTTTACCCTGTTAGGGTTCCTTGGTCTTGCGATGCCAAACTTCCTGTTCGCGCTGATCCTGCTTTATTATGCGAATGTCATTTTCGGTACATCGATCGGCGGATTGATGGACCCGGAATTCATCAATCAGGGTTGGTCCTTTGCCAAGATCATGTCAGTTGCGGAGCATCTTTGGGCACCTGTCGTCGTGATCGGGACATCGGGTACGGCTTCGATGATCCGTCGGTTGCGCGCAAACCTCCTTGATGAACTGAGCAAGCAATATGTTGTTACCGCACATGCCAAGGGATTGTCGCCGACCAAGGTTCTATTCAAATATCCGCTGCGCATGGCGCTGAACCCGTTTATTGCGGACATCGGTAATATCCTGCCGCAGGTGGTATCAGGATCGGTTCTGGTGTCTGTTGTGATGTCCTTGCCGACAACAGGTCCGATGCTGCTCGCTGCCCTGCAGAGCCAGGACATGTATCTGGCGGGCTCGTTCCTGATGTTTCTGGCACTTCTGACTGTGGTCGGTATGTTCATATCCGATGTCTTGCTGGCCTGGCTTGACCCCCGCATTCGTTTGCAGGGAGGTGTGATGAAATGAGCACGGACAGCAACAAGCGCAACGAACATTACGTCGATGCGACACCGTTCGATCCATGGGATCGCGAAGCCCTGACACCGGAACAGGAAAAATACTATCTGGCATCACAGTGGCAATTGATGTGGTGGCGACTTAAACGCCATCGGTTGGCGTATTTTTCGCTGATCATTCTGGCCATCATGTATGCGTCTGTGCTGATTGTTGAGTTCATCGCACCCTATGCGCAAGAAAGCAGAAATTCAGAATTCATTCATCATCCGCCGCAAGGTATTCATCTGTTCCATGATGGGAAATTTGTTGGTCCGTTTACCTATGGCACCGATTTCTCGGTTGATATGGAAACGCTCAAGCCGACTTATGTTGTCAATAAGGACCGCGTAAACCCCATCAGGTTTTTCTGCTCAGGCGATGAATATGCGTTCTGGGGGATGGTCGATATGGATTTCCATTTCGTCTGTCCGGCAGATGATGGAACGCTGTTTATCTTTGGTACGGATCGACTGGGGCGAGACATGTTTTCGCGCATTATATATGGCGCGCGCGTTTCACTGACCATCGGACTTGTCGGTATATCGGTCAGCTTCCTTCTTGGTGTCCTGATCGGCGGGGCGGCTGGGTATTACGGTGGCTGGGTTGACGCAACAGCTCAGCGCACCATCGAGGTCATCCGGTCACTACCGGAAATCCCGCTCTGGATGGCGCTTTCCGCAGCCTTGCCGGTAACCTGGAGCCCGGTTCTGATCTATTTCGGGATCACCATCATTCTCGGCCTTATTGACTGGACAGGGCTTGCCCGCGCTGTGCGTTCAAAGCTCCTTGCCCTTAGGGAAGAAGATTATGCATTGGCGGCACGCCTTATGGGGGCAAAGCCAAAGCGTATTATTGCCCGCCATCTTTTGCCGAACTTTGCAAGCCACCTGATTGCGTCTGTAACACTTTCCATTCCGAACATGATCCTTGGCGAAACGGCGCTAAGCTTCCTGGGGCTGGGATTGCGCGCGCCGGTAACCAGTTGGGGAGTTCTTTTGAACGATGCCCAGAATATCAATGCCGTGGCGGTTTATCCGTGGCTGATGTTGCCGGTGGTGCCGGTTGTGATCGTGGTGCTGGCGTTCAATTTCCTTGGTGACGGGCTGCGTGATGCAGCCGATCCCTATAAGAACTGATTCTGTGATGACTTCGGCCATCCCGAGACTCGAAACAGATCGTCTGATATTGCGTGAGATCTCGATCGCAGATTGGCCAGAATATCGGTCTATGTTGATGTCCGAACGGGCCATTCATATGGACGGCCCGTATTCATTGGCCGGTGCTTGGGGAATGTTCTGCGCGGATACCGCGCAATGGTCGCTGTTTGGTGTCGGAGCATTAATGATTGATGAAAAATCAACGGGGCTTTGTGTTGGTCAGGTTGGCATCAATCATGGACCACTTTTCCCCGAGCACGAACTGGGTTGGCTGCTTTATCAAGATGCCGAAGGACGCGGAATAGCGACCGAAGCCGCTATTGCCATGCGTGCATGGGCCTTTGGTGTCCGCAAATTGACGACACTCGTCAGCTATATTGCACCCGATAATCATGGGTCCATCGGGCTTGCCATACGGCTTGGCGCAGTCCTCGATCATGATGCACAACGTCCCGATCCCGAAGACCTCGTCTTTCGGCATCAGGCTCCTTAACGCATCGTTACTTTTTACGGAGCCACAAGCTGGTTTCATGCGCGCCGTCAGGCAGGTGGATGCCGTTGGCAATTGATTTTTCAATCAGTCCGCCAAGTCGTGTCGTCGCATAGGCGCTGGACCACAAGACTTCAAACCCGTTACCGGCAAGAAGCGATGCAACGCCTTGTTGCTCGTTATATCCGCGCCACTGCCAGATTTCCGGATAGTCATCGGGAAGGGTGATGTCATGGATATGGATGATGGTACCGCTTGGCAGAATCGGGATGACAGTTGAAAACAACAAGTCGACATCTGTGCCAGGCATCAGGATATGGCTCGAATCAATCGACAGAATGTCTGATCCTGCAAGCCTTGCGAATACGGCCGGATCGGCCTTTTGTACGATGGTTCGTTCAATCGTGATTGGAAGTTTTGCAATATCGGCACGCGGGGCGGGATCAATGGCGTGGAAGTCGGTGGCGAGTTCGCCGTCGCGGATGGCACGATGATAAAACCGTGTTGAATGTCCTGAACCGATTTCAACGATACGGTTCGGGCGGAATTCACGGGTAAAGACATAGGCCATCATACCGTCAAGGCGCGGAAACCAGCTTTGTTGCCAGCGCGGTTCAGGTGGTGTTGCGTTGCCGAAACTTGCGAAGGCATCCTGGTACTGTGCGGCCTTGGTCAACCATGCCTTCATGGTTGGCGCGGCCTGTTCCATCATGGTTTCGATGGCGGGATATGTCGGGTGACCCACTGCCTGTTGTGTTTCACTGGCATAGCGATAGGGGATGAAGTAGCCCGCCGGTTCTTTGCCAAAAAGCGTTTTCAAACCAAGTTTCCAACGGCGCATTCTGCGTGAGAACGGCATGGCAGTCATATTTTCAGTCCCTTTGGTTCGTCGGTTTGAATGCAGATGAAACTCTTGAGCTTTAAGGCATCAATCACAAAAAGTCTGATCTTCACCGCGCCAGCTTCGCATGAGCCAGAATGAAAATGCCAGTGCAATTCCCGACAGTGCGGCCATGAAGTAATAGGTGTGCGCGCCAAAGCTTTCATATAGCGGACCGGATGCCCAGATACTGCTGCCAAGGAACACGCCCATTGACAGTGTCGCCATCAGGCTTTGGGCTGATGTCGCAAGCTGTTGGGGGATGGCGCGGGCGATGAAGCTTACTGCGGCCAGATGGGTGATGCCAAATGTCATGGCATGGAGTGGCTGAACAAGGAAGATCAGCCAGACATTGTCGCTGGAACCCAGAACGATCCAGCGAAGGACACCGGCCATTGCGCCAAGCGCAAACAGAATGCCTGGATGACGTCCGCGTACAAACCGTCCGGCAATGGCGAACAAAACGATCTCGGCTACAACACCAATGGACCAGAATGTACCGATCATTTCATGGGAATAACCAACCGATTCCCAATGGACAGAGGCAAAGCTGTAATAGGTGCCGTGCGACCCTTGGGCAAATCCGATGCAGCCAAGGTAAATCAGGAATACCGGCTTGCGCAAAAGATAGATCAGCGAAGACCCGGACCGAAGCGGACGGTCTGTTTGCGGGTCCGGCATGCGGGTGGTGATCGCGAAATTGATGATCCCCGCAATGAACAACATCCAGACGATCCATTCAACGGTTGTTCCGTCAAGCACCCAGCCCGCGCCGTAGGATGCCAGAATAAAGGCCAATGACCCCCAAAGCCGCACCCGGCCATAGTCAAGCTGCCGGGCCTTGCATTCGTGAACTGTAATCGTGGTTCCAAGCGGTAAAAGTGGCGAGAACGTAAAACCTATGACCACAGAAAGGGCTGCTAGCCACCAGAAGTTACTTGAAACCGGAAAGGCCAGAATGGAAACGACATAGATACCCGCAAGCCACATCATGGGGGTTTTGCGATTGCCAGTACGATCCGCACGCTGCGCGATCAAGGGATCTGCAAAAACACGTATCCAGTTGGGCAGTGACAAAAGTATCCCAATCTCACCGGCTGACAATCCCTGCGCCTTGAGCCAAACCGGCCAATAGGGCAGGAAAACCCCCTGTACCAGAAACAGGCCCGAGAAAAACAGGGCAAGAGTGGTCGCGGTTCTAAAGCGCTCCGGATCTTTTTGCGGATAAGCTACCGAACTGTTCATGCAGAGATTTGTCGACGTTTGAGGCCACGGATAATAAAGCGCGCAGGATGCACCGCGTGCATCAGGGATTTTTCCAGTGGCAGGGGCATGGCGCAAATCTCGCTGGCAAGAATTTCGGCGGCAAGCGGGGCACCTATCAGTCCGCGTGCCCCAAATCCCGTACAGATATACACGTCTTTGTGGTAGGGCGCACCGATATATCGCGCACCTTTTTTGCCTTTGTCGATATCGTGATAGGCCGCAAGATAACGATCAAAATCCGGTGCTGGTCCGATCAGCGGCAAGTGATCAGCCGTTGTTGTCCGCAATGATGCGCGACCATCAAGGACTTCAGATGAAAGTTTCTCAGCCAGTACAGGAAATATTTTCCCTAACTGATTGATATTATGTGCATGATCTTCTTCACGCAGGTCGGTCTGATCATCGTCGCGACCAAAGGTTGCCCCGATCACATGCAGGCCGTTTCGTGCTGGCGTGAGATAGCCCTTATAGCTGACAACACAACCGATATTGGCGTTTTCATAGCTCTTTGATACCAGCTCTTCGGGGCAAAAACTGATCTGGCCGCGTACCGGATTTAAGTGATCGCCAAGCCATCTGGTTTGCTCCAGCTGGCTGGTCTCAAGGGCACCTGCGATAACGACGGCATCAAACGTGCCAAACGCGCGCCCGTCTGCTGTCAGCAGCATTTTTCCGTCCGGGTCGTCGACAATTGCGCTAATCGCCGTTCCAAGCTGACAGGTGATATTGCGGGTCAGGGCCCGAACCAGGGAAGGTGGATGGACCCAACCGGCAGACGGGTAAAAAACACCATCCACCGGAACCGGGAGGCCCAGAATATCGCGCGCTTCGTCACGGGTCATCGGGCGAACCAGATCAGGTTTATCTTTCAGGCGTGCGATCAAACCATCCAGTCGTTCGCGCTTGCGCGGACTGGTCGCCAGATCAAGAACGCCACAGAAATCTGCTTCTACCTCGCCGCGCTCGGCCATCGGTTTGATCTTTCGATGACTGTATCGATAACCAGCCTCGTAAAACCGCCCCATGATCGCGTGATCAACGGTCAAATATGGTTCAAGCATACCAATCGGGTTGCCTGACGCGGCATTGGCCAGCTGGTCATGCTTTTCAAACAGTGTCACGTCGCATCCACGATGGTGTAGTGCCTCGGCACAAGCTGCACCCGCCATGCCACCACCAATGATCGCAACCGACTTTGTGGTACTTTTCCGGGGAAAATTGAACCATGGATCGTCGGCAATCTCGTATCTGCCGGTATCCTCATTTACGGCGTCATCGTTCGACGGCAGACAAGCAGTGATCATGTCGCGCTTATAGGCATATCCCTTGCGCTTGCTGATGACAAAGCCCGCACTTTCCAGCCCGTCACGGGCAATGCGCGCCGCAGTAAAGGTCGCAAGTGTCGCGCCATTCGGGTTGGACGCGCAGGCAAGGGCAGTAAACAGGGAAGGGTGCCACATATCGGGGTTGCGAGATGGTGCAAAACCGTCAAGGAACCAGCAATCAATATTGCCCTCATACCCCGACCAGCATTCAATCGCGTCGCCAATCAAAAGGGTCAGGCTAACTGCTCCATGACCAAGAATAAAACGGTGCACCCCCGGAAGCATCGTTTCGCGTGGCCATGTCTCACAAAGCTCTGCTGACAATTGGCGGAGTTCCGGCCAATTGTGATGGGCCCGGATCATGTCTTCACGTGACAACGGGTACTTTTCAACCGAGACAAAGTGAAGCCGACCGGATCGATCTGCGTCCTGTGTCCAGCATTGCCAAGCTGCAAGAAAGTTCAGGCCGGTTCCGAAACCCGTTTCGCCAATGCTGAAGTTTTCTTTGCCTTGCCAGGCTGACGGAAGATTGTTGCCCTCAACAAAGACATATCGCGTTTCAGAAAGACCGTCTTTGGGATTGTAATAGACATCGCCAAAATGCGGTGAAAACGGAACATCTCCGTCCCGCCAGGTTATCTCGCCCGCTTCGGGAATGGTGTCATCAGGTGCGATGGCATCATCATCGGCCGTCATGCAGACAGCGCCTCGTCATCAAGTTCGGGCACCAGTGCAAGTGCTTCGCGCACTACCTCTGTACCCGCACCTTTGCGATGGGCATTCTCGCTAAGGTACCGACGCCATTGTTTGGCACCGCGCATTTGCTGGAAGAGGCCAAGCATGTGGCGGGTGACATGACCGATCGTGGCGTTTTCTTCGGTCAGGTGCTGTTCGATATAGGGGATCATTGCCTCGACCACCTGATGGCGGGTCAGCGGTTTGAAGTCATCACCATAGAAACGTCGATCCACATCAGCCAGAATATAAGGGTTCTGATAGGCTTCTCGCCCGATCATCACGCCATCGACATGCTCAAGATGTTGCTCTGTTTCATCAAGCGTCTTGATGCCACCGTTGATCAGGATTTCAAGTTCGGGAAAATCCTGCTTCAGTCGATAGACCAGCTCGTATTTCAGCGGCGGGACTTCGCGATTTTCCTTGGGTGAAAGACCGTTGAGCCATGCCTTGCGGGCATGAACAATGAATGTTTTGCAGCCTGCATTGGCAACGGTTTCGGTAAAGTGTTTGAGCGATGGATAGTCTTCCTGATCATCAATGCCGATGCGGTTCTTTACCGTTACCGGTGCGTCACTGGCTGCGATCATGGCTTTGACGCAATCTGCGACAATGTCGGGCGTTCCCATCAGACAGGCACCAAAAGCACCGTTCTGGACACGATCAGACGGGCAGCCGCAATTCAGGTTGATTTCGTCATAGGCATAGCCATTGGCGATTTCACATGCGCGTGCCAGATCATCCGGGTCGCTGCCGCCAAGCTGAAGGGCAATCGGATGTTCAGCGTCGTTATAACGCAAATGCCGCTCGACCCCGCCATGAATGATGGCACCGGTTGTGACCATTTCGGTATAGAGCAACGTATGACGACTGATCTGCCGCAGGAAATAGCGATCATGCCGGTCCGTCCAGTCCATCATCGGGGCGACGGAAATACGTCGATTAACAGTCATATGCCTACCGTTCGTCATCAAAGCGGGTGAATGGGGTTGCCGTTGATAATGCGTGGTCTTTATAAATGCTAGCGGATTTGGGGTCAAAACCGATTGCGAGATGCATGGCTGCATCCCGGCGATAATAATTTACAGGAATAGATATGGTCACGATTTACGGCATCAAGAACTGCGATACAGTCCGCAAGGCTCTTAAATGGTTCGACGCGAAGGGGGTTGAGAATAAACTGCATGATTTTCGCGCCGATGGCATTGATGCCAAAACAATCGAAGGCTGGCTTGGTGAAGTCGGTGGTGCCGTTCTGATTAATAAACGCGGTCCGAGCTATCGCAACCTCTCGGATGCTGACAAGGCAACGCTTGAACAGGGTGGTGCAGCCGCCGCTGCCATTCTTGCTGCCAATCCGACCGTGATCAAACGTCCGGTGGTGGATTTCGGTACAATCTGCACGGTGGCTTATGATGAAAAACGCTGGGCTGAACTGGCCGGTCTTTGAGGATGTCTGACATGACAAAGCCGATTGTTCGGGGTGTCATTTTTGATTGTGATGGTGTCCTGGTCGATACCGAAACCCTTGCTTGTCGTGTTCTGACCGAACAGCTGTGCGAATATGGCTGCGACATGGACATGACCAAGACCCATGATCTGTTCATTGGCGGAACCCTTGCAATGGTACCGCCAAAGATGAAAGAACTTTTTGATATTACCTTGCCGGATGACTGGCTTTCGGAATGTTATCAGCGCACATTCGTTGCCTTTCGCAATGATCTTGAACCGTTTGCCGATCTGGCACCAATCCTTGATCTTCTGGATCATCACAACATCCCGATGGCGGTTGGCAGCAACGGACCGCATGACAAGATGGATGTTTCACTGGGCAAGGTCGGGATCAAGGATCGTTTCGGTGACCGGATCTGTTCGGCACATGATGTCGCAAATGCCAAACCGCATCCGGATGTCTATTTGCTTGCTGCGGAAAGGATGCGTCTGCCGATCACCGAATGCATCGTTGTCGATGATAGCCAGAATGGTGTTCGGGCGGGGGTGGCATCCGGGGCGACAACAATCGGGCTTGTCGACATTACACCAGCCAGTTACCTGAGTGATGCCGGTGCACATTTCATCGCCAATGATCACCGGGAACTTCATGATTTGCTTAAAAGTTGGATTGCCGGGCACTAGGTTCTGACAGGTTTTCAAAACCAAAGCGGGTCATCTTGTCTTGGTAAGGTGACCCGCTTTTTTGTTCAAAAGACCACGTTATTCGCCGATGACGATCCCTTCGCGTCGGGGATCGGCACCGCCGATCAATCCGCCGCCGGTGATCATAATGGCGTGAATGCCGGAATTGAGGTCCTGCACACTGGTTTTGTAACCAAGTGCTTCCAGCTCGGGTTTCAGGGTTTCGGCAGATGTCCCGGCCTCGATGTCAAAGGTGCCAAAGCGATTGACAAGGTGCGGCATGCTGATCGCTGCTTGCGGATGCATTTTCCAGTCGATCATCGCGATGATTGACTGTGCGACATAGCCGATAATCCGCGATCCACCAGGTGATCCCGTGACGATGACCGGTTTGTTGTCTTTCATGACAATGGTTGGTGCCATCGAAGAACGCGGACGTTTGCCCGGTTCAAGCCGGTTGGCAATAGGAACGCCTTCCTTGTGACTGCGAAACGAGAAGTCGGTGAGCTCGTTATTGAGCATAAAGCCGTTAACCATCAGCCGAGAGCCGAAGCCATTCTCGATTGTCGTCGTCATCGAAACCACATTGCCATATGTATCGACGATGGAAAAGTGGCTGGTACTTGGGAACTCGATAGCCTCGTCATCAGCAAGGTTCATTGCATGACTAAAGGATGGCATGCCTGCATCCACACTCTCAAGTGCTGTGGTGCTTTCAAGCAGCTTTGCACGCTCAGCCAGATAGGTTTTATCAAGCAAACCGGTCAGCGGCATCGGTACAAAGTCGATATCGGCCATGTACCGCCCGCGATCAGCAAAGGCGAGGCGCGACGCATCACCAATCAGGCGCCAGCTTTCAGCAGAGTCGGGGCCAAGTGATGCAATATCAAACGGCTCAATAAGGCCAAGGATTTGCCCGACGGTCAGTGCACCCGACGATGGTGGCCCCATTCCGCAGACGTCATAGCCACGGTAATCTGCACAGACCGGCTTGCGTTCCCTGATCTGATAAGTGGCAAAATCACGCAGCGACAGAACACCGGGGTTCCAGGTTGCACTCTTGACCTTGTCAACGATGTCACTGGCAATTGTTCCGAAATAGAAATTTTTCGTACCGTTCTGCGCAAGGTCACGCAAGGTTGATGCATAGTGCGGATTTCTGAGCAAAGTCCCGGCCGCAAGTGGCGCACCAGCATCATCAAAGAAGTAGCTTTTTGCCGTAGGATCGCGAGACAGCTTTTCCTGATCGGCAGGGATCAGGGATGCCAGACGCTCCGAAACTTCAAATCCGTTATCTGCACGGGTGATCGCGGGGGAAAGCAAAGCGGGCCATTCCAGTTGACCCCATTTTTCATGTGCGGTCTTGAGAAGGGCCGGGGTTCCCGGCGTGCCGACCGATCGTCCGCCGACGACGGCGTCATAGAATTTAAGAGGTTCCCCGTTCTCATCCTGAAACAGGGTGGGGGTTGCATCCATTGGTGCCGTTTCGCGGCCATCAAGGGTGGTCAGCGTGCCGTTTGTCGCATCGTAATACACAAGAAAAGCTCCCCCACCAAGGCCGGAGGATTGCGGTTCGACAAGTCCAAGCATTGTTTGGACGGCAACCATGGCGTCAATTGCGTTTCCGCCCTGACGCAAAATGTCTGCACCGGCCCGGACCGCAAGGGGATTGGCTGCGGAAATCATCCAGTTTTTTGATTGAACGGAGCTGCGAAGGGCCGTTTTTGTTGTGCTATTTTCTGGTGCAATTGCATCTGTTGCCTGCTGGGCACTTGCCGATGCTGCACCAAACGAAACCAGACCGACAAACGCGACGGCCCAAAATGCAGTGGAATTCCTGATCATGTGGGGCATGTCATCAACCTTTGTTCTTGTTAAGGTTGATCATGCTCCCAGAAAAAACACGCAATTGAAAGCCATCGTTTGATGCAATGCGTAAATCAGAAAACGGGAAATTACCCGTCAGGCGGCAGTCTTGTTGCCTTTACTGCGCTGCTGGCTGACCAGTTTGACCTGAAGCCATTCAAGCATGGTGTCGGCAACCTGCTCCCAGTTCTTATCAAGCATCATTGCGTGATGGATATCGTCAACAAGCGCGTAGTCCGCATGGTATCGTTTGGCTGTGTGATGGATCAGTTCACTTTGGATGATTTCGTCATCGCGGGCGCCGATCACGAGCATAGCCGGTGCCTGTTCCGGTGACAAAAAGATCGGATTGGCTCCCATCATATCGAGCAGTGCTCTTTGACTTTCAGTTTCAAGCCGACCGAAATAGATCATGCCTTCGTCTTCGGCAATATCAGGCGACAACATCGCGCGTCCGAGACGTTCACGCAGGAAAGTATGGGGCCCGATGGCTTGAAGCCATGCCATATGGAAATAAAGGTCCGGTTGCGCCATTGCCATCATTGCATTGCTCGCAATAAGGCCTTCCGGTGGAACGGACGCCATCAGAATAGCGGCCTCGGCACTATGATTTTCAAGATATTTCTGGATGATATAACCACCCATGGAATGACCGATCAGAACCGGCGTCTGTCCAAGCGTATCGACCACTTCTTCAAGATCTTCGACATAATCATCGATCGAGGCCAGACTGCGCAATTGTCTGCCACCACTGCCGCCATGTCCGCGCAGGGAAAACGAGACAGTTTCAAATCCCTTTTCGGCAAACCAGGTCAGGAAATGCTCGTTCCAGCACCAGGCACCGGTAAAGGCGCCATGGACAAAAACAAGCGGATGTTTGCTTTTTGGTTTGCCCGTCGGACTGCGACGGAAAATTTCCAGTTCTGGACTCATGATAGGTCTCCTAAAGGAAACAGGACCAGCGTTCGAAAAGTCATGGTGGAAAATTCTGAGATCATGTTCGCACATGCAGCATGGTTGTGTCTATCATGATGTGTCATTGGGTGAGCGTGCTGCAAGAGATTGTCAGTCGGGGGTTGTTTGCTTATGATTGCGCGCGGGACAGCAGAGTCATAGCAGGGCAGCGTAAAAGTTGCCGGTTTGCATAAAAACAACAGCGCAACAAAAAGCACGGGTTCATGATTAAATTATCTGTCGTTGGCATTTTTGCCGACCTTGACGAAGACGCTCTTGGGGACGTTGAACGTCATATCAATCGCAAGACATATGCTGCGGGTACCCAGATTATTGAACCCGAGGCGGACAGCTCCGACGTTTATCTGATCCTGTCGGGCAGGGTGCGTATTGTGAACTATTCGCTTTCCGGTCGTGAAATCACGCTTGAGGAAATCGGTGCCGGGGGATGTGTTGGTCAATTGTCGGCAATTGATGGTGAACCACGATCAGCTTGTGTGTTTGCAGTCAGCAATACCGATGTCGGTATTCTTAGTCCGTCAAATTTCGAGAAGGTCGTTAAAAACCATCCGTCTGTAGCCTGGAATGTGATTACCGAGCTGGCGCGTATTGTGCGCACCTCGACCCGACGTATTGTCGATGTCAGCACGCTTGGCGCGAACGAGCGCGTCATCGCCGAAATTCTGCGTCGCGCCCAAAAGGTTTGCGATAATGACGGAGCAGCAATCTTGGCCCCGGTGCCGGTTCATTCCGAAGTTGCCGGCCGCGTCAGCACCTCGCGCGAGACCGTTGCGCGCGTCATGGGAAGTCTTGCGCGCAAGGGGTTGGTGACCAAGGAAGATAACGGGCTGCATGTTCCTGATGTTCGTCGCCTTGAAGAGTTTCTAAGTGAATCCATTCACTAGAATTGGCAAAACACCGGCCAATAAAACTCTTCCGAACCTGAAATGTTGCCAAATGAATGATATTTTTGGGGAATTGTGACGGCTGTCACAGAATTGGGAAATATCCAAAGGTACTAATAATCTTGTGACGAGCATTTCGATGGCTCGGCACATCTCCCCCAAGAGAGTTTACTGGCCGTACTTTTTAGTACGGCCATTTTTTTGCGTTTTCGCATGGCGATACCAAGCATCGCGGATTAGTCTGTGCCCATATTTCAAATGCATATCGCAGAAAGAGGACCGGGCAATGCGATTATCGATAATCATGGCTGGATTGAACGGCGCCATGGGGGTGGCCATCGGGGCATTTGCGGCCCATGGGATGGCAGGAAGCGAAATGGACTATGCCAGAAGCCTTGTTGAAAAGGGTGCGCACTATCAGCTTGTTCACGCTGTTGCGCTGGCCGCTATTGCCGGATTGGTTCACCATGTCCCGGACGAGAAGTTTTTGCGGTTCGCTGCCTATGCCATGCTCGTCGGCATCCTGTTCTTCTGCGGGTCGCTCTATGCCATCGCCTTTAGCGGAGTGACGCTATTTGGAGCTGTTGCACCGATTGGTGGTCTGTCATTCATTGCGGGCTGGCTGATGCTTGCCGCTGCGGGCTATCGTCGTTTCGGTCGATAGACAGGCAAGAGGGGGCTCAAAGCTCGTTTCCATGGCGCACAGATAAAAAAAAGACGTGTCCCGAAGGACACGTCTTTTTTTTAATCTTCCGGTAATCAGATTCCGAAGAACCAGATTACTTCATTTTCGCTTCTTTGAACACGACGTGCTTACGCACGACCGGGTCGTACTTGCGAAACTGGAATTTCTCGGTGGTATTCCGCGGGTTCTTCTTAACAACATAGAAGTAACCGGTATCTGCGGTGCTTACCAACTTTACGAGGATCGAAGCGGGCTTCGCCATGTCTCTGCATCCTGTGTTCAGGTGTATCTCAGGCGGCGGAACATAAAGGTTATCGCCAGAGTGTCAAGCCATTTTGGCAAAAAAGAATGCATTTTTAATTTGCATCAAAAGTATCGGCGATTTCCTGTTGTCCGACAAAGGCGAGATTCTTGTAATCAGGGCTGTTTTTCAACAATTCCAATGCTACTTTGACGTCAAATTCTTCACTGCGATTGCTTGCCGGACAAACATTGCGAAGTTCACGGCGGTTTTTTTCGTCGCGGTAATCAAGGCTCCGCCATTTCACCATCGTACCGGCCGTCTGATCACGCTGCGAAAGGGCGGTCGAGACCTGATGCCCTGGTGTGTCATCTTCACCCGACTGCGTGCAGATGGCCGGGAAAAGACCGATTCTGTCAAATGTATAGCCAGACGGGGCTGTCATGCGTGACCAGGTAAAGGTAAGGGTGCCGTGATTGGGCAAATCATTGATGGCCTGAACCGATCCCTTGCCAAAGCTTGTTGAGCCAACCAGAACAGCACGGTTTCTGTCCTGAAGGGCTGCGGCAACCAGCTCGGCCGACGATGCGGTTCGCCCGTCAATCAAAACGATCAGTGGTGCCCCCTTGGTCAAATCATCTGTTTCCGCCCGGAAGGTATGACGTGCTGCGGTGACGCGTGAAAATGTATTGCCAATCGGTCCGTTCTCCAGAAACAGATCGGCAACAGCAACACCCTGTTGAAGCAACCCGCCACGATTTCCGCGCAGATCAAGGATGACCCCCTTGAGCCCGCCGTCATAAAGCTGCGCCTTGAGGATATTGTCCCCCAAAGTGCTTGCCGTTGCACTGTTAAAGCTGGTCAGACGGGCAATCAGGATGTTGTCCCGGATTTCTGCAAAAACCGTCCGGTCAATCACACGTTCGCGGACGATTTCCATCGGAGTAATAGTCCGGTCACCGGCAGTATTCACGTCAATGATCACTCTGCTGCCTTCCTCGCCATGAAGCAGCTCGGCAGCATATTGGCTGGTCTTGCCATACATGTCTTCGCCGTTAACCGTAACGATCTGGTCCCCGGGATGAAGGCCTGCCTTTGCAGCCGGGCTTTCGGGATGAACAAGTTTCACTACCGGATAGCCGTCACCACCGATCAGGCGAATTCCGATACCGATATAGCCATCGCGGCGATTGCGGGCTGTTTCGGCCTGTTTGGGGCCTTCGTAGCGGCTGTAGCGGTCCAGATTGCGGATGGCACCGCTGACAAGGGCAGCCTGTACGTCAGATGTCTGGCTGTTGCGCAAAACTGGGGAATAGGCCCGATAGGTACCAAGCCCGCGCAGGGTGATTTCGGACCAGATCTGGGTGCCTTCGGCACTTGTCTGGTCATAGTTGGTCTGCGGCAGGGCAATGGTCTGAACCGTTTTGCCATCATATTGCAAAACGAGGTCATCAGGGGTGATGCCGACACGGATGTTGTCATCAATTTCCGAAAGACCATCAAGCGTATTGACCAGAATTTGATCGCGACTGATGGGATCAATGTAGCGCGTGGCGACCAGTTCGATGGTCTGAGTGACGAGTTCGCGTGTTTGCGGATCGTCAGGGGCAGTTATCCCTGCCACCTGAGAGGTGCCGCAAGCTGCTTGTAACAGACAAAGACCAAGCGTAGCCCCGATACGCCGCCACTGGCTTAAGCCGTTATTCAAGGGGAGATAATCGATCCGGGGCAGGCCAAAGATGACCAAGCGAAACATCCGATCAGTTCATAAAAGCCAACACGCCTAATTCTAAGCGAAAAGGTGCGTAATAGCCAATGGCTATCCTTTGATGCGCATTGCCCATTGCGTGCCGAGAACAGCACCCTTGATAAATGGCAGGAAGCCTAGGCACAGCAATACTGTGGCAGGAAGCCAGATGGACAATTGCATCAGAACGGACGGCTTGATGGATTGCTCCATCATCAAGACGCCAGGCACAACGATATGGCCGACCAGAAAAATAGTGAAATAGGGTGGGGCATCATCACAGCGATATTCGCCTATCGGGTGGCTGCAGACATCGCATTCCGTACGCAGCTTCAGATATCCGCCAAAAGCCAATCCATGTCCGCAATTGGGGCATTTACGGCGAAATCCGCGACGCAGACCAAGCAAAAGACGCTTTCCGCTGTCGGTCGGTCCTGACATGTTGGCGTCAGTGTCGTGATGATCAAGGGGGTTCGGGGTATTGTGGGGCTCGGTCATTGGGCGTGAAACTCCTTTTTCGTTCCTGCCTGCACTTGATCCGAAGGGCAAAAAAGGGCATTGAAACGATATACCATCATCATGATGTTCAAGAGCGCAAGCAAGTGAAATCGTCCCTTTCAATTCACCCTATGGGCGACTTTGTGGCTTTTGACCATAAATGAATACCTGCCAAAGGAGTGCCCAATGGGAAATGCAGACGCCATCGTTGCCGGCCTGAAACAGGACTTCATTGAGGACACTATCGAGCGTATTGATCGCATTGAAACCACGATTGACCGGGTTGCCGGCGGCATGGATGAGGCCGCCGCAGGCATTGCCGAGCTGCGTCGAGAAGCCCACACGGTCAAGGGGCTTGCCGGATCATTCGGTTTCCCACTGGTCGGCGCAATTGCCCATCGACTGGAAGACTACATCGCCGAACTCACCGAAATTGATGACCTCGAAGCTGCATCGCTGGTCGATTTTACCAGCTGGATTCGAGAAATCATCGAAAGTGGGACCAATCCGCCCGCAGATGAAGAAACACGTATTTTGCGATCCTTGCCGACGCGGAGTGCGAAAGCAGACGATGTCGACGTAAAATCGGCCGTCGCAGTTGCCCAGGACAAGGAAGTCTTGCTTGTGACAGCGACCACAGTTCAGGCGCATTTTCTTCAACGTGAATTGCGCGAGAAGGGATTCAGGACGATCACCGCCCGCACCGCAGTCGAGGCCTTTCAGACGGTGGTACAATCGCATCCGGACGCTGTGATTACAGCAGCCGTGCTTGATGGGCTAAGTGGCATCGAACTGATCCGTGCGTTGGCTGCAATGAAAACCCTTGCGGACAAGAAGCTTGGCCTGCTGACCAGTTTTGATGCTTCGCACCCTGATCTCGAAGGATTGCCGGGAAATGTTGCAATCATTAATAACCGGGGCAAACAGACAGCGGAACATCTGGCGAAATTCATTGAAACAATGATGTAGTCACACGCCACAGGATCCGGGCGTGAAATGCAAAAGGGCGGCCAGTTGGCCGCCCTTGTTATATCTCTGGTGTATCTGACTGTGCTGTTATTGCGGTTTGTCACCGCGTTTTGAAGCACTTCGGGCTACCCGGCTGGACGCCACCAGTTTGCGTTGCTTTTTAGGTGTCGTTTTTTTCTTGCCACCTGCTTTGCCCTTGGACTTCGTCGCTGATGTCCCGTCGGGGCCGGTCGCCCCGCGCGGTCCCGAACGGAATCCGGGCTTGCTTCCATGGCGATGACTACGCTCGCCGGGGCTTCCGCCACGATGCTTGTTCTGACCGCGTCGTCCACGCGGGCGTTCGACCAGATCGCGTGCAGTGATATCAGCATGTTCTGCCAAACGCAGGGCCAGTGACCCGGTTGCCGCGTCCGCATCAGCAATGCGCACAACGACCGTGTCGCCAAGCTGGAACCTCTTGCCGCGGTTCTGTCCGACAAGTGCATGACTTGCCGCGTCATGGACATAGTAGTCATCGGGCAGGGTGGAAATCGGTACCAGACCATCCGCACCGGTTTCATTCAGTGAAATGAACAGACCAAAATGCGTGACACCGGAAATCTTGCCGGGGAACTCGGCACCGACCTTGTCGGACATATAGGCGGCAACATAACGATCAACCGCGTCGCGTTCGGCCATGGCGGCCCGACGTTCGGTGCCCGAAATGTCTTCGCCAATCTGTTCGAACCGTTCACCTTCTTCGGGCGGCAATCCGCCTTCGCCAAGTTTCAAACCTGCAATCAGGGCACGATGGACCAGAAGGTCGGCATAACGGCGGATCGGGGATGTGAAATGCGCATATTTCTTAAGAGCAAGGCCAAAGTGCCCGATATTATCCGGGCTATACATGGCCTGTGACTGGCTACGCAGGACGACCGTGTTGATCAGTTCCGCTTCGGGGGTGTCCTTGGCCATTTCAAGAATGCGGTTGAAGTCACGCGGACGCAAAACCGATGCCTTGTTTAACTGATAACCAGCACCTTCAAGGAACTCGCGCAGGGCTTCAAGCTTTTCCTCGCTGGGGGCATCATGGATACGATACATGCAGGGTTGCTTGATGCGTTCAAGTTCCTCGGCGGCACAAACGTTGGCCGCAATCATGAATTCTTCGATCAGCTTGTGACTGTCAAAGCGCGCACGTGGTGCTATGGCCACGATCTGGCCTTTGTCATTCAGCTCGATCTTGCGTTCCGGTACATCAAGTTCCAGAACCCCGCGATGTTTGCGGGCCTCAAGAAATGCATGGAAAGCACCATAAAGCGGTTTGATGATGGTCTCGACGAGCGGACCTGTGGTGTCATCGGGCTGCCCATCCATCGCGCGCTGGACCTGATCATAGGTCAGGCGGGCGGCGGATTTCATCATACCGCGGCAGAATTTATGACGTAGCTTGTGACCATGTTTGTCCAGCCACATTTCGACGGCCATACAGCCGCGATCTTCATGCGGGACAAGCGAACACCAACCATTTGAAAGCTCAAACGGCAACATCGGGACGACACGATCCGGGAAGTAACAACTGTTGCCGCGTTTGACGGCCTCGCGGTCAAGCGCATCGCCAGGTCGGACATACCAGGACACATCGGCAATCGCGACCATGATGTGCCAGCCACCCTCGTTTTCCGGGTCACTGTCGGGTTCTGCCCACACAGCGTCATCGAAATCGCGCGCATCGGCACCATCAATGGTGACCAGCGGGATATCGCGAAGGTCGGTACGTTTGCCAAGCGGTGTGGCCTTTGATTCGCGCGCCTGAAGTTCGACTTCGGGCGGGAATTCAAAGGGAATACCACGCGCATGGATGGATACAAGGCTGATGGACTTTGGTTCATTGATATTGCCAAGAACCTCGGTGATACGGCCTTTGCGCAATCCGAAATGTTTGCCCGGCAGAATTTCCGTCAAAACCAGTGCGCCGGTTTCAAGATCGGGATGATCGTCAAGCGGGACTGCGATCTCACCGCTATCCTTGCGGTCTGTGGGTACAACGCGACCTTCGCGCTCATTGGGGCGATAAAGACCCAGGACGCGCTGTGGGCCGCTTCCAAGGACCCGCATGATGCTGGCTTCATAGGTCTGCTTACCGGTATAGCGCAGCTTGGCCAGAATCTTGTCGCCGATACCCGGGGCACTCGGGCCACCACGACGGATCGATTTCACGACGATCTGGGGCGGGTCGTAATCGTGCTTCCAGACATTCGGCCTGGCAAGAACCTCGCCATCATCGTCAATGCCGGTAATTTCCAAAACCTCGACCGGGGGCAGACGGTCAGGTTTATCAAACCGTCTGCGGCCCTTGACCACATCGCCTTCAATTTTCAGGTCTTTGAGGATCTTCTTAAGCTCAATCTTGGCTGCGCCCTTGATGTTAAAGGCGCGCGCAATTTCGCGCTTGCCGACCGGGGTCGGGCTCATATCGATGAATTCGATAATTTCTTCCCGGGTCGGGAAGTGCTTCTTGTCTTCTGTATCGTTCGCCAACGGTGCGGCGTCCTTTCAATCATTAACCCCTGAAAAGGAAGGCGGCGATTAATTCGCCGCCGCCTTTTTCGTGGTTGTCTTCTTTGCTGCGGGTTTCTTTGCAGCTGTTTTCTTTTTCGCGGGGGCTTTTTTTGCCGCCGTTGTTTTGGTTGCCGTTTTCTTGGTCGCGGCTTTGGTTGTCTTGCCGGACTTGGCTTCCTTTTCCTTGATGGCCTTTATCGCCATTTCAAGGGTGATATCGTCACGTTCGACATCGCGAATATTGGCGATGGTCTTTTTGTGTTTCACAAACGGACCCCAGCGACCGACTGCGACAAAGATCGGCTCATTGTCATCCGGGTGCTTGCCGATTTCAGTGCCCGACTTTTCACGTTTATCCGCGATCAGGGCAATGGCACGGTTTTCACCAATAGTCAGAACGTCATCGTCAGCCTTAAGGGATGCAAAGATGCTGCCTGCCTGCACGTAAGGGCCAAAACGGCCAACGTTGGCTTTCATTTCATCGCCGGTATCGGGGTAAATCCCGACAACACGTGGCAGGGTCAGAAGTTCTTCGGCCTTGGTCAGGTCAACAACTGACGGTTCCAACCCTTTGGGAAGGGACGTCCGTTTCGGTTTGACCTTTTTGGGTTTACCGTTCTTGCCTTCGACTTCTTCTTCCTCGCCAAGCTGAACGTAAACGCCATACGGACCTTTGCGCAGGGTGATTTCCTTGCCGGTTTCCTTGTCGATCCCAAGTACCTTGGGGCCGGAATCAAGTTCGGAATCGCTACCATTTTCATTGGCAACCAGCGGACGCGTAAAGTTGCATTCCGGATAGTTCGAACAGCCAAGGAACGCCCCGAACTTGCCAAGTTTAAGGCTTAGCGTACCGTCGTTGCATTTCGGGCATTTATGCGGGTCTGAACCGTCTTCACGGGTCGGGAACAGATAGTTTTCAAGCATCACCTGAAGCGCATCAAGCACGTCAGTGATCTTGAGTTCCTTTGCCTCGTCCACGTTGCCTTTGAACGATTTCCAGAAATCCCTGAGAACATCTTTCCAGGCCAGATTACCCATCGAGATTTCATCAAGCTGGTTTTCCAGATCAGCCGTGAAATTATACTGCACGTAACGTTCAAAGAACTTCGACAGGAAGGCCGTTACAAGACGGCCCCGGTCCTGTGCAACAAAGCGGCGACGTTCAAGCAACACATAGTTGCGATCCTGAAGGACCGAGATGATCGAGGCATAGGTCGACGGGCGACCTATGCCCAGTTCTTCCATCTTCTTGACCAGGCTCGCCTCGGTATAGCGGGGCGGGGGTTGGGTGAAATGCTGATCGATGCTGACTTTGCCAAGGTCTGGTTTCTGACCTTCCTTAAGCGGCGGCAGGCGACGATCATTTTCGTCCTCGGCCTCGTCATCCTTGCCTTCCTGATACAGCTTCAGGAAGCCGTCAAATTTGACGACAGAACCGTTTGCGCGAAGAACGACATGGTTGTCATTTGATGACAGATCAACCGCAACCTGATCAAAACGGGCATCTTCCATCTGACAGGCAACGGTACGTTTCCAGATCAGGGTGTAAAGAGCCAGCTGGTCCTTGTCGAGATGACGAGAAACCTGATCAGGGCGACGGAACAGGTCGGTTGGGCGGACAGCTTCGTGGGCTTCCTGCGCGTTTTTGGCCTTGTTGGCAAAGCTGCGTGCGCTTGGCGGCAGGTAAGCTTCGCCATAATCCTTGGCAATCAGGCGACGGGCCGCTGCCAGTGCTTCCTGTGAAAGAACCACGGCGTCGGTACGCATATAAGTAATCAGACCAACGGTCTCGCCGCCGATATCAACACCTTCATACAGGCGCTGGGCCAGCTGCATGGTGCGTTTCGCTCCAAAGCCAAGCTTGCGCGATGCTTCCTGTTGCAAGGTGGATGTGGTGAAAGGTGGCTGTGGACGACGTTTGACGTCCTTGCGCTCGACCTTTGAAACCGTGTAGTTGCGGCTTTCGACTTTTTCCTTGGCGATTTTGGCCGCATCTTCATTGCCAAGTGCCAGCTTATCAAGCTTCTCGCCATTCAGATGGGTCAGGCGGGCCGTAAAATTACCTTCCGGAACGGCAAAGCCTGCTTCCAGTGACCAGTATTCGTCGGGTTTGAAGGCTTCGATTTCGATTTCGCGTTCGCAGATCAGGCGCAGCGCAACAGACTGCACACGTCCTGCCGACCTGGAGCCGGGCAACTTGCGCCACAAAACCGGCGAAAGGTTAAAGCCTACCAGATAATCAAGTGCACGGCGCGCCAGATAGGCGTCGACCAGTTCCTGATTAAGTTCACGTGGATTGGCGATTGCGTCGGTCACGGCTTTCTTGGTGATCTCGTGGAATACGACGCGATGAACATCACGCCCGCGGAGCAACTTCTTCTGCTCGAGAACTTCAAGAATGTGCCAGGAAATGGCTTCCCCTTCGCGATCCGGGTCAGTCGCGAGATAGATGGTGTCGGAGTCACGTGCAGCAGCTGCGATCTCGCGGATCTGCTTTTCAGAACGCCCGTCTGTTTCCCAGACCATCGAAAAATCGTTGTCGGTATCGACCGAACCGTCTTTTGACGGCAGATCGCGGATGTGACCGAAAGAGGCCAGCACCTTATAATCGTCGCCGAGATATTTGTTGATCGTCTTGGCTTTGGCCGGGGATTCGACGATGACAAGATTCATTACGTTTTTCGTGTCCGGTTCTTGCGCCCGAAGGCGATATTTATGTTGTGCTTAAAATGACCCGAATGCGTGAGACACATATATATAGTGTCTGTGTATTTCAGATCAGATTGCGCAAATTGCAGCAAATCACAACAATATTTATCGCGCCACATTTCGACGCGACTCTCATTTGGCGATACGCGATACCCTATTTCCGGGGTGACGTTCAACCCTTCCTGCAAGTTCAAGCTCAATCAAAATCGTAGAAACATGGTTTGCAGACATATTTGATGTACGAATTAGCTCATCAACCAGCAGGGGGGATGTGGACAGTAAATCAAAGATTTTCTCCTGATCATCAGAGGCCGGATCGGATGAATGTGTTTTTGACATTTTATGTTCATTCTCAATATGTTGGCCGGATTTTTGAACCGGTAAGGTTTTGGCGTCACGTTCAAGTGACGCGATGATGTCCTCATAGTCAGTCGGGGACGCATCTGTATCGGGAATGCGACCCTCTGTGTTGAAATGATGAAATCCTTCGAAAAGATGGATGTTTTTTTCTGCCTGACGCAACGCATCAAGAATTACGTCAACAGAGTCGCATAAAATTGCGCCATCGCGGATCAGGCTGTTTGGCCCGGCCGCACGCGGGTCGGTTGGTGAACCGGGCACGGCAAAGACGTCACGCCCCTGATCCGCGGCAAAACGGGCGGTAATCAGGGACCCTGAATTGCGTCCGGCCTCGATAACGACAGTTCCGGCAGATAGACCCGCTATGATCCGGTTGCGTCTTGGGAAATGGCGCGCCTGTGGTTTTAAGCCTGGCGGCATTTCGGAAATGACCAGTCCGCTTTGGCAGAGCTGTTCATAAAGTTCCTGATGTTCGCGGGGATAGATGACATCGACACCACCCCCAAGCACTGCGATTGTTCCTCCGGCGTGATCACCGGTGATGCCAAGTGCCGCACTATGGGCTGCGCCATCAATGCCGCGTGCCATCCCGGATGTGACGACATATCCGGCTGAGACAAGTTCATGGCTGATCTTGCGGGCGAAACCGCAACCGTTTGCCGATGCATTGCGTGCACCGACGATCCCGATGGATGTTTTCCCTAAAAGTTCCGTTCGCCCGATTGCATAGAAATAGGGTGGGGCATCTTCAATACGCGCCAACAAAGCAGGATATTCCGGGTCACCGAAAATGACTGGTTTTGCGCCACAGGCCTTTGCCTGATCAATTTCGGCAATGGTGTCCTCACGGCTGGCGAGTGTGATTTTTCGGCTATTGGCGGATTGCCGGATGATTTCAGGCAAAACTTCGATGGCCTCACGCGCAGAGCCAAAGCGTTCAAGCAGTTTGCGAAAGGTAACCGGGCCAATATTGCCACTGCGCGCAAGCCGCATGCGGGCAAGGCGTTCTGATTGTGCTAATCGTGCCGGTTGTTGATCACTTAAATGCATAACGCCCGGATTGTGGTCATCCGGGCGTTGCTTCGTCAAGCTATTCGAAAGGACGGCTCAGTTTTCCGGGGGCGCGCTATCTTCTTCTGACTGTTTCTTTTTCTGACCGATCTTGGGTTCTTCACCGCGCAAAAGACGCCCGATATTGGCATGGTGTGCTGCCCAGACAATGACTGCCAGAAATACGCCAAGCCATCCGGCACCGGGATCGTTTGCAATGAAAAATGCAGCAAGCGGTGCGGCAATCATCGCAATCAATGCCGACAGCGATGAGATGCGGAAAATCAGCGCCATAACAAGCCAGGTCAGGGCCGCACAAAGCCCCATGATCCAGTTGACGGCTGCAAGGGTGCCAAGCGTGGTGGCAACACCTTTGCCGCCTTTGAAACGCAACCAGATCGGGAACATATGCCCGATGACGGCGGCGCCACCGGCAAATATTCCCTGTTCAACACCTGCCAGATGAGTGAACAGAAGGGCTGCAAAGGCACCTTTGCCTGCATCGCCAATCAGGGTCATGAATGCCAGACCCTTGCGACCGGTACGCAGAACGTTGGTTGCGCCAATATTGCCCGATCCGATTTTGCGAATGTCCCCAAGACCCGCCATACGTGTCAGAACCAGCCCGAACGGGATGGAGCCCAGCAAATAACCACAAACCGTGGCGATCTGCAGCGACATCAGCATGGCCTTGTAGCCTTCGTCGAGTTCCATATCAGGCGCCTTCCTTGAAGATTTCGCGGCCATCAATCAGGGTGCGCAGAACACGACCCTGTGTAAGGCGACCATCAAATGGTGAGTTTTTCGATTTCGAATGGAACTGATAAGGATCGATTTTCCACGGACGATCCGGATCAAATACCACCAGATCGGCCGGTGTGCCTTCGGCCAATGTTCCGGCACCCTTGATGCGTACCAGTTCTGCCGGAATACGTGTCAGCTTGGTGATGACCTCAAGAAGCGACATGTGGCCGTTGTGGTAAAGTTCCAGTGAAATCGGCAGAAGTGTCTCAAAGCCCACCGCACCGGCAGCAGCCTGTGCAAAGGGCAAGCGTTTGGAATCGGCATCTTGCGGATTATGGTCCGATGCGATGGCATCAATGGTGCCATCGGCCAGTCCGGCCACAATCGCCTGACGATCATCTTCTGAACGAAGTGGCGGGGACAGTTTGGCAAAGGTGCGATAATCCGATACCGAGTTTTCATTCAGCGCGAAATAGAATGGCGCGGTGTCGCAAGTCACCTTAAGGCCGCGTTTCTTGGCCTTGCGGATGACTTCGACCGATTCACCTGTCGAAATATGTGCAAAATGAAGTCTACCGCCTGTCATTTCGGCCAGGCGCAAGTCGCGTTCGATTTGCATGACTTCTGCAAGCGGCGAAACACCTGACAGACCAAGACGGGTGGCAAGCTCGCCACTATTCATCGAAGCCCCCGTGGAAAGTTCGGGTTCTTCGGGGTGCTGCACAATCATGCCATCGAAAAAGGCGGAGTAGGACAGGGCCTGACGCAGCAAACGCGCACTGGCGATGGTTTTTACACCGTCACAGAATGCTACTGCACCTGCCTGATGCAGAAGGCCCATTTCGGTAATTTCCTTGCCTTCGATACCTTTGGAAACGGCACCATAGACAAAGACCTTTGCCAGCCCGACCTTGCGCGCACGGCGTGCGATGAACTCGACACCGGCAACATCGTCAATCACCGGATCTGTATTGGGCAGGGCGATGATGGTGGTAACGCCACCAATAGCGGCTGATTTACCAGCCGTCTCAATGGTTTCCTGATGCTCGAAACCCGGTTCACGGAGCTGGGCGCGCATGTCAACCAGACCGGGGGCCAGGCAGGCACCACCAAGATCAACGATCTCGAACCCTTCGGGCACAGTATCCTTTGTAATGTCGGAGCCGGATTTGATGATGGTGTCATCTTCGATCAGAAGGCCGCCCGGGCCATCGGTCTGGGCGGCCGGATCAAGAAGGCGAGCATTGATAAGGGCCTTTTTGCCTGCGCCCTTGGCGCGAATAGCGGGGTTCATGCCTGACCTCCCAGCTTTCTGTGGTTCTGCACAAGCAATTCCAGCGCGGCCATACGTACGGCAACTCCCATTTCGACCTGTTCGCGGATCACGGAACGTTCGACGTCGTCGGCAACTTCACTATCGATTTCAACGCCGCGGTTCATTGGACCGGGATGCATGATGAGTGCATCGGGTTTGGCATTGGCAAGCTTTGCCCGGTCAAGACCATGGAAATGGAAATACTCGCGCACAGACGGGATAAAGCTTCCTTCCATGCGTTCAAGCTGAAGACGCAACATCATAACGATATCGCAATCCTTCAAACCTTCTTCCATGTCATGGAAAATCTCGACACCCATGCGGTCAATCTTTGACGGGATAAGGGTTGGCGGAGCGACCAGACGCACACGCGATCCCATGGTGTTGAGCAACAGAATGTTCGAACGTGCAACGCGCGAATGCGCAATATCACCGCAGATCGCAACGTTCAGACGGTGCAGACGTCCCTTGTGGCGACGAATGGTCAGTGCATCAAGCAGGGCCTGTGTCGGGTGTTCGTGGCGACCGTCACCGGCATTCAGAACTGCACAATTGACCTTTTCACTCAGCAGTTTGACAGCGCCACTATCGCCGTGACGAACGACAAGTGCATCCGGGTTCATGGCATTCAGCGTCATTGCGGTATCAATCAGGGTTTCACCCTTTTTGACCGAGCTGGTCCCGACCGTCATGTTGATGACATCCGCGCCCAGACGTTTGGCGGCAAGCTCAAACGATGTCAGCGTGCGGGTGGAGTTTTCGTAAAACAGATTAACAACCGTGGCACCTGCCAGAATATTGCTGGTCTTGTCAGCAGAACGGTTCTTTTCCGCGTAATGCTGTGCCCGATCAAGAATAAGGGTGATTTCCCCGGGGGTGAGACCCTCGATGCCGAGGAGGTGTGGGTGCGGATAGTGATCCGCCGCTGGTCCCATGACGCTCATGGCGTTGCACATTTCCCTTGGATGGTCTGGAAAAATTTTCGCGCGGAGCATAGCGAATTGCCCCTGTCACGAAAAGTTAAATATTCCAAACCTTGCCCCGAAGATGCGAAGGTTTTCCTGACTGATCGGTCAGGTTTTCGGCGTGGTCAAGAATTGTGAGACCGGTTAAACCACATGCATCAGGACGGCGATGATCGGCATGGTGATGATGGCAACAAGTGTGTGAACGGTGATGATGCTGGCCATCATTTGGGCATCGCCGCCCATCAGGCGGGCAAGAACATAGGCGCTGGCCGAACAGGGAAGGGCGGCATAAAGCACTACTGCCGCGCTCTCGATTGGGGGCAATCCCAGGGCAAAACAAAGTCCGGCGGCAATTGCCGGGCTGATCGCAAGCTTGCCGAAGGTCGATATGCCAACCGGAACCCCGGCATTGCGTGCGGCCTTAAGATCAAGCCCGGCGCCGACCGCAAGCAGGCCGATTGGCAGTGCGGCACGTCCAAGAACTTCAAGGAACGGGCCGATCACAGGGGGTAAACCGAGACCTGAAACATTGAAAAGGCTGCCCAAAACGCATGCCATCAGTAACGGGTTTTTGCAAACATCGCGCAACAGCGATAGCAAGCCGGGTGTTCGGTCATTGTCTCCCCAATGGGCGCAGGCCAGAACCGATATGACATTCACGGTCGGAACAACCAGTGCCACACAAAGCGCTGTAACTGTCAGTCCGGATGTTCCAAGAAGGGCGGCTGCAACCGCAAGACCAATATAGGTGTTGGGGCGTATAGCCCCCTGAACCAGCGATGAAAATGCCGCCGGGCTGACCTTTAGAACCGGCTTCAGTACCATGATCAGGATGGTGCAAATCGCAATGGTTCCAAGCATTGCGCTGGTGATCCCGACAAGTGGCAGGCTGCCAAGGTCGGCCTTGGCGGTATTGGAAAACAGCAAGGCTGGAAAGGTAACAAAATAGGTCAGTTTCTCTGCGCCCGGCCAGAATGTATCAGGCAGGAATCGCCGTTGGCGAAGCACATAGCCCAGAACGATCAGGGCAAATGTTGGCAAAAGGGCGGACAGAATGGCGATCATTAAAAGACCCGCTGGCTTGATGTGTGCCGGGTGCATTTCGGTTTGAAAGGCCCGGCGCTAGCTTATGTTTTCCGATAAAAATGCAATCGCTGCAAGCGATTGGGCTAGATGACTTTAATTCACCTGCGACCCGGTTGTTCTTTGTTGAGCAATCAGAATGTGATAGTCAGCACATCTATAAGGGTGCCCTCGTTGTAAAGTGCCAGGGCTGCTAAAACAAAAGGGGACGCTATGTCGCGCGCAATCGACCATTTGGTTCTATGTGTGAATGATCTTGATGCGGCGATTGCTGCCTATTCCCTGCTCGGTTTTACCGTGACGCCCCGTGCCATTCATCCGTTCGGGACCGGCAATGCGCTGATCCAGCTTGATGGTATGTATATTGAGCTGCTTGCCGTGGTGGATCCCGGTAATATTGCCGAAACCGATTTGTCGGCGCCGTTTTCCTTTGCGATCTATAATCGTGATTATCTGCGCCATCGTCAGGGCATGTCGATGCTGGCACTGCAATCACGCGATGCAGAAAAGGACCGCGAGGATTTCATTGCTGCCGGTGCGGCGGTTCCGCCGGTATTTCACTTTGAACGTGACGCCCGGACTCCAGATGGTGACACGGTGGGCGTGGCATTCTCCTTGGCCTTTGCAAATCATCCGTTGCTGCGCAATGCGGTTACATTTGTTTGCCAGCATCGCCACCCGCCACAGAATTTCTATTTTCCGCAATATCAGACGCATGCCAATGGTGCAAAGGCGATTGGCAAGGTAATGTTAAGCCATTGGGCGGCGGATGCAGTACGTGATTTCTATGAAGCAATCAGGATCGATCATCTGGTTGAAGCCCTTCACAGCGATGAATTGATTGCAAAATACGGCTTTGATGATCCTGAATTCTCAACAGACGGATTTGCCGGATTTGAGCTGATCGTCGAAGATATCAGCAAGATTGCAGACGCTGCATTGTCCCTTGGGGCGGTTCAGAAGAAGGGGCAACTGATCCTGCCGCCATCGAAGTTCTTTGGACTGATGGTCGTCATCAAATCCAGATAAAAAAAGCTGCCTGAATGAACAGGCAGCTTTTTAAAATCATTAGATGATCAGGACGAGGATATCAGTCTTCGTCGCCGTCAAACTCGTCTTCATCGGGTTCCGCGTTTTCACCCGGATCGGTGTGACGGTTAAGGTGATCAAGTGCACCCTGAAGGATATAGGCAGCTGCCGTTTTATCGACGACTTCCGCACGACGTTTGCGGGTCATGTCGACTTCCTCGATCAGGATACGCTCGACCGCGTTGGTTGAAAGACGTTCGTCCCACATCAGTACCGGCAGGTCGATGTATTTTTCCATCTCGTCGATAAAGGCGTAAACGCGATGGCAGGCCTTGCCGATCGAACCATCCAGTTCGCGCGGGAAGCCAATGACGATGCCACCAACATTCTGCTTGGTAATGATCGACGATAGCTGTGCGATATCGCGGGTAAATTTCTTCCGCGAGATCAACTCATAAGGTGAAGCTATCTGCAGCCCGACATCTGAAAGGGCCACGCCAATGGTTTTGGTGCCAAGGTCCAGGCCCAAAACGCGCGCTGCTGGTGCTAAAAACCGCAGCAATTCCTGAGTATCATTGCAAATCATGGCGACCTTATAGGCGGGTTGATTGTAAAACACCAGCCGAATTGCCGGTTGAATGACGCAATTCAGGCATGCCCGATTGTAACGTCATTTGCGGATCGTTGCGGGCATTTTTGACCTTGATGGCGACATCGGATAGCGGTGATTGCAGATGTCGCACCTTTAGGGCGTTTGCGGGCCTTGCGATAGGGGCGGCAGGGTGCTAGTTTCCGCGCTGTAATTCAAGTTCTGGCAGATGAAATGTCTGCCGGGTTTTTTGTCATTCCTTAAGAGAGACTTTCATCCATGTCGTCTTTGGATAAGGAAACAGTTCGCCGCATTGCCTATCTGTCACGTATCAACGTGTCCGAAGAAGGTCTTTCCGAACTGGCGGGAGATTTGACCCGTATCCTCGATTTCGTCGAGGAACTGCAAGAAGTTGATGTCGAGGGTTGCGACCCGCTGACGTCGGTTGCCGATCTCACCCTGCCGCTGCGCAAGGACGAAGTCACCGATGGCAACATCCAGCAAAAAGTGCTGTCGAACGCACCGATGACCGATGCTGGCTGTTTTGTTGTGCCCAAGGTGGTTGAATAATGACTGATCTGACAAATCTGACGCTTGCAGAAGCCCGCGACGGGCTTGCAAAAGGTGATTATACCTCGGTCGAGCTGACCGAAGCACACCTGAAATCGATGGAAGCGCATCGCAATCTGAACGCTTACATCACGGAAACCCCGGAAAAAGCCATCGAGATGGCCAAGGCATCCGATGCCAAGCGCGCCAAGGGCGAAGCTGGCAAAATGGAAGGCCTGCCGATTGCGATCAAGGACCTGTTCTGCACCGAAGGTGTTCAGACCACGGCGGCTTCGCACATCCTCGAAGGTTTTAAACCGGAATATGAATCTACCGTCACCCGCAATCTTTTTGACAACGGTGCGGTCATGCTCGGCAAGGCCAACCTTGACGAGTTTGCCATGGGGTCTTCGAACACGTCGTCCTACTACGGCAATGTGATCAACCCCTGGAAGGGCAAAGACGGCAAGGATCTGGTGCCGGGCGGATCATCTGGTGGTTCGGCGGCAGCTGTGGCTGCCAACATGGCGCTTGCAGCCACCGGTACCGATACCGGTGGTTCGATCCGTCAGCCGGCATCCTATTGCGGCATTGTTGGCCTGAAGCCGACCTATGGTCGTTGCTCGCGCTGGGGCATTGTTGCCTTTGCGAGCTCGCTTGATCAGGCTGGTCCGATGACCAAGACCGTTCGTGACGCGGCAATCATGCTGGGTTCGATGGCGGGCCATGATGCCAAGGACAGCACGTCGGCTCCGATGGCGGTTCCTGATTTCGAAGCAGCCCTTACCGGCGACATTCGCGGCATGAAGATCGGTATCCCGAAAGAATACCGTGTCGATGGCATGCCCGAAGAAATCAGCAAGCTTTGGGATGACGGCGTTGCCATGCTGCGTGATGCAGGTGCCGAAGTGGTCGATGTATCGCTTCCGCACACCAAATACGCGCTTGGCACCTATTATATCGTTGCCCCGGCAGAAGCATCGTCGAACCTTGCACGGTATGACGGCCTGCGTTACGGCCAGCGTGTCATGGATGAAGGCGACAGCCTTGACGACATGTATATGAAGTCGCGCGCAGCAGGCTTCGGCAAGGAAGTCCAGCGCCGTATCATGATTGGTACCTATGTGCTGTCGGCTGGCTACTATGATGCCTATTACAACAAGGCGCTTAAAGTCCGTCGTCGTATCTATGAAGACTTTGCCAATGCCTTTGGCTCCGTTGATACCATTCTGGCCCCGACGGCCCCGTCGGCTGCCTTTGCAATCGGCGAGAACGAGGGCGATCCGGTCAAGATGTATCTGAATGACGTCTTTACGGTTCCGGCAAGCCTTGCGGGTCTTCCTGGCCTGTCGCTTCCGACCGGCCTGTCGTCGGAGGGGCTCCCGCTTGGCCTGCAGCTGATTGGCAAGCCGTTTGATGAAGAAACCGTTCTGCGTGTTGGTGGTGTGCTCGAAAGTGCCGCCAGCTTCACCGCAAAACCGTCCGGGCTGGAGGGTTAATCCATGACCTATGTGATTGAAGGTTCGACCGGCCCGTGGGAAATCGTTGTCGGTCTGGAAGTTCACTGTCAGGTGATTTCCGAATCCAAACTGTTTTCCGGTGCCTCGACCAAGTTCGGTAATGATCCGAACACCAATGTCAGCCTCGTTGACGCTGCAATGCCGGGCATGCTTCCGGTTGTGAACGCAGCATGCGTCCGTCAGGCGGTTAAAACCGGTCTGGGTCTTAAGGCCAAGATCAACAAGGAAAGCGTTTTTGCCCGCAAAAACTATTTCTATGCCGATCTGCCGCAGGGCTATCAGATTTCGCAGTTTGACAAGCCGATTGTCGGCGAAGGCACGATCATTCTTGATATGCCCGATGGTTCGACCAAGGCAGTGGGCATCGAACGTCTGCATCTTGAACAGGACGCCGGCAAGTCGATGCACGATCAGGACCCGAAATATTCGCATATCGACCTGAACCGGTCGGGGGTCGCGCTCATGGAAATCGTTTCCATGCCGGATATCCGCACCCCGGAAGAGGCGGGCGCGTACCTCACCAAACTGCGTGCGATTGTACGTTACCTTGGTACCTGTGACGGTAACATGAACGAAGGTTCGATGCGTTGCGATGCCAACGTTTCGGTCCGTCGTCCGGGCGAGCCGTTCGGCACCCGTTGCGAGATCAAGAACGTCAACTCCATCCGCTTTGTGATGCAGGCGATTGAAATCGAAGCAAAACGCCAGGTCGAAGTGATCGAGGGCGGCGGCGAAATCGTTCAGGAAACCCGCCTGTATGATCAGCGTCTGGGTGAAACCCGTTCGATGCGTTCCAAGGAAATGGCACATGATTACCGCTATTTCCCGGATCCGGATTTGCTGCCGCTTGTTTTCGATGATGCATTCATCTCGGAAATCGAAAAAGAGCTGCCGGAACTCCCGGACGAGAAAAAAGCCCGCTTCATGCGTGAAAACGGCCTGTCGGCCTATGATGCCGGTGTGCTCGTTGCTGAAAAGGAAAAGGCTGATTACTACGAAGTCGTTGCCAAGGGCCGTGATGGCAAACTGGCGGCGAACTGGGTGATCACCAACCTGTTTGGCGCACTGAACAAGGCAGAAGTCGGCATTGCAGACAGCCCGGTTTCGGCTGAAAACCTTGGCAAGCTGATCGATCTTATTTCCGATGACACCATTTCTGGCCGTATCGCCAAGGATGTCTTTGAAATCATGATCGAAACCGGCGGTGATCCTGAAAAGATCGTCGAGGAAAAAGGTCTGAAACAGATCACAGATACCGGTGCGATTGAAACGGCAATTGACGAAGTCATTGCTGCGAACCCGGACAAGGTAGAAGAAATCCGTGCGGGCAAAGACAAGATGTTGGGCTGGTTTGTTGGTCAGGTCATGAAATCCACGGGTGGTAAAGCCAACCCGGGCATGGTCAACAAGATGCTTCGCGATAAAATCCTCGGCTGATTGAGGATCGAAAGCAAATAGATGAAGAAGCCCCGCAATTTGCGGGGCTTCTTTTGTTTGGAATGCGAGACAGAAAGGGGAAATATTGCTGACCGTTCGTTTCTTGTGCATAGTACCTGAAATCACAATTTCACGGTGAGTTAATGACTTCTTCTGAAAAGCGTTCTTTCCTTGCACGGGTAAGGGCGGCTTTGCCCGACTTGCATCCGGCGGAGCGCCGCCTGGGTGAGTTTGTTTGTGACTTTCCAGGGGAGCTTGCAAGCTACTCAGCTCAGGAATTAGCACAGCTCGCAAACGTCTCGAAGGCGACGGTTTCTAGGTTCGTGCGGCGTGTTGGCTATGAGAATTACGAAGCGGCCAGGTTGCATGCAAGGATTGAGCGGCGAACAGGCTCAAGGCTATTTCTTGGCGGTCACGGCGAGAATTCGGAAGAAGCATCTCTTGCGTCAAGCATTGCTCAGAACAAGGAAAACCTTGATCGAACGTTTGTTACTATTTCTCAGGTGGAAGTAGATGATGTCGCTTCATCGTTGCTGTCAGCACGCAAAACTTGGGTTTTTGGTTTCCGAGCCAGTCATCCGTTCGCCAGTTATTTGCAGTGGCAATTAATACAGGTCATCGAGAACATCGTTGCTCTCCCACGGGGGGGGGAGACGCTAGGAGAGCACCTTGTTAGTGTCAAGCCAGAGGACTGCGTGATCGTCTTCGGATTAAGGCGCCGGATACCCCAGTTGAGCCAGATTATTGATCATTCTGTTCAGACGGGGGCGAAGGTTCTTTACCTCACTGATGAGGGGGAAGACTTCAACAAAAGCGCAACCTGGCATTTTCGTTGTCAGACACAGGCTACCGGGCCCTTGTTCAGTCATGTTTCGGTCATGGCGGTTTGTCACTATCTCTGCATGCGTACTATAGAACTGGCAAAGGCCGATGGCAGAAGCCGGTTGCGTTCGATAGAGACGTTGAACGAAAAGCTTGGCGAACTTTAATTCGCCCAATAAATAGACAGTAAATTTGGCGTCGCACAAAAAATAATCATACGATTGGTGTTTTTTTTATGCAGCACCCTTCCGGAGAGTGCGGATATTGCATGAAAACACAAGAAACTATGGTTTCATGTAAAGCTGGCATGAAATTTGTATCGTCATGTTCGAGCTTGGTGGTGCCTGTGCTTTTGCGCGGGTCGTGAACGGGAGGGGGGGATTTCCTTCGTTCACCCATAGTTGTTGGCTCTGTCATGCGGGCAGACGGTGTTCTGACCGCACATTGCGAAGGAAATGGATATGCGTATGTCGAAACACATCTTGATGGTTATTGGCTTGGTAGCCGCGTCAGTCGTGCCTGCTTCCGCTGAGACGCTTTCACTTAAAGTCATGGGGCAACCTGCTGGTTCAGGTCTTATTGCCAACAACAAAGAAAAACCGTTCTTTGAAAACCTTGCCGCTAACACAGGAATTGATGTGGCGGTTGCCTATAGCCCAGTGGACGTAACCGGCATTCCGGACTCAGATGGATTGCGCGTTCTGAAGTCAGGACTGTTTGATATCGTCTCAATTCGTGGTCCTCAGGTCAGCCGCGACGAACCAAGTGTTCTTGGTCTTGATCTGGTCGGTTTGAATACGACATTTGCGGCTGGCCGCAAGAATACGGACGCATTCAAAAACTATGTCGATGGCAGAATTCAGGAACAATTCAACGCCAAACTGCTTGGTGTTTGGCCAGCTGGACCGCAGGTTATTTTCTGTAAACCGGAAATTACCGGGCTTGATGACCTGAAGGGTCTGAAGGTGCGCGTCGGGGATCAGAGTGCAGCCAACTTTATCGCCGGGCTTGGGGCAACTGGTGTGCCAATGCCGTTTGGTGAAGTTCAGCAGTCGTTGTCTCGTGGTGTTGTTGATTGCGCCATTACCGGACCAGCGTCTGCCAACGCAGCTGGCTGGCCAGAAGCAACGACAACCGTATTGCCGTTGGCCCTTCAGCTTGCCATCAACGGCTATGCCATAAATCTCGATACCTGGAAAAAAATGACCGCGGACGATCAGTCGAAACTTGAAGGCGCAGTAACGGCGCTTGTCGATGAAATATGGGCTTACTCGGAAGAGCTGTACGACGACTCAATGCGCTGCAATACCGGTGTAGAGCCGTGCGAGCAGGGCAAACCATACAGCCTTAAGGAAGTCCCTGTTCTAGACAGTGATATTGCCGTGGTCGCAAAGGCCGTTGGTGAAAAGTCGCTACCGGTTTGGGCCGAACAATGTAATGCCATGTCACCGAACTGCGAAGCGGAGTGGCGTGCAACAATTGGTAAGAATCTCGGCCTGTAACGCGATATCTCACAAAGGGGAAGTGCGATGAATTTTTATGGAAAGGTTGCCGGAACGGTATTTGGTATCGTGATGATATTTCTGTCGATCACAATTACTGCCGAAACCCTTTTACGGAAATTTTTAGCCTTCTCCCTTGGTGGGGTGGATGAGCTGAGCGGTTATGCAGTTGCGATTTGCGCACCTTTGGCTTTTACAGTGGCCCTGATCCACAACGCCCATATCAGAATCAATATCCTGCAAAACAGATTGCCAGTCGCCGGGCAGGCCATCGTGAATTTGGTAGCGTCCGTGATGATGAGTGTTCTTGCGATTTATCTTGTCTATTTTTCTATTCGCACGGTCATCGATACCGCGACCTATAACTCAATCGCGCAAACGCCATGGGCGACGCCCCTGATCTATCCGCAATCTATCTGGGTGTTCTCGATGGCGATGTTTGCCTTGGCTGCGATCGCTCTATCGATCGGGGCGGCAAGATTGCTGCTAAAACGGGATTGGCAGGGGTTGGTTCGTCATTTCGGTCCAGAGACAGTTCAGTCTGAACTTGTTTCAGAGCTCAATGACCTTCAACAACGGATGCAGAGAGAAAAAGTATGAGTATTGTGCTTGTCGGTGTCGGGTTTGCGGCAATGTTGGCCTTGATGTTTCTCAGTATTCCGGTAGCGATCGCCATTGTTGTCGTTGGAGCATTGGGCGGATATCTGATGTTTGGTATGCCAATGGTGGAAATCATGGGGGGCGTCGTGTGGGCAAGCCTCAATTCGCCGTCAATGCTGGCAATACCTTTATTCATGCTGCTGGGAGAGCTGCTTCTGCGAAGTGGTATTGCTGACAGGATGTTTGAAACGCTTGCGGTTTGGTTTGATAGGTTGCCAGGCGGACTTCTCCATACAAATATCGCGACCTGTACGTTGTTTTCGGCGACTTCCGGATCATCCGTTGCGACTGCGGCGACAGTGGGGTCGATCGCGCTTCCGGCTTTGCATGAACGGAAATACCCGGTGAAACCGTCGCTTGGCACATTGGCGGCAGGTGGCACACTCGGCATTCTGATACCGCCAAGTATCAATCTTCTGGTTTATGGATCTCTTGCCAATACTGCAGTCGGGCAGTTGTTCGCTGCTGGTGTACTGCCGGGACTTCTTTTGGCTAGTCTTTTCTCCTTGTATGTGATTGTTGTTCATCGCAACGCCAATCCCGTTACCCAGAATGAACGTGTCCCATTGCGCGAAAAGCTCAAATCGCTGATCCATTTGATTCCGGCTGTTGTTATTTTTGTGGTTGTGATGGGTAGCATCTATGGGGGACTTGCAACTCCGACTGAATCTGCTGCTCTTGGGGTCGTAATAGCCTTAGGATTTGTTTATTTTAGCGGAAAGCTTGACTGGGAGTTGTTTGTTAATTGCTCGCTTCACGCGGCAAAAACGACCGGGATGGTTGTCTTGGTGCTGGCTTGTGCTCTGTTGTTAAATGTGACCATTTCAATGCTTGGTGTGACGCAGGCCGTAACCAATTGGATCGTATCATTTGAGCTTGAGCGCCTTACCTTACTGTTTATTCTTATCTGCTTTTACATCGTCCTCGGGGCATTTCTTGACGCAATGTCCATGCTGGTCTTGACTGTGCCAATTGCACTGCCAATGGTAACGGCGGTCGGCGTCGATCCGATTTGGTTTGGTATATTCATTGTAGTCATGTGCGAGATTGCCCTTATTACGCCGCCTGTTGGCATGAACCTTTTTGTTGTGGAGGGCGTACGTGTAGACAATGGTAGTTTTAGCGACGTAATTTCTGGGACGCTTCCGTTTGTCGCGATCATGATCGGCGTGGCGATCATGTTTGTTGTCTTCCCCGAGTTTGTCATGTGGCTACCAAATATGGTGGCGAACTGATCATGCAGACTAGTTTCATCTCGCCACAACGACGCATGCTTGTCATCAATCCAAATACCAATCCAGAGGTCACAGCGCGCGTTCGGTTGGCAGTAGACGGCAGTGCACGGTTTGACAGTCATATTGAGGTCGTAAATCCCCTTGAAGGGCCGTTTTCGATTGTGACGGCGCAGGACCGAGAGACAGCAAAGGAGCAAGTGCTCGATATCGCAGCCAAGACCATGAGCGATCCGTTTGATGCTTATATCCTGGCGTGCTTCGACGACTTTGCTGTTGATGAAGTAGCTTTTGCGACAGGTCGTGTGACGATTGGTATGTGTGAGGCAGGTATGCTTGCGGCAAGCAGGATTGCGCCGACTTTCTCTATCGTTACGACGGTCAAAAGCGCGGTGCAAGGGATCGTCGAGCTCACTAAGAAATACGAAGTTGATAAAGTTTCGCTCGTCCGAGCTGCAGATATCAGTATCGAAGATGCCGCAGCTTTCGGGCAGACATCGGAATGTCTCGATAAGGCCATACAGAGTGCGATTGACGATGATCACGCACAGGCAATACTTCTGGGATCCGGGGCGCTGGCCGGGTATGGGGACGAATTATCTTTCCGGTTCGGTGTGCCTTTTGTGGATGGGGTGTCCGAGGCAGTGAAGCTTGCTGAACAACGAATAGTTTTATCCAGAAACTACTGACCAGAGTATTGCAGTAATATGGGTATGGCAAAGAAAAGCCGCCTGCATCAATACGATACAGGCGGCTTCGACGTTCGGGTGGGGGACACGAACGTTGCTATGTCGTTTAGTGCGTTTCCGATGCCGGATATCCGGCATCAGTGATTGCCGCAATCAGTGCGTTGACGTCAGGATTTCCGGAAACGGCGACTTCGCCTGCCTCCAGATCAACGGTCGCGCCGTCAACGCCACTGACTTTGGTTGCTGCTGCGGTCACGGCACTTGCACAGTGCCCGCAGCTCATTTTTTCGACCTTCAGTTTCACCATCAGATTTCTCCAGAAGTTTGGTGCCTATGACGCCAGTATGGAGGTTCCAGTAGATGGAAGGTCAAGCAGTTTTATGCAGACAGCAATTTGATAATCTCATCTGCTGTTGCGTCGCTGGAAGCCGGGTTTTGGCCGGTGACAAGTTTGCCATCGACCACGGCAAAGGGTGCCCACATTTCACCGCGTTCGTAACTGCCGCCCTGCTTTCTGAATTCATCTTCAATTGACAGGGGTACGACCTTTTCAAGGCCGACAGCTTTTTCCTCGTCATTGGTAAAGCCTGTGACACGTTTGCCAGCAACCAGTGGCTTTCCGTCCGCTGTTTTGGCGTTGACCAGTGCCGCAGGCCCATGGCACACGGCTGCAACCGGCTTGTTCTGTGCAGCGAATGCCTCGATCAGGGCAATCGATTTCGCATCAGTGGCAAGGTCCCAAAGCGGTCCGTGCCCGCCCGGATAAAACAGTGCGTCAAAGTCATCTGCGCGCAGCCCATCAAGGGTTACGGTGCTTTCAAACGCCTGTTTGGCCGCGTCGTCTTTTTCAAAGCGTTCGGTTGCCTCTGTCAGGGCATCGGGAACCAGACTGTTGGGGTCAAGTGGCGGTTTCCCGCCCTTTGGGGAAGCCAGGGTAATTGTCGCTCCGGCGTCGATGAAGCGAAAATAGGGGGCAGCCAGTTCTTCAAGCCATATGCCGGTCTTGTGACCGGTGTCGCCCATCTGGTTGTGGGATGTCGTGATCATCAGAATACGCATCAAATCCTCCATGCGTTGAATTCATTTGCCCTGATTGTAACTGGCTGACAAAATTTGCGTTAGAATGAATAATTGAACAGATTGTCAAATTTCTTGAGCATATAATATGTCGGCACTTGATGAAGTCAGAGCAATGATGATTTTTGCCCGAGTGGTCGAAGAGGGCGGGTTTTCAGCAGCTGCGCGAAAGATGGGGCTTAGCCGGGCCGCAATATCGCATCAGATCCGTCAGCTCGAAGCCAAGCTGGGCGTGCCATTGTTGCGTCGAAGTACACGAACTTTCAGCATCACCGACGCGGGGGCACGTTATTATGACAGTTGCCGAACCATTATGCTTGAAGCCGAAGCCGCACGCAAAAGGGTCGAAGAATTGCGTGACGAGCCGGTTGGCAAAATCTCGATAACCTCGTCAGTTCATCTCGGGACGTTACGTATCGTTCCAATCCTGAACCGTTTCAGGCAGCAATATCCCGGCGTGGCAATCGATGTGCATTTGAGTGACGATGTCGTTGATCTGATTGGAATGGGCATTGATATCGGTATTCGGTCTGGGCCGTTGAAAAGTTCCGAACTTAAAAGCTTCAAGCTTTATCAAACGCGCCGCATCGTTGCCGCAAGCCCGGAATATCTTGCGCGGGCGGGGTGTCCGGGCAGTATCGAAGAACTGGCCAACCATGAATGGGTCATGTATAGCCGGATGCCCGAAACGCTTGCGATGATGTGTGACGGATCAGAACAGAAAGTGCGGGTGAACGGGAATGTCCGGGTCGACAATGCGACGGCACGATTGCAGTTCCTGCGCGGGGGGCACGGGCTTGCCGTTGTTCCGTTCTGCGATGTTCAAGATGAAGTAACCACGGGCGATCTGGTCTGGGTCTTGCCTGATTGCACTCTTCCGGATTTACAGGTTTATGCGGTTTATCCAACTGGCGTGACCCGCAGTGCCAAAGTCCAGTCATTGTTGGAATTCATGCGTCGGGAATTGCGAGATATTGATATTTCGCGGAATGCCTGATGACATCCTTATCACCATATTGATCAATCGCACATGATCGGCTATGTCCCTTTGACGACTTTCGGGGGGGATCCATGGCCAATCTGTTTTTTTACTATTCGTCGATGAATGCGGGCAAGTCGACCACACTGCTTCAGGCAAGCTTCAACTACCGTGAACGCGGCATGGAAACCCTTTTGCTGACTGTGGCCTTTGACAACCGTTTCGGTGAAGGCAAAATTGCATCGCGTATCGGCCTTGAAGCCCCGGCATTGCTGTTTGATGCTGACACGGATATGTGCGAATTGATCTTTGCTCAGATGGAAAAGGGCAAGGTCGACTGTGTTCTGATCGATGAAGCCCAATTCCTGAGCAAAAAACAGGTCTGGCAACTTTCCGATATTGCCGACAAGCACAATGTTCCGGTGCTGTGTTATGGCATTCGAACTGATTTCCAGGGCGAGCTTTTCGAAGGTTCAAAATGGCTTCTGGCCTGGGCGGACAAGCTCAATGAACTCAAGACCATTTGTCATTGTGGCCGCAAAGCCGGCATGGTGCTGCGTGTTGATGAAAACGGTGATCCCGTTCGTGAAGGGGCGCAGGTCGAAATCGGTGGCAATGACCGCTATGTGCCTGTCTGCCGTCGCCATTTCAAGGATGCAATGGAAAGCTGAATTCCGACTGGTTTGGCGGATTACTCAGTTGGCCAATAGCAGTGCTATTTCCGGTGCAAGCAGGCTATAGGCAACAAGCCACATCACGGTGCATGTGAGCCCGTCGACGATCTTCCAGGTGATCGGGCGTGCGACATAAGGGGCAAGCCAGGCGGCACCCAGGGCAATGGCAAAAAACCAGACAAAGCTCGCACTCATGGCACCCAGGGCAAATCCAATGCGCTCATCTGCCGGAAACTGGCCGCCAATGCCTCCAAGCATCACAACCGTATCAAGGTAGACATGCGGGTTTAAAAGCGTCACTGCGAGGGTCGCAGACAGAACCGCTTTCCAGCCTTTTTTTGCCTGCGCATCCTCAGACAGGGTTTCTGTTTCAAACAGGCGCTTTAGCGCACTAAACCCGTACCAGATAAGGAATCCACCACCACCCCAGGCAGCGATTTTGGTCAGGATGGGGTAGGCGGCAATCAGGGAACCAAGCCCTGCGACGCCCGCCGCAATCAGTATCGCGTCGCAAAGCGCACAGACCAGTGCCACCAGAACAGGATGGTGGCGACGCAACCCCTGTCCAAGGACAAAGGCATTTTGCGCGCCAATCGCGATGATCAATCCACCGCCAAGGCCAAATCCGGTCACAAAGGTCAATAGCATTCTGGCAATCCGTTGATGAGTGATGCGCCAGTGATAGCAATTTATTGAAATAAGAAAATAGAATTATGATAAAGTAGCATTAGAAAAAATAATGGTAGAGATATGCTTGATTATAAACTTCTTGAAGCAAGCGCAGAGGTCATTCGTCACGGCAGCTTTGAAAAGGCGGCGCGTGAGCTTGGATTGACGCAATCTGCGATATCCCAGCGTGTAAAACTGCTTGAAGAACGTTTGGGGCAACCGGTCATTATTCGCGCCAAACCGATTGCGGCGACGGCTGCGGGGCAAAGGTTACTTCAACATTATCAAAGTGTTCGCCTGCTCGAGCAGGAACTGCTTGATGAATTGCCTGACATTCAAAGTGATGGCGGCTATGGGCAAATTGCGCTGGCCGTCAATGCAGACAGCCTGGCGACCTGGTTTGTCGATGTGCCAAAACATCTGTTTGAACAACTTGGCCTGCTTGTTCATCTGGCGGTCGGGGATGAATCGCTTAATCACACAGCCCTGCAGGACGGAACGGTGTTAGGCGCGGTCAGCATGCGTTCAACGCCCATTCAGGGGTGTCGCGTCCGACCGCTTGGCTTGATGCGATATGTTATGGTTGTCTCGCCTGACTTTAATCAGCGTTATTTTCCAAACGGGGTCACTGCCGAAGCCCTGCGGGCATGCCCTGCGGTGAATTTTTCCGAACATGACGAGCTGCAAAACCAGTTTCTAAAACAGTATTTCGGTCTTAATCCGGGGGAATTCCCGGCCCACATGGTGCCGAGTTCACAGGGTTTCGTTACGGTGGCCGAGCAGGGCATTGCCTATGCCGTCGTTGAACAGCATCAGGCCGAAGATGCGCTTCGGGCCGGACGACTGATCCGGCCGTGTCCGCATGAAATTGATCGGCCGCTTTATTGGCATCACAAAACCATCCAAAGCAAACTGCTTGATCAGGTAAATGAGATCGTGCTGTCGCAAGCGCGCCGTTTTTTGCCCAAAATTTCGCTGTAACAACGGCCTGTCTGATGTCTTTTGGGCGTCGGAGGCACATCGGCTGCGGCCATAGGTTTCACGATGCGATTTGACTTGAAGTCGAAAGTGTCGCTTACTTTGATGGACGAGCCAATTTTGATAACGGTTTGTTTCAACAGGAAAACCATGTCGCGTCGATTGATTGCGTGTGAGCATTGCGACTATCTCCATGTCGAGGAAGATATCCCGGCAGGAAGCGTTGCCTGTTGTGCACGATGCGGATCGCCGCTTTACTCTGCAGAACAGACCCGGTTCGACAAACCGCTTGCCTTTGCGCTGACAGCGCTGCTGCTTTTTGTCATCGCCAATATCTATCCTGTGCTGACCTTCGGGATGGAAGGGCGGGTTGAAACCAATACGCTGGCAAGCGGTGTTTTGACCTTCTGGGATGAAGGTTTTCCGTTTCTGGCGTTCATGGTGGCTGTGACCTCAATTCTTGCGCCGTTGCTTCTGATCGTTGCTCATATCTATGTCCTGGTGCCGATCTGGCTTGATACCAGCTGGCCGGGAATGCAAAAGGTCTGGCGGGTTCTTGCGGTTGTGCGGCCCTGGTCGATGCTTGATGTGTTCCTGATCGGTTTGTTGGTGGCATTGACCAAACTTACCGATTTTGCACAGGTGATTGCCGGACCTGCCTTTGTCGCAATCTGCTGTTTGATCCCGACTGTTCTATTGATGAATGTTTCACTTGATGGTCGGGCAGTATGGCGGCGGATTGCCCCCAAATCGTTGCGTTATCCTGATCAGGATGATCTTAAACCCGTCCATGAAGCCGGCGGCGTCGAAGCACGGCATCACGGACTTCTCAGCTGCCATACCTGTGCGATGGTGGTTATTGAAGACCCGTCGGGCCATACAAAATGCCCGCGTTGCGGCGATGCGGTTCATCAGCGCAAGGCACGTAGTTTGTCTCGGGCCTGGGCGTTATTATTAACGGCTATTATCCTTTATGTGCCAGCCAATGTGTTTCCGATCATGAAAGTGACTTACCTTGGCAAGTCAGAGGCCGACACAATTCTATCAGGCGTCGCAGCACTGACAGCAGCCGGGGAATGGCCCATCGCAATTGTCGTCTTTACCGCCAGCATTCTGGTGCCGATTGTAAAGATCGTTTTGCTGGGATGGGTGTATCTTGCAACATATCTTGGGCTTTCCGGGCCGCTTAGGGAACGCACGATGATTTACCGGATCACCGAACTTGTCGGACGATGGTCGATGGTTGACGTCTTCATGGTTTCGATTTTGGCTGCATTGGTCAAACTTGGAAACATCGCATCCGTTCACCCCGGATTTGGTGCCGTTGCCTTTTGCGGGGTGGTGATCCTGACCATGGTATCGGCGATGGCCTTTGATCCGCGCCTGATCTGGGATCGCGCAGGCATGCGAGCATCCGTGATATCGTTCGGCTCCGACCGCGCTGAAAAACAGGGGACATCGTCATGATTGACGAAAATTCATCTTCATCAGACCCGCGAGCGGCGTCGCCCGAGGTCAAAAAAGGATGGGGACGCTTTTCCATCGTCTGGTTGGTGCCATTGGCAGCTTTGATCGTTGGCGGATGGTTGTTGTGGCGTGATGTCGTATCAAAAGGTCCGGAAATCACGGTGACCTTTGAAACCGCAGAGGGGATCGCAGCCGGCAAGACCGCGGTACGTTATCGCGATGTCGATGTGGGGCAGGTGACATCAATCAATCTTGACGACGAACTTGAACACGTGCGCCTGACCATTCGTATGAACGCGGATTTTGCCGAATATCTGACGGACAAGACACGGTTCTGGGTTGTGCGTCCGCGTGTCAGTGCGCGCGGTATTACCGGTTTGGAAACAATTGTATCGGGGGCCTATATCGAAGTGGTTCCAGACGCGTCTGGTGAACGCGCCCGCGCCTTCGAAGGGGAAGAAGAACCGCAATACATTCCCAATAACAAAGACGGAACCCGGTTTGTTCTGAAGGCGGATGAGCTTGGGTCGCTGACGACCGGAACGCCCGTTCTGCTGCGTGGTGTTGAAGTCGGTGAAGTGCTTGAGACCAAGCTTGATGAAGATGCGACGGGGGTATCGGTCCCGGTCTTTATTCGAGAGCCGTTTGATGCGCTGGTCAAGCGTAACACACGATTTTGGGATTCCAGTGGTATCGCCCTTGATCTGAATGCAGACGGACTGTCGGTCCGTGCCCAGTCGGTACGGTCGGTTCTTGCGGGCGGCATCAATTTTTATACGCCAGATGACAGCGTAAATGACGAAAGGGCCGAGGCCGACACGATATTCCTTCTGCATGGCAGTCTGGAAAAAGCCGAGTTGCTGGCACAGGGGCACAGTCTGAAATATATCCTGTATTTCGACACATCGGTGCGCGGGCTGTCGCGTGGGGCACCTGTGGAATTCAACGGCATTCGTGTGGGCACGGTCGAAAGTGTTGATCTTGAATATGTGATCAATCAGAACATCTTCCGTGTTCCGGTTGTCGTCACAATCGAGCCAGAGCGGGTCCGTCTTGTGGGCGGTAATCTTGATGAGAACGATCCCCAAGCGACAATTGATACACTGGTTGAGAATGGCCTTCGGGCGCGCCTTAAGACCGGAAGCTTCATCACCGGACAACTGTTTGTTGATCTTTCAATGAACCCGGTTACGCCTGCAAGGTATCTGGGTGACGGGAATGGGCAATATCGCGAATTGCCGACCTTGCCACAGAAGCTTGATGAAATTGCCAATTCGCTGAGCAGCCTACTTGAAAAGGTTGAGACTTTCCCGATTGAGGAAATCGGGATCAGGTTGCTGGGTACGGTAGAGGGTATAGAAAATATCGTTACATCGCCCGCGCTGAGTGATGCAATGACGAACCTTAAACAGGCCGCTGCGGGTGTTAGCAGTTTGGTCAATAATCTTGACACCACTGTTCTGCCCGCGACCCAGACTGCACTTGATACGGCCCGCGAAGCCTTGGGCGGGGTGCGTGATATCACCGCACCAACGTCGCCGCTGCGCTATAATCTTGAACAGGCGCTTAAGGAGCTGAGTGCAACTGCACGGTCCTTGCGTGATCTGACTGAATTCCTGGAACAGAACCCGAGTGCCCTGATCCTTGGGAAAAGTGGCCCGAAGGAGGATGAATGATGCGACAGGTAATCCGAATGCAGTTTCGTAAATGCGCCTTGCTTTTGCTTGCGCCGATCCTTGTTGCCTGTGCATCCCAGTCCGGTACGGATCGCTATTATCTGTTGTCGCCGATGGGGCAGCAGATGGCGTCGCCATCTGCGCAGGCGCCTGTTATAGGGGTGGGGCCGGTTTCAATCCCCAGCCATCTTGACCGGTCGGTCATCGTGACCCGTAGCAGCGCCAATCGGCTTGAAGTCAATGCAGGTCATCGCTGGGCCGAACCGCTTGATGAAAACATTACCCGTGTTCTGATGGATAATCTTGACCGAACAGGGAAGGTGGCCCGTCTTGAAATTTTCCCATGGACGTCGCGGGATGGCGTGGAACGGCAAATCGTTCTTGATATCGACCGTTTCGAACGTCAGGCGGATGGAAACGTTATACTGGTTGCGCGCTGGAAACTGGTGGATTTCAAGAACGGGGAAATTATTCAGTCGGCAAAATACAGCAAGATCAGCAAACCTGTGGATTCAACAATTGAGAATACAGTGGTTGCAATGAGTACGCTTTTGTCTGACATGACGACGGAAATTGCATCCCATATCCCTTAGTTCCCCTGTGACGTTGTGTTGTACGTCGCGGATCTATTTTGGAAGTGCGATACTTCCTTTTGCCTCTCTGTAAAACTGTTGCGTTAAGGTCCTGATGTGCAATGAAATCTGGGAATATTGTAAAAGTTCTTGATCAACCTATTGTTTTCACATCCGCAATAGCCTTATAAAGAAGATATAAATATAAAAAAGTGGGACACGCGCCTGACTGCATACCGGCAAGCATATGCCGCCCAAACAGGAAGTTAGGGAGCCAGAGCGCGTCATGTCGGATACGACATTTGAAGTATTGGTTCAGCGAGGGGATCGCTGGATCATCCATTCGACATTCGATGTCGAAAAAGAAGCGGTTTCTGAAGCTGAAAAGGTTCTGAAAACCAAGGTATCTGCCGTACGCGTTGTCCGTAACTGGGAACGCGGCGACGGTCGTCATATTGAAAAGGTTCTTCTGGAAAAAGAAGGGGCTGGCGATAGCGAAGAAGAAGACGTTCGTGTTTCTTCTATCGATGAGGCGCCCCTGTGCGAGACCGATAACGACCTTTTGCAGAAGGAAAGCCGCGCGACCATCAACCGGTTGCTGCGCAAGTATTTCGAACAGGAAATTCTGACTCCTTGCGAGGTAATGTATAATTACCAAAACCTCCGCAAGTTGATGTTCCATGACACCTTGATGCCAACAGCCGTCGACAAGGTTGCGGGTCTGCACGCCAAGGCGACGGATGGCGACCATATCGAGGCGATGAATAATCTTCATGGTGCGATCGAGCAATTGTCTGCGCGCGCCCGTGAAGTTGAAAAGGTTGATCTTCCTGCATTCGAAGACGCGACGATATCGGAAGTTCGTGACGAAATCCGCCGCCTTAATCTTGCCGAAGATACCGATTTCCTGACCATGGTTGCCCTGACGCGTGTGTTGTCCTCAACACGAAACTGGGTGGGCAAGCTTGATCTCGCGCTCAAGGTCAAGGGCGATGAAAAGGACGAAGCTGCTCGCAAGATGCTTGATGATGTGATCGCAGATATTCTGGGATCACCGGTGGCGCTCAAAGACCTTTTGGGCAGTTCGCGCAGTTTTGGCGAGGCTGTGACCTTGCACATTGATCTTGCTCTTGGTCGGGCAAAGGGTAACCGCGGGGCAGCGGATGATATTCTCGAACTGTTGAATCCTCTCTTTGGTTCAGGACTTCTCACGACCAGTCAGGAAACGATGTTTGACTACATCGTTCGCGAACTGCGCAGTGCAAATAGCCTGACACGTCATGAAGGTGACCCGGATCCGCTGGTTGGCATTCTTGATCGCCTGATTACCGAACAGGGCGTGATTTATGGCACGCCAATGGTCGAAGCCATCGCCGAGCGTGGCGCACGGTTGCGCAATGTTGGCGGCCCGCGCGCTCTGATCGAGGGTGTTGAAGAAATCAACGGACGCCTCATTCCGAACTATCGTAAACTGACATGGCTTATTGCCGTCGCCAATAGCGGCATTGTGGAAGATTTCGGAGATGAGCTGTTGGTCATGATGCTCGACGCCGTCAAGGATATGCGGGCGTTGCGTGCATTCTGTGATCCGGAATCCAAACCGCGCGACAAGATGGCCACGGTCAAGCATATGAATGACATGCTTAGCACAAGCAATTTGCCGGACGACCAGAAATCGCAGATTGGTGAAAAGCTTGATGACGGGCTGGCCGAATATCTTGTGCGTGAAAAGGTTATCGAGCGTATTGATAATCCGTCGCTGCATCTGCGCAAGCGCGCCTACATGCTTGTCCAGTTCTGTTCAAGCGGCGTTCTGATCGAAGGCAAGTCGGCAGCCATGGCCCGAAAAAGGGTGGTGGGATATCTCAAGCAGCCGAACTTTACCGACAAGCTGGTGGATGACATCAGTGATATGACAGCCAAGGAAGGCACGATCCGCGATTTTTATGCCTTGTTGCAACGAAGCGGTTTCTAGCAACCATTCGATGATCTTTTCGTTCTGAGTTCAAAAACACCCCACGAAAGCCATTTGGCAAAATTCGTGGGGTGTTTGTCATTGTTGCCAAATTTCTTTTGCGGCATTCTTGGCGATGTACCAAGGAGATGCCCGATGTCCGAAACTGATACCCGCCAGCGACTGGTTGTTTGTCACGCTTATGAGCGTGTCATGAGCCTTGATGTCGTCGGACCGCTTCAGGTGTTTGGTTCAGCAAATGACGAATTGGTTAGAACCGGACGCAGCGCATCCTACGCGGTGCAGGTGGCGGCTAACCAGCCGGGACCAGTTATGACTTCTTGCGGTGTGCAGCTATATGCTGACTGTGCTTGGCGAACGCTTGATCTGACACAGGTCGATACGTTGTTTGTGCCAGGTGGCGACGGTGTTGCGAGGTTTTTCAAGGATCAGGAGTTCCTTGACTGGCTAAGGCACGCAGAGCAAACCATACCGCGGCTTGGATCGGTTTGCTCCGGTGCTTTGATCCTTGCTGAGGCAGGCGTTCTTGACGGGCGTATGGCCACGACCCACTGGTCGCGCTGTGACCAAATGATGCGGGATTATCCATCTATCCATATGATGGGGGATCGCCTCCATAGCTATGATCCGACCGGACTTGATGGTGACCCGCATGTTTTTACCTCTGCAGGGGTGACGGCGGGCATAGATCTTGCCCTGGCAATTGTCGAAGCCGATCATGGCCGGTCACTGGCATTGTCTGTTGCGCGACGTCTTGTGATGTTTCTTAAACGTCCGGGTGGGCAGGCGCAATTTAGCGCCTACCTGACCCCTGAAGGCGGGGTAACAACGCGCTTGGCAGGGTTGTTGGAATGGTTGCCGGCTAACCTTGCTGCGGATCTGTCACTTGAAGTACTTGCTGATCGTGCGGGCATGACGCCACGGACATTTTCGCGGGTTTTTTCGCGGGATCTGGGAATGAGCCCGGCGCGCTATGTTGAACGCATCAGGGTCGAGGCCGCCCGCGCATTGCTTCATGACGAAACGATCAGTATTTCGCGCGTGGCGGATCTATGCGGGTTCCGTCATCCCGAAACGCTAAGGCGGGCTTTCCAGCGTCATCTTTCGGTAAGTCCACAGGAATATGCCGAACGGTTTGCCAGAAAATCTGCTGTCGCAGCAGTTTGACGACTTTTACCGCAACCTGACGAAACACATCATCACAATCTGATTTTTCGGAGTTGGCAACATGTTGTTACTGACCAATGGATCATTGCGTCTTCTGTTTATCGCCCAGGCTCTTTACTGGTCCTGTTCACTGATCGGAATTACCCTGACATCCCTTGTCGGGGCCTCCATGGCCCCGGTTGTCGAGCTTGCAACACTGCCGCTCGGGCTTTTGATGCTGGGTAATCTGCTTTCAGTGCATCCTCTTTCAATGCTGATGCAGCGTTACGGGCGGCGGGCCGGATTGTGCCTTGGGGCGGTCTGTGGTGTTGCAGGCGGGTTGCTTCTGGCCGCAGGTATTTATCTTGATGAATTCTGGGTGGTTGCAATTGCGCCGGTTTTAATCGGGACCTATCAGGCATCGGCGATGTATTACCGCTATGCGGCACTGGAAACGGTTGAGGAAGGTCTGAAAGGCCGCGCCGCGGCTCTTGTGGTCGGGGGCGGGGTGCTGGCTGCCATTATCGCCCCGGAGATTGCATCGACTAGTCGTGACTTCCTTCCGGTTCCGTTTGCTGGTGCCTATACTGCCCTGGCCGGATTGGCCGCGATCGGCGCAGTCCTGATGGCGATATTGCCAGATGGAGGCGTTCCCGCCCGTACCGGTTCGAGCCGGGCGGTTATGGCAGAACTTCTGCGCCGCCCGATTATCCGTGGTGCCATCGCAGTCAGTGCCGCTGGACACGGGATCATGATCCTGGTGATGACAGCAACGCCGCTTGCCATGAAATATTGCGGGTTTGATATTGATGTTTCGTCAAATGTGATTCGCTGGCACCTGATCGGGATGTTTCTGCCAGCCTTTTTGGCTGGCCCGATGATTGACCGGTTTGGTCCGCGCCGTGTGGCCTCACTTGGCGCGCTGATGCTGGGGGTGAGTGTCGGCTTCGCGGTTACGGGGATATCTGTCTCGGCGTTTTTGATCAGTTCGTTCCTGTTGGGCATCGGTTGGAACATGATGTTGCTTGCCGGGACAACCATGCTGGGCGAGGGACATGATGCAACGGAGCGTGGCCATGCGCAAAGCCTGATGGAACTTGGCAATAGTGTCACCGCGACAGTCGCATCGCTCGCAAGTGGCGCCCTGATCGCAGGTGCCGGATGGAATCCGGTCAATTACGGCGTGATCCCGGTTCTGGGATTTGCCATGATTCTGATGTGGCGCGGGGCCGTTGCAAGGCGTGCAGTCCTTCAAACACAGGCTTGAAGATAAAAGGAACCGCCGGTCAGGACGACCGGCGGTGAAGTTGCGGGGCAAACGGGGAGTTTCGCCCCGGCGCGACTGAAATACTCAATCGTAAAACCGGGAATGAACGCCAAGGCCGACGTCATTCATGCAATAAAAAACCGGCCATCAGGCCGGTTGGGATTCAAACGATGCGGCGTTGCCCGCAACAAATTCCTTGATCTTCTGCAAGACAAACTCGCGTGAGCTGTTTTCACGGGTGCGGAACAACACTTCGCGATCCTGAATGACCAGTCCCATATAGACCGGGTCATTATGACCTTCCTTGATCATTTTTAGGGCGCGGAGGGTATGACCGAGATCATCGGTGCTTTGATAGATGGTGCGCATCTTTCTCCAACCAGCTTTTGTGTCGGGTGACAATGTTAAACCAATCGACCAAGGCTTTATGACAGCTGTTTTTTTCTAACCGATGACAGCTTTATGATGGTTTAAAGACAGTTTTGCCGTTCAACCGCAAAACCTCATGACAAGGGCGGTCAAAAAGCTGCTGGTTTTATTTGATGGGCCTGTTAAAAAGAAAACGTCATTGACGCTGGTTTCGGGCATTGACATGGGCCGAGACGGTGTTTAAGAAAGGCGTCGTTCCGCAGGGAACACCAAAGACATAAAGGGCAAATGGCCGAGTGGCTGAAGGCGCTCCCCTGCTAAGGGAGTATAGGGTGACAAGCCCTATCGAGGGTTCGAATCCCTCTTTGCCCGCCATTGATTAAAGCACCCTAAAAGGGTGCTTTTTTCTTTGCCCTGATGGCAGAAAATCCGCATTGAAATCGTTGTATCGTTAACCGGAGCTCGCATTTCGGTTCGAAGTTCATATCTATGAACGAATGCATTGTCACAACGATTGAGGACGAGATGTCTGAAAAAACCAATTTTTCCAGATTTGCCATGACGATGTCGGTTGCCCTGTGCGCAACAGTGGCGTCTGTTTCTGTGGTGCAGGCGCATACCATCAAGACACCTCATAGCCATGATCTTGTCGAAGTTGCACAGGGTGGCGGTATTTTTTCCGACGAGGAGCGCCGTATCATCAGTGACGTCCTTGATATCGCGACGGGCAATGTCGATGACGACAAGGGGCGCGAAAAAGGTTCTAAAGGCGGTAAGGGCGACAAAGGGAAGGGCAACAAAGACCTTCCACCCGGCATTGCCATGAAGCTTGAGCGCGGGGGTACCTTGCCTCCGGGGCTTGCCAAGCGCGATCTGCCATCCGATTTGCGTTCAAAACTGCCGCGACGCACCGATGGCGCCATCCGTCAGATCGTTGGCGATGACATTGTCCTGATCGAGAAGGGAACTGACGTCATTCTTGATGTGATCCGTGGCGTTGCCCGCAACCAGTAACGTCAATAACGGAATTGATCATAAAAAAAACGCGGCGAATGATATCGCCGCGTTTTTCATTTCGGATTGGGAAAATGCTAATCAGGTAAAGGCATTAAAGGTAATGATGGTCTGGGTGTCCTTGATATTGGGCCGTTTGTGAATCTGTTCGTTCACATAGCGCCCGATATCCTGTTCGTCTTCAACATAGACCTTGACCAGAAGTTCGAACGGACCCGAAATTGAATAAACTTCCGATACACCTTCGACCTCTTCGATAAGATCGGCGGCCACGTCATAGGCTTTGCCAAGTTCACATTTTACAAAAATGAAGAACGGATGCATCGGAACGGCTCCAATTTGAATTTGAATTGCAGACAAGCTACCCGGCTTGGACGCTGCTTGCAATCTTCTAGCAAGATGATTTCACCCGGTCAGGGTGATGTGAATATAATCAAAGGGATGACTTTTCCGCCAGCTTGGCGCGGCTTTCAACCGCATCCTGCGTCAGGTTCCAGACCGTTGTGCCATCCGTTTCAGCCGTGAGGCTTGCCATGGCAAGGCCGGATGCAACGGCTCCGTCAAAGGTGCAATCTGGTTTGGTATAGGCGGACAGGAACCCGGAATAAAACGCGTCACCTGCGCCATTTACATCACGCACTCTGGTCGGAAGCGGGTCCCAGAACGCGGTTCCTGCGTGTTCAGAGGAAGTCACGATCCCGGTCGCCCCAAGCGTGATGATGACATCAGGTATGCCTTTGCCACGCAGCAACTCGATCGCAGTTTTGGCCTGACTCTTGTCATTGATCTCGATGCCGGTCAGAACCTGTGCTTCGGCGCGGTTGGCAATGAGAAGATCAAGTTTGCCAAGCACATCCTTGAAACGTACGGCCTTGCTTGGTGACACTGTTGCGGCACACATCTTTGTGCTGCCCTTGTTGTCCGCAAGCCAGGCAATGGTGCTGGCAGGCAGGTTGGCATCAATCAGCCACCAAGGCCATGCTTGCAGGTTGGCAAGTTGCGGTAAGAGCCGTTCGATGGTCAGAAGGTCATAGACCTCGGCATCCATCATGCCCATTGCAAGTTCACCTGTTTCATCAAGAATTGCGGTATAGCCCGCTGTATGCTTGCCTTCGAACTTCATCATCCGGCGGGTATCGATCCCGATTTCCGCAAGGGCTGCAATCACGTGTTCACCGTCGCCGTCATCTCCGACTGCGCCCAGCATTGCGACATTGTTTCCCAGCAGACGCAAATGTACGGCAATGTTCCGTGCGACCCCGCCCGGTTTGCGATGAAGGGTCCGAACCGGATTGGATGCAGCCGGAATATAATGTCCCGTGCATTGCAATGTACGATCAAAATGCGCGGCGCCAAAGCACAGGATATTGGCAGAGTGGGTGATCACGTTATGTCGCTCTTCTTGGTGGATGGGCTCGTCAGTGACGGGCAATTATCAGCCAGCGAATGTCATAAGCTGTGAGCCTGCGCAAAGGCAAGAAAAACAAAAAGGAGCGGCTCCTATGAGCCGCCCCCCTGGATTTGGTGCAGGATGAAACCCTTATTTCATCATGATCCGGTCTTTTGCCATTGGCGTCATCGGGGAGTTGTTGGCGATATAGTCCGCGACTGCCTGTTCAAGGTTCGGACCGAAGTCATAAACATCACTCGCATTGTCACGGAACAGGGCATAGCCATCGCCGCCATTGCGCATGAAGTCGTTGGAAACAACACCATAGAGTTTGTTCATATCGATAGGAACAAAGTCGTCACCCTCGGCAACCATGACATTGGATACGCGGGATCCAACCGGCTGTGACAGATCGAGGTCGAACTTAAGACCTGCGATCTGCGGGAACTGGCCCTTGTCCTCGTCGACTTTGGAAACACCATGTTCAAGCGATGCTACAACGTCCTTGCCCGAGAGCTTGAAAGTCGCCAATGCATTCTGGAACGGCAGTACAGTCAGGACTTCACCCATTGTTACAGTACCTTCGTCGATGCTTGCGCGCACGCCACCACCATTCTGGATGGCGATCTGATAACCATCACCAGCCTTCCAAAGCATGGCGTCGGCGATCAGGGATCCCATCGAACATTCCATATGACGGCAGCTTTCGCGCGATCCGTCAGCGGCCGTAGTAAACGTACCGACTTCGATATTGCGAACGGCGTCAACTTTCTTGCTGGCTTCGGCAATTACAGCAAGGACGTCCTCGGCAGGTTTGACACTTGCATCAAGCGGGATCGGTTCGCCCGACCATGCGGTGGCAACACCATCATCGTCAAAGGTGACGTTGAGTTCACCAAGGTAACGGCTATAGGCATAAGCCTGAACGACCAGAACCGGCTTGCCATCCGGTGCGGTTTCAACAACCGGGTAGGGATAGTTGGCCTTTTCATTGGTATTTGAAAACAGCTGGTTGTCGTGACCGCCGACAATGACGTCAATGCCACTGACGGTGCGCGCGAGTTCGAAATCCTTGTAGGAGCCGGAATGGCTCATGACGATGATTTTGTTTACCCCCTTAAGGCGCAGTCGTGCGACCGAATAGCGTAGTGCCATTTCTGAGTCGGTAATTGAAACCTTGTCACCGGGGCTTGAAATATCGGGAGTTTCTTCGGTGGTGATACCGATCAGGCCAATCTTTTCGCCGCCAAGTTCGACAATGGTATCGGGGATAATCTTGCCCTTGAGGTTCGATGCTGCGCTCGGATGCACGTTGGCGGACAGGACGGGAACCGTGCTTGCCTTGATAAAGGCTTCAAGGACTTCGGGACCATCATCAAACTCGTGGTTCCCGATTGTCATGGCGTCATAGCCCGCCATAGCCATCAACTCGGCGGTCAGTTTGCCCTTGTATGTTGAATAGTAAAGCGATCCCTGAAACTGGTCACCACCATCAAGAGCGAGAACATTCCCGCCTTCCGCCTTTGCATCACGGATGGCTGTTGCAAGACGGGCATATCCGCCAAAGCATTTGCCCTCTGCGTCGTCTTCGGCCTTGCAGGTGTTGTTATATTTCGTAACCGATTCAACGCGATCATGGACGTCATTGGTGTGGAGGATGCGCAAGTCGTAATCAGCCAATGCGCTTCCTGCACCAAAGGTCAACATGGTGCAAGCCGACAGCAATCCTGCAATTTTTTGTTTCATTACTACTCTCCAACAAAGAGGCTCTTTTCCCGTCCCTCACGGGAAAAGATACCATCACAGATCAGAATTTCCGGGAGTGAAGTTTTCCCCTGCGCGGAATGCTAGCATCAAAATTATTCAAGGGGTATGCCCGGTTGATTACGGCGGGATGAAACTTGATCAATATGTGATCGGCATCGCGGTAAACAGAATGTCGGGAAGAATCGATTTAATCTCCAAAGTGGCTGATCGATGCATTTTCTTGAAAATTTTATTGGGCGAATTATTAAGTCTGCCGAGAAAATATATCTTCTGGAAATCTGTCTGTGAGTTTTGGGCCCGCTTCGGGAATCTAAGGGAAACCCCGCAGAAAAAGGACCCGATAGTTGATTCGGATCAGGACGATTTTGACCGGATGGACAGGTTTTGTCTTTCCCTTGCGTGGTCGGCTATTTACAGGGCACTATATTTTGTAGTTACCATAAGCATTCACACCATGAACAAGCGGAATGCTAAGGTTGAGGGACCGTAGCAACACCGATATGGTGGAAATACGTTTTTTCGATGAGGGAGTTCCCCCGGTTAAGGGCACCGGCGGGAAGAATAATCAGAATTCAAGCAATGAAGGGCATCGGAATGAAAAAGCTTCTGACCTCGGTGGTCGCGGCTGTTGCCTGCTATGCAGGTGTTGCTTCGGCTGCAGAAATCAAACCGGCAGTGGTCTATGACCTTGGTGGCCGCTTTGACCGTTCGTTTAACCAGGGCGCATACAACGGCGCCGAAAAATACAAGGCAGACACCGGTACCGAGTATCGCGACTTTGAAATCCAGAACGATTCCCAGCGCGAACAGGCAATGCGGAACTTCGCGCGTCGCGGTATGAACCCGATCGTCGCAATTGGTTTCTCGCAGGCATCTGCACTTGAAAAAGTCGCAAAAGAATTCCCCGAAACCAAATTCACCATCGTGGACATGGTTGTCGACCTTCCGAATGTTCAGTCGGTCGTGTTCAAAGAGCACGAAGGTTCGTTCCTGGTTGGTGTCCTTGCTGCCATGGCTTCGAAAACCGAAAAAGTTGGCTTTGTTGGCGGTATGGACATTCCGCTGATCCGCAAATTTGCTTGCGGTTATGTTCAGGGTGTCAAACACGCTGACCCGAATGCAGAAGTCTTCCAGAACATGACCGGCACCACCGGTGCTGCATGGAACGACCCGGTGAAGGGTGGCGAACTTGCAAAGTCGCAGTTTGACCGTGGCGCAGACGTTGTTTACCACGCAGCCGGTGGTACCGGCGTTGGTGTTCTTCAGGCCGCTGCAGACGCAGGCAAGCTTGGTATTGGCGTTGACTCCAACCAGAACGCATTGCACCCGGGTTCGGTTCTGACCTCGATGCTCAAGCGTGTTGATGTTGCTGTTTACGAAGCATTTGCTTCGGCAGCAGGTGACAACTGGAAGCCGGGCTTGACCATTCTTGGTCTTGCCGAAGGCGGTGTTGACTGGGCTCTTGATGAGAACAACGAGAAACTCATCACCCCTGAAATGAAAGAAGCCGTCGCCAAGGCGAAGGAAGCAATCACGTCAGGTAGCCTTGAAGTCCATGATTATATGAGCGACAGCGCTTGCCCGATGTAAGGCAGCCTTGAAGCAAACCGGGGATTTGTAGTGTCGGATACGATGCATCAAATGCACGGCACCGGGGAAACCGGTGCCGTGCAACCTGCTATTGAACTGCGTGGCATTGACAAGCGGTTCGGAGCGGTACACGCAAACAAGGAAATCGACCTTAAGGTCGATAAGGGAACAATCCACGGTATCGTGGGGGAGAATGGGGCAGGCAAGTCGACCCTGATGAGTATTCTGTATGGCTTTTATCAGGCCGATGCAGGAACAATTCATGTCGATGGCAAGCTTTGTGATATCAGGGGTTCCGAAGATGCCATTGCCGTCGGGATCGGCATGGTTCATCAGCACTTCATGCTGGTCGAGACATTTTCGGTTCTTGAGAACGTAATTCTCGGTGTTGAGGGAGGGGCAGTTCTGCGCGACGGTGTTGACCGGGCACGCGAAGAACTTCAGCGACTTGAGCGCGAATATTCGCTCGACATTGATCCGGATGCCATTGTTGGTGATCTGTCGGTCGGTCTTCAGCAGCGCGTTGAAATTCTCAAGGCACTGTTCCGTGGTGCTGAAATTCTTATTCTGGATGAACCGACCGGTGTTCTGACCCCGCAAGAGGCAGACCATCTTTTCCGTATTCTTGAAACCCTCAAAGAGCAGGGCAAGACGGTGGTTCTGATCACCCATAAATTGCGCGAAATCATGGCTGCAACGGACAATGTTTCCGTCATGCGTCAGGGCGCAATGGTGGCGCATCGCAAAACAGCGGAAACCAGTCCGGAAGAACTTTCCGAATTAATGGTTGGGCGCAAGGTGTTGTTACGCCTTGAAAAAGGTGATGCGAACCCGGCTGATACCGTTCTTAAGGTCGAAAACCTGTGCGTTGATAATGCGCAGGGTGTTCGCAAGGTCAAAAATGCAAGCTTCAACGTCCGCGCAGGCGAGATTGTCGGGATTGCCGGTGTGTCCGGTAACGGTCAAAGCGAATTGTTAGAGGCGCTTGGCGGTATCCGTTCTGTGTCTGAAGGCGTTGTCGAGTTGAATGGTCAGGACGTGACGCCCGGTAAAGGTGTTGACGCAGCCGAATTGCGTCGTCGCGGTGTGGCCCATGTCCCTGAAGACCGTCATCGTATGGCGATGGTAACGGCCTTTTCTGCAAAGGAAGCAGCCATTCTGGGGTACGAGGACGACCCGGCCTACCAAAAGGGTGTCTTCTTGGACTGGCAAGCGATTTCGAATGCCACAGCCAACATGATGTCCGAATTTGATGTCCGTCCGGCCAATCCGGACCTGAAGGCTGCCAATTTCTCGGGTGGCAACCAGCAGAAACTGGTTCTGGCGCGTGAAATCATGCGTAATCCGGAACTGCTTCTGGTAGGGCAGCCGACCCGTGGTGTTGATATCGGTGCTATTGAATTCATTCACAAACGTATTGTCGCCATGCGGGACGCGGGCAAAGCCGTTCTCTTGGTGTCCGTGGAGCTTGACGAAATCATGTCGCTTGCCGACCGAATTCTGGTGATGTGCGATGGTGCCATCATCGGCGAAGTCGCTGCCTCTGAGGCGAATGAACGTGTCCTTGGCCTGATGATGGCCGGTGTTGATCCGAACGAAGCCAAGGCAGTGGAGGGCCAGTCATGAGCACGACCGTCCAGTTGCCGCGTTGGATTGACGTTGGCGCCTTGCCATTAATGAACCTGTTGCTGGCTCTTTTGATTTCGGGGCTCGTGGTTCTGGCGATTGGCGAAAACCCCGTCCAGGTGGTGGAAATTCTGCTTTATGGTGCGTTCGGCTATGAGGAAGCTTGGGGTTATACGCTTTATTACACCACAAACTTCATCTTTACCGGTTTGGCGTTCGCCGTTGCTTTCCATTGCGGGCTTTTCAATATCGGTGCCGAAGGGCAGGCCTATGTCGGTGGGCTTGGTGTAACACTTGCTGCCCTTTACCTTGATTTCCTGCCATTTCCGGTGATGCTGGTTGTCGGGATGCTGGGAGCCATGATCTTTGGGGCTGCATGGGCCTATATTCCCGCCTATCTGCAGGCACGCCGCGGATCACACATCGTGATCACGACGATCATGTTCAACTTCATCGCATCGTCACTGATGGTTTATCTTTTGGTCAATGTTCTGCGACCGGAAGGGTCTATGACCCCGGAAAGCGAACAGATCGCCGAAAATCTGCGTTTGCCGTTCATTCATGATATGGCGGCGGCATTCGGCATCGAAATGGCCTCGAGCCCGCTTAACCTGTCATTTGTCTATGCGCTGGTTGCCAGTGTCATGGTGTGGCTGTTCATCTGGCATACGCGTTGGGGATATGCGATCAGAACTGTTGGGGCAAATGCAGTTGCTGCGACCTATGCCGGGATCGAGCCGGGCAAATTCATCATTATTGCAATGATGATTTCCGGTGCTTTGTCTTCCTTCATGGCACTTAACGAGGTTATGGGCGTTCAACACCGGTTGCTGATTGATTTTACAGCCGGTTACGGGTTTGTCGGGATCGCCGTGGCCCTGATGGGGCGGAACCATCCGTTTGGTATCTTCCTTGCGGCCTTGCTGTTCGGGATGCTTTATCAGGGTGGGGCGGAACTTTCCTTTGAAATTCCGACCATCTCCAATGACATGGTTGTGGTTATTCAAGGTCTTGTGATCCTGTTTACCGGCGCCATGGAGCATATGTTCCGTCCGCGCGTAACCAAGATGTACACCGCGTGGCGTTTGCGTCGTGACGCGCAGGAGGCAGCGTGATGGAAAATTTTGAACTCGTCATTCTGTTGCTTGATGCAACCTTGCGAACCTCGACGCCTCTTATTCTTGCGGCCCTTGCAGGCATGTTTTCAGAACGGTCGGGTACGATCAACCTTGCCCTTGAAGGCATGATGCTGGGCGGTGCGTTTTCTGCGGCGGCAGTTGCCTTTTATATGAATGACCCGTGGATTGGCCTTTTGGCGGCGATCGCAACAACGATTGCCTTGTCTTTGCTTCACGGCTTTGCCTGCATCACGCATAAAGGCAATCAGGTTGTCTCGGGTATGGCGATCAATATTCTGATGTCGGGCCTGACGGCACTTGTCGGTATTGCCCTGTTTGCACAGGGGGGCAAAACTCCGGCACTCGACAAGGCTGCTCGTTTTCAGCCAATTACCTTGCCCGGTGCCGAAGCAGTGAAGGACGTGCCAATCATCGGCCCGATCTATTTCGAACTTCTGAGTGGCCACAATATCCTTGTCTATATCGCGTTTCTTGCGGTTCCCGCCGCATGGTGGGTGATGTATCGCACGCGGTTTGGCTTGCGCCTGCGTGCTGTGGGTGAGAATCCGGGCGCAGTCGATACTGCTGGTATCGGCGTTGTCGCCATGCGCTATCGTGCCGTCATTTGCAGTGGTGTTCTTGTTGGTATGTCCGGTGCCTATCTTTCGACGGCGCAAGGGGCGTCCTTCTTGCAGGATATGACGGCAGGCAAGGGCTATATTGCTCTTGCCGCCATGGTGTTTGGTAAGTGGCGTCCGTTCCCGGCATTAGCGGCGTGTCTGCTGTTTGGCTTCCTTGATGCTGCAGCCACCCGTTTGCAGGGGGTTGTCTTGCCAGGTATCGGTGAAGTGCCGGTCCAGCTGGTACAGGCATTGCCATATGTTCTGACGGTTATTTTGCTGGCGGGCTTTATCGGGCGTGCAATTCCGCCCAAGGCTCTTGGCCGTCCATATGTGAAAGAACGTTAAGTTTAGTGACGTCCGGTTGCAGGGTAAAATGCGCGACCAGACATTTCTTCTTGCGATTAATGACGGCAAAAGGCCGTTTCATTACCACATGTCAGATGAATAGCGTGTCCGGATCGGGGCACGCATAAACTATGAGACAGGATTACGAAGATGGGTGATCTGAAACAGGCACCGCGCGACTTGATTGATGCAGCACTGGCTGCACGCGACAAGGCTTATGCGCCATATTCCAGGTTTCATGTCGGTGCTGCCTTGCGCACGGCAGAGGGCAAGGTGATTGCAGGCTGTAACGTTGAAAACGCAGCCTATCCCGAGGGCGTCTGTGCCGAAGCGGGGGCGATTTCGGCCATGGTTCTTTCGGGGGAAACCAAGTTCGACGAGATAGTCGTTGTCGGTCTTGGCGATGTGGCGTGCACGCCGTGTGGTGGTTGCCGACAAAAGATCCGGGAGTTTACCGGCAGTGATGCGACCATCTTCATTATCAATGATTCAGGCAAGACACTACTGACCCTTACACGCGAAGAGCTTATTCCCCATTCCTTTGGGCCGGAGAATTTGAAATGAGCAATGTAAAAGCCGCGTTGGACGTTATTGCGTCGAAGGCACCGGGTTTCAAGGCCGAGGTTTCCCTGGTTCTTGGCAGTGGTCTGGGCGGGGTTGTTGATGCTGTAAGTGACGCCATTAGCATTTCCTACGCGGAGCTGCCGGGCTTTCCACGTCCGACTGTTGTTGGACATGGCGGGACACTTGTGCTGGGACGGATCGGTGGTGTTTCGGTTGCTGTGATGCAGGGGCGGGCGCATTTCTATGAGCATGGCCGCTCCGACCTGATGGCGGAGCCGCTTGAAACGCTGCGTGAACTTGGGGCCGAGAAACTTATCCTGACCAATGCGGCAGGATCATTGATCCCCGAAGCCGTTCCGGGAAGCCTGATGCTGATTACCGATCATATCAGCCTGTTCGGGCCAAATCCGCTGATTGGCTATCATGGCAATGACAGGTTCGTTGGCATGGATGTGCCCTATGATCCGGAAATCGGTTCAGGTTTGCACGATACCGCAGCAAAGCTTGGTATCAAACTGTTCGAGGGTACCTATTGCTGGTGCACGGGGCCAAGCTTCGAGACGCCTGCGGAAATTCGCGCACTCAAGGTTCTGGGCGCGGACGCTGTTGGTATGTCGACCGTACCCGAAAATATCCTTGCCCGTCGTCTTGGTTTCAAGGTGGCGGCAATTTCAAATGTCACGAACCTTGCTGCTGGCATGAGCCCAACACCGCTTAGCCATGAACAGACCCTTGATATGTCCAAGGAAGGTGCTTCCAATCTTATCAAGATCTTGTTGCAGTATTTCTCGGGTTCTGCATAAAGCCGATTTTCAATTTCGGTTTTGGTACCCAATAACGACAAGCGTGCAGGAGACAGCAAATGCTGCCGCAGGAAATCATTCGCCGCAAACGTGAAGGCGAAGTTCTGACAGACGCTGAAATAGCGTTTTTCGTCAAAGGCATCACTGATGACAGTATCAGCGAGGGGCAGGTTGCAGCCCTTGCGATGGCCGTTTTCTTTAACGGAATGACCATGGACGAACGGGCTGCGCTGACTCGTAATATGCGCGACAGTGGTACAGTTCTCGATTGGAAGGCACTTGGCCTTGACGGGCCGGTTGTTGACAAACATTCCACGGGGGGCGTCGGTGACAAGGTCAGTCTGATGCTTGGTCCGATTGTCGGTGCGTGTGGCGCATTCGTTCCAATGATTTCCGGACGGGGACTGGGCCACACAGGCGGAACGCTTGATAAATTTGATTCGATCCCGGGCTATCGCACGACGCCGACACTTGAAGAATTTGCCAAGGTTACCCGCGAAGTTGGCTGCGCAATTATCGGGCAAACCTCTGATCTGGCGCCGGCAGACAAGCGGTTCTATGGCATTCGCGACGTAACAGCGACGGTCGAAAGCATACCGCTGATTACCGCATCGATCCTTTCCAAGAAGCTGGCGGCTGGCCTTGATTCACTTGTCATGGACGTCAAGTTCGGTTCGGGCGCCTTCATGAACGAATATGACCGTGCGCGCGAACTGGCGCAAAGTATTACGGAAGTGGCAACGCGCAATGGTGTTCCGACAGTAGCCCTGCTGACAGATATGGAGCAGGTGTTGGGCGATACAGTCGGCAATGCCCTTGAGATGCGTGAAGCGATCGATTTCCTGACCGGAAAACATCAGGAACAGCGTGTTTATGATGTGACAATGGCACTTGCCGCAGAAATGCTTGCAGTTAGTGGTGTTGCTATCGATGTGGCTGACGGGATTCGTCAGGCAACGCTTGCGCTTGAAAGCGGCAAGGCTGCAGAAGTCTTTGCAAAAATGGTCGCAAGCCTTGGCGGACCGGCCGACTTTGTCGAAAACAACACGAATTATCTTGAAGCAGCACCAATGATCAATGCGGTGACGGCTGCCAAAACTGGTCGGGTTGTTTCGATGGATGCGCGCAAGGTCGGCTTGGCTCTGGTTGCCCTTAAAGGTGGGCGTACGCGCGCTGATCAGAAGATCGATTTTGCAGTCGGCTTCACCGATTTTATCAAGGTCGGGCAACCGGTTTCGGCTGAAACACCGCTTTGCATTGCCCATACCCGTGATCAGGCCCAGCTGGAAGAAGCGACGGCCCTTCTGCGCGAAGCAATCGTTATCGGTGAGGGCGAGGTCGCGCCAACAGGCTCCGAACCCGCTGTGCGCGAACGCATCGTTGCCGGTGTAAAGGGGTGATCCTTTGATATCGGGTTAAAAGAAAGGCTGGGAAATTTCCCGGCCTTTCTTTCTTCTAGCGGGCAGCAGCCTTGATCATGGAAGCCGCTTTTTCCGCAATCATGATCGTTGGCGAGTTTGTGTTGCCTGACACAATGGTCGGCATGATGGACGCGTCGGCAATGCGCAAACCATCCAGACCGCGCAGTCGCAATTCTGGATCAACCACAGATGCCGCATCTGCCCCCATTCTGCAGGTGCCGACCGGGTGGAAGATCGTGGTTCCGATATCGCCAGCCGCACGGATCAAATCTTCTTCGCTGTCATAGGATGTGCCAGGTTTGAATTCTTCCGGCGCATATGCAGCAAGGGCCGGTTGGCCTGCGATCTTGCGCGTCAGACGAATTGAATCTGCTGCCACCTTTTTATCTGCATCTGCTGACAGATAGTTCGGGGAAATCGCAGGCTGTTGCGTGTGATCCGGGCTGGTAATGTGAATGCTACCGCGGCTTTGCGGGCGCAGGTTACAGACACTTGCCGTGAAAGCCGGGAAGGGGTGGACGGGCTCGCCAAATTTCTCAAGTGACAGTGGCTGGACGTGATATTGAAGGTTCGGCGTTTCAAACGATGCATCAGACCGGGTGAAAATCCCCAACTGACTTGGTGCCATGGACATCGGGCCTGACTGATTAAACAGGTATTCCAGCGCAATGCTGGCTTTGCCCAACAGATTGGTTGCCTTTTCATTCAGGGTGCGAATGTTGCTTACCTTGAACGCACAGCGCAACTGCAAATGGTCTTGAAGGTTTTCGCCGACTTGGGGGTTATCAAGCACCTGTTCGATGCCATATTGCTGCAAGACATCGCCGCGTCCGATCCCGGAAAGCTCCAGAATTTGCGGGGAGCCGACAGAACCGGCTGAAAGCACTGTTTCACGATTGGCATAAACAGTTTCGATATTGCCTTCGCGCTCATATTCAACGCCGGTTATCCGGCCTTCGGAAATGATCAGACGCCGGACATGGGCATTGGTACGAACTTCAAGGTTTTTACGATCAAGGGCAGGGCGGAGAAATGCTTTGGATGTGTTCCAGCGAATGCCGCGCTTCTGGTTTACATCGAAATAGGATGATCCTTCATTGGTTCCACGATTGAAATCCGGCACTTTCGGAATGCCTGCCTGTTCGGCAGCATCCTGAAAGGCCTCAAGGATTTCCCAGCGTACGCGTGCCTGTTCGACCCGCCATTCGCCGCCTTCACCATGCAGGTCATCGGCACCGCGATAGTAGTCCTCCGATTTCTTGAAGAAGGGCAGTACATCGTCCCAGCCCCAATTGGTACATCCGGACTGGCGCCATTGATCATAGTCATTGGCCTGACCGCGCATATAGATCATGCCGTTGATGGACGAACATCCGCCAAGAACCTTGCCGCGCGGATACCCAAGGGACCGGCCGTTCAAACCCGGTTCGCGGACGGTATTAAAACACCAGTCAACCTTGGGATTGCCAATGCAATAAAGGTAGCCAACCGGAATATGAATCCAGGGATTGCGATCTTTTCCGCCAGCTTCAAGCAGAAGAATATTTGCGTCTTCCATCTCGGACAGGCGGTTCGCCAGCGTACAGCCGGCCGATCCTGCGCCAATGATGATGTAATCAAACCGGTCCATGTGTCATTTCCTGAATGAGGACAATATGGAACCGGTTTCCCCGGTAGCGGTTGTGTTTCACGGAAGGTTCCTCTCTGAGTGGCAGCCAAGGTTTTTCTTGTGAGTCTTGTTTCTTGGTGTGACGCTACCATTGATTTGACTGTCTGAAAATATAATCAAGCGTTGTATCCATTCCGGCATGCGGAAAAAGATACCTTTGTTGATTTTTGGAATAATTCAAATAAAATCAATATAATAGCAGTTGTTTAAGATCGAAAAACTTGATTAGTCTCGTCTGTCCACAGACTCAACCACGAGCTTGATTGATGATCCGTTTTCGATGGCTTGATCGTTTGCCTATTTCTGCGACCGGGGCACATCCGGAATCTCCCCGACGGCCTGGTGCACTTCGCCGCCAGCTTGGGTTCTGGGCCGGAATCTTGACAGCTGTTTCAATGGTGTTGAGTGGACCACCGGACGATATGGCGCCAGCTGCGTGGCATACAGCTGCAATTGCTGCATTGATGGCAATCTGGTGGTTGAGCGAAGCGATCCCGATAGCTGCAACCGCATTGGTTCCGGTTGCTGTTGCCCCGAGTTTTTCGGTGGCAACAATTGACGATGTGACTTTGCATTACTCGAACCCATTGTTGTTTTTGTTTTTGGGCGGATTTGTCATTGCCATTGCGATGGAACGATGGAATTTGCACCGACGTGTCGCACTGGTGATTTTAAAGCAGGTTGGTTTTAAGCCATCTTCGCTGGTCGGAGGTGTCATCGCTGCGACGGCGGTGCTTTCAATGTGGGTCAGCAATACCGCAACAGCGACCATGATGCTGCCAATCGCGCTTTCACTTGTGAATTTGCTTCGAGAACACGATAAAACTCAGGATTCCTCGTCTTCTCAAGCTGTTGAAGCAGGCGATGAACCTGTCAAATTACCGCGATCAGTTCGAAACTTCGCACTTTCAATGCTTTTCGGGATTGCATTCGGCGCAAGCATTGGTGGCATTGGAACGCTGATCGGGACACCACCCAATGCATTGTTGGCAGCATATCTTGATAGCAACTTTGGTGTTTCGATCGGGTTTGGGCAATGGATGTTAATCGGCGTACCATTTGCTGGCATTCTGTTAGTCGTGTGCTGGCTGGTTCTTACCCGCTATGTCTATCGACTGGACGATTCCTTGCCAGAACCTGTTTGCGAGGAACTGCAACGCGATATGGACGCGCTTGGTCCCATGTCTCGCGGCGAGAAATATGTTGCGACAGTTTTTTGTGTTACAGCCCTTCTATGGTTGGTCCGACCGCTGATCACAAACATTTTCCCGACATTGTTGCTAAGTGATGCGTCTATTGCGGTAACAGCTGCCATCGCATTATTTGCGATTCCGGTAAATGCGCGCGAGAATCAGTATATTTTAAGCTGGAAAGCCGCCCTTGCATTGCCTTGGGGCGTTCTGATACTGGTCGGAGGCGGGTTGGCACTTGGCGCGTTAATCAACGATACGGGCCTTGCAAGTTGGGTGGCCAATAGGGCGGGTGCTCTGCCTCATTTGCCCGTTATTATCCAGATAGGAATGATTTCCCTGATTGTCATTTTGATCAGTCACCTGACGTCAAACACAGCTACGGTTGCGACGTTCCTGCCCCTTGTCGCTACCTATGCATTGGCCGAGGGGATAGATCCGGTTTTTCTATCTGTTCCGGTAGCGCTTTCAGCAAGCTGTGCATTTATGTCTCCTGTTGCCACACCTCCAAACGCGATTGTGTTTGCCAGCGGATATTTGACAATCGGAGACATGGTACGTGCCGGTGCATTGATGAATGTGATTGCGCTTATTGCTATTATTTTGTTCGCCGTGATTTTGGTCCCGATTGCTTTCTAATTGCCAGAAATGTCTGACAACTCTTGCCAAACAGTTCAATAGAACGCATTTTGATCAGTAACGAAAATTTACCCGCCAATATGAAAATCAGAAAAATCAGGAGAAAACGGCATGGGAAAACTGGATCGGCGCCGTCGCGAGATACTTGAACTCGTTGCGTCCAACAGCTTTATGACAATTGATTCCCTTGCTGACCATTTTTCCGTTACTCCGCAGACCATCCGTCGTGACATCAACGAAATGGCAGAAGAGGGGCTGATTGCGCGCTATCACGGTGGGGCGGCCAGTGTTTCCACGACCGAAAACACCGCCTATCAGGATCGCCAGGTACTTAATCTCGGGAGCAAGCGCGAGATCGCCAAGCTGGTTGCCGAGCATATTCCGGAAGGCGCTTCGCTCTTTATCAATATCGGTACAACGAATGAAGAAGTCGCCCATGCCCTGTCCGGGCATAAAAGTCTGAAGATCATTACCAATAACCTGCATGTTGCAGAAATTTGTGCCGCAAATCAGGGGTTTGAGGTCATTATTGCAGGTGGTGTTGTTCGCCAGCGTGACTTCGGGGTCATAGGGGAAGCGACAATTGATTTCATCAACCAGTTCAAGGTTGATTACGCAATCATCGGGATTTCCGGGGTTGATGAAGATGGCAGTCTGATGGATTTCGATTACCGCGAAGTCCGTGTGGCACGGGCCATTATTTCCAACGCCCGCCAGACATTCCTGTGTACCGATGCATCAAAGTTTGGTCGACGGGCAATGGTGCGGTTGGGCCATTTGTCGGAAATCGATGCATTGTTCACGGACCGTCATCCGGGGCCGAATTGGGCAGACGTGATCCGGGAAGCCGACGTTTCGGTTTATACCGCGAATTAAAGCGCAGTCAGAAAGCCAAGCGTGTTTACGTTCAGGCGTAAACACCATCTTCGCGCTTGCCGGTACGCATTGTGATTGGTCCTTGGGACGATCCATCAAGCATCTGGGTCAGATGTTCATTATGGGCATCATCAATGTCACTGGTCTTGCCAGACCAGTAAACCTTGCCATCATGCATCATTGTCAGGTTCTGATAGCGCGTGCGTGCGATCTGCATGTCATTGGTGATGGAAATGACAGTAGTGCCGCGTTGCTGAGCAATTTTTGAGATCATCAGTTCGATATGGTTCGACAGAACCGGATCAAGACCCGCTGTCGGATTGTCGAGCAAAAGCAGCTCCGGATCGCTTGAAATTGCCCGGGCGATACCAACACGCTTTTGCATGCCACCAGACAGATCATTAGGGGTGAGGTCTGCGCTTTCCTCGGCCAGACCGACAAGCCCCAAAAGCTCGGTCGCACGTTCCTTTGCGGCCTTTCGGCTCAGGGTGCCAAGTTCGATTTGCCGGAAACAGATGTTTTCCCAAACAGTAAGGCTGTCAAAAAGGGCATTGTGCTGAAACAGCATGCCGATTTTTGCAGCCCATTCCGGACGCGCAGGGGAATCTGCACGGCTCACATCGTCACCATCAAGAAAGATGGAACCCTCATCTGCGCTGTAAATCCCGACCAGACATTTCATGAGAACGCTTTTGCCAGCAGCGGACGGGCCGATGATTGCCATGGTTTCACCCTTGGCAACACTCAGGTCAACGCTGTCGACTGCAGTCATTCTCCCGAAGCGTTTGGTGAGTTTATTTACCCTGACAAAGGCAGTCTTGTCCGTTTGAGAAGATGCAGTTTGGGTCATTTACATTCCGGTTTTGGTCGAGTTCGCGCTGAGTTTCGGCAATTGCCGAGCAGGGGGCAAGTACCAAATTCACAAAAATGAAAACGGCCCCAAGCGGGGCCGTTTTGCAAGATATGCTGAATTCGTGAAATCCGCTTAGTGCGAAAGGATCTGGCTGAGAAACAGCTTGGTACGATCGCTTTTGGGATTGTCGAAGAATTCCTGCGGACCAGCCATTTCGACGATCTGACCTGCATCCATGAAGATAACCCGATCAGCAACCTCTTTGGCGAAGCCCATTTCATGGGTTACGCAAAGCATGGTCATACCTTCTTTGGCAAGCTCGACCATTACGTCGAGAACTTCCTTGACCATTTCCGGATCAAGGGCCGAGGTCGGTTCATCAAACAGCATGATTTTCGGCTGCATGCAGAGCGAGCGGGCGATTGCCACACGCTGCTGCTGGCCGCCGGAAAGCTGACCCGGATATTTGTGGGCCTGTTCGGCAATCCTGACACGCTCAAGATAGTGCATGGCCAGATCATTGGCTTCTTTCTTGGGCATCTTGCGAACCCAGATCGGTGCCAAAGTCAGGTTTTCAAGCACAGTCATGTGCGGGAAAAGGTTGAAGTGCTGGAACACCATGCAAACTTCTCGGCGTACGGCTTCAATGTTTTTGACATCATCGCCAAGCAAAATTCCGTCAACATAGACTTCACCGCTTTGATAGGTCTCGAGGCGGTTCATCGTGCGAATGAGGGTGGACTTTCCAGAGCCTGAAGGGCCGCAGATGACAATACGTTCACCTTTGCGAACAGTCAGGTCAATGTCCTTCAGAACATGGAAGTTACCATACCATTTGTTCATCTTGCTGACGGTGATGACATCCTCCTTGGACGGAGGAGGCACAGCGCCGGTAGTGGTTTCAGTTGCTACAGTCATTGTTTTCTCCTCGTTCCTTACCTGCGCTCGCCTTTGCGAAGCTCTTTTTCAAGATAGGCGGAGTATTTCGCCATCGAGAAACAGATCAGGAAGAATATTGCCGCGGCGAAGGCATAGCCTTCCACGTAGTATTTGGTCCATGCAGGATCACTGCGAAGTGCAAGCTTTACCGTTCCAAGGAAATCAAACAGGCCGATAATCACGACCAGCGTGGTGTCCTTGAACATTGAGATGAAGCTATTCACCGTTGGCGGAATGACCAGACGCAATGCCTGCGGAAGGATGATCAGACGCATGGACTGCCAGTAGGACAGTGCAAGGCTGTCGCCTGCTTCGAACTGTCCGCGCGGGACAGCCTGAAGACCACCACGAAATACCTCGGCAAGGTAGGCCGCCGTAAACAGGATAATACCGATCTGCGCACGCAGCAGCTTGTCGATGGTTACCCCCGTCGGCAGAAACAGCGGAAACATGACGGATGCCATAAACAGGACCGTAATCAGCGGTACGCCGCGAATAACTTCGATGTAGACAACGGATACAGTCTTGATGGCGGGCATGTTGGACTGACGGCCAAGCGCAAGTAGCAAACCCAATGGAAATGCAAAGATCACGCCGATAGACGACAGGATCAGGGTTAGCGGCAAGCCACCCCAGTAACTGTTCTGGACATAGGTAAGACCAAGAACACCACCCCACATCAGTACGCCGATAACAGGAACACCGACAACCCACATCGGGATAATCCATTTGCGAAGGCCGGGATATTTTACGGCCCCCAGGCTACCGCAAATGATTGCAATCAGAACAATCATGGCAAGTACCGGCCGCCATTGTTCTTCGTACGGATAGGTGCCAAACAGGATCAGACGCAGGTTGGCATTTACAAAGCCCCAGCAAGCGCCGGTAACCTCTGCACATCCCTCGATCGTTGGTGTCAGTGTTGCATTGACAACCGCCCAGTTAAACAGCGGTGGAACAAGCCAAAGAATGAAGGCGAGGGCACCCAGCGTCAGAAGGGTGTTAAACCATCCGTCAAAAAGGTTCTTCTTTGACCAGGCAACAGCTCGCTCGCTGAAAGTCCCGGTTGGAAGAGGAGGCAATTTTGCGTTTTCTGACATATTACCTCTCCACCAGTGCCATTTTCTTGTTGAACCAGTTCATAAAGAGTGAGGTCAACAAAGACAAACCAAGATAGATCGACATGAAGATCGAAATCGCTTCAATTGCCTGACCAGTCTGGTTCATGGTTGTGTTGGAAACTGAGACCAGATCCGGGTAACCGACAGCTACGGCAAGCGAGCTGTTTTTGGTCAGGTTCAGATACTGGTTTGTCAGTGGCGGAATGGCGACACGCATGGATTGCGGCAGAATAACCTTGCGAAGGGCAACAGAGCGCTTGATTCCAAGACTGTCCGCTGCTTCCCACTGGCCGTTTGGAACGGCCTGAATGCCAGAGCGTACGACTTCGGCCACATAGGTTGACGTGTAAACCGTCAAGCCGATCAGAACGGCCATAAATTCTGGCGAAATATTATAACCACCACGAATGTTGAAGCCCTTGAGTTCCGGCATGCTCATCTCGGTCGGAGCTCCGCCTGCAAGGTAGGCAAGAAACACAAGACCGACAAAGATACCAAGACCCACAAGGAGCATCGGGAAGGTCTGTCCTGTCGCGTCCTGGCGTTTGACAGCCCATTTCCTGATGAAATAGATAGCGACCAGAGCGATAATCGCCGCAACACCCATCAGGGTATATGCGTTGTCCGCAACCGGCACAGGCATATACATGCCGCGCGAAGTCAGCAGGACACCCGGGAGCGGCTCTAGCGCATCGCGCGGGTGGGGGAATGCCCCGGGGATCAGCGCGTACCAGAAGAACAGCTGAAGCAGAACCGGGATGTTACGGAATGTTTCAACATATACCGTCGCCAGCTTGCGAACGATCCAGTTGGACGAAAGGCGTGCAACGCCAAAAATGGTTCCGATAATCGTGCAAAGGACGATACCAAGAACCGATACTTTCACGGTGTTCAGGAGACCGACCATCAGTGCCGTCGCGTAGTCGCTCTGGGCACTGTATTCGATCATGCTTTCACTGATCTCGAAGGAAGCTTCAAGATCGAGGAACCCGTAACCGGTCGAGATGTTTTGTTGCTCAAGGTTGTACAGGGTGTTGGACACCAGGTACCAGCCAGCCAGAATGATAAGACCGATGGCGATGATTTGATAAAGCACCGCGCGAACGTTCTCGTCATTCAGATAGTCGACAAGGCTCTTGGAACGAACATCTCCCGGGGTATGTTGAGGCTTACTCATAGGACCCTCAGGTGTAGATTGTATCCAAAATCAGTAGGCACCTAACGAAAAGCTCCGCCCATGCGTTCAGGCAGTGGGGCGGAGCTTCGTAGGTTTAGTGGAACGGTTGCTAACGAATTAGCGAACCGGCCATGCGTACTGCAGGCCACCATCGGTCCACAGAGCGTTCAGACCACGCTCGAGGCCAAGCTTGGCGGTAACGTTCTTTTCATAGCTTTCGCCATAGTTACCAACATTCTTGACGATACGGTATGCCCACTCTTCGTCGAGACCAAGAGCCTCACCCATGCCCGGTGATACGCCCAGCAGACGCTGGATGCCCGGGTTGGTGCTGTTTGCTTTCATATCATCAACATTCGCCATGGTGACGCCGAATTCTTCAGCTTCGACCATTGCAGTCAGAGCCCAGCGAGAAATGTCGGCCCACTGCTCGTCACCCTGAGCAACAACCGGACCAAGCGGCTCTTTGGAAATGATTTCCGGAAGAATGACGTAGTCATCCGGGTTTTCTGCCATGGTGGTACGGATCGAAGCAAGACCCGAAGCATCCGTGGTGTAAACGTCGCAACGGCCCGAGAAGAAGGCAGCGGTTGCTTCGTTGATGTTTTCGATAACGACCGGCTCGAAGCTCATGCCTTTGGCGCGGAAGTAATCAGCGAGGTTCAGCTCGGTGGTGGTGCCCGGCTCTACGCAGACGGTTGCTCCGTCAAGCTCGGTAGCGCTGTTCACGCCGAGAGCTTTGGGGATCAGGAAGCCCTGACCGTCATAGTAGTTGATGCCGACGAAGGTCAGGCCGAGCTTCGCGTCACGCGTGGTGGTTGCAGTGGTGTTACGCGACAGGATGTCGATTTCACCGGACTGCAGCGCCGTGAAACGCTGTGCTGCGGTCAGAGGGGTGTACTGAACGCTGTTTGCATCGCCAAGGACTGCGGCAGCAATCGCACGGCAAACATCAACGTCGATACCTTCCCACTTGCCTTCAGCATTTGCTGCGGAGAAACCCGGAAGACCGGTGTTCACACCACACTGAACGAAACCTTTCGCCTTGACGCCGTCAAGCACGGCACCAGCCTGTGCATTCTGTGCGGCGACGGCTGCAACAGTCATTGCACCCGCGGCGAGGATCGTTTTGATTTTCATAGAAAAGCTCCCTTATTAGCAAAGCATTGTTTTTAGCTTTTGTGCCACCCTGGATACGCAATTAAGCATATCCATCAATCCAAATTGATTGGATTGCCAAATTAAGAAATTTTAGGCCGCTATGTGTCAAGTCTGAAAAATTTTCGACTGGTCGGGCCGGTACTGTTTTTTGAGGAAAATCGCCGATTTTTTCCATCAGGTGAACGTTGTAAATGGAAACGCATCAAGGTGACGGATAGCGTAATTGGTTTTTATATCAGTGTCTTAATCGGTTCTGGTTTTGGGTGTTTCGCAAAAGGACGAGAATGCACGAACTTTTTTCGACGGAAATATGCCAGTGTCTAAAAAAAGATCATTTTTTTATGCTGTCCAAAATGCGTGCACATTGCAGTGCGGAATCGGAGATGTCGTGACTCCGGTTTGAATTATTCCATTCTGCGTGCAGACGAGATGAAAAAGCCCCCTCCGACGCTGTCATCCGAGGGGGCTGGTTTTATTTCTTGAGATCATTCAGGTTCGAGAACAGCTCAAGAGCGGTCGGATTTGCTAGAGCTTCCTGATTTTTGACGGGTCTGCCATGGACAACATCGCGGACTGCCAGCTCGGTTATTTTTCCGGACTTGGTGCGTGGAATGTCGGCGACGGCAATGACCTTGGCCGGGACATGGCGCGGTGTGCAGTTGGTACGAATCTGCTTCTTGATCTTGTCAATCAGTGCCGTATCCAGTTCATAATTATCGCGGAGCACAACAAACAGGATGACCCTGACGTCGTTATCCCAATCCTGTCCTATGACAATCGATTCCTGAATTTCCGGAAGCTTTTCGACTTGGCGATAGATTTCTGCTGTGCCGATGCGAACACCACCCGGATTCAGGGTTGCATCAGAGCGGCCGTAAATAACCATGCCGCCTTCGTCATCAAGTTCTACATAGTCCCCGTGGCACCAGATATTCTCAAACCGGTCGAAATAGGCCGCATGATAACGCGATCCGTCCGGATCATTCCAGAACCCGACAGGCATGGAGGGGAAGGGTTTGGTACAAACCAGTTCGCCTTTCTCGTTGCGAACAGATTTGCCTTCGTCATCAAATACGTCGACGGCAACACCAAGGGCGCGCGTCTGGATCACGCCGCGTTTTACCGGCAGCACAGGTGAGGCCAGAACAAAACAGCCTAGAATATCTGTCCCGCCCGAGATCGATGCGAGATGAATGTCTTCCTTGATGTCACGATAAACGTAATCAAAGCTTTCAGGTGCGAGCGGCGAGCCGGTCGATGTCATGGCACGTACGGTCGAAAGGTTATGCGTTTCGCGCGGCTTGAGTTCCGCCTTTGCCAGGGCATCGATATATTTTGCAGAGGTGCCAAACAGGGTCATGCCTTCGGCATCTGCGTAATCAAACAGGATGTTGCCGCTCGGATAGAATGGTGAGCCGTCATAAAGCAGCAACGTCGCGCCTGCTGCCAGTCCGGCCATCAACCAGTTCCACATCATCCAGCCGCAGGTGGTGAAATAAAACACCCTGTCTCCGGGGGCGACATCACAATGCAAAACATGTTCTGAAACCTGTTTTAGCAGCGTACCACCGGTCCCGTGGACGATGCATTTCGGTTTGCCGGTGGTGCCTGACGAGAACATCACATAAAGAGGGTGATTGAACTCGACCTGTTCGAATACGATCTTGTCTCCTTCGAACGGGGCGATGAATGCCTCATAAGTCACAGCATTGCGGATTCCCGTGCTGTCAGCACCATCAAAGGCATATTTGACAATGACGACCCTTTTCAGGCTGTCGATGCGATCAACAACATCGCGGACCTTTTCACGGATGTCATGTTGCTTGCCATTATAATGATAGCCATCGACAGTTATCATCACGGTCGGTTCGATCTGACCGAACCGGTCAACGACGCCCTGCACACCGAAATCGGGCGACGCGGATGACCATGTTGCGCCAATCGCGGCCGTAGCAAGCATTGCAATGACCGTTTCTGACATGTTGGGCATATAGCCACAAACACGATCACCCTTTTTGACACCTTCAGCACGTAGTGCCTGCGAAAAGCGGGAAACAGCGATGTTGAGTTCAGCCCAGGACAGGCGCGATTTGACCTTGTCTTCGCCCCAGAAAACGATGGCGTCTGTATTGTCATCACGAGCCAGCAGGTTTTCTGCGAAATTCAGTCGAGCATCGGGGAAGAACTGTGCGCCGGGCATCTTGTTGCCATCAATCAGAACGCGTTCACCCCATGTCTCGGCCTTGAGTTCGGTGTATTCGACAAGGGCAGGCCAGAAATCCTCGATCTTGGCGACAGACCAGTCATACAGAGCGGTGAAGTTCTGGAGATCAAGGCTGTATTTGTCATTCACCCAGCGGCGAAAGCTGGTGACATTTGCGTTTTCAACACGTTCTTTCGTCGGTTGCCAAAGCACGTCGCTCATGATGGGCCTCTGTTTCCTGCGATGTTGTGTCTTCAAATTAGCGCGTTATCTAATTTGGTATCTTGATACCGTTTTCTACGGGGAAAAAAGTCGGTCGGCAAGCGGAGTAACGCAGATGTCTAAAATTGGTAATACCAATTATGCGAAAAAGTTTCTCAAGTCGCATCAAGAATCTCTGTCAATATATTGTTATAGTGTAAAAATATAAGATTTAAGATGCTTGTAAAAATCTTTTCAACCCGGATCGATATGGACTGGTTTTGCTAATAAAATGACAAAAATGGGTGCATTTTTATTTTATCGTGATTCGCTCTCTGTGCCTTCGGAGTATCTTCAGATGAAAATGCTTGCACGTTCAAGGCAGCGTACTAGTTTGCTTTGATCGCAAAAAAAGCTGGAGACTCATCTTGGCCGGGATTGATGAAAGCAAGGCATTTGTATCAATCAATATCGCTGTTTTGACAGTAAGTGATACGCGCACAGCAGCAAATGATACCTCGGGTGACTTACTTGTTAGCCGAATAGAAGCCAATGGCCACCGCGTCCACGAACGATTGATCCTGCGAGATGATCAGACGATTCTGCAGCGCCAGTTGCTGGCTTGGTGCGAAAATCCCGAGATTGATGTGATTATCTCAACAGGCGGAACAGGGGTGACAGGACGTGATGTTACTGTAGAAGCCCATCGGGCTCTTTACGAAAAGGAAATCCCCGGATTTGGCGAGCTGTTTCGGTGGATTTCGTTTCCCAAAATCGGGACGTCAACCGTTCAGTCGCGTGCAACGGCTGGGGTCTGTAAGGGGACTTATCTGTTTGCGCTGCCCGGATCGACGGGCGCATGTAAAGATGCCTGGGATGAAATTCTGACCTATCAGCTTGATATTCGCCATCGCCCCTGTAACTTCGTGGAACTTATGCCACGCTTGCTTGAACGCTGAAGCATGAAGTGGCGGAACCTGGTTGGTTCCTTTTCGACCAGCGACAGCTGATTCCCGGTTCATTGCAGGAAAGCATCATGGATTTCATCACAGATCCGTTCTTTTACGCTGTCGCAATCCCGGCAGTCTTGATTGCCGGCGTTTCCAAAAGCGGATTTGGTGGCGGACTTGGCGTGATTGCTGTTCCCTTGATGGCGCTTGCGGTATCGCCTCAGGCGGCCGCGGCCATCATGCTTCCCATCCTGTGCCTGATGGATGTTGCAAATGTTTGGGCCTATCGGACCCGATGGGACCGACGAAACATGCTCATTCTCGTTCCTGCCGCACTAGTAGGGATTCTTGTCGGGGTACTGACATTCAGCTACCTGAGTGTCGCAGCGGTGAAGCTTATCATCGCGATGATTGCTATCATTTTTACCCTTGATCACTGGCTGCGCGGCAAAAAAGCCGGAGCTACACCAAAATCGCCAACCTGGGGAAAGGGAACGATACTTGGAAGTTTGGCAGGTTTTACCAGCTTTGTAGCCCATGCCGGGGGGCCGCCGGTCTCGGTATTCTTGTTGCCGCAGCGTATGGATAAATCAGTTTTTGTCGGGACGACTGTGATGTTTTTCATCGTCGTTAATTACGTCAAACTGATCCCTTACTGGTTTCTCGGTCAATTCAGCGGAGCCAATCTCGGGACGTCTGCCGTTCTTGTCCCGATTGCGATTTTTGGAACTTGGCTGGGCCTCTGGGCGCATGACAAGGTCAATGTCATCTTGTTCTATCGCGTCTGCTATACTCTGCTGTTTATGACAGGGGTAAAGCTGCTTTGGGATGCTGTTTCACTGTTTACCGCAGGATGACGACAGCGCGGGTAAGACCATGGATTGAAATTTCCTGCGAAGCGAAGTGCCTCTTTTGAGAATTCAATCCCGAAACATACTCTGGCAGGCAGCACGAATCGAATTTTATGCGGCGTCTTGTCGGGGCATATATGTCCAGGCTGCCTTGAAACAAGGTACCGGCATTTATGCATTTATCTGAGAATGAACGGTTTTGGTTTAATAGAACCTATATTTTTGTATTCAGGGGTTTTACGTAGGCGATTTGTTCCGGATTGTCACAAAACTTTTAAAGTTTCGGAACTTTCGGCTAATGTCATGAAAATAAAGTGTTTTTATATAACGTGAAATCTTATGTGGTTTAGATAAAACTGATGATTGATCATGATCCCGGCGACAGGCTTATGGCGAACCAAAAAAACAAGGGGAAGCCACATGCCAGAGAGAATTCTGAACGCCGCAACAAACATGTCGGAATTAACGACTGCCAAAGTTAACGAAATTCAGAATGTGACCAAGACTGCCAAGATGCTCGCGATGAATGCCTTGATCGAAGCTTCTCGCGCAGGTGACGCCGGGCGCGGGTTCGCCGTCGTTGCCAATGAAGTCAATGTTATATCCCAGAAAATTACCTCCATCGCCAACGAACTCCAGGAACTGTTTGTCCAAGAAGCAGCGGAGCTTCGCAGGACAGCACAGATTGTTCGGGGATCACGGCTGTCTGATCTTGCACTATATGTCATCGAATTGATTGACCGTAACCTCTATGAGCGCAGTTGCGATGTGCGTTGGTGGGCAACCGATAGTGCGGTTGTTCAGGGCTGCGATCATGCGGCCGATGAGGCAGCCCGCAAGTTCGCCTGCAAGCGGCTTGGTGTCATTCTGGATTCCTACACGGTTTATCTTGATCTTTGGGTGGCCGATAAAAACGGACGCGTTATCGCCAACGGACGCCCTGATCGCTACAACGCTATTGGCACTGATGTCAGTGACAAGGCCTGGTTCCGTCAGGCAATGGCAACACAGAATGGTGGTGAATATGCCGTTGCAGATATCGAAAACATTGATGCGCTTGGTGGAAAGTCTGTTGCCACCTATGCAACTGCCGTACGTGCAGGCGGTGAAGAAGACGGGCAGATCGTCGGCGCGATGGGTATCTTCTTTGATTGGGAAGAGCAGGCGGAATCTGTTGTTAACTCGATCAATCTTCCCGACGAGGAACGCGAGAGGACAACAATCATGATTGTCGACCGCGACTGCAAGATCATCGCGTCCTCTGACCCGACAATGCGTCTCGGAGAATATATGGCGCTTCGGCACGGTAAGGAAGAGAAGGGGGCTTACCTGATCGAGGACCAGACGATTGTGGCTCATGCCCTGACGCCGGGTTACGAAACCTATGCCGGTTTGGGGTGGCGAGGGGTGATCGTCCAGAAACCGGCATCCAAATCAGCTTCTGCTGCATATGCAAGTGTCCGGCGCGCAGAAGATCTGGTCCAACAACATAAGATGGCGGGCTGATCTCCAGGACAGGGATGTCTGGTGACTAGTTAAGGCCGGACAATAGAATTCATAACAAGGCGGTCATCATTCAGATGGTCGCCTTCTTTTATTCTGGACCATTGTAAAGTGGTTCGGGCTTGCCCCTTGGCGTCAAACCATATAGCGATAAAATCAATTTGTTGATAAAATGTCATTAAATGACTTGTGCGCGAGGTGCCCGAACGTGGAACTGATTTTGGCAAAGCTGGGTGTTTCAGTTGGGATGGTTCTTGGACTGTCTTTTTTGGCTGAACGCGCAGGTCCCCGTGCGGCGGGTATTCTGTCGGGCTATCCACTTGGAACAGCAATTTTGCTGTATTTCATTGCAGTAGAACAGGGCATCGCATTTGCCAGTGAAAGTGCTGTCTATGCCATGCCAGGCCTGATCGCGACCCTGGCATTCCTTTACGGATATTTTCATGCGTCGCGCCGATTGGTGTCTTTGCCGGTTATCTTGCAGATTTTGCTGAGTTCACTGGCGGCATTCGTGGTTTACTTTATTGTGTCATGGCTGTTTCAGCTGACCTCAATGAGCCTGACACAGGCCGCGATCATTTTGTTATTTGCAATATTTGCAGCCCTCGTTCTGTTTCGTAAGATCGAGAATGTCAAAATTCTGAACCGGGTGCGCATTACCAAACGGGTGATCGTCTTTCGGGCCGGTCTGGCATCGCTGATTGTCCTGGTTATCAGTGGTCTTGCTGCCTTGATCGGTCCGCGCTGGTCAGGATTGCTGTCAGGCTTTCCGGTTGCCCTGTATCCGACAATGATTATCTTGCATTTCAGTTATGGCGCGGCACCAGTCCATACGCTGGTTCGGAACTTCCCGCGCGGGATGGGGGCATTGTGGATATATACGCTTGCTGTATCGCTCAGTTACCCTGTGCTTGGACTGAATTTTGGAACGCTGGTGTCATTTGCTGTCGCGACGGTCTATCTTGTCGCTTATTCCACTTTCGTTTGGATGAGGCAAAAGTCCGTGCGCACAGTAGAATGATCCCATAATATTCACCAACAATAGTGAATTAGCGGTCCGTTTGAACGGGCCAGTTCAGGGAGACGTATCTGCATGCAGCAGGTTCAATCACTGGTCAGGGCATTAAGCATCCTCAATGCGCTTGCAGAAAGCGATGATGGCATGACTCTGACCGAAATTGCCCAACAGGTTAAGTTACCCCCATCGACGGCCCACAGATTGCTGACCACGATGCAGCACGAACGATATGTTTCGTTCGATGGTGAACGAACCCTTTGGTTTGTCGGTGTGCAGGCCTTCAGTGTTGGCAATGCCTTTACCAAAAACCGCAATCTTAGCCAGATTGCACGCCCCTATATGCGTGCGTTGATGGAAGATAGCGGTGAAACGGTGAACCTTGCCGTTGCAGATGGTGGCGAGGTGATTTTCTTGTCTCAGGTCGAATGCCGCAAAATGATGCGTGCGCTCGTAACCCCCGGTCGCCGTGCGCTTATGCATTGTTCCGGCGTTGGCAAGGCTCTTTTGGCGTTTTTGCCAGAAGCAGAACTGAAATCCGTGGTTACCAAGCATGGCTTGCCTAAGATCACAGAGCGGACACTCGTATCAGTCAGTGCCCTTGAAAAGGATCTGGAACGGTCACGTCAACGTGGCTATGCCCTTGACGACGAAGAGCATGCTGTTGGCCTGCGTTGCGTTGCAGGTGTGGTACGTGACGAAACGGGAAGCCCGATTGCCGCACTTTCACTTTCTGGGCCAGCGGCACGCATTCCGAACGATCATATCGAATTGCTGGGCCTGAAAGTCCGCCGTGTTTGTGCTGATCTCAGCCGTGAATATGGCGGTATGCCTGTATAATCGTCATCGCGGTCGGACTGACGGTTGCTCAGCGTGTTCTTGATCTGTTGTTTGTCGCAAAGCGGAAGTTGTTCCTTCCGCTTCTTTTTGCGGCATACATGGCGTCGTCAGCAGAAACCAGAAGCTCGTCAACGGTTTCACCATGATCGGGATAAAGAGCAATCCCGATAGATGCGGAAACGTGGTAAGGCGGACGATCATTGCCAAGATCAATCGGGGTGCCTGAAAGTGCGTTTTGCAGTTTTCGGGCGACCTTTTCTGCGTCTTCCGGAGTTTCGCTTCCAGGCAGAATAATCGTGAATTCATCGCCGCCAATGCGTGCCACCGTATCAACATTTCGAAGCGTGCCGGTCAGGCGAGATGCAATTTCGCCAAGAACCTTGTCACCTGTTGAATGGCCACCGGTATCATTGAGTTCCTTGAACGCGTCGATATCAATGAACATCAATGCAAAACATTCACGCCGACGCTGGGAAAGTTTTATCGCGAAGCCCAGACGGTCCATGAACAGATAGCGGTTCGGCAATGAGGTCAATGCGTCGTGACTGGCTTGAAAACGGATTTGTTCTTCAGCAAACTTGCGATCCGAAATATTGGTGAAGCTGGTGAGGCGCAGTGTCTTGTCCTGAACCATCACATTCCGACCATTGATTTCACATGGAAACATCGTGCCGTCCTTGCATTTTGCGACGGCTTCGTACGGTTTGTCATAACCTGATCTGATATTGGCCATGACAAGTGGCAGGGTTTCGCTGGAAATAATATCGGATGCGCTGAGATCAAGAAGTTCATTGCGTGTATAGCCAAACATGCGTTCGGCAGCGTTGTTTGTATCAACGCACTTGCCACCATCGTGCAAGAACAGGGCTTCATTGCTTAGCGTTTCAAGGATTTGCAAGCGTTCCTCGCTTTCGCGACGTCGATTGCGCTCCTGCACAAGCTCCGTAATATCCCACAGTATGCAGTCAATCTGGCAGTCATCGGTGAACGGAGGCAGAGCCCGCATCTGGATGCGAACCCATCGTTGTTCGCCCAGGTTGGTTTTGACAGTGTCTTCACGTGTCTGAATCGTGCCCTTGGCTTCAATGGCTTCGCGGCGGAGATTCTGCAAGGTTTCAGGATCAAAGACCTGTTTTGGCAAACTGTCAGAAGTCGATACGCCCGCCCAGTCAAGACCATGTTCAGATGCGAACTCGACCTTGCCGGTTTCATCTATACGAAAAACCACTCCGGGCAGTCGGGCAAAGAAGCGTTCACGTGCGCTGGCATTTCGGCGCACCATCAGGTGTAGAACTGCCAGGACCGCCGCAATTGATAAGAAGAAGATTATTGACGTCGAAAGCTGAGGAAGCGGGATACTTTCATCCATCAAAGAAACGGCAACCTCAAGGCCACCGCAAAACCATATCCCGAGCAGCCACCAGGATATGTGCAGTGCTATGAAATAGCGGTCATTCAAAAACGGGCCCGGCATATCTGTTGGTATAACCTGCGCTTGTCATTCCGGACAAAGAATATACCTATAACAAGATATGACAAGTAACTGATTTGTATCAGTTAGATCTCAAACCGAGCGTTGTCGAACAACCGCTAAATATCATCATTACATGCCGGGACAGGAAATACCCGTGCCACCAAGCCCGCAATATCCGTCCGGGTTCTTATGAAGGTATTGCTGATGGAAGTCTTCTGCATAGTAGAAGGTCGGGACATCTGCGATATCCGTGGTGATGTCACCTTGGCCAGCCGTGGTAAGCGCGGCATGATAGTTTTCGCGTGATTCTGTTGCCGCGGCTTTCTGTTCTGCGTTGCCTACATAGATAACCGAACGGTATTGAGTTCCGATATCGTTACCCTGTCGCATGCCCTGGGTTGGGTCATGGTTTTCCCAAAACAGTTTCAACAGCTGTTGATAGGAAATGACAGCCGGATCAAAAACAACCAGAACGACTTCGGCGTGGCCGGTCATTCCACTGCAAACTTCGCGATATGTCGGGTTGTGAGTGTAACCACCTGCATAGCCGACCGCAGTGCTCCAGACGCCGTTTGCTTTCCAGAACAGGCGTTCAGCCCCCCAGAAGCATCCCATGCCAAACACGGCAACTTCCATATTATCGGGGAAGGGGCCAACCATCGGATTACCGGTCACAACATTTCGATCCGCAACGGCAATCGCATCGTCACGTCCGGGTAATGCGGTGTCGGCTGTCGGCATCTGTGCCTTGTCGGTTTTAAGAGCGGAAAGCATGTCTTTTACCTGATGAAATTTCATATTCTCTGTGCAATGTAACCCAGCACGCCACAATAGCAATTCCCCTGACGATAAAATGTCTTTGAACATTCTTTTGGTGCCACACCGGTGCCATCGGATAATGAGACGGCAGTTGATTGGTCTCGTGATCACAAGGGATTGTTGTGCGCAGAATACGGCATTTGAAATCAATGGGGCTGATGCTGGCAGGGGCCATCTGTTTGATCATCGGCTTGGTGTTTTTGCCGTTACCGCCGCCATTTTTCGGTATGGTTTTTATTGCTGTGGGGCTGCCGATGTTGGCCGCCGGGTCAAAACGGATGCGACGTCTGATCCAGCATGTGCGCTGGCGTTACTATCGGCACAATGAAAAAGTGGAATATCTTCTGGGCCGGATGCCCGGATTTTTACGTCGTCACGGGTACAAAACCCGCCCGGATGTTCTGGCCCGCCTGAACCGTAAAGCGACCGCAAGAGATATCGGGCAAAAGAGCGTTAAGTCCTGATAAACTATAATTTTAAATCAAGGTGTTACACGACGTATCAAGCAATCGAGATCAACTGACTTTAATTGTCCGCAGGCCGATATTGCGTCCGCCTGCGTGGAATATTTTCCGGTCAGGAGCCTGAAGAAGAGTCCCTGCCCCTCAATTGCAATGGTGACGACTTCATGTTCGGCATTACTCAGAACACCTCTAGAAGATGACTGGAATTTCGACCAGGCGTCCTCAGCCCGCCCACGTGATCGATATGCTGCCAATTGTACTGCATAGTAGGGGCCGTTTGTTATAACGGGCGCTGCTTTGGCTGTTGGTACAATTCTGGGCGCGGAAGATGCTGTATTCTGATTGGCAACCTGTTTGGCTTCCGACTGTGAAGCCATCGGCAATTCGATCATGGTACTGGATGGCTCGCGGTCAACCACTTCAAGCTGACCTTGCTCAATCGGTCGAGAGTTGGTTGCAACGACCGCGCCGTCATGTTCAACACTTTCTGCTGTTCCTGCAATGGTTGGAGCATCGACTATTGGTACCGGCACAGATACCATCTCTAATGCGGCATCGGTTTCAGCCGGTTTGGAAACAGGGACAGGCACCATTTGCGGCGTTGCTGCTGTTGAGGTAGCTAACATGGTGCTTGATGGCGAAGCTACAGCGACGGTTTGCGGTGCTGGCGCAGATGCAGACGAAATGCGTGGTTCGACCTTTGTCAGCTGGGCCGTGTTTGCGCTGACTTCCATGTTCATACGTTCAATCGGCTTGGTGCTGTCTTCCGGGGCCGCAACAGTCACTCCACCGGTTTCATAAAATCGACGGTCGCGCTCGACCTTTGGCGGATCAGGAAGTTCCGGGCCCGGTGCAACCGTTGCGGCCGCAACAACGGCGTCGATTTCGTGAGATCGCGCAAATTGCGGCGCGCTCTCATCAAGGGTCTTCAATCGGCGTTGGGCGAGGGAGCTGATATTCCCCGAAAGCTTGATACCCTGACCGCAATCCAGATTGACTTTGTTTTCCGGGGGGGACGCCGTCAGCCATACGTAAAGTTTTCTGGCGTTTGTATAGTCACCATCCATGTCAAATGAGATGGCCTGTATCAGGTTTTCTTGCGGCGTTCGGTCAAGCGGGATTTCAGCTGCCGTTGATTGCGGTTGATCCGTTTTGGTTGCCGGACCAAAGAAAAGACCGCATGCAGCGCGGTTGAACTCGACGCTGGCTTTTTGATCCATGTTCGCAGGTTGCTGTGCGCCAAGTGATTGTTCGTTGCTGCCAGCACCGAACCACAAGCCTGAAAGATCATCTGTGCTGCAGGCAGTTAGTAGTGGCAAAAGTGCTGCGGCTGTAAACCAGCCCCGTCTCAGACGGGCATTCTTGTTGGTTGTCACAGCTCTGATTTTCACGCTTCACCTGATGATTATATTATCAGCGTCAGTTATAGCCAGCAGCAGGGCTTGCCGCAACTGTTACAAGCGCCATCGTTGCTGTCAAGCAGGCTGAAAAATCAGATGGATATGAGGTTTGGTGAAGCTATCAAGGCAAAAGCAGTGAGGTAAAAATCCCGTTTTGATCAACGTGTGATCAGCGGGATCATGATGCCGGCCAACAAAACCAAAACGGTAATTGCAATGACGATATTGATTACGCTTTTGCTAGCCTTGTTTGCTGTTTCCCTGTTCATACCGGCGTTCGCTTTACCTTTTCGGCCATTTCGACTTGCACCGGCACTTCCGCCACCTGTTTCAGCGGTCAGGATTTTGATGACCTGTTTTTTGTCTTTGCGGGTAGCCTGATCATATTTGCTTTCGACAATACGAACTTCGGTATTGTTTCTATTCGCCAGTGCTTCTTTGGCTGAATTCATTGCTGCGTTGTAATCGGCGACCGTTTCAAGGTCCATTTGTTGACCCGTCGACCGGATACATACAACAGTGTAGCTTTTGCGCATTATCGCGTCTGACATATCTCTTCCACTCTCCAAAACGCCCGTCTTCCTGCGACATATGACGTTTTGGAGCCAAAATAAAAAGATATTCTAACGAATAGGGCCGATATTTTTTATTGTGTGGAAGATTATGGGCCTGGCAGTCGTTATCTAACTCCCGATTTTCCCGGAAAGTTCTTTGTACTCTTTGCAATCTGTGCCGCAAACCTGTTCCAGACGCGCAAGATTTTCGCGCGCCATTTCAGGTTTTCCGGTCTGCAGGAACAATTCACCCTGATATTCGAGTGCCCCGACATGTTCAGGATCAATCATCAAGGCACGTTCGTAATTCTGCGAAGCGCTTTCAAAATCGCCGGTTTTACGCTGGCTGTAAGCAAGGTAATTGAACAAGTCCGCATTGTCCTGATCGTCTTTGAGCATCGCTTCGATCTTGTCGATGGCCATGTCATACATACCGGTGTCGACAAGCTCCGTAACAGCAGACAAATCCGTCCCGTCCGAGCTCCAGGTGTTGGAGTTGCCCATTGCAAGTGCACTGGTGGAGGTCATCGAACCGGCCAGCAATACAAACATCGCACAAGCCGAGATCATTTTAGGGGTTTTACCCTTGCGGTTCATCGTCATACCTTTCATTGATCATCTTGTGGCATCTACATGTGCGTTGGGACGCTTCGAATTTTTGATTTATCACAACTGTAAGCTTCTCGTAATCACTTGTTGGTGAAGAATATGTCAAAGAAAGGGCGTGCCGTTGGGAATCATTGAAACACTTGCGCTGAGCATGGGCGGTGCATGGGCCAGCGGGGTCAATCTTTACGGAACGGTGGTTGTTCTGGGCATGATGAACAATTTCGGGTTCATCGATCTGCCGCCAGATTTGCAAATTCTTGCAAGCTGGTGGGTACTTGCCCTTGCAATGTTCCTGTATCTGATCGAGTTCGTCGCGGACAAAATTCCGGTCGTTGATAGTGTTTGGGACGCGGTCCATACCTTCATCCGGATTCCAGCCGGTGCTTTGCTGGCGGCAGGAGCCATGAGCGGTATTGATGCCGGACTGGGGGACGAAGCGCAAACCGCGATCAGTTTGCTTGTTGGCGGGACCATTGCCGCTGGCAGTCACTTCACCAAGGCAGGTAGCAGGGCCGCGATTAACACATCGCCTGAACCGGTTACCAACAGCATCGCCTCTGTCACCGAAGATGTTGCCGTCTTTGGCGCCCTTTACACGGTCGTTTTCCACCCCGTGATCTTCTTCGTCTTGTTTGCGTTGTTCATATTGCTGCTGATCTGGCTGGTACCAAAAATCTGGCGTTTCATTGCCGAAGTTTTTGGAAATGCCCGCCATCCCGCAGCGGCATACGGGCAAGCAAGGGCGCAACATGCGGGGCCTGATCGCGGTCAGTTTGGAAAGATAACGCTTTCCGGTACGACGGATAAGGTACAACTTCCCAAAGGGGATCCTAAGTTACCGCCGCGCTGATCTCTGTATGACCAAACAAAAAAGCCCGCAAGCAATTGCCTGCGGGCTTTTTTATTGTTTTAAGCAGTTGATCAGAACTCAGCTTCGATCACGCGATCACGGATTTCAGCAGCCATTGCCTCGGCAAGTTCGTTGATGCCAAAGGTTTTCTGATGCTGGAAACCGATACGGCGAACCGAAGCGGTTTTTTCTTCGGCTTCGCGTTTGCCAAGGGCAAGGATCATCGGAACCTTGGCATGGCTGTGTTCCCGGACCTTGTAGTTGATCTTCTCGTTACGAAGGTCAAGCTCGACGCTGAGACCTTTGGCTTCAAGAGCTGCCTTGACCTCATGGGCGTAATCGTCGGCCTCATTGGTGATTGAGCAGATGACCGCATGAACCGGAGACAGCCACAAGGGCAGGCGACCGGCATAGTTTTCGATCAGAATACCGATGAAGCGTTCGAGCGAACCGAGAATTGCACGGTGCAACATGACCGGACGGTGTTTCTCGCCATCTTCGCCCATATAGGACGCATCAAGACGTTCCGGCAGAACAAAATCGGCCTGCAGCGTGCCGCACTGCCAGTCACGACCAATTGCATCGCGCAGAACGAACTCAAGTTTCGGCCCGTAGAACGCGCCTTCACCCGGATTGATTTCCAGTGCAAGACCGGCTTCTTCGGCGGCTTCGCGAAGGGCCGCTTCTGCCTTGTCCCAAATCTCGTCCGAACCGGCGCGTACTTCCGGGCGGTCGGAGAATTTGACGAGAATGTCGGTAAAACCGAAATCCTTGTAAACCGACTTCAGAAGGTCACAGAAAATCTTGGTTTCCGAGACGATCTGGTCTTCGGTGCAGAAGATATGAGCATCATCCTGAATGAACTGACGGACACGCATGATGCCGTGCAGACCGCCGGACGGTTCATTACGATGACAGCAACCAAATTCCGCCATGCGGAGCGGCAGATCACGATAGGATTTGCTGCCCAGACGGAAAATCTGCACATGACACGGGCAGTTCATCGGCTTGAGCGCCAGAACCTTTTCGGGATCATCTTCATCCGGGGTCGTGGTGAACATGTTCTCGCGGAACTTTTCCCAGTGACCGGATTTTTCCCAAAGCACACGATCAACGAGCTGCGGGGTACGAACTTCCTGATATCCGGCGTTATCAAGACGATCACGGATATAGTTTTCGACCTTGCGATACAGCTTCAGTCCCTTGTCATGCCAGAAGACAGACCCTTGCGCTTCTTCCTGCATGTGGAAGAGGTCCATTTCGCGGCCAAGACGACGATGGTCGCGTTTCTCTGCCTCTTCAAGCATGTGCAGGTACGCATCAAGGTCTTCCTTGCTTTCCCAGCAGGTGCCATAGATACGCTGCAGCATCTCGTTGTCCGAATTGCCACGCCAATAGGCACCGGCAACCTTCATCAGTTTGAAGGCCTTGCCAATCTTGCCCGTGGACGGTGCATGCGGGCCACGGCAAAGATCAATGAAATCGCCCTGACGATAGCAGGTAATGGTTTCGGTTTCCGGCAGGTCACGGATGATCTCGGCTTTGTATTTCTCGCCCTTATCAAGGAAGAATTTGATCGCTTCGTTGCGATCCCAGACTTCACGAACAATCGGCTCGTTCCGTTCGATGATCTTGTGCATCTGCTTTTCGATCTTGACCAGATCGTCGGGCGTGAACGGCGTGCTGCGTGCAAAGTCGTAATAAAAACCGTTTTCAATGGACGGGCCAATGGTGACCTGCGTGTCAGGATAAAGTTCCTGAACAGCTTCGGCCATCACATGGGCGCAATCGTGGCGGATCAGCGGCAGAACCTCTGCATGGCCCTTGGTCACGATTTCGATAGTCGCGTCAGTGTCAATCTCGCGCGAAAGGTCGCGTACTTCACCGTTGACGATGATGGCAAAGGATTTCTTTGCCAGCGAAGAACTGATGCTTTTTGCGACATCAAAACCCGATACCGGGCCGTCAAATTCGCGAACGGCGCCATCGGGAAGGGTCAGGGCAATCATGGTTGGCTCAACTCTGCTTTATCTGCGGGCATGATTCAATAATGCACATATAGAACCCGCATGTTTACGCGGGGTAAATGCACAAGAAAAGGAATTTCAGGATGAGGTCAAGTTCGCTCTTTGAAAAAAGCGATTTTCGGGACGGCACAAAGCACTGTGCAGCCATCAAGGCGCGCAGTGATTGCATTGGTGATCAAGTTTTTGTCGGCAAAGCCGTGCATTGATACTATCCCGTCAAGTGATGAGCCAATATAACAGGTGAAACATTCAGAGCAAGACACAAGCACATGACAAAAGCCAATATCTGGCTTGCAGTCGTGAAGGTGAACCTGTTCTATCTTGGAAGATCAAAATAAAGGCGCCACCAACGCCTCGTAAGGGAGCCCCAAAATGTCCAGTCCGGAAGTTCGCCGGAACATTATGTTTCTGAGTTTGTGTGTCGCACTGTCTGCCAGTGCGATGTCGCTGATTTTCACGGTTGCCGCTGTCATTGGTTATTCATTGGCAACCGATAAATCGCTTTCCACCCTCCCGGTTGCCTTCATGATGATTGCCATGATGGCGATGACTGCACCCTCAGCCATGGTCATGGCAAAGTTCGGGCGAAAGTTCGGATTCTGGATGGGCTCGGGGATCGCCATGATGGGCGCGCTTTCAGGGATGGGGGCTGTTTATTACAGTAACTTCTGGCTGCTATGTGTAGCCTGTGCCTGCATCGGTGCGGGAAATGCCATCGCCATGCAGTACCGCTTTGCAGCAGCTGAAGCAGCCCCGCCGGAATTTCGTGCGCGCGCTATTTCCTACACGATGCTGGGCGGATTGGCTTCGGCCTTTATCGGGCCAAATCTTGCGAGTTTTGCACGTAACTGGTTTGAGACGGTTCCGTTTCTTGGCACATTCGTTGCCCTGATCGGGTTACAGGTGCTGTTGGTGATTGCGATCGGACAGTTGCGTCTACCCGATATGCGTGGTCACAAGCATGCAGAAGCGGCGCGTCCGCTTAAGGTCGTTCTGGGCCAGCCTGCTGTGATCGTTGCCATCATTGCCGGGGCACTTGGCTATGCTGTCATGAGTTTTGTGATGACAGCCACACCACTTGCGATCCTTGATTGCGATTATGCATTCGGCGATGCGGCCTTTATCATTCAGTGGCACGTTGTCGGGATGTATGCGCCGGGCTTCTTCACCGGTAATCTGATCAAGCGGTTCGGGGCCCTGAAGATCATTCAGGTTGGCGCGTTGTTGAACTTTGTCTGTCTGGCAGTCGGATTGTCCGGGCAGGACCTGATCGGGAATTTCTGGGTATCGCTTGTGCTTCTTGGGATTGCCTGGAACTTTATGTTTGTTGGTGCAACAACATTCCTGACGGAAAATTATCGTTCTTCCGAACAGGCGCGCGTTCAGGCGATCAACGAGTTTGCCGTATTTGGCACCGTGGCGATTGCATCCCTGTCGGCCGGGTCGATTTACGCCGACTCTGGTTGGGTGACGCTGCTTTACAGTGCAGCTTTGCCCGTTGGTCTGGTTCTGTTGATTGTGGCTGGGTACGCAATTCGTCGGAAAGCCCAGACGGCTTAGGGGATTGGGGCTGCAGAATATAAAACCAAGGGCCGCATAATGCGGCCCTTTTTGTATGTGTCGCTGGGAAGTCAGTGATGACCGCTCAGGATATCAAGGGCGTGCGATCTGAATTCCCGATTGTAGAGAACCAGCGTCACCCAGGTGGCACAAACGATAAACGCGATTGGATGGTAAAACCATGCAAGGGCTGACAGCGCAAAGAAATAGGCCCTGATACCGCGATTGAAGTTATGTGCTGACATCATGCTCATCCGCGAGGCACGCGCCGCAGCACGTGCCGCATCAGGTTCACAAGGGTCAGGTGCGGCACCAATCAGGATCGAGCAATAGTTCGACAGGCGAAATGCCCAGGTGAATTTAAAGAATGCATAGATGAAGATGATGACCAGCAAAACCACCTTGCATTCCCAGACCCCGGCCGTCGTTTCGACCGCAAAGGGCAGGGCGGAGACGGTTTCAATGGCCTTATCGGTATAGCCAAGAAGCGCAACAAGGCCGATCAATACCAGAATGGTGGTCGAGGAAAAGAAACTGATGCCGGTAATCAGGTTGCCCGCAATAGAGGTGTCGACCATTCTCAGATTGCGTTTAAGCATCTGTTCCATCCAGCGATGGCGATTGCGCGCCATATGAGCCGAAATAGAGTTGCGACGTCGCGGTCCTGCATCAGCAAAAATTGTATAGCCGACCCACCAGGACATTGCCCAACAAATTGCAACGATATCAATAACGGTAAAAGCCGGCATCATTTGGTCCATACGTAAACTGACGACATAACAAAGCAGTTTGGAACTGTTTTATATCCTACTGACATTGCGTTATTCTTCGCAATCTTCTTTGCAAGCGCCTATATCGTCGAAATGTGGAACCTGCATAGCTGATCATCATGTTGCCAGTGCGGGTTGAGTTTTACCGCAATCCAGAGTATCAGCAGCGCAAATTTTCATTGGAGACCGACATGAGCGATCTTGAGAACGATCTTGGCGAAGATATCGACTTCGAGGAATTCGAAGCGCACACCGAAAAGCTGCTGGAAGACGGTCGTACCAAAGACGATCTGTTCGAATTTGTAGGCTTCATGAACATCAACGAAGTCGGCACGCATATGATCGCGGCCGAGATGGTTCTTGATGAAGACGCTATCGACCAGATGAGCAAGAACCTGCGCAAGCTGGAAATTGACCTTGAGCCGTTGGGCGAACTTACCGGAGGCCTAAAAGGCGGTGAAGACGTCAAACGTGCACTGGGTGCGCTGTTCCTTGAACTGGTCGAGCTGTGCGAACTTGACGATGATGACGAAGACGCGGGCGAACTTTCCGAAGAAACTCTGCTTCTCCTGAACTTTATCAAGCGTTTCAACCCGCAGATGCGCCGTCTTACGGTCGCGCTGACGGATACGGACGATGATGACGTATCTTGCGAGTACGAAGTCACCAACTGGTAAGACTTGCCGATCAGGCAATTTATCATGTAGGCAAAAGGCAGGGCTTTGTTCCCTGCCTTTTTTCGTTTCGGAGCTGCCACCGTGACCGCCTGTATGCCAATTCGTGCCGCCAAACGTTTTCAGAACTATCAGGATCGCCTTGCTGCAGGACAGGAACCTGTTCCCAATGCGGAAATGTTGCGGCAATGGTTGGTTGAAAACGCTGATACGTTTAGCCCAGTACTGGAATGGGACCTTAAGACGTGCGCGAAGATCGTTTATGATTTCTCGGCCACTGGGGATGTGGTGATTGGCGGAACCAGCGATCCTGCACGACAAACTGAAATCATGTGGCAGCAGCTTGCCAAGGCAAACGCGCCTGTCGGTGTCGGTCGCTACCGCGAAGATCGCATATGCTATCAATCCGATCAGTTCAAAAATGATGGGGAGGCCCGTAGCCAGCATCTGGGCATTGATCTGTTTGCGCCTGCCAGCACGCCGGTTTTTGCGCCGCTCGATGGTGTCGTACACAGCTTTGCTGATAATAATCTTCATCTTGATTATGGCCCGACGATCATCTTGCAGCATCAACCTGAAGACGGTGTGATGTTCTATACGCTTTATGGGCATCTGAGCCGGGACTCACTTGATGGTCTTTACAAGGGCAAGGAGTTTTCTGCGGGTGAGATTTTGTGCCGGTTCGGAGATTTTCCCATCAATGGGGACTGGATTCCTCATCTGCATTTTCAGGTGATTTTTGACATGCTCGGACGTGAAGGGGATTATTTCGGGGCAGCAAAGCCGTCCGAGTGGGATATCTGGGCAAGCATTTGCCCGGATCCGAATCTGATATTGCAAATGTCGGAAAATGTTGTCGCCACACGGGAAGGTGTTTGATGCAGCCTCGCTTAAAGGCAGGCCTTTGGGTGCGCGGACAGATTGCAATTTGTCAGGCAAATCTGATCACAGCCATGGTTGCTCATAAAGGAAATGAAGAAGCAGGGGCGGTCTTGTTGAAGTTAAACCGGTTTGATGCTGGCTGTTTTGTCTATTCACGCGTCACAACCCTTGACGGTGAGCTTGGCTGGATGATGGTGGCCGGGGGGGCAGAGGGCGGACGCGAAACAGAATTCAACTGTGATACATATTGTCGCAAACAGGTTGAATTCGACCGGGATGTCTGGGTGCTGGAGATCGAAGACCACAAGGGACAGTACGAGCTTGATGCGCCTGTTGTCGAATTCTAGTGCCAAACAAAAAGGCTGACACATAGGTGCCAGCCTTTGATCATCGCAGCAACGAACTTTGCAATCAGGCGGTGCGCTGCAGAAGGTGGTAACCGAAATCGGTCTCAACCACATCAGAGGTCGCGCCGACTTCCATGCTGAATGCAGCAGCATCGAATTCCGGAACCATCATGCCGCGGCCGAAGAAACCGAGATCGCCGCCCTGCTGGCCGGACGGGCAATCAGAGTTGGCTTTTGCCAGTTCTGCAAAATCGGAACCGTTTGCGATCTGATCCTTAAGAGCATTGATTTCGTTCAATGCTTCTTCTTTGGTGCGGGTTGCACTCGAACGTGCCGAACCGGCATACATCAGGAGAATGTGCGACGCGCGAACTTGTTCACTCATAACTGGTCCTTTCTTCCGCCAAGGCTTGCACCTGGCGGATTTTCTGCAAGATTGGAAGTTTATGGAAAACGCCAAGGGTCCAAATACATGTACAGTCGTATACTCCTGTACATGGGCTTGGGCCCTAGACATTGTCCATGCCTTGTGGCTTGTTACGACAAATTGATCCGAGATGAAAGAGAAGAGGCAGATTGATGCTTGCTGTTGTGTCCCCGGCCAAGAAGCTGGATTTTGAAACAGACGTGCCTGAAATGGCTGTTTCACAACCCGCATTTCTGGACGACACTGAAGAACTGATTGAAGTTGCGCGGAAAAAAAGCCGCAGCGATTTGATGAAGCTGATGGGGATCAGTGAAAACCTTGCTGATCTGAATTACCAGCGCTTCCAGCATTTTTCACGGCCTTTTGATCGCACCAATGCCAAACCGGCAATCTATGCTTTTCGTGGCGATACCTATGTCGGACTTGATGCCGACACCATGAAAGCAGACGACATAGACTGGGCGGAAAGTCATTTTCGCATGTTGTCGGGATTATACGGGTTGCTCAAACCACGCGATCTGATGCAGCCATATCGTCTTGAGATGGGCACACGACTGTCAAACCCGCGTGGCAAAGACCTTTATGCTTTTTGGGGTGACAAGATCGCCACTGAAATCAACAAGCTTACACAGGGCCATAAGGATCGCAGCCTGATCAATCTGGCCTCGAGCGAATACTTCAAGTCAGTAAAGACCAAACTGCTTGAAGGCCCGGTAATTACGCCGGTATTCAAAGAAGTCAAAGGCGGGGCAGCCAAGGTTGTTGGCTTCTCAGCAAAGCGCGCCCGTGGCATGATGGCACGATACATGATCGACAATCGACTGGAAAATCCGCAGGATTTGAAGAAGTTCAAGCTTGATGGCTATTGCTATCAGGATGACCTGTCGAGTGAGACGGAGTGGGTCTTTACCCGCGTTCATGACCAATAACACAAACTATTTCGGTGATAACTAATGACCGACGAGCATCTTGAACAGCTCGAGGATGACAATCATCTGCCCGAGGCACATCCGTTTTCCGGGTATTTGAGAACATTCTTTCGGGGGCCGGGCCGTTCACGCAGTCTGACCCGTGAGGAAGCTTTTGACGCTTTCTCCATGATCCTGCGCGACGAGGTTGAACCCATTCAACTGGGGGCTTTCTTATTGATGCTGCGCTATCGGGCAGAAACGCCCGATGAACTTGCGGGCATGATCGAAGCTGTTCGCAAGGCCGCCCGACTTGACCCGGATGATGGTCAGGACGCTGGTGCAGAAGGGCGACCGATGCTCGATTGGCCGTCTTATGCGGCGGGGCGTACACGCGGCTTGCCCTGGTTTGTACTTTCGGCACATTTGTTGTCGCAGAATGGTGTGCCGGTCCTGATGCATGGATATAATTCCCATCTGGTCAATGGTGTTGGCACCGAAGCTGCGATCAAGGCCTTGAAACTGCCAATCGCGATGTCCGCAGAAGAAGCAAGATCAGATATTGCTGCCCAAGGGTTCGCATATCTGCCATTGCGGCACATGCACCCGAAATTGCAGGAACTGATCGGCTTGCGGTCGTTGCTGGGTTTGCGAAGCCCGGTCAATACATTACTGCGGTTGCTTAATCCGTTACAGGCGCGTGCGGCTTTCCTAGGTGTATTTCATCCGGCCTTTCTTGATGTGCATCGTGAAACCGGGAAGTTGCTTGAACTTCCACGGATCGGCGTGATCAAGGGCGGTGGCGGTGAGGCAGAACGTACGCCTTTCAAGCATGTCGACCTGCGCATGCTAGATAACGGTGAGCTTTGCGACGTCAGATGGCCTGCGATGCTGTCCAAAACGGAAAAAGAGCTCGACGAGCAAAGTCCGGTAACCCTGAAACATTTCCTTTCAGTCTGGCGCGGAGATGTCGAAGATTCTGGTGCCGAAGCACGGATCAAAGGGAGTGCTGCAATGGCGGCATTCCTGGCAGGCAAGGCAGATTATATCGACGAAGCCGAAAGGTTGGTTCAGGAATGGTGGGACAAACGCGATCGCAATGTCGGCTAATAGCTGACTGCTAGCTCATCACATCTGATCAAAAGAAAAGGGACGGGTTGCCGTCCCTTTTTGCATTTTAGAACGAAGAATTCGGTTCTTTGAGGAATGCCAGCTCTTCGGGGGTGGATACACGCCCGAGAATCTCGTTGCGATGCGGGTAACGGCCAAAACGGTCAATGATCCTTTTGTGTTTGATCTCGAACTCGTAGTTATGCTCAAGACCCGGTTGGGCAAACAGTTCCAGTGCGATTTCGTGGATCAGTTCAGATTCCGAATGCATATAGGGCATGTAAAGAAATGCACGCTCTTGCGCGTTGGACAGTTTCTTGTCCGTTCCATTTGCCACGGCTTCCTGTGCCAGTATCAGGGCCACGGTATCCGATGCAAAAGATTGCGGCTGGTCGCGGAACATGTTTCGCGAAAACTGGTCAAGAACAATGATCTCAGCCAGACGGCCATTTGCAGTCGCGCGCCAGGAATAGAGTTCACCTGCATGCGCCGCAGTGTGGAAGTCCGAAAACCGTTCGGAAATGTGGGCGTCAAGTGAGGTATCCTTGATAAACCACTGTTTTTGATCAAGTTCCTTGAACCAGAAGTCCAGAACAGTTTCAGGTTTCATGTCGTTTAGCCCTTAAACAGAATGCATTTCGTATGGTTATACGGTGTGTTAAGCAATTTTTGCCAGCGGCAAACAACCGGTCAAGTTATGCTATCCGAAAGATAGTGGGCCAATGGTTTGGCAAAGAGTTGACAGTTATGATCCCGACATGGATTATGCCTGTGTCTTGGGTGCTGATCCTTCGGGATTGGCTTAAAAGGGAACGTGGTGCGTTACGACAATGCCACGGCTGCCCCCGCAACTGTAAGCGGTCCGAGCATTACACATGCCACTGGTGAGAACCGGGAAGGCGTAATGCTTTTAAAACCGTGAGCCAGGAGACCTGCCTTTGACTGCCAGACACGGCTTGTCTGGTGCTGAACTGTTGGACGCCGGGGTGAGCGTCAGGTTGCAGGGAAAATGCGGTCTTGTTTAACCGGTATCTTGCTTCCAGCCATCCTATCGTTCTTTATCCTAACACTGCGTGTCGGGCAGTTGCCCGGTATGCATCGTTCGTGGAAGAGACGATTATATGTTTAAGACCGTTGGCAGGTGCGCTGTTGCAAGCGCCTGTTTTATATTGATGCCATTGGCCGCACAGGCCCATTTCCAGTTGGTATATACTCCGGAAGTCAATCAGGTCGTTGCTGGTGATGTTCCGGTAAAGCTGATCTTCTGGCATCCGTTTGAAAACGGACATGTCATGGATATGGCCAATCCGATTGAGTTCTTCGTCATTCATCGTGGTGAAAAGATCGATTTGGAATCAACGCTTTCTCCGACGACGTTTACCGGGTCTGAGAACTCGGCGGCGGCATTTGATGGCACGCTGACACTCAAACGCAGTGGCGATTACGTCATGGTGGTTGTGCCTGCGCCATATTACGAACAAAGCGAAGATATCTATATCCAGCAGATTACAAAATCCTATGTGAACCGGAATGAAATTCCGACGGACTGGATGGAAGCACAAGGGCTGAAAACGGAAATTTTGCCGCTAAACAGACCGACCAACATCGTCGCCGGGTCGACTTTTAGTGGTCGTGTTCTGAGTGACGGGCAGCCGGTTTCCGGTGTCGAGGTGGAAGTTGAATACATGGCTGCCGAACCGGATATGGCAAATGGCCGACCGAAGGAGCCAACTGCAAAACCAATGCCCGGTGGGGCTATTGTGGCGCTTACTGATGAAAACGGCTATTTCACCTTCGGTATTCCCAAAGCCGGGTTTTGGGGGTTTGCGGCACTTGGCAGTGGCCCTGATAAAGAATTCGACGGTAAAGAGCTTTCTCAGGATGCAGTCCTGTGGGTTCGTGCCTATGATGTGAAATAGGCGTGGGGACAAAAACAGATGCATATTGTGGACGGGGCACTGGCTCCTGAAGTTCTGATTGGGGGCGGGGTTCTTGCGGTTGCCGGGCTTGGTCTTGGGTTGCGCAAGCTGCCGATCGATAAAATTCCGGCAACCGGTGTGCTGTCGGCAACGTTTTTTGTGGCCTCGCTTATTCACGTCCCGGTGGGCCCCTCAAGTGTTCATCTGATCATGAGCGGCCTTGCCGGTCTTGTTCTTGGTTGGACGGCATTTCCCGCACTTTTTGTCGGGCTGTTGTTACAGGCGATTTTCTTCGGATTTGGCGGTCTTACGGTTCTTGGGGTCAATACGGTCAATATTGCCTTCCCGGCTGTGATTGCCGGATTCATGTTCCGTGGTGTCGTTGCGCGCAGCAACCCGACGGCTGCTGCTGTTTGGGGCGGCATTGCCGGGGCACTTTCTATCTCGTTGACAACGTTGTTTGTGGCGATTTCCCTGACGCTGAGCGGGGATTCGTTCATTCCGGCCGCAAAACTCGTGTTCTTTGCCCATATTCCGATCATGGCTGTTGAAGGCTTTGTTTCTGCCGCTGCCGTGTATCTGATCATGAAAGTCAAACCGGCCTTGCTGATGGCGGGTGATCAGGCCAATGAATATGCGGTGCAAAGCTCGATCATCCTTGCTGAACAGGCAAATGAGGCCAACAATGGCTAAGCTGGCCACAGGGATCATTATAGCCGGGGTTGTGTTCGGCGCGCATGGGGCTCAGGCGCATAAGGTGATCGCGTCTGTCTTTCCAAGTGGTTCGAATGTCGAAGGGGAAATCGGGTTTTCCAACGGAGATATGGCTGCCGATACGGTGGTTGAGGTGTTTGACAATCAGGGGAACAAGATTGATCAGATCATGACCGATGGGGACGGATTTTTTATCTATACGCCAAGTGAGAAGGTCGATCTGGTCTTTCGGGCGGATCTGGGCGCCGGGCACATCGCCGAGGCAGGCTTTGCCATTTCTGATTTGTCCGACCAGGCAGGGCTGACGGGCGAAGCGCAATCGCGAGCAAATGAAAAAACCAGCATAAAACAAGCTGGCCCGGATGGTTCAAGCCGTTCCGGGAATGTCGCGATAAGCCGAGAACAGGAAGAAGCCATAGCCGCCATTGTTCGTGATGAACTTCGGCCCCTTCGGCGCGAAATTACCGCCTATAAGGAGAAGAATGATCTCCAGTCGGTTCTTGGGGGTATTGGCTATATATTCGGGTTCTTCGGGATCGCATATTACATTGCTGCCAGACGGTTGAAAGCCGAAGCGTCAAAGCCATGAGTCATTTATTCGGGCATGACCAGCCGTTAAGCGCGCAAGGAGGCGGGGTTAAACCACCATCCTTTGTTGGATCGTTTGATCCACGCGTGCGTGTTGTGGCGGCTTGTCTGTTTGCTGTGATGGTGGTGTCCTTGCAACAGATCGAATTCGCCATTGGTGCCTTTGTCATCGCCATTGCCACAATGTTGCTGACCGATCTGCCACTTCGACTCACCTTGAAGCGTATGGCGGCAATGGACGGCTTCATTATTGTCATGTTGGTCATGTTGCCGTTTACTACACTTGGAACACCGATATTTTCGATGCTGGGTGCGGACGCCAGTAAGGAAGGCCTTTTACATGCTGTCCTGATCGGGATCCGGGCAAACGCGGTTGTTCTTATGATGCTTAGCCTGCTTTCGGGGCTGACGCCTGTAACCTTGGGGCATACCTTGTACCGGTTAAGGTGCCCGGCGGCACTGGTGCATCTGATGATGTTCACGGTGCGTTACATTTCGGTACTGCATGACGAGTATCACCGTCTGCGGATGGCGATGAAGCTGCGCGGGTTCAAGGCACGAAACACGTTCCATACCTATCGATCATTCGGTTACCTGTTCGGTATGTTACTTGTTCGGTCGCTTGAGCGGGCAGAACGTGTGCTTGAGGCTATGAAATGCCGGGGGTTTAGCGGACATTTCCCGATGATTGATCAGCTGGTGTTTCGCAGGCGTGATGCCATCCTTGGTGCAACCTTTTTCGTTATGATCGCAGCCCTTATCCTGATGGATCGTATTTATGTCCTTGCTTATTGAACTAAACGATATTTCCTATGGATACCGGGCAGGACATAGTGTTCTTGATCGTGTCAGCCTGTCACTTTCTGCAAATGAACGTCTGTTTATCACCGGGCCCAACGGGGCCGGGAAAAGTACCTTGCTGCGTATCCTTGTCGGGTTGATCAAGCCGCTTGGTGGAGAAATCAGCGCATTCGGACAAAAACGCGTTTCTGATGCAGATTTTCATGATCTTCGTTGCCGGGTTGGCTTCATCGTTCAGGACCCGGATGATCAACTGTTTTGCCCAACGGTTGTCGAAGATATTGCCTTCGGCCCGCTTAATCTCGGTGCAAGCAGGGAAGAAGCATTGGCGATCGTCGACGATGTTCTGGATCAGCTTCATCTCAAACATTTGCGTGAACGCATCACGCACGAACTCTCGGGTGGTGAAAAACGGCTGGTTTCTGTTGCTGCGGTGCTTGCAATGAAACCTGATGTTCTTCTTCTTGATGAGCCGACAAATGCGCTTGATGAAGAAAACCTGCAACGGCTTGAAGAAATCCTGCTTGAGCTGCCCCAAGCGATGATCCTTGTGTCTCATGATCCGCATTTTCGCAGGAAACTGGCAACCCGCACCCTGGAGCTACGGGCAGGAAAAATGTCCGAAGCCAAACAGCTTCCACCCAAGAAATGCACGGCGTCCGAACGTGCCCGGCAACAGGCAGAGTCAGTATAAGCTATGTTTTCAAAGCCCTGTAATCGGATTTGACCCACCATCTGAAATGTAGCCAAGGACAACGCCCACCATGTCACCGTTCTCCATTGCTGCCTTTCGGCATCTCTTCTCTGCTCAGGTTACATCCCTGATCGGGACCGGTCTGACGACGGTGGCCTTGTCGCTGTTGGCCTATGACCTTGCCGGCGCGGATGCCGGGCGGGTGCTTGGCTCAATTCTGGTTCTGAAGATGGTGGCGTATCTGGTGATTGCACCCGTTGCCGGTGGTATGGCGCATTTGCTGCCCCGTCGGGCTTGGCTTGTCGGGCTTGATATTCTGCGTGCTACGATTGTTCTGTGCCTGCCATTTGTTGATCAGATATGGCAGGTTTTTGTTCTGGTCTTTGTCGTGAATGCAGCGTCAGCAGCTTTCACGCCGGTGTTTCAGGCGATCATTCCAGAAATCGTGGAAGACGAGAGAACCTACACCAAGGGTCTTTCATATGCCCGGTTGGCTTATGATCTGGAGAACCTGATAAGCCCGGCACTGGCAGCTGCTTTGTTGTTTGTCTGGTCGTTTGGCAGCCTGTTTATGGCAAACAGTCTTACATTTGTGCTTTCAGCCATTCTGATTGTCTCAACGTCAATTCCTCGTGCTGCTGCGACTGATCGTGAAGGCGGTGTTTATGCCAATACCCGCTTTGGTGTGATGGCTTATTTGAAAACACCGCGACTACGTGGTCTTCTGGCCGTACATTTCGCTGTTTCCTGTGTTGGTGCGATGATCATTGTCAACACAGTCGTTCTGACCCGTTCAGTGCTTGGCGGGACCGAGATTTTGACCACGGTCTTTCTGGCCTGTGCCGGTGGTGGGTCAATGATTGCGGCTTTTATCATTCCGAAAATGATTGATGCATGTGGTGAACGCCGCTTGATGATGTTCGGGATATTTGCCGCAGCATTGGTCATGCTGATCGGGGCGATGTTGATTGTGAACGGGGTACAAACTGCCATCGCATTTGCCGCATTGTGGGTGCTGGCAGGGGCTGGAACCACATTCGCACAGACACCCGGCGGACGATTGGTTCAACGATCAGCAGGAGCGGGTGACAGGTCTGCTTTTTTCGCTGCAAATTTTGCGCTGTCACATGGTGGCTGGTTGATTGCCTACGGGGTTGTGGGGTGGCTTGGCAGCCTTGCTGATCTTTCGGTTGCGTTTATGGCATCAGGTGGACTGGCACTGATTGGCGCGATGGCGGCGATCATGTTGTGGCCCAAACAGGACCCGCTGGAAATTGATCATAGCCATCCGGGATTCTGGCATGAGCATCCCCATGATCATGACGACCCGCATCATGGCCATATTCATGGTGGCGACGCGCAAGTGATGCAGGAAAATAATCCGAACCATCATGGTGTTCATTCCCGCGACCATGGTCGCGATAAACAAAAACATCGTCATCGACACTATCATCCACCGGTGAAGCACAAGCATCGCTTCGTCATTGATAGTCACCACACAAGATGGCCGGTTGATGGTAGCGAAATGGTCTAGGCGCTTTGATTGACGTGCGCGTCTTGCCAAGACCCGGACACCAATCCCGAAAATTCCGATGACCACCCTGATGTCACCCGTGATATCGGACATCTGATCACGATTATTTCTGAATAAGGACGCTAAAACAGATGCTTGGCGTCGTGATATTTTGCTGTATCGTTCCTTGACGCAAAGATAGAAGGGGGCGATTCAGTGGAAGTTGTTTACGTTTCAGACGACGGGAAGGACCATTGGATTGATTCAAAAATGCGTCCGACAACAACGCTGGAAATGGCAATTGTCAACAGCAAACCCGGACAGCTTATCCGTCTGATCGCCGGAACCTATCGTGTCAAACGGCCCATGCCGTTTCCGCACAGCGGCGAACAAGGGAACCCAATCGTTGTTCGTGGCGAAACCGGTGTCGTTCTTGATGCTGCGCAAAAACCCGATCCAAGCGTCTCGGCAAGCAATCCGGGGCAAGCGCGTTTCGCCGTTTTTCAATTGATTGATGTTGAGCATATCCGCATCGAGAACCTCAATATTACGCGCGCCTGGCCAAGTGCAGTTTACATTGAAAACAGCCGAAACCTGAGCTTCAGGGGGCTTGATATATCAGACGGAACCTATGCGTTTTATGCCAGTGGCGAACGTTGCCGTGGCATCAAAATCACCGAATGCCGATGGGTTCAGGACTCATCAATCTGGCGCGCCATCCGTTGGGATGAAATTCACGATGGCAAGGACGACGAGGGAAACGTCATCAAGGTTCCATTCCGTTATCTGAACGGTGCGTTCTTTGGGGCGGATGATATCGCCGGTGATGTCGAGATTTCTCGAAACGATATTCGCGATTGCTATAACGGTATCCGCATGGATGTATCGAGCTTCGATGTTGGCGCTACGATTGGCACATTTAACCGTGACATCCGTATTATGGATAACCGGTTTAGCTATATCCGTGACAATCCGATTGAGCCGGAGTTCGTGGCCCTTGGCTGGTGGATTGGTCGCAACCGATTTTACAACTGTCACAAACTGTTTTCACAAGATGGCGTACGCGGTGGATTTTGGTACTACTTCGCCAATATTTGCTGGTTTGATAGCCGTCCGGGGCCAGATGGCGACGAGTATAATGGCGGTGCTGTTTTCAAACTTGGAAAGGGTGGTGACGTTCCCCAACCAGATTATGTTTCTGTCTGTTTTCACAACAGTTTCTATCTGCGGCAGAAATACATCAAAAAGGGAACAACGCGCGGTCTGGTGAATGCACGCAACGCAATTGAACATGCAGACCCGGTTACCTTGCCTGATGGAATGATGCCACTCGATCAGTCGTTCTTTGGCGAATATGCTGACCTTTACCTTTCAGCCATGCCGCCTTTGCCTGTCGTGTTTTCAGGGGATCTGGCAAACCATCCTGCATATCCCGACGTTTTTGATCCCTACGACGGTGTGCTGAGTTGCCCTAGACCCGCAACAGGTCCACTGTTTGAGAACAGTCTCGCTGGCCAGTTCGAGCTTCGAGAAAGCCACCAAATTCCCTATGTCAACCCATTGGAGGTACCTCTGCCTGACGGCAGTGTCTGGTGCAGCAATTCCGAACATTGGCCGGGCGCGATTACCGATGGATGTCTGATACAGGGACCGGACTATGTTCCGGTTGATCTCGATTATGTCCGGTCCTTACCCGTTCCGGAAGTGCAGGCGACGTCATCGTAACCCCGGTGATCAGGTGTTTTCTGTTTACGTTTGCGTAAATATGTTGACTGGAATGTCGGAAAGTTGCGATGTTGACCCATCGCAGTCATCAAACAAGAAAAACCATGAACGACAAGCTATACAGTATCACCGAGTTGGCCGAAGAGTTCGATATCACGCCGCGTGCAATCCGGTTCTATGAAACCAAAAATCTTCTGGCGCCGCAGCGGGCCGGGGCAACGCGCGTTTATAACTATCGTGACCGGGCACGCCTGATGCTTGTTCTGCGTGGCAAACGTCTTGGTTTTTCGCTTGAAGACATCAAGGAATATATCGATCTCTACGATGCCGACCGCACGCGGACTGAGCAACTCGCTCATCTGATGCTTGTCGGTCGCCGCCGGATCGCCGAACTTGAGCAGCAGCTTGAAGATGTGCAGACCACGCTTGAAGAACTGCGTAAAATCGAAAACGAAGCCGTCGACAGCCTGCGTGAAAAGGGTATCGATCCCGAAAAGGCAGTTGCCGATATCCGTGCCAAACTTGTGGCCGATGGTGCCTAGCTCCGTTCCGAAAGTACCAAAGACAAAGCCCGGCAGTTGCCGGGCTTTTTTGTTGGAAGTTGCCTGATTAGTGAGCGTCGCGTTGGAGCGGTAACGTGACCTCAAAAACATCTTCGTCGGGGATGTATTTGCGGCTGAAGCCAAGTTTCTCGCAGAGGGTTAGCATGCGGCGGTTGCTAGGCAAGACCTGACCGATAAAGGTTTCGGTACCCTTGCGGCGGCAATAGGCAATCATCTGTTCCATCAGAACACGACCAAGACCTCGCCCCTTGATGTCCGACCGGACCATGATGGCATATTCTGCATGTTCGTTATTGGGATCGATGACGACCTGAACAATGCCGTGGATCTGGCCCTGTTCCGGGCCATCGGGTACCACAGCCAGGAATGCCATGTCGCGATCATAATCCAGCTGGGTCTGGCGGGCCATTTCAGAATGTGGAAGTTCACGTACAGAACCGAAGAACCGGAAATGAATATCTTCGGGTGTCAGTTTTGACATGAACTCATAGTGCGCGGGTTCGTCCTCGGGCTTGATCGGGCGCAGAAGATAAGTCGTTCCATCATCCATCACCAGTTCCTGTTTCAGGTGTCTTGGATAGGGATGAATGGCAAGGCGCTTATCGTCGCTGACGACCTTTGGGGTTACCTTGATACGCGCATCAAGGGCAATCACACCATGCTGGTCGGCAAGAAGCGGGTTCATGTCAAGCTCAACCACTTCGCCCAGATGCACAACCAGCTGCGACAGGCGAACCAGCGTCATGTAAAGATCTTCAAGATTTACTGGGGGAACGTCCCGATAGCCTTTGAGGAGCTTGTAAATGCGCGTACCTTCAACCAGTTCACGGGCAAGCTTCATGTTCAGCGGGGGCAGGGCCATGGCACGGTCGCGTACGACTTCGACCTCGACGCCCCCATGACCAAACAGGATCACCGGACCAAAGATCGGGTCGGTGGTCATGCCGACAATCAGTTCACGTGCGCCCGCACGGGTGATCATTTCCTGAATGGTAAAACCGCGCAGACGGGCATTGGGGAATTTTTGTTCGATGGTGCGCTGCATTTTCAGGGCCGCCGCCCTGACTTCCTCGCCACTATCAAGATTTAGGACGACGCCACCAACGTCGGACTTGTGGCTGATATCGTCGGACAGGATCTTAAGCGCGACCGGATAGCCGATATCGTCGGCGGTGCGTACCGCTTCTTCGATGTCACTGGCTGCAATGGTTTTGACTGTATTGATGCCATAGCATTCCAGAACGGCTTTTGCCTCAGGCTCGGTTAGCATGTCACGACCGGCATGAATGGCGGTGTGTATGATGCTGCGCGCCTTATCGGTCTGCGGCGTATAATCGCGTGGGACCGATGGTGGTGTTTCCATCAACAGGTCTTGCAATTTGCGATAATTGACCATGTGCTGGAAGGCTGCCACGGCGTTTTCCGGTGTGCGATATGTCGGAATTCCTGCGGCATAAAACATGTTGCGGGCTTCGGCTACGGTAGCTTCGCCAACCCAGTTGGTCAGGATATTTTTCTTACTGTGTTTGATCTGGTCAATGACACAACGCGCGACTTCGACAGGGTCGGTGATAGCGGTAGGGGCATGCATGACCAGAAGACTGTCGATATTGCTGTCAGTCAGAACCGTTTCAATTGCCTTGGCATAACGTTCTCCGGGGGCATCTCCGATAATGTCGACCGGGTTGGCATGCGACCATGTAGCAGGCAAAACCTTGTCCAAGGCCGTGATGGTCTCAGGATCAAGGTGGGCAAGATGACCCTGACGTTCGATCAAAGCGTCAACCGCAAGCACCCCGATCCCGCCGCCATTGGTCACGATGCCAAGCTTGTCGCCACGGAACGGGCGCATGCGTGAAAGCGTTTCGGCAGCCGAGAACATTTCGCTAACCGTGTAAACACGCAGTACCCCGGCGCGCTTGATAGCAGCGTCAAAGACGTCATCTGCGCCAGCAAGTGCGCCTGTATGTGATGCAGCCGCGGCCGCACCTTCGGCAAAACGCCCCGACTTGATGCAGAGAATGGGCTTGTTGCGTGATGCGGCACGGGCAGCCGAGATGAAGCTTCGGCGTTCATGAATGGATTCGATGTAAAGCATGATCGCACGGGTATCAGGATCCGAACCCAGATAGTCGATCACATCACCAAAATCGACATCGTCGCACTCGCCAAGAGATATGAAGTGTGAAAACCCGATGTCGCGCGCAGATGCCCAGTCAAGAACGGCAGTACAAAGCGCACCTGATTGCGAAACGAATGCGATTTTGCCACTACCGATATTCTGGTGGCTAAAGCTGGCATTCAAACCGATACCGGGAACCATAAGGCCAAGGCAGTTCGGGCCAAGAAGACGCATCTTCTTTTCAGACGCAATATCAAGCATGGCCTGTTTGATGCTTCGTTTCTCATCAAACGGTTCGGAACCAAGTCCCGCAGTCAGGACAATCGCTGCCAGACACCCTTTTTCCGCAAGGCATTTCATTACCGGGATAACCGCCTGCGGCGGCACGCAGATAACGGCAAGCTCTGGTACGACAGGCAGGCTGTTGACATCGGGATAAGCCAGGACACCGCCAATCGACTGGCTGCGGGGATTGACAGGCATGATCGGTCCATCAAATCCACCGGCCAGCAGGTTTTTCATCAGCACATGGCCAACAGAATGAGGGCGGTTGGAGGCGCCAATCACGGCGACCGATTTGGGTTTGAACAGATGGTCCAGATTAATTGTACTCATCGCCGAATTCCCGCGTTGTGCTGTGGGCTGGTTTTAGGCAATGGCGTTGCGTTACTCTTAGTGAATATCCCCGCACACCATGCTCGAAGCAAATGCGATGTTAAGTCAGTGACCAGTATATTGATTTGCTGTGCATCAATAAAGCACTGAGGCGACGAAGTTTTTATGGCGTTTTTCAGATATGCCGCAGTTTCATGCTTGTGACCGCAGATGCAGCGGTGAGGGGGTCAATGAAGATGGCCGTGATGACCTTCATCGTCAAAGCGTTCGGATTCTTCAATCCATTCTTCGACTTCGGCGGCAGATGTCATCGCCAGCGCAATTTCAAGATCATTTTGTACATGGGCCAGACTGTCAAACATCGGGCACCAGCCAAAGGCCTGAATGCGTGGGTCTGTCGTTGATGAAATCGTGAACAAATCACCATCAATCGGATGCACCATGCCGTGAATGACATCATTTTCGCCCGCAATTAACCAGCCGCGGGTCGATCCCGAAAGGGTGGCGAGCTGAACTTCACGCAATTCGATCTTGACGGTTTTCATGGTGCTTTGTCTCATCTTGTGACGTGCTAAAAGCAAAAGGGACCGAACATTACGTTCGGCCCCTTTTTAATTGGCTCCGGCAGCAGGACTCGAACCTGCGACCCAATGATTAACAGTCATTTGCTCTACCAACTGAGCTATGCCGGATCAGGCTGCGCGCTTCGTCCGAAGCGCGTGGCAGGTGTATAATCAAACCGTCGGAACGTCGCAAGACCTTTTTTGCGAAAAAATGACCAAACTGTCGTCTTTTTTGACCAGCTTGGAATGGATGCAGCTTTGGGTTAACCGGAGTGCAGGCTTAATCGCGAAAAGGGTGGTGTGGTTATATCGAAAACATTGTTTTCGTGTTGTAATTCGTATCCGGATGGCGTCGGAAGTCGCGCGGCTTCAAAGTTTGAGTCCGGAGCAAACAGTGCAGATAATGGCATGTAAGCCAAAAAGCAAAAAACCCCGGAACTGAGTTCCAGGGTTTTTTGGCTCCGGCAGCAGGACTCGAACCTGCGACCCAATGATTAACAGTCATTTGCTCTACCAACTGAGCTATGCCGGATCAGTGGAGGCGCGAGCCGGAATCGAACCGGCGTGCAAGGATTTGCAGTCCTCTGCGTAACCACTCCGCCATCGCGCCTTCGCGTTGGCTGGAGCGGTGTATAGCCTCATAGAATACGAGCCGTCAAGCACCCAATTTTACATTTTTTGAACAACGGCTTGATATTTACACTGAAACGAGAAAAACCGCCCGGGATACAATCCCGAGCGGTTCAACAGGGTGGGGTACGTGCATGAAGATGACTGAGTCAGGCAGACTTCTTGCCATATTGACGTTCAAGCCACGGGGCGAGTTTTTCCTCGCGGTTTTTACTTGGTGCGAAGTCAATATTGGCAATCGTGTCGTGCGAATGTTCAACCTCGAACGGGATCGTCGTATTCGGTCCTTCAAGGGTGATCTCACCTTTGGCGCCTTTCTTTACCGGTTCAGCCAAAGAAACCTTGGCGCCGCCGGTGGAGATGTCGACGGTTTTTCCGCGAATGGATTTGCCACCAATTGTTAATGTTACCAATATCTGGGTTTCGTAACGCGGATCCTTACGGCGGTTCACTTCAGGTGTTGCTGTGCGAACGATTCGAACGAGACTGTTGCGAAGCTGGGCAATGCTCCCATCCACTTCCTCGGCGATTTTGTTCATTTGCGCTGCACGGTTGAGGTTTTCCTGCGCTTCGGACGCGACATGACCGATTTTTTCGGTAACTTCGTTTGATGCCTCCGCCGTCTGGATAACGTTTCGGGCAATTTCCTGCGTTGCATCGTCTTGCTGGCGCACGCTTATCGCAACGTTCGATGCAACTTCATCAACGCGTCGAATGCTTGCCGTCATCAGCTGCACCGTGGATACAACGGAATCTGTGACGTTCTGGATCTCGCCAAGCTGACGGGTGATTTCCTCCGTTGATTTTGCTGTCTGGTTTGCAAGGTTTTTGACCTCTTGTGCAACCACGGCAAATCCTTTGCCAGCATCGCCAGCTCTTGCAGCCTCAATCGTTGCGTTCAGGGCAAGCAAGTTGGTTTGTGCGGCAATATCACTGATAAGCTCGGCAACTTCGCCAATCTTGCCAACACTGTTCTGAAGCGAGGTAACCGTTTGCTCTGCGCTTTCGCCCGCCCGGTTGGCTTCGGCGGTCAGATTGGTGGCTTGTTCGATTTGGCGAGTGATTTCGCGAATGGAGGCAGCCAATTCCTCTGAGGCGCCGGAAACTGTTTCCGCATTTGCCAATGCTTGATGTGCTGCTGCAGCAACACTCTCGGAGTTTTCTGAGACACGTTCGGATGATCCTGCCATCTCGCCAGCAGATTCATTCAAACGCCGGGTTTGATCAATGATCGACTGAACAACTTTCTGCAGTTCTTTTTCAACCGTTTCGGCAAGGCCGCGAAGGGCTCCGATCCTCTGGCTGCTGGCTTTGGACTCATTTTCATCACGTTCAAGACGATTATATGCAAGCTTTGCATGCAATGCACGAAGTTGCTGAGTCAATGGTTTGAAATCAGGCATTTCAGGCAAAGGGATAAGATGGGCCAGGTCATTTCGTGCGATTGCATCGAAATGTTTTGCCATTTCGTTCAGGGGGCGACGGAATTTGCGGATAAGCCATGCGCCATAGATCAGAGTCAGGCCTGCTGCGATCAGGATCAGGACACCGTCAACTGTCGCGGCCATGAAGAATGCCTGACGGGCATCTTCAACCTGTACACCGACAATCTCGTTTTGTGCGACTGACAGATTGCCAATCTGTTCGGTGAGCGGATCTATGGTCTGATAAAGTTCATCCTTGATCAAAGCGTCAAGTGCAACTCTGTCGCCATCTTTAAAGATGGCGCGGAGGCGCAGGATAAGCTTATCGGCGGGCGGGAGCAGCTGTTTAACGCGCTCGACGACTGCGACTTCTCCAGAATCAAGGTTCCGTGAAAAGTAGATATCAAGGTTTTCCTTGATGCGCTGTTCCGCGATATTGATGCTATCCAGACCTTCCTGCCATGTGAAGTTACCGTTGCGGACTTTATGAGAAGCATCAACAACAAACACGGCATAGTCATCAGATACCTGTTTTAACAGGTTCAACGGTTTGACACGGTCATTATAGACGTTCTCGAGAGCTTGCTCTGTTTTGAATTCGCCATACAATGCATATCCGCCAATCAACAGCATCAGGATAAACATGGTTCCGAAAGCAAGGCTGAGACTACCTTTGATGCTGGCGAGAAACTCTCTCATCTTCGCTTTGGGGCCTGTATTAACAACTTCACCCTGCTCAAGGCGAATATCCTTTGCCGACCCTGCACGAATATCTGCATAGATCCGGTTGGCCGTATTTTTTTCTGCCTCGGATGGTTTTGTCCGGATGGAAATAAAACCGTTTACCTGACCGTCTTCTATAATGGGTGTTACGTTTGCCCGAACCCAGTAATGATCACCATTTTTTGCGCGGTTCTTGACCAAGCCCTGCCAGGGCGTCCCGGCCTTGATGGTTTCCCAGAGGTTTGCAAATGCTTCCTTGGGCATGTCAGGGTGTCTGATCATGTTATGTGGAGCACCCACAAGTTCGTCGTTGGTGTAACCGCTGATCTCAACAAACGTCTGGTTGGTAAAGGTGATACGCCCACCTGTATCCGTTTTCGAAACCAGAATATCTCCGTCTTTCATGACGACTTCGCGGTTGGTGACTGGTCCATTGTCACGCATGATTTGCTTTCCCCCGGATGAAACACATGACACGGTCTGTCAGACTGTCACGTTCTGTAGAATTCCATTTGTGCATTTATCGAGTTCGATGGTATATGTTTTTAATACTGACGTATAACATCCTCATTTGAGGATAAAAATTGTGACAGATCAAAAAATCATGTGCCGGTTTCAAAAAATCTTTGAACCGTAGGGGCGCGCCTTCTGTTTCTGTAAAAATTGGCGGAAAAACGCGCTCAAAGAGCAGGTTGGAGTTGATCCGTTGTTGTCAGTTGCTTATGTGGCAACTATAAACAGGGCAATTGCCGTGACCGCGTTTGACAACGATCAAACAGGAAGCGGAGAGTTTCTCGCGAGAATTTTCAGGTCAGATAATCATGGATTACCAAATCGCGCGCCATAACATGGTGGAAAATCAGGTTCGGACCAACAAGGTTACCGATCCGCTGGTCATCGCTGCGATGGAGGAAGTTCCGCGCGAACTGTTCCTGCCCGAAGGCAAACGCGGCATTGCCTATATTGATGAAGATATTCCGGTTGGTGATGGTCGCTTCGCGATGGAGCCGATGGTGATTGCGCGCTTGATGCAAAGTGCCGAGATCGCTGAGGCAGATGTTGCTTTGGTGATTGGTGCGGGCTTTGGTTATGGCAGTGCGCTGATTTCGCGCGTCGCAGAAACCGTTGTTGCCGTAGAAAGCAACAAGGAAATGGCGAGTGCTGCCGAAGCAGCCTTCCAGAAAGTCAACTATGACAATGTTATCGTTGTCGAAGGTGAACTGGCTGCCGGCTACGCCAAGCAGGCACCTTATAATGTAATCATCTTCGATGGTGCAGTTTGCGAAGTACCTGCCGCCATTCTGGATCAGATCGCAGAAGGTGGTCGTTTGCTCGCCGTTGTAAGAGAGGCAGGCAAGGTCGGTGTTGCCAAACTTTATGAACGTGAAAATGGCGTCATTGGCCATCGCGATCTGTTTGATGCAAACATTCCATACCTGCCGGGCTTTGAGCCGGCGGAAAGCTTTGTATTTTAATCTGACGAATTGCCCGGAACCATCCGGGCAATTCTTTTTGTGCTCATCGCGATTGTCAGGATTTCATGGTTAGGGAACTTGCATGCCAGGAGTTGGCTAAAATCCTTGAACAAAAATTGCCAATCGTTCTTTTGGATGTGCGCGAAGACTGGGAAGTTGAAATCTGTATGATCAGGGAATCTGTGCATATTCCATTATCGGAATTGCACGGCAGGCTGGATGAGTTGCCGCAAGACATGCCGCTTGCCGTTATCTGCCATCATGGCGTTCGCAGTCGTCATGCAGGGGTTTTCCTTGAAGAATATGGATTTAAAGATGTTTTTAATGTTACAGGCGGTATAGATATCTGGGCGCGTCAAATTGCGCCAGATATGATGCGCTACGATTAAACGATGTAACGATCAGAAAGCGGGCAAAATACTTTTTTGGCTTCCAAATGCCTCTTTTCTTGGAAAATTTTGTTTCCGTCGTTACCATGAGTGAAACTGCGCCGGGGTCGGGACTTGGTGTAGGATTTTACAAGGGTAGATAAATGTTAAAACGGTTCTTGCTGACCTGCAGTATCCTTGCAACCGGAGGAATGGTTGCCGGTGGCGCATCTGCGGAAAGTCTTGAGGACGCTCTTATTAAGGCATATCAGAGCAACCCGACACTCGAAGCCGGGCGCGCATCGTTGCGCTCGACAGACGAAGAGATTTCGGCTGCACTGTCAAACTGGCGCCCGAGTGTTACATTAACCGGTGATGCCGGTCTCCGTGAAAACAACACGGAAGTCAACGGGACAAATACCGACAACAGCCTTACGCCTTATACTGTCGGCTTGAACGTGACCCAGCCGCTCTATCGTGGTGGCCGTACAACCGCGCAGACAGAGCGTGCCGAAGCACGCATTCAGGCAGCGCGCGCATCCCTGCGTTCCACAGAACAGGATGTGATGTTGCAGGTTGCGACGTCGTATTTCAATGTATTGCGTGATACTGCCGTTGTTGAACTGAACCAGAACAACGTTCGCGTGCTTGAGCGTCAGCTTGAAGCAACCCGGGATCGTTTTGCGGTTGGTGAAGTGACCCGTACCGACGTCTCGCAGGCGGAAGCCCGCCTTGCTGGTGCGAAAGCAGACTTGATTTCGGCACAGGGGGCGCTGGCAAATACACGCGCACAATATGAGCGTCTGGTTGGTAATCCACCAAGCAACCTTGAAATTCCCAACCCGCTTGCCGGTCTTCCAACCAGTGTTACGGATGTTTTGTCGATTGCACAGGGTCAGCATCCTGACGTTCTGCAGGCGCAATACACCGAACAGGCAGCCCAGTCTGATATTCGTCTGAATGAAGGGTCGCTTTACCCGGAAGTCAGTCTTTCAGCTGGTGTTGAACGGGCGCATGAAGGGTCGACCGAGGATTTTACGGCCGACAGCGCTGATATCATCGCATCCGTTTCTGTGCCACTGTACCAGCAGGGCGCAGTTTATTCCGGTGTTCGTGCTGCCAAGCAAACCGCAGGTCAGGCACGCATTCAGGTTGATGAAGCACGCCGTGCTGTGATTGAGAATGCCACCAGTGCATGGGAAACCCTTGTAACTGCGCGGGCGAGTATCGAATCGCAGCAGGCACAGGTATCGTCGGCAGAAGTCGCGTTGGATGGTGTTCAACGAGAAGCATCTGTCGGTTCGCGTACTGTTCTTGATGTTCTTGATCAGGAGCAGGAACTTTTGCAGGCCCGTGTGGACCTTGTCGGTTCGCGTCGTGATGCGGCGGTTGCAGAATTCCAGGTCAAGGCTGCAATGGGTGCTCTTAATGCCCAAGTCCTTGGCTTGCCAGTCGAAATTTACGACACTGAGTCCAACTACAATAAAGTCAAGGACCAGTGGTGGGGAACAGACTGACCTGATGTGTTTTCAGGACAGGGTGTCTGGCATCCTGTCCTGAACAAACTTTCGGATCGGTCTGGTTAAATGACACTAGTGCGGAAATTTAATTATGAGTGACGGGCAACAAGAACCTTCAATGGAGGACATCCTCCAGTCCATCCGCAAAATTCTTGCTGATGAGGGGGATGAAGAAAAACAGGAAGCCGCTCCTGAACCCGAACCGATGCCGGAACCAGAGCCTGAGCCGGAACCGGAACCCGAACCGGAAGAAGAAATCGACGAACTCGTTCTTGATGAAGAACCCGAAGAACTTGAGTTTGACGATGAACCCGAAGAACTCGAACTCGACGAGCCGGAGGAAGAGCTTGATCTCGACGATATGCTCGATTTCGACGAGACTCCGCTTGAAGACGAGCCGGAGCCATTCGAAGACGAATTCGAAGAGCCTGAGCCCGAGCCGGAACCGGCAATGCCAGCTCTTTATGATGACGATGATGACGAACCGCTGATTTCGAATATGACGGAATCGTCGGCGACCGGCACCATCTCGGAATTGGCGCAAGCCGTTGCAAAGAAACGTGCTGTTGCCCTTGGCGTTAATGCCGGTCATGCCACCCTTGAGGATCTGGTGCGCGATATGCTGCGTCCGCTGCTTAAGGAATGGCTTGACGAAAACCTACCCTATATGATCGAACGCCTTGTGAAGAAGGAAATCGAGCGGATTGTGAACCGCGCCGAAGACCTGTAGGCGAGCCGATAGTTGATTTAAAGCGGCGCGCCTTCGGTGCGCCGCTTTTTTCTTTGTATGAATGATTAAACCCGCAGCGGATCAAAAGACCATGTTGGAGAAGACTTACAGCCCGGCCGACGTTGAAGGCAGACTTTACGATAAATGGGAAAAGTCGGGGGCGTTTGCCTGCGATACGGCATCAGGTGCCGATCCCTATGTCATCATGATGCCGCCGCCCAACGTGACCGGCAGCCTCCATATGGGGCATGCGCTGACTTTTACGCTTCAGGATATCCTTATCCGCTATAACCGCATGAACGGGAAGGACACCCTGTGGCAACCCGGAACCGACCATGCCGGTATCGCCACCCAGATGGTGGTTGAACGCCAGCTTGGCGAACAGAATGTGACGCGCCATGATCTTGGCCGCGAGAAGTTCGTTGAAAAGGTCTGGGAATGGAAAGAAAAATCCGGTGGTACAATCACCAACCAGTTGCGTCGCCTTGGGGCTTCGCCTGACTGGGCGCGTGAACGTTTTACCATGGACGAAGGCCTTTCTGCCGCTGTTCGCAAGGTTTTCGTTACCCTTCATAAACAGGGCCTCATTTATCGCGACAAGCGTCTGGTGAACTGGGATCCGAAGCTTCTGACCGCGATTTCAGATCTTGAAGTTGTCCAGAAAGAAGTCAAAGGTCATTACTGGCATTTCAAATACCCGATCGAAGGTCGTGAAGGAGAATTCATCACCGTTGCAACCACTCGTCCGGAAACCATGCTTGGCGATACCGGTGTTGCGGTTCATCCCGATGATGAGCGCTACAAGGACCTGATTGGCAAGTATTGCATTCTGCCGATTGTTGGTCGCCGCATCCAGATCGTTGCCGATGAATATGCCGATCCGGAAAAAGGGTCTGGCGCGGTCAAAATCACTCCGGCCCATGATTTCAACGACTTCGAAGTCGGCAAACGTGCTGATCTTGAAAAGATCAACATCATGGACGATCACGCCTGCATTAACGAGAATGCACCGGCAGAATACCGGGGGCTTGATCGTTTCGAAGCACGCAAACAGATCATCGCCAAGATGGACGAGCTTGGCTTGCTCGAGAAAATCGAAGACACCGTTCATATGGTGCCATATGGCGACCGTTCGAACGTTGTTATCGAGCCTTACCTGACCGATCAGTGGTTCGTTAATGCCGAAGTGCTGGCAAAGCCGGCAACCGAAGCCGTCGAAGACGGTCGCATTCGCTTTGTGCCGAAAAACTGGGAAAACACTTATTTCGAATGGATGCGCAACATCCAGCCTTGGTGTATTTCCCGTCAACTTTGGTGGGGTCATCGTATCCCTGCATGGTTTGGGCCGGATGGCGAAATCTTCGTTGAGGAAACCGAGGAAGAAGCGATTGCCGCGGCAAAAGCGCATTACGGTAAGGACGTTGAACTGACCCAGGAAACCGATGTTCTGGATACCTGGTTCTCTTCTGCTCTGTGGCCGTATTCGACCCTTGGCTGGCCGGATAAGACGCCCGAGCTTGATAAATACTATCCGGGCGATGTTCTGGTTACCGGCTTTGACATCATCTTCTTCTGGGTTGCCCGTATGATCATGATGGGTATGCATTTCATGGACGGGAAAATTCCGTTCAAGGATATCTATATCCATGCTCTGGTTCGTGACGAGAACGGACAGAAGATGTCGAAATCCAAGGGGAACGTAATCGATCCCTTAGAAATCATTGACGAATATGGCTGTGATGCATTGCGCTTTACCCTGACTGCACTTGCAGCGCAGGGACGCGATATCAAGCTTGCTGCTTCGCGGGTTGAGGGGTATCGCAATTTTGCGACCAAGCTCTGGAACGCTGCACGTTTCGCGGAAATGAACGAATGCAAGCCGGTTGATGGTTTTGATCCTGCAAACGTCAAATCCACACTCGCACGCTGGATCGTTGGCAAAACTGTCGAGGCTGCCAAGGCCGTCGGAACGGGGATTGAAACCTATCGTTTCAATGATGCCGCAAGTGGTGCCTATCAGTTCGTTTGGGGCTCATTCTGTGACTGGTATCTGGAACTGGCAAAACCGGTTCTGATGGGCCAGGACGAAGAAGCCAAGGCAGAGATTCGCGCCGTAACCGCCTGGGTTCTTGACCAGATTCTTCTGATCTTGCACCCGGTCATGCCTTACATCACCGAAGAACTCTGGGAACAGATTTCCGATAATCGCAGCAAGATGCTGATCTCGGAAAGTTATCCGAAGTTTGACGATGCCCTGATTGATCGTACTGCCGAGGCCGAGATTGATCTGGCAATCCGCCTGATTGGTGATATCCGTGGCGTTCGTTCCGAGATGAATGTGCCGCCAGCTGCCGAAGTCCCGATCTATCTGGTTGATGCGACTGACGCGATGAAAGCCGCTGTTTCGGCGCAGGAAGCGCAAGTCAAGCGTCTGGCACGTGTTGCTGAAATCGGCTTCAAGGGGCAGGGCGATGTCGAAGCGATCGCCAAGGGGGCCATTCAGGCCGTTGTTGACGGTGTGGCCGTCTTTGTTTCTGTTGCCGACTTCATTGACGTCGCTGCTGAGAAGTCGCGTCTTGAAAAGGAAATGCAGGACAAGACCAAATATATCAAGGCACAGGAAGGCAAGCTTTCGAACGAGAAATTTGTCAGTCGCGCGCCTGAGCATATTGTGGCGACTGAAAAAGCCAAGCTTGAGGAAGCCCGCGACACTCTGGCGAAACTTACCGAGGCTTATGACCGTATTGCTGCGATGTAATCGGATCTTTGTCCTCTGAATAAAAGGCCAACCTGTGAAGGTTGGCCTTTTTCTTTGGCAAGCCGGGCAAGGTTGCAACTGTAAGAATATTTTTTACCGTAGCCCCGAAGAATCGCGTAGATTTTTCGTCTCCTGCCTTGTGCCAAAAATGCTTCCCTGTATCTTACCGGGGAGAAATGTATCTCCCGCAAGAATGCGCCGCTGAATGCTGATAGAAGAATGTCCCTATATTGAGCCGGTCGATGCTTATGGTGCCTTTGCCCCCTTTGCCGACAGTCATTTTCTTGATTCCGGCGACCGGGATCGATTTTCCTACATTGTTGTTTCGCCATTACACAAACTGACGTCAAAAAATGGTCAGGTGACACTGGATGGTTTCCCGTTCCCGGGAAATCCGTTTGAAGTTCTTGGCGATCTGTTGTCGCGCTACCCGCAACGGCGCCGGACTGATCTGCCACCATTTCAGGGCGGAGCTGTCGGCTATTTCGGCTATGAATTGGCACATCAGACCGAAACGCTGCCGCGCGTGGCCGAAGACTGGCTTGCCATGCCTGATATGGCGGTCGGAATTTATGATCTGGTGATCGCCTTTGATCAGAATGACCGCAAGATGTGGCTGATCTCGACGGGGATGCCCGAACGTCTCGGAAAGGCGCGCGAACAGCGTGCCGCAGACCGGATGAACTTGCTGCGAAAATATCTGCGTCTTGCCAGACCGCTTCTTGAGGTGCCGTCCGCTCCACACTTGCCAAGCATTCAACCATGGCGGTCAAATTTTGGTCGTTCTGAGTTCGAAATCGAAGTTCAAAAAGTCATCGATTACATCTTTGCTGGTGACATTTTTCAGGCAAATTTATCGCAAAGCATTCGGGCTGAATATCCGCGAGATGCTGTGCCGGATCGTTTTGGGCTGTATCGGCGTTTGCGAGATATCAGTTCCGCGCCGTTTGGTGCGTTTCTGAATTTCGGTGAATTTGCGGTTCTGTCAAACTCGCCAGAACGGTTTTTGAAAGTTTCGGACGGACAGGTTGAAACCAGACCGATCAAAGGTACAAGACCCCGTGGAGAGACGCCGCTAAGCGATGCCGAACTTGCGCAAGAATTAATGCTTTCACCGAAAGATCGCGCAGAAAATATTATGATTGTTGATCTTTTGCGAAATGATCTGTCCAAGGTCTGCAAACCGCATTCGGTCAATACACCGGCAATCTGTGCGCTGGAAAGCTATGCCAATGTTCATCATCTCGTGTCGACAGTAACAGGTGAACTGCGCGACGGAAAAACGGCAGTTGATCTTTTGAAGGCCAGTTTTCCGGGGGGATCCATTACGGGTGCGCCCAAAATTCGGGCCATGGAAATCATAACAGAACTTGAGAAGACAACACGCGGCGCCTATTGCGGAGCAATTGGCTTTATCGGCTTTGACGGTTCCATGGATACCAACATTGCCATTCGGTCTCTTTGTGTGAACGGTGGTCGTATGGCCTTTAACGTTGGCGGCGGAATTGTCGCAGACAGTAACCCGGCCCTTGAATATGAAGAAACGCTGGTCAAGGCGACCAAGATGTTCGAGCTGTTCGGTATTGACGCGGAAGAGGTCGTACCGTGATCTTGCTTATTGATAATTATGACTCCTTTGTCTTCAATCTTGCCCGGTATATCGAAGAGCTAGGTCATAGTGTCATCGTGGTCCGCAATGATGAAATCGGCTCGGAACAGGTCCGCAAGCTTGATCCCGATGCAATCATCTTTTCTCCCGGCCCATGTGGCCCCGATGACGCGGGAAACAGTCTTGCTCTGGTTGAAGAGCTCAGAACGGAATATCCGATGCTTGGCGTTTGCCTTGGGCATCAGGTAATCGCGCAGGTTTTTGGCGGTGTGGTCAAGCGCGCCAAGCGTCCGGTGCATGGCATGACCTCCGAGATTGACCATAGTGGCACAGATTTGTTCGCGGGATTAAAAAATCCTTTGCAAGTAACGCGTTATCACTCCTTAATTGTTGAGTTGCCCGAGGATGGAAGTTTGATCGAACTTGCGCGCGGACCCGAAGGGGAAATTATGGCGTTTGCGCATAAGGAGCTTCCAATCTTTGGTGTACAGTTTCACCCGGAAGCGGTTTTGACGGAGCAGGGGCACGACTTGTTGGCAAACTTCCTGAAACGGGCTTCTTCCTGAAAAGCACATAAAGACAGAAGGGACGGCATGATGCAGGTATGGATGAATGGCAGCTTTCGTGATCTGGACGCAGCGTCTATTCCGGTAACGGATAGAGGCTTCTTGCTTGGCGACGGGTTCTTTGAAACCATGCGCGCCCACGAAGGCAAAATTGCCTGGCTTGATGCGCATATGGAACGCCTTGACTTCCATGCCGAGCAGATAGAGTTCCCGCTTGATCTTCTACCAGCAACCAAAGACGTTGCCGAGATCGTTGCAACCCTGTTTGAGCAGGTTCGTCGCAAGGATGCCGTTGTCCGTCTGACCGTATCGCGCGGTTCGGGCGAGCGTGGTTTGCTGCCGCCTGCTGATCCGGATCCGACCATTCTGATAACGGTTTCTCCGTTTGAGCCTGTTGATCCTGGTGTCGGACTTAAGCTTTTCACGTCCCAGAGAGTGCGACGTAATGCCAATTCTGTTGCTGGCGGTATCAAGAGCATCAATTACCTTGATAACATAGCAGCCAAACAGGAAGCTCATTCCTATCGTGGAGATGACGCGATCATTCTTTCTGCTGATGGTAATGTCGCGGAAACAACGGCTGCCAATATCTTTGGCATTAAAGGGGATACTTTGTGGACGCCCGATGAAGATACCGGAATTCTCTGTGGCCTCGCCCGCGGCTTTGTCCTTGGGTGGGCCGAGGAAACCGGCCGGGAAGTGGACTTTGAACCCAAAACACCCGAGATGCTTAAGGAACTTGATGCGGTTTTCACCGCAAACGCTCTTCAGGGGCTTCGCATTGTTGATAAGGTAGATGGTCTTGTGATCGGTGTTCCGGCGATGACTTTCTTTGCCGAACTTGCTCAAATGGTGGAAACTTCGCTATGCGAAGGTATAGTTGTTTAGGGTAAATTAACACTGTCGAATACATATTCATAGGCAGTGACCTGTTGCAGGACTGCCTATGACTGCCCTTATGACGAAACCCGCATTGACCCTTAACCGTTTTATCGAAAGCCTGCGGAAGCATGCTGCCAATGGTAAAACGCCGCATATGGGTATCCTTAATATCCCGCCTGAGCTGCGTCTTGGTGCCGAGGATTATCAGGCAATCACCCGCGATGCTTTCCACTACCTTCCTGAAAACACCCAGATATATCGTCTTGAAAACGGAATGCTGGCGTGCGTGCGTGGCGGGAAGTGGGCCGAGGACGATTCCAACTTTGTTGATCATGTTCGTGAAACGCTCGAAGAAGTAATTGACCGTCAGGGGTTGGGAAGCATCCCGACCAATCTCTGGAACCGTTTCAAATGGCCCGATGACGACGAACGATTGGGCAAGCTGTTTGGTCTTCCGGTTTCGGCACGCATGATGGGTGAGAACTGGGAACGGTTCGATATGGCCGAGATGCTGCGCGGTGCCATTACGACCGACGCAGTTTTTGATTCCTGTCGCCGTCAGGCAATTCTGAGTTTCGACGACACCCGTCGTCAGGTTCTGGGACATGAGATCTATTGTTCCCTTGATTACCTGCGTCAGCATCATCTTGCGAGCTTCCTTCTTGAAGGGCCCGGCGAACTTGAGATTCTGTCAAGGGTGCTCGATGAAAAGATCATGGAAGTTACCCGATCAATTGCACCGTCCATTCTGCCGGATCGGCTTCATCTGAACATGCAGGTACAAACCGTTTTAAGCGACACGTTCGCTGAATTTATCAATCACGATGACGGAAAACTTGTTCAGAACCTTGCGATCGAGTTCTCAATGGAAAATGCGATTGCAAACTGGTGGGAGTTCGAAGATGCATGCGAATTTCTGCATTCTTCCGGAATTCAGGTTGGTTTGGATCGGATAACATTGCCCGCGCTGGAGTTCCTGTCTCCACGCAAGATGAATGTCGATTTTATCAAGGTGATCTGGGATCAGAACATCATAGGATCGCGCCGGACCGAAGTTGCCGAACGGCTTCGTGAATTTGCCAACCTGTTTGTTGAAAACAGCCTCATCCTGACACGTTGCGACAGTCGCACGGCCCTTCGCATGGGGCGCAGTCTGGGCGTTGAAGTCTTTCAGGGCAGTTACATCGATGCGATGATGGGGGCTTATCTTCATCGGGAATGCAAATCCAAGCGCCGTTCGACTGATAAAAGATGTGCCGTTTGTCAGTGGGCGCCACGTGAAGCACGCAAGAACGGATGCGAGTTCCACTTTCGAAACGGCAAACGTCTTTCCGAGATTTAAACCAAAGGTTTCCTTCGTTTTTTAGATGTTTGACAAGTGTGTGGTGCTTTCTTAAAGTACGCACAGTTGATCAATTATGATCGGCTATGTCGTTAAAACACGGCGCTTATTCTCAGGGCAGGGTGCAAATCCCGACCGGCGGTAACCCAGATATCTGGGAAGCCCGCGAGCGCCCGAAGATTTCACGATCTTTGGGGTCAGCAGATCCGGTGTAATTCCGGGGCCGACGGTAATAGTCCGGATGGGAGAGGATAAAGCGTGACGTTCAGGACAAGAACGCATTGGCGTGACTGTTTTGACGTCTGCCTGCGACCGCAATGTGGCAATTCTGCTGCAAAGCGGGCCTTTCTTTGTTTGCCCTGGTTCGTAAGCCCCATCCGTAGAGGACGGTTATGAATCAGAGTGTTGAACCACAATCAGGTCTTTCGATCTTTGGCGATCCGCATGCGCGTATGGAACGTGCACTTGCTGATCTGCGCCAAGGTAAGGGGGTTCTGGTTGTTGATGATGAAGATCGCGAAAATGAAGGCGATCTGATTTTCTCCGCAGAAAAACTTACCAATGAACAGATGGCGATGCTTATTCGTGATTGCAGTGGCATTGTATGCCTCTGCCTGACCGATGAAAAAGCAACTGCGCTTGATCTGCCCCCCATGGTCGCAACCAACACGTCAAGCATGGGGACCGGCTTTACCGTCACCATCGAAGCCAAGGTTGGCGTCACGACCGGTGTTTCGGCTGCTGACCGGGTCACAACGGTCAAAACGGCGATTGCAGATGACGCAAAGCCGTCTGATCTTGCCCGCCCTGGGCATGTCTTCCCGCTGCGTGCCCGTGCGGGCGGTGTTCTGGAGCGTCGCGGCCATACCGAAGGTACTGTTGATCTGATGCGTCTTGCAGGCTTCAAGCCGGCTGGCGTGTTGTGCGAGGTAACCAACCCGGATGGCACAATGGCGCGTTTGCCTGAACTGATTACCTATGCCCAGAACCATGACATGGTTGTTATCAGTATCGAGGACATTGTTGCCTATCGGACAGTGATGCAGCAGGCCGCAGAATAAGAGTTCCGGTCCATAGACCAGATATGAGAAAGGGCAGCGTGTTGAGCGCTGCCCTTTGTTTTTTTTGATCCTGTTATGTTTCCTGGATCAATCGTCGATCATGCACCAGACCGGGGTGTGATCGGATGCTTTTTCCTTGCCGCGAGGGTCGCGATCAATGTCCGAAGCACTCAAACGATCTGCCGCCGCCGGGGTCAGCAAAAGATGATCAATGCGAAGACCATTATCCTTGTTCCAGGCGCCAGCACGGTAATCCCACCAGCTATATTGATGGCCTTTTGGATTGAAGGTGCGGAAGGCATCGGTAAAGCCCATATTGAGCATCGTGCGCAGGCGTTTGCGTTCGACCGTTGTGCAAAGAACGGTTTCATGCAGTTTGATCGGATCGTAAACGTCGGAATCATCCGGTGCGATGTTATAATCGCCGCCCATAACAGCGGCTTCACCGCTGGCATGAATTTTCTCAAAACGGGTGATCAGGCGATCAAGAAAGTTCAGTTTGTAATCAAACTTTTCATCGCCAACGGCTGTACCCATCGGAACATAGATCGATGCGACCCGTACCGGGGTGGTTGAGCAGATTGTTGCTTCGATATAGCGCGCCTGTTCATCGTCGTTATTTCCAGGCAGACCGCGTTCGACATCCTCAATCGGGAATTTCGAGAGGATAGCAACACCGTTATAGGTTTTCTGGCCATGTATCGCGATGTTGTAACCGAGATCCTCGATTTCCATCGCCGGAAATGCTTCATCAACGGTCTTGGTTTCCTGCAACAGGACAACATCTGGTTTCGCCTCACGCAACCATTCAAGAATGTTGGGCAGGCGGGCCTTGATCGAGTTGACGTTCCAGGTGGCGATTTTCATTCGGGCCTCGGATTTTTTGTGTTTAAGGTCGTTCTGATCAAACAAAACGGGGTCCGAAAGTAACGGACCCCGTTTTATAAATCGTTTTTCCGATCCGGATCAAATCGAGAAACTTGATCCGCAGCCACATGACGATGTGGCATTCGGGTTATTCACGCGGAAAGCAGATCCAACCATTTCACGTACGAAATCGATCTCGGCACCGCCCAGAAGATCAAGGGATACCTCGTCAATTACCATTTTCGCGCCGTGATTTTCGAAAATGCAGTCTTCATCAGTGGTGTCAGAGTCCAGTGAAAACTCGTACTGAAAACCACTGCATCCACCACCTGAAACCTGCAAACGCAGCATTGTGTTCGCAGCGCCTTCGCTTGCGATCAGTTCCTGGATGCGTTTCGCAGCACTTTCGGTCATTTGAACTTGCCGTGAAGCTTCGGTCATTCAACACTCCTTGGTCTCAAACCCGCCAGAATGCTGACGGGAGTAGTTCCGATCCTTGGCGTTATGATAGCACGGTCAGATCGCAGTATTTAAGTCACTATTTAGCGCGCATGGCTGAAATGTCAAAACCTGTAATCACTCCAGACAAGGGTGACTTGCGTTTTGGAACGAAATGGCTCAAAACAAGCCCCAGTCAAATGGTCCAGCGGACCAGAACCAAAAAAATGCAAAGTTCAAAGTCATGAATGTTTTCAGCCTGTTGAAAAGCGACATCGAGAGCCAGATTCTCGGCCTTGAGAAAGATGGTGTTCTTCCTGCCGGTATAGACACCTCACGCGTGACGGTAGAGCCGCCGCGCGATGCGTCTCATGGCGATGCCGCAACCAATGCCGCCATGTTGTTGTCCAAGGCCGCTGGCATGAAACCACGCGATCTCGCCGAAAAGCTTGCTGAAAAACTGCGTCTGCTTGATCACATCGACAATGTCGAGATCGCAGGGCCCGGCTTTATCAATCTGCGCATGGCTGACCGGTTCTGGCTGTCACAGGTTTCCAAGGTTCTTGAAGTCGGCACAGCATATGGCGAAAGCGATCTTGGCAAGGGCGAAAAGATCAACGTTGAATATGTTTCGGCCAACCCGACCGGTCCGATGCATGTCGGCCATTGCCGTGGGGCGGTTGTTGGCGATGTTCTTGCCAACCTGCTTGCCAAGGCCGGCTATGCTGTCACCAAAGAATATTACACCAATGATGCTGGCGCGCAGGTCGATGTTCTTGCACGGTCGCTTCATATGCGTTACCGCGAGGCACTTGGCGAAGATATTGGCGATATTCCTCAGGGCCTTTATCCGGGCGACTATCTTGTCGAGCCGGGCAAGAAAATGGCCGAGCGCGATGGCAATAAATGGGTGAACGCCGCCGAAGAAGAATGGCTTGAAGAATTCCGTAGCTTTGCCATCGTCGAAATGATGGCACTGATCAAGGAAGACCTTCGCCTTCTTGGTGTGTCTCACGACGTCTTCACGTCTGAAGATGGTCTGGTCAAGGCTGGCAAGGTTCAGTCGGCTTTCGAGCATCTTGAGAAAAAAGGCGATATCTATGTCGGTGTTCTCGAACCGCCAAAGGGCAAAAAGCCCGATGACTGGGAACCGCGTCCACAAACCCTGTTCCGTGCCACCGAGTTTGGTGACGATGTTGACCGTCCGTTGAAAAAATCGGATGGCAGCTGGACATATTTTGCGTCGGACATCGCGTATCACTTCGATAAATACGAGCGCGGCTTTAATCTGATGATCGACATTTTTGGTGCCGATCATGGTGGCTATGTCAAGCGCATGAAAGCGGCAACCAAGGCGATCACGGGTGGCGAGGGTGACCTTGATGTCAAACTGTGTCAGCTGGTCAGCCTGTTTGACAATGGCGAACCGGTCAAAATGTCAAAACGCGCTGGAACCTTCGTGACGCTGCGTGACGTGGTTGAACGTGTCGGCAAGGATGTTGTGCGTTTCATCATGTTGACCCGCAAGAACGACGCCGCACTTGAATTCGATTTTGCCAAGGTTACCGAGCAGTCCAAAGACAACCCTGTCTTTTATGTTCAATATGCGCATGCACGCGTCAATTCTGTCTTCCGTCAGGCTGCTGAAGCCTTCCCCGGGCAGGATTTCTCGGATGCCACTCTGTCGGGTGCCGACCTGAGCCAGCTTTCAACCGAAGAAGAAAAACTTCTGGTTCGTCGTATGGCTGAATGGCCGCGTATCGTTGAACAGGCTGCCATTGCTCACGAACCACATCGTATTGCCTTTTTCCTGACAGAAATTGCAGCAGAATTCCATGCATTGTGGAACAAGGGACGTGACAACACCGCATTGCGGTTCATCGTTGCCGATGATCTTGATGCTACGCTGGCACGTCTTGCGATGATCCGTGCAGTTGCGACCGTAATCGCATCGGGTCTTGAGGTGCTTGGCGTCAAGCCTGTCGAGGAGATGTAAGATATGAACGAAGAATACGGCCGTGGCCTTCATGCCGAACGCGCAGAACAGTTTCCGGCTGAAAAGCCTGCGCGCAAAAGCATGCTAAAAGGTGCGATAACCGTATTCTTCGGTCTGGCTGTCGTCATTGGCGGTCTGGGTGGCGCAGGTTACTGGTTTTATAATCAGGGACAACCGATTCAGGATGACGGCAAACTGCCAATCCTGTTGCCAGACCCGGCTCCGATCAAGTTGCGGCCCGATGATCCCGGCGGAATGGAAGTCCCGCATCGCAATACCACTGTTTATGATCAGCTCAATGATGTTGATCCGGATGCCAATGTGGTGTTGCAGGAACTTCCTGATATGCCACGTGCCCCGGAAGTAGCCAGAACTCCCAAATCGCCAGATGCGGCGGCAGTTGCAGAGAACTCTGCCCAAGCAGCCGCATCGACTTCACCGGATGCAAGCGAAATCGCCGCGGTAGAACCGTCATCAGCTGTAAGTGCCCCGGCAATCAATGAGCCGGAACTGACAGATGCCGAAAAGGCTTTGGCAGCTGTTGCTGAACGTGAAGCCGAAGCAAAAAGTGCAAAGCCTGCGGCGGTGCCGGAAAAGGTGTCGTCATCGGCGGTTTCGATGAATGATTTCCGTATCCAGCTGGCGTCCGTTCGGGATGAAAGTGGTGCTTCGGCAGAATGGAAAAGATTATCGTCGAAAAACAATGACTTGCTTGGTAGTCTTCAGATGTTCGTACAGCGCACTGACCTTGGCGACAAGGGCGTGTTCTATCGTTTGCAGGCGGGGCCTTTGGCCGATGCAGCTGCGGCCGAAAAGCTGTGTAGTGATCTGAAACAACGCAATGTGGGGTGCCTCATTGTCCGGCCTTGAAGTCAAAAAGCCGCGCGCCTGTATTTTGGGTGTTGCTGGGACAGAATTGAGTAATTGGGAAAAGGGCTTCTTTCGCGAAGCCGACCCTTATGGCTTCATTCTCTTTGCACGAAATGTCGAAGACCGTAATCAGGTTCGCGCACTGACCGCGTCACTTCGCGAAACGGTGGGCAATAGCAACGTTCCGATCTTTGTTGACCAGGAAGGCGGACGTGTGATGCGGCTCAAGCCGCCGCATTGGCGCAAAATCCCGGCAGCTGGCGTTTTTGGCGAATTGTTTGACACAAACCCGGAAGATGCCCGCGAAGCCGCCTATATCAATGCACGTCTGATGGCGATGGATTTGCGTGAGGCCGGTTTCAATACAACCTGTGCGCCGGTTCTGGATTTGAGATTTCCGGGGATGAGTGACGTTGTCGGTGACCGGTCATATGGTGCCGATGTTCAGAAAGTTGTCATGCTGGCAAGTGCGGTTGCCGCCGGTCTGCTTGACGGTGGTATTGCCCCTGTTATCAAGCATATCCCCGGGCATGGTCGTGCTTCGGTCGACAGTCACAAGGATCTTCCGGTCGTTTCTGCCTCGCGTGCGGAATTGTCACGGCTTGATTTTGCGCCTTTTGTGCAGATGAAAGATGTTCTTGCTGCGATGTCTGCGCATTTGCTGTTTACAGCAATTGATGATCAGCGTCCCGGCACGGTATCGCCAACCGTGATCAATGATGTCATTCGCAGCGAAATCGGGTTCGAGAACCTTTTGATCAGCGATGACCTGTCCATGGAGGCACTTGGTGGCTCCATCGCCAGCCGTACGCACGAATGTCTGCGGGCAGGGTGCGATGTTGCACTTCACTGCAATGGCAAGCGAACCGAAATGGAAGAAGTCGTGTCAATGGCGCCACTATTGAACGGGGCTGCCTTGGTGCGGGCACAAACATTTTCCAACCAGATCGCTGCCTTTAAAACCGACGTACCGTCTGCTACGCAGTTAGCAGATTGGCGCTTGCGCCTGGCGGAATTACTTGCACCGGTCTGGCAATCCGAAGGCGCGAACACGTGAATGATATTATCGAACTGATCGTATCTGCATCGACTTGGGTCATTCCGGTTCTGTTTGCTGTTACCTTGCACGAAGCAGCGCACGGATTTGCGGCAAAGCTGTTTGGTGACGACACGGCCCAGCGCATGGGACGTCTCAGCCTTAATCCGATCCGTCACATTGATCCGGTCGGAACCATTCTGATACCCGGATTGCTGCTCGTTACAAATGCGCCGTTCCTTTTCGGCTATGCCAAACCGGTTCCGGTCGCTTTTCATCGCCTTCATCCCCAGCGTTTGGGCATTATCGGTGTGGCTGTCGCGGGACCCGCGACCAATGTGTTGCTGGCTATCGTATCAATCCTGCTTATGGTGTGGCTGCCGAATTTTTCGCCAGCAGTGAATGACTGGTTGGCAACAACGTTGAATCAGTCGATCTGGCTTAACTGTATTCTGGCCGTTTTCAACATGCTGCCGATCCCGCCGCTTGATGGCGGGCGTGTGCTGACCGCGATTTCTCCGATGCCGGTTGCGCGGGTCTTGGCGCGCATGGAAAAAACCGGCATGATCATTTTGATCGGTCTGGTCTTTTTGCTGCCTTACGTAACAGCCAAACTTGGAATTGACCTGCCGATCTTTCAATGGCTGGTGATTGAGCCGGCCAGTGGGCTGGTAAGACTCTTGGCGAATATCTTCGCCTGATTTCCACTACGAGACGGGGGCAGTCGGGGACATATGGCAGACCAGTTCGAATTGGAAATTCCGGACGAGGTGTTCGACAAGAAGCCGGTCGATGAAGACGGACCGAGCCTTGCCGAACGTTTGATCCTTGATCTAGACGGTTTCGAAGGTCCGCTTGATGTTCTGCTTGAACTGGCACGAGACCAGAAGGTCGACATCATCAAGATTTCGATCCTTGATCTGGCAGAACAGTATCTTGAATTCATCAACACGGCCCAAGGGTTGCGCCTGGAACTGGCTGCCGACTATCTGGTGATGGCGGCCTGGCTGGCTTACCTCAAATCGCGACTGTTGCTTCCCAAGCAGGAAACTGACGAGGAAGAGCTCAGTGCCGAAGAAATGGCTGAACTTCTTGCCTTCCAGCTTAAACGTCTTGAAGCAATGAAGGCAGCCGGTGAAAAGCTTCTTGAACGCCCAAACCTTGGTCGTGATTTCTTTGCGCGTGGCGCCCCCGAAGAAGTCCGCGTGACGACGGCGTCGGTCTATGATGCGTCGTTATATGATCTTCTGAAGTCATATGCGCGCATCATGTTGACATCGGAAAGCAAGACGCTCGAAATCGAGGCATTCGACCTGTATGCCATGGATGATGCCATTCAGCGTCTGCGTGATCTTTTTGGTCGACGTGTGGTCCCGACCTGGACAAAGCTTCTGGAATTCATGCCGCGCGGCTTGGGATCACTGCTGAAGGCGCGATCAGCACTCGCGGCACATTTCGTCGCAAGTCTTGAAATGTGCCGGGACGGCGAACTGGAAATTCTGCAAGAACAGGTATTTGGACCAATTCTGTTGCGTTCACCGCAAAAGCCGCGTGAGGGGGATTTGCCGCGGCCAACCGCGTCTGACGACGAGTTGATCAGGGGTTAAGGGGCAGGGGCATATAAATGAGCGATAACGCACAGCTTGAAATTGAAGGTGTCGAAAGCGCGCCTGATATTGATTTTCAGCATATTCGTATTGTCGAGGCCGTGCTTTTTGCCTCGGCCGATCCGGTCAGTGAACGCGTCATTGCGGCACGTCTGCCCGAGGGTACAGATGTCGCAGCCATTTTGAATGCGCTGTCGGAAACATATGCCGCGCGGGGCATCAATCTTAATCGTGTTGGCGAAAAATGGGCGTTCCGGACGGCGGTCGACCTTGCAGGCGATCTTCATATCGAAGTCGAGAAAGCCAAGAAGATGACGCGTGCAACCCTCGAAACGCTTGCGATCATTGCCTACCACGAACCGGTCACCCGATCCGAAATCGAGGAAATCCGTGGTGTGGCTCTATCAAAGGGGACGCTCGATATCCTTCTTGAAGCACGGTGGATCCGTCCGCGCGGACGTAAACGTGTTCCGGGACGGCCTGTGCTCTGGGCAACCACAGACGACTTTCTGGATCATTTTGGTCTTGAAAATCGCGATGATCTTCCTGGACTTGCCGATCTCAAGGCTGCGGGACTTCTTGATAGCAGACCCGGTATGGGCCGCTATGGCGCAAATTCTGATGACGATGTTTTGCCTGATCTGGTCGATGACGGCGAGGTTGCGGATGCTGTTGTGGAAGAGGCTCTTACCACGCGCAATCTCGAAGAGCTTGATGAAACAATCTATTCGGACAATCCGAACCTGATGGATGACCGGGACTTTGACAGCCAGTCAGTGTCCGCTAATGAGCTTTTTGATGAAGAAGATGACCTGAATTGATCCATCTTCTTGCATCATAGGCACGGTGACCTTAAGTTTCAGAAAGATTTCGCAAATCATTTGCACCTGCAGGTGCGCGACCATTGCAGCTAAAAGAGAATTTGAATGACCGACGGCCTTAAGATGTCGAATGTCTCGCATATGTTCGGGAAAAACCGGGTTTTGCGTGATATCAGTTTCGATGTCGCCCCCGGGGAACTTGTTTGTTTGTTGGGACCGTCTGGCTGCGGGAAGACCACGGCCCTTCGTCTTGCTGCCGGGCTCGAAAAACTTCAGGTCGGGGAAATTTCGGTGAGCGACCAGGTTGTTGCCCGTCCAGGTGATTATGTGGAGCCGGAAAAGCGTGGCGTTGGCATGGTGTTTCAGGACTATGCACTGTTCCCGCATCTCAATGTCGCAAAGAATATTGCATTCGGACTGCGCCATTTTACAGAAGCCGATCGTGGCGCTGCTGTAAAAAGGGCATTGGTGCAGGTTGGCATGGCCGATTACGAGAATGCTTTTCCGCACGAACTTTCCGGGGGACAGCAACAGCGTATTGCGCTGGCGCGTGCGTTGGCACCTACACCACGTATCATGCTGCTTGATGAACCGTTTTCAGGGCTGGATGTTGCCCGGCGTGCCGATTTGCGTGACACGACCTTGCATGTGCTGAAAAATGCCGGGATTGCGACGGTTATGGTAACCCATGACCCGCAAGAAGCCATGTATATGGCCGACCGGATCATCATCATGAACGAAGGTGAAATCATGCAGGATGGCACACCGGAGGAACTGTATTTCGAGCCGCAAAACCGTTTCGTGGCTTCGTTCTTTGGTGAAGTGAACCATTTCCCGTCAGTTGTTGCCAATGGTGCCATTTCGACCCCGGTAGGCATACTTGAAGATGTTGCTTATGCTGACGGTACGAGTGTCGATGTTCTGGTGCGTCCTGAGGGGCTTCATATTGGCAAAGCTGTCAATGGTCATGACATTCTTGCAAATGTTGATGCGGTGCGCGCATTGGGCGAGGTGAACCTGATGCATTTAACGCTTGAGTCGGGTTTCCACATCCATGCACGTGTCCCGCGGCGGTTTTCGACATTAAATCAGAAATCGGTTGCTATAACGCTTGATCCCGAGATGACCTTCGTGTTTCCTATGTCCTGATGTGACGAACTGCTCCTTGGACGAAAAACAGGGCGGACTGTCAGATTGACTATGATCAACAGATGTAAGTAGTGCCGGTTTTTAATCCATCCGTCGCATTGCACAGTGGGGGGCTTTCTGCCATTATCCGAGCACATCGCCGGAAGGCAGAATGGATCTTTGGAGATTGAAGTTATGGGTATTGGCGTTTGGCAAATCGTTCTGATCCTTGCGATTGTCCTGATCATCTTTGGCGCGGGTAAACTGCCAAAAGTGATGGGTGACATGGGCAAAGGCATCAAGAGCTTCAAAGCGGGCATCAACGAAAAAGAAGAAGATGCGGCCGCTTCGGCCAAGACCATCGAAAACACGACCTCTGCATCGGTTTCTTCCGAGAGCAAAGACAAGGATTCCGTGAAATCCTGATCGTCTGTCGGATTTCCTTCAGATAGGCGTGTCAAATGTTTGATATCGGCTGGACCGAAATGGCTCTTGTGGCCGTCGTCGCTTTGTTCGTCGTCGGCCCCAAAGAGTTACCTCATCTTCTATACAAGTTGGCAGGCTATTGGAAAAAAGTGCGCGGAATGGCACGAGAATTCCAAAGTGGCATTGATGATATCATCCGCGAAGCTGAGCTTGATGATCTGCGCAAACAGGTCACAAGTGCGCCGACCAGTGGTGCCGACTTCCTTGATAAAAGCATTGGCGCTCCAAAAAGCACCGACAAGGCTAAGGATAGTAAGGTAAAAGAACCGGAACCAAAATCCGATCCGAAAGGTGACGCTGACAAAGCCGAAACCAAGCCTGCCGCCAAGTCAAAAGCCAACGAGAGCAAAAAGAACGACCACCCGGAGAGCCAGGCGTGAACATGCAGTCGCATGACAAGCAGATGCCGATTATGGAACATCTGATCGAGCTGAGAAACCGTCTGACCTGGGCGGTTCTTGCTTTGTTTATCACCTTTGCTGTTTGCTATTATTTCGTCGAAGATATCTATGGTTTTCTCGTGCGGCCTCTGGCCAACGAGATGGGCCCGGACCGGCGCATGATTTACACTGCGTTGACCGAGGTTTTCTTCACCTATGTCAAAGTGTCGTTCTTCGCGGCCCTGTTTGTTTCTGCACCTGTGTTCTTGGGGCAGCTTTGGGCATTTGTCGCGCCGGGGCTCTATAAGAACGAGCGGTCGGCATTCTTGCCGTTCCTGGTTGCGACCCCGATCCTGTTTCTTTTGGGCGGGGCTCTTGTTTATTACTTTATTATGCCGCTTGCCTGGAAGTTCTTCCTGAGCTTTGAGCATGCGGGTGGTGATAGCGGGCTTGCCATTCAGCTTGAAGCCAAGGTGGGTGAATACCTGTCTTTGGTGATGAAGCTGATCTTTGCCTTTGGTCTGTGTTTCCAGTTACCGGTTCTGCTGACCTTGATGGCACGCGCTGGCATCGTGACGGCTGATGGATTGGCACGGCGTCGCAAATATGCGGTTGTTATTGCGTTTGTCTTTGCCGCTATCCTTACACCGCCTGACCTTATCTCTCAGGTTGGTTTGGGTATCCCGATCATCATTCTTTATGAAATCTCGATCATCATGGCGCGTATTTCCGAACGCAAAAAGCGTCAGGCCGCCGAAGATGATGAAGATGAAGGGGAAGACGATGATGTTGCCGAAACCGAAGAGGATTCTGGTGAGAATGTCGATGCTCAGGGGGCCGCAGCAGCTGCCTATGATGATGGTCAGTCTTCTCTGACAGGGGACGAGAACAAGAAAACTCCTCGACTGTCCGGACCTTCTGACAATGGCGATGGTGAAGACGATTTCAATAACGCGCGCTAGTTGGAATTGTTAACCGGAAACGTCTGATTTGGTGGGGTGGACCTGGCGTTCACCCCATCGTATAAAGCCACAAATATTTGACTGACAGGGTGCTGTTTTTATGCACGATATTAAATGGATTCGGGACAACCCCGAGGCTTTTGACGCAGCGATGGCTGCGCGCAAACAGGAAATTACTGCGGAACGTCTGATGGATATCGACGTCGAGCGCCGCAAGCTCATGACTGAGCATCAGGAAATGCTGGCGCGCCGTAAAACCATTTCCGGTGAAATCGGCATGCTTCGCAAGAAGGGCGAAAATGCCGATGAACTGATGGCTGAAATGGGCTCGCTCAAGGACAATATCAAGGATGCTGAAGACGGGCAGGCTGCTCTGAATGAGCAACTTGATCTGCTGCTGTCCTCATTGCCCAATATTCTCGATCCAGAAGTGCCGGTCGGTGCGGACGAGGAAGATAACGTTGAGGTCAATCGCTGGGGAACACCCGGCGCGTTTGATTTCCAGCCGCTGGAACATTTCGAGATCGGTGAAAAGCTTGGCATGATGGACTTTGAGGCCGCTGCCAAACTTTCGGGCTCGCGGTTTGTTATCCTGCGTGGAGGTCTTGCCAAACTTGAACGTGCTCTTGCGCAATTCATGCTGGACCTGCACACCAATGAACATGGTTACGAAGAAACCATCACGCCAATGCTGGTGCGTGACGAGGCTATGTTCGGGACCGGGCAGCTGCCGAAATTCGCCGAAGATTCGTTCAAGACAACGAATGATTACTGGCTGATTCCGACCTCGGAAGTTACCCTGACCAATCAGGTCGCAGGCGAGATCATTGATCAGGCCAAATTGCCGCTGCGCTACACTGCACTGACCCAGTGTTTCCGCTCTGAGGCCGGTTCTGCCGGGCGTGATACTCGTGGCATGATCCGTCAGCACCAGTTCTCGAAAGTTGAGATGGTATCGGTTGTCGAGGCCGAAAAGTCTGATGAAGAACTGTCGCGCAAAACCCGCTGTGCCGAAACCGTTCTGGAGCGCCTCGGGCTTCCGTACCGTACGGTTATCCTGTGCACCGGCGATATCGGGTTTTCGGCCTGCAAGACATATGACATCGAAGTCTGGCTGCCGGGACAGGGGCGCTACCGCGAGATTTCATCTTGCTCGAACACCCGTGATTTCCAGGCGCGTCGCATGAATGCGCGCTACCGTGCGGCGGGCGACAAGAAAACCCAGTTCGTTCACACATTGAATGGATCTGGCCTTGCGGTTGGTCGCTGCCTGATTGCGGTGATGGAAAATTACCAGCAGGCAGATGGTTCCATTCGGGTACCCGATGCGCTTAAGCCCTATATGGGCGGCCTCGAGGTTATTACCCCGCGCTAAGGCATGACCAGCATGATTGATCTGACCAACGCACGTATCCTGATCAGTAATGATGACGGCATTGATGCACCGGGGATCAAGCTGCTTGAAAGGCTTGCACGGGAATTTTCCGATGATGTATGGGTGATCGCGCCTTCCATGGAACAAAGCGGTGCAGGGCATTCCTTGACCCTGCGCCGCCCTTTGCGCATTCACAAGCGCGATGAACGTCACTTCGCTGTTGATGGAACGCCGACCGACTGCATTCTTTTGGGACTGCAGCAGGTCATGCGCGATACACCGCCTGACATCATCCTTTCCGGAATTAATCGTGGCGGCAATCTTGGCGAAGATGTGACCTATTCCGGGACAGTTGCAGCCGCAATGGAAGCAACCCTGCTCAATGTGCCCGCAATCGCATTTTCCCAGTATTTTTCGGGCGACATGATCGATTGGACCATTGCCGAGAAATATCTCAAGGACGTTGCAACTACCTTGGTCAAAGCTTCATGGCCCAAGGGGGTTCTGATCAACGTCAACTTCCCGGAACATGAAGCAAATGGCGGGGCAAAAGTCCGCATCTCCAAGCAGGGGCAGCGTAAAATTGGCGACCATATCGCCGAACGTCATGACCCGCGCGGGGAACCTTATTACTGGATTGGTGCCATTCTCTCGGAACTTCCGGAAGATCCGAATGCCGATCTGCGGGTGATCGAGCAGGGGCATATTTCTGTGACCCCGATCAGTCTTGATTTCACCCATTACGAGACTGTTGATAAACTGACGAAAGCATTTCCGTGAACGAGCCGGTCATTACGCGTGAATCCAGAATAGCCGATTTGCTTCAAACGCTTCGCCATGATGGCATTCATGATGAAGCGGTTTTGCGTGCGCTGGCCGAGGTCCCGCGTGAATCTTTTGTCGCCGATCCGTTCGTGAACCGCGCCTGGGAAAATGTCGCCTTGCCAATCAGCAAGGGCCAGACGATTTCCCAGCCTTATATTGTCGCCCTGATGACACAGGCCCTTGAGCTGAATGACCGGATGAAGGTTCTTGAAGTCGGCACCGGATCAGGTTACCAGGCCGCAATTTTGGCAAAGTTAGCCCGCCGTGTTTACACGCTAGAACGCCACAAGCCGCTTTTGCGGCAGGCCGAAGAGCTGTTCCGGGCTCTTGGTCTTCATACAATATCTACCCTGCACGGGGATGGCGGGCTCGGCTGGAAAGCGCAGGCACCGTTTGACCGTATCATCGTAACGGCTGCTGCTCAGGATGTTCCGCCCGTGCTGGTTGATCAGCTGGCGGTTGGGGGGATTATGGTCGTGCCGGTCGGAGAGGTCTCTCATACCCAGCTCTTGTTGCGTGTCTTGCGCACTCCAAGCGGGGTCGAGGTTACCGAGCTGATGCCTGTGCGGTTTGTTCCGATGCTGCCCGGCACCGAAGAGTTCTAACCCCACTCACAGCCAAAGAAAATCACGACAATTCCATCAATCGCTTACCGATTGTTAACGGCTGATCATTGACAATCGAAAACATGATGGAAAATTGTGTCAAACTTGCTGTTTATCGCGGAAAACGACTGCTGCTTGTCTGTGCGACAAGCGCGGCGTTAGGCGGCTGTTTGCTAAATTCTGTCCCGGTTCCGGTTGTCTATGGCGACGGGGCAAGTTACAGCCCCTACAGTATGCCTAAGCTAAAAAACGGCGAGCGCGTCATTACCGTTGAGCCGGGTGATACCGTATCCCAACTGGCGACACGTTATCGGACCGATTTCAATAGGTTTGCGTCGCGCAATGATCTTCGCAAGCCGTATGTCATTTATCCGGGACAACGTCTGGTGCTTCCTGCCTGGTCTGAGGATTCTAACAGTTCCAGCTCGACTGTCGTGGCGGCGAGCCAATCCAGCCCGAGAACAAAGACTGTTACCATCGGTGGCCAAAGGCAGGTTGTGAGTGTGCCGTTGGAACAAAGTACGCCGCGATCTCGAACCTCATCCCATACACGGACAGTGGGCGTTGCACCTCGTGAAGGTGGAAATATCCCGACACCGGGCATTAAGCCGCGCGACTATGCTGCTGATGCGCAACGTGAAATTGCTTCAGCACGCAGTTGGAAGACGGACAGCAAACCGACACCGGTTGCTGGACAAGGAAGCGATGTTCGCAAGAATGTCCCGATTGCCGAGCCGGCAGATCGCAAAGGATTTATCTGGCCGGTTCAGGGGAAAGTTGTTCTGAAATACGGGGCAGGGACTGGCGGTCTGTTCAATGATGGTATCAATATTCAGGCCAATCGCGGAACGCCAATTCTTGCTGCAGAGAACGGTGTCGTGACCTATGTCGGTAACGAGTTGCGCGGTTTCGGCAACCTTATCCTGATCAAGCATGCGGATAATTTTGTGACGGCCTATGCTCATACCGAAAACCCGCTGGTCGCACGCGGGGATGTGGTGACCCGCGGACAGCGGATTTCGAGTGTCGGTACAACCGGTGCCGTGACCTTCCCGCAACTTCATTTTGAAGTCAGAAACGGACGCAAGTCATCCGATCCTCTGAAATATCTGCCAAGTGTGATGGTCTCCAGATAAGCAAACACCCGGAACCATGTCCGGGTGTTTTTCTATTTTTGCTCGGAGGCTTGATCCGGCTAGTCGAGGGATTTACCCATCTCACCGGCGATTTCCTGAATGAACTGCCATGCGACACGACCTGAGCGGCTACCGCGTGTAACGGTCCATTCCTTGGCTCGGGCATGGAGTTCTTCGATCGGCATGTCCAGTTTGAACTCTTTGGCATAGCCTTCGATGATTTCGAAATAGACATCCTGGGAAATGTTGTGGAAGCCAAGCCACAAGCCAAAACGATCCGACAAAGACACTTTTTCTTCTACGGCCTCGGATGGATTGATTGCGGTTGAACGTTCATTTTCGATCATATCGCGCGCCATCAGATGCCGGCGGTTCGAGGTCGCATAGAAAATAACGTTCTTGGGGCGTCCTTCAATGCCACCTTCAAGAACCGCCTTGAGCGACTTATAGCTTTCATCCTGCATGTCAAAGGACAGGTCGTCACAGAACAGAACGGTTCGACGACCACTTTTTTCAAGAATGTGAAGCAGTTCAGGCAGGCTGGGAATGTCTTCGCGATGAATTTCAACCAGCGCAAGGGCTGCAGGTCGTTCAGCGTTGATTTTGGCATGCATTGCCTTGACGATGGAGCTTTTCCCTGTACCGCGCGCGCCCCACAAAAGGGCATTATTGGCAGGAAGGCCATCGGCGAAGCGTTTGGTATTGTTATAGAGAATTTCTTTTTGTTGACCGATGCCCTGCAGCAACTCGATATCAATACGGTTAACGTTGCGAACCGGCTGGAGATAGCCGGTTTCTGCCTGCCACACAAAGGCGTCTGCCGCGCCCAGATCATTTTCGGTGCGCGCTGGTGGGGCCATGCGCTCAAGTGCGGTTGCAATTCTTTCAAGTGTGGGCAGCAACTTATCGAAGTCCGTACTCATCGAAGCCTCTTGGATGTTTAATGTTCTTGGTGACACTGATGGTCGGCAAACTAGCATATCAAGCATGAAAAAGAACAAAATGTTGGCGGTCCTATCCGTCGGCACAACGTGAACGAAACCACATGTTTGCCAATTTTCATCCTTTAAGTCCGGTTCTTCCTTGCTTTGGCGTTGTACGCCGTTATATTCCGGCAGTTGATATTTTTTGTTCTGAGGAATTAGGAGTTCCTAATGTTTATTTCGACGGCTTACGCTCAGGCCGCTGGTGGTGCAGACGGTGCAGGCGCACTGATGCAGTTCGCGCCGCTTATCCTGATTTTCGTTGTTTTCTATTTCCTGCTTATCCGTCCTCAGCAGAAAAAACAGAAAGAACATAAAGCAATGCTTGGCGCGATCCGCCGTGGCGACAAAATCGTCACTGCTGGTGGCCTGATTGGCACGGTTGCCAAGGTTGTTGGCGATGACGAGCTGTCTGTCGAGATTGCCGAAGGCGTAAAAGTTAAAGTGGCACGCGGCATGGTTTCGACTGTTCTGTCGAAAACCGAACCTGCCAAAAACGACGTCAAAGATGACGAAAAAGACGAAGAAGAGACCAAAAAAGATTGATCTCTTCGCGCTAAGCAAGGCGGGGCATAGTGGCTCCGCCTTCTTGCATTTTACCGGTGGCCTGAAGCGGCACAAATAGCCGTTGTTCCAAGCACCTTGGAACCAGACCAAGGTTGACCCAGACAGATCCGGTCAAAGAACACATGCTTTATTTTACAAAATGGAAAGCAGCACTGGTCCTTCTGGTGTGTGCTTTGGGCGTAATCTACGCCGCGCCAAACTTCCTGCCGTCGGGAGCTTTCCCGACCGAGGCAAGCTATTTGCCCGGAAAACAGATTAACCTCGGTCTTGATCTTCGTGGTGGCTCTCACATGCTGCTCGAAGTTGATACTGACAGCGTTCTGCGTGAACGTTACGAGGCATTGGCAGACACGATCCGTACCGACCTGCGCAAAGAGCAGATTCGAAACCGTCCGCGTGAAGCTACGGCAAACGGTGCCGATATCACCATTCTTAGTCCAGAGGACTTTGAAAAAGCACGCGAGATTGCACGTTCTGCTGAGCCGAACACAGACTTGAGCGGCGAAGGCAACACCATCCACGTTACCTATAACGCAGTTGCCCGGAAGGAACTGATTGACCGCGCAATTGCGCAGTCTCTGGAAGTTGTCCGCCGTCGTGTTGACGAGCTTGGTACGACTGAGCCATCAATCCAGCGTCAGGGTGAGAACCGTATTGTTGTTCAGGTGCCGGGGCTTGATGATCCGTCACGTTTGCGCGCGATCCTCGGTCGTACTGCAAAGATGAATTTCCATCTTGTGAATAACGAAAAAACAGCTGCTGACGCACGTGCTACTGGCTTGCCGCCAGGAACCATGATCCTTCCTGCTGCAGATGCATCAGACAAGGCGGCTGGCATCAAGGAATTCCTGATTGACCGCCGAGTGGTCGTTTCTGGCGACAACCTTGTTGATTCGCAGCCGACCTTCAGTGATGGTCGCCCGGTTGTTTCGTTCCGCTTCGATGCGGCAGGCGGTGCACGATTTGGCGACATTACAAGCAAGAATGCGGGGCGCGGGCTGGCGATTGTTCTGGATGGTGAGGTGATTTCTGCGCCACGCATCAACGAACCAATTCTGGGTGGTAACGGTATCATCACCGGCCAGTTCAGCGTTCAGGAAGCAAATGATCTTTCATTGCTGTTACGTGCGGGTGCATTGCCTGCACCGATGCAGATTCTTGAAGAACGTTCTGTTGGTCCTGGGCTTGGTCAGGATTCGGTTGAAGCCGGTGAAATTGCTGCTGTGCTCGGACTGGTCTTCGTTGTGGCCTTCATGGTCATCAGTTATGGCCGTTTTGGTCTCTATGCCGACATCGCCCTGATGATGAACCTTATTCTTGTCGTGGCTGTGATGTCCGTTCTTCAGGCAACGCTAACACTTCCTGGTATTGCCGGTATCGTTCTTACCGTTGGTATGGCCGTTGATGCCAACGTTCTGATCTTTGAACGTATCCGCGAAGAACAGCGCAATGGTCGAACCGTCATCAACTCGATTGATGCCGGTTACCGCAGTGCCATGTCGACAATTCTCGATGCCAATATTACCACGCTGATCGCGGCACTGGTGCTGTTCAGCTTTGGTTCTGGTCCGATCAAGGGCTTTGCCGTCACGCTGGCAATCGGCATCATCACGTCGATGTTCTCGGCGATCTGGTTGACCCGCCTGATGATTGCAGGCTGGGTCAAGCGGCGTCGTCCGACCGAGCTGGTACTTTGAGGAAGGGAACAGGGAAGATATGAAACCTTTGCATCTTATCCCGGATGACGTGAACGTCCCGTTCCTCAAATTCCGGAAATTCTTTTATATCGTATCCTTGGTGATGGTTCTGGCATCTGCTGCCTTGTTCTTCACCAAGGGGCTCAACTTCGGGATCGATTTTCGCGGGGGTATCCTTGTTGAAATCAAGACCGATGGTCCGGCAGATATCAGCGGATTACGCGACAATCTTGGAAGTCTTGGTCTTGGTGACGTTTCGATCCAGGAATTCGGGGCGCCGGATGACGTTCTGATTCAGTTGCAGCGTCAGGATGGCGACGAAAAGGCCCAGATGGCTGCGTTGGCGCAAGTCACCGATGCCCTTGGCGAAAATGTCACCATCCGTCGTAGTGAACTTGTCGGCCCGAAAGTAGGTAGCGAGCTCAAGGAAGCGGGTTTTTATTCGGTCGTGATTTCGCTGTTGCTGATCATGGTCTATATCTGGTTCCGCTTTGAATGGCAGTTTGCAGTGGCTTCGGTTGTTGCCCTGTTGCATGACGTTGTGATTACGGTCGGGTTCTTTGTGATCACCGGTGTTCAGTTCGATCTTGCAACGCTTGCCGCCGTTCTCACGGTTGCCGGTTATTCGATCAACGATACCGTCGTTGTGTTTGACCGTATTCGAGAATATCTGCGCAAGTTCCGCAAAATGGAAATTCCGGATCTTCTTGATCTCTCGATCAATTCGACGCTGTCGCGTACAACCATGACGTCATTCACGACCTTGCTGGCGCTGATTGCTCTGTTTACCTTTGGTGGCGAGGCAATCCGCGGATTCACGCTGGCGCTTATTTTCGGCATCGTGATCGGTACATATTCGTCAATTTGTGTGGCTTCTCCGCTTTTGATTGTTTTGCGTCTGAAACGCAAAATTCCCGAAGCAGAAGAAGGTCAGGAAGTAAAAGCCTGATCCGACCAACATTGATCTAGAATTTGCAAGAAGGCCGGGGATGTGCGAAAACGCCCTGGCCTTTTTGTTTTGCCGTTTTGTTCGCCCGAACAGAACATGATGCGCTCCAGATGATACGAGGATTTCCATGTCACTTGAAGTCAGCCCACTTGTTGCCGAAGGTCGCAATCTGGTCTCAAGCTATGGTGACGGTCTGTTTCGCTTTGGCGAAGAAACGGTAAACGGTTCAGTGTTGCTGTTTCCGGAATCCATCTACTCATGGAATGTCAAATCCATCGATGACATTTCGGTGGACTCATTTGCCCGCATCATCGAGAAAGCTGATGAAATCGAAATCTTGCTGCTGGGTATGGGGACGCGTTTGACACCTGTGCCGCTGGCATGGCGTCATGCGCTTAAAGAGCATGGTATCGTGATCGAGCCGATGGATACCGGTGCGGCTTGCCGCACATACAATGTCCTGGTTGCAGAGGCCCGTCGCGTAGCAGCCGCCCTGATTGCGGTTTGACGCCTATTCCTTCAAATAGGCCAATACCTGCTGGCGAACCTGTTTGACGCTGGCAAACAAGGCAGCAGGGCCCGGTGCAGAATCCACCGGGAATGAATCACCGCACAGAAACAGGTTCTTCCATGGTGCTTTCAGGCGATTCCGCAAGGCGGCATGGCCAGGTGTAAATTCGGGAAATGGAGCTTCCGCATCAATGAAGCTGAAATTGGGATGTTCGGCCCCTTGAACATTTTGAGCCCGTGCCTGCAAATCAAGATTGAGATACTGGTTGCATAGCCACACGCAGCGCTGCCAGATACGGTCCACAAGCTGCTCTATTGTTCCGTCAGCAGGAAGGTGAAAGCTGCTGTTCAGGCTGACCTGGATATGTCGGCGATGGCAATATATTGCCCGGACAAGGTCATCGCTAACGAACAGGCAAAGAGGTTCCGCAAATGGACGGCGTAGCTCATATGCCACTGTTTGTCTGCGTGCCGGGGCGGGCGGGATACCAATGTCGGGGACAGCGTTACACAGTGGTTTGGGATGAAGTGCAAGTACGACCGCATCACTGGGCTTGATCATAACCTGAATATCATCGTTAAACAAAAGATCGGTGGCATATTCAGACGTGCTGTCAATATCACCAAGCCTGGTTCGGGCCATGATCTCTCCACCCGCCGCTAAAAAGCGTTCACGCAGTGTCGGCAGGGCGATATCATTGAGGATGATAGGATCAATCGCCGAAAAGACCGGCTCATGTGATCGCGTGACCACGGCGCTTGCTTTGGGCACGAGAACCCGCGCGAGCAGAGTGCTTGAACATTTGTGAGCCGGAATTGAAAACAGGACTTCTGCCAACACTGCCAGAGCATCGCGATGGTATGTGCCGGGTTTATGGGCGTGCTCGTCGCTATCAAAGTCACCGAACGAAGCGGCCGCCTCGACCCGGTTTTCCTCATTGCCATAACGTTGTCGCCAAAAGTCGATCATGGTGTATATGCGGGCCAAAACGCCAAGTCGCCGGGCGATCAGAGCCCTTGAAACACCCTGATCAAGCGTGATGATCGCAGGTTTGCGTCGGCCGCGTTTTAATCCCATGACACAGTGGGCCGGGCGGACGAGTTTGGCCGGGATTTCGGGCCATCGGGCAAAGTAGTCTGCAACCAGGCCGTCCGGATCATAAAAGATTTCCGGCTCCGACGTTTTGTGACTTTCGGGCGCGGTTTGCATACCACGGGTCCAGCGGCTTTCGAATGGCTCGCCTTCGTCATACAGGTGTACGTCCACGCCGTCTTCGGCCAGCTGGGTTGCCAGTGCCGCACCAGCCAGGCCGCCGCCTATAACATGTAATTTTCCAGAGGTGAAGGATGCCATATGCCTGCGCCACTTTAATTGTTATACAAGGCCGGAAATACTGGTTTGCACGTTATCGTGTCATTCGGTCTGACAAAATAACCTTAACAGCAGAACACCTTACAAGCCATGGATGAAATTATCACTGCGCAGATCAACCAGCCAATTGAAGTTGTTGGTACAATGAAAAGCGGGTTGGAAGCATAGAATGACTGAGACGCCAAAGCTCTCGCATTGCGCGGACTACACGCGCCGTCATGATCGGGATCGTTTCCTGTGTGCGTTATTTGCCGCACCTGAAAAGCGTGAAGACCTGTTCACGCTCTATGCTTTCAATCAGGAAGTCTCGAAAACGCGCGAAATGGTTACGGAAATCATGCTTGGCCATATTCGGCTGCAATGGTGGCGCGATACCCTGAGCGAAATCGGGGAGGGCAAAGTACGCAAGCATGAAGTTGTCGAACCGCTTGCGGAACTTGTTCAGTCTCAAGCCGTTTCGGTTCGTGACCTTGAAACCGTCGTTGCCGCGCGTGAATTTGATCTTGAAGACCGCCAACCTGCTGATCAGGAAGAACTTGATCGATATATCGATCAAACCTCAGGTCAGATGGCAGTTCTTTCCGGGCGTGTTCTTGGTGCGTCGGGAGACGATGCTGAACACGCGATCCGTCTTGCGGGCAATGCCTATGGTCTGGTCGGTATCATGCGTGCAATGGTATTTCATGGACGTGCCAAGCGCCTTTATCTCCCCAAGGACCGGATGGAAAATCACAATGTCGGGCAGAGCGATATCTTTGAGTTCCGAAAAAAGGAAGAGGTCCGCAACCTGACCAAAGAACTGGCAGAACTGGCAAGAAAGAGGATTGCCGAGGCACGCAAGCATCGAGGGGCTGTTCCGAAATCTGCCCGCGCTGCTGCATTGCCACTGGTTCTTGCCGACGGGTATCTGCGCAAACTGGCCAAAGCGGAATTTGATCCGTTCTCGGCCGAATTCGGGCTTGCGCGACCGGCAAGTGTGCGTTTGACCCTTAATGGCTTGCTTAAAAGCTATTGATGCCAATTCACGTGATGGCTGGATATTGCGAAAATATCATCTACATTAACGATAAAGGATAAGACAGCTTCGTTCTGTCCGTGTTAGCGTTAATAACGCCTTGTTTACACGGTGCAACGTCAATTGTGGGCTACCCAGCATGAGGGTTCGTATGGCATATCCGCATTCCAGACTTGGAACTAACTGGCTATCGAAGCTGGTTATTGTCATGCTGTTTGGTGGTTTTGGTTTTGCACCATTTGTCGCCCAGGCAGCAAGTATCGATCCGTTCGTTGGTGATTATCACGGTGTGACAATTGAACATGCCGATGGCGAGCTGCAGGCCCGCGATCTTGACGTCAGCATTGAAAAGACGGAAAGGGGTTTTAACGTTGACTGGGCTACTGTCATTCACAAAAAGGACGGGCGCGAAAAGAACGTTTCGCTGAGTATCGAGTTCTATTCAACCGAACGCCCGGACATCTATGGCAGTGCAATGCGCTCAGGCCTGTTCGGGAAACGTATCCCAAACGATCCGTTAAAAGGTGAACCGTTTTTCTGGGCACGTATTGTCGGTAAAACCCTTACCATTCATGCCCTTTATATCACCGATGAAGGTGGTTACGAGATGCAGGTCTATGAACGCAAGCTTGATGATGACGGCAATATGGACCTTGTTTTTAGCCGGTTTCGGGATGGCAAGCAGATCCGTGACATTACCGGCAAGTTGACCCGCCAAAAGAAAACTTATTGATTGTGATCAGATAGCATCAAGCTGAGACAAGAAAGCCGCATCACAGGATGCGGCTTCTGTCTTGTTATGCGGCGTTTACCGCACTTAGCCATTGATCAAACAACGGAATGGCACGATCCGAATAGAGCTTTTTCCGATCCCGGCCCTTGACCCGTTTGGTCAGCTCCAGATCCGGGAACAGTCCGAAATTGACATTCATCGGTTGGAACGTGCTTTCGTCTGCACCGCCTGTGATATGGTTCAAAAGCGCCCCCATTGCCGTTGCAAGGGGCGGGGTAGGAATTGTTTTCCCTGCTTTTTCAGCCGTAGTAAAGCGACCAACCATCAGTCCGACCGCTGCACTTTCAACATAGCCCTCGCAGCCGGTAATCTGACCGGCGAACCGCAAATCAGGGCGGGCTTTGAGGCGCAAGGTCGGATCAAGAAGGCGTGGTGAGTTCAGGAAGGTATTCCGGTGTATGCCGCCAAGGCGGGCAAACTCGGCGTTTTCAAGGCCCGGAATGGTCCGGAATACGTCAACCTGGGCACCGTATTTCAGTTTGGTCTGGAAGCCGACCATATTGTAAAGCGTGCCAAGCGCGTTGTCCTGACGAAGCTGAACAATCGCACGCGGCTTTACAGTCGGGTTATGCGGATTGGTCAGGCCGACCGGCTTCATTGGACCATGGCGCAGGGTTTCGCGCCCGCGCTCAGCCATCACTTCAATCGGAAGACAGCCATCGAAATAGGGGGTGTCTTTTTCCCATTCCTTGAATTCGGTTTTTTCGCCGTCAAGCAGGGCATCGATGAAACGATTATACTCGTCTGCATCCATCGGGCAGTTAATATAGTCCTTGCCATCGCCCTTGTCATAACGCGATTGGAACCATGCCTTGTCGAAATCAATGCTTTCCTTGTAGACAATCGGCGCAATCGCATCAAAGAAGGCAAGACTTGCTTCACTGGTGACTTTGCGGATTGCCTCGGCAAGCGCTCCAGAGGTCAGAGGCCCGGTCGCAATGATGGTATGCTCCCATTCCTGCGGCGGCAGATCATCAATCTCGCCACGTTCCATGGTGATAAGCGGATGATTCTCCAGCGCGTCGGTAACAGCTTGCGAGAAGCCTTCGCGGTCAACGGCCAACGCGCCGCCAGCGGGGACCTTGTGTTGATCGGCGCAACGCATGATGATGGACCCGGCACGGCGCATTTCGTCGTGGATCAGGCCAACAGCGTTATATTCCTTGTCATCCGAGCGGAACGAATTCGAACAGACCAATTCGGCACATTTATCCGTATGGTGCGCGTCTGTCGGACGTACCGGGCGCATCTCATGCAGGATAACGGGCACACCGGATTCTGCCAGCTGCCAGGCGGCTTCACTGCCGGCCAGACCGGCACCGATAATATGAACAGGTTTAACCGTATTCACGTGTGCGAACTCCTCGCGAAGAATATGTTTGAAAGCTTGGCACACACATAGCGGTGCATGGGGGCATATTTCAAGTCAATTGCGCAGTCATCATGCCATCAGTACGCATGGACCCATGAATTTTTCACATTGCCACAGCAAGTACGTCTTATATGCCAGACCCGTTCTGTCGAACATATGTGAAACTGGGGCCAATATGAGCTACCCGCATCACCCATATGGCTATGAACCCACACATTGTCCGGTAATCGGGCTTGTTCCCCGACGTCGGATCATACGCGATGTCGAGTGCAAGCCGACTTCGCAAGACGATGCCGCGTGTCAACCAGACGCTCCGACGGAGAGCAAGGAACGGCGGCCGGGATTTCCGTTTGGTGGTTTCCCCGACGGGGTCTTTAGTCCTGCCGACATCGAAAGCATGATTGAATACGTGGTGGCAACCCGCCAGGGATGGCGAGCCTCGCTTGTCATGCGGGCGTTCTTGCGATGGTGGCGCAATGATGTGGCCCCGGAAAGCAGTGTAACTGACCGCAAGCAATCCGATGCTGTTTTGATGCTTTTGGCGCTTAATCAGGGACGTGACGGCTTTGTCCACGGGTATTTGCACGATCTGAGCGCAGAGATGAAAGATCATCCCAAGTTACCAACCCCCGAAAACGCGATTGAAAAGGCCTTCAACAAAAGCCTTCGGATTGCCGCACTTGCTTTGGCGCTGTCGCCAATCGTTCTGATTTTTGCTGTTCTGATGTTTGTCCAGATCGACACCATCATCAGCACAGGCAATGGCAAATTGTTCGGGTTCAGTTACGACCTGTTGTTCTTTGTTGGCAGCTTCGGTGCCATTGGTGCCCTGACAAGCATGATGATGCGTTTAGGGAAGGACACCCCGTGGGCGGATATGGAACCGTCGTCGGTGTTCTTTAATTTCCTGTTCCGGCCATGCATGGGGTTTTGTTTCGCACTGGTCGTGCTGCTTGCGCTACGCGCCGGGATACTGCCCATACCGCTTGATGAGCTGCATAATCTTGATGACCTCGACCAGATCAGCAATTCCGCCGTGGCCGGACAACAAATGTCGATCGTTCTGGTCTTCGCATTCTTGTCAGGATTTAGTGAACGGCTGAGTACAGCCTTGGTCAAAAGAGTTGAAAACCGGGTAACCAGTGGCGGGTAGGCGATGAAAAAGGGCAGCAAAAACATGCTGCCCTTTAAATATTATTCCAGTCCCAGATGCCGTTTCAGATAACGACCCGTATAGCTACGCTCATTGGCCATGATGGCCTCCGGGGTGCCAGTGCCGACCAACTGACCGCCGCCGTCGCCACCCTCGGGTCCTATATCAATGATCCAGTCAGCCGTTTTGATAACGTCAAGGTTATGTTCGATCACGACCACCGTGTTGCCCTGATCCACAATGGTATGCAGCACCTCAAGCAATTTGCGGATATCGTGGAAATGAAGACCTGTGGTCGGTTCATCGAGAATATAGATCGTCCGTCCTGTCGCGCGTTTTGACAGTTCCTTGGCAAGTTTGACGCGCTGTGCTTCACCACCCGAAAGAGTTGTCGCCTGCTGTCCAAGGTGGATATAGGAAAGACCGACCTGTTTCAGGGTTTCCATCTTGTCACGGATCGAAGGAACAGCCTTGAAGAATTCGGCGCCTTCTTCGACCGTCATATCAAGAACATCAGATATTGATTTGCCTTTAAACGATATTTCCAGTGTCTCGCGGTTGTATCGTTTACCTTTGCACTGATCGCATGTCACATAGACGTCGGGCAAGAAGTGCATTTCGATCTTGATGACGCCGTCACCCTGACAAGCTTCGCAACGACCGCCTTTGACGTTAAACGAGAAACGACCGGGCTTGTAGCCGCGTGTTTTGGCTTCGGGCAACTGTGCGAACCAGTCCCGGATCGGGGTGAAAGCCCCGGTATAGGTCACCGGGTTGGATCGCGGGGTTCTGCCAATCGGGCTTTGATCAATATCGATGATCTTGTCGATAAGTTCGACACCGGCAATGCTGTCATGTGCGCCGGGATGATGACGGGCGTTATGCATCCGTTTTGCCAACGCCTTATACAGCGTTTCGATCACCAGACTGGACTTGCCACCACCGGAAACTCCGGTAACACAGATGAATTTTCCAAGCGGGAAATCAACATCAATGCCCTGAAGGTTGTTGGCCGTGGCCCCCTTGATGGTAATCGCCTTGCCATTTCCTTTGCGACGTTCCTTGGGAACAGCGATCTGTTCGATCCCGACAAGGTATTTCCCCGTCAGGCTGTTGGGGTTCTGCTGGATTTCTTCGGGGGTTCCCTGCGCAACAATACGTCCACCATGGATACCTGCACCCGGGCCCATATCAACGACATAGTCAGCTGCGCGAATAGCATCTTCGTCATGTTCAACGACAAGAACAGTGTTTCCAAGATCACGCAGGCGCTTGAGGGTTTCCAGAAGACGGTCATTGTCGCGCTGATGCAGGCCAATTGAAGGTTCATCAAGGACGTAAAGCACACCTGTGAGGCCCGAGCCGATTTGCGATGCCAGGCGAATACGCTGGCTCTCACCGCCCGAAAGGGTGCCGGACGTGCGCGACATGGAGAGATAATCAAGTCCGACGTCACGCAGGAACCGCAGACGGTCATTGATCTCGCGAAGAATACGCCGGGCGATCTCTGTTTCTTTCTCGTTCAGCTTGCCTTCAAGGCCGATAAACCAGTCACCGGCCTTGGCAATCGAAAGATCGGTGATCTGCGAGATATCAAATCCATCAACCTTTACGGCCAGTGCTTCGGGTTTCAGGCGTTTTCCCGAACAGGTCGGGCAATGTGAAACCATCTGATATTTGGACAGTTCATCACGGGCCCACTGACTGTCAGTTTCGCGCCAGCGACGGGCCATGTTTGGAATAACACCTTCGAACGGGCGAGAAACCTTATAGCTGCGCGACCCGTCATCATAGGTAACGGTGACTTCTTCTTCGCCGGAGCCGTTCAGAATAATGTCCTGAGCTATTTTCGGTAATTTGTCCCAGGCAACATTCGTCTTGAAGCCGAAATGCTTTGCGACCGATTTCAGCGTCTGCAGATAATATTTCGATGTGCTGCTTGCCCAAGGAGCAACAGCGCCATCTTCAAGCGTCTTGCTTTCATCAGGGACAACCAGCATCGGATCAAATTCCATCTGGGTGCCAAGACCATCACAAGCCGGGCAGGCGCCAAAGGGATTATTGAATGAAAACAGGCGGGGTTCGATTTCCTCAATCGTAAAACCGGAAACGGGGCAGGCGAACTTTGCAGAGAAGACAGTGGTTTCCCCAGTCTTGGCGTCTTCGGTCAGGACGATGCCATCGGTCAATTCAAGGGCAGTTTCAAAACTGTCGGCAAGACGGGTGGCGATGCCTTCCTTGACGATCAAACGATCCACCACGACTGAAATATCATGTTTCAGTTTTTTATTGAGTTCGGGGGCCTCGTCGATGTCATACATCTCGCCATCGATTTTGACGCGCTGGAACCCGCGTGAGCGCAGATCACGCAATTCCTTTTTGTATTCGCCCTTACGTCCGCGTACGATCGGAGCAAGAAGGTAAAGACGCGTGCCTTCTTCCATCTCCATCACCCGGTCGACCATCTGCGACACCGTCTGGCTGACAATTGGAAGACCCGTTGCAGGCGAATAGGGGATCCCGATGCGCGCCCACAGAAGACGCATATAGTCATAAATCTCGGTGACGGTACCGACGGTCGAACGCGGATTGCGCGATGTCGTTTTTTGTTCGATCGAAATGGCCGGGGACAAGCCGTCGATATATTCGACATCCGGCTTTTGCATCAATTCAAGGAACTGGCGTGCATAGGCAGACAGGCTTTCGACATAGCGACGCTGACCTTCGGCATAGATCGTGTCGAACGCAAGCGAACTTTTTCCGGATCCCGAAAGGCCGGTAATCACCACCAGAGAATCGCGTGGCAGTTCAACGTCGATGTTCTGAAGATTGTGTTCTTTCGCACCGCGAACCGAAATTTTCGTCAGCATATCGGGCCTTTTGTTCCTGAATTGTTCGGAAAGTGTATAGAGGACGTCAACGCTATACGCAAGCGCACCCCTGACAGCTCCTGTCAGTATTTGTCAGGAGACTGTCATTTCACAATGACCATGGCGATAGAGACACGAAAAAACCCGCCGAACAAGTCCGGCGGGCTTCACAAATCCTGTGACCATTTTGGTCGAACAAGGCTGATCAGGCTTAGCCCTTGGTGACCGAACGACCGGTCGCGCCAAGGTCTTTGAAAGCTTCTTCGAGACGGGCTGCCATCGAAAGTTCAGCTTCGCGAACCCAGACGCGCGGGTCATAGTCTTTTTTGTATGGTTTGTCCGTTTCCGGATCGACCTGATACTTGAAGGCGCGCGCATGGGCTTCGACATATTCACCGACCGGGCGGGAATAGGCGAACTGGGTATCGGTATCGATATTCATCTTGAAAACGCCATAGCTGACGGCTTCTTCGATTTTCTCTTTTTCCGAACCGGAACCGCCATGGAATACGAAGTCCAGAGGACGGTCGCCAAGACCATGCTTCTCGGATACAAATTTCTGGCTTTCCAGAAGAATTTCCGGACGCAGTTTGACGTTGCCCGGTTTATAGACACCGTGCACATTACCGAATGCAGCAGCAACCGAGAAATGGCCGAGCGGCGACAGACGGCGATAGGCCTCTTCAACTTCTTCCGGACGGGTATAAAGACGCGGATCGATCTCGTCACTTGACGTGTCAAGCTCGTGACCAATGCCGTCTTCTTCGCCACCGGTAACGCCCAGTTCGATCTCAAGGCTCATCTCGATGGCGGACATGCGCTTAAGGAAGGTCTCGCAAGTCGACAGGTTGTCTTCAAGCGTTTCTTCCGAAAGATCGAGCATGTGAGAGCTATAAAGCGCCTGACCGGTTTCGGCATAGGCCTTTTCGCTCCATTTCAACATTTCATCGACCCACGGGACGAACTTGCGGTTCGCGTGATCGGTATGCATGACAACAGCGACACCGTAATATTCAGCAAGAAGCTGTGCATGACGGGCAGCCGAAACTGCACCCACGACACGGGCAGCATCAGCGTCCTTGATGCCCTTGCCGGCAAAGAACTGTGCACCACCATTCGAAAGCTGAATGATAATGTCAGAACCGGCATTCGCGGCAGCTTCAAGGGCTGCGTTCATCGTGCTTGATGATGTGATATTAACAGCGGGAAGGGCGTAACCGTCCTGCTTGCAAGCAGCGACAAGGTCACGATAGGCAGCACCGGTAACAACACCGGGTTTAACGGAAGGCATGTGGGTACTCCTCCTGGGGGTCAGAGTAAAACAGGTGCCCCCGTGCGAACCGACTGGTCCGCGGCAAGGGCAATCCGTAAGGAGCCCAATGCATCTTCCATATGCTGCGTCAGGTCAAGATTTTCTGTTATAGACTTTAGGAAAAATTCCTGTTCACGCAGGCACAGACCATCGTGATCGGGTTCGTCATCTGTGCGGATGATTTCATCAACGCGGGTGAATTCGCCGGAACTGTCGGTATCTGCATGATGCAGGCGCAATGCATTTGTCTTGGTGTGGGTATCGATGTCGGCCGATCCGGCTCCTTTTTCTTCGACATCGGTAATCGAGACGCAACCTTTCGGTCCAATGACATCCTTAACAAAGAATGCGGTTTCGCTGATCATCGGACCCCAGCCAGCTTCATACCAGCCAACTGAGCCGTCATCAAAACGTACCTGAAGCTGCCCATAGTTATACATCTCTGGTGCGACATCCTCAGAGAGACGCACACCAATTGCATTGACCGATACCGGCTTTGCGCCGGTCATCAGGCACATGATGTCAAGATAATGAACCCCGCAATCAACAATCGGCGATACGCTGTTAAGCAACCGCTTGTGGGTTTCCCAAAAGGCGCCGCTGCTTTGTTGGTTAAGGTTCATCCGCATGACAAGCGGTTTGCCGAGTGTCTTGGCAATTTCGACGAACTTTTCCCAGGATGGATGATGGCGCAGGATATATCCGATCACCAGTTTCCGATCATGTTTGCGTGCAGATGCGACCACGCGTTCAGCATCTGCGACGGTCGCGGCCAGCGGCTTTTCAATAAAAACATGTGCCCCGGCTTCAAACGCTGCGATGGCGAAATCTGCATGTGTCTCGGTATAGGTATTAATTGAAACCGCATCCGGTTTGGTTTCTGCCAACGCAGTATAGAAATCGGTAAACTGCGGATAGTCGGCAAAACCATCCGGAAGCTTGTTTGCCGGGATTTCGGAACGTGCACAAATGCCGACGATTTCGTATCCATCCAGCGCGTGATAAGCCTTTGCGTGGGACATACCCATATTACCAAGACCAATGACAAGAATACGAACCGGCTTCATTTTATGCCTCCTGAAAACCTGATAAAATATTGATTGTTTTGATTGTTATGCGCCGTTGATCCAGCTGCGGGTTACAGTGTAGCTGTCATCAAACAGAATGATATCGGCCTGATAGCCCGGTGCAATGCGCCCCATCTTGTCATCTAGTTTCAGGAACTCTGCCGGATAAAGGGATGCCATTCTAAGCGCTTCGCCAAGCTCAATACCGATCATCTCGACACAGTTTTTAACCGCACTGATCATATCAAGATCGGAGCCTGCTAGCGTCCCGTTGGCCAAGGCGCAACGCCCATCAGTGGCGATAATTTCCTCACCACCAAGGACAAAGCGTTTTTCAGTTGCGCCAACTGTCGGCATCGCATCCGTCACAAGCATGATCTTGCCTTTTGCCTTGGCTTTAACGGCGATTTTCACAGCGGCAGGATGCACGTGGTAACCATCAACAATCAGTCCACACCAGGTGGTATCATCTGCCATTGCCGCACCGGCAACACCAGGTTCGCGATGGGTAAGGGGGCTCATGGCGTTAAACAGATGGGTAAAGCCACGCATTCCTTCGCCAATTGCCTCCTGAATATCATCATACGTACCTGCAGTGTGCCCGGCGCAAACCAGAACACCTTTGTCTGCAAGCTTCTTTATGGTTCCCTTGGCGGCTTTTTCCGGCGCCATGGTGACCAGAATTCTGCCGTTGGGCAGGCGGGTCAGAAGTTCAATCGCATCATCTTCCATCGGGCGGATGATGTCGGCGGAATGAACGCCTTTACGCTCGACATTCAGGTACGGGCCTTCAAGATGAATACCGACGATACCCGGAACATTTGCATCAATTGCAGCGCTGACGGCCGCAATGGCATCTTCCATCTTGTCTCGATAGTCGGTGATGAGAGTCGGCAGCATCGCAGTGGTACCGAACTTACGATGGGCTTCCATGACGGCGCGCACCCCGTTGATATCGGGTTGATCGTTCAAAAGAACGCCGCCGCCGCCATTAACCTGAACGTCAATCAGGCCGGGGGCCAAAGTTTGGCCCTGACCATCAACGATTTCAATGTCGTTGGGCAGGGCTTTTGCATCGGAAATTGCTTCGATCTTGCCGTTACGCACGATGACCGCTTTTCCGTCGAGAAATTCTGTCCCGTCGAAAATGCGGGCATTGGTAATGGCAAAGCTGGTCATTAGTGGGTCTCCGTCACTTTCGAAAGGTGCGGCGGCGCATCGGGGTTGCAGCCACGAGCCAAAGCCACATTTTCCGCCAGAGTGTAGAATGTCTGGATCATGGCAATCGGCGCCAGTAACGGGTGGATATCCTCGACCACCGGGAGGTGACCCTTGATATCGGCATAGCCCGTCTCTGCGGCAAACAGATTGTCTGTTTTTGCCCGCATCTCGGAAAGGAAATCCTCGACGCTGTCACGTGACGCATCTTGCTGCGAGAATACCAGCATCGGGAAAGTCGGCGTGACCAGTGCCATCGGTCCGTGCTTGACTTCAGCTGCGCTGAAAGCTTCGGCGTGCAAGCTACTGGTTTCCTTGAATTTAAGGGCAGCTTCCTGTGCGATTGCAAATGCTGGTCCACGCCCGATAACATAAAGGCCGTTAGAGTTGGCAATCGTTTCCGATGCACCCAGCCAATCCTGATCCAGAGCGGAATTCAACGATTGAGGCAACTTAACGAGCCCTTTGTTAAATGCATCATCCTGTGTCCAGGCACCTACAATCTGCGCAATCGCTGACAGGGTTGCGATATAGGATTTGGTTGCTGCAACGCTTCTCTCTGGTCCGGCCATCAGCGGGATCACATGGTCAACGGTATCGGCCAGTGGAGAATCGACCACATTCACAAGTGCCACAGTGCGCGCGCCCGCGTCACGGGCTGCCTCGGCATTCTTCACCAGATCAGGGCTCTTGCCAGACTGCGAAACCGCTATGAACAAAGCGTCTTTCGAGGCAATTGAACGATTATAGATTGATACAATTGATGGTGCTGCCGAAACGACCGGAATGCCAAGCTGGCTTTCGATCAGGTATTTGGCATACAGGGTTGCGTGGTCGGAGCTTCCGCGCCCGCAGGTGACAACAAATTTCGGCGGATTGTTCCGCAGGTCTTCCGCCAGCTTGGCAATTGCATCCCTGTTGTGTGCAAGCTGAGTTGCGACAACTTCCGGGGCTTCTGCCAATTCGCGGCCCATCTGCGTTTTCGGACGCCAACTTGTCGTCATGTGCTATATTCCCTTGGTTCTGTATGAATGGCGAGTTGACTCGATCAACGCGCATCCACCTGCATTTCAGCGATAAAGTCATAACTGTCACCGCGGTAATAGGACCGGGTGAATTCCACTGGCGTGCCATTGGCAAGGAAAGAGCGTCGCTCGATATAAAGCGCGGCACTGCCATCCGGCACCCCAAGGATTTTGGCGGTTTCGCCATCAAAAAGTTCGGCCCGAAGGCGCTGCAATGCGCGTTCGGGCTTTTTGTTGTACTTTGCCAGCGCGTCATAAAGCGATTTGTCGACTTCATCCGGGCTGGGCAAAAAGGCGCGCGGAATGACCGCATATTCAAGCGCCATAGGTTTGTCATTCGCTGTACGCAGACGACGCAAACGGGTGACCTCGGTCCCCGGTGACAAATTAAGGGCCATGGCTTCTTCGGGCGAGGCATGACCAAGTGTTTTTTCCAGCCAGACCGCACCCGGATCCATTCCGCGTGTAATCATGTCTTCAGTAAAGGAAGTCAGTCGCGACAGAGCCTGTTCGACACGAGGCGCTACAAAGGTTCCAGCTCCGTGTCGTTGCACCAGAACGCCTTCCTCAACAAGGGCACGCATCGCGTTGCGAACTGTTACCCGTGAAATACCCAATTCGGTTGCCAGATCGCGTTCACTTGGCAATGCATCGTCAACTTGCAGGATGCCATCTTCGATGACAGCCTTAAGAGCAGACTGCAACCGACGATAAAGCGGGCCATTGCCGGTATTTTCAATATCCCGGGTCCTGAGATTTGCGATGATGTCCGACGTTGCGATCATGCCTCGGCTCTTTCATGCTGTTTGGCCAACAAAATAGCACCATGCATGGCGTCAAATTTTGCGGGCGCCATCAGTTTCTTGATATCTTCTGGCATGTGTTTGGCCATCTGTTCGGCAAGCCCGCCCATCAGGGTCAGACGTGGTGCGCCAAAGGCGACCAGCTTCCGGAGAATCTTCAGGTTTGCATCTACGGCGAAATTCACAAGTGATATCGCCGTCTTATCACCGGCAGCCTCGGCATCAAATACCATCGGGCAAAACGCGCCATAATCTGATGGCCGCGCGGTTTCGGCAAACACGACAATATTCTCGGGATTGTTGTCGAATTTGGCCATCACAGCAGTAGTAAGGTCTGTTTTCTCAGCCAAACCTTCATGGGCGAGCAGGGCTGTTTCAATGGCATTGCGACCAATGCGCGCACCACTACCAAGATCGGAGACTTCAAACCCCCAACCAGCGACCGCCAACTCTGTGTTGTCGATGATTGCCTGGCCGCATGTTCCGGTGCCAACGATCAGAATTGCACCATTTGCGCCGTCATGAGCACCAAGGCACGCTGTATAGGCATCGGTTGCAAAACAGGTGCTGGCGAAGGGATGCGCATAAGATTGCGCAAGTTTGCGATCACGCTCAAGCGGGAGGCCTGCAAGTCCCATTCCAGCATGCAGATCGCCAAGTCGGGAACCATCCATACCGGCATTTGAAAGCGCAAGAGACGCAGCTGCGATGATTTCACCAAAAACATGGTCAATACCAAGGCGGGTATTGGCCCCGCCACTCACGGCTTCACCCAGTACGCAGCCGGATTCATTTGCAATCCGCACGCGGCAGCGCGTTCCGCCGCCATCAACACCAAGATAAAGCCGTTCGTTTGCCATGATTGCCTAGCTGCCTTCCCGTTTCTGATCAGAGCATAGCAGAGTGGTATCTTAAAAGGCAATACCAATATAATGCCACTATATTTGATAGTGGTCTGATTTTGGAGTCAGTAGATATACGCACAGATTGTAGGGGTGAATTGAAATAGTTAATTATTACGTTGTTTTATATAGGTTTATCGAGTGTATTGGCGGTCTTTATCGAAAATATTCACGAAGTGGCTTGCGCCGCTGGTATCACAATGGTATTTAATTTGGAGAGGGAGACGGAAAAATGGCATCACGCACTGAAGAATTTGATTCGCGATTTGCCGGGTTGGACCAATGGTCTGACGCCGATTTCCTTATGGCCTTGTGGGAAGGCCAGATGCGTGCTGTGGCTTCGGTTGGTCCGGTCCTGGGGGATCTGGCCACAGCAGCTAACGGGATTGCACGCCGCCTGGGGGGCGGCGGGCGTCTCGTTTATGTCGGCGCAGGAACTTCCGGGACGGTTGCATGGCAAGACGCCAAGGAACTCGGCGGGACCTTTGGTTGGCCCGAAGAGCATACCATTGTCATGCTGGCTGGCGGTGTTCAAAGCTCGCCAAATGAATTCAATGGTGCAGAGGATGATGTCGACCTCGCTGCGCGCGAAATATCCCAACATAATATTTCGGAAAATGATGCCGTAATTGCCATCGCTGCCAGCGGCGCAACGCCCTATACGGTGCGCGCACTGGAGCTGGCGCGCGAACGTGGCGCTTTTACTGTCGGCATTTGCAACAATCCTGATGGTCATATTCTTGGTATTGCGGACACAGGAATTTACCTCGAAAGCGCCCCGGAAGTTGTCGCTGGTTCGACCCGCATGGGGGCGGGAACAGCACAAAAGGCTGCGCTGAACATCCTGTCGACGCTTGTGATGAACAAGTTGGGGCGCCTGTTTGATAACCTGATGGTTGGTATGCGCGCAGAAAATATCAAGCTGCATGAACGGGCAGTACGCATTGTCTCGCACATCGCGTCCTGCGCGCCAGATCAGGCCAAACACGCGCTTGAAAAAACAGACTTTGATATTCGTTCGGCGGTGCTGGTGGCCAAGGGGCACACACCGGATCGGGCAAAAGAAATTCTTGTACTGTCTAATGGAAATCTCCGGACAGCGCTTGAGTACAGGAACTGACATCAACACGGTGCCAGTCCGCCGACATTGATCAGAGGAGGCATAAATGTCGAATAAAGTCTTAGCAAAAGGCCTGGCCGGGGCCCTGGCGGCAAGTGTCGCCCTGGTTCCGTTGATGGCATCTGCTGGCGAACTCGTAATCGAAAGCTGGCGTAACGACGATATCGATATCTGGAATGATAAAATCATTCCGGCATTCAACAAAGAACACCCGGACATCAAGGTTTCGTTCAAACCGACCCCGCCGACCGAATATAACGCATCGGTCAATGCCAAGCTGGCAGGCGGCACCGCAGGCGACCTGATCACCTGCCGTCCGTTTGACGCATCGCTTGAACTTTACAAGCAGGGCAACCTTGCGCCGCTTGATGACCTCAAGGGGATGGATAACTTCTCTGATGTTGCCAAATCTGCATGGCAAACAGATGACGGTTCTGTCACCTTCTGCCTGCCGATGGCGTCTGTCATTCACGGTTTCATCTATAACAAGGAAGCCTTCGAGGAAGTCGGCGTAGAAGTCCCGAAAACCCGCGAAGAATTCTATGCCGCCCTTGACAAGATCAAGGAAGAAGGCAGCTACATTCCGATGGCAATGGGCACCGCAGACCAGTGGGAAGCGGCAACCATGGGCTTCCAGAATATCGGTCCGAACTACTGGAATGGTGAAGCTGGTCGTAAAGCTCTGATCGATGGTAGCGCGAAATTCACCGATGCGCCTTATGTCGACACCTTCGAGGAACTGGCAAGCTGGAAGAACTATTTGCCAGACGGCTATGAAGCCATTTCCTATCCGGATGCGCAGAACCTGTTCTCGCTGGGGCGCGCAGCTGTTTATCCGGCTGGCTCCTGGGACATTTCGCTGTTCAACAACCAGGCTGATTTCGAGTTCGGCGCATTTCCGCCGCCCCCTGCAACTGGTGCCGATACCTGCTATATCAGTGACCATACCGACATTGCTCTTGGCCTGAATGCAGGTTCGGAAAACGCAGCAGAAGCCAAACTGTTTCTTGAATGGATGACGGGCTCCGAGTTTGCCGAACTCTATTCCAACGCGCTGCCGGGCTTCTTCTCGCTTTCAAACCACAAAGTCGCCGTGACCGATCCGGTTGCAAACGAGTTCGTGAGCTGGCGCCAGAAGTGTGAATCCACCATTCGCAACTCCTACCAGATTCTGTCGCGTGGCACGCCGAACCTTGAAAACGACCTGTGGAACCTTTCTGCACAGGTAATCAACGGTACGCTGACCCCGGCAGATGCAGCAGGTGCTGCCGAAGCTGGTCTTGCGAAGTGGTATGCTCCGCACCAGTAACATATCGAAAGGATGGCGGAGACTGCGGGTTTCTGCCATCCTTGCTTTATCGCCCGATCAGGTAACAGCATGCGTTCTGTATCTTGAGGCCGCCGGGCGGAAAAACTGCGGTCCATACATGAGAAGGTTATTCAGAAACCTTCAATCTTTTAATCTTGGATAACAGGACAGGGTATGGCGCATTCCGGCCCCATGACCGATTGGCGCAAGGCAAAATTGCCTGTGATCGCCTTTCTGGCCCCAGCAACGATCATTTACACGCTGTTTATGATCTATCCGCTGCTTGATTCAATCCGGCTCAGCTTCTATGCGACCCCGAGTGGTGGTGATACTGCTTTCGTTGGTTTGGACAACTATCGCACCATTTTGGCTGATCCGGATTGGTCGGCGACCTTTTGGAACAGCTTCTGGAACAATATGAAGTTCTTTGCTGTTCACATGTTGATCCAGAACCCGATCGGCATTGCGCTGGCTGGTATTCTCAGCCTGCCGCAGCTCCGCTTCCGGAATACCTATCGCACCATGATGATCATGCCGACCATGCTTTCAGTGGTGATTGTCGGCTTTATCTGGCAGTTGATCCTGAGCCCTGTCTGGGGTGTTGGCGCAGACCTTCTTGATATTGTCGGTCTTAAATCTTTGTTCGGTCCCTGGCTGGGCAAGGAAGGTAGTGCCTTGATCACTTTGTCATTCATTTCGGTCTGGCAGTGGGTTGGCATTCCCTTGATGCTGATTTATGCCGCCTTGCTTGCGATCCCGGACGATCTGGTTGATGCCGCAATTGTCGATGGCGCGACCCATTTCGAAGTATTCATCCATATCAAGTTGCCGTTGGTCCTGCCGACTGTTGCCATGGTCTCCATTCTGACATTTGTTGGTAATTTCAATGCCTTCGACCTGATTTATGCAGTAAAGGGTGCGTTGGCAGGCCCGAACTTCTCGACCGATATCATGGGCACATTGTTCTATCGCACATTCTTTGGTTATCAGTTGCAGCTTGGAAACCCGCATCTCGGGGCGACGGTTGCATCCCTGATGTTCCTGATCATTCTGGCAGGCGTTCTGTTCTATCTGTTCGCCATTCAGCGCCGTCTGGCGCGTTATCAGCTGTAATCGGGGGCGACGATGAATTTTGCAAATATACGTCGGGAAGACGCCAGTCGCGCTGTGATCGTTCATGCGATCCTTCTGACCTACACGCTGGTGGCGCTGTATCCGATTTTCCTTGTGGTGATTAACGCCTTCAAGACCCGTAAGGGAATCTTCAAGGATCCGATGGGGCTGCCAAATGCCGATACCTTCAGTCTGGAAGGGTTCACCAAGGTTCTGGCAAAATCGAATTTTGAGCTGTTTTTCTATAACAGTTTTACAGTGACCATCGTTACCATCGTGATTGTTCTGTTGCTGGCGGCGATGGCTGCATGGGCATTGTCGGAATACAAATTCCCGGGCAATACGGTGCTCGCCCTGTATCTTGCCATCGGTATCATGGTGCCGATCCGGCTTGGTTCTGTGTCGATCCTGAACCTTGTGGTCGATATGGGGCTGGTGAACACGTTGACTGCACTGGTTCTGGTTTATGTTGCGCAGGGATTGCCACTGGCGATCTTTATCCTGACGGAATTCATGCATCAAATTCCCAAGGATTTAAAAGAAGCCGCACGGTGTGACGGGGTCGGGGAGTTCAAAATCTTCTTTGCGATCATTCTTCCGCTAATCCGCCCGGCCGTGGCAACTGTCGCAGTTTTTACGATGATCCCGATCTGGAATGATCTTTGGTTCCCGCTGATTCTTGCACCGGGCGATGGCAAGCAGACCATTACCCTGGGTGTGCAGCAATTCATTGGCCAGTATGTGACTGACTGGAACGCGGTTCTGGCATCACTGAGCCTTGCGATTATCCCGATCCTGATCCTTTACCTGATTTTCTCCCGACAACTCATTCGCGGCCTGACATCCGGCGCGGTGAAGTAATTGTTGGCTGATAGGAGCTTTGAATAAATGGCTGACTTGAAACTTGACCAGATCCGTAAAAGCTATGGCGCGGTTGATGTCCTGCATGGCATTGATCTGGATGTAAAAGACGGTGAATTCGTGGTGTTTGTCGGGCCGTCAGGTTGCGGAAAATCCACCTTGTTGCGCATCATTGCCGGTCTGGAAGACATCACTGGTGGCGATCTGATGATTGATGGCGAACTGGTGAATACCAAAAGTCCGCGTGATCGCGGAATTGCCATGGTTTTCCAGTCCTATGCGCTTTATCCGCATATGACAGTCTACAAGAACATGGCGTTCGGGCTTAAGCTCGATAAACAGGACAAGGCTGCAATTGACGCTCGTGTGCGTGAAGCCGCGCGCATCCTGCAGCTTGATCAACTTCTTGATCGCAGACCGTCGGAGCTTTCAGGCGGTCAGCGCCAACGTGTTGCCATTGGTCGTGCGATCGTGCGCCAGCCAAAGGTGTTCTTGTTTGATGAACCGCTTTCAAACCTTGATGCCGCGTTGCGCGTTCAAACCCGCATCGAAATTGCAAAACTGCATCAGGATCTGAAATCGACGATCATTTATGTTACCCACGATCAGGTTGAAGCCATGACGTTGGCAGACAAGATCGTGGTGATGAATGGTGGCAATGTCGAACAGGTCGGATCACCGATGCAGCTTTACCATCATCCGGAAACCCGTTTTGTTGCGGGCTTTATCGGATCACCAGCCATGAATTTCACCAGCGTCACGATCGACGGGGTTGAGCAGGGCAAAGTGACCGTATCGGTTCCAGGCGGTGTCAAATCGGTTCTGCCATTTGACGTTCCGGCTTCCGAAATCGGATCGCAGGTCGAACTGGGAATTCGCCCGGAACATCTGTCCCTTGGCGATCAGGGCGAATTGACGGTCAATGGTGAGGTCGATGTCGTCGAGAAGCTTGGCGATTCTACCTATTTGTATCTGAAACTTGCCAATGGTGATCGCGTCACGGTTCGCGCCCCCGGACATAGCCGGGTAAAAATCGGTGAAACCGTTACGGCATCTGCGCCCGCCGGAGCCGCGCATCTGTTTAACGGGCAAGGCAAAGCCTTTACGAAAGTAGATTGCCCGGCCGAGTTCAGTGCAGAAGACTGACCATATCCGTCGCACTGAAAACGGAACATCTTGAGAAAAGGCGCCGTTCATGGCGCCTTTTTGCTTTTCAGTCAGCCGGTCCGCTTCACAGCTGAAAAACTGTTGCAGAACTTTAACTTGCCCTTGCTCTAGACAGGCGCAAAAATGAACCCTGCGTGTTCAAAAGAAAGAAAAAGTTTCGTTTTTTCTTTCGTATCAACACGAATGTTTGCGATATTGCTCCGTGCCGGAGCGAGATAACCAAATTCTATGAACGATCCGGCCACAGGGAAATGCCATCACGTTTATAACGAGGGTTCAAAATGTCTAAAAAACACGGCGCATTGCGCGGTTCTTTGCTTGGCCTCACAGCGATTGCTGGAATGGTTGCCTTCACTTCAGCGGCTCAGTCTGAAGAGCTTCGTCTGCTGACCTGGGGTGGCTATGCCCCGGACGAAGTTGTCGAGCTGTTCGAAAAAGAAACCGGCATCGATGTCGAAGTGACGTTGTCCAACAACGAAGACATGATTTCAAAACTGCGTGCGACGGGCGGCGGTGGTTTTGACCTTGCCCAGCCGTCCCAGGACCGCATCGCCGGTGCTCAGCTTGAATACGGTATCTACAAACCGATCGACCTTTCGAAAGTCGACGCGGCCAAATTCATTCCGTCGATGCTTGATGCGACCAAAACCAACACCACCGTTGAAGGCGACGTTTACGGCGTGCCGCATGTCTGGGGCACCAGCGGCCTGATCGTTGACAAATCCAAAGCCGCAAACGTCGCAGACTATACCGACCTTTGTGCACCGGAAGTTGCAGGCAAGGTTTCCTATCGCCTGAAGCGTCCGACCCTGATCGGTTTCGCTTACGCGATGGGACTTGATCCGTTTGCGGCATATGGTGATGAAGCCAAGTATCAGGAAATCCTTGATGCGGTCGAAGCCAAGCTGATTGACTGCAAATCCAACGTTAAAACCTATTGGGAAGGTGGCGATGCGCTGCTGAACCTCGTACGTTCGAGTGAAGTCGTTGCAGCAATGGCTTGGGATACTGGCGGCTGGAAGCTCAATAACGACAATGCCGACATCACCTTTGTCGCACCGAAATCCGGCGCACTTGGCTGGATTGATACCTTTGCACTGCCGCGCAAGACAAAGAACGAAGATGCTGCCTATAAGTGGATCAACTTTGTCATGCAGCCGGAAATCGCTGCTAAAATCACTGCAAGTGCAGGCAACTTTACCGCCTCCAAGGGTGCGGATGAGTTTGCAGATGCAAAACTCAAGGCTCAGTTCCAGGGCAGTTTCCCGCCGGCTGACCTCGATAACATCAAATGGTATCCGACTGTTCCGGCAGGTCTTGAAGTGCTTGAGGGTAAAACCCTTGATCGCGTGAAGGCTGCTCAGTCGAACTAAGGAAACTTTTTTCCTGAGAACTTTCGTCCCCGGCATATTTTTGTGCCGGGGATATCGTGCTTTCTGGAATGGCAATCACCATTCGATTGGCTCCACCAACAAAAATAACGTGAACAGGGCTCCTATGGCTGACCAATTTGACCTTGAATGCCGCAATGTGGTCAAAACTTTTGACGACTTTACCGCCGTCAATGACATCTCACTGGCAATCCCCAAAGGGTCGTTTTTCTCCATCCTTGGTCCAAGTGGATGCGGCAAGACGACGCTGCTTCGGATGCTGGCCGGGTTTCAGGCCCCCACATCGGGCGATATCCTGATCAAGGGCGCATCGGTGCTGGGTGTTCCACCCAACCGTCGGCCGGTCAATATGGTATTTCAGCATCTTGCCTTGTTCCCGATGATGAATGTTGCCGAAAACGTTGCCTATGGCCTTAAACGCCGTGGTGTTGACAAGGCAACGATCACGCAAAAGGTCAATGAAACCCTTGCACGGGTAGGACTTCCAGATGCTGGCCCCAAACAGATTAGTCAGCTCTCAGGTGGCCAGAAGCAGCGCATCGCGATTGCGCGCTGTCTTGTTCTTGACCCCGCTGTTCTGCTTTTGGACGAACCTTTAGGGGCGCTTGACCTTAAATTGCGCGAACATATGAAGGTTGAACTCAAACAGCTGCAACATGAGATCGGCACCACGTTTGTTTACATCACCCATGACCAATCCGAGGCACTTGTGATGTCCGATCAGGTTGCGATAATGAATGCCGGACGATTTGAGCAGGTCGGTGCGCCACAGGACCTCTATTACAATCCCAAAACGGCCTTTGTTGCGGGCTTTGTCGGTGAGAGCAATCGCTGGCACGGCACTGTTGAAGGTGGCGATGATCACAAGATCGAAATCAATCTTGCCAGCGGCGGCAAAGTCATCGCTAAACGCGACGGCCAGACCAATCTGGTCACCGGTCAGGGTGTCGACGTTTTTGTCCGTCCCGAAGCCATCGCCATTGATGGCACGGAAGGTGCCGACAACAGTCTTTCCGCCAAGGTTGATAATGTCCTGTTTAATGGTGCCGCAAGCAGTCTTCAGGTGCGTGAACTTGTGACCGGTCATGAAATGACCGTTGCCTTGCCCCAGACCGGTGCATTTGCCTCCGTCAAGGCAGGGGACGAAATCAGGCTTTCATGGAGCGTCGAGCAAACCCGTTGCTTCGCATCGACCGAAGGCGGAGCAGGAGCATGAGCAAGACAGCTTCCATAACCGGAGGCAGCGCGTTTCGCTTTGGCTTGCTGTTGTTGGCAATGCCGTTGCTATTGTGGCTGTTTCTGTTGGTTATTTTGCCGCACATGGACCTTTTCCTGGTCTCGATGCGCGAACGCATTTCATATGGAAAATATGAATTCAGCCTGATCAACTATATCGAATTTTTTGCAGAACCCCTTTACTGGAACACCTATGTCCGGACGGCGGTGATGTCGATCTTTGCCACGATCCTGACGCTCGTAATCGGCTTTCCGGTGTCATACTACATCGCCAAGGTGATGCGCGGAAAGGGCAAGAATGCGCTGTTTCTGATGTGCCTGATCCCGTTCTGGGTTTCGGAACTGGTTCGGACCTTTGGCTGGATGATCCTGCTGCGCGAAAGCGGCGTTATAAGCAATTTCTTGCAATGGGCCGGGATCGCGGATGGTCCTGTGGAAATGCTTTATAACGACGCGGCCATCATGGTCGGTCTGGTTTACACGTCGATGTTGTTCATGGTTGTTCCTCTGGTTTCGGTTCTCGACAGCCTTGATGACAGTCTGATCGAGGCGGGATATGACCTTGGTGGCAACGCATTCACCGTAACACGTGACATCGTTATTCCCCATGCCATGCCCGGTATTGCCTCAGGATGCATCGTTGTCTTCATGCTGACACTTGGCAATTATCTGACACCCAATTTGTTGGGGGGTAAGGACAGCCTCTGGTTTACCGAACAGATTTACACCCAGTTCATTACCAGATTTAACTGGGAGTCAGGGTCTGCGTTTGGCTTCCTGCTGTTGATTTTGTCATCTGCGATTGTCTGGATCGGGTTGAAACTCAGCAAACAGACGCTTTCAGAAACCGTGGGCTAGGGGAAAGAACATGATTCCAAGTATTCCGCAGCCCAAATTCTACAAGGGCCTCTATTCAAGCTATATCGCGCTGTTCTTTGTCTATCTGAGCGCACCGCTGATTGTCGTGGGTGTCTTTGCCTTCAACGACAGCCTGTTTCCGTCCATGCCCTGGGAGGGAGGGACTCTTGCCTGGTTCTTTGGAAATGAGGATCCCTATATCGGGATATTCAATGACACCAAGCTTCTTGAAAGTGTCGGCGTTTCGGCATTTGTGGCGTTTTGGGTCACCATCCTGTCAGTAACGGTCGGAACCTGTAATGCATTTCTGTTTGAACGCAGTAAGTTTCCCGGCAAGAACCTGCTTTATATTATCTCGCTTTCGCCACTGGTTATTCCAGGTGTGATCCTTGGTATTTCAATTCTTGTCTTCTCGAATGCCATTGCAAACGGTATCGAAGATAGTATTGGCTGGGATCTTGAGTTCCTGCGACCGGGCCTGTTTCTTGTGATCATTGGCCAGTTCGCCTTTATCACGACGATCACGACACTGGTGATCTCGGCTCGTTTGCGTAAATTTGATGTCAGTCTTGAAGAAGCTGCGCTTAATCTTGGCGCGACACGGCGTGCAGCACTCTGGACCATAACGATCCCGTTCCTCAAACCGGCATTGATCGGGGCAGGGATTGTGGCATTCCTGATGTCATTTGAGAACTTCAATACGACATTGATGCTGGTCGGGTCTGATGCGCCGCTGACCATTGCGATGTTTGATCGCCTCAAGCAGGGATCAACACCAGTTCTCAATGCGTTGTCGTTGCTGTTGATGGTGGTGTCAGGCGGTTTGGCTTTGCTCTCGGTCTTCGTGCAGCGTGACACCAAGAACTGATATCCGATCAAAATGTTCATTTCTGAATGTTAAAGGGTGGCATCAATGCCACCCTTTCTTTTTATCTTTGATAAACCGGCAAGCTGCATAAATGCGCAAAAAAACGTGACAGATTCATAATATGGAAACAAAAAATTCATATTAGACAATGTGTTGATAGCAACATTGAGATGACTCCATACTATCAGAAGCAATAATTTTGCGGGGTTTTGCAAATTCATTGCTGTTCATGTGAACGTTTTGATCCATCAAATTGTGAGTTTTAAGCCCAAATAACAGTGCAATATTGATCATTTATACGTTCGAAAAGTAAATTTCCGAAAACTGTCACTTGAGGAAACAGGGCTCCCGACAGAAAACGAATGCGTTGTGACGAACCGGACAACAGGCGGTTTGAAACAGATGTTTTTTATTTGGGAGCTAACAGATCATGTTTCGCAAGACACTAATGGCAGCCGCTGCCGTGTTTGCCATCGGCAACACTGCAGAAGCCGCAACCGAGATCACCTGGTGGCACGCTATGGACGGCGCGCTTGGTGGTGTGGTTGATCAGATCACCGCAGATTTTAACGCAAGCCAGTCCGATTATCACCTTGTTGCAGTTAACAAGGGTGGCTACGAAGACACCATGACGGCAGGTATCGCTGCGTTCCGCGCGAAAAACCAGCCGAACATCATTCAGATCTTCGATGCTGGCGCTGCAACCATCATCAATGCCAAAGGTGCTGTTAAGCCGGTTCAGGACCTGCTCGAAGAAAACAACGTCAAATTCGACATCAATGAATACATTCCGGGTGTTCGCTACTTCTATGCAGACTCTGATGGCAAGATGATCGGCATGCCGTTCAACAGCTCGACCCCGCTTCTGTATTACAACAAGGAAGCCCTTGCCAAAGCCGGTGTAGACGTTCCGAAAACCTGGCAGGAATTCGAAGAAGCCGCTCCGAAGCTCAAAGCTGCCGGTTACACCGCTCTTGCCCAGTCGCACAGCCCGTGGATCTTCTTTGAAAACTTCATGTCGCGCCACAATCTGCAGATGGCGACCGGCAACAACGGCTATGACAGCACCGATGTTAAGATCCTTTATAACAACGATGCCTTGAAAGATCACTGGAAGCGCGTCAAAGCCTGGAAAGACGAGGGTTACTACGGCTATTACGGTCGTGCATGGGGCGCAAACCAGGATGCTTTCGTTCAGCAACAGGTCGCCATGTGGATCGGTTCCTCCGGTTCGTTCGGTGGCCTTCGCAAATCCGCCCAGTTTGATTTTGGCACTTCGACCCTTCCTTACTGGAAAGGCGTTGGTGACGCACCGAAATCGACCTTTATCGGCGGTGCTTCGCTGTTTGCCTTCTCTGGTCATAGCGCAGAACAGGATGCTGGCGTTGCCGCATTCTTCAAATTCCTGACCAAGCCGGAAACCCAGTATTACTGGCACAAAGAAACCGGTTATGTGCCGATCACCACGGCAGCATACGAGCTGGCGAAAAAAGACGGCTACTACAAAGAAAGCCCGGATGCCGAAGTTGGCATTCAGCAGCTTTCCGAGGAAGGTGGTGAGTGGACCAAAGGTTACCGCCTTGGTTTCTACGTCCAGATCCGTGAAGTCATCTATCGCGAAGTCGACAAGATGATGAATGGCGAAGAAACCATTGATGCAGCCTTCAACACGATTGAAGAAGAAGCAAACGGCCTTCTGGATCGCTTCAACGATACCTATTCGAACTAATCTGCTTTTCGCAAATACGGGGCGGCCCAAGCTGGTCGCCCTGTTTTGCATTTTTTGGACTTGAGTAATGGTGGCATAGGCGATGAAGCGCGTACAATTTGAACATAGCGCGGTGCCCTATCTTTTTGTTGCACCCCAGATTTTGATTATTTCCATATTCTTCCTGTGGCCAGCGGCACAGGCGGTTTACCAGTCATTCCTTCTTGAAGATGCCTTTGGCATGTCTTCGCAATTTGTCTGGTTCCGCAATTTCGAGGATGTTCTATCGAGCGCATCCTGGAGCCGTTCGGCGATCTTTACAGTGATCTTCTCGGTGGCAGTTGCCGTTATTTCGATCATCATATCGCTTTTTCTAGCGGTACGTGCCGACGAAGTTATCCGTGGCGCCAAGTCCTATCGGACGCTTCTGATGTGGGGGTACGCGGTTGCGCCGCCCGTGGCTGGTCTGCTTGGTAATATGATGTTCAACCCGCTGATGGGTGACCTTTACAAAGCGTTCAACAGCTTCGGGTTTGAATTCAATCATATTCAAAACGCCAATGATGCGGCCTTTGTTGTCATTCTGATTGCGGTCTGGAAACAGGTCAGTGTGAATTTCATCTTCTTCCTGTCCGGCCTTCAGGGCATTCCGAAGTCCGTTCAGGAAGCAGCGACACTTGATTGTAAAAGTGCAGAACGTCGTTTCTGGACGATTACCTTCCCGTTGCTTGCTCCGACGACCTTCTTCCTGCTGGTGATCAACCTGACGTACGCCTTCTTTGAAACCTTTGGAATCATTGATGTGTCGACCAAGGGGTCTCCGGGCGGGGCAACGGCAACGCTTGTCTACAAGGTTTATGTCGATGGTTTCATCGGGGCGGATTTGGGCGGCAGTTCCGCGCAATCGGTTTTGCTGATGATCATGGTCAGTATTTTGACCGTGTTCCAGTTCCGCTTCATTGAACGCAAAGTGCATTACTAGGGGGCCGCGATGTATCAGTCGAAATGGCGAATATTCACCAATCACACAATCCTGATCCTTGGCGCGCTTTTCATGATCATGCCGGTCTGGATTGCATTTGCATCATCCACCCATACGCGTGAATTCATTTTCCAGAACGGTCTGCAATTCTGGCCGGGTGGACATATGATCGAAAACTACGGCGCGATCCTGTTTGATCCAGCGGCAACAAAGGGCAGGGTGACCGCTCTTGAAATGCTGTTTAACAGCATGGTACTGGGCCTTGGCTTTGCAATCGGCAAGGTGATCATTTCCATGATGGCGGCCTATGCGATTGTCTATTTTCGGTTCAAACTTGCCGTGCCGCTGTTCTGGGTGATTTTTTCGACCCTTTTGCTGCCGCTCGAAGTGCGTATTGTTCCGTCTTATGAGGTCGTTGCAAATCTTGGGCTGCTAAACAGCTATACCGGTCTGATCCTGCCGCTGATTGCCTCGGCAACCGGGACTTTCTTCTTCCGGCAGTTTTATCGGTCGGTACCCGATGAGCTGCTTGAGGCAGCCCGTCTTGACGGTGCCGGTCCTGTCCGGTTCTTTATCGATATTCTGGTTCCGCTGTCGGTCACGATGATCGCGGCAATCTTTATCATCATGTTTGTTGTTGGCTGGAACCAGTATCTTTGGCCGCTTCTGATGACCACCGATGATCAGCTTTACACGATCGTGATCGGCATCAAACAGGTCTATAACTCGCTTTATGAAGGCGGACAGATACCGCAATTCCCCAAGGCATTCGCTCTGACAATCATGGCGACCATTCCACCGGTGCTGGTGGTGGTGATCTTCCAACGCATGTTCATCAAGGGACTGGTCGAGACAGAGAAATAATCTCTGTCTCCCGATTTCTGCTGAATGGAAACCAACTGATCCGGATACAGGATACAAAGATGGCAACAGTTACCCTTAATCAGGCTGAAAAAACCTACCCGAACGGGTACAAGGCGATCCATGGCATTGATCTTGCCATTAAGGATGGTGAATTTACAGTTCTGGTCGGCCCATCGGGCTGCGGAAAATCCACCTTGCTGCGCATGATAGCAGGCCTTGAAAGCATTTCGGCTGGTGAGATCAGCATTGATGACAAGGTCGTCAACAAGGTTGCGCCGGCTGATCGTGATATCGCAATGGTGTTCCAGAACTACGCGCTTTATCCGCATATGAACAATTTCGACAATATGGCTTATGGCTTGCGTAACCGTGGCTATAGCAAGACTGACATCGAAAGCAAGGTGCGCGAAGCCGCCCGCATTCTGCAACTTGAAGATCATCTGGAACGCAAACCCCGTCAGCTTTCTGGTGGCCAGCGTCAGCGTGTTGCCATGGGCCGGGCAATTGTCCGTCAACCAAAAGTCTTCCTGTTTGACGAACCGCTGTCGAACCTGGACGCGAAGCTTCGTGTGGACATGCGTCTTGAAATCAAGAACTTGCAGCAACGTCTTGGCATTACATCTGTTTATGTCACCCATGATCAGGTGGAAGCCATGACTTTGGCAGATCGACTGATCGTCATGAATGGCGGCGTCGCCGAGCAGATCGGTACTCCGATTGATATCTACGAAAAGCCTGCCACTAAATTTGTTGCTGGTTTTATCGGGTCTCCGGCGATGAATTTCCTGACGGCTAAAGTATCTGATGATTGTAAACATGTGATCGTCGGAGATGGCGTGATGCTTGATATTGATCATGATGTTGCTGGCGGCCAGGCGGTGACCGCCGGTATTCGTCCCGAACATCTTAGCCTTGCCTACAATGGCGATGGGCACATCAATGCGGTTGTTCGTATGGTGGAATCTCTTGGCGCTGAAACGCTGGTATACCTAGATTTCGGTTCCGGGGCGGACAATGTGACGCTGCGCCTGCAGGGAACGCACCAGTTTGCCAAAAACGATGCCTTGAGCTTGACTGTTCAGGCAGACAAAATTCATCTGTTTGATATCGAGACTGGCAAGCGTATCTGAACGCTACCAATCAGTTGAATATGGCACCTCCGGCGGGGATGACCTGTCGGGGGTGTTTTTTGTTTCAGAAATGGGGCACTTTACCCTTGTCTCGAATGGTCCGAACGGGGTAGTTCGTATCGTCAAAGATTATGGAGAACACTGTGCAGCCAGACCTGAAAAAATCCCTGTATGCAGAAGCCGAAAAAGAGCTTCTCAGCATCACCGAAGGGGAAACCAACATCACCGCTTTGATGGCCACAGTGTCCTGCGTCCTGTCGGAAAAGTTCGATTATTACTTCTGGACCGGTTTTTATGTGGTTGATCCACAAAAGGAAAACGAGCTGGTCGTTGGGCCGTATCAAGGTACACTTGGTTGCCTGCGCATCCCGTTCGGGCGCGGCGTTTGCGGCACAGCGGCGGCTTCGCGCGAAACACAGCTGGTTGCTGATGTTCATGCATTTCCCGGGCATATCGCCTGTGACAGCCGGTCAAACTCTGAAATCGTGGTTCCGGTCATCAATCGTGATGGGCAGTTGATTGCTGTGCTTGACGTCGATAGTGTCGAATATGGCTCCTTTGATGAAACGGATCGCGTTTCACTTGAATCTTTAATGCAGCGCATTTTTGCGTAATGATAATTCACAAGTCCCGATTATTCGGGACAGCGGACAACACAAACTTGGAAGATAACCCATGGCTGGTAGTGTCAATAAAGTCATTCTCGTCGGGAACCTCGGGCGCGATCCTGAAATCCGGTTCACCCAGGCCGGTAAGAAAATCGCCAACTTCAGCATTGCGACCTCCGAACAGTGGCGCGACCGTCAGTCTGGTGAACGTCGCGAGCGTACTGAATGGCACCGCATTGTTGTCTTCAACGAAGGCCTTGCAGATGTTGTCGAGCGTTTCGTGAAAAAAGGCAGCAAGCTTTATATCGAAGGCCAGCTCCGCACTCGCAAGTGGCAGGGGCAGGATGGCAAAGACAACTATACCACTGAAGTTGTGCTCGAAGGTTTCAACTCGAACCTGACCATGCTTGATAACCGCGGCGAAGGCGGCGGCATGGGTGGTGGCGCATCATCCGGTGGCAACTATGGCGGTTCTGACAGCGGTTACGGTGGTGGCTCTGACGCAGGTTGGGGTAATGGCGGATCTTCCGGTGGTGGTTCTGCCCCGGCCGGTGCACCTGACCTTGATGACGAAATTCCGTTCTAGGATTTTCTCTGGAACTACGGTTTCAAAACACCCCAAAGCAGTGACTGTTTTGGGGTGTTTTACTTTGCGAGACTTGCCTGCATAACCATATCTATCGAAGCTGATCGAAGAAAATCGTGCACATCAAGAACCGCCAGATTGCGTCCACTGGAAAACGGCGGTTTGCATCAGAAAGACAAGGAGAACTGTATCGAGACACGACACGTTGCAAAGTTATGCCTGATCGTGCTATCGCGTTACAAAATAATTAGAAAAACTCTTGTTCTCGGGAAGCGGCATTCAGTTGTGGAAGGCTGGTATATCCAAGTTGGTTGGACCTGTTTTTGGAACCCCGCGCATGGGGCAAAGCTATAACGTTCAGGATTGTTCCTATGCCGTGATCCGAAATGGCGAGGGAAAGTTTGCCGTGGCGCGCACACCAAAGGGTATTGTTCTTCTGGGTGGGGGCGTTGAGCCTGGCGAAAGCGAACAGGATGCACTTTATCGCGAGGCCTATGAGGAATCCGGATATCGGATCAACATTGTTTCGCGCCTTGGTTTTGCATCCCAATATGTCAATAATCCAGCCAAAGGACGCTATCGGCTAAAACGCGGGACCTTTTTTGAATGTGAACTCCGCGAAAAGCTTGGTCCGCCTGTTGATGACGATCATGAACTAATCTGGCTTTCCTACGAAGATGCCCACGCAAGTTTGATCCGCCCGTTTCATAAATGGGCCATCGAATTCATGCGCTAGTCAGCCGCAACACTTCTTGAATTTCTTGCCGGAACCACACGGGCAGGGGTCGTTTCGGCCCACCTTTTCCAAAGTGGTTTTACCGTCCTGTAAAGACGCACCTTCGCTATGTTGTTTTGTGTCTCCGGGAAAAATACCATCGACATAAAACCATTTTCCATCACGGCGTTCGAAGTTCGAACGTTCATGAAGCTGGTATGTCTGACCATTTTCAACAAAGCTTGCGATGAATTCGACAATGCCGGTTTGATCAAGCATTCCACCGGCAACCCGGTCGATAATCTCCAGTCCGGTCCAGTGTGTTTGATCCCGGCCAATGCTGCCCCCGTCAAAACCCCTGCGACTTTCTTTAGCCAGTGTCGAAGTCAGGTAATCCCCATTGCGAAGAACAAACGCTGTGTAACGCGATCGCATCAATTTCTCGGCAGTTTCGGCAAAACTGCGCCCCGAATGATACAGACCACAGCAGTGATCATAAGGTCTGGAGCTTCCGCACGGGCAGGACGACGTGGGTAAATGGTCTGGCATGATGTGTCCCGGTTACCAGCAAAACAGGAATGTTCGCGACACTACAATAAGTGTCCCTTTGATGCCAGATCAGGAAGTCTGGTGTTTACCTTTCGGTCACCCGATACCGGTGTATTTGACCATAGGTCACCAGTTCCATCGAATTTGGACAGCTTGCCTTTGTTTCGCCTTATATCGATTTTACCGTGAATTGTTGGCGTTTTGAGTACCTGACAGCGCTTGTCAGTTATCTTTTCTAAAATGCTGATAACGGTTGATTAATATAACTGAAACTCTGGTCAGAAGTTCTTGACTGATTTGGTCGGGATTAGATATATTAAGCAACGCGGGTGGGGGCCCAAAGGCACCGCCGGATCAACGTCCGGCCTATTGGCGGACATGTAAATTGTCGATTTGCTTCATGTAAGGATGAGACACCATGAATGAACTTCTTATTAGCGTCTGCTGTCCTCTTCCATAGGTCTCTATGGAATGAATATGCGACCGGACCAATCAGCTTTCCCAAAAAATCCGGTCGTCCAAGTGAATAAATTCACAACCGACAGTGTTCGCGCGTCATCTAACCTATGACGGACTCCGTATTCAATACAGATGTCGACGCGTGAACCTCTCAGGAGGACATATAATGAGCGCCATTAAATTACCTGCAGTATCTCTGGAAGACGGTTTCTCGGGCTATCTCCGTGAAGTCTGGAAGTTTCCAATGCTTACTGCGGACGAAGAATACATGCTGGCCCACCGTTATCAGGACCATGATGACACCGCGGCTGCCCATAAACTTGTCACCAGTCACTTGCGTCTGGTCGCCAAGATCGCATTCGGTTACCGCGGCTATGGCCTGCCGATGGCAGACCTTGTTGCCGAAGGCAATACCGGCCTGATGCGTGCGGTTCAGAAATTCGATCCGGAACGCGGTTTCCGTCTGTCGACCTATGCGATGTGGTGGATCCGTGCTGCGGTTACGGAATACATTCTGCAGAGCTGGTCGATGGTCAAACTTGGCACCATGGCAGCCCAGAAGAAGCTGTTCTTCAGTCTGCGCAAGGCAAAACGTCAGCTTAACATCTATGACAATGGTGAATTGTCGCCCGAAGAAGCTGATCAGGTTGCCGAAAAGCTTGGTGTAACCGGTCGTGAAGCGCTTGAAATGAACCGCCGTCTTGCGGCACGTGATTTCTCGCTCAACACGCCGATGCCAAAAGACGAGGGGATGGAATATCTTGATACCCTGTCTTCGGATGCGCCGAGCCCGGAAGCCATCGTTGCCGATGCCGAAGAACGTGTTCTTCATAACGGCATGCTGAAAAACGCACTTGGCGAGTTGCCTGAACGTGAGCAGGAAATCATCAAGGCCCGTTTCCTGAGCGATGACCCGATCACCCTTGAGAAACTGGGTGAACGTTTCGGTGTCAGCCGCGAACGTGTTCGTCAGCTTGAAGCACGTGCATTCAAGAAACTTCAGGAAAGCGTTCTGCTGCAACATGCCGCAGCATGATCCTGACGTTCCTCGGAAACAACAAAAGGCGGCATCATGGAGATGTCGCCTTTTTTGTATGAATATCAGCCCAAGTAACGTAACGACCGGGAAGGGCGCTTAGCGGCCTTCAAGAATGGTGCGTGATTTGGCAATGATGTCGATGGTCTTGTTCCAGAGATTGTAATTTGTGACCTCGTTCACCTTCACCCATTTGGCATCTGCTGCATCACCGCCAAGGCTGATATCGGGATTAAGCGCAACGGCCACAAAATCAATCAGGGTATAGTGATATTCAACCTTGTCTTCTTCGGTATGCGCAATCAGATCGACTGTATCGACCAGGATCGGACTGGAAATCTTGACGCCGGTTTCTTCCATGACTTCACGACAAACAGCCTCGCGCACCGTTTCGCCCAGTTCCTGCGCGCCGCCAGGGATGCTCCAGCTGCCGATATTGGGTTCCTTGCCGCGCTGGATCAGCAGAACATGATCCTGATGCCAGACAACAGCCCCAACGCCGATGATCGGGCGTGGTAAAAAGGTTCGCTCATCAAGCTCGGAAATCGTCATCATCATCTTCCAAATCATCGTCCGGATCAGGGACTTCGTGAACTACTTTTCCGGTCATTTCGCGGGCGCGGATACCCGGTGTACCAAGAAACTGATCTTCCGATTCCGGATGCAGGGACATCACGAAATCCTTGGCCGGCGCATCGCCAATCGCAAACTGACGCGCCGTTTCGTAATCGGGGGCGCGCACCTTGGCAGTTTTCACCCCAACCGAACCATCTTCATCGTAAATATATTCGATTATCCAGACCTGCAAAACGTCTCCATACCGGTTCTGTTTAACCATTTGCGGTTTGTTTGGTTGCGCCGCAAACTTGATTACTGCTATCACTTCAGGAAACGGGTAAACCGATCCAATGTCGCAGCATTGCCATATTCTTACTTACAAATACCAAATGCCAAAGGCTATTCTTGTAAAAGAGCATTTGGTTGCGGCACTTCAGCACAGGTGATCAATGAACGCCAAGCGCGATGATACCAATGATACGGAAAATCAGGGTTCCGGTCATACACTTCCAAGCCCGGGCCTTTTTGCCCGTATGCGGGCATATTTCCTGACCGGCATTCTCGTAAGCGCGCCACTTGCAATTACCTTCGGCTTGGCCTGGTGGTTTATCGAATTCGTCGACAGCAAGGTTATCCCGCTGATCCCGGCACATTACAATCCGGAAACCTATTTGCCGGATGGTTATCAGGATTATGGTATTCCGGGACTTGGATTGCTGGTTATTCTGGTCTTCATTACCGTTGTTGGCTGGTTCACCACGAACTTTGCCGGACGGGCGCTGATCAAGCTTTACGAGCGCATTCTTGGCCGCATTCCGGCAGTACGCAGCATCTATAGTGCTGTCAAACAGATCCTTGAAACTGTTCTGGCCAACCAGTCCAATGCGTTTCGTCAGGCGGTGTTACTTGAATATCCGCGTCGTGGCATGTGGGCAATCGGCTTTATTACCGGTGAAACCAAGGGCGAGGTCCAGCACCTTACCGAAGATACGGTGATCAATATCTTCTTGCCAACGACGCCAAACCCAACGTCGGGATTCTTGTTGTTCGTCCCGCGTGGAGATATTGTGATCCTTGATATGACCGTCGAAGAAGCCATCAAGATGGTGATGTCGGGCGGTATTGTGACCCCGCCGGATCGCCGTCCGATTGAAGAACAGAAGCATCCAAAAGTTGCTGCCAAGACATATGAGGATGTCGATGTTCTCCGCGAAAAGGAGAATGTCCCCATTCTGGTTTCGCGCGATATTCCGGCCCGGATCGACACCGATGAAAGTGCATCATCGAAAGACGGAAAAACACGCGAAGACGCCTGATTATCCGCCACAAATGACAGAACAAAAAACAAGGGCGCTTTTTACAAGCGCCCTTGTTCTAGCTGACCAGTTTCGATCTAGCCCGATCTGAAATATCGTACAGCCTCATCACGTTCAAACAGATAAAGCAATAATCGTAGCGCTTCACCACGGGCTTTCTGAAGATCAGGATCCCGGTCCACAATCAGGCGCGCATCGTCACGCGCAATCGCCAGCAAGTCACCATGCAGCTCCAGATTGGCCAACCGGTATTCCTGAAGCCCGCTTTGGCGGGTACCAAGAACTTCGCCCGCGCCACGTAATTTCAGGTCTTCCTCGGCAATGATGAACCCGTCCTCTGTCTCGCGCATAATCTTCAGGCGCGCCTTGGAAACTTGACCCAGCGGGCTGCCATACAAAAGCAAACAGGTCGATGCCGCATCACCACGACCAATGCGTCCCCGCAACTGATGGAGTTGGGCCAGACCAAACCGTTCAGAATGCTCGATCACCATAATGGTGGCTTCAGGCACATTAACGCCGACCTCAATCACGGTCGTTGCAACAAGAATGGACGTATCCCCATGGGCAAAACGTTCCATCACCTCGTCTTTTTCCTTGCCCTTCATCTTGCCGTGAATAAGACCAACCCGGCTTTCACCGAACAGCTCTACGAGAACTCGATAACGTTCTTCTGCGGCCTGAAGGTCAAGGATTTCGGAATCTTCCACCAACGGACAGACCCAATAGATTTTGGTGCCTGTGCGCATGGCGCGTCCGATTCCCGAAATCACATCATCAACCTTGTCGATGGGAAGAACACGGGTATCAACCGGCTTTCTTCCGGGCGGCTTTTCATCCAGACGCGATACTTCCATATCCCCGAATGCCGTAAGGGTAAGGGTGCGCGGGATCGGCGTTGCTGTCATGACCAGTACATCGACGGCTTGTCCTTTGCCCGCCAGCATCAGGCGCTGATGGACACCAAAGCGATGCTGTTCGTCGACAACCGCAAATGCAAGGTCTCTGAAAATGACGTCTTCCTGGAACAGGGCATGAGTGCCGACTGCGATCTGAATATCCCCGTTGGCAAATCCCTCTAGCGATGCCTTGCGGGACTTTCCCTTGTCGCGCCCGGTCAGAATGGCACAAGTCACACCGATCTGTTCAAGCAAGGGGGAAATGGTTTCAAAATGCTGCCGGGCAAGAATTTCAGTCGGGGCCATCAGGGCGGCCTGACGTCCGCATTCAACAGCATTAAGCATCGCCATCAGTGCAACAACGGTTTTCCCCGATCCGACATCCCCTTGCAAAAGGCGCAACATGCGTCCTTCACTCGCCATATCGGCATAGATATCCTTAAGTGCACGTTGCTGTGCGCCCGTCATGGCAAAGGGCAGGTTGCCTGACAAGGCATCACGCAATTTGCCGTCACCTTGTGTGACCCGCCCACCCAATTTGCGCATCTTTGCCCGTATCAGCGCCAGTGCCAGTTGATTGGCCAGCAATTCATCATAGGCAAGCCGTTTGCGCGCCGGATGATCCGGCGACAGATCAGCTTCATCTTGCGGATTATGAGCAGTATGAAGGGCAGTCTTCAAATCTGGCCATTTGTGTCGCGCCACCAGTGCCGGATCATGCCATTCTGGCAAATCCGGAACCGTGGCAAGGGCTGCGCGCGCGGCCTTGGTCAAAGTCTTGCCCGTTACACCGGCCGACATCGGATAAACCGGCTCAACCGTCTGGATGTCGTCTCGCTCGGCCTCGGTACCGATACGGTCAGGGTGGGTGATTTGATATTCGCCGCGATAATGATCGATCTTGCCTGACACGATGCGCTTTTCGCCAATCGGCAGGACATCGTTCAGATATTTTGCCCGCGCATTGAAAAATGCCAGCACAACAGGGCCGCTCAGCGTTTTACAGATCACCCGATAGGGACGCCGACGGTTTGGCGACGGATCGTGCCGCTCGACCCAGACATCAAGGGTTACAATCGACCCGTCAATGGTTTCAGCAAGGGGTGGCGAAAAACGACGGTCAATGATCCCGGATGGTAAATGCCACAGCAAATCTGCCACATGTTCCCCGCCAATCAGCCGCTCGACCAGCGGCTTCAGCCGCGGACCAATGCCTGCCAGCGTGTCTATTTCAGCAAAAAGAGGGAACAGAATTTCCGGGCGCATGTCGGTTTTCGTTGCAACTTTCGATGAGAACGTTAATAGAACAATTATGTTTATGGCACGGGTATACAACAAAATTATCGCGGGACAACCTGCAAGTCACGAATTGATGCAAAATCAACTGATCGCAGCATGGACCCCGACCGTATTTTGCCGTACAAACCAAGCTACAGAATTGCCTGCAGACGCCCGCCCACCGGGTGCTGCAACGAGTTAAATCAGGAGATCGACCATGACTGACAACATTTCGGAACTCGAAATGCGTCGTAAAAAGCTGTTGTTCCGCGGGGGCCATCGCGGCACCAAGGAAAACGATATCCTGATGGGCCGCTTCATGGACAAACACCTGAGCACCCTGACCGAGGAACAGCTTGATACGTTCGAGGCCCTGATCAATGAAGTGCCCGATGCGGACTTCTTCAAATGGGCCACTGGCAAGGAACAAGCCCCGGCGCAGTATGATACTGATGTACTGCGCATGATTAGGGATCTGAGCAACGCCTGATAAAGCATTGAACAAAATCAAAGAAATCATATCGACCAAAGGTCGCAAACGTGTCGGCGGCGTCCCGGAGGGATCAGACGCGCTGATTTTGCGTGAATTGCTCGACGCGGCCGGAACCAACAAAACGGTTCTGCATGTCGCACGCGATGACAAACGCATGTCTCAACTGGCAGAAGCCTTGCGTTTCTTTGCCGGGGAAGTCGAAGTGCTTACACTTCCGGCTTGGGACTGTTTGCCATATGACAGGGTTTCGCCGATTGCCGAAGTGACAGCACGGCGTATCGAGACGCTGACGGTTCTGGCCGAAGGGGCCGCACCACAGGCCGGACAGGGACGCATCGTTCTGACCACTGCGGCCGCTGCCATGCAGCGGGTTCCGCGCGTTGATGTGATGCGGAACGGCAAGCTCGCCTTCAAGGCAGGCACTGAATATGACCGGGCCGATCTTACCGCATATTTTGAGCGTATGGGCTATAACCGCGCCGAACAGGTCATGGAACCGGGCGACTATGCCGTACGCGGCGACATTGTCGATATTTTTGCGCCTGGAATGAAAGATCCGGTACGCCTTGATTTCTTTGGTGACGAGATTGAAAGCATTCGGCGCTTTGATGTTGAAAGCCAGCGAACGATTGGCAAGGTCAAGGAAATTGCACTGCTGCCGGTTGGCGAAGTGTTTCTGGATCCGGACAGCATTTCACGCTTCCGAAGCGGATATCGCGAACTGTTCGGGGCTGTGTCGCAAACAGATCCCCTGTATGAATCGATTTCAAACGGCCTGAAATACGGTGGTATGGAACATTGGTTGCCATTGTTCCATGACGGTCTGGATACGATCTTTGCCTATTTGCCTGATGTGATCGTAACCCTTGATTATCAGTATGCGGAAGTGATCGAAAATCGTCTCGAGATGATTGACGATTACTATCAGGCGCGACTGAACATCAAGGGCGGCGGCCTTTCGGGCGATAATGTTTATAAACCGGTGCCAACCGAACGGCTGTATCTTGATCAGGCGGAATTTGATCGCATGCTCGCTGATCGCGTGGTTCTGGAATATTCGCCATATTACGATGATGAAAACCCCGAACGTGGCATTTTCGATCTGGGCGCGCGGGCAGGGCGCGATTTCGGGGATGTCCGGGCGCGGGCAGATACCAACCTTTATGACGAGTTGCGTGATTTTATCACGGCCCAGCGCGGCAAGGAAAATCAGGTTGTCATCGCAGCATATTCCGACGGTTCGCGCGATCGTATGGTTTCGCTTTTGCGCGAACATGGCGTAGGCAAGGTCGTTAATTGTGAGTGCTGGGAAGATATCACTGATGACCTGACCCATGAGCATGTCGCGGTTGTTATCCTTGATATCGAACGCGGTTTCCGTCGTCAGGGTCTTTGGTTTGTTACAGAACAGGATATCCTTGGCGACCGCATGAGCCGCCCGGGCGGACGCCGCCGCAAGGCCGATAACTTCCTGCGCGAAGCATCCGAAATTTCCGAAGGCGATCTTGTCGTTCACCTTGAACACGGTATCGGACGGTATCTTGGCCTGAAAACAGTGACGGCTGGCGGTGCGCCGCATGATTGTCTTGAGCTTGAATATGATGGCGGCGACAAGCTGTTTGTCCCGGTCGAGAATATCGAGGTCCTGTCACGATATGGCTCGGACGAGGGGATTTCTATCCTTGATAAGCTCGGCGGTGTTGCCTGGCAGGCCCGCAAGGCCAAGCTACGTGAACGTATCCGTGACATGGCAGGCAAGCTGATCAAGGTCGCCGCCGAACGCCATCTGCGCAAAGGGGCACAATTGCAAGCGCCCGAAGGCAGCTATGACGAGTTTTGTGCAAGTTTCCCGTTTGCCGAGACAGAAGACCAGGCGCGCGCCATCCGTGATACCCTTGATGATCTTGCCGCGGGCAAACCGATGGATCGACTTGTCTGTGGGGATGTCGGCTTTGGAAAGACCGAGGTCGCAATGCGGGCGGCCTTTGCCGCTGTCATGTCCGGTAAACAGGTGGCAATTGTTGCCCCGACGACCTTGCTGTGTCGTCAGCATTATCTGAACTTCAAGCAGCGCTTTGACGGGCTTCCGGTGCGGGTAGAGCAACTTTCACGTCTGGTGACCGGCAAGAATGCCAAACTGGTCAAGGAAAACCTTGAAAGCGGCCATGTCGATATTGTCTGTGGCACGCATGCCCTTTTGGGCAATGGTGTGCATTTCAAGGATCTGGGACTTCTGATCATCGACGAAGAACAGCATTTCGGCGTCAAGCATAAGGAACGCCTGAAAGAACTGAAGTCCGATGTTCATGTTCTGACCCTGACCGCAACCCCGATCCCCAGAACGCTGCAACTGGCGCTTACCGGGGTCAAGGAGCTGTCGATCATTGCGACACCGCCTGTCGATCGTCTGGCGGTGCGGACCTATATAACGCCATACGATCCGGTCGTGGTCCGCGAAGCCATTTTGCGTGAACGCCATCGCGGAGGGCAGATTTTCTATGTCTGCCCGCGTGTAAATGAGCTTGGCCGGGTCGCCAAGGAACTTGAAAACCTTGTACCGGAGATCAAGTTTGACGTTGCACATGGCCAGATGGGCGCGCGCGATCTCGAACAGGTCATGACTGACTTTACCGATCGCAAGTTTGATCTGTTGCTTGCAACGAACATTATTGAATCCGGGATTGATGTTCCGAACGCCAACACCATGATCATTCACCGGGCGGACATGTTTGGTCTGGCGCAGCTTTATCAGTTACGCGGGCGCATTGGACGTTCAAAGCAGCGCGCATATGCCTATCTGACACTTCCGAACGGCAAGAAGCTTACAGCAACGGCGTTGAAGCGCCTTGAAGTGATGCAGACGCTTGATAGCCTCGGCGCTGGCTTCAACCTTGCCAGCCACGATCTTGATATTCGCGGGGCAGGGAACCTGCTTGGCGAAGAACAATCAGGGCATATCAAGGAAGTGGGGATCGAGCTTTATCAGCAGATGATCGAAGAAGCTGTGGCCGAGGCCAAAGGCGAAATTGATGCATCCGAAGAAGCAAGCTTTGTCCCCCAGATCAATATCGGCATGCCCGTCCTGATACCGGACCGTTATGTTCCGGATCTGGGTGTCCGACTGGGACTTTATCGCCGTATTTCGGAACTGAGATCACGCGAAGAGGTGGATCAGTTCGCCGCCGAGATGATTGACCGGTTTGGCAAACTGCCCAAGGAAGTTGAAAACCTTCTGGATGTTGTGACGATCAAACAATGGTGCCGTGTCGCCAATATCGAGAAGCTCGATGCAGGGCCAAAAGGTGCGCTGATCACGTTGCGAAATAACGAGTTCCCGAACCCGGCAGGCCTGATCGGCTTCATTCAGCAACAGGTCGGACAGGCGCGTCTGCGCCCGGATCACAAGATTGTTTATGCAGCGGGCTGGGATGGACCAACGGATCGCCTTGAAGGCTTGAAACGTCTGATGAAGCGATTGTCCGACATCGCAGTATCAACATAAAGAAAAGGCGGGTAACGTGATGTTATCCCGCCTTTTTTAAATAATGTTCATGATTGTCTTAGACCGGTATTTCTTCCTGTCGGGCCAACCGGATCATCCGTTGCAAGATGTCGGGTTCCTGTGCACCAGACAGCGCATGACGACCGTTAAAAAGGAAGCACGGCACACCGGTTACGCCCATCTGATGGGCCACACGGTTTTCCTGACCGACAAACTCGCGATCCATATCACCAACAAGATACTCAAGGATTTCAGTGCGATCTTCGCCGTGCTTCACCGCAATTTCGGCAAGCAGATCAATATCGCCGATATCCTGACCTTTCAGGAAATAGGCAACAAACAGATCTTCGACCAATGCATTGCCGACAGCGGGCCGTTCAGCGCAAACCTTGTAGATCAGACGATGTGAGTCCGTAGAATCCGGCGTAATCCTGATTTGATCAAATTTGAAATCAATTCCGACCGCCGCACCGGCATCTTCGATTGCCTTATAGACCCGTGCAGCACTTTCCGAACCACCGAACTTTGCTGACAGATAAAGCTTCCGGTCAATGCCACCACTTGGCATGTCCGGGTTGAGCAGGAAAGGACGCCAATTGATGATCAGGTTATCAAGCTTTTCCCGCGCCAATGCCTTTTCAAGACGTTTTTTGCCGATATAGCACCACGGACAAATGGTATCGACGATCGCCTCGATCCTGATCGGCGACATTGATGGTTCAATTTGTCCTGCCTGCCAGTTCATAAGATCATCCATTCAAAAATGAAGTGCCTACCGGAAGTGGTGCGATGCCAAGGTGATCGGCAACGGTTTGACCGATATCGGCAAAGGTTTCGCGCATTCCGAACGGTCCCGGGGCAATGGCCGGTCCAAAAGCAAGGATAGGCACAAATTCACGCGTATGGTCATTGCCGCGCCATGTCGGGTCACAGCCATGATCGGCGGTAATAATCACCAGATCACCGGGTTTCAAAACCGCACGCAATTCCGGAATACGTTTATCGAACTCTTCAAGCGCGTTGGCATAACCCGGCACATCCCGACGGTGACCGAATTCCATGTCGAAGTCTACCAGGTTGGTGAACACGATGCTGTTATCGGGGGCTTCGCTGATTTCACCCATCATCGCATCAAAAAGCGCCATATTTCCGGACGCCTTGACCTTTTTGGCAATGCCCCGATGGGCATAGATATCAGCAATCTTGCCAACCGAAACCACATTGCCACCGGCTGCACTGAACTGGTCAAGCAAGGTGGGCTTGGGCGGCGGGACGGCAAGATCACGACGGTTCGACGTCCGTTTGAAAGTTTCCGGACTTTCGCCAACGAACGGACGGGCAATCACACGGCCGATATTGTAGGGCTCAACAAGTTTGAAGGCGATTTCACACATTTCATACAGGCGGTCGAGCCCGAAATGTTCTTCATGTGCGGCAATCTGAAACACGCTGTCGGCGGAGGTATAACAAATCGGCTTGCCGGTTTTGATATGTTCTTCGCCAAGTTCGGCAATGATTGTTGTACCGGATGCATGACAGTTGCCAAGAATTCCCGGAAGATTGGCCTGCTGGATCAGAGCATCGGTCAGTTCTTGCGGAAAGGTCGGCACTGTCATCGGGAAATAACCCCAATCGAAATCAACCGGCACACCGGCGATTTCCCAATGCCCGCTTGGCGTATCCTTCCCGCGCGAAAGTTCCTTGGCATGGCCAAAGGCACCAATCATCGCACCGCCATGATCAAGTCCGGGCGGTACACGGCCCGTAGCGTCCTTGGCCGCTTCACCAAGGCCAAGCGCAACCATATTGGGAATATTGAGCGGCCCGCTACGCTGATCATTATCAGCCAGCCCCTTGGCGCAATGTTCGGCAATATGACCAAGAGTATCCGATCCCTGATCACCGAATTTCGACGCATCCGGCGCGGAACCAATTCCAAAGCTGTCTGCAACGATAATGATGGCACGTGCCATTGATATCTTCCTTCAACGCAAATCATACAAGACCATTGTCTCGCAGATAGTCACTTGTTTCTGTAGTTGCCAGTTCTCAATAGTTGCCCGTTGCAGCAGGCGCATCAGAGGGTTTTGAGCCACATGTCTCAAGCAGGGCGGTCAATACGCCGCTGGCGCCGAACCGGAATGTATCGGGTTTTGCCCAGCCATCTCCCATGATGTGATCGGCAATGGCGATATAAAGGGCGGCATCATCGGTGGTTTTAACCCCACCTGACGCCTTGAAACCAGCATCAAGACCGTCTTCTTCCCTGGCATCACGAATTGCGGTCAACATGGCAACTGCGGCCTCGGGCGTAGCACCGACCGGCACTTTCCCTGTCGAGGTTTTAACAAAGTTTGCGCCGTGCCTGATGGCAAGACGGGCTGCTTCATAAACCTTGTTCAGGTCCTCGAACTCGCCACTTTCAAGAATAACCTTCATGGTGGTCATCGGACCACATGCCATTCGGGTTGCATCAACCACATCTGCGGCAATGGCGCTATCACCATCAAGGAATGCCTTATAGGGGAAAACCAGATCGACTTCGTCAGCCCCCTTGGAGACACAATCAGCCGTTTCATCGCCGATGCGCTGTGCATTGGTACCACCATTAGGGAAATTGACGACTGTTGCCGTTTTAACACCTGATTTTCCAAGTGCCCGCCAGGACGTTTCGATAAACGGCGCATAAACACAAACGGCGGCTGTATTGCCCTCAGGTGTCTGGGCGCGCTTGCACAGTGCCTCGATGACCTCGGTCGTATCATCATCATTCAGACTGGTAAGGTCGAGAACGGAAATGGCACGACGTGCAGTATCAGCGTCCGCGACTGCCTTTTTGCGGGCAGCGGCAATTACGTCAGAAACAGTTTTCGGGTCGAACATCAAAACATCCTTACAACGCGCCGGGCGCGGTTATTCTGTCAAGCGTCACCAGCATTTAAACTGACATCAAATGATGGCAATAACCGGATCAGCAAACTGGTCCGGCATAAAGATAAAGACGGATCAATCAATCGCCAAGAAGGTACTCAACCTTGTCTTGACAATCAATCAATCCGTCCCGAAACACAGTTTCAATCAGAACGATGGAAACGGCCCTGATCTGGTCCGCCGCCTCTTATTTTGACAGCAAAAGCTGGCCTTCTCGGCCCGGAAGCGGCTTGTCACCAGCTACCGAACACAGATAACCACCCGGCACGACCAGACGAATACCCAGACGGGAATACAAAACACCGTCGGTTTTGCTTGAGAACGGTGTTTTATTCCCCGTTTCGCAGTCCAGAATATAGCCAAGCTCCTGACCAGCCTTGACCTTTGCCCCGGCTTCGACACCAAACACGACCATACCGCCATGTGCTGCTGAAACGCGATCGACACCCGAAAGCGGTGTCGCATCACATTTGGCCTCGGGCAGGGGACCGGGATCGCCGGCAATCAGACCACGGCGCTGCAGGAACTTGAACAGATTTTCCGCATCCGGGATGGCAAATTCGTCATACACATCGCGATCACCGCGGAGTTCGATCGTTGTCGCCAAAGTCGCCATCGGGATCGGGAACTTGTTACCATAGGCCCGGCGTAGTTCGACCCACGGACGGCTAAATGCTTCGTCAAACGGGTTGTCACCGCTGATCTCGGCAATCAGTGAACATTCAGACCCGATCTGAGCTGAAAGATCAGCTGCATCTGGCCAGTTATGATCGCTGATATAGAGATGCATCGGCGCTTCCCAGTCACAATGCAGATCCATCACATAATCCGCATCAATGGCAAGTTCGGCCAGCGTAAGACGAAGATCCTGCAAATCAGTCAAAGGACTGACATCCTTGCGGTGCTGGGTAATCAGTTTGCGCAGCTCTGCACGGATCAGTTTGACGTTTTCATCGGCATCCTGACCAAGCTTGCCATCAACGGCATCAATCAGTGCAGCGCTAAGGTCGGGATAATGACGATTAAAATTCTGACCGCTGCGCAGCTCGAACCGGCCAAGCGGTTTCATATCTACGTACTGGGTAAACCCGATTGGATTGGCAAAGGGAACAACAACGATCTCGCCAGTGATTTCGCCTTTGGCGTCGGCCTCTTTCAGAAGGGTTTCAAGATGATGCAGGGTGATGACACCGGGCAGTTCATCTGCGTGAAGGGCGGCCTGAAAATAGGCTTTGGGACCTTGTCCGGCTTTGCCATAGCGGCGCACGGTAAGGGCACGGGAAGTTCCCATCTGCGGGCGCACGAGCTCAATGCGTTCTTCTTGCATTCTGATTTCCTGAATGTGGTGGCGTGGGGCAAAACAGCCCGGTGATCTCCAGGTTTCCCATTAAACAGATGGAAATAACCTTTCTTTGACCACCGGGCTGTTCGTGTTTCTGGTTATCAGGCGGATGCAGCTTTTGCGGTGCCTGGCTGTTTATCCTTGCGACGTTCGTTGCGGCGCAGATATCGCTCGATCCCCTTGAACCCGAAGGTCAGCGTATAGACGATGATCAAATAGATCACACCGGCTGAGATGAACGCTTCATAGGGAAGGGCAGTACGGGCCACGATTTTACGCGCGGCACCGGTAAGTTCCATCATCGTCACCGTAGAAGCCAGCGACGTTGCCTTCAGCGTGAAAATCACATCGTTGGTATAGGCAGGCCAAATCATCTGCCACATGCGTGGGAAAATGATCCGGCGATAGGTGGTCCATGGCGTCATGCCGCAAGCACGGGCGGCTTCAAGTTCGCCACTTGGGACATTCTGGATACCACCGCGCATGATTTCTGCAACATAGGCCGACGTATTGAGGACAAATGTCAGCAGGCAATACCAATAGGGGTTGCGAAGATAGACCCAGCTCCAGTGATCCTGAATGCCCTCGATGTTCGAGATCAGCTGCCCGACCCCGTAATACATCATGAACAGCTGCCCGATCAGGGGGGTGCCGCGAAACACATAAATAAAGGCAAATGGTACGGCCTGAATCCAGAGTTTCTTGGAAACACGTGCAACGGCAAGCGGGATAGCCAAAAGCGTTCCGAATGTTACTGAAATAACCAGAAGCTCAATCGTCAGCAGAAAACCGCGCCAAAGCCAGGTATCGTATTTGCCAAGAACATATATCAGATCTTCAAACATCTTCTATGCCCTCGCAATACCGCGGGCAGCCCGCTTTTCAAGATAGTTGAAGGCAATAAGCGAAACTGTTGTAAATGAAAGAAACATCAGCATCGCCACAAGGTAGAAGGTAAAGGGTGCCTTGTCTGTCCCGGCGCCAATCGCAGCCTTGCGCATGATCTCTTCAACACCGACGACTGAAATAAGTGCGGTATCCTTGATCAGGACCTGAAACAGGTTGTTGAGCCCCGGCAAAGCAAAGCGCCAAAGCTGCGGCAATTTGATGCGAATGAAAATTTGCGAAGGCGTCATGCCGCATGCTGTTGCGGCCTCGATCTGGCCGATCGGAATGGACTGCATGGCCGCGCGGAAGACTTCTGAAGCAAACGCGCCCTGAACCAGTGCCAGTGCAGCCACACCAGACCAGAAAGCAGGGATGTCAACACGCGTTTCTTCGCCGGAAATCATCTCGGCGATATTCTGAACGGCGATTGTGCCGCCGAAATAGATCAATAAAATAACAAGAAGTTCAGGGATACCGCGAATAAGGACGGTGTAGCTTTCCCCGATAATACGAAGCGAACGATATGGCGACAGTTTCGCCGATGCGCCCAGCAAACCGATAATAATCATGAAAGGCAGAACGGTAAGGCAAAGCTGAACTGTAACCAGTCCCCCTTCAAGCATCTGCCATCCGCGGCCGTATAAATCGAGCATGGTTTCTCCAGCTTTCCTTGATGCCGAATGCGTTTCAAGCCCCTGATATGAAACGCGAAACAACAATAAGGGCGGGGCGGCAGATCAATGCCGCCCCGGAAATTTCAGCAGATCAATTCGGGTGCAGGTTGATCGCCGGGAAGTACTTTTTGTTCAGCTCGTCATAGGAGCCGTTTGCAAGCATTTCAGCCAGTGCCTTGTTAAGGATCTCTTTGAGGTCCTGGTCTTCCTGACGGATGCCGATGCCAGCACCATCACCGAACCACTCGCTCGGAGCGAACTGGTTGGAAACAAAGCCATAGCCTTTGGCTGCATCAGATTTCAGCCAATCGTCAAGCGTACCTGAATCTGCGAGGGTCGCGTCAACACGGCCAGCGGTCAGGTCAAGAAGTGCCTCGTCCTGGGTGCCGTACATACGAATTTCAATGTTTGGGAAGTTGTCTTCAAGGAAGTTTGCATGGGTGGTCGAACGCTGTACGCCGATGACCATACCATCAAGCGCGTCTTCCATGACTTCGCCGTCTTTGTAAGCTTCAATTTTCATGGTGTCTTTACCAACGAAAACAGCAGGGGTGTTGCTGTAATAGTTGGTGAAGTCGATAGAACGCTTACGCTCTTCGGTGATCGACATCTGTGCGATGATCGCATCATATTTCTTTGCCAGAAGTCCCGGGATCATACCGTCCCAATCCTGAGCAACGATTTCGCATTCAATTTTAGCGGTTTCGCAAAGCTTGTTGGCAAAGTCTACATCAAAACCGATGAGTTTGCCGTTCTCGTCAACCATGTTGAACGGAGGATAGGCACCCTCGGTTGCGACAACAACCTTTTCCCACGCCGCATTTGCTGCTGATGCGCTCAGTGCGATACCAATAGCGGCAGCCGAAGCAACCTTGATCCAGTTTTTCATTCAAATTCTCCCTTGTAAATTGGAATGGCGCACAACCTCTTGCACCCATTCACGCGACCGTAACCTGTGTCGGAAACGGCCTGCCCAGATCAGAAATCGCGCTGAAGAAATTGCTTCATACGTTCCGATTTGGGGTTCTCGAATACATCCGTCGGATTGCCGTATTCTTCAACCCGACCCTGATGCAAATACATAACGTGGCTGGACACCCCCTTTGCGAAGCCCATTTCATGGGTCACAACCAGCATCGTGCGGCCTTCTTCGGCCAAATCCGTCATAACCTTCAACACTTCACCAACAAGCTCCGGGTCAAGTGCCGAAGTCGGCTCATCAAACAGAAGAACTTCTGGCTCTATCGCAAGCGCGCGTGCAATTGCGGCGCGCTGTTGCTGACCACCGGAAACATGACCCGGATAGTAATCGCGACGTTCATACATGCCGACCTTGTGCAGAAGTGCATCGGCGCGTTCGATGGCTTCCTTTTTGGGAACACCAAGAACATGCACAGGCGCTTCGATGACATTTTCCAGAATGGTCAGATGGCTCCAGAGGTTGAAGCTCTGGAACACCATCGCAAGCTTGGTGCGAATACGCTGGAGTTGTTTTTTGTCTGCAGCTTCCTGCGAACCGTCCTTAAGCGTCTTCATGCGAATAAGTTCGCCGTGGACGTGGACTTTACCCGCATTCGGGGTTTCAAGCAGATTGATGCACCGCAGGAACGTACTTTTGCCCGAGCCAGAGGAACCAATAATCGAAATCACGTCCCCGGTATGCGCCGTAAGGTCAATGCCTTTAAGGACTTCATGATCCCCAAAGCTTTTGATCATCCCTTCGACCTGTAGGGCGGGTATGTTTTTGCTCATAGCGAGTGAAAAGTTTCCCTGTTGAGAGTCTAAAATTTATTCGTCTTAGCATCTGACAAAGATGCTCCCCCACAAGACACGCTTTTATGCGCCTCTCATGGCATCAATAATTGCCCATGGATGATGCGTATTTCCACTGATTTTTTGCAGTTTTATGAATAAAGCTGTTGTTTCAATCTCTTAATTAACAGCGGACGTGATCGCACCGCAAAAATCGTGCAGTACTACGTGATTTTACGCAATAAAAAACCACGCATATTTTGGGATAAATGCCCTTAGCCACAGACTCTTGCTTATTGTTGCCCGTAAATTCACCTGAAATACACAACACCATCGACCTCGTAGCGGATCGATGGTGTTTGTATTTGGGTGCGGGCAGGGTGTCAGTTTCTGCCCTAGTCGTTTTCGCGCACCGATTTCAGGAAGCCAAGAACTTCCTCTCGCAGTCTTTGAGCCAATTGCCGCATCTCCCGGGATGAGGTCAGCAGAGAGTTGGCCTCTTCGCTCACCATGCTTGATGCCTGCGATACAGCAGATACGTTTTGCGAGACTTCCTGTGTCCCCGATGCTGCGCGCTGAACACTATCTGCAATTTCGCGGGTTGCAGCACCTTGCTGCTCGACGGCTGCGGCAATCGCATTGCAGAATTCGTTGATACGTTCAATGGTGGACGAGATTGATCCGATCTCGGAGACAGAACGATTTGACGACCCCTGAATACCATCAATCTGTGTCTGGATATCACCGGTCGCCTTGTCCGTCTGGTTGGCAAGGGATTTGACCTCTCCGGCGACGACGGCAAATCCTTTGCCGGCGTCACCAGCTCGGGCAGCTTCGATGGTTGCATTCAGGGCCAGCAGGTTCGTTTGTCCCGCGATATCCTGAATTAATCCCACTACCTGACCGATCCGCTCAGCCGCCTCGGCAAGTTCGGTGACTGTTGCTGTGGTGTTGTTAATGCCATCCACTGCTTCTGTTGCGACGTCAATTGACTGGGTAACCTGGGCGCCGATTTCACGAATGGCAGCAGAAAGTTCCTCGGTGGCCGATGCGACAGCCTGCACGTTTTCCGTCGTGATATTGGCCGCATTGGAAACGGCCGCCGCACGGTTTGTGGATTCCTCGGCATTGGCAGAAAGCTGGGTTGCGACCGATTGGGTTCGTTCAGCGGCATCGGCCACGGTTTCAACGATGGAAAGGACGCTTTTTTCAAAATTGTCTGCCATCTGATCAAGCGCACGTTTGCGCTCAAGGGCTGCTCGCTGGGTGGCCTGTTCATTCTCATGTGCCAGCCGGTCTACTTCGGCAGCATTGTTCTTGAAAACCAACACCGCGGCCGCCATGGCCCCGATTTCATCCTTAAGCTCCGTGCCGGGGACATCAACGTCTTTTTCGCCCCTGGCCAGACGGGTCATTGCCGAGGTCATGCTGAGAACCGGTCGAGAAACCCATCCGCGCACAAGAACTCCCATAAGCCCCATAATCGCAAGCACGGCAATGACGGCAGTAATGATTGCCGTGTAACGGAACTCTTTCAGGGATGCGTATGCAGCATCCCGATCAAGCGCAAAGCCAAGATACCAGTTTACAGATGGCAAACCTTTCACTTTGAAGAATGTGAATAGCAGATCGCCATTTCCCTCGATTACATTCTGCATGCCTTCGGTAACGGCCGGAGTGTTTTCAGGAAATACCTCGCTAATCGACTTCAGTGTGAAATCTGCATTCGGGTGAATGATCACCGTACCTTGGTCATTGACCAGAAATCCGTAACCAATGCCGCCCAGATCAATGCCGCGCACCAGATCACCCAGAATGGTGATGTTAATATCGCCACCGACCACACCAAGCAGTTTGGAACCATCAAATACCGGTGTCGTCGCGGTAACGATCAGCTGCCCGGTGGATGCGTCAGTGTAGGGTTCGGTAAGGGTGCTGTCACCGATGGCGACTGCGTCACTGTACCAAGGGCGTTTGCGTGGATCGTAATCAGCAGGCAATTCATCTGGTGGATACATCGTCATCACACCGTCCGCGCTGCCGAAATAGGAAAAGATAAATGACTCAGCCAGCGCCTGACCGCTGGCGATTTCACTGACCGTAGCAGGGGAGCTGTCTCGTGCAATATTATTGGCAAGGCTTTCGACCAAAAGCCTTCTGCCATCCAGCCAGTTCGAAATACCAGCTGTTGCAAGCGATCCGCTTTCGGTCAGCTTCGATTGCAGAGCTGTCTGTATGGATGTGCGCTGCTGATAATCAAAATACAGAATAAAGGCGACAAATGTCGCAACAACAATCATGGCCGCTGCCAGCAGGATTCTACTGCCGATATTTAACGACATTCCGCCATCCTCCAAAAGAATAATCCCCTTTGTGAGGTTGGGACGTTCCTTCGCGATTACAAGCGGTTGAAGCAAGGTAAATCAAGTTACATGCAATAATTTTGTTTTATGGTCATTTGATATTTGGAATGATTTCATTCAACCAAAGTCGCATGACCTCTGAGACCAACATCACTTTCCAAAATCCTTGTTTTAGTTATTGATTATGGAACGCGTTGTCTTCAACCCTTGGTTTCCCCATATGTGGAACTGCCTAGGGAGGCAACGTCACATAAGCACCGATAAACGGAGGAAATAGATGAAACGCGCATTAATTGCAGGGATGGCGGTCGCGTTTGCGTTTGGGAGCACAGCAGCCTCGGCGCAGGATCGTGCCGGTTGGCCAGACAGCTTTACGGTCGGCACCGCATCACAGGGCGGCACTTATTTTGCCTATGGTTCCGGTTGGGCGAACCTTGTAGCAGAAGAACTTGGCATTTCCGGTGGTGGTGAAGTTACCGGCGGACCAATGCAGAACATGGCGCTGGTTCACACCGGCGAAGCGGCATTTGGCATGACCACGATGGGTCCGGCAGCAGAATCCCTTGCTGGAACAAACCCGATTGCACCGGGCGTCCAGATGACGAGTGCTTGTGCAATGTTCCCGATGTATCAGACACCGTTCTCGATCACTGCACTGGCATCATCGGGCATTGCATCTGTTTCGGACATCCCCGAGGGCGCAAAAATCGGTTTCGGTCCTGCGGGCTCGACCTCGGACACCTATTTTCCGAAGATGCTCGAAGAACTTGGTGTAAAGTTTGAACGCCGCAATGGTGGCTGGGCCGATCTGGGTGGCCAGCTTCAGGATGGCTTGCTTGACGTGATCGCATTCGCTGCCGGTGTTCCGGTGCCGGCTGTTAGCCAGCTTGAAGTTCAAACCAAAGTGAACATCATCGAATTCACTGAAACAGAACAGAAACAGATTATGGATGCCTTCCCGGTGTCCGAATTTGACATTGCTGCAGACACATACACCACGCTGACCGCTCCAGCGCGTTCAGTGTCAATGTGGAACTTTGCGATTGCCAATTGCGATCTTCCGGAAAGCTTTGTTTATGCCGCAACTGACGTTGTGATGTCGGATAATGCCCGCATGGTATCCATTCACCGTGCAGCACGTTCCACAGTTCCGGAAAACTGGAACAAGAACAAGGTCATGAAATGGCATCCGGGTGCTGCAAAGTGGTTCAACGAACATGGCGCATCCATCCCGGCTGACATGATCCACTAAGTCAGCAAAATCTGATCACACAAGGCGGGTCATCCGGAAGGTGACCCGCCTTTGCTCAATCGCCGCAAAGAAGCCTGCGAATAACAAATGACCAGAGAGTGTGGGGAAACCTGATGACCGAACCAAATAAACCGGATGACGAACACCTCATTGCCGATGGCGTGGATGAAGAGCCGATTGAACATAATCGTCGCCTTTTCGAGGGACGGAGCCTCAGTTTCATAACAATTTCTGCCGCCATTTATGCTGCGTTTCATATGCTCGCGCTAAATGGTGTATCGCTTTCTGGAATGACGGGCGGTTTGGTTAATCTTGAATTCTTGCCTGATTTTCCGTTGGAAACATGGAACTTCCGTATTGTTCACGTTTCGGGTGCCCTTGCACTTGGTTTTCTTTGGTACTCTGCCAACAAGTTCGCTGATGAGCCTACAGGGCAGACACCGCTTCTGGGCTACTTGTCATATGTTCTTCTGGTACCAGCCTTTGTCGCGGTCGGAACCGCAATCAGCTTTGCTTTCGAAATCAAAAATGGCGCAATGTGGAACGGCATTGATGCTACCATCAAGTTCAACGAGACATGGGTCTTTGGTGCACCACTGATGGCAGCAACAGTCGGTGGTATTGTTTTATCCTGGTTTAACAAGACACCCCGTAATCGTTATTCACCACCTGATTTTGTGCTGACTGTTTGTGGCCTTGCCGTTGCGATCTATCTGATCACAATTTACGGCACGCTTATGCGCAACTCCACCGGAACGCCTTTTGCGCCGATCGGTATTTCGATTGCTGCAATCTCGGGCACGTTGCTGATCATGGAGCTGACTCGCCGCGTTGCCGGTCTGGCACTTGTGATTATTGCGACCATTTTTCTGGTCTATGTCTTTGTCGGCGAATTCCTGCCGGGCTTCCTGCAATCGCCAGCCATCACCTGGCAGCGCTTCTTTAGCCAGGTCTATACTGATGCCGGTATTCTTGGCCCGACGACTGCCGTTTCATCGACCTATATCATTCTGTTCATCATCTTTGCCGCGTTCCTGCAGGCATCAAAGGTTGGCGACTATTTTGTGAACTTTGCCTTCTCGGTGGCCGGACGTGCCCGTGGTGGTCCTGCAAAGGTTGCAATCTTTGCTTCTGGCCTGATGGGAATGATCAACGGCACGTCTGCGGGTAACGTTGTGGCAACCGGCTCGCTGACCATCCCTTTGATGAAAAAGGTCGGTTACCACAAGAAAACGGCCGGTGCGATTGAAGCTGCAGCTTCGACCGGTGGCCAGATCATGCCGCCAATTATGGGGGCAGGGGCCTTCATCATGGCCGAAATCACCGGTATCCCATATACCGACATTGCCATCGCGGCTGTGATCCCGGCGATCCTTTACTTTGTGTCGATCTATTTCATGGTCGACTTCGAAGCAGCCAAACTTGGTATGCGTGGCATGCGCGAAGAAGAACTGCCGCGCTTCCATACCATGGTAAAGCAGGTCTATCTGTTCCTGCCCATCATCATCCTGATCGTAGCCCTGTTCCTTGGCTATTCGGTTATCCGGGCTGGAACATTGGCAACTGTTGCAGCTGTGGTTGTCAGTTGGCTTACACCAAACCGCGTAGGGATCAAATCCGTTGCCAAGGCATTTGAACTGGCAGGCGGGATGTCGATCCAGATCATTGCAGTTTGTGCCTGTGCCGGGATCATCGTTGGCGTGATCGCGCTGACAGGTGTCGGCGCACGGTTCTCGAACCTGTTACTGGGTCTTGCAGAAGCGTCACAGTTACTGGCCCTGATCTTTGCCATGCTGATCGCCATCCTTCTGGGAATGGGCATGCCAACAACGGCGGCCTATGCGGTTGCTGCATCGGTGGTTGCTCCGGGATTGATTGAGCTTGGAATTGAACCACTTACTGCACATTTCTTCGTGTTCTACTTTGCAGTCGTTTCAGCCATCACGCCACCCGTCGCACTGGCTTCCTATGCTGCTGCCGGGATATCGGGTGCAAACCCGATGGAAACGTCAGTGGCTTCGTTCAAGATTGGCATTGCGGCCTTCATTGTGCCGTTCATGTTCTTCTATAACGCGGCTATTTTGATGGATGGGACTTACCTTCAGATCGGCCAGGCGTTCATTACGGCCGTGGCCGGGGTATTCCTGCTGTCTGCCGGTGTTCAGGGATGGTTCCTCGGGCGCAGTGCAGTGTGGTTCCTGCGCATTGCACTAGTCATTTCAGCATTGTTCATGATTGCTGGCGGACTGGTTACCGATCTGATCGGCATTGGACTGGCTATCGCAATCCTGCTGATCCAGCGTGTGATAAACCCGAAACCAGGCAGCACATTCCGTACTGGTGGGGCAGATTAACAACACGCCTCGGCCATAAAACAACAAAAGCGCACCAGACCGGTGCGCTTTTTCTTTTTCTGAAAATCAAGGTTGTCAGAAAATCAATCTGATACTTTTTTCACGAATTCGGATTTCAAGCCCATCTGACCGATACCCGGGATTTTACAATCAATATCGTGGTCGCCATCGACAAGACGAATGCCTTTGACCTTGGTCCCGACCTTGACGACCGCCGATGATCCCTTGACCTTCAAATCCTTGATGACAGTTACCGTATCCCCATCAACAAGCGGGGTACCGTTTGAGTCACGTACAACCGTCGCGCCAGCTACGTCACCTGAAGCAGACCATTCATGCGCACATTCCGGGCAGATCAACAGTTCGCCATCTTCATAGGTGTAAGGTGACTCACATTTCGGGCAGGACGGTAGTTCGCTCATTGCTCGGACCTTTTAACAATAATCGTGTTTGGTGCGACCACAGATACAACACAGCGTTTCTCAGTAACGTCGTGTTCTGCTCTAAAAAATCAGAGATTTTGTGCGATCTTGAGTAAATGGCGGAGAGGGTGGGATTCGAACCCACGGTACCCGTAAAGGCACGACGGTTTTCAAGACCGTTGCATTCAACCACTCTGCCACCTCTCCGCAAAAATGGTCGGAGCTTATTGCTCTGGGCGCTTTCAATAAATTGGGCGCGCTGCCCTGTCAATAGGCCAATCAAACATTGCATCAAATGCTGGCGAAATAATGTGATTTCAGCAAGGTACCGGCAACCATAAGGCGAACCATCTTTCGGGCCAGTATCACGTTTTTTATTTTCTCTCAGAACCCTTAGCTACCTGATCAATATCGGGCTCATGCACGGGATATTGTTGTTGATCCTTGTTGGCCTGATCTGTTTGCGCAGGACACGTCGTTTTGCTTTTGCCGGATTGTTATTCGCCACTATTGCATCATTGCTGATCACCATCATTCCCGTAGGAGCACTGTTGCCCATAACCCTCGAAGCGCGCTTTGAAAAAGCGGACCTCAATGGATCAGAATTTGCAGGGGTGATTACCCTATCGGGCTCGATTGACCCAAACAGCTGTCTTCAGCGCGGGCATGTTCAGTTCCTAAGTGCCCCGGATCGAATATTTACAATGCTCCGAATGGCGACCAAATATCCTGATAAACCTGTGATCTTCACGGGCAAAGACGGCGTACTAAATGATCGCGGTTTCAGTGAGGCGGCTGTACTGCGTGACTGGCTGGACGATTCGAACCTGTTAAGACCGAATATGTATTTCGAAACCAACGTACGGAACACATATGAGAATGCCCTAAATTCACATGACCTCATTTATGGAAGTTGGCCGGAACTGGCACAAAAGCCTTGGGTATTAGTCACTTCCGCAGATCATATGCCGCGCGCAGCAGGCGTTTTTCGGCAGGCGGGCTGGAACATTATTCCGTATCCGGTCGGCAGTTTCACATCAGATGAGATCCATTTAGCAAGTCTTAACGTCTCAGGCGCTATCAAATCCCTAAGCCGTGGTTTGCGTGAATGGGTTGGTTTAACCGCTTATTACCGGACCGGGCGAACAAATGAGTGGTTTCCGGGGCCAAAGCCGTTGGGAACCGGCAACTGAACATCCTGGATGAGGCCTTTGATGAAATTCTGGAAATTGCTGACCGCCGCCTCTGTGCTTACTGTTTTGACCGCCAATGCGCCGGCCTTTGCACAGACCGATGAAAAACTTCCAGAATTCACCACCGAAGGATTTGAGGAATGGTTGGTTGACTTCAAAAAAGAAGCCGCCGCCAAAGGCATTTCCCAGCCAACCCTCGATGTTGCCTTTGCCAATACCAAACCGATCCCCAAGGTGATCGAGTATGATCGCAGCCAGCCTGAATTCAAACTGACCTTTGAGCAGTATATTCAACGCGTTGTCCCGCAATCACGGATCAACGAAGGCCGCAGGAAGTATGCCGAAAATCGCGCAATCATTGATGCCGCGGCAAAAAAATACGGCGTGCCGGGTCACTATCTGACGGCCTTTTGGGGGATCGAGACCGGTTTTGGACGGCATACTGGCGGCTATTCCGTCGTCGACTCACTGGCAACTCTTGCCTTTGAAGGTCGTCGGGCGGAATATTTCCGCAAGGAACTGATGAATGCCCTAACCATCATTGATGCTGGCCACATCGCGCCTGAAAACATGTCCGGCTCCTGGGCGGGCGCCATGGGGCAGGCGCAGTTCATGCCTTCAACCTTCCTGAATTACGCACGCGACGGGAATGGCGACGGTAAGATTGATCTTTGGGGCGCCAAGGAAGACGTTTTTGCGTCGGCTGCCAACTATCTTTCGACCGTCGGCTGGAAAGGGGATGAACGCTGGGGGCGCAAGGTCAGCATTCCCAAGGATCTGGATAAATCCCTGATCGGTCGCGATATTCGCAAACCAATCTCGGAATGGCAGGAACTTGGCGTTCGCATGCCGGGTGGGGCCAATCTGCCAACGGCAGATATGGATGCATCAATTGTTACCGTAAATGACGGTGAAGGACCGGCATATATGGTTTATAACAATTTCCACACCATCATGCATTGGAACCGATCGACCTATTTCGCAATCGCCGTGGGAACACTGGCTGACGCGATAGCCGGGCAATAAAGTTTTAATGTCCAGGTGACGAAGATCATTCGTTGCCATCAAATACAGAGCATCTTTAAGCGGGGACACCTTGATGCCAAAACCAAGAAAAAGTGCTTTTGGGCGACTGCGGACAAATAGCCGCCTCGGACTGTCCGTGGTTGCACTTGGTATGCTTTTGGCTGGCTGCGCAGAAACCCAGCTTGCCGTTCACGGTGTCAAACGACTTGGCGGCGTTCAGTCCCAACCGACACAGATTGGTAACTACAAGATCGGCAATCCCTATGAAATTGCTGGTCAGTGGTACTATCCAGCTGTCGATTATGAATATAGCGAAACCGGTATCGCGTCCTGGTACGGGCCCAAATTCCATGGCAAAAAAACCGCCAATGGCGAAGTGTTTGACCAGTACGAGATCTCTGCCGCACACCGCACATTGCCGCTACCGAGTATTGTGCGTGTCACCAATCTTGAAAACGGAAAATCACTCAAGGTCCGCGTCAATGACCGGGGACCGTTTGCGCATGGGCGTATCATTGACATGTCACGCCGTGCAGCCCAGTTGCTGGGGTTCGAGAAGAAGGGCACGGCCAAGGTCATGGTCGAAGTGATCGAGGCAGAAAGCCGTCAGATTGCAGCTGTCGCGCAAGGCAAGGCGGCACCGCAAGTTACTGTCGCCGAACAGAATACAGTTACTGCCGCACCGCGTGATGTGGTCGAAACCGTTCGCCTTGACGATGGCCCGATCACCGAAACCGGCCAACCAACGACTTCGCAGATAAAATTGACGCCTCCGGCATCAGAGCCGATCCTCACCAGTGCCCCACTTGAGGGTACCGTAGAAGAGGCTGCTATTATCAATATCGAGCCCGTAACGAATTCAGCCATTTACGTTCAGGCAGGGGCCTTCTCAATCTATGATAACGCCCTGAACTTGCGTAATCGGCTTTATGATCTGGCACCAAGCAAGATCGAACCCATCGAGGTAAAAGGGACGACCTTTTACCGGGTTCGTCTTGGACCGTTAAATACGGTTCCGGAAGCAGATATCCTTCTTGAGCGCGTGATTGCCACCGGGCAGAACGGTGCAAAAGTCGTGGTCGAATGTGCCGATGGCGGTGCTGCCAAGTCGGGATGTTGATTGCCACCTTATGCTGTGCTACCGCTTTGCTGTCAGCTATTTGAGTGGATTTCGCATACTGATAAATGTCGCATGAGCGTGTTGCACAATTTTGCCGGATTTGCGACATAAGCAACAGAACAAAGCCGCCGGGGGACTGGTGGAACAGATTTTATTACACAAGGTTAGGACGTAATGACTTTGATGGCGCCAATTCCGTTCAAAAACTGTCTGAACCGGGTAGTGGCCGGAGCCACGATATTAGGCTCTGTCATGGCGATGTCTATGACCAGCGCGCAGGCAATCGAAACCAATGCGCGCGAAGCCTATATCATGGATTTCGACACCGGCACGGTTCTTTTGAACAAGAATGGCGATACACTCACCGAACCTGCTTCCATGACCAAAATGATGACTGTCCATATGCTGTTCAAGCATATCAAGGATGGCAGTGTATCAATGGATGACACCTTCCACGTCAGTGAAAAAGCCTGGCGTAAAGGTGGGTCGAAGATGTTCGTCGAGGTAAATTCAGACGTTTCTGTTTCTGACCTTTTGCACGGAATTATTGTCCAGTCCGGTAACGATGCAGCTATCGTGGTTGCCGAGGGCCTGGCGGGTACCGAAGAAGCCTTTGCCGAGGAAATGACCGAAGAAGCCCGCAATATTGGCATGACCAAATCGGTTTTCAAGAATTCAACCGGTTGGCCCGCAGAAGGACATCTTGTTACCGTTCATGACCTTGCAACGCTGGCCCGCGATACCATTCGCAATTTCCCGGACCTTTATTCACTCTATTCGGTCAAGGAATTCACATATAACGGCATTCGCCAACCAAACCGCAATCCATTGCTGGGGACCAGTGCCGGTGTCGATGGCCTTAAGACCGGCCATACTGAGTCGGCCGGTTACGGTCTGACCGCATCTGCCGAGCGTGATGGCCGACGTCTGATTATTGTCGTAAATGGTCTGAACTCTGTTCGTGAACGCCGGACGGAATCCCAGAAGCTTCTCGACTGGGGCTTCCGTGAATTTGACAATTATGACCTGTTTGCCGAAGGCGAAACCATCAGCTCTGCCAACGTTTGGCTGGGTGCGGATACAAAGGTCGATCTTGTTGCTGATCAGAAAATCCTTTTGACCCTTCCGCGCAGTGCAAGCCGCGATATGAAGGTATCTGTTGTCTATGACGGTCCGATTCCGGCACCGATCAGCAAAGGTGACCAGATCGCAACCCTTAAGGTTGACGTGCCCGATCAGGAAACCAGGGAATTTCCGCTTTATGCCGCGCATGATGTCGGTCGTCTCGGCTTCGTCGGACGTATCGGTGCTGCGATCAAATACCTTCTGTGGGGGGCAAACGGGTGATCGACAAGCCCGGCTTGTTCATCAGCTTTGAAGGCGGTGAGGGCAGCGGAAAATCGACCCAGATCCGCTGCCTTGAAAACTGGTTCCGCGAGAATGGTCGCGATGTCGTTGTAACCCGTGAACCCGGTGGTTCACCTGGGGCCGAGGAAATTCGTACCTTGCTGCTGACCGGGGATCCCGGTCGTTGGGATGCCGTTACCGAAGCTCTTTTGATGTTTGCATCTCGCCGTGATCACGTTGAACGCACCATTCGTCCGGCACTTGCAGACGGAAAGGTCGTTTTGTGTGATCGCTTTGCCGACTCATCGGTTGCCTATCAGGGCTATGGTCATGGTCTTGGTGCGGATTATATCCGTAATCTCTGGGCACTGGCGATTGATGGCTTCAAACCGGACCTGACCTTGATGTTTGATCTTCCCCTTGAAGTGGGACTTGAACGTGCCGGGGCACGTTTTGCCAATGTCAGCGCTGCTGAAGACCGGTTTGAACGGATGGGGATTGAATTTCACCAACGTTTGCGTGACGGTTTCCGTGAAATTGCCGCATCGGAACCTGAACGTTGCCGCATAATTGATGCACAAGGCGACGTCAAAGCTGTGACCGAACGCGTCATTGCGACAGTTCAGGAATGCCTTGCCGGGCAGGGGGTGTAATCCCCGATGGCAGGAAATAGCGATCTTTCCGAAGACGAAAATCCGTTTGCACCCCGTCGTAACGACGCACTTCTTGGTCATGAAGAAGCCGAAAAAACGGTTCTTGATGCCTGGAACAGCAAACGCATGCATCACGCATGGCTTTTGTGCGGCCCGCGCGGCATCGGGAAGGCAACGCTTGCCTATCGAATGGCGCGGTTCATTTTGTCTGGCGGCGGCGAGAATGGCGGGGCAGGTCTGTTTGGTGATCAGTCTGATGGTCTTTATGTCGATCCGGAAGACCCGGTTGCACGGCGTATTGCCGGCGGCGGTCACGGTGACCTCAAGGTCATCGAGCGTCAGTATGATGACAAGAAAAAGCGCCTGCAGGGCGAAATCACAGTTGCCAGCGTTCGCACGGTTGGCAACTTCATGTCCAAAACTGCTGCCGAAGGTGGCTGGCGGATCGTCATTGTTGATGCCGCTGATGAGTTAAACCGCAACGCCGCCAACGCGATCCTGAAGGTTCTTGAAGAACCGCCTGCGAATGCAATGATGATCCTGGTTGCACATCATCCGGGGCGCTTGTTGCCAACCATTCGATCACGCTGTCGTCGTCTGAACCTGAGTGCACTTGAAGATCATCAGGTTGTTGATCTGTTGGGACGTTATTGCCCGGATATGGATCTTGGTGATCGTGATGCGCTTTCGGGGCTTGCCGAAGGAAGCATTGGCCGTGCCCTTCAACTCCATGAAGTCGGCGGGCTTGAGCTTTACACCGAACTGGTCAATCTGATTGCCAGCTTGCCCAATGCCGATGTCGCAGCCCAGCACAAGTTTGCCGAACGTTTTTCTGCGGCGGACAAGGATGCGGCCTTTGCAACCGTGACCGAACTTTTGCATTGGTGGCTGGCCCGCATGATCCGTTTTGCCGCCACCGGACAGCCGCCACGTGAAGTGGTCGAAGGCGAGTTGCCTGCCATGCAACGCATGGCTGCTGCGCAACCGCTTGATCAATGGCTGGAGGTATGGGAAAAGATCAACGAATTGATGGGCGCGACCCGCGGTTTGCATCTTGATCGCAAGCAGGCCTTGCTGAATGCATTCTTCATGCTTGAAGAAACCATGCGAACCTGACATCACTGCCCAGTAACCGAAATATTGACCATCACGGCCCATTTCGGGCCGTTTTGTTTCACGACTTGCGCGAAGGATTTGCGGCCATGACCGGGCACAAACAGCCCTACTACATCACAACCCCGATCTATTACGTCAACGACAAGCCCCATATTGGCCATGCCTATACGACGCTTGCCTGTGATGTTCTGGCCCGCTTCAAGCGCCTGGACGGGTATGACGTGATGTTCCTGACGGGTACCGACGAACATGGTCAAAAGGTCGATAAGTCGGCTGCGGCCAAAGGAATTGATCCGCAAACCTTTACCGATCAGGTTTCGCAGAACTTCCGCGATCTGGCTGTGCATATGAACTATTCGAATGATGATTTCATTCGCACGACCGAAGAACGCCACAAGAAGGCCTGTCAGGCGCTTTGGAATACACTGCTGGAAAAGGGCGAGATTTATCTTGGTTCCTATGATGGCTGGTATTCGGTTCGCGACGAGGCGTTCTATGCTGAAAAAGAACTGATCACCAAAGATGGTGAAAAGCTTGCCCCAACCGGTGCGCCGGTCGAATGGGTGTCCGAGCCCAGCTATTTCTTCAAGCTTTCCGCCTGGGGCGACCGCCTGCTTGAGTTCTATGAGCAGAACCCTGATTTCATCGCACCGCAATCCCGCCGTAACGAAGTCATCAGCTTTGTCAAAGGCGGCATGCACGATCTTTCGGTTTCGCGCACCAGCTTCAAATGGGGCGTTCCGGTTCCTGGTGATGAAGACCATGTCATGTATGTCTGGCTTGATGCGCTGACCAACTATCTGACAGCCATCGGCTATCCGGATTCAGATCCGGCCAAGCTTGAAAAATACTGGCCTGCAGACCTTCACATGGTCGGGAAAGATATTCTGCGCTTCCATGCTGTTTACTGGCCTGCTTTCCTGCTGGCAGCGGGTATTCAGCCGCCCAAGCGCGTCTTTGCCCATGGCTGGTGGACCAATGAGGGCCAAAAGATTTCAAAATCAATCGGCAATGTCATTGACCCCTATGACCTGACAGAAAAATACGGTCTCGATCAGACCCGATATTTCCTGATGCGTGAAGTTCCGTTCGGCAATGATGGTGATTTTTCCCATCGTTCCATGGTCAACCGGATGAACAGCGAACTTGCCAACGATCTTGGCAATATGTGTCAGCGCGTTCTGTCGATGATCCATAAAAACTGCAACGAAGTGATCCCGACGCCGGGCGCATTTACCGATGCCGATCAGGTTATTCTGACCAAGGCACACGGAATGCTTGATACCGTCCGTCCGCTCTTTGAAGAACAGGCCTTCCACAAGGGGCTTGAAGCAATCTGGAGCCTTGTCGGCGATGCGAACCGCTATGTTGACGAAATGGCGCCATGGGGGCTGAAAAAGACCGATCCGGCACGCATGGAAACGGTTCTTTACGTTCTTGCCGAGGTCATTCGTCACGTTGGCATTCTGGTTCAGCCAATCATGCCGGCGGCCGCATCCAAAATCCTTGATCTGTTGGTACTTTCCAATGACAAGCGCGGTTTCGAGATGCTTGGTCCGGATCATGCGCTCACCCCGGGCTCGGCAATTCCGAAACCGGCTGGTGTGTTCCCGCGATATGTAGAAGAAGACGAAGGAGCGAAGGCATGAATGTCGCCCTTGTCGACAGCCACTGCCATCTGGACTATCCGCAGTTTTCCGAAGACTTCGCGGGAACCATTGCGCGCGCCCAAAATGCCGGTGTTGGCATGATGGTCAGCATTGGTGTGAAACTGACGACTTTCGATCAGGTGCGCGCCATTGCCGAGAAATCAGACCATATTTACTGCACGATTGGCGTTCATCCGCATGAAGCGGGCGAGGAGGGGCTTTCAAGCCCCGAACCGCTGCTTGCCAGGACTTCCGATCCCAAAATTATCGGGATCGGGGAGAGCGGGCTGGATTATTTCTATGACAATGCCCCGCGAGAAGCACAGCAACAAAGCTTTCGCGCGCATATTGCGGCATGTCGCGAAACCGGACTGCCGTTGATCGTTCATACCCGTGATGCCGATGACGACACGATGGATATTCTTGAAGAAGAATATCAAAAGGGGCCGTTTACCGGTGTAATTCATTGCTTCTCAAGTTCTGCAGAACTTGCACAGCGTGCGCTTAAGATCGGGTTCTACATATCCTGTTCGGGTATCATAACCTTCAACTCGGCAAAGGAAATCCGGGCGGCCCTTGAAGATGTGCCGCTGGATCGTTTGCTCGTTGAAACCGATGCGCCGTATCTGGCGCCGGTGCCAAAGCGCGGGAAGCCGAACGAACCAAGTTACGTCGCACATACGGCCTCCAAGCTTGCCGAAATCAAGGGGGTCAGCCTCGAGGAAATTACCCGTATCACAACGGACAACTTCTTCAGACTGTTCACCAAGGCTGATCGCAAACATTTGTTGCTTCCGGGCGAGGCCGCACAGTGACAAAAATAACCATCCTTGGCTGCGGATCATCAAATGGTGTGCCATCTGTTGGCCTTGGATGGGGCAAGTGTGACCCGACCAACCCGAAAAACCGGCGTTTACGCAGCTCGATCCTGATTGAAGAATCTGGCAAAAAGATCCTTGTTGATGTTACGCCGGATTTTCGCGAGCAGGCACTTGGCCATAATATCGATCATCTTGATGCGATCCTGTTTACACATTCCCATGCTGATCACGTCCACGGAATTGATGATCTGCGCTGGCTGAATGTTGCGATGAACAGTCCGATTGATATCTATGCCAACGCGCAAACGATTTCAGACATCGATCAGCGCTTCAACTACGTGTTCACACCGCTGCCAGACGGCGTCGAGTTTTATTTCAAGCCCGTTTTGATACCGCATGTCATCACAGGACCGCTCAACGCAGCAGGGGTCCCAATTACGGTTTTCTCCCAGGATCATGGTTACGGGGAAACTCTGGGCTTCAAGATTGGCAAGTTTGCCTATTCAACCGATGTCGTCGATTTCCCGGAAGAGTCCAGACAACATCTCTATGATCTAGACGTCTGGGTGGTCGATTGCCTGCGTCATCGACCGCACAATACGCATGCCCATCTTGAAAAGGTGCTTGGCTGGGTCGAAGAATTCAAACCCAGACAGGTCTATATGACACATATGGGAATTCAGTTTGACTATGCGCAGGCAATGGCCGATACGCCGGACAATGTTGAACCGGCATATGACGGATTGATCATCAACGTGAACTGACTGTCCAAAGTTGACAAAGCATATGGATTTCGAGAAGGAGACTATCAACAGAGGTCCCCTTGAAAGCTCACATCTCGATACCCGGGAACTATAAGGACCAAATCCGTTTGGCGTTTTTTGAGGCGAACGCCGCTTTCTCGGATTCTGATGCGTCCGCGATTAGGGTGTGTGTTGTTGCCATCCATTGATCAAGAGATGAATTCAGGGTGCATACCGGACTGTCAGAGCCCCAGACAACCCGGTTCCAGCCAAAGCACCCTATAACATGCTCGACATAAGGGCGCAGGGTCTCAATCGTCCAGTCCGGCTTTGCATAGGCAGAAATGCCTGAAATCTTTGCATTCACGTTCAGACGTTCCGACAGGGTTGCAATTGAATGCGCCCAGTCACCAAAACCGTCGTCAGTAAAGTCTGGAACGCCACAATGATCCAGGACAAAAACAGTATCCGGGCAGGCATCAACCAGGTCACACGCCAAGGAAAGCTGACGTTGGAGAACGCAGATGTCGAATGGCAGGCCCATTTTGCCAATCTTGCGCACATTTTCCCGGAACAGATCACTTTGCGAAACATCATCTGGCACAACATGCAATACGCGGCGAATGCCTTTAACAACCTTAAGATCAAGGCTTTCTAGAAATACCTCGCAGTCTTTTGATTCCGGTCTGGCCGAGGATATGGCTCCGCGCAGCATGCTTTGCGGCTTGGTCATCAGTTCGCCAATGAATGCGTTTTCGTTTGGAATGTCATCTGGTGCACAGTCCACCTCCATGTGAAGCACGCCTTCTATGCCGATGCGTTTTGCTGTGGCTTCATAGTCCTGAAATGCCCAGTCACGGTTCAGGGCAGGCACATCTTTAAGCCAGGGGTAGGTGATCCGATCGCGGGCGACGAGGTGCAGATGAGTGTCGATGAACATGGCGTCTCCTTATTATCTGTGCGTTTCCCGGATGCATATGTCGGGTTATGTCCCGGCAGTCTTATGTTTTTTTCAGGATTAAGGTGATTTCTTGTGGAGTTCAACTTGACTCACCGATCAAGTCAAGTTTAAATATAAAAGATGCTTCCGAATATGAAAGTCACAACAAGAATGGCCTCGGAAGTGATATTCGGTCAGGAAAGACCGTTCCTTCAGGGAGGATAGAATGAAAACGTTATTGAGCGGTGCATCCCGTGCCGTGCTAGCGACTGCTGCTTTGACTGCTGCAATCTCTTCATTTGGCACCGCGCAGGCGGGCGAATTTGATGGTGTGACCATCGAGGCAAAGCTTATCGGCGGTCAGCAATATGAAGCGCTTTATGCCCGCATCCCGGAATGGGAAGCCGCCACCGGCGCCAAAGTGAACATCATTTCGAAGAAGAACCACTTCGAACTGGATAAAGAATTCAAATCCGACATCGCGGCTGGCACAACCAGCTGGTGCGTGGGTTCAAACCATTCATCTTTCGCATCCCAGTATCCGACCCTTTATACCGACCTGACCGATCTGGTAAGCAAGGACGTGGTTGCCGAGTTCGTGCAGGCCAACATCAAGGCTGCTACCTTTGATGGCAACCTTGTGATGCTGCCGCGTGCGCAGTTCGATGTGTCTGCACTGTATTACCAGAAAGACCTTTATGACGATGCCGACAAGGCCAAGGCATTTGAAGCCAAGTTCGGCTATCCGCTTGCGGTGCCGGAAACCTGGGCGCAGGTAAAAGATCAGGCAACCTTCTTTGCCGATCCGCCGAACTTCTATGGCACCCAGTATGCGGGCAAGGACGAAGCGATTGTCGGTCGTTACTATGAAATGGTCGTTGCCGAAGGCGGAAAGCTGTTTAACGATGATTTCTCGCCAGCCTTCAATTCCGAAGAAGGCAAACGTGCCCTGCAGTGGTTTGTCGATCTTTACAATACCAAAGCCGTTCCGGCCGGTACGACCAACTATCTTTGGGATGACCTTGGTAACGGCTTTGCGTCGGGCACCATTGGGCTGAACCTTGATTGGCCGGGCTGGGCTGGTTTCTTTAATGATCCGTCATCGTCGAAAGTTGCCGGTAATGTCGGTGTTGCACCGGCACCGAAAGGATCGGCAGGCGTGCGTACCGGCTGGTCGGGCTTCCATGGCTTCTCCGTGACCAAAGATTGCGACAACAAGGAAGCGGCTGCGTCGCTGGTTGAATTCCTGACCAACGAAGACAGTCAGAAGCTTGAAAGCTCTGCCGGTCCGCTTCCGAGCCGCACCGCGGTTTGGGAATATGTCTCGGAGCAGGCAAAAGACGATCCGTATCGCAGTGAAGTTCTGGCTGCGTTCAAGGAAACGGCTGCAACTGCCTTTGCTGTTCCGCCGACCCCGCTTTGGATCGAGGCAACCAACCTGATCTATCCTGAACTGCAGGCCGCCATTCTTGGTGACAAAACCGTTGATGAAGCCCTTGAGGATGCATCAGACGCGGTTGACAGCCTGATGCAGGAAGAAGGCGTCTACTAAGCCAGATATATGGCGGCGCAGTTCGCAATTGGTAACTGCGCCGCCTGACCATTCCCTGACCCAAATGCATGGGCAAAGGCCTGTGCCGATTAATGGGACATCCCGATGAATCGCTTGAAACTTCCCCCGTGGTTGGTTCTTTTGTTGCCAGCCATCATTATTCTATCGGCCGTCGTGCTGATTCCGCTCGTACTGTCACTATATTCGAGTTTCACCTCGTATCGGCTGACACGGCCTGACAGCATTTTTAACTGGGTGGGCTTTTTCAACTATGAAAAGGCACTGACGGATGTGAAGTTCTGGGCGGCTTTCGGTCGGACAGTTCTGTTGCTGACGGTGGCGCTTAATCTTGAGATGCTGTTTGGTCTGGGACTGGCCTTGATGGTGTCCAAGGTGACACAGGGACAACGTCTTTTGCGCACCATGATGATGTTTCCGATGATGTTTTCGCCAATCCTTGTCGGCTTCCAGTTCAAGTTCATCTTTAATGACAATGTTGGTCTGGTGAATAACGCGCTTCAGTCGCTTGGTATCACAGATCAGGCGATCCCCTGGCTGGTGGACGGGCATCTTGCGATGTTCTCGATCATCTTTGCCGAAATCTGGACGGCGACTTCGGTCTTTGGAATTCTTATTCTTGCCGGTCTTTATGCAATCCCGCGTGATCCGCTCGAAGCGGCAAAGGTAGATGGTTGCACCGCATGGCAGTCGTTCCGGTATGTGACCCTGCCGTTCCTGATGCCCTTTATCTATATCGCGATGGCGATCCGTTCACTTGATGTCGCACGTGCCTATGACATCGTGCAGATCATGACCAATGGTGGCCCGGCGCGTCGTACCGAATTGCTTTGGACCCTGATTGGTCGAACCGGCTATGTCGATGCCCGAATGGGGTATGCCAATGCCATGGGCTATATCTCGATTTTCCTGGCGATTTTCTTCACCATCTATTTCTTCAAGAAACTGACGCAATCGCGCAAAGAACTCGGGATGGGGGCGTAAGTCATGGCGAGTAATCTTAATCATCGCGTCCGCCGCTATACCCTTAAAGGACTGCATTTCTTCGGGCTTTTCACGGCCATGATGGTGCTGTGTGTGCCGGGCTTGTGGATTGTTCTGAACTCTTTCCGCCCGACGGTGGAAATCATGGCCAAACCGCCGGTCTGGATCCCCAACGACCTTAATCTTGATCATTACCGCGCCATGTTCAGCGGTATCGGTGAGGGCGGTGTTCCGGTTCTGACCTATTTCGCCAACTCGCTGGTTATTTCAGTGACTTCGACGGTCATTGCGCTTCTGATCGGGATGGCGGGTGGTTACGCCTTTGCACGTTATAAGTTCAACTTCAAGGGCGGCATGTTTGTCGGCTTGATGGTGACGCGTGCAGTGCCTGGCGTTGCCCTGTCCTTGCCGCTGTTTATCCTGTTTGCACGAATTGGCATCATCGACACCCATTTCGGTTTGATCCTGGCCTATGTCGCGCTGAATGTGCCGTTTACGATCTGGCTCATTGACGGGTTCTTCCGTCAGGTGCCGCCAGAACTTGCCGAGGCTGCCGAGATAGATGGTTGCACCCGCTGGCAGGCATTCTGGCGTGTCGAATTCCCGGTTGCACGTGCTGGCATTGCGTCGGCGGGTATCTTTGCCTTCCTGACATCTTGGAACGAATACGCGCTGGCGTCCCAGCTGACCCGTTCGACGACGTCAAAGACGATGCCTGTCGGTCTTCTCGATTTTACCTCTGAATTTACCCTGAACTGGGGGGGGATGTGTGCGCTTGCGGTGTTGATGATTATCCCCGCACTGATCCTGACATTCCTCGTGCAGAAACATCTCATTGCCGGCCTTACCTTTGGCGGCGTGAAAGGATAATAAAATGGCTCAGGTCCACCTTCGCGATGTCGTCAAGAAATACGGCCCGCTTGAAGTTGTTCATTCCATCAATCTCGATATCGCAGATGGCGAGTTTGTTGTTCTGGTCGGTCCTTCGGGCTGCGGCAAATCGACAACGCTTCGCATGGTCGCCGGTCTTGAAGGCATTTCTGGCGGTGAAGTAAAAATCGGCGGACGTGTCGTAAACGATCTGCCGCCGCGTGAACGGAACATCTCGATGGTGTTCCAGAACTACGCGCTTTATCCGCATATGACCGTGCGTGAAAACCTTGGTTTCTCGCTTAAGATCGCCAAACAGTCGCAGGCCGACATTGACAAGGCCGTTGATGAAGCGGCCGAAATTCTGTCATTGACGCCGCTGATGGATCGCAAGCCGGGTGCCTTGTCCGGTGGTCAGCGCCAACGTGTTGCCATGGGACGTGCGATTGTGCGTCACCCGGAAGTCTTCCTGTTTGATGAACCGCTTTCAAACCTTGATGCCAAACTGCGTACCCAGATGCGCGTCGAGATCAAAAAACTTCATCAGAAACTGAAATCAACAATCATCTATGTCACCCATGATCAGATCGAAGCCATGACGCTTGCAGACCGGATTGTGATCATGCGCGATGGCCATATCGAACAGGTCGGCACCCCGCTTGATGTCTTTGAAAATCCTGTAAATACCTTTGTCGGGACTTTCATTGGCTCGCCGCCGATGAACCTTTTGAGCGGTACGGTAAAAGGCAGTTCCATCGAGTTTGAGGATGGAACTCTGCTGCCGGTGCCGCCCGGTTATGAGATCGCGGATGGCCAGGCCGTGACGTTCGGGGTCCGCGCAGACAATATCATGCCGGTCGCTCACGCCTTGCCACGCGGTGAACATATGGCCGAAGTTGAAATGGCTGTTGATCTGACCGAACCGCTCGGGACCGAAACCCTGCTATTTGCGACCCTTGCCGGGACCGAGGTACAGGCAAAAATGCTGAATCCGCGTCCGGTTCAAAGCGGTGAGCGCATGACATTCCAGATCATGCTCGACAAGTGCCACCTGTTTGACGCCGAGACCGGCGCCACGCTTCGGAAATGAGGTAAGTGATGGCACGCATTACATATGCAAATGCCTTTATGGTCGATCTTGAACCCAAGGTCGTGCGCACAGATGCTATCCAGTCATTCAATTCACAGGAAACAATTTTTGTCGTTTTGCGTGATGTGGATGGTGCCAAGGGCATGGGATATAGCTACACCATCGGTGATGGCGGACCTGCGATCCTGTCGCTTTTGAAAGAGACACTACTGCCGCGTCTAATGGAGCAGGATGCCAACCGGATCGAAGCCGTCTGGCGGGATCTGTTGTTCTGTTCGCACGCAACGGCGGTTGGGCCAATCATGTCGCTTGCCCTTGCGGCAATTGATACGGCCCTTTGGGATATGCGCGGACACAAGACCGGTTTGCCACTTCATATCCTTGCTGGTGGGGCAAAATCATCGGTACCGATGTATACGACGGAAGGCGGGTGGCTTCATCTGTCACCCGATGCGCTGGTCGAAGATGCGGTTGCGTCAAAAGAAGCCGGTTTCCTTGGTTCCAAGGTGAAAATCGGCAAGCCGACAGTCGCTCAGGATTGTGAGCGTCTGGAAGCCGTGCGCAAAGTGCTTGGTGACGATTATGAAATCATGACCGATGCCAACCAGTCAATGACATCGGGTGAGGCCAAGCGTCGCTTGCCGATGCTTGAACGCCTTAATATTGCATGGTTCGAAGAACCGCTTCCAGCCGATGACATTGCCGGTCACGCCCGGCTCCAATCCCAGTCACGTGTACCGGTTGCCGTCGGTGAAAGCATGTATAGCCCCGGGCAGTTTGCCGATTACATCGCACAGGATGCCTGTGAAATCGTGCAGGCCGATGTCGCCCGGATTGGCGGGATTACCCCATGGCTTAAGGTTGCGCACATGGCCGAGGCCCATAACATCGCGATCTGCCCACATTTCCTGATGGAACTGCATGTAAGCCTGGTTTGCGCAGTGCCCAATGCCCCCTGGCTTGAATACATCCCCCAGCTTGAAGACATAGCAGCCCCGATGGCACGCGATGGTGGCAATGCCCTTGCGCCGATGACGCCGGGCTTGGGGATCGAATGGGATCACGACAAACTTGCCGCACTGACCGTTGCGGGAAGCGCATTTGATATCAAGGAGGCACATCAATGACCCGTCATGGACAATTGATCGGTATCGGGGCTGACGCCATCGCCGAATATAAACGGCTGCACGCGGATGCATGGCCCGGTGTGCTTGCCAAGATAACCGACTGCAATATCCGCAATTATTCGATTTTCCTCAAAGAACCGGAAAACCTGCTGTTTGCCTATTTCGAATATGTCGGCACCGATTTCGAAGCCGACATGGCGAAGATGGCCGCCGACCCGGAAACCCAGCGATGGTGGTCCAAGTGCATGCCGCTTCAGCGCCCGCTTGATAGTCGGGCTGAAGGCGAATGGTGGGCAGAAATGCCGGAGGTATTCCATCATGACTGATTTACGCCAAACCGTTGAGATGCCTGAGAAGGTTACACCGGTTGTGATCTTTGGATCGGGGTCCATCGTGACTGATGCCCATCTTCCGGCCTATCGTGATTTAAAGGTTCCGGTTGCCGGGATTTTTGATCCCGATCTGGCCAAGGCCCAGAAAGTTACGAGCGAGTGGGGGACTATTGCCTTTGAAACGCTTGAACAGGCGGCAAGTCAGGATGATGTTGTCTTTGACCTTGCCGTTCCGCCCGCGGCCATTCCGGAGCTGCTCGAAGCATTGCCGGATGGCGCGATTGCCGTGATCCAGAAGCCGCTCGGCTCTGATCTGGGCGAAGCAGACCGGATTATCTCGGTCCTGCGGCGCAAGAACATCAAGGCCGCGGTCAATTTCCAACTGCGCTTTGCGCCGAACTCACTTGCGATCAAGGATGCCATAGCCAAGGGGCTGCTTGGCGATATCGTTGATTTCGATGCATGGCTGGCGCTGGATACGCCGTGGCATCTTTGGGCGTTTCTTGCCGATTTGCCGCGTGTCGAGATACTGCTGCATTCAATCCATTATCTGGATTTCGTCCGTGACTTGCTGGGCAACCCGGCAGGCGTTCATGCGCGCACCATTGGGCATCCGTCATCAACGGTTTCCAATACCCGCAGTGCAATCATGCTTGATTACGGAAGCGACGTTCGCTGCAACCTGTCGATCAATCACAATCATGCCTTTGGTCGCAAATTCCAGGCCTGCGAATTCCGGATCTGCGGCACCAAGGGGGCGGCCTATATGAAAATGGGCGTCAACCTTGATTACCCCAAAGGCGAACCTGACGAGTTGTGGCTGAACACTGACGGCGAATGGCGCCAGATTGATCTGGCCGGCAACTGGTTCATCGAAGCCTTCCACGGGCGCTTTGCCCAAGTGCAGCGCTTTGCAGCCGGTGTCGACGACGGGCTTGAAGGTTCGGCCGAAGACGCGTGGCATACGATGGCACTGGTCGAGGCGGCCTATGAAAGCTCTGCCCTGCCGATGCATCCGATCAAGGGGGCACCTGATGCTTGAGCAAACCAAATACTACGAAGATTACGAAATTGGTGAAGGGCGTGACACGGTTGGCCGCACGATCACGGAAACGGATTTCGTGGTTCATGCCGGTCATTCCGGGGATTTCTTCCCCCATCACCTTGATGAAGAATTCTGCAAAACATTGCCGTTCGGTCAGCGAATTGCCCATGGCACGATGGTCTTTACCATCGGTGTGGGTTTGACCGCGACCATCATCAATCCGGTGGCGTTTTCATATGGTTATGATCGTATGCGGTTCGTTAAGCCGGTCTTTATCGGTGATACGATCAAATCACGGGTTGAAATTGTCGCCAAGGAAGTGATGGAAAAACGTCCCGGATACGGGCGTGTGACCGAACGTCTGACCGTGACCAAGCAGAATGGCGAAACCGTCCTTGTGGCTGATCACATCTATATGGTGGAGATGAAGCCATGACGGGGCCGTTCCTGCACCTGCATCCCGATGATAATGTGCTTGTGGCCCGGGCATCGGCCCTGGTCGGGACAGAGGTCAAATTGGCAAGCAGCACGGCAACGCTCACCCAGACCATCCCGCTTGCCCACAAGATCGCCTATCGCGATATCGTCGCAGGTGAACGCATTCTGAAATACGGGATGTCGATTGGTATTGCGACCGAGGCTATCGCAGCTGGCGCACATGTTCACATTCACAATATCCGTTCTGCCTATACACCGACCCATGCCCTTCAGGATGCGAATGGTCAGAGCCCGGAGACGTCAAAATGACAGAAAAATTCCAAGGTTATCTGCGTTCGGACGGACGTAAAGGCATCCGCAATACAGTTGTGGTCGCTTATCTGGTCGAGTGTGCGCATTTTGTCGCGTCAAAGATCGTTGCCGGTTTTGACGATGAAGACGTGCAACTGATCGGATTTCCCGGATGCTTCCCCAATGAATATGCGGCGCGTGTGATGGGACAGCTTTGCACCCATCCCAATGTTGGTGCTGTCCTGTTTGTGTCACTTGGTTGCGAAAGCTTTGACAAGGTGCGCGCAAAGGGAACGGTTGCAAGCACCGGACGCCCGGTCGAAACCCTTGTGATTCAGCGATCCGGCGGAACAGCCAAAACGGTTGAAACCGGTCGTGCCTGGGTGCGGTCCGCCCTTGATGAAGTGGCCAAGGTCGAGCGTGCCCCAATGGGGGTCGACGAGTTGATCATTGGTACGATTTGCGGGGGCTCGGACGGAACATCGGGTATTTCCGGAAACCCGGCTGCTGGCAAGGCGTTTGATCTTCTGATCGCCGAGGGGGCTGCTTGCATCTTTGAAGAAACCGGCGAGCTGATCAGCTGCGAGGACATCATGGCAGAACGCGCCAAGACGCCGGAACTGGGCGAAGAGCTGCGCGCAGCTGTTCAAAAGGCCGAACGCTATTATGCAACGCTTGGCTATGGCTCGTTTGCGGCGGGCAATGCCGCAGGCGGTCTTTCCACAATCGAGGAAAAAAGTCTGGGTGCCTATGTCAAATCCGGCGACAGCCAGATTTCGGGCCTGATCAAGCCGGGTGATGTGCCGCCAAGGGGCGGGCTCTATCTGATGGATGTGGTTCCCGATGGCGAAGTCCGGTTTGGCTTCCCCAATATTTCCGACAATGCCGAAATCGTCGAAATGATCGCAAGCGGGGCACATATGACCCTGTTTGTTACCGGGCGCGGATCGGTTGTCGGATCAGCTATTTCACCGGTCATCAAGATTTGTGCGAACCCAGATACCTATCGTGCTCTTGAAGGCGACATGGATGTGAATGCCGGTGACATCATCGAAGGCAAACGATCCATTGCCGAGGTTGGTCAGGAAATCCGTGATCTGGTCGTCAATGTCGCCAAGGGTGCGCAAACCAAATCCGAGGCCCTTGGTCATCGGGAATTCATTCTGACTTACAAATCATTCGATCCAATCGGGCCGTCGTGCCTGCCTGCGGTTTGAGGAGGAAACATGAAAAGACTTGAAGGAAAACTCTGTTTGGTAACAGCTGCCGGGCAGGGCATTGGTCGGGCATCCGCCGAACGTCTTGCTGCAGAAGGTGGTCGTGTCATCGCAACCGACGTCAATGACGCAGCCCTCGCCGAACTCGATGCCATTGATGGTATCGACGCCCGCAAACTGGACGTCACAGACAGGGATGCGATCACCACATTGGTCAACAAAATCGGTCCGGTTGATGTTCTGTTTAACTGTGCCGGTATTGTTCACAACGGGACCATTCTTGAAGCAACCGAGGAAGAATGGGATTTTGCCTTTGATTTGAACGTCAAATCGCAATTTCGGATGATCCGTGCCGTCCTTCCGGGGATGCTGGAAAGAGGTGCTGGCTCGATCATCAATATGTCTTCAGTTGCAGGTCCGGTGACCGGCCCGGTTAACCGTTTGATTTATTCCGCGTCAAAGGCGGCGGTTGCTGGCATGACCAAGGCGATCGCCAATGATCATGTGACCCAGGGCATTCGCTGCAACGCAATTGCCCCCGGAACGGTTGACAGTCCAAGTTTGCATGAACGTTTGCGGGCGACAGGGGACTATGACCGCGCGCTCAAGGCATTTATCGCCCGCCAGCCGATGGGGCGTATTGGCAAGCCTGAAGAAATAGCGGCACTGGTTGCGTATCTCGCCTCAGACGAGAGCGGCTTTACCACCGGGGTTGTGCATGTTGTTGATGGTGGCTGGACCGCCTGATCAGATTTTGAATGAAGGATAGGATTTAGTATGAAATTCGCACGTTACGGAGAACGCGGTGCAGAAAAACCCGCTTTGGTTGATGCCAACGGCAATCTGCGCGACCTTTCGGCCCATGTCGATGATATCGCAGGCGACGTTCTGACCCGCCTTGATGATCTGAAGTCAATCGATCCGGAAAGTCTGCCGCTGGTTGAAGGCGAACAGCGTCTTGGTGCCTGTGTTGGCCAGACCGGCAAATTCATCTGCATCGGTCTGAATTATGCCGACCACGCCGCAGAATCGGGTATGGAAGTGCCGCCAGAGCCGGTCATCTTTGCCAAATATACCTCGGCAATTTGCGGCCCGAACGATCCGATCATCATTCCGCGTGGCTCGGAAAAAACCGACTGGGAAGTCGAACTTGGCTTCGTGATCGGCAAAAAGGCCAAGTATGTTTCCGAAGCAGATGCGCTTGATCACGTTGCCGGTTTCTGCCTGATCAACGATGTTTCCGAACGCGCCTATCAGATCGAGCGTGCCGGTCAGTGGTCCAAGGGTAAATCATCAGACAATTTCGGCCCGACCGGTCCGTGGCTTGTGACGCCGGATGAAGTGGGCGATTTCGACAATCTTGGCATGTGGCTGGAAGTGAATGGGGAACGCGTTCAGGATGGCTCGACCGCGACCATGGTCTATCGCGTGCCGCACCTGATTTCCTATCTGTCACAGTTCTTCACCCTGCATCCGGGCGATATCATTTCGACTGGTACGCCCCCGGGTGTTGGTCTTGGCTTCAACCCGCCGCGCTATCTGAAGGCCGGTGACGTGGTTGAACTGGGCATTGATGGTCTGGGGACCCAGCGTCAGGTCTGTGTGAACGACGACTGATCCTAATTGTATGACAAATAAAAAAGCGCGGTCCGCAAGGATGCCGCGCTTTTTTTTGGTTCTTGGGTCTTACCAGCCGGTTTCCAGAAGATCGTTCGCATCTCCAAGTTCTGGTGCGGCGCGTGACGATGACGGACGGACACCATCAATACGCAGCGGCAGTTTGGTCGTTTGCATCGCTACATCGCCGCGTTCAATATTCTGAACCATATCAAGTGTCTGCAAGACACCGCTTGCGACGACGCCATCCCAATCCATGACTGGTGCGGCCCAGATATCGTTGGCGACGAATTCATCCATCCAGCTTGCACTGGTTCGGGTTTTTAGTTGTGCGGCAAGGCCAGCCTTGATTTCATCGCGCTGTTTAAAGGCATCCAGTGCGGCAATTTCCGGTGAAAGTCCGGTGATATTCGCCAGAAGATCAAGCTTGCCCATCGCAATGGCAACGTGACCATCGGCTGTTTCATAAACCCCGTACGGTGCTGCCAGATAGGCATGTGCCGGATTGTTTTTAGAGCGTTCCGGGGTACGGTTGCCATCGTTAAACCAGGTGGTCAACAATTCAAATTGCAGGTCTGCCAGAACCTCGATCAACGAGGTTTCAACATAGCCACCGATATTCTGCGTAGCCTTGCGATACAAAAGGGCCAATACCCCGTGCGTCAGGGCTGATCCTGCCAGCACATCGGCAATCGGAAGCCCCATGGCAACCGGACCATGGTCTCGACCGCCCGAAAGCCACATCACGCCTGAGCGGGCCTGTGCGAGCAAGTCCTGACCAGGCAAATCCACCCACGGACCGTCCGATCCATATCCGGTCACGGTGCCATAAACGACGGTGGGGTTGATCTTTTTGACGGCCTCGTAGCCAAAGCCAAGACGTTCCATCACACCGGGGCGGAAGTTTTGCAAGATGACGTCGGCTTCTTGCACAAGCTGGGTCAGACGGGCCTTTTCTTCATCGGATTTAAGGTCAACCGCAACAGAACGTTTGTTGCGGTTGATCGCGTGAAAGATGGTGCTTTCACCGGCAATCTTGGTATCGGTCAGATAAAGATAACGCGACAGATCGCCAAGCCCGGATCGTTCGACCTTGACCACATCTGCGCCAAGGTCTGCAAGTTTCAGGGCGCAATAGGGGCCTGCAAGAAACTGCGAGAAATCCAGAACCTTCAGTCCTTTAAGGGGCAGTATATCAGTCATGGTCGAAGCTTTCGTCAAAACGTGTCTGAAGGGCAGAAAGGGCTGTTTGCGGAGTAATTTTCCCGGTCAGCGCATCGAGAAGGATGTGTGATGCATCTTCCTGAAACGCCATATATCCGTCATGGCGCGGGCGCAGCCACGCGGCTTCGTGGGTCATGCGGGTATTACTGTAACAAGACCCGACCGGTGCATTGACTGCGGCATCACCCCAGGCAACCGCATTGCCCGGTTGACCGTTATGGCTGGCATAAAGGCCACGCTGAATATCGGCCGAAGCAACCCACAGAGCGAATTCAACACAAAGGTCGGGATGTTTCGTTTGCGATGAAACCGCAATCCCGGTTCCACCAAGGGCCGAGCCAAGTGGGCCGGACGCACCAAGGGAGGGCATATCGTGGAAGGCGATGCGATGGGCACGGTAATTGATCCGCGCGTAAGGCGCATACAAGTAGACATAAGGGCACAGGGTAAATTTATTGCCGTCACAAAGGGCATCAAGGGCCGAAATCGGATCCATCCTGAGGCAGGCGGGATCAACCAGATCGGCAAGGGTTGCCATTGCTTCAATTACATCAAGGGCTGCTTTTTGATCGATTTCGGTTCCCTTGGTGACCGGGAAGGGTGCGCCGGAGTTTGCCAGCAAGCTAAAGAATGACATCAGAACATGAGGGGACAGAAGCGGCCAGACAACACGACCGTCTTTGGCCTCGGCAATCACGTCGGAGAAAGTCTTGACCGGTGCATTGATGAGATCGGGTCGAATTGCCTGCACCTGACAAGCGGCATCGACAGGCAAGGCCCACTGATGACCCTTGAAGAAATAGCTCTGATAGCTTTTACCAACGGTTTCGGCCGAAAGTCGGGCGAGGGTGCCTGCATCTGCCACACGATCAACCGGCAACAGACAGTTCTTTTCCACCACAGCGCCAACATGAGGATGATCGATAATAATCAGATCATAGGTCCGTGCCAGTTCCTCGACCGGGGTGCTTTCAAAACCTTGAAGGGACCGTTTGTCCCAGACGATATCGACATCAGGATGACGTTCACGAAAGGTTGCACTGGCTGCCACCAGCGGGTCATAGCCGCGCGGATCTGACCAGGTCATGCCCCTGATTTTCTTTTGTTTGGTCATTGTTTTTCTTCCTCCCATCATCAGTTTAATGCCGGAAGTTTACAAATGAAAGTATGTTTTATATTTGATATGATGTTTTCTATATCACAGGGTCAGTTGCCACGATATGGCTGACCCGCATATACTCAGTCGACCGAAACCAAGCGGTTTTCATCTCCCTGCGAGGACACATGAACGGCAAGACCGAAGAACAGATTGATCAGGAAAAATACCGTGCTCCGGCCTTGTCAAAAGGGCTTGATATTCTCGAACTGCTTGCCTCCGAAGTGGATGGTCTTTCGCAGATCGCCATCGCGAAACAGCTCGATCGAAACACCTCGGAAATCTTCCGGATGCTGATGGTTCTGTGTCAGCGCGGTTATATCGAACAACGCGAGGAGGATGATCGTTACCAACTGACAACCAAGATGTTCGAGGTGGCTCATCGCCATCCACCCATTCGCCGCCTGACATCTATCGCTGGCGATGCAATGCAGCGGCTTGCCAATGAAGTGAACCAGTCAATGCATCTGGCGATCATTCATTCGGGCCATGTTCTGGTCATTGCACAGGTCGACTGTCAGGACAACAACATCACGGCAGTCCGGTTGGGCGCGCAGATCAATATTTTTGATACGGCATCCGGTCGTGTTCTCGCGGCCTGGATGGAGCAGGAGGCACTTGATAACCTGATGAATGAGGTCGGCAAGGAACCCTCAGACAAATATCAGGCCTTCTTGGATGATCTTCCGAACGTCAGGGCTGCTGGCTATTGTGAATCACAATCCCTGACCATTGCGGGTGTTCTTAACCTTTCTGCACCGATTTTCGATTTTTCAGGTAAGGTCGTCGCTGCACTAACAGTCCCATTCATTCAACGTCTTTCGGGAACGTCAGTTGCCACGGTAGAGGAATGCAGGGAACGCCTGATCGAAGTGACCACCGACATTTCCCGTCGTCTCGGAGCGGGCGCACATTGGTCTTCTCAGGAAAAACCGGACCAGACGTAAGAAAGTTCGCCCGCGTTCTTCTGGCCGAGTAGTCAGTCTGGGTCCTCGTAACTGCGATCACGGGCAGGGTGCACAGGTTCTGTTCCCTGGACGATGCCGGGCGACCATGAATTATATAAACGATGGCCCCAAACGTTGTGCGTGGCCAATTCATCCGGATTCTGTTTGTTCGGGCCACTCACAGCGATTGAGTTTGATGTTTACGAGAATGCCCAGTTCACGTCAGCTTGGGTAAAATCCGCCGGAGCACCAATGCGAACACTGAACCGGTCGGAAGACAAGTGACTGCAACTTAAATCATATGCGTCGCAGTTTTCACGGCAAGAACCGGTGTTGAATTCAGCCGTATGCACGACGAGAAAAGGGACTGATGCGCAATCTTGATGCGAGATCATCAGACACACACATAAGTTCTATAATATATATTATGACAAATAATTGCATATGTGTATCCAAGCTATCTTCTTCTCTTGAGTTTTTTGGTTAACTATCAAGAGTTACAAACTGATATTGTTATGTTTTCCGCTGTCTGAACCGTTCAAATGCCACGGCCACCACAATGAAAGACCCGACAAATGTTCCCTGCCAGAATGTGCTGATCCCCAACAAAATGAGGCTGTTCCGGATCACTTCAATCAGAAGCGCACCAACAACGGCGCCAAATGCAGTTCCGCCACCCCCAGCAAGGTTCGCGCCGCCAATCACAGCAGCTGCAATAACCGTCAACTCCATTGCCTGACCCAGATTGGTTGTCACACCACCAAGCCAGCCAACCTCAAGAACGCCTGCAATACCAGCCATTAAAGCCGAAAACATATAGACGCTGACCTTGACACGCGCCACCGGAATGCCGGTCAGAACTGCCGCATTCTCGTTACCGCCAATCGCAAACAAATGCTGCCCCCAGCGCAAATGGCGGAACGCAAATGCCGTCAGGCACGCCAGGATAATCATGATAATGAGCGGATGCGGAAGCCCGAAAGTCGCGCCACCTCCAAGCCAAAGTAAAAAGTCATGATCAGGGCCGAACTCATAGATCATTTTATTGTCAGACAGCACCATCGCCAAGCTGCGCGCAATAGAGAGCATCCCGAGCGTAACGACAAATGATGGCATCTTGGCATAGGCAATCAACACACCATTCACCGCCCCCACCAGCAATGAAACTGACAGAGCGGCGAGACATCCCACCCAGAAAGGCATCCCGGCCGACATAAGAACACTGACGGTCATCGCAGAAATTACCAATGTGGAACCCACAGACAGATCAATCCCGCCTGACGCGATAACTGCCGTCATCCCAAGTGCAACAATCCCGACAAAGGCAAAGTTGCGCGTAACATTAAAAAGGTTGCGCTCTGTCGCAAAACTGTCGGTAAGTATGGTCAATGCCAAACAGGCAAACACAGCTGCCAGAAATACCCAGAAAATCTGCTGATTGGTAATCCGTGCGATCAACCCGTGATGTTGTGAACGGTTGATAACATCAGCAAGAGTTGGATTTGCCATGTTCATTGGTCCTTTTTCAATTCCACTCATGCTTTTTCAATCGCCCCGGTAATCAGGCCTGTGACTTCTTCTGGCGATGAGTCTGATGCCATCTTGTCGGCAACAAGTTCTCCGCGTCGCAAAACAACAACTTTGTCTGCAACCTCAAAGACGTCAGGCATACGATGACTGATCAGAACCACTGCAATCCCGTGATCACTCAGTTGACGGATTAGACTGAGCACCTCTGCCACCTGACGAACGGAAATTGCTGCCGTTGGTTCGTCCATAAGCACGATCTTTGCATCGCTAAGAAGTGTTCTCGCAATTGCCACGGCCTGACGTTGCCCGCCGGACATTTTATGGACCAGATCACGGGGCCGGGTTTCCGATTTCAGGCGTGCAAACAGTTCCGCTGATCTGCTGCGCATAAAGGCGTAATCGACAATCCTGAGCGGCCCGATTTTACGGGTGGGCTCCCGGCCAAGAAAAACGTTTGAAGCCGCACTCATGTTGTTGCAAATCGCAAGATCCTGATAAACGACCTCTATACCTGCTTTTTGCGCATCCCGTGGCTTGTGAAACACCATTTTCTGATCAGAGATAAATATATCGCCCGACGTTGGAGCAAAATTTCCAGCAATGACCTTAACCAGCGTAGATTTTCCAGCCCCGTTATCCCCCATAAGCCCGACCACTTCGCCCGGCTGAATGGCAAGTGATACATTATCAAGTGCCTGAATGGCGCCATAACGCTTTGATATATTCTTCAGCTCAAGCACGCTCACGATTTCCCCCTACTCTGCCCAGCAGATCAAAAGTACGGCCAGCAAACAGTTGTGCTGCTCCTGATTATTGTTTTTGCAGCAAGCCCAAAGCTCTCTCGGTATTCTTGCGATTGCGATAAGTCGCAAACTGCTGATCAGCCAATACACCAAGCAGGATTACTGTCCCCATCACGGCGAAGTTCAGTGAAGATGGAATACCGAGCAGATTTACAAGGTTCTGCAGTTCCTGCAGCAATACCGCCCCAAGAACGATGCCGATGACAGAACCTTCTCCTCCGCGAAGAGAGCATCCGCCCAACACTGCCGCGGCAATCGCATATAACTCGTAGAAGTTCCCGTGCGACGACGGCTGCACAGACTTTGTAAACATTGCGAAATAGATCGCTGCGATGGAAGCAAGGACCGCGCAAATGACATATGCCGTAATGGTGACAAACCGCGTATTAATCCCTGAAAATCGCGCGGCTTCCTCATTCTTGCCGACGGCACACAGATGCCGCCCGAAGACAGTATGATGCAATACAACCCACATGATGGCTGCAACAATCAGCATGGCAAGAAACGAGTGCGGAACACCAAAGCTGCGCCCGATGGTCAACCATTCCAGTTGCGGGTAACTTGATCCAAATGGGAAACCGGCAGTGGATTCAGCAGTATATCCACGTGCTATCCCGCGATAAATCAACAGACCGCACAGGGTGACAACAAATGGTTGGAGCTTAAATCGTGTAATCAGTATTCCATGGGCGAGCCCGATCAGAACACCCAGCCCGACCATAATAGCCACTGCAATTGGCCAGGGGACACCAAATTTCCCCACCATATCGACAAACAGAACCCCCAACAGGGCAATTACCGACCCGACAGAAAGATCAATACCACCGGTCATAATAACAAAGCCCTGCCCGATGGCGAACAATCCGAACAAACCGATCAGATTGGCGGTATTTCCAAGGTTGATTGGAGACAGGAACAACGGGTTGCGCATGTAAACAATCGCACCAACCACAATAATCAGAATGCCAAGCCCAATATCTTTTTTTTGCATTGCTCAGGCCTCTTCCAGAATTTTGCCGACAGCCAGATTAAGCACGTTGCTCTCCGAAAACTTAAGGCGGGGCAATTCCCCCGTGATAGCGCCATCTTTCATGACAAAAATTCGATCCGACACCCCGATCACTTCTTCCATGTCACTCGATATCATCATCACCCCTACTCCATGATCGGCCAATGAGCGCATCAACCCATAGATCTCGGCTTTTGCTCCAACATCGATGCCACGCGTCGGCTCATCGAAAATAATAACTTTCGGATCCATGGACAGCCACTTGGCCAGAACGACTTTCTGCTGGTTTCCACCCGACATTTCATTTGCAGCGCGGCGCACATCGCGGGTCTTGATTGCCAAAGCATCACGTTGAATTTCAGCAACTTCGATCTGTCGCTTCTGTGAAACAAGACCGCGAGATGTGAAGGCCGAAAGATTAGCCATTGTGACGTTTTCCAGCGTCGGGAAATCCAATATAAGGCCGGACCGCTTGCGATCTTCCGGAACCAAATAAAGCCCCGCAGCAATTGCATCTGCGGGGGTGTTAACCTTTACCTCCACGCCATTAACCAGGATCTCGCCATCAAGCTTTTCACCAACACCGAATATAGCTTCTGCCAAGGCTGTTCGCCCTGCACCGATCAGTCCGGCAACGCCAAGAATTTCGCCCCCCATCAGCTCGAAACTGGCTGGTCGATCCGGCTTGCTTTTGATGGACAGGTTTTTGACAGCGAGCACGGGTTCGGTCGCCGGACGCGCAGGTGGTGTGTAAAGAGCCTTAAGATCTCGCCCGATCATCATGTGGATCATGGCGTCATGCGTGAGCTCATCACGTTCAAGCACACCAACCTTGACACCATCCCGAAGCACCACTGCGCGATCTGCACATTCCTCAACTTCGCTTAGCCGATGCGATATATAGACAACGGCAATTCCTTGTGCCTTCAGGTCGGCAATCACCTTCAACAGCATGTTTGTTTCTGACAGAGTCAGGCTCGATGTTGGCTCATCCATGATGACAAGCCGCGCATTCATCGATAACGCCTTTGCAATTTCAAGCAACTGACGTTCTGCCAGTGACAATGTCGAAACAGGAGTATCTGGCCTGAAGCGTGCACCGATACGATCAAGAAGAGGCTGAGCCAATTCTTTCATCGCCTTGTGATCGGCCAGCCGAAACAACCCGCGAACTTTCTCGCGACCAAGAAATATGTTTGCGGCAACATCCATGTTATCAAAAACATTCAGTTCCTGATGCACAAAGGCGATGCCCGCCTGCTGAGATTCCTTAACATCGAACCGGTCAAATTGCTGACCATCCAGGGTAATATGTCCTGATGTCGGGGCAATCAGCCCACCCAGTATCTTCATCAAGGTCGACTTTCCAGCACCGTTCTCACCAAGAAGTCCGACCACTTCTCCTGCTTTGATCTGTAGTGAAACATCATTAAGGGCAACCACACCCGGATATACCTTGGTGACATTCTCAAGCTTCAGATCAAGCCCATGCACTGCACTCATTCCAAACGGCTCCCAATGTCCATTGACATCATCGGAAAGGTGCGAGCGGGTGCACAAAAAACCACACGCGTACCCGCTCGCTAGGCAGGGGGAAGAAATTACCCGCCTATTCTTTCCTTAACGACCGCCTCAAACTCGTCGACATTGGATTTGTCGATCACCTTGGTAGACACGATGATAAGACCATCGTTCGGAACCTTCGAAGCATCACCTTCAAGGTAATCCGCCATCAGATGCATGCCCTGATAGCCCCACTGATACGGATCCTGTACAACCGTTCCGGCAAAACTGCCCTCGCGGACCGCTCCAAGTGTCACAGGGTCCTCATCAAAGGCAATAACGGTTACCTGACCCAGTTTTCCTGCTGCCTGCAGTGCTTCATAAATTTTGGGCGGATTGTAGGAATAGAACCCGACCATGCAATTGATATCCGGGCTTGCGGCAAGGACATCATCGACATTTGAACGCGCACGGGCAAAGTCGACATCATCACCACGCACATCGACCAGCTCGATGCCACTTCCTTCAACAGCCTGACGGAAACCCGCAATACGTTCAATTGCGTTGTCAGCCCCCAGGAAACCGACAAACCCCATGCACTTGCCACCTTTGGGCATTGCCTTTACGGCAATTTCACCTGCCTGAACGCCGGCAGCAACATTCGACGAACCAAGATAGGCAATCCGGTCACTTTGTGGCGCATCGCTGTCGGTCGTGAAGAGCGGCACCTGGGCGGCAATGCGATTGAACGCATCAATAGAGTTTTTAGGATCGGCTGAAGAAATCATGATCGCGTCGGTTCCCCCCGCGACCAGATCGTCCATCAGTGCATTCTGAAGCGCCGCTGTGCCCTGCGCCGGATAGCGGAATTGAAGCTCGTACTGCGGCAGCTCCGCCTGCGCGGCTTGAACGCCTGCTTCTGCAAGTTTCCAGAAATCCGACGCTGCGTTAACCACGAATGCAAGCTGCTGTTTTTCCTGAGCCAGCGCCCCGCCAGCCAAAACCATAGACAGACCAAGCGTTGCAATTGTTGATGCAATTTTCATGTTTTTAGTCCTCCCGATTAATCACAAGCACGACTGTATTTATAAATTATCTGCGTGCTTTATAATTAATAATATAATTAATAATTATGGATCAAGCACTTTTCACCCAGCTACTGTTAAGTGAATGATTTTGATTAGACATTGACCCATTTATTCTGCTCCTCGCTGGCGAAGACTGCGTCCAGAACCCGCATGGAAGCGATGGAATCCTCTATGCCGTAGGGCAAAGCTGTTCGCCCCAGCACTGCTTGCGCAAATTTTTCGGCCTGCTCTGTATACTGGTCGCACGCGGGCAACATCTCACAGCCGGCCAGACTGCCATCAAGGCTCTCGCCCCTATCAACAATCAAAGCGGTTTCTTCATCTGCAGGTGCGTTATACGGGATCATGATTTCCGCACGTGCCTTTGTGCCGAAAACGTTCAAAGTCTGGTATGGGCATAACTGCGTCGACACAATAAATGACAATTGCCGCCCGCGCCCGAAATCAGCAACCACACTCGCCATTCGGTCGGTCTTGAATTGCGGATCGCGATCAATCAGCGCTGCCACCCGCAGAGGCTCGTCTTCGAACAGGAACCGACCGGCGGTGATTGGATAACATCCAATATCCATGATCGCGCCCCCTCCAGCTTCCGGGCTGTTTCGGATGTTCTTCCCATCATTATTGAAATAGCTAAAGGCCGCCTGGATCGCCCTCACCTCACCAAGCTCGCCGCTTCTGACCATTTCCCGCACCCGAAGCCATTGCGGGTGATAGCGCACCATGAACGCCTCTGCGACCAATACATTCTTCGGACATTCCCGAAGCCGCTCAGCATCTCGCGCGTTCAATCCAACCGGCTTCTCGCACAGCACGTGCTTACCCGCCCGCGTCGCTGCAAGTGTCCAGTCCACATGCATATGATTGGGCAGCGGATTATAAATCGCATCAATGTCCGGATCCGCGATCAACGCCTCATAGGAGGCATATGATTTTTGAATTCCAAGGTCATTTGCCGCCCTTGCAGAGCGCGCAGCACTGCGCGAGGCAATGCCCAGAACGTTTGAGGATTTTGATTTCTGAATCGCAGGAATAACTTTCTCCAGCCCGATTTGAGCCGTCGAAAGAATACCCCAGTTAATTTGTCTTTTTGTCACACCCTTAGCCCGCCTTGAGTTTGATAAAAATTGGGCCAGATCCGACCTCGGGATCCGGCCCAATTCATGGCGCTTGGAAATCAGTTATCCGCACAGAAACCAGGGCTGGACTGATTGCAAACATCAAGTCCCGTATAGAGCGGATCCTCGACCTTTTTGCCTCTGATCAATTCAATCATGACATCCGGCGCGCGATACCCCATTTCAAAGGGACGCTGACCGACCTGGGCATGACTGCGCCCGTCGCGGAACGCCTGAGTCTGCGGAGGCAGTGTATCGCCCGCAATCAGGATCAGTTCTTTGGACTTCAGCCGATCCATGACCTGATCGGTAACCTGCGCATATGCCTGCGGCGCGAACTGCGCCCAACCACCAATCAGGATAAAGGCATCAAGATCTGGATTTGCCGTAAAGGTATCGGCCATCTGCTGGTTGGCAAGATCGACCTGGTCATTGGTAAAGACCGGGCACCCGTCAACTTCAGTCCAGCCGTTATTGCCATCAAGGCGCTCCGTCCCTTTTGTCCCTGAAATCGTATCGCGGAAGCCGGCAGCACGTGCGTTAATATTGTCCGCCGCGATATTCCCCAACTGCAGACAAACCGACCCACCCTTCGGCTTTAGCGCCATTGCCTCTTCTGCCATCTTGACGCCCATGAGATAGTTATCTGTCCCCAAATAGGTCGCCCGCAAATCTCGATCTTTTTCAAGGAAATCGGCATCAATCGTCATCACCGGGACATTTGGGCTGATCTGGCGAATACGGTTCGCCATGGCCGGAGCATTTGAGGGCGAAATCGCAATTGCCGCGACCCCGCGAGTCAGAAGATCGTCCACGATCTGCACTTCACCTGCCTCATCAGCACTGGAAGCCGGTCCGGTATAAATGCACTCATATTCAGAGTTCATATTCTCCGACATCCATTTCTGACAACCCAGATTGATCTGTTCGAAAAACGGGTTATCCAAGCCCTTAACCACAATGGCCAGTGTCTTTTTGCCTTCGGCATTTGCGGCACCAACACCTGTCGCAAGAATGAACGCAGATGTGAGAGTTAGTAACATTTTATGTTTCACGTTTCGCTCTCCCTAGTTGGTCTGGCCCGGAGCTGACTACCCCGGATACCAGATTTTCCGAGGATCGTTCGGGCTTCTCACATATGACCAGGCCCGCTCGATCAACCCCTCGAAATCTACTTGTGGTCGCCACCCAAGCAGGTGGCGCGCCTTTGTGTTATCCAGCCAATTGCTATGAAACGGTGTGGCTACCTCGACCGCCTCAAGGCCACGCGTGCGCGTAAGGTAAGCCGCCACCTGCGCGTAATCGACCGGCTCATCCATGGCGATATTGAAGAGTTCCCCCATTGCATCAGGATGGTCCAAAGCCGCCATCAGTGCTGCGACCAAATCATCGACATGAACGAAATTGCGCTTAAGTGGTGCCCCGGTTTTGTCGCGCATAAGGGGCACAAAATCCCCCTGCCCAAGACGCATGGCCTTGTCAAAACTCATCAAGTCACCCCAGACTGGACCACCAAACTGATCCGCCCCAAACGAGAGCACATACTTGAAATCGTCTTTTTCCATGATCCAGGGAGCACGCAGAACAGTGCCATTCAGGCCGTACTGGATCTGATATTGCTCGATCATGACCTCTTCGAGCACCTTGGTCAGAGCATAGCACCCGCTATATGCCTTCCTTGGAGATGCCTCAGTGATTGGTTCCGGATACTCTTTGAAAATGTGCCCGACAGCACAGTCACCGCTGATCAAGATGAATTGCTTCAAAGTTGGCGACTGACGTGCCGCTTCCAAAAGCAGGAACATCCCTTTGATCGCGACATCAATGGCGAGATCCGGGCTTTCTTTCACCGCGGCCATATGAAGGACGTGAGTTACGCCATCCATTGCCTGCGCAACAGCTTCCGGGTCAGCGAGCGATCCCGCGACGATCTCCACCCTCTCGCCTTCATCAATCTTCCTGTTGTGGCAAAGCGCCACCACCTTCGCTGACGAGTAGAGTTCCTCACCAAGAAAAGTTGCCAGAAAAGCCTTGCCGACTTTTCCCGTCACACCGGTGATCAAAATCTTCATTAATTCTCCTCCCTATTGAATTAATAATATTAATTAATAATATTTAGTCAAGCAGCGTTCTGGAAGATGGTTGAGATAAGTTGAGTGGCGGATAATTAATAATTCTGCTTCCCGACCAGTCTGGCGGGTTGTTTTGAAGAAGCTGAAAAGGTATTACCAATGTCGGTCTGGAGAGTTATGAATTCGCCAAGCCATTCAATTCGCAGAACTAAACCCATCGCTTGTGCGTAATTCCGGAATATCTTACGCAATCACTGCAAAACATTGCTTGGCTAAAAGACCAGAGGCAGAACGAGTTTATGTCGCAAAAAAAACTTTATGGTGGCAAAAGCCGTCCCACGATGATGGATGTCGCAACGATGGCGGGCGTCTCGCAAGCGACGGTATCGCTGGTGCTAAATGGCAGCCCTGCCAAACTGACCGAAGCGACACGGCAACGCGTCATAGATTCCGCCAACAAACTCGGCTACCAACTGGTGCGGCGTGAAAGCCAGGTACCACCAAACAGCAAAACACGTTCGACCATTATATTTATTGCTGACGAGATCAGTACCGATCCCTGGATGGCACTTGCTTTCGAAGGAGCCCATAACAAGGCACTCGAATACGGCATAAATGTTATCCTTGCCGTAAGCCACGGGAACGCCAATATCGAGGCAAACATCGTCAACCAGATGGCGGACTCGAACGTTATCGGCATTATTTACGGGACCATTCTTACAAGACTGGTTGAGTTACCACCCGTATTGTCAAAAAAAACCACCGTTCTGGTTAATTGCTACGATAGCACCCGCACACTTCCATCGGTTTTGCCCGGGGATCTCTTGGGGGGACGGGCTGCGACTGAACGATTGATAAGTGCCGGGCGCAAACGCATAGCCATCATTAACGGCCAGAAAGGTGTTGACGCATCACGAGACCGCCTCAAAGGGTACAGGCAGGCACTCACCAGTAACGATATTCCGTTTGATCCGGCTCTTGTGCGACCGGGGAATTGGGAGCCATCGACCGGTTATTCCATGACTCACGAACTCATGGCCCTCGACAATCCACCGGATGCGATCTTCTGCGCCAATGATTTGATGGCACTGGGATGTTTTGACGCCCTGCGTGATCTTGGACTAAGCATACCTGATGATGTTGCCGTGATTGGTTTTGACGACCGCGAGATTGCGCAACACACACACCCTCCCCTTACCACGCTTATTCTCCCCCACTACGAAATGGGCGAAATTAGTGCTGAATTGCTTATAGATAGCGTGGGAGGTCTGCTGGCCACTCCCAACCAGATCAAGGTCGAATGCCTGCTGGTCGAACGTGATTCCGTAGAGAAACCGTCAAAGGACGCATAGCCTTCACCCGCTCAACAGTCAGTCGGCCGTCTGATCAGGCCAACGGAGCGCAGACCGGCTGTTGAGCAGAATGGCAGTTGACATGAATTGCGTAGACGCTCGTCGTTGCTGTTATCAGCAACTCGTTCCCGCGCGCGCCACCAAAGGTCAAATTCGAGACAGTTTCAGGAACCAGTATCTTGCCAAGCAAGGTTCCAGCAGAATCAAAACAGTGCACCCCATCCTTGGCCGAGCACCAGACATTGCCATAGCAATCGACTCTCAGTCCGTCAGGCAAACCTTTATCGATCTGGGCAAAATCACGGCCGTTCTCAAGCCTTTCTCCGTCAACCACGTCATAAACACGGATGACGGGAAGAACCTTGTCATCATGGCTGCTTCCTGATTCTGCGATATAAAGCAGGTTTTCATCATTGGAAAATGCAAGTCCGTTCGGCTGGGTGAAGCTCCACGTCACGCTCGTGACAATTCCGGTTTCAGGGTCAAGACGGAACACATTGTTATATTCTTGATCTGGTACCGCTTTGTAACCCTCGTAATTCGATAAAATTCCGTAGGTGGGATCAGTAAACCAGATCGATCCGTCAGTCTTGACGATGACATCATTTGGCGAGTTAAGACGACTGCCTTGAAATTCATCCGCAAGCGTCGTGATTGTGCCGTTATGTTCCGTGCGGGTAACCGATCTTGTGCCGTGCTGACATGTGATCAACCGACCGTTCATATCGACAGTATTACCGTTGGCAAACTCAGATTGGGTGCGAAAGACGTTCACTGAACCGTCACACATCCAGCGAAAAATCTTCTGGTTCGGAATATCCGAAAACAAAAGGCATTGATGAGCTGGAAACCATACCGGCCCCTCCGTCCACAAATGCCCGCCGGAAATTTTCCTCAGCCGAACATTCGCCAGTATCAGATCACGAAACCGACAGTCCAGAATCTGATATGGTTCGAACATACCGGATGCATCTTCAAGTTTATCTGCGGCACAGTAAGCCAAGTGATAATCCTTTACCAAATTCAGGTTGTGACAAAAAGATTCGGTGGCGACAAGCACCACCGATACCTTCAGCGCACCAGCTGTTGCCGCCCATAAATCAACAACATTCCAATGATTACAACTCCGAACACCACCTGTCGGAAGGTGTCAGCAGGAATATCGACGCCAAGCTGGGCAAAATATCTCTGCGGCTGAACCACAGACAGCATTGACTGCAAGATTGTGATCAAGATGACGCCTGCGATCGTTCCAACATACTTGCCTCGACCGCCCAGAACATTAGTCCCGCCCAGAACGATTGCCGCAATTGTTGGCAACAGGTAGGGATCCCCCATTGCCTGATAGGAACGGTTTGCCCATCCGGCCAGCAAAACGCCCGTCATGGCGGCACATGCACCCGAGAAGACAAAGCAGGCCAGGATAACCTTGCGCGTATCCACGCCGCTCAGGAACACCGAACGCTCCTGATTCCCTACCGCATAAATCCGTCGACCAAGGACTAAACGATTTAGCATGAAGATAATCGCCGCCCCAAGAATGATCCAGATAAGAAGCGGGTTCGGAATACCGGGGATGAGATGCCCGACAGCCAGTTCACGCATGAACTCGGTTGCACGATCTTGCGGAGCAAATCCGCCCGTGTGGTAAACCATAAGGCCTTGTGCGACCGCATTCATGCCAAGCGTGAAGATCATGGCCGGTGCACGCAGATATGCAACACCCAGTCCGTTGACGAGCCCGATCAAAGCTCCACACAAAACGCCAAACGGGACAGCAAGTGTAATCCCCCATTCAGGCCCCAGAAAACCGGTAGCACCAGTAGCCATCATGCCGCCGACACATATGGTCCAGGGAATGGACAGATCAATATGTCCCAACAGAATGACCAACATCACGCCACTTGCAACCACCCCGAGGAAGGACGCGGTATGCAACTGCTGAATTAAATATTTCGGTGACAGAAAGGCAGGCTCAACCATCGCCCCGATCAGAAGCAAAACAATTACACATGCAAATGCAATCACAGTTGCCCGATCAAATTGCCTTGCGATTACGACTGAAACACTCATTTTTCTGCCTTACCGATAAATATCTAGTCTGTTCTTGATTCTAAGAACGCGTAACGACCCGAGACTGACCGCAACAAGCAACACGACACCGACGAAAAGCGGCTGCAAGACCGGATTGATGTCAAACACGATCAACAGATCACCGACCGTCCGCATGACAAAGGCACCGAAAATCGAACCGACTGCGCTCCCGACACCACCAAACAGGGACGTGCCTCCGATAACGACAGCCCCGATTGAGTTAAGGGTGTACTCATTGGCAATGGACATCTTGGCCGCACCGGAATAGGTAAGTGCCGTAAGAAGAATGCCGCCAATCGCCGACAGCAGTCCGCTCAATGCATATGCCAACAGTTTGGCGCGATTAATCGGGATTCCGGACATATATGCCGCTTGCTCTGATGAGCCGATGGCGAATGTTGCTCTTCCCAATACCGATCTGCGATACGGTATCCAGATAAACACAACCACGGCCAGTAACAGCAAAACGCTATGCGGAATGGCGAAGGAAGAACGGGTCATAAAATCGGCGAGTTCAAAATTGACCGACCCGCCCGGCTGGGGACGAATGGCAAGAGCGACACCGAAATAGACAGCGCTGGTCGCCAGCGTGGCAATCAACGGCTGAAGACGACCATAAACAATAATGACACCATTTATGGCACCGCATGCCAAACCAACCAGCAGAACCCCGAAAATCCCGAACGTGGTAGCGACCGGACCGCCTACAACGATTGTTGATGCAAGGCAGTTCGATAATACAAATGTCGCCCCCACCGAAAGATCCAGTCCCCGCGTAATCACCGGCAAGGTTTGCGCCATGGCCACAAGTGCCAGCAATGCGCCCTTGTTCGCAGCTGTATTTATCATGTTTGGCGTCAGGCCCGCAGCCTGCTTCCAACCATAGACAATGAACATCGCTGTAAAGATCAACATTGCGATGAGAATACCTCTCTGGGCAGCGGATAACCGGCGAACCCAGGCGAAATGTTTTTGTCGAGAAACCAGATCTGCTGGTTCAGACCCCACATTCATAACGACATCCCTTGTTTCTTTTTCAATTCTGGCTGGGTCACAGCTTGTTCCGGCAGGTTAAGTGCAGCCGAAACCAGATTGGTTTCGTTAAGATCATCCCCAGAAAGGGTTCGAACAATCCGGCCGTCATACATGACAAGAACGCGGTCACAGCAACCAATCAGTTCGTCATAGTCCGTTGAATACAAAAGGATCGCACATCCCTCAGCTGCCAGTTTCTGCAAGAGATGATAGATTTCCTGCTTGGTGCCGACATCAATTCCACGCGTAGGATCGTTCAACAGAATGATGCGTGGCTTGGTCATAAGCCACTTCCCGATCACGACCTTTTGCTGGTTCCCCCCGGACAGCGCGCCGACCGGACCATCGATGCCATCGGCCTTGATCTTGAGAAGTTCCACCATTTCATCGATGGCCATTTCTTCTGCAGCTGTATCGACGACACCTAACCGGCTCATTTTTTCAACAGCTGCAAATGACAGGTTCTCCCGAACGGTCATCGACAACATCAGGCCTTCGTATTTGCGATCCTCTGGTACAAGCGCAATGCCTATGTCATCGGACTTCGCCATCTTTGGACTGTTCAACTTTACAGGCGCGCCGTTGACTTCAACGCCCCCGGTCGACCCGATCAGCGTTCCAAACAGGCCCAGTTGCAACTGCTTCTGCCCCTGCCCGTCCAAACCTCCAAGCCCGACAATCTCACCCGGACGCATTTCAAGGTTGATGTCTTTGAGTTCATCGTTCCAGGAAAAGTTCTCCACCTTCAGGATCGGCTCGGAAACATCAGGTCTGGTACTTTTCGCAGGATACACACTGCTATATTCGCGACCGATCATCATCTCGACAACGGCGCTATCTGATTTCGTACCATTCTTGAATGTCTCGACCTTTCTGCCGTTACGATAAACCGTACAGGTGTCAGCCAGTTCGGCGATCTCTGGCATACGGTGAGAAATGTAGATGATTGACATTCCCTCATCGCGAAGCCGGTGAAGCATCGCGTAGACCTTCTCCACATCAGCGGCTGTTAACGCAGATGTTGCCTCGTCCATGATCAGAATTTTGGGGTTTCGGGCCAATGCTTTGGCAATTTCCACCATCTGGCGTCGAGACAGGGACAGATTGCTGACGGTTTCCATCGGATCGATGTTCTCGCCACCAACGCGCGCAAGCGCCTCTTCGGCTATCTGTCGCTGGGCGCGATAGTCAATCAGGCCAAACTTATTACGTGGGGGACGGGTGATGCCGATATTGTCGGCAACAGTAAGATCGGGCAACAGCGACAATTCCTGGAATATACATGACACACCCAGGTCATTGGCTTCCTGTGGATTTGCAAAATTTACGATGTTGCCTTCAATTTCGATCTTTCCGCTATCGGGCTGCACAACACCCGAAAGAACTTTGATCAACGTCGATTTTCCCGCCCCGTTTTCACCAAGCAATGCATGGATTGATCCACGGTGCGTTTCAAAACTGACATCTTCTAGAGCACGGACACCACCATAACTTTTGGTAATGCCCGACATTGACAATAAATAAGGAGATTTGCGCTCTGACACGGCAGTGTTCCTAACCAGTATAGAATACCGTCGACCCAAACCGGGCCGACGGTAACCGGACGTTTGTTATTAGTTATTCTCGCCTGTCTGAGACGCGATTTCCTCTGCCGTGAAGCCAATATTGCAAGCTTCGAAATTGTTGCCCGCAAAGAAGCTCCCCGGAAGTTTCGGGAACATTTCGACACCTTCCTTGAAAGGCGCATAGGAGATTGATGTCGGCAGCGCAATTTCTGAGGGAACGACTTCACCCTTCAATGCCGCAATTGCTGTTTTGATCGTTACTGAGGACTGCGCAGGACCCGTGCCGCCGGACTGACAGCTCAGCCCAGCTTTATTGCAGAGCTGCCGAAACGCATTTTCGGTTTCTCCGGAAATCGGAGCTTTGAAAACGCCCGCATCCAGCATAGCCGTTGCAACACCTTGCGATCCGCCCTGCACATAAATCCCGTCAAATACACCGCCTGCGGCAATAGCATCTGCCGTAACTTTCTGGCCATCGCCGGGCGCCCAGTTCCCAACGACATCAACAACTTCGACGTCACGACCGGATTCCTTGATAACTTCAAGAAAACCCTCGTTTCGCGCGATATCCACAGGTTGCCCCGCAGGACCACGTACATGCAGGAACTTGGCAGGACCATCACCGCTTTGTTCAAGCAAAAATTCCCCGGCTGACTTGCCAAGGCCTTTTTGATCAACATTGATCGCGATCTGGTTCGGGTCATCAATAACGTTGTCAAATGACAGAACTACCACATTGGCTTCGTTGGCTTTACGAACCACTGAACCAAATGCTGCGGTATTGTTGGCATTGATGATGATTGCATCAAATCCCTGATCGATGAAGTTGTTCGCAGCCGCGATCTGAGCGGCGATATCCTCACCGACCGAAACGACCTTGAACTCTTCGATATCAGCTGCCACGTCAGGCTGCGCAGCATACGCCTTTGCGACCGCAATCATTTGAACACGCCAGTCATTGGCAATAAAGCCGTTGACCAGAGCAATCTTGTACGGGCCTTCACGTCCTGGCCACTGAAAGTATGTCGTGTTGTCCGATACCGGTGTGAAGCATGACGGATCAGCGCCAGGACCAGCAACGGTATTCGGGCCAGCAATCGCAACCTGTGCAGTCAACATCAGTGCGACAGTTGCTGTCGTCATCGAAAGTAGTTTTTTCATGGTATTCCTCCCGTTGGATGCGCTGTTCTTTATGTCTTCCTCAGCAGGTCAGCGCCCCTGCCCGCTTTGTGTAATTTTCTTGGTCAGTTAGGTGTCAAATGTCTGAATCGACGCTCCTGATCACCGATCGCAAATGAACATTTTTGTCGTCAGGCCAATTTTCATTGCGAAATCTGGTTATGAACACAGCATTCGCTTGAGCATCGGCAAGTGACTTATAGTTTTTATTTATTCCATCACCGTGGAGGGGTGAGGATGAGTTCGCGACTGCAACTCCAGCCATGAAACCATTGCGCAAGTTTCATTATCTGCTGATAAATCGTAAAGAGCACTCTCCGCACAACGCATACGGTGTCACGCATCCAAGTTGCGGGTTTCCGCAAGACAAGGCAAAAACCTGTGAATATGATTTAAGAGCTGGAGGAAACAACCATGTCGGATCTTGCTCACTACCTTCGCATATCCAATTTGCTTGCGGGCAATCTCGATATTCACTCGGCGCTAAGCTCGGTGAAAACCGAGATCGACAAGATTATCGAGTTTGACCATCTTGATGTGTGTCTTATCGACACAGACAAAAGGTGGGCGACGGCATATGAAGTTGGCGTGGAAACTGCCTGGAGCAAAATGCGGTCCCGGGTGCACAAGGCTCCGATCCGCGACATCCTTCTGGGCAAGACAGACCATCTCCTTACAGGAAATGCACTTCAGGATCCGCGTTTCATTTTCCCCGGCGCAGTAAGTGCACCCATAGTCGACCACGAATTGCGCAGTCGTGTGAGTGTCGGCATGAAGGTCCTGGGTGAAGTCGTCGGGTCTTTGAATTGTTCTTCAAATAAAGAGGACTTTTATACTCAAAGCCATGTCGAGCAGATACGCATTCTCGCAGACATGCTGGCTCCCTATTTTTATGCCCTGCGGGCTAATGAAAAGGCCAATAAAGAAGCAATAATTCGTGCCGAAATTCTTGCGCGTGAAGAAGGTCTGCGGCTGGGGGCGCTTAGCCTCACTGATGCTCTCGAAGCCGAACGCCAGCGTATTGGCATGGACTTGCACGACCAGACTTTGGCCGACTTGACACGCATCGCCAGAGATATCCGCCCCGGCCTGAGCGAAGCACAGTATCTTCGATTGCAGCAGCAGGTCCAAAACATGATTCAGGGACTGCGCGACATCATTGATACCTCAATCCCCTCAATCCTTGACTTGTTTGGATTTCACCACGCGGTTCAAACCCATCTGGAACGTGCGGTTAGCTATGACAGCACTATGCAATTCAGGGTCGACGATCATACAGACGGGGCAATTGATTCTTTGCCAGAGACAACACGGATCGCCGTTTTCCGGATTTGTCAGGAAGCAATCAATAACGCTGTCCGGCACTCCAACGCCAATCTCGTTTCAGTTTCGGTAACCGAAAACCCGGCAGGTTGTTTGAATATTCGGATTTCAGACGACGGTCGGTTCAAACCACATCCAAGAAAACCTTCCAGTGGATTGGAACATATGAAAACCCGCGCGCGCCTCATCGGTGCGAAATACGATCTTTCCACTTCACAAGGTACGCAAATTACCATTCAGTTGCATCAAACGACCGGAAAAGCAGGAGGCGTGATCCATGAAAATATTGCTGGTTGAAGATGACAAAATGCACACCGATTTTCTGATGGAGATCGTGGAAAGTACGTTGCCGGAATTTGATGAAATCCTGCTTGCTCCAAATGGCAAAGATGGCGAAACACTTGCACGTCGCCATCAGATTTCTGCAATTGTGATGGACCTGCGAATGAAGGAACACAACGGTATCGAAGCCGCCCGAACCATTTGGGCTGAACGCCCGGATACCCGAATTCTTTTCTGGTCAAACTATTCTGATGAAGCGTATTTACGCGGCATTACGCGGATCGTTCCAGATCAGGCGGCTTACGGATATGTTCTTAAAACTGCTTCACAAGACAAGATGCGCCTGGCTTTGCGCGCAGTCCTTATTGAAGCACAGATTGTTGTCGATCGCGAAATTCATCAGATACAGGCCCAACACATGCGTTCACGCAGCGCATTAACGGAATTCGAATATTTGATCTTGCTTGATCTCGCACTGGGGTTACCTGACAAGGCAATCGCAATACGCCGGAAACTCTCGCTTCGGACTGTCCAGAACCGGTTACTGTCGCTGTACGATAAACTGGATGTAGAATCCCAAGACCAAAATGACATGGGTATCGTACTCAACAAACGGACGCGCGCCGTCTCCAGTGCCATCGCGCGCAAGGTGATCAATCGCGAGGGGCTTATCACCGCGAACAAGGAACTTAGTGCATGGCTTGCACGCACATCTGTTTCTCAAGATTGAGATAGGTGGAAACCCATAGCCTCTTCAAGTCATTGACAATCACGCAACATCAACCAGTTCCCGCATATTCGAAACGCAGTTCAAACTAACGCAAGCCGTTCCAAAAACCCGCCGACATCTTTAGATCAGGATATATCCTTTAATATCAAATAGATGAAAAGATATATTAATCAGAAACTTTGACTTTCATCACCACATCCCTGCGTTGCGCATCATTGACATCGCTTGAACTTGACACTGAACACGCAACCGCCGTGACCTTGGGGCTGTGACAGCTTCACTTTGGTTTCGTGACGTGCAGCAATCTCTTTGACGATCGACAGACCAAGTCCGCACCCTTCTTCCTGCCCGGCATCATTCATCCGGTAAAACCTCTTGAAAACGTCCTTGTGGTGTTCAACAGGAATTCCCGGGCCGTTATCCTCGACCGTAAGCCGCACGACATCATCCTTGAAATCATTTTCAAGCCGCACAGTCACTGCACTGCCTTCCGGGCAATATATCAGTGCGTTATGCACAAGGTTTTTGAGAAGCTCTTCGATAAGCGTCGCATCACCCATAATGTATGTAGGCTCTGTCAGACCTTCATATCCAAGATCAATACCGCTTTCGAGTGCTGCCGGGACCTTGGTGCTGGTCACAGCGCGCGTAATTTCACAAAGATCAATTTTTTCAAACGGTCGACCAGCCAATCCTTCGGGTGCTGCGCGCGCAGATGCGAGCAACTGATTGGCAAGATGGGATGTTTGCCGCGTCGAAGACGCAATCGTTGCCATGATCTGATGCAGTTTTTCGGGTTCGCTCTCGCGCTGTCCGAGCTCGGCCTGGGTGCGAAGTGCTGCCAAAGGTGTACGCAACTGATGTGCGGCATCCGCAGTAAATCGCTGCATCGTTTTCAGACTGTTCTCCAGACGCCCGAACAGCTGGTTGATTGCCCCAACCAGATGACGCACCTCGGTCGGAACGTCATGCAAAATCGGTCGTAAATCGGTCGGCGAGCGCCGATTAAGTGCTTCTTCAAGCCGGGTCAGCGGTTTAAGGCCCTGCCCAATACCAAACCACACAATGATGGCAGCAAGCATAATCAGTACGATCTGGCGCGCAGCGGCACTGGCGAGAATATCCTCGCTAAGACTAGTTCGTGTCCCCATGGTTTCCGCAACAAGAACCTGAAAACGCGTGGCTTTTCGAACGCTTGCAACATATCGCGACAAGGCCCCGATGCGAACCTGCTCTCCATTGTAAACAGCATCATAAAATACCGGTTCTTCACGAAGTGGCAAAAGGCGTTCCGGAACCGGTGGCAGGTCTTCATAGCCGGTGATGAATTCACCCTGCCCTGTACTGACCTGATAAAAGACGCGATCTTCTGCGGCACTGGTCAGCATCTCAAGTGCGACATAGGGAACATCGACTTCGATCTTGCCGCCGATCAGGACAACACGGTCAGCAATTGCCAATGCTGAACTTAAAAGAGCTCGGTCAAAAGCCTGATTTGTCGACTTTACTGCGTTACTCCGAACTTCGAGCAACATCAGGGAACTGATCACCAAAAGAGGTATCAGCAACCATATGACAAGCCTGCGTCTGAGTGACCCGTTACGCCATTTCATGTTTTCTTCAACAAATACCCAAGGCCGCGCACTGTCTGAATTTTAACATCGGCCATTTCCACACGCTTGCGCAAACGACTGATATAAAGCTCTACCGCATTGGCGCTGATGTCATCCTCGAACCCGGCGAGCTGATCAGAAATCTGCTCCTTGCTCAGCACATGTCCGACACGTAGTAACAGAATTTCAAGGATATTCAGTTCACGACGTGGAATGTCGACATCCTCGCCTTTAATCGTTACCCGCCGGGCAACAGTGTCAAATGCCAGCTGTCCACATTTGATCTGGGTATTGTGCGTACCGGCATGACGCCGCATCAGTGCCCTGACCCGTGCTTCAAGCTCGACCAGTTCAAATGGTTTCGCCAGATAATCATCTGCACCAAGATCAAGTCCCTTGACCCGGTCTTCGATATCGCCACGTGCGGTCAGGATCAGAACAGCACTTTCAGCACCGCGATGGCGCAACCGCCTGAGAATTTCAAGCCCGTCAAGTTTCGGAAGGTTCAGATCAAGAACAACAAGACCGTATTCCTGTGTGCGCAGGATATCATCGGCTTCCTCACCATCTGCAATCACATCAACAGCATAGCCCGAATGACGCAAAGACCGTGCAATCCCGTCGGCAAGTGCTGCATGATCTTCAACGACAAGGACTCTCATTGTTTGTAATTCTCTTCCCTGTTAAACCGTTCTACGGCTTTGTTCTGCCTTGCGGCTCCCTGAACGAACCATGATATTGCAGATTACTTTGTTCATACCACAGCCACCTGTGAATGGCCGAACGTGACATAGAGTATCCAAAATGACCCTGGGCCGAACCATTATTCGTTTATGTGCCATCGTCGCGACGATGCAAGCATCTTCTGCATTGGCCGAGGTGTTTACATTTCCTCCGATGCGGACATCACAGATTTCCGACCCGGAACAATCGCTCCTGGCGCATGTTACACCATCGGCGGTCATTTATGGGTCAGCCGATATTGGCGCGTTCAGCCCGGTGATTGAGGCCTTCCAGCAAGATAATCCGTTCATTGGCGTTGAATATCATCAGCTTCAGACACTTGAAATGTATGACATGACGCTGTCCCAGCGTGCCAATAGTGAACCAAACGCCGACCTGATCATAAGTTCGTCCATGGACTTGCAAATGAAGCTCGCCAATGATGGTTACGCAATTTCCCATCAAAGCAGCGAGACTCAGGCACTTCCGCACTGGGCGCGATGGCGAAACGAGGCCTTTGCCGTCACACAGGAACCTGCTGTCATTGCCTATAACCGGGCATTTTTCCGTGAACACGATCTTGAACCGCCACGCACGCGCGATGATTTCATTGCACTCCTGACCGAACATGACGACCTGTTAAGCGAAAAGGTCACGACCTATGATATTGAGCGCAGTGGTGTCGGCTTCCTGTTTCTGGCCCGTGACGAACGATTTTTCCCTGGCATCTGGGATTTCGTTCGCGCACTGGGGCAATCGAAGGTGAAGCTTTACTCAAACACATCCCCGATGCTTGAAAAGATAGCCGATGGTCAGGTTGTTCTGGGATATAACTTGCTTGGGTCCTATGCCGAGACATTCAGCCATCGCAACCCGAATCTCGGCGTTATTCTGCCCGATGATTTCATTGTTGTTTATTCGCGTATTGCCATCATCCCGCGTGATGCCCGGAACCCGGACCTTGGCGCGCGCTTCCTTGACTTCATGTTATCCGTCAAGGGTCAGAGCATTTTGCAAAATGAAGGCAACTTCAACCCGGTCCGTTCAGATGTTCCGCAAAGCCCGTTCTCGTCACTGATCTTTGATCGCTATGGCGAACGGGTGCGCTCATTCCCGGTTGGACCCGGATTACTTGTCTATCTTGATCAGGCCAAGCGCGAACGATTTATCCGTCGCTGGCAGGATGCCTTGCTAAACCGCCGCTAAAGCACCCTGCCCACCATTCATCCTTAGTGGTTATCAAAACCGGATTTGGCAGTATCAGGGACATCCCGACGTTCCGGACCATTGTAGTTCCAGATCAGTCGGCGCGGGATCGGCCCCTTATTGCGTCCGCCCTGTTGTGTTTGCTCCCAGGCATGGGCAAGAATGCCCACCGACCGCGACAGGCAGAACAAACCGCGTGCAAGTTCCGGAGCAAAACCAAGCTCGGCATAGATCACGGCGGTCGCACCATCGATATTCATTGGAATGCGCTTTCCTTTACGCGCAAGCAATTCATCCTCGATTGCACTGGCAATTTGTCCAAACTGTCCGCTTACGTAACCGTGGCTCGATGCCTGTCTGACCAGTTCCAGCAGTCTTGGCGCACGCGGATCCACCGGATGAAAACGGTGTCCAAAGCCCGGAATATGTTTGCCGTGCTCTGCAACCTGATGATCAAGCCCCGATGCCACGGCATCACGCAACGTGGCACCGGCGCCCATGTGCTTTGAGATATCGTGATAAAGCGTCACCGCCTGCTCACCCGCACCACCGTGAACATCGCCTAACACATTAACAGCACTTGCCATCGCGTTGTTAAGGCCAACACCGCAAGTCGCCGCCATGCGTGCAATTGCAATACTGGGTGCTTGCGGCCCGTGATCAACGGCCGCAACCAGCGCTGCCTCAAGAAGCTTTGCCTGATCCGCAGTTGGCAATTCACCGCGTGTCATCAACCAGATCATGGTCGGGAAACTGATATTGCCGATCAGATCCTCAATCGGGTAACCGGCATAATGGATTTTCCCAGGTTCCATATCGATGATATCGGTCTGCCACCAGTCACTGACTTCGTTTTCAATGTCCTTTGCGGTCTTGTCATTCATAGTACGCCCTCCTTGGACAAGGTTGTGATCTCGTCAGCAGACAGGCCAAGCGACGAGAGAATATCTGTATTGTCCTGACCAAGTTCGGGGGGCGGCATATCGACTGACGGTGCAACCCCGTCCATCTTGATCCCGGTCTTCAAAATTCGGATATCACGATCCGCACCGGGAACATTTTCAAAAGCTGCCAGCATCCCGCGATCGGCAATCTGCGGAAGTGCAAGAACCTGTGGCACAGTAAGAACGGCACCGGCAGGAACACCCACTGCGTTGAATTTCTCAACCCAGTGGTCCGTTTCCTGTGTCGTCAGGACGGCTTCAAGCAGTCCGGTCAGTGTGTCACGGTGCTCCAGTCGCTCCTTACGTGATGTGAACCGCTCATCGCCGATCAGGTCCTCAAGACCAAGGACACCACACAGCGCTTCGAACTGCTCCTGTTTGTTGGCGGCGATATTGATCTGACCATCTGCTGTTTTGAACGCACCTGACGGGGATGAGGTGAAGTTATCATTACCGTTCGCGGTCGGTTCTTTGCCAGCAATGAGATAATTTGAAACCACCCACCCCATAGTCGCGATGACTGATTCCAGCATCGAAATGTCAATAAAACAGCCTTTACCATCCTTGTTGCCAAGAGCTCTTCCAGCCAAGGCCGAACTGATGGCAAATGCAGCTGTCATGCCCCCAATAGTATCGGCCATCGGATAGCCGACGCGATAGGTTCCCGTCTCCTCTGTCCCGGTGATCGTCATGATACCGGACAGGCCCTGCACGATTTGATCATAGGCCGGAAGTTTCTTCATCGGACCAGTCTGACCAAATCCGGAAATCGCACAGTAAACCAGTGCGGGGTTTACCTTTGACAGAACGTCATAGCCAAGATCGAGCCTGTCCATAACGCCGGGCCTGAAATTCTCGACAATAACGTCGGCCTTCGTGACCAATTTCTTGAGGATATCTTTGCCACGTGGATCTTTCAGGTTCAGGGTAATCGACTTCTTTCCGGCATTTTGCGCCAAGAAGGAGACGCCCATCAGCTTTTCATTCAACCCCATATCGGCACCCAGCTGTCGGGCAAGGTCACCACGCCCTGGGGCCTCGACCTTGATTACTTCTGCACCAAGATGAGCAAGCTGATGACAGCAAAACGGCCCGGCCAGCACGTTTGTCAGATCAAGCACTGTGATGCCGGACAAAGATTTTGTTCCGTTCATGGGTCTTCCTTAAATTCTGTCTGGTAGAATTATGTTCTATTATATAGAATTTATGACCCGTGCGAAATGCAAACCGGTCGCCGAACACCGCAGCAACCCAACAGCGAGATCACTTTTCATGTCAGAACAAAACGTTAGTGCCGTGGAACGGGCCCTGAAAATTCTTGATGTCTTTACGGATCAGGATCCGGATCTTTCGCTCAAAGAACTCGCTGAGCGTACCGGAATGTATAAAAGCACCCTGTCACGACTGGCAGGAACGCTGGAGTCACACGGGTTTCTGATGACCTCCGGTCGCGGACGTTATCGATTAGGCCCGGCATTGTGGCGACTGGGATCAATCTATCGAAGATCCTATCGAATGGATGATGTCGTGCGCCCGCACCTGTCGGCGCTGGTCTCCCAAAGTGGCGAAACTGCCTCATTCTATGTGCCTGAGGGCTCCAACCGCCTTTGTCTGTTTCGGGAAAATTCACCGAGCAGCTTGCGCCACCATCTTGAAGAGGGTGCAATCCTGCCCTGTGATCGTGGTGCCGCAGGGCATGTCATTCGTGCTTGGGGAAACGGTGTTGATGATCGCGCTATCGAGGTTCTTGGAGACAGGTTTGCACAAAGCGACGGGGAACGTGATCCGGATATTTCCGCGATCGCAGTCCCGGTCCTTGATCGTCAGAATCACCTTTTGGGTGTTTTGACCCTTTCTGGTCCCGGTAGTCGTTTTACATCTGAAAAACGCCTCAAGATGCTGAATTCATTGCAGTCCCATGCAGATGATTGCGGCAAGAAGTTGTCTGCCTGATCCCGGTTTTCCTTCATTTTTGCCAATATCGTATAAATCATGTGAAATTTTTTCACCGAATTATCCGCAATGACAGGTTGATGACAGGTTCGACTGTTAACGTCCTTCCACTGCCGATCCGGGGGTTTCAACGAAGCACCCGGAACAAACAAAAAGAATATCGGCAAGGGAGGACAACCTAATACCTGCATGCAGATGGCATTGTTGCATCCGCTAAGCGGGTTCCAACGTTCTTCCTTGCTGAAGTTTTGTTCCTGATGATCGGTCGACCGCCAAACGGGTGGTCTGGGAAAATGCTTTAGTGTCTGGAGGAGACCCTGATGAATAAGCTGACGATGTTCTCACGTCGCGGATTTATTGCCGCAGCAACCGCAGTTGCTGTTTCAACTGCTGCATTTGGCGCAATGGATGCCAAAGCCGCAGAAATGAAAGAAATTCACTTCGTCATTCCGGGCGGCGCTGGCGGCGGCTGGGATGGCACGGCACGTGGCACCGGCGAAGCACTGACCAAATCCGGTCTGGTTGGTACCGCATCCTACGAAAACATGTCTGGCGGCGGCGGCGGTAAAGCCATTGCATACATGATCGAGGCCGCTGATCGCCTTGACAACACCTTGATGGTCAACTCCACCCCGATCATCGTACGTTCGCTGACCGGTGTGTTTCCGCAGTCGTTCCGTGATCTGACCCCAATTGCAGCAGTCGTTGCTGAATACGCAGCGTTTGCCGTTCCGGCAGACAGCAAATTCCAGTCTTTCACCGATGTTGTCGAAGCCGTCAAAGCCGATCCGAGCTCGGTTAAATTCGGTGGCGGCTCGGTACGTGGTGGCATGGACCATATCGTAGCGGCCTATGCTGTCCAGAAAGGCGGCGGCGACGCCAAACAGGTTAAATACATTCCGTACGATGCTGGCGGCAAGGCAATTGCAGGCCTTCTGTCGGGTGAGACCGAAGTTCTGTCAACCGGCTTGGGCGAATTGCTTGAACTGGCCAAAGCAGGTCAGATCCGCATTCTTGCTGTAACGTCGAAAGAACGCGTTGAAGCTGCTCCTGACGTTCCGGCACTGGGCGAAATTGGCATTGATGCTGAATTCGTTAACTGGCGCGGGTATTTCGGTTCCCCGGCCCTGTCGGCTGAAAAAGCAGACGCTTACGCTGCCGTTCTCAAAGACGTTCAGGCCACTGAAGAATGGGAAACCGTTCGCAAACGTAACGGCTGGGAAAAAATCTACAAGCCGCGCGCCGAGTTCTCTGCCTTCATGGAAGATCAGGAAAAGGTCGTTGGCGACCTGATGCGCGATCTCGGCTTCCTGAAGTAAGCCTTTAGAACACAAGTAAAAAGACCTCCGAAGGAAACCACGCCATGTCCATCAATCGCGACAAATTCGGCGCATTGCTGTTCCTATGCCTTGCTCTGATTTATGGCTTTTACGTCGGTGACATTCCGCTGCTGTTTGGCGATGAGGATGCTCCGTTCAATGCCAGAACCCTCCCTAATGCACTTGCCTGGATTCTGGGCGTGGTTTCCTTCATCCAATTGATCCTGCCGGCCAATGAAGACGCTGGCAGTCTCTCGGATGCCTTTCGTGGCCTGAAATGGCGACGTGTCGCCATTCTTGCGGCCCTGATGGTGTTCTATGGCCTGACGATCCGCCAGCTTGGCTTCCCGATCTCGACATCGCTCTTCCTGATGGGCGGTTTCTATACCCTTGGCGAACGACGTCCACTGGTTCTGGTGTTGACGGCTGTTCTTGTCACACTCGCATTCTGGGGTCTGCTGTACCTGATGGGTATTTACCTGACCCCGGGCGATTTCTTCTACTATCTCGGTTGGATCTCAAACGATGCTTGATGGAATTTTTGCCGGTCTGTCGACCGCTGTAATGCCAATCAACCTTCTGATGGTTGCGGTTGGCTGTTTCGCAGGCACCTTCATCGGAATGCTTCCCGGTCTTGGCCCAATCACCGCCATTGCACTGATGATCCCGATCACCTACGGGTTTGATCCATCAACCGGCCTGATCCTGATGGCTGGTGTATATTACGGGGCGATCTTTGGCGGTTCGACATCTTCTATTCTGATCAATGCGCCGGGCGTTGCCGGTACGGTCGCAACCGCCTTTGACGGTTATCCTATGGCCCAGAAGGGTCAGGCGGGCAAGGCATTGGCGATTGCGGCATATTCATCCTTCTCGGGTGGTACGATTGCAGCAATCTTCCTGCTGGTTGCAGCCCCTGCCCTGGCATCGGTTTCACTGTCCTTCCAGTCGGGCGATTATTTCGCCCTGATGGTTCTGGGACTGACAGCAGTTTCTGCGTTTGCCGGTAAAGGTCAGGTTCTCAAGGCGATCACGATGACGCTGTTTGGCATCATGCTGTCGACCATCGGGACCGATCCGGCGGCGGGTGTTGCTCGCTTTACCTTTGGCAGCATGGATCTTGTCGATGGTATCAGCTTCCTGTTGCTTGCAATGTCGACCTTTGCACTGTCAGAAGCCCTTCTTTCGATCCTTCGTCCGACCAAGGACACTCGCTCGGACGAAGAAAAGGCCCTTAAAAGCCTTGGATCAATGAAGTTGTCCAAGGCAGAAGTCAAAACCATGGTACCGGTCATCGGCCGTTCTTCCATTCTCGGCTTCTTTACAGGTGTTTTACCGGGTGCGGGCGCAACCATTGCATCCTTCCTTGCCTATGGCATGGAACGCAATCTGGCATCGGCCAAGGAAAAGCTTCAGTTTGGCAAGGGCTCCATTCGCGGCCTTACGGCACCGGAAACGGCCAATAACGCTGCTTGTTCGGGTTCATTTGTGCCACTTCTGACACTGGGTATTCCGGGTTCCGGTACAACTGCTGTCATGATGGGGGCACTGATTTCCTATGGTGTTCAGCCGGGCCCGCGCCTGTTTGTCGAGCAGCCCGCTGTGTTCTGGTCTGTCATCATCTCGATGTATATCGGCAACGTGGTTCTGCTGATCCTCAACTTGCCACTTATCCCCTACATCTCCCGTCTTCTGGCCCTGCCCCAGCAGCTTCTGGTGCCGTTCGTTCTGTTCTTCTCGCTGGTTGGTGTCTATCTGGTGACCTTTAACACCATGGACATTCAGATGATGGTATTTGCCGCCGCTATCGCAATCGGCCTGCGTTTGCTGAATTATCCGATGGCACCGATGCTTCTTGGCTTCATTCTCGGCAAGATGATGGAAGAAAACCTGCGTCGCGCATTGGCAATCAGTGACGGCTCCCTTTCCTTCCTTTGGGAACGTCCGATCACCCTTGTCATTCTTCTGATCAGTATTCTTTTCCTCTCTGCACCTTTGATCGGAAACTTCCGCGAATGGATGCGCGGCCGCAAGGCTGTTCCCAATGACGGCGAACTCTAGGAAGCGACGTTAATCGACAAGAAGGAACGGGTGAATGCGTTTTATTGATAATCTGTCGATCGGCCCCAAAACCCTGCTGGTTCCGGTCTTCCTTATGATCGTCATTATCGCAATGGGCGTTGCGACTGTCGCAACCCTCGAAAGCGAGAAAGCCACACTCACCAGCCTTCGCGTCGAAGCCTATGAACGGCGATCCGATGCGCTGACCTTAAGCAATGCGCTTAACGAGGCTCACGGATCGCTGTTTCGCATTCTGACATGGGATTCAAACGGTATTAATGCCGCCGTTGTACCGGACCTGCGCGAAAAGGTCAGCAAGCTGTCCTCCGAACTGGCCCCGATGGCAGAACGACTGGCCGCCGTTGGCGGCGATGAATTTGCAGCCAATTACGCAAAATACATGGAACAGGTCGATCAGTTCCTTGTTGAAAGCGAAATGAATATCTATGGCGCGCTTGAAGTCATCGCGCAGGCTGACGAGACGTTTCAGGCACTTCAGGTTCCGCTGAACGATATTCTTGCCAAGACCCACGACATCGCAACGACCTCCTTTGCCGAAGCTTCGTCAAAGGCCGAAGCTTTGCAACGCGTCTTTGTCATTGTTGCCGTCCTGGTGGTGATTATTGCCGGGATCGTTTCTGTCTTTGTGTCGCGCCGTATTTCACGCCCGATGACCGATTTGGCGCGACTGATTGAAAAGATTTCCAATGGTGATCTTGATATCGATATCCGCGGCGGGCAGCGGCGGGACGAAATCGGCACTGTTGCGCGCTCGGTCACTGTGTTGCGCGATCAATCGCGCGAGGCTGAAACCTTGCGCAAGGAGCGCGAGCGTATCCGTGGCGTTGAACGCCAGCGTCAGCAAAACCTGATCGAGGCAACCGAACATTTCCAGCGTTCGGTTCAGGAGGCCCTGTCGGGCTTTGATCGCGAGTTTGGTTCGCTCAACGGTTCGGCAAGCGATATGGAGCAGATTGCCAACCATGCCAGCGCCCGCTCTGCAGACGCAAATCAGCATTCCGAACAGGTACTTCACCATATCGAAGCGGTATCGCACACCACAGCCAGCCTGTCCGAAGCCATCGCGGAAATCGGACAGCAAGCGCAAAATTCTGCCACCGTTGCCGGGCGCGCCCGCGAGGAAAGCGAGCATTCCCGTGCCCTGTTTGATCAGTTGACCAATGCCACCCAACGGATTGGTGATATCGTCAGTCTGATTGAAGACATTGCAAGTCAGACCAACCTTCTTGCCCTGAATGCCACGATCGAAGCCGCCCGCGCCGGTGACGCAGGCAAGGGATTTGCTGTGGTCGCAGGCGAAGTTAAAAACCTTGCCTCGCAAACCGCCCGCGCAACGGACGAGATCGCAAGCCAGGTCGAAGAGATCCGCGGACTGACCGACAATGTCATCGCAGCCCTTCATAGCGTTGCCGACGTAATTGGAGAGGTTGACCAGTCCGCAGCAGCGATTGCGGCCGCCGTTGAAGAACAACAGGCATCAACCGCAGGCATTTCAAACAGTATTCAGGATGCCAATGGCGGTATGCGCACAGTGGCAGAGGCCGTAAACGCACTCGATAGTGAAACCGAGCGTGTTCATAACGGTTCGGAAAATGTCTCGCGGGCGACCAACACCCTGAATACCGAAGCATCCCGACTGCGCGATGCCATTGATGGTTTCCTAGAGCAGATTGAAAAGAACAAGGCTGAAGCATAATGAGCAGAACACAGGACGATCCTTCGAATGACAGTTGGATCAATCGCACTTCCCGTGTTTTGACGCCGAAATTCTTTAAAAAACTTGCTGTCGGACTGGGGATCGGTCTTGTCGGTGGCGTGATTGCCCATTCCATCAACATGCCGCTGGCCTGGATGATGGGCCCGATGCTCGCGACTTTTATCGCAAGTCTTCTGCGTGTCCCGATGGGCATCCCGATGCAGTTCCGCTCAGCCATTCTTGGCGTGATCGGAATATTCCTTGGGGCGTCTTTCACGCCCGATACATTTGACCAGGCGGCGCGCTGGCCGATCAGCATGATCGCTGTCCTCCTTTACGTACCAGTCATCACGGTGATCATCACCTGGTTTTATACCAAGGTTGCCCGTCTTGATCCGGCAACGGCCCTGTTTTCGGCCACCCCGGGTGGCTTGACCCCGATGGTCGTCCTTGGGGCTGCTGCAGGTGGCAACGAACAGGAAATTGCCCTGACACAGGGGCTGCGTGTTCTGTTGCTGGTGATGTCAGCCCCCCTTATTGTCCTGATGATCACCGGCGTCGTTGCAAGTGGTCATGGTGATAGCGAAGCCGTTCAGATGACTCTTGGCGAAGGTGCGCTTACTGCAATCTGCGCCCTTCTCACCATTCTGGTATTTCGAAAGATCAGGGTACCCGCCTCATACATGACCGGTGCCATGGCCGCCAGCATGGTGCTGCACGTCACTGGCACGGTTGAGGGCAATCTTCCCGGATGGTTGCTGGCAGGGAGTTTGCTGATCCTTGGCTCAGCCATCGGCAGTCGCTTTTCAGGGGTAAAGCTTGCTGTCCTTGGTCGACTGGCAATCTATTCAGTCCTTGCCACTGTCGTCGTCCTTGCCTTTACCGGTGTCATTGCATGGTTTGTGGCGCAGTGGCTGGACCTTGACTTTATTGCAGTCCTTCTGGCTTTTGCCCCGGGCGGTGTCGCCGAGATGTCATTGATCGCACTTGCACTGAATGTCGAACCAAGCTTTGTCGCATTCCATCATATCGTGCGCATTTTCGAGATTGTGCTACTCGCCCCGATCATGGCGAAATGGTTCGAACGCCATATCAATCGCAAGAAAGGCCTTCCGGGCTAACTGAATACCGGAACTTTCGACCAGATTTTTATATACCAGCGCCTTAGGTCGACAACATTTAAAGTAACTTTAAAAATGGTTCGATCACTCGCTACCGGACCTAGTCGCGCTTATCGACAATAACATCGTGATCTAGCAATGGCGCAACGTCGATGTCGCTTGCATCCATCATACCCGATACACGCTGCAACGCCGCGATAAGGAATGTCTGTTCCCATTCCTCAAGATTGTTGAACTTGTCGGAAAAACGGTCATGCAAGGCCATTGGCGCACGATCAAGGGTCAGCACGCCCTCCTCGGTCAGGCGCACAAAGACTTTACGCTTGTCCGTATCACCGCGTTCGCGAGACACCAATCCCATCGCCTGCAACTTGTCGACAAGTGATGTGGTAGATGCCTGTGCAAGATTGACCTTGGCGGCAATCTGCCCGACCGTCATCTCGCCGAACTCTTCCAGTGACTGCAAAACAAGAAGCTGTGATGTTTTCAACCCGGTGATTTTACCAAGTTTCTTGGCGTGAATATCACTCGCACGCAGGATTCTGCGAATTGAGATCAAGGCTTCGTGCAATTTGTCCATTTTGACGATCCGGGCGAAAATTATTGTTCTGCTGCAGAACCTGTTTTAGCCGTACACCCCGCGCTACGCAACGTTTTACGACATACTTCCATCGATTTTCTATCGGTTATTACATCGATATTCGTTATTTTAAGGAAAGAATTTTTCCTCATTCTCAGCGTATCATTATCGATGTTCGATTAATTATACTTATCATATTTATCAGTAACTTAGATCATTTCACAGGAATTTCACAGTCGAAGGGTTGATCATTTTATATCGATATTCTATACATCTTCTGCGACATGAATGATCGCATATCGAAATAACAGAACAGGCAGACCGATGAAAATTGCCACCACAAAGGGCAATACCGGCCAGAAAGCCAACCTGATTATCCGAAAACCCAAGGCCACTGACGGCGCTACGGTAAACAACCTCATCGCCGAGTGTAAGCCTCTGGATGAAAACTCGATGTACTGCAATCTGCTGCAATGTTCGCACTTTGCAGACACCTGCGCGATTGCAGAACTTGACGGCGAAGCTGTCGGCTTCGTCTCGGGCTATATCGTTCCGAACAAGAACAACCAGCTCTTTATCTGGCAGGTTGCCGTATCACCGAAGGCACGCGGATTACGTCTGGCTAAACGCCTGATCCTTGACATTCTGGACCGTCCGGCATGCCACAACGTGACCGAACTGAACACGACAATCACCTCGACCAATGCACCGTCGCAAGGCGTTTTCCGTTCAGTCGCACGTGAGCTTGGCGCCGACGTCAAACGCAAGGTCCAGTTCGAACGCGAAACCCACTTTGAAGGGGCCGCTGCCAGCGAAATTCTGTGGCAGATCGGACCGTTCGAACGTGAAGATGTTGAACGCGTCGCGGCCTGATTAGACCAACCTGACCACTCCCAGCGCATGCAGCAAACGGTCATACCGTTTTTGGAACAACCGGCTCGCCGGAACGTTTGGCATGACATGTGGATTTGATTTTCCCAATCTGAAAGAGGGAACCATGACTGTATTTGATCGCCTTGAATCGGAAGTCCAGAGCTATGCACGCTCCTTCCCCGTTACTTTTGAAAGTGCCGAAGGCGCCTGGCTTACCGACGAGAACGGAAATCGTTATCTGGATTTCCTTGCCGGTGCCGGCAGCCTGAACTATGGCCATAACCATCCGGTCCTGCAGGAGAAACTGATCGATTACATCAAATCGAACGGTATCACCCATGGTCTGGACATGCACACCAAGACCAAGGAAGCATTCCTTAATGCGCTTGAAACCAAAATCTTCAAGCCGCGTGACATGGAATACAAGGTCCAGTTTACCGGCCCGACCGGCACCAATGCCGTGGAAGCAGCCCTGAAGCTGGCCCGTCGCGTCAAAGGTCGTGAAACCATCATTTCCTTCACCAACGGTTTCCATGGCTGTACGCTGGGTTCGCTTGCCATCACTGGCAATGAACATCATCGCGGCGCGGCTGGCGTATCACTTGATAACGCGGTTGCTGTTCCGTTTGACGGCTATATGGGCGATGGCGCTGATACCACCGAGTATCTTGACCGTGTTCTGTCAGACAACTCAAGCGGGGTTGCCCTTCCGGCGGCCGTGATCGTTGAAACACTTCAAGGTGAAGGTGGTCTGAATGCGGCTGATTTTGGCTGGCTCAAAAATCTTGAAGCAGTATGCCGCAAGCATGACATCCTTCTGATCGTCGATGACATCCAGGCGGGCTGTGGCCGTACCGGCACATTCTTCAGCTTCGAACCTGCGGGCATCAAGCCTGACATGATCACGCTGTCAAAATCGCTGTCGGCCTATGGTCTGCCGCTTGCAGTCGTCCTGATCAAACCGGAATTCGACGTCTGGCAGCCGGGTGAACATAACGGCACGTTCCGCGGCAACAATCATGCGTTTGTCACGGCAGCAGCGGCACTTGACCTCTTCTGGTCTGACGATGCCTTTGCAGCAGATGTGCGCGACAAGGCCGAGTTCCTTGGCAAGCGCCTTGAAGAAATTGCCGAACGTTATGGTGATGGCAAACTTTACCGCAAGGGGCGAGGCCTGATGCAGGGTATCTGCTTTGAAAGTGGCGAAATGGCATCGAAAGTCACCAAGGAATGTTTCAGGCATAATCTGGTGATCGAAACCAGTGGTCCGGAAGACGAAGTGGTGAAATGCCTTGTCCCGCTGATCATCTCCAAGCAGGATCTGGCACATGGTCTCGACATCCTTGAGCTGGCAACGGCCAAAGCCATGGGCAAGGATGTTGCACCGACCAAAGCTGCTGCTGAATAATATGACAGGGGCGACGCACCGTCGCGTCGCCCTGCCCCACAACTTCATTAGATCAAAGAGTTACAAATGATTGTTCGCACCCTGAAAGAATGTGAAGCATCCGGTCGCCGTGTGGTCTCGGATAACTGGGAAAGCACCCGTCTGTCGCTTGCCGATGATGGCATGGGCTTTTCGTTCCATATCACCACCATCTATGCCGGCACGGAAACCGAGATCTGCTACGCCAACCATTTCGAGACTGTCTATTGCATCTCGGGCAACGGTGAAGTCGAAACCATCGAAGATGGCAAGAAATACAAGATCGAGCCGGGAACGGTTTACATCCTGAACAAGCATGACCGCCACTATCTGCGCGGCGGCACCGAGGACATGGTTGTCGCCTGTGCGTTCAACCCGCCGCTTAACGGTCGCGAGGTTCATGACGAGAACGGTGTCTATCCGCTCGATGGCGATGCGCTCGCAAGCTAGGACTCTTGCTTGAGGCGGCCGGTAACGACCGCCTCAAACTTTCCGAGCCAATAATCTTTCAAGGAAACGCCCCCAAAGGAGGCAACATGCTTTCAGCCCAGAAAAAATCGGACGCTGGGCATAGCGTTCACAAGATCGGTGGTACGTCTATGACCCAGGTTGATGCGGTCATGGATAATATTCTGGTCGGCAATCGTAGCGAGGAAGAGCTCTATAACCGGGTCTTTGTCGTTTCAGCATATGGCGGTTTCACCGACCTTTTGCTGGAAAACAAGAAAACCGGCGAAGCAGGCGTCTATCAGCTATATGCCGGATCGGAAACCGACTGGGCATGGGGTGATGCCCTGACCAAAGTTTCCGAAAGGATGTGCGAAATCAACGAGAAGATCTTTGGTGACGCCCCGGAACTGAAACTTGCCAATGCCTTTGTTCAGGAACGCATAGAAGGCACACGCAGTTGCCTGATGGACCTTCACCGTCTTTGCAGTTTCGGGCATTTCAAACTTGAAAAGCATTTACTGACTGTACGTGAAATGCTGTCCGCGATTGGCGAGGCACATAGTGCGCATAACACCATGTTGTTGCTGCGTGCCAAAGGCGTGAATGCGGTCTTTGCCGATCTTTCCGGCTGGCGCGAGCCCGAGGCATCAACACTTGATGGTCGTATCGAAAAAGTATTCACCGATATCGACCTTCCAAGCCAGCTTGCCATTGCAACCGGATATGCCCAGTGCAGTGAAGGTTTGATGAGCATCTATGGTCGTGGTTACAGTGAAGTCACGTTCTCGCGGATTGCCTGTCTGACAAAGGCGCGCGAAGCAATCATTCATAAGGAATTCCACCTTTCGAGTGCTGATCCGCGCATCGTTGGCGAGGATTCCGTTCGCCCGATTGGCCGGACCAGCTATGACGTGGCCGATCAGCTTTCGAACATGGGCATGGAAGCCATCCACCCGCGCGCGGCCAAGGGCCTGCGTCAGAATGATATTCCGCTTCGGATTGCGAACACCTTTGAACCGGAACATCCGGGCACGGTGATCGATGATCACTGGAACCCGGAAAACAGCCGCGTTGAAATTGTAACCGGCGTTCCGACTGCGTTCGAAATTGAAGTCTTCAATCAGGACATGGTTGGTGTTCCGGGGGGCGAGGAATCAATTCTCAGCGTTCTGAAACGCTATAAGGTTCCAACCGTCACCAAGAACCTGAATGCCAACACGATTACGCATTATGTATCGGCACCTCTGAAACAGATCCGCCGTTGCGTTGACGAAATCGAAGCCAAGCATCCCGAAGCAACCGTTCAGACCCGCAAGGTCGCGATTGTTTCTGTGATTGGCGCAAATATCGCCCAGCCGGGCCTGTTTGCCCGTTCAGTCTCGATCCTTGATGAGGCAGGTGTCGAACTTGTGGCATCTCATTATCCGAGCCGTCGGGTTGACCTTCAGTTTGTCGTCGCCGAAGGCGATTTCGACAAAGCAGTCATTGCCCTGCATCGCGGCCTCGTCGAAGGCAAGAAATCAGAAAGCGCAAACACCGAAGATTCCGGTGATGAGAGCGCTAACAAACAGGAAAAGCTCAAAGCCGCATAAGGCAACAGGCATCCTGACATCACGTCAAAACCCGCAAGCACCATACGGCTTGCGGGTTTTGTTTTGCCCAGATCAGAGACTTGTCAGCATTGATGCACCGCGATAGGACTAACAGGAACACCGCAAGCAAACTTCAAACGGGGACTATCTGCATGAGCACGCAAAACAGCAAAGCCATCAACGACCTTCTTGACGTCATGGCACGCTTGCGTGATCCCGATGGCGGATGCCCCTGGGACCTCGAACAGGATTTCTCGACAATTGCCCCCTACACCATCGAGGAAGCCTATGAAGTAGCCGATGCAATTGCCGATAACGACATGCCTGAACTCTGCAATGAGCTGGGTGATCTTTTGCTTCAGGTGGTTTTCCATGCCCAGATGGCAAAGGAAGCCGGGCATTTCGATTTTGAAGATGTTGCCAACAGCATCGTCTCGAAAATGATTAGTCGTCATCCGCATGTCTTTGGCGACGGCGATGCAACAACCACCGACGGCGTTAATCAGACCTGGGAAAAGATCAAGGCCGCTGAACGCGCACACAAGGCCGAAACAAAGGGTCATGACCGTCATAGCGCACTTGATGGCGTCGCAAGTGCCCTGCCCGCATTGATGCGTGCCGAGAAACTGACCAAGCGCGCGGCACGTGTCGGGTTTGACTGGCCAAGCACCGAAGAAGTCTTTGACAAGCTTCACGAGGAAATTGACGAACTTAAAGCCGAGATGAACGACAATCCTGACCCGGGCCGATTGCAGGATGAATTGGGCGACATGCTGTTTGTGATGGCAAACCTGGCACGCAAGATCGGGGTCGATCCAGAAGTTGCCTTGCGCGGTGCCAATCACAAATTCACCAAACGCTTCCATTTCATCGAAGATGAACTCGCCCGCGATGGCCGAACTGCAGCGCAATCTGATCTGGAAGAAATGGACAATCTTTGGGACTTGGCCAAGAAGGTCGAACGGGGTCAGGCGTAACCAACCCCGTTCTTGCATCCAGCTATCAGCCTTCAAGCGGCATATAGATTTCCGTCAGCAATTCTGTCGGTGCCACTTCTCGTGGATTATTGAGGTATTCCTCGAATACAGGCCCCTCACGCACTTCTTCACCAGATTGCGGTAACCATTTGCCAAATAACCACAAATAGGCCGCCCTCATATCGGCATATGGCCCCTTGTAGCGAAGACAGGCATACCGACCAGCCGCAACAGTTGCTCGTGTAACCGGCACCTCAACATCAACGGTCTGACTGTTTTCAAGAAGCACTCCTGCCCTTGAAAACAGGTCTTTTTCACGATACGCATCAGGATCAGTGTGATAAACACCGATCAATCTGATATGGGGTCCAACCAGCCCGCGAACGGCAAGCCAGCCGAACAGGCGATCAAACGCCTCGCCGATTTGCATGAATGATCCGTGATGATGAATGGTCAAAAGTGACATCTCAGGCACGTTCCGGATTTCCACGTCCCATGGGCCACTAACGAGTGCTCCCTGATCTTCATCAACGGCATTCTGGAACTTCCGATGACTGCCTTCCTTGCGATAGCGGGCGGGCGGCATTCCATAGCTGTCGGAAAAGATACGGGTAAAGGATTGCAAATTCGGATATCCGCACCGCTTTGCAATATCATCAATGGGGATTTCGCTGTTGGCCAGCATTCCGGCGGCCGTATGAAGGCGTACCCGCTTGACTGTCGCAGCCACGGTTTCACCAAACACACCGTGATAAATGCGATGCCAGTGCGTCGGAGACATACAGGCAATTTCAGCAAGACTGTTCAAATCCAGATCATCTGCCAGATGATCATGAATATAGGCCTGAACACGGGTAAGACGGTCCTGATAGGAACGCTGGGCATGTAATTTATTCATCGTTCTCTCATGCATTTGTTGTGCAATTTGAAAACGCTATCACGGTGCGATTTGACAAATCTTGCGATCTTGTCGTTGATAGAGTCAGGAAAATAGCGGCAAAAGGATTTCGTTGATTTCGTGCCACAAATCCTCGGAACTTGCGCAAAGAAGTCCGGGGGCTGTCGCATTGGCGTTATATTCGTTGTCCTTGTCAGACATGATATAGCGCGCAAAACCGCCAGCCTCACGAACAAGCAGCGTACCCGGCGCATGATCCCAGGGCTTTAAGGTTCGATAGGCACAAAAATCATATGCACCGCGCGCCATTTCCTCATACTCCGCGCCACAGCAGGAATAATGGGCAACGTCATCAAAGAAATCGAGATGACCATAATGCTTGCGAATGCGATCACGGGCATAGGAAATCAAAAAGCCCTTTGCATCACGGGCTTTGGTAATGTCTGAACGCACAGAAACCGGCTGACCCTGATAGCAGGTACCGGCCCCCTTTTCGGCGACGGTTGCAGCACCTTCAATCGGATCGACAATCCAGGCTGCGACAGTTTCGCCGCCGTAATACAAACCGACCATGCAGCGGAATGGCTGGCGATGATGGGCAAAGTTTTTGGTGCCGTCGACCGGATCAATAATCCAGAACGGGGCGGTGCCGGCAAAAACCTTATCCTGCAACTTCGGATCAGCATGTGCTGCCTCTTCGCCCAAGGCCAGACTCCCGGGCAACAGATCGGTTAAACGTGCGGTTAGAACCCGCTCGGCCTCGGTATCTGCTATGGTGACAAGATCAAGCGCGTGGGTTTTGATATCGATATCGGCATCATCAAGCTGACCGAAGCGCGGAGCGATTTCAGTTGCCGATACCTCCCGGATAATTTCGGTAACCTTATCCATATCGACTTTTATCGCCACGCTACTTCTCCCACTGGGTAATCCTGATTACGCACTATATCAGATGCACTTCAAGCCCGGCCTTGGCACACCAGTCTTCGAACCGACCAACACGCGTCGTATCAACGCGTAGCTGGATTGAAATTCCGTCCGCACCTTCACTCCGCTGCAAGACTTCGCCCTGCTCATAAAGACGGGCCAGTGACTTACCGTCCGAATAAGGCACGCACAGCTCAAACACCGGCATGTCCTCGGTCAGACGATCCTCGATCAATTCAAGCAGTGCATCACAATTGCGGCCTTTTACCGCCGAAATCGCAATGGTGTTGTCATGACGGGATGCATATTCCAGCACGGCCTGAAAGTCTTCACCTTCAAGAAGATCGATCTTGTTAAGCGCCTCGACCAGTTCTTCGCCATCAATTGCCTTTTGAAGACCAAGCGCCTTGAGAACTTCAAGCACGTCAAGCTTCTGTGCCTCGGTCTCGGGCGATGATGCATCACGCACATGAACGATCAGGTCTGCTTCAAGAACTTCTTCAAGTGTCGCACGGAACGCCGCGACAAGATCGTGCGGCAAATCCGAAACGAACCCCACCGTATCAGACAGAATAACCTTTCGACCGCTTGGCAGGATCAAACCACGCATGGTCGGATCAAGCGTCGCGAACAGCATATCCTCGGCAAAAACCTCGGACACCGTCAGGTGGTTAAACAGAGTCGATTTTCCGGCGTTGGTATAACCGACAAGGGCCACAATCGGATAAGGCACCCGGCGGCGAGCTTCGCGGTGAAGTTCGCGCGTCCGTTTGACTTCTTCAAGCTCGCGACGCAATTTCGCAAGCTTGTCTCCGATCAGGCGACGGTCAATCTCGATCTGGCGTTCACCCGGACCGGCAAGGAACCCGCGACCACCACGCTGACGTTCAAGGTGCGTCCAGGTCCGCACAAGGCGGGATCGCTGATAGCTGAGCAATGCCAGTTGAACTTGCAAGCGTCCTTCACGGGTGCGCGCACGATCGGCAAAAATCTCAAGGATCAAGCCGGTTCGATCAATAACCTTGCATTTCCATTCACGTTCCAGGTTACGCTGCTGGATCGGGGAAAGCTGGCCATTGATCATGACAATATCGGCCTCTTCGGCCTTGATTTGCAAACCAAGCCGCTCAACGACACCGGTCCCGAAAAGGGTTGCCGGGCGTGTTTTTGCAATGGGCACGATATCCGCGCCCACCACGTCAAATTCCAATGCGCCAGTCAAACTGACCGCTTCATCCAGACGCGAAGACGCGTCGCGCCAGGACGCTTTCTGGTCCGCGCGTTTTAGATCCGGATGGAAAACTAGGACCCGGGGGGTATCGGGCGCATCGCCGCCCCCCGAAGTCAGAGATTCGTCAGCTATTTTCTTCGTCCGTCGCAGGCTGGCTCGGATCAAACAGTTTGATCGGGGTCGTCGGCATTACCGTCGAGATCGCGTGTTTGTAAACGAGCTGGGTATGAGCATCGCGCCGCAGCAAAACAGAGAAATTGTCAAACCAGGTGATGATGCCCTGCAATTTGACTCCGTTGACCAGAAACACGGTAACCGGCGTTTTGTTTTTACGGCAATAATTCAGGAATACGTCCTGAACATTTTGTGATTTTTCCGCCATTGGTTAGACCTAGCCTTCTTTTATGAGCGTTTTTTTGGTTTCGGGCGGCCAAGGAAAATGTGGAGCCGTCGACTTTCAGGTCGGTCACGACCCCTGCCCCATTTTTTAATGACCAGTCTGGACTATAAGACTTTCGAGAAGCTTTTTACAACCCTTACAAGCGCCTCGCAATCAGCGAAATGCCAATCAGGGCTAAGAGTCGCAGAATTCTGCGTGTCCCCGTGACCGGTTATTTCATCGCCGATCAGGATTGCAGTGGCTCCGACATTGCGCGCACATTGAATATCAACAACACTATCCCCTACAAACCAGAGATTCTCATATTGCGATGCCGAAGAGTCGCCCATCGCCATATGCACCGGATCGGCAGCCGGTTTGTCATTTGCCGCATCTGTTGCACCAACAATTTTTCCAAAAAAGGGCGTCCATTCAAGGTGCTCGGCTTCCTTGCGCAGAAAGTCACCATTCTTGTTGCTGACCACACCGATATAGGTGCCATTATCACGCAACGCACATAAAAGATCATATGCGCCGACAAGTGGCGTCAGTGTTTCGAGATGAATGGACCGGAAATGGCCATAGAAACTCTCCTTGGCGGCTTCCCAGCGATCCTGACCGAACAGAACCGGAAAACTGTCACGCAGGGAACGGGCTACACGCTGTTTGGTTTCTTCAAGCGTCCAGGTTTCCCTGCCAAAGTCTTCAAAGGTCATATTCAGGGCCGCCTGAATGGTACCCCAACTATCAACAAGTGTATTATCCCAGTCAAAAATGACGGCCTTTGGCGGATGGGGCAATTTGTCAGACATTTGAACTTCCGGTAATGACGGCGCTATCTATTGGTATGAGGATTTGAAAATCCGCTGAGCGATCAGAAATATTCCAACCGGACTGCGAACATCTTTTCGACCTTCTTGATCTGCTCGGATCCGGCAAAGACGACAATGCGGTCATTCGCCTCAATCACCGTATTGGCGCGCGGCATGACCACCTCACCATCACGCAAGATCGCGCCAAACACCACACTGGCCGGCATCGCGATATCCTTGATCGCCTTGCCAACGATTGGGGCGGTTTCAAGTGCTTCGGCTTCAAGAACCTCGCCAAAACCTTCTGACAGGCTGTGAACAGCACGAATACGGCCACGACGCACATGATGCAGGATGGTCGAAACCGTTGTCATACGCGGACTAATGACAACATCGACACCCAGTTCAGAAACCAGCGAGTTGTAGGTGCTTTTATTGATCAGTGTCAGTGCGCGCGGACAGCCATAACGTTTGGCGAGCAAGGATGACAGAATATTGGTTTCATCATCATTGGTCAGTGCAACAACGGCTTCGGCATTGCCTACATTGGCTTCCTCAAGCAGTTCCGGATCAAGAACGTCGCCACGCAGAACAACACTTTTCTTGGGAAGTTTCTGGGCCACATAACGTGCACGTTCAGGATCAGCTTCGACCAGACGTGTGGTCACACCCGGGAAATTCTTGTTGATCTCTTCGGCCAGGAACAAGGCAATGTTGCCGCCACCAAAGATCACGATACGGCGTGCTTCGGGGTCTTCGTGACCAAAGGCCGACATTGCACGTGACACCTGATCGCTTGACACTGCAAGATAAACAAGGTCCCCTGCCAGCATCTGGTCTTCCCCTTTGGGATAAACCGGCTTGTCATCGCGGATCATGCCAAGGATCGATATGTTCAGATCCGGGAAAAGCTGGTGAAGCTGACGCAGCGGCGTGTTGATCACCGGGCAATCTTCGTTGCAGCGAAGGCCAAGAATTTTGACCTTGTCATCGGCAAACGGGATCATGTCAAACGCGCCGGGTGCCTGAAGACGACGCGCAACTGCACGGGCGACTTCCATTTCTGGCGAAATCACCACATCAATCGGAAGTTTTTCACGACCAAACAGGCTTGCCCATTCCGGCTGCAAATATGTCTGGCTGCGGATACGAGCAATCTTGGTCGGCACATTAAACAGGGAATGCGCAACCTGACAGGCCGTCATGTTGACTTCATCGGCAAAAGTCACAGCAATCAGCATGTCGGCCTCGTCGGCACCAGCCTGCTGCAACACATCGGGGTGCGAACCAAACCCGATGATGCCTTTGACTTCGAGCGTGTCTGAAATCTTGCGAACCAGTTCTTCCGACTGGTCGATCACGGTAACATCATTGTTTTCCGCGGCCAGATATTTGGCAATGTGGAAGCCCACCTGCCCGGCGCCGCAAATGATGACCTTCATCTTGTTATCTCCCGTTCACAACAGTCCCAGATGAGAATGGCTTTGTCAGCTGTTCACACCAAGGCTTTTCAGCTTGCGATGCAAGGCTGAACGTTCCATGCCGACAAAACTTGCCGTCTTGGAAATATTTCCCCCAAACCGGTCTATCTGGGTTTGCAGGTATTCTTTTTCAAACATCTCGCGCGCTTCACGCAGCGGCAATGCCATGATTTCACTTGTTTTGTCAAAGCTTAGGGATGTCGGTACATCTGAGAACAACTCGGATGGCAACATCTTGCCACTGATCAGATCCGTCTTGTCATCATCCGGTGCCATGATCATCAATCGTTCGATGACATTGCGCAACTGACGCACATTCCCCGGCCAGTCATAGGCATGCAGTGTTGCCATTGCCTCTGGCGAGAGTTTGCGTTTTGGCAAGCCGGTCGCATCGGCGTAACGCTCAAGGAACCGTTCGGCAAGTTCGGGAATATCATCCCGGCGCTGCTGCAACGATGGCACTTCAAGCGGCACCACATTCAGACGATAATACAGATCCTGACGGAAGGTTTGTTCAGCAATACGTTGTTCAAGATCACGCGCGGTGGTCGCAATCACGCGGACATCAACGCTGACCGGCAAAGCACCGCCGACACGCTCAAAGGTTTGCTCCTGGAGGACACGAACAATTTTCCCCTGTGTTTCCAAGGGCATGTCGGCAACTTCATCAAGCAGCAATGTCCCGCCATGCGCCAGCTCAAGCACCCCCGTGCGGGCTTCGCGATCTGCATTTGCGACCGCGCCAAACAGGGACTCTTCCATGGTTTCGGGGGAAATGTTCGCACAGTTTAGAACCACAAACGGGGCTTCCGCCCTTGCCGATTTCTGATGGATAAGGCGTGCAACAACTTCCTTGCCTGACCCTGCCGGGCCATGGATCAGGATACGGCTACCGGTACGTGCAACGCGTTCGGCAGACTGACGAAGGTTATTGATGACCGATGACTTGCCGACAAGCTCTGTATCACCACCAGCCCGTAAGGTCAGTTCGCGGTTTTCGCGGCGCAGACGCGCATCATCAATCGCGCGTTCGACAACCATCAAAAGACGGTCGGTATTGAACGGCTTTTCAATGAAGTCATAGGCACCGATGCGCGATGCTTCGAGTGCAGTTTCAATGTTCCCGTGGCCGGAAATCATCACCACCGGGACTTCGCTATGTTCGCGTTTGATCAGCTTGAGGGTTTCAATCCCGTCGTGGTCACTTTCATCCATCCAGATATCAAGCACCACAAGGCTTGGCCGCCTCGCGGCCACTTCGGACAGAGCTTCCTGGCTCGATCCGGCCTGACGGGTGGTATAGCCTTCGTCTTCCAGAATACCGGAAATCAACGCTCGAATGTCTTGTTCATCATCGACAATCAGAATGTCGTGCGCCATGTCGGAACCAAATCAATCTTTATTCTTGTTACGATTTTGACAACTTAATCAGTTGTCTGAGGAATGAGCGCCCGGCGCCCCTTTTTCAATATCGGCATCAGTCGCTTGCGGGAAAGATAGCGTAATGGTCGCCCCGCTTTCAACGCCGTCAGAGAGTATAAGCTCTCCACCATGGTCTTCCATGATTTTCTTGACGATCGCCAAACCAAGACCGGTTCCCTTGGAACGGGTCGTCACATATGGCTCGGTCAACCGTTCGCGATGTTCCGCCGGAAGTCCCTTACCGTTATCAGAAACCGCTACAAATACACGTTGATTGTTTGGTGACATCGAGATCGAAATCTCGATACGCCCGCGCGGCAATTCACCTTCTTGCGGCTTTTCACGACCTTCGATGGCCTCGGCGGCATTCTTAAGGGTGTTAATCAGGCACTGATTGACCTGATGGGCGTCACAGGAAATTTTCAGATCCTCGATCCCGGTGCGATCAAAATCATAAGAAATCTCGCTATGCGCTTGTTTTTGAAGAAAAACAGCGCTTTTGACAAGATCACTCAGATTTTCCATCTTCATCTTGGGGGATGGCATCCGCGCAAAGCTTGAGAACTCGTCAACCATGCGTCCGATATCTGAAACCTGCCGGATAATGGTATCGGTACAGATCTGGAAGACTTCCTGATCATCCTTGATCTGTTTCAGATAGCGCCGCTTAAGACGTTCTGCCGATAACTGGATCGGTGTCAGCGGGTTCTTGATTTCGTGCGCGATACGGCGCGCAACGTCAGCCCAGGCGGCCATACGCTGTGCAGTTTGAAGCTCGGTCACATCGTCAAAGGTTACGACATAGCCAAACACCGTCCCGTCATCTGCCCATTCGGCAGTGACCCGCGCAAGCAAGGTGAGATTAACGCCATCCCGACGAATTTCGATCTGGCGTGGCTTGCTGCGGTCACCATCGCGGTTAAAATCGTCAAACAGTGGCGCGAATTCCGGAATAACCTCGGTCAGTGCGAGCCCGAGATACCCGTCAAGATCAACTGCCAGCAGATCGGAGGCGCTTCGGTTCGGCAGATCAATCTTTCGATCCGGATCAAGCCCGATAACACCCGCAGTCACCCCGCCCAGAATGGCTTCGGTAAAGCGGCGGCGTTCATCGTTCAGGCGGTTTGCCGCAATCAGCTCGTTGCGCTGGGTTTCAAGCTGCGCCGTCATGCGGTTAAAGGCGCGGCCCAGAGCTTCAAGCTCGTCGCCCTGCCCGTCAAGCGGCACCCGGAACGACAGATCACCGTCACGAACACGTTCAGCACCGGTAATCAGCTCGGACACCGGCTGAACAAGGCGCGTTGCAACCATCAAACCAAGTGTGACTGCCGCCAGAAGCAAAACAACAGAAATCAGCACAAAGATCATGACAAAGGTGATAACGATGCCCGAACGTTCACCTTCAAGACTTTCATAGGCGTCGACAGCGCGCCGTGCCTTATCAATACGATCAAGCACATTCGGATCAACAAACCGCCCGACCAGCAGAAACGCATCAATAAAGCTCGGAATCTTTGCCAGTGCGCGAATGCGGTTGTCGCTGTTCCCGATCATCAGAACCACATCCTTTTCACGCGCCTGATCAAAAACTTCGGCTGGAATGGATGCCTGAGCTGTATCGTAGGAGAAGCTGTATTCAGACTGGGCAATGATCTGACCGGAACCATCGATCATCATGACTTCCGGCAGGCCACGGGCAAGGGCCTGATCGGTCAGCATGTCTGAAATACGTTCTGGATTGGTGGAAAAATTAACCCCAAACCGCTGCAAGTCTGCAGTCGTTGCCAGAACGTCGGCACGTATCAGTTCCTGATGCTCCTTAAGGTAGGCGTCAGCAATGACCATGCTTTCTTCGACTGCAGTACGAATGCGGTCGCTAAACCAGCCCTGAATACCGAAATGCAGGAAAAGTGCGGAAAATACCGCAACAACAATCGCCGGTGTAACGGCGACCAGCGAAAACATCAAAACCATGCGGGTGTGAAGTTTCGCCCCGGCGACACCGCGACGACGCTCGACCCAAATCTGAACAAGCTTGCGGGCCACCAGTGTGGCCAAAAGCAACACCAGAACCAGATCAATGTTCAGCAACAAAAGGATCAGGCGCGGATCAGGCCGGAACGGAGCCGTCCCGGTCATCGCCAGATAGGTCGCAGTGACCGAAATCAGGGCGGCAGAGACCAGACTAAACGCAAAGCGCCGCGACTGGCCTAACCGCCCAAGAAACCTTACGAAGCCCGACCTCAACAAGCGGTTGGAGATCGAACCGTCCGTATTGTTCATTTCGTGCCCCTGACGACTTCCAGTCCTAGATCACGGATCTTTTTACGAAGCGTATTCCGGTTCAGGCCAAGCACCTCGGCGGCCTTCACCTGATTGCCACGCGTTGCTTCAAGCGTCACGTTCAAAAGCGGGCGCTCCATTTCGCGCAGGATGCGATCATAAAGGCCGTTTGACGGCAAATCTTCTTCGTGGGCATCGAAATATTCACGTACATGACGTTCAATCGATTCCGACAGGGATTGCGGTTCCGCACTTGGTGCGGCTTCGCTGATATTGTTTTCGGAAAACTCGGTCTCGATGACATCGACACCGATCACATCATGCGAATACAGCGCCGTCAGGCGGCGCACCATGTTCTCAAGCTCACGAATGTTCCCGGGCCAGCGATGCGCTTTCAGGCGGCCCATTGCTTCGGCCGACAATGTTTTGCGCGGGAGGCCCTCTTCACTCGCCTGCATCAGGAAGTGATTGACCAGTTCCGGAATGTCTTCAAGACGTTCACGCAAGGACGGCAACCGGATCGGCACAACATTGAGGCGATAGAACAAATCTTCACGGAAGGTGCCTTCGCGGATCAGCTTGCGCAGATCACGGTGGGTTGCGGCCACGATGCGGACATTGACACGGATCGGCGTGCGTCCACCGACACGAGTATATTCACCTTCCTGAAGAACGCGCAGCAAGCGGGTTTGCGCTTCTAGAGGCATGTCACCGATTTCATCAAGGAACAGCGTACCGCCTTCGGCCTGTTCAAACCGGCCGACCTTGCGTTCATTGGCACCGGTAAAGGCACCTTTTTCGTGACCGAAAAGCTCGCTTTCGATCAGTTCGCGCGGAATTGCCGCCATATTGATCGCGACAAATGGTCCGTGACGGCGCCCGCCATATTCATGAAGGGCACGCGCCACCAGTTCCTTACCCGTACCGCTTTCGCCGGTCACCATCACCGTCAGGTCGGTATTCATCAGACGGGCGAGCGCACGGTAGATTTCCTGCATCGCGGCAGAACGGCCGATCAAAGGCAGGCGATCATCGCCCTCTTCATCACCGGATTTACCCGTCTGGCTTTCCTGCGGCGTCTCAAGTGCACGATCAACAATCGCCATCAACTCATTCAGATCAAACGGTTTTGGCAGGTATTCGAACGCACCGCGCTGGGCTGCCTTTACGGCGGTCATCAGGGTGTTTTGCGCACTCATGACAATGACACGAAGGTCCGGGCGCAATTTGCGAATGCGCGGCACCATATCAAGACCGTTCTCGTCAGGCATCATGACATCGGTAATCACAAGATCGCCGTCCCCATCGGCAATCCAGTCCCAAAGCGTACGACCGTGTCCGGTACTGCGAACCTCGTGACCCTGACGCGACAATGCCTGTGTCAAAACGGTACGGATGGCGCGGTCGTCGTCAGCGACCAGAATTCTTGCAGGGCTCGTGCTCATGCGGTGTGTTCCCTGTTATTGATTATTATCGGTTGTTCACTGGCCCCCTCGGCCAGCGCACGATTGTAGATTGGCAGCATGATCTGAAATTCTGCACCGCCCCCCGGCACATCTTTCACTTCGATCACCCCACCATGGTCGTTGATAATTTTCGCCACCAGCGCAAGGCCAAGGCCAGAACCGGTCGGCTTGGTCGTTACAAACGGATCAAACAGGCTTTCACGCATATCCTGCGGGATACCGGGACCATTATCGCGTACCGAGACCACCAGCGGCAAATGAACACGCGCGTCACCACCGGCAACGGCCAGACGAATACCATGCTGATAGCGCGTTGAAATAACGATCTTGCCGTCCTGCGGATCAACAGCCTCGCCTGCATTCTTGACCAGATTGAGAAATACCTGGATCAGCTGGTCGCGGTTTCCGAAGACCGGCGGCAAGGACGGGTCATAAATTTCTTCGAACACCAGATTTTTACCAAAGCCGTTCTCGGCAAGGCGACGAACATGTTCAAGCACGGTATGAATATTGACCGCACCGCGTTCCATCGGCTTGTCAGAGAAAATCTCCATCCGGTCGACCAGTTCGACAATGCGGTCTGCTTCGTCACAGATCAGACGGGTCAGAACCCGGTCATCCTCGTTACTGGTCTGTTCAAGCAACTGCGCAGCCCCCCGGATCCCGGAAAGCGGATTCTTGATTTCATGGGCAAGAATGGCCGCCATCGCGCTAACTGAACGGGCGGAATTGCGGCTAAGAAGCTGATTGTCGATTTTTTGCGCGATGGAACGAGGTTCAAAGGTCAGGACAGCGCAATCACTTTCATCAGGCATCGACCCAACGGTCAGGTTGACCGTATGTTTGCCAATCTTCGGGCTTTCAATCAGAAGATTGTGGTCCGCGACCAGCGTTGCCTCGTCAATTGCCTGTTTGATGAGTGAAAAAACAGGACTGTCCGAGGGGATGAAATCGCTCAGATCGCTGCGGCACAGGACACTTGCACTGGTGTTGAACAATTGTTCTGTCGCCTGATTGACGAACCGTATTTTCCCGTCGCGGTTTGCAACGACGACTGCACTGGCTATCGCGTTAAGCACCCCGGTCGGGTCAACCCCGTTGCCTTTTCCAAATCCCAGTCTCATTCAATTCTTCCCCGACGATCTAAGTTTGTATGTCGCCATATTATTGTTATGAAGCGATCAGGCAGCTTGCTGATCATATTTGATCTGGTTTTCAACCAATGGCTCGTAAAACGCCTTGATCTGATCCTTTACTTCGACTGGATCATCCAACACGTTGACAATACGGCGAAATTCAGTCGCATTGCGCATACTATTACAATACCAGGACAGATGTTTGCGAGCGATCCGGACACCCTGACGTCCATGATGATCAATCATTGCATCATAGTGACGCAGGATGGTCTTCAACTGGATTTCAAGGCTGGGCGCAGCAAGTTTTTCGCCGGTTTTGAGATAATGTGACACCTGTGCCAGGAACCAGGGGCGGCCATACGCCCCACGTCCGACCATTACACCATCAGCCCCCGAACGACGCAAAAGTTCTGCGGCATTCTCTTCGCTGGTGACATCACCATTGCCAATTACAGGGATCGCGACAGCTTCCTTGACCAGAGAAATCGCATCCCAGTCCGCCTCTCCCTTGTAAAACTGGCAACGGGTGCGTCCATGTATCGTCAGCATCTTGATGCCGAGATCTTCGGCGATTTTTGCAAGGGTCGGCGCATTGCGGTTGTCATCATCCCAGCCAAGACGCATTTTCAGGGTGACCGGAACCGAAACAGCATCAACGGTCGCCTTGATAATATCGGCAGCAAGTTTTTCATCTCGCATCAGGGCCGAACCGGCATACCCCTTGGTCACCTTTTTGGCCGGGCAGCCCATATTGATGTCAATGATCATCGCGCCACGGGCTTCATTCATCCTGGCGGCTTCGGCCATTTCATCGGGTTCGGTTCCGGCAAGCTGGACAGAAAGCGGGCTTTCGGCAGTGCAGTCGCCATGCATCTTGCGCACTTCTTTTTCATGACGCTGGATACGGGTCATGGCATCTGACGCTATCATTTCAGACACAACAAGATGGCCGCCGAACTGGCGGACTTGCTGACGAAATGGAAGGTCAGTCACACCTGACATTGGTGCCAGAATGACATTCTCTGGCACATGCACAGAACCGATCTGCAATGACATGAAGGTAATCCGATTGCCTAAAACTTGGGCAGATTAATAAAACTGGCCCCGAGTTGCAACAACTCTAAGCGTAATATGGAAAATATCGTGACAGTAAAGCCTGAGAGGCCCTGTAAATATGCTGCCACCCGCTGATATTCAGCAAGAAAACGCCCGCATCCAGAATGCTTGTGCGCCGCACTGTGACTAGCAATTACGCACCTGCCCCCCGGAGATCGTCAATCAGTGATTATTTGAACGGCAATCTAGGAACAGCGTTAGCCAACGAGATACCCACTCACCAGTCGCACACCGGGAAACGCCAGGGTCAAAAGCAACCAGGTCCCCAGAACGAACCGAACAGCCATGCGTCCACGCAGGGTCGATTTTTCATGAATGAAGATCAGGGTACAGATGGTCACAAACCCAAGCAGGGTCAAAAGCATCTTGTGATCGATTGCCCAAAGACTGCTACCTTCTACGTATCGAAGGGCAAAACCCGACACAATCCCGATGATCAGAACCCAGGCTGACCATTTCAGGAAACCCACCAGCATGAACTCGCTATCGCGAAGCGGCGGCAAACGCCGGCTCCAGCGGGTTGGTTTGCGGTGCTTGAGAGCGTGTTCCTGAACGACATAGGCCATGGCAGCAATCGCAGCCAGCGTGACCAGCGCATAGGTCACAAGCGAACTGCCGATGTGGGCCCAAAGCCAGCCTGAATAAAGCGCAGGCCCGGTAACGGTTGGCGATACATGCTGATCAAACAGACTAAAAACAGCGGCCAAACCGGCAAACAGCAGAAGATAACCTCCGATATAACCGGCAAGACGCCAGACCTGATGCGGTCCCTTGCAAATGACCAGTCCACCAAAAATCATGATCACGGTCAGCTCTGACCAGTGCAATGCCGCTGCAAAACCGCGCGACTGAACCTCTTCACCGGTCAGACCAAGAACCACCATCGTACCAATTGCCGCCAGACAGATCGATCCATGCAGCCATATGTCACGCTTCGGCTCGGCGCGCATGATCTGCGCGGTAAGCGGCAACAAGGCCAGAATATGAATATATGCAGCAAGCATGTGATGGTCCGTTTCTGTCGTAAGGCGCAGATTAACCCTGAAAAACCAAATGGCGACTTGGCAAAGGCTTCGCAGAAAGATAGCCTGCGGCGCAATTCAGACAAGCCATGGCATCATGTTTATGACCAAAAAAATCGGGGTTGTCATCGTTGCTGCTGGCAGCGGTAGCAGATTTGGCGACCCAATACCAAAACAATATCACACGCTTGGCGGCAAAACCGTGCTTGGCCACAGTATTGAATGCTTTGCCCGCCACACCTCGTTTGATCTTGTACAGGTGGTTTATAATCCGTCACACCAAGCCTGGTATGACACTGCAATCGCCAATATTGATGCCCCGTCCCTGCCTGCACCGGTCAATGGTGGCATAACCCGGCAACAATCCGTCCTGAACGGTCTGCGCGCCCTGTGCCCGCAGAAGCCCGATATTGTTCTGATCCATGATGCGGCGCGTCCGGGTATCTCTGATGAGGTCATTGAACGTGTCGTCGCAGCCCTTGAGACAAAAGCTGGTGCGATTCCGACACTTGCGGTCACGGATACAATCAAACAGACAACAAGCGATGGTGTCATTACGCAAACCATCCCGCGCGAAAGCCTGCAACGGGCACAAACGCCGCAAGGGTTCGCCTTTGACACAATTCTGATGGCACATCAGAAATATGAAGGTCAGGAATTCACCGATGATGCCGCCCTGCTGGAAGCCATGGGCATTGATGTCATCTGTGTTGAAGGAACCAGCTCAAACGACAAAATTACACGGCGCGATGATTTTGACCGCGCCCAGGACTGGGTTAACTGCACAAACAAGGACACCCCCGCGATGCAGCAGGAAGAATACCGCGCCGGAACCGGCTTTGACGTTCACCGTTTCGCACAGGGCGATCATTGCATTCTCTGCGGGGTCAAGGTTCCCCATACCGCACGCCTTGAAGGTCACTCCGACGCTGATGTTGGCCTGCACACGCTGACCGACGCCATTCTCGGGGCAATTGGTGCCGGTGATATCGGTCAGCACTTCCCGCCGAGTGATATGCAGTGGAAAGGTGCTGCGTCTGATATTTTCCTGAAGCATGCCGCTGATCTGGTGCGCAAACGTGGCGGCCGTATCGTCAATGCCGATGTGACCCTTATTTGCGAACGTCCGAAGATCGGGCCGCACACCATGGCCATGCGAGAAAAAGTCGCAGAAATTCTTGAAATCGAGGTCGATCGCGTGAATGTCAAAGCCACCACGACCGAACGCCTTGGCTTTACCGGCCGCGAAGAAGGCATTGCCGCGCAAGCAGCAGTCAGCATTGCGCTACCAATCAGGTAAATAACCTGGAAGCCAAGAACCAAAGACAAAGGGCAGGATGAAAATCCTGCCCTTTGTCTTTTGAGTATCCGAATTCTTCCCGGCCTTAAGAAGCCGCTGAACCGCCCTCTTCCTCGGGAAGCTGATGCTTCATAAGGACGGGTACCTGCGCCATGCCAAACACCATGGTAATCGGCATGATCCCCCACACTTTGAAGGCCACCCAGGTATCTGTCGAAAAATTCCGCCAGACAATTTCATTCACCAGGGCAAGAAAGACAAAGAAGAATGCCCAGCGCCATGTCAGGATACGCCACCCCTCGTCGGTGGCCTTGAACGCACTTTCCAGAACAAGCTTGAGAAACAGCTTACGTGCCATCAGGCCACCAAACAGGATCGCTGCAAATAGCAGGTTCACAATGGTCGGCTTGATCTTGATAAACAGTTCATCGTCAAGATAAAGCGTCAGACCGCCAAATACGATAACGAACGCGCCGCCAATCAGCGGCATGACCGGAATGGTGCGGGCAACCATATAGGACGTAACCAGGGCAATAACAGTCGCCGCCACGAACACCGCCGTTGCGGTCATCAGGTTTGTCGTCGCGTTAACAGCAAAAAACAGGATCAACGGCCCCATTTCCAGGGCCATTTTGGTAAGCTGGTTCATTAAATCACTTCACTCAACAGATTAAATTTGCGCCATCCTAGGGGGCAAGAACGTGTGATGCAATCATATCAAGCGTGATCACGATCCCAACTGCCCCTGCAGCCATGACACATAACCGTTGCTCCCCCGGCCCAACGGAATTTCAAGGATACATGGCACGTCATAGGGATGATGATCCTCGACCCATTTTGCCAGATCAATTGCCGTATGACGCGCGGTCTTAAGGATGACGACCAGTTCGGTTTGTTCTTCGACGTCGTCATTCCATTCATAAATGGCTGTCATCTGTGGCAAAATATTCGCACAGGCAGCAAGTTTTTCACGAATGGCACCGCCAGCGATCACGCGTGCTATTTCCATGTCCGGAACAGTGACATAGAGAAATGACATTTCACTGTTCTGAAATCGGTCTTCTGTCATTGAGATTGCTCCATGGTTGATAATCCGTCACACTGAAACCAGACAATGTTTGTGACACCAATCATATCATAACGGTGCGGGGAGTACCGATGACGGGGAAAAAACATTCGAAACCCACTGATGTTCAGCTTGAATGGCTGCGTCGCGGCTTGAGCCAACCTGGTGGTAAATTGCCTCTATTTGATGGCAACGGCAAACAAATCAGTGAAAAAACTGTCCGGAGCTGCATTGATCACGGCTGGGCCGCACCGTGGTTTGACAACCCGGTCAAGCCGGACTGGCTGATTTGCAAACTGACGGATGAAGGACGCCGCGTGGCCAGTTCAATCTCCTAGAGCTTGTTCGACCTCAATAATTTGAATTGCTTCATCGGTGCTGGCCTTATGATCCAATCGGCAGAATTCAGGGTATCAAGAACATATCCCTGAACACAAAACAGCTGCCAAACCATGCCCCTTCTCAGAACTTTTTCGATCATTGCAGCGACCCTGATCTGCTGCATCACTTCGTTTCCGGCCCATGCGTCAGCAGGCAACGCATGGGAGATCTGGAAACAGGGAGATACGCATGCCCTGATGCGTCACGCGATTGCACCGGGCACCGGGGATCCGGCAAATTTCACACTTGATGATTGCAGCACCCAACGAAATCTTGACGATCTAGGGCGAAATCAGGCCCGCCGCACCGGTGGTCGTATTCGGGAAATGGGCATTGAGATCAATCTGGTGCTGAGTAGTCAGTGGTGCCGTTGCATCGATACGGCCAGCCTGCTTGCACTTGGTCCTGTTCGTCCGGAGCCATCGTTAAACTCGTTCTTTGCCGATCGCAGCACAGAACAGCAACAAACCCGACAAATAGCAGACCTTCTTGCAACACTTCCGTCAGGCACCAAGGCAATGCTGGTAACCCATCAGGTCAATATCACGGCCCTTACCGGTATCTATCCCAAATCCGGTGAAATCATCCTGATCAGGGTCACCAACACCGGGGACATAGAAATACTTGCCCGTCTGATGCCATAAGGCCAGACAGGTCGTGATCAAACAATGAATTCATTTGGGAAGATATTGGTCGGAGCGAGAGGATTCGAACCTCCGACCCCCTGCACCCCATGCAGGTGCGCTACCAGGCTGCGCCACGCTCCGACCGTATAGATGCGCTCTTTGGCGCGGCTCGATAAATAGCGGCGCAACGCCAAAGACGCAAATGATTTTTACGGATTTTTTTTGACTTCCCGCAGGCTCGCCTGAAGGATGCCTTGCAGCTCCTGCAAATCACCCAGAACGCTTTTCAGCGCTGCGGTATCAATCGAAGGAAGATGCGTAGCGGACTGCTGGACGCCAGCAGCTGCAGGGATCGCAGTCCCCTGTTCGGCTTCGGCTGAACTTACCGTGATTTCAGAGGGCAATTTGCCCTTGTTCTGATCAAGAAGCTTTTGAACACCCTTGATGGTAAAGCCCTGATCGTGCAACAGCGAACGAATATTTGCCAAAAAATCAATATCTTCCGGGCGATAGTAGCGCCGCCCGCCAGCACGCTTCAACGGCTGGATCTGCGGGAACTTGGATTCCCAGAACCGAAGCACATGCTGTTGAAGACCAAGCTCCTTCGCTGCTTCGCTGATTGTGCGAAAAGCAGAGTCAGACTTTGCTGAACGGCGGGATGTGCCCGCCTCAGCCCCCAAGTTCGTTTTCATGAGTTCTTTTCTTAAGCGTTAATTCTGGCTTTCAGAACCTGTGACGGCCGGAAAACAAGTACCTTACGCGGAAGGATCGGTACTTCTTCGCCCGTTTTCGGGTTCCGACCGATACGCTGCCCTTTTTGACGCACGGAGAAGCTTCCAAACGAGGAAATCTTCACGACTTCGTCCTTGATCAGCGCAGTCGAAATTTCATCAAGAACAGTTTCAAGCAGCTGGGCGGACTCATTCCGCGACAGACCTACTTCCTGGTAAACGGCTTCAGCGAGATCCGCACGGGTAATCGTTGTTTCCGACATATCAGGCCGCCTCCTTATTACGGGACTTTATATACAAGGCTATATCTGGTGGCGAAATCAGTCAATATCAACAGGATACACTGCTTTAAGGCGGAATGTTGTGATTTTTACGGAATTGCCGTGTTTTTCCGGCCCAAAGCAGTCTTTCGGTAAAAGATTTTACCAGCGAACCAGCGACGCACCCCAGGTAAATCCGCCACCCATCGCCTCGAGAATGACGATATCTCCGCGCTGGATACGGCCATCATGGACGGCTTCTGCCAGCGCAAGCGGGATCGATGCTGCCGATGTATTGGCGTGACGATCGACGGTCACAACAACCTTGTCCGGTGAAATGCCGAATTTCTTGGCCGTGCTGTCAAGGATACGACGGTTTGCCTGATGCGGTACAAGCCAGTCAATTTCCGAGGCATCAATACCGGTATCAGCCAGAACTTCGCGAATCACTCCGGCCAGATTGGTCACCGCATGGCGGAAAACTTCCTTGCCTTCCATGCGAAGATGACCAACGGTCTGGGTTGCAGAAGGCCCCCCATCGACATAGAGCAATTCATACTTGCTGCCATCCGAATGCAGGCGGCTTGCAAGGATGCCCCGATCTTCGATGGTTCCCTGCCCTTCAACAGCCTGGACAACAACCGCGCCAGCACCGTCACCAAACAGGACACATGTCCGACGGTCTTCCCAGTCAAGGATACGCGAAAATGTTTCGGCACCGATGACCAGTGCTGTTTTTGCCTGTCCGTTGCGGATATACATATCGGCCGTGGTCAGGCCATAGACGAAACCGGAACAAACGGCCTGAACATCAAAAGCAAAGCCGGTCACACCCAGGCGGTTCTGCACCTTGGTTGCGGTCGCCGGGAATGTATTATCCGGGGTCGCCGTCGCAACAATGATCAGATCAATGTCATCGGCTGTCACGCCGGCATGTTCCATGGCCTTTATAGCGGCCTCATAGGCAAGATCGCTGGTTGTTTCACCTTCGGCAGCAATGTGACGCTGACGAATACCAGTGCGTGCTACGATCCATTCATCCGACGTATCGACGCGTTTTGCCAGATCATCATTGGTTACAACATTTGCAGGAAGATATGAGCCGCAACCAATAATGCGAGAACGAACTGTCATGATTTGGGGACCGCCAGTTATCTTGATGTTTTTGTGAGTTTATCAGTCGGCTTGACCAACCGGAACCGCGACTTCGGCTTCGGCGTTTTCCATTCCGGACATCGCCTGTTCAAAAGCTGCAAGTTCATTTTTGATGCTGTCATTGAGCTTGTTCACGATAAGGTCATGGCAAACCCCGATGGCATTGGAGAAGCCAAGCGCATCCGTTCCACCGTGACTTTTGACAGCAATGCCGTTCAGACCAAGCAGCATCGCGCCATTGTAGCGGCGCGGATCCATGCGATCACGGAAACGCTGAAGGGAACGACGTGCGAGCAGATAGCCAAGTTTGGCAAAGAAGGAACTTTTGAACGTTTCGCGCAGGAAATGCACCAGAAGACGTGCCGTTCCCTCGGCCGTCTTTAGCGCGACGTTGCCGGTAAAACCATCGGTGACAATCACGTCAACCGTGCCTTTGGCAAGGTCATCGCCTTCAACGAAACCCTCGAAACGGATCGGAAGATCAATGTCACGCAAAATGGCAGCAGCCTTTTTGACAGACTCGTTACCCTTTAGTTCTTCGATGCCGACATTGAGCAAACCGACAGACGGTTTTTCAAGGCCGAACAGAATACGGGTAAACACTTCGCCCATCAGTGCAAACTGAACAAGATTGTTTTCGTCGCATTCAATATTGGCGCCCAGATCAAGCATGACAGTTTCGCCACGCTGGGTCGGCATATAGGTTGCGATTGCCGGACGGTCGATGCCGCGTACGGTTTTCAGCACGAATTTGGCCATTGCCATCAATGCGCCGGTGTTGCCCGCGGACACGACACCTTGCGCATCCCCTTCTTTCACAGCGTTAATGGCAAGGCGCATACTGGAATCACGACGCTGACGCAGAGCGACAGAAGGTTTGTCTTCCATCGAAACTTCCTGCGATGCGTGGCGAACCTCGCTTACGGCTTCCAATGCGGGATATTTTGCAAGCAGCGGCTTGAGCCGGGCTTCATCCCCAAACATCAGAAACTTGAGATGGGGCAGCCGTTTCAGCGCAATTTCTGCACCTGCTACGACCATCTCTGGCGCGTGGTCTCCTCCCATCGCGTCAAGTGATATGCAAACCTGTTCAGGCAACGTATTCTCTTATGGTTGTTCTAAAATTTCTGAACCGGATATCCGGCAGGTCAGCCAACTGGCTGAAGACTGTCATCTAGTGGCCGGAACGCCCGTAATTACCGGAATTCTCGACCAGTTACAAGGTAAAGCCGAGCCAGATACACAGAGCACCCCGTCCCGTGACCATCTCATTGTGATGACAAAAAGTGAAATGCCGGTAAAAACCGGCATATTCAAGCACCCTAATTCTCAGGCTTTTGGCCATTCTCGATGATTAATTTTTCTTTTCAAGCTGCTCTTTAAGACCGGCCAACTGTGCAAACGGGTTGGGTCGTTTTTCTTCGGCGGCTTCTTCCTCGGTTTTCACCGAGGTCGGCAATTCAGCATCTTCCTTGCGTGGATACGGGTTCATCGCAACTGCCAGAAACTGCGCTACAACCTCACCCACATCGATTTTTCCATCGACAAGCGGTTCGGGCTGATCAAGCAGCGCCATCAATTCTTCTTCAGACAAATCTTCAAGATCATCCGGGTTCGACGGCAGATCTTCTTCGGAAACATGCGGTGAGAACAGAACTTCAACCGTGTCTTCAATCACCTCGGGAACCGGCTCAAGAGTTGCGACACAGTTCTGAACAATCTTGGCATTCATCGGACCACGAACGGTGACTTCACCGTTCGATGCAGTGCTGATGGTCAGTTCGGCTGTAAGGCTGTCAATGGAAACGAGCTCGAAACGCTTGGCCAATGCAGCGCGTTCCTTTTCGTTGGCTTCGATCACCAGTTTTTCTTTCGCGCTTACCTGTTCGTCTGTTTTGACGATGCGCGAAAATTCGGGAGTGAATTTATCAGACATCCGGTCTTTCTTTCTATTGCGGGGCAGTCACGGCGAGTTCGGGAGCATCAGGAAAATGCACCGCGCCGTCCTGCAAATCTAAAATAGGCTGTTTGGCAAGGGTTGCCAGTGCATCATGCACATAGCCGACCATCGCCATAAGCTGTTCATCTGTGGCATCGGTATCTGCATAAAGATTGCGGTTCAATGCGGCGGCGAGTTCAGCCGCGCCAGATTGAACGCCTTCTTCATATGCAACGATCCGGCCATGATAGGATTCAGACATTTTGCGGATCCGCTTAAGGATTCCCACATCACCGATGCCCATTTCACGCATATTCTGATCAAGATCAGAGAACATCACATCAAAGATGTTCTGTGCAAGATCGCGATCCCCATTTTCCGATTTCAAACGGCGAAAAAGAACAAACGCATGCACCAGAATCAGGTCGAAACGCCCCTCCATTGTATCGGGGACGCCAAGCTTTGCGTAAAATTCAGGCTTCCGTGCCTGGGTTACCATTGCGGTGTAAAGTTCAAAGGCAGCAGTTTGCTTGCGGTCTTTTTTCTTCAGCCATCCAAACAACAGTAACACTCCTTCGTTGACATTCCTGTCATGGCACGCAGAATGCCGTAAATCTTATCGGGGCGCGTCTGCCCCGGTCATTGCCCGGCAATATCATGCGCCTAGCGCAGAAACTCAAGGCAATTCCGGTTTGGTTTCAACAAGAGGGTCGCTCTGGTGAGCTTCATGCATAACAAAATTACCCGCTTTCCCCTGATCATGCTGGCCGGACTGGCTGTTATCTATGTCTCGGCATGCAGCCCGCGGATCGCGACACGGGGCAATGCACCGGAGCCCGAACAGCTCGAACAGATCACTGTGGGAGAATCGACGAAGGGTGATGTCACCGACATTCTTGGCTCCCCGTCAACGATTGCTGCCTTTGACCAAAATGTCTGGCTGTACATCTCCAAAACCACCGAAACCGTTGCCTTTTTCGAACCGGAAACGGTTCAGCAAAAAGTTGTTCTGATCAGCTTTGATGCCGGTAACCGCGTCGAAATCCTGAGCCAGTATGACCTGGAAGATGGCAAGCCGGTGATACCGACTGATCGCGTCACGCCGACGGCAGGCCGCGAAATGACCATCCTGCAGCAGCTGTTTGGCAACCTTGGACGCTTCAGCGAAACCAAATAATCCGGTTCAACGCCAAGAAAGAACGTCCGACACGTTATTTGAAATGGTCGAACCCGCCCGGTGCGAGTTCGGCCATTTTGCCATCCAGATCCTTGAGAAGCACTTCGCCTGTCTGGTTGGTCACGGTCCCGATAACCGTCACCTGATCACCCAAAGCAGCAATATCGTCCGGCTCACCGGCAATCAGCAATTCGTAATCGTCGCCGCCTCCCAAAATCTGGTTCCAACGGGCCGGATCATCCGCAAGAACCGCTTTGGCCGCTTCAGACACCGGGATATCGGCCAAGTTGAACGTCATTCCGACACCGGAAGCATCGCAAATCTTGCGACAATCACCAGCCAGACCATCAGACAAGTCCATTGCGGCGAGACGGGCATTCCTTGCCATACAGGCCTGACTCGTCGTCAGGCGAGGCTGCGGAACCCAATAGCGATCTGACAGGAATTTCTTTGACAGTTCATCGAGTCCGGGAAACGCGTCTGCGAGCACCGAAAGACCAAGTGCAGCATCACCAAGCGTACCAGTGACCGCCAGAACGTCACCGGGACGCGCCTGATCTCGGCGAAGCGCCCTGCCCGCCGGAACGTATCCAAATGCCGTCAGACTGAAAAATGTCGGGCCCGGCGTGCCGACCGTATCGCCGCCCAGCAACGAAACGGAAAATGTCGCACAGTCCTCACCGAAACTTCGGGCAAAGCGGGCAATCCAGTCTTCGGACAAATCGCGATTGTAACCGGTGGTCAGAACAACACCGCCCGGCACTGCCCCCATTGCCGCCAGATCGGACAAATTCACGCGCAAGACCTTTTGCGCGATTGTTTCCGGCGTATCGATATTCCTGAAATGAACATCTGCAACCAGCGCGTCGGTGGTCACCACAACTTCGCAGCCCGGTGGCGGTGAAAAAACGGCTGCATCGTCCTTAAGTGACAGCGCAGCCGGATCACGTTGCGCAATTGGCGCAAAGTGGCGCGCGATCAGATCGAATTCTCCCGATCGCGCAACCATATCAGTTCTGCCCGGCTTCACCGGCGCGCAGATTCTTGCCAATGCGATCAAGCACGGCATTGACCAGCTTGGGCTCGTTTTCATCAAAGAACGAATGCGCCGCATCAACATATTCAGTGATGACAACGCGCATTGGCACGTCTTCACGCGCCATCAGCTCGTAAGTTCCTGCACGCAGAATACTGCGCAGAACGGTTTCAAGACGTTTGGTTGTCCAGCCTTTTTCAAGGGCACCGTTAATCAGGGCGTCGATATCGACCATGCGGGCGGCAACACCCTGAACAAGATCAGCAAAGAAACCGCGATCCGGATCGATCAGGTCTTCGTTGCTGACATCAAGGTCACGGCCACCTTCCCCATCAAGGCGGAAATCGGAATATTCGCGCACGATGTCACTGGCAGAAAGCTGGGACAGCTCGGCCTGATAAAGTGCCTGAATTGCGGCAAAACGCGCTGCGCTGCGCCGCTGGGCGGCTGATGCCTTCGGTTTATCGGTCATTACTTGTGATGTATTCCAAAATGGTTTTGAACTTCGATCTGACGCAGAACGGCGCGGGCTGCTTCGCCGCCCTTGTTCTTTTCGTCAGCCTTGGCCCGTGCAAGCGCCTGTGCCTCGTTCTCGACGGTCAGAATACCGTTGCCAATCGCAAGATTGTAATCAAGGCAAAGCTGCATCAGCGCACGGTTGGCTTCTTCGCAGATGTGATCATAGTGTGTCGTCTCGCCGCGGATAACACAACCGAGTGCCAGATAGCCATCATAGCGCGGACCGGTCGCCAGTTCTTCCATCGACTGAACAGCATAGCGGATTGAAATCGGCACCTCGAAGGCACCAGCCACCGAAATGCGGTCCCACGTTGCGCCACCGGCTTCCAGAGTCGCAGCCGCACCTTTGACAAGGTCTTCAACGATATGCGTGTAATACGGCGCATCCACAATCAGAATGTGGGGGGCAATGGTCATGGTTTTATTCCTCCGAGACGACAAGCGGACGCTGATCAACCAGATTTAGGCCGAAGCCGTCAAGTCCTACAATGTGGCGTTTGGTATTTGAAAGCAGAATCATGTCGCGAATGCCAAGATCATGCAAGATTTGTGCGCCAACACCATAGTCGCGCAAATCCGCATCACCGGTCGCCTGGGCAATTTCCTGACGGAGGGATTCGCCATCCCCGCCATTCAGTTCAATCAGTTTGGCAATCGACGATGACAAGGTATTGGGGCGCGGTTCACGGATCAGAACCACCACACCACGGCCCTCTTCGCCGATCTGACGCATGGCAGCAGCCAGTTGCCCCTGATGACCTGTCTGGGTATCCCCCAGCACATCCTCAAGCACATTTAGCGCATGAACACGCGTCAAGACCGGCGCGGCGTCACTGATGTCGCCCTTTACCAGTGCGATATGTTCGGCATAGGTGATGTTGTTGACATAAAGATGCATGTCGAACGTACCACCATTAACACTCTGGATTTTGGTGGTTGCCTTGAGCTGTACGACTTTTTCGTGTTTGCGACGATAGCGGATCAGATCAGCAATCTGCGCAATTTTAAGATTATGCTTCTTGGCAAACTCGACCAGTTCCGGCAGTCGGGCCATCTCACCCGAATCGCTCATGATCTCACAAATGACGCCCGACGGGTTCAACCCGGCAAGACGCGCAATGTCAACCGACGCTTCGGTATGACCGGCACGGACCAGAACCCCGCCCGGACGCGCACGCAGCGGGAACACATGACCTGGCGTCACGATATCATGCCGTCCGGCATTGGGGTCAATCGCAACTGCAACTGTCCGTGCACGGTCAGGTGCGGAGATGCCGGTGGTGACACCGGTCTTGGCTTCTATCGACACGGTAAAGGCAGTTTCATGGCGGGTGCCATTATGGGCACTCATCATGGTCAGGCCAAGCTCGTCACAGCGCGCTGATTCAAGGGTAAGACAAATCAGACCACGGCCATGGGTTGCCATGAAATTGATAGCATCGGGTGTTGCCATCTGGGCTGGAATGACAAGATCACCTTCGTTTTCACGATCCTCGTCATCGACCAGAATGAACATTCGGCCATTGCGGGCTTCCTCGATGACATCTTCTATCGGTGACAAATATTGATGCGGCATATTTGATCAATCCTTACCCAGCATCCGCGCGACATAGCGCGCAAGCATATCGATCTCGAAATTGATCCGGTCACCCGGTTGCTTCGAGCCCAACGTGGTGTGCGTCTGTGTATGAGGTATCAGATTGATACCGAAAGTGTTTCCGTCAACCTCGTTGACGGTCAACGACACACCTTCAAGCGTCACAGAGCCTTTTGACGCGATATATTTCGCAAAGCTTTCCGGTACTTCAAAGGTCAGGCGCAAAGAGTCACCTTCAGGAAGGCGTTTGGTCAGGGTCGCAACCCCGTCAACATGCCCTGAAACAATATGCCCGCCCAATTCATCACCGACACGGGTTGCCTGTTCAAGATTGACCTTGGCTCCAACCGTCAAATCGCCAAGCGTTGTACGATCAAGACTTTCCGCCGAAGCTTCGATGGCAAACCAGTCTTGGCCGGTTTCGATCACTGTCATGCAGGCACCATTACATGCAATGGACGCCCCGAGAACGATCTTTGACGTGTCAAAGGCGGTCGTAAACTCAAACCGGGTATCGCCGGTTTTCTTGATGGAGCGGACAGTCGCAATATCGGTAATGATGCCAGTAAACATGCAGTTATTCCGTTTTATAATCATAAGTTAGCACGATATCTTTACCCACAGGGCGAACAGAGTATCGGGTAAATTTCGGCATATCAGAAAGCGCCCCGATGCCGAGGTCGGCGATCATTGCCTTGCCATCACCGCCCATAACCGACGGCGCAAAAAAATGAACGATCCGACCAACCAGCCCTGCCTTAAGCAGACCGGAAGCCAGTGCACCACCACTTTCGATAAGCACGCGTGTCAATCCTGCATCGCCAAGCTTTTGCATGACGTCATGTAGGTCCAAATGATCGCCGTCGCATCTGGCAGCAATCACTTTTACCGAAGTTTTTTCAAATTTTTCCGATAGTTCGTCAAATTTGGCGTCCGACGTCACAACCCATGTCGAAATTTCTGATGCGCTTTGAACGAGCTTCGCGCCTGTCGACATTTCCCCCAGACGATCAAGTACGATGCGCACTGGGGATTGATGTTCACGGCCGGACAACCGGCAGGTCAGCATAGGATCATCTGCCAGTACCGTTTTCGCGCCCACCAGAATGGCATCATGGGTTGCACGCAAAAGATGCCCCTCTTCGCGCGCAGATGGGCCGGTAATCCACTGGCTTTCGCCTGATTTTGTTGCTGATCTTGCATCCATGGTTGATGCAAGTTTCAAGGTAACGAAAGGACGCCCCTTCTCAACGCGCGACAGGAAACCTTCATTGATCCGGCGTGCCTGTTCGGCAAAAAGGCCGACATCGACCTTGATACTTGCATCTTCAAGCATCTTGTGACCGCGACCTGATACCCGGTCATCCGGGTCGGTCAGGGCGCTGACGACACGCGCAACGCCTGCCTCGATCAATCCTGTAGCACAGGGCGGCGATTTTCCGAAATGGCTGCAAGGTTCAAGGGTGACATAGGCCGTTGCACCGCGTGCTTTTGCACCGGCCATATCCAGTGCGACACGCTCTGCGTGAGGGCGGCCACCGAACTGGGTGTGACCGCGCCCGACAATCTCGCCATTTGGGGAAACAAGGACACAACCAACCGACGGGTTTGGCCAGACATTTCCCAAACCGCGTTTTGACAGGCTCAATGCGACCCGCATGAAATGCCGGTCGTCTTCGCTAAACGCGGGGGGTGTCATTACTATGCGTCCGCCTCTTCTTCCCCGTCATGCATTTTTTCCACGAACTGCTCGAAGTCGCGTGCTTCGCGGAAGTTCTTGTAAACCGAAGCGTAGCGCACATAGGCAACCTGATCGAGGGCATTCAGCGCCTCCATCACCATTTCTCCAATGGTATCGGTTGTGATGTCGCTTTCCCCACTGCTTTCGAGACGCCGCTGAATGCCATTAAGGGCTTTTTCAACGCGTTCATCTTCTATCGGGCGCTTGCGGCAGGCAAGGAAGATCGACCGCGCCAGCTTGTCGCGGTCGAACAATTCGCGTTGCCCGTCCGTTTTGACCACCATCAATTCACGCAACTGCACACGCTCAAACGTCGTGAAGCGCGATCCACAAGCAGGACAGAACCGGCGGCGACGAATGGCATGATGCTCTTCGGTCGGACGGGAATCCTTAACCTGTGTGTCAGTATGTCCGCAAAACGGGCAACGCATTATCTGTACTCAGCTCTAGCGATCAGGAATAGATCGGGAAGCGTTTGCAAAGGTCTTCGACCTTGGCACGAACGGCAGCTTCGACCTCAGCATTGCCTTCCGGGCTGTCAACCATGGCATCAAGAACATCACCGATCAGCTCGCCGATCTGCTTGAATTCTTCGACACCAAAGCCACGGGTCGTGCCAGCCGGCGTCCCCAGACGGATGCCCGAGGTAATGGTCGGCTTTTCGGTATCAAACGGAATGCCGTTCTTGTTGCAGGTGATGCCTGCGCGCTCAAGAGCAACTTCTGCAGTGTTGCCTTTCAAGCCTTTCGGGCGAAGGTCAACGAGCATCAGATGGGTATCGGTACCGCCGGTAACGATGTCAAAGCCGCGCTTGACCAGAACTTCAGCCAACGCCTTGGCATTGTCGACGACCTGCTGTGCATATGCCTTGAATTCCGGACGCAGCGCTTCGCCAAAGGCAACTGCCTTGGCTGCGATCACATGCATCAGCGGACCGCCCTGAAGCCCCGGGAAGACAGCAGAATTGATCTTTTTGCCGATTTCAAGGTTGTTCGACAGGATCATGCCGCCACGCGGACCACGAAGGGTTTTGTGGGTGGTGGTCGTTACAACGTCGGCATACGGCAGCGGGCTCGGATGAACGCCACCGGCAACCAGACCGGCAAAGTGCGCCATATCAACCATCAGAAGCGCACCAACCTTGTCAGCGATTTCACGGAAGCGCTTGAAATCAATCTGACGCGGAATAGCCGAACCGCCGGCAATGATCAAGGTCGGTTTGTGTTCGATCGCAAGTGCTTCGACCTGATCGTAATCAAGGGTCAGGTCGTCTTCACGCACACCATACTGAATGGCATTGAACCATTTACCCGAAAGAGCCGGACGTGCGCCATGGGTCAGGTGACCACCTGCATCCAGCGACATACCAAGAATGGTATCACCCGGCTTGCAAAGTGCCAGCATGACCGCACCGTTCGCCTGTGCCCCGGAATGCGGCTGTACGTTGACAAACTCGCAACCAAAGATTTCCTTGGCGCGATTGATTGCCAGTTCCTCGGCGACGTCAACATATTCGCAACCGCCATAGTAACGACGCGAAGGATAACCTTCGGCGTATTTGTTGGTCAGAACAGTACCCTGGGCTTCGATAACGGCTTTGGAAACGATGTTTTCCGAAGCAATCATTTCGATCTGGTTCTGCTGACGGGCAAGTTCATCGGTGACGGATTTGAACAATGCCGGATCGGCGTCGGACAAGCTGGTAGAGAAAAAGCCTTTGAACGACATGCGGGGCCTCTTTCGATACGATGTGACGGGGCAAGCTGACAGGCCGGGTAATCAATAAAACACCCTGCCCGCTCTGGTTAATCCCAGATGGCGGTGAAGTAAATCAGATCAGGACATCTTCGCGATGCGACCTTCATGACGACCACCTTCAAATTCGGTCGAAATGAATGCATCAACGCAATCGAGTGCTGTCGCTTCGCCCAACAGGCGCGCGCCAAGGCACAAGACATTTGCATTATTGTGCTGACGGCAAAGTTCTGCCGAAAGACGATCATGAACCAGTGCAGCACGCACTTCGGGGAAACGGTTGGCTGCAATGCTCATCCCGATGCCGGAACCACAAACCAGGATGCCTGCTTCGGCTTTGCCATCAATGATCGATTTTGCAACTGCCTGAGCGAAATCCGGGTAATCAACGGATGCTGGACCGTTGGTTCCAAGGTCGGAAACCTCGATACCGCGGCCTTTAAGCAAATCAATGATGGCTGATTTCAGTTCCACACCGCCATGGTCGGAAGCGATGGCAAGGGTTTTGACGGTCATATGCGCGCCTTCATTTGGAATTCAAAGAATAAAATTGAGCGCCTTGTAGCATATAGCGATGCCCCTGCCAACGCAGAGCTCGGCCCGAACGGCAAGTTTTCTGAAACCCTGACATGCATATATCAGGACACCGATATATTTTCATTTATCGCCATTAGAGAAATCAACACGCAATAGTATTATTATAAACGGCAAAACACCCAAAAATGGCATTCTCTACTGTTGCGATCAAGAATTCCGGGACCATCAATCGGGACAATATTAACCGTTTGGTCAAAACATATCACGCGAACCAGTCATTATAGTTGTAGCAGTTATTATCACGATAGTCTTATACGCAATCCTATATACTTGATCTGATATCAATATCAGATAAGTGACACTTGTTATTTTCTGTTGTTTGACTATCTGATTGGAATAGTGCATTAGTTTTAATGTGAATTTTCAAATGAAGGGTTACTTCAATCATGGCCGAAACTGAGACCAGCGTGCTTGACCGCGACGAACTCTTGCAGATGACCGTTGATATTGTATCAGCCTATGTCAGCAATAATGCCCTTGCTGCCGCACAGATTCCTGAACTGATTTCTACAGTCTTCTCCTCGCTTGATGAAATTCGCGAAGTCGAGAAGGAACCGGAACAAGAGCCGATCAAACCCGCTGTTCCCATCCGCAAATCCATTGGCGATGACTACATCATCTGCCTTGAGGATGGTAAAAAGCTCAAGATGCTCAAGCGTCACCTTCGTACCACCTACAACCTGACGCCGGAAGAATATCGTGCGAAATGGGGGCTGCCGTCAGATTATCCGATGGTCGCACCGAACTACGCAAAACAGCGTTCCCAGTTTGCCAAGAAAATCGGCCTTGGCCGCAAGGCAAAGTAAGCTATGCAATGATCCGCCAAACTGGTGGAAACGCAGAAAAGAAAAACGCCGTTCTGGTTGGTCAGAACGGCGTTTTGTTTCAAGCAGGCATAAAAAAAGCCCGGCCAGATGCCGGGCTTTTTCCAAATCCGATGATTTGATTAGTTTGCGTAGTCGTAGGAACCGTTTTCCCACTCGTAGAATACGTAACCCGGAGCAGCAACATCGCCTTTGGCATCAAACGAGATCGAGCCAAGAACGGTGTCGAAGGAAGCGCCGCTATGCAGAGCTTCGATAACAGCTTCGGAGTCAGTGGTACCAGCTTTGGTAACAGCCTGTGCCCAAGCCTGGATCGCACCATAGGTGTAAAGGGTGTAGCCTTCAGGCTTGTAACCCTGACCTTCGAAGTATTTTACGAGTTCTGCGTTGCGCGGGTCTTTTTCAAGAGCCGGGCCAGCAGTGAACAGCGTACCTTTACCAGCGTCACCAGTGATCGACCAGTATTCAAGCGAGTTCAGCGCGTCACCCGAGATTGCAAGGGTGTCCATGCCCTGAGCACGCATCTGACGAACGATCAGACCGAGTTCGGTGTGGTAACCGCCATAATACAGAACGTCGATGCCTTCTGATTTCAGCTTGGTAACCAGTGCCGAGTAATCTTTCTCAGCCGGGGTGATTGCTTCGTACATCGTTTCCTGGACGCCAGCAGCGTTCAGGTTTTTCTTGGTCTCGTCAGCCAGACCTTTGGAGTAAGCCTGTTTGTCGTGAACGATGGCAATTTTCTTGTCGCCATAGTTTTCTGCAAGGTATTTACCAGCAACTTCACCCTGCTGGTCGTCACGGCCGCAAACACGGAACACGTTGTCCATGTCACGCTCGGTCAGCTGCGGGTTGGTCGAAGCCGGGGAAATCTGTACGATGCCTTCTTCGAAGTAAACTTCCGAAGCCGGGATCGAGGAACCCGAGCAGAAGTGACCAGCTACGAGAGCAACATTCTTGCTCACCAGCTGGTTAGCAACTGCGACAGCCTGTTTCGGATCGCAAGCGTCATCGCCGATCTCGAGAACGACTTTTTCGCCGTTCACACCGCCAGCAGCGTTGAGGTCAGCAACCGCTTTCTCTGCGCCCTTGGTCATCTGTTCGCCGAACGCAGCGTAAGGACCGGTCATCGGACCAACGGTCGCGATCACGATGTCAGCCTTGGCAGCACCCATTGAAAGAACAAGCGCGGAAGCAGTGGCAAGAAGGCCGAGCTTGGTTTTCGACATTAGAGAAGTCTCCCTGTTCCAAAGGTTGGTTCCATCACCATGACAGAACCATCTTTTCGGACCCGAAACCGGCTCATATTATTCGCCGATTACCGGTTTCAGCTCCCAAGTACTTTAACACCCCAGAATTGGTGTGCAATAGTACAAACCGGTTTATTGCCAATTATTTAGCAATAGTGTGGTGACGCAAAACGTCACCACAAAAATCAACGCACATCCGCCCCTTCACGCGCGCGGAATGCAAACGGCCCAATGCGTTCATAAAGCCACGGATATTGCGACAGCATCTTGTTTACCTGCGTCAGACGGAAGGCTGCGAAGGTGATAACAAACAGGATCGCCGTGTCAAAAATGTAGCCGGAAAGCGAAAGAAGCTCGCCTTCGAACAACGCATAGACCAAGAAACGGTCAACAAGGCCAAGCAGCAAGCCATAAGGCACGAGCTGATAGGACGGTCGCCAGGTGTTGGCGATTGCCTGCCCGGTCATAAACGAACAGAACCCCATCAGAATGATGGTGATACCGATCGTAACGCCGATGCTGGTACCAGTGATCGATTCCATATCAGATCTCCCTAGTGGCCGCCTTCGAGATAAGCTGCGCGCACTTCCGGGTTTGCCAGAAGTTCCGCACCCGTACCCGAGAGCGTAATGTTGCCATTGACCATCACATAACCGCGATGTGCGAGCTTGAGTGCATGGAATGCATTCTGCTCGACAAGGAAAACAGTTACCTTGTTTTCACGGTTGATCTTCTGGACGGTCTCGAAAATCTGCTTAACGACAAGCGGCGCAAGACCAAGCGACGGCTCATCAAGCAAAAGAAGACGCGGACGCCCCATCAGGGAACGGCCAATTGCCAGCATCTGCTGCTCACCACCGGACATGGTCCCTGCACGCTGGTTAATACGTTCCTTCAGGCGCGGGAACAGATCAAACACCATTTCGAGATCCGAATTGAAATGCTTCGGATCCTGGGTGATTGCCCCCATCTGGAGGTTTTCATAAACCGACATACGCGGGAAAATGCGACGGCCTTCGGGCGACTGCTGAATGCCAAGATTACAAATCTCATGCATCGGCATGCGACTGATATCCTTACCTTCAAACAGAATGCGCCCCTTGCTTGCCTGCGGCGAACCGCAACAAGTCATCAGCAGCGTGGTCTTACCGGCACCATTGGCGCCGATAAGCGTAACGATTTCACCTTCGTTGACTTCCATATCAATGCCCTTGAGGGCTTCGATATTGCCATAGAAGGTATGAACACCTTCGATCTTAAGCATGGACATATCGATAAACTCCCTCAGTGCGCATTCGGATCAACATTAAGGTCAGCGGCAACTTCCGGCGGAAGCTCGTCATCCTCATCTTCGCCAAGATAGGCACGGATAACAGCCGGATCATTCTTGACGGCTTCGGGATTGCCATCGGCAATCTTTCTTCCGTAATCAAGAACGATCACATGGTCGGAAATCTGCATCACGACACTCATGTCATGTTCGATCAGAAGACAGCCAACGCCCTGATCGTCACGGATGCTCTGCAGCAGGACATTCAGTTCCGCCGACTCACGCGGGTTAAGACCCGCAGCCGGCTCGTCCAGGCACAAAAGTGACGGGTCAGTGCACATTGCACGCGCGATTTCCAGACGACGCTGGGAACCGTATGGCAGGTTCCCGGCATTCCAGTCAGCCTGATCATACAGACCAACCTTGTTCAGCCAGAACTCGGCCTTTTCGATCGCTGCCTTTTCCGCCCTTGAATAGCGGCCAAGGTTGAACAGACCGGCGATGGAGAAAGCAGATGCCTCCATCAAACGGTTGTGCTGCGCAACGATCAGGTTTTCCAGAACAGTCATCCCGGTAAACAGGCGAATATTCTGGAAAGTACGTGCAACACCGTTATTACGCGGGATACGGAACCCTTCGGTACGTTCCAGCAAACGGGGACCGTCGTCGGCATGTAGCGTCAGACGTCCTTCGGTTGGAACATAGAACCCGGTCAGGCAGTTAAACACCGTGGTTTTACCTGCGCCGTTCGGACCGATGATGGCCGTGATTTCACGCTTGTTTGCGGTGAAACTAAGGTTATCAATTGCAACCAGACCACCGAAACGCATGGTCAGGTGTTCGACTTCAAGCAGTTTGTTGTCGGTCATTTCAACTCTCCGGCAACTTTTTCTTTCTGGCTCATATTGAGCAGAATGGTCGGGTCACGGAAGGACAACAGACCGCGCGGACGCCACAGCATGATGGCAACAATACCTGCACCAAAGATCAGCATGCGGTATTCGGCAAGTTCACGGAACATTTCCGGGAAACCGATCATCACGATTGCCGCAAGAACGACACCGATCTGACTACCCATGCCCCCCAGAACCACAATCGCGAGAATCACAGCGGATTCAAGGAAGGTGAAACTTTCCGGGCTGATAAAGCCCTGACGGGTTGCAAAGAACGCACCGGCAAAACCACCGAACATTGCACCAATCGCAAAAGCAGAAAGCTTGGTGTTCGTCGGGTTGATGCCCAGAGAACGGCAGGCAATCTCGTCTTCACGAAGTGCTTCCCATGCACGACCGATCGGAAGCTTGCGCAGACGCATGGTGACAAAGTTCGTCACAAGAGCCAGAGCAAGGATCAGGTAGTACAGGAAGATCAGGCGATGCATGGACGAATATTCCATGCCAAACAGCTCGTTAAAGCCGATGGTCCCTTCCGGCACTCGGCGCGAGAAATCGGCCAAACCAAAGAAGCTTGGACGTTCGATGGATGAAATCCCATCCGGACCGCCAGTCAAATCATACCAGTTGATAAGAACAACACGAATGATTTCACCAAAGCCCAGTGTCACGATGGCCAGATAGTCACCACGCAAGCGCAGAACCGGGAAGCCGAGAATAATGCCGAAACTTGCAGCAAAGATACCGGCAAGCGGCAGGCAGAGCCAGAAGCTCAGATCGAAGTTCTGCGACAGCAATGCATAGGAATAAGCCCCGACTGCATAGAAAGCCACATAACCAAGATCGAGAAGCCCCGCCAGACCGACCACGATATTCAGGCCCCACCCCAGCATGATGTAGATCATCACAAGGGTGGCAAGGTCGATTGCCGAACGGTTCTCACCAAAAATGAACGGGAAAATTATGAAGAAGATAATCCCCACCAGACCGATCTTTTTGGTGTTCGAGCGATAGGCCAGCTGAATTTTCGATGACAGCTTTTCGCTTTCCTCTACTTCGGCAACACCTTTTTCCTTCATCGAGAAATAGGCGATTGCAAAGACGATTGCGATAAAGGCCAAGGCGACAACGGTGCTGACAGCACTGCTGAACGCCATATCGAAGCTAACCGGCGATGCCCAGCGATCATCCATGTCACGGAATCGCACAAACATCTCAAAGACGGCAACCGCAGTTATCGTGATCAAGACTGCCTGAACGAGCCGCGAAATGCTTTCGCGACGGATGATCAATGCCAGACGCCCGACAACGGTCGAGCCAATCGCCAGCAGGACAAGATCCCAGCGAACCGCAAGTTCGAGGCCGGTCGGACGGTCAACCGTCTCGACACCGAGGATCATGACGGACATCAGTAGCGCGACAACTGCAAAGAACGCGAGTTCCTTAACAATTTCCGAGCCGTTGGTACGAGATGAAGCAAATGCAGAAGACATCAGACTTTCTCAACCTCCGGCTTGCCGAGCAGACCCCACGGACGGAAGATCAGCACAAGAACCAGAATACCGAACGTCGCAACATCCTTGTATTCGATTGTGAGATACCCCGACCAGAATGCTTCAATCAGACCAATCAGCAATCCACCAAGCATCGCACCTGGAAGCGACCCGATACCGCCAAGAACGGCGGCGGTGAAAGCCTTAACACCGGCGAGGAAGCCGATATAGAAGTCAATAACACCGTAATACAGGGTCACCATCATACCTGCGACAGATGCCAGAGCAGCACCCATAACGAAGGTCGTGGAAATCGTACGGTCAACGTTCACGCCCAGAAGTCCCGCCATCGTGCGGTCCTGTTCGCAAGCACGCTGTGCACGCCCCAGAGAAGTCTTGGCAATCAGCAGCGAGAAGACGACCATCAGCACGAATGTCAGAACGATAATCACGATCTGCATATAGCTAAGCTGAACGTCGAAATTCGCGCTTTCCATAAGAGTGATACCGCCCTCAACAAGCGGCTGCATCGGCTTGACGCGCGCACCCTGCGAAATCTGAACGAAGTTCTGCAGGAAGATCGACATACCAATGGCAGAAATCAGAGCTGCCAGACGGAATGACCCGCGCAGTGGCCGGTATGCTACCCGTTCAACGCCCCAACCGTAGATCGAGGTCAGAACCATTGAAACGAACAGCATCAAAAGAAGCGTAAGCGGAAGGATCCCGCTGATCCCGGCTGCCTGACAGATCAGGAAGGTGATCAGGGAATGAAACGCACCGAGCATATAAATCTCGCCATGCGCAAAGTTGATCATGCCGATAATGCCGTACACCATCGTATAACCGATAGCGATCAAACCATAAATGGCTCCCAGCGTCAGACCATTGATCAATTGTTGTAGGAAATAAGCCCAATCCATTGCACAACCTTAGATTTGGCACAGACAAACAAGGTCTTCGCCAGCTCGGCAGAAGGCATCAAGCCACATATATATGTATTGATTGGATGAGACATAGTCTCCCCTTTGCCCCCTTGCAAACCCGCGAAGCCTCCGTCTTATTGTTATCGGGTATGACCCGGTTTTAACCTTCGGAGCCGACCATTCTGTTTGTGGTTCTTACTACCGAAAGCGCGATTAGAGCGTGAACCTTAGACACATGTGTTCAAAGGCTGCAAGCGGCTTTGAGATTTTAGTGAAAATCACCAAATCAGGTTTTGATATTGGAATAAAACACTGACAAGGCGAGCCACCCGCTCTTTATATTGTATACATTATCCCTTTTTGAGGACGTATTCAAGTTTTTGTACAGCGACCCGCTTTAATTGCTCAGGATTCCGACTCACAGGCCCAGCAACAGTCACTTCCACACCCGTCTTGCCATCAATGGCCGTACAACGCAGATAGGAACCCACCTGTCGAAGTTCAAAATAAATCTCGTTTGATTTGTTATGCCGCGTGGTCATTATCGCACAGATGATCCCTGGAAATAAGTGTAGCCCTATTTTGCTCCCATTCTCGAACAACGCAACACCAAACAAAAACGGGCCCGGAAATCCGGACCCGTTTTTGTGATCATTGGATGAACGATATCACTTTTCGCCATCAAGCATTTTGACAATGGCCGAAAAGTCCATGCCGCCATTCCCGCCATTGGAATAAAGCGCATAAAGGCTTTCGGCCAAAGCCCCCATCGGCGTGGTCGCCCCGGACGACGCAGCTGCCTGCTGGGCAAGCTTGAGATCCTTCAGCATCATATCAACCGCAAAACCGGGCTGATAATCGCGATTGGCCGGCGATGTCGGAACCGGCCCCGGAACAGGGCAGTAACTTGTCAGAGACCAGCACTGACCGGATGCCTTGGACGAAATATCAAACAGCTTTTGCGCATCCAGCCCGAGGCGTTTGGCGAGCATGAAGGCCTCGGACACCGCAATCATACTGACACCCAAAACCATGTTGTTGCAAATTTTGGCCGCCTGCCCTGCACCGCTATCGCCCGCATGAATGATATTGCTGCCCATACCCTCAAGGATCGGCTTTGCACTGGCAAAATCGGCATCAGAGCCACCAACCATAAAGGTAAGCGTTCCGGCCGCAGCACCGGCAGTGCCACCGGAAATCGGCGCATCCACCGCCCCAAGACCGGCCGCACGGGCAATTTCAGATGCCTTGCGCGCCGCATCAACTTCAATGGTTGAGCTGTCAATCAGGACAGTCCCCGCCTTGGCATTTGCAATAACGCCGTCTGGCCCTTCATAAACGGACAGAACATGTTTCCCAGCCGGAAGAACAGTTACGACAAAATCAACATCAGTCGCAGCCGCAGCGATTGATGCCGCCTTGCCTGCACCGGCATCAATTGCCTTTGCCACCGCATCTGCCGAAAGGTCAAAGACCTTGACCGCATGTCCGGCCTTAACAAGATTGGCCGCCATCGGGCCACCCATGTTGCCCAGACCGATAAAACCGATATTCGCCATTAGAAGTCTCCTCTGCCATCCCCTGCGGGATCATTGTTTTGATCATTCGGGACCGAAATTCAGCCCAATACATTCTAAAGATTGAGTTCTTTGTCTTCTGGAAGTGGCTCGAAATATTCTGCAACCTCGCGCGGATCGACCTGGCCGATATCACCGTGTTGCCATTTCGGGGCATGGTCCTTATCGACAATGACAGCACGAACACCTTCAAACAAATCAGGCTTGCAGACCATCCTCTGCGACATCCGGAACTCCATGTTCAGGACTTCGGCCAACGACATGTCCTTGCCCTGACGAATCTGCTCGAAGCTCGCACAAAGTGCTGTTGGCGACTTTCCAGACAGCATAGCGAGCGTTTCGGCACCAAAGTCGCTTTCCTCTCGTTCCAGCGCCTCGAAAATAGCAACAACGCTGTTTCCAGCAAACGTACGGTCGATTTGTGTTCTAAGTGAAGCCATTGGCGCTGCGTCAAAATGCGTACTGTGACGATCGAGAATTTCAACAACAACAGCACTGGCACCTTTGTCATAGGATGCCACCGCCAGATCCGCCTTGAGCCTGTCAAGATTGCTTATCGCAACCCCATGGGTGGCAAGCCCGGCATAAAGGCAATCGGCTGCCTTGATGCGCGCACCGGTCAGGCCAAGATACATGCCGATATTTCCCGGGCATCGTGGCAGGAAATACCCGCCACCGACATCGGGGAAAAATCCGATCCCCGTTTCGGGCATCGCAAACAGGGTACGCTCTGTTACCACACGGAACTGACCGTGAATCGACACGCCGACACCACCGCCCATGGTGATCCCGTCCATGAGTGCGATATAGGGTTTCGGATACCGGGCAATATAGTGATTAAGGTGATATTCACGACGATAGAACGTATCAAGCATCTCTTCGTCATCAATCTTGCGGGCCTCATAAAGACCACGAATATCACCACCGGCACAAAAGGCCTTCTCGCCGGCTCCCTCAATCACAACAACCTTTATCGACGAATCAGCTTCCCAGGATTTAAGCTGCCCCATCATCATATCGACCATCGTCAGATCAAGCGCATTCAGCGCACGCGGACGATTAAGAACGATCTGACCAACTGCGCCTTGTTGCGAAAACAGAACGGGTGCTTCGGTATCGGACATATTTGAACTATTGCTCATGACTTAGTCTTTCAGGGCGGCACGGGAAATGATCAGGCGCATGATTTCGTTGGTGCCTTCAAGAATCTGATGCACGCGCAGATCACGTAACAGCCGTTCGATCGGGTATTCACGAATATATCCATAGCCACCATGGAGTTGCAGCGCCTGGTTACAGACTTCAAATCCGATATCTGTGGCGAAACGCTTGGCCATCGCACAGAACTGGGTTGCATCATCGCTCTTGAGATCAAGCTTCCAGGCACCTTTATGCAGCATCAAACGTGCAGCTTCGAGCTCGGTCACCATGTCGGCAAACTTGAACTGTAGCGCCTGAAACTGATCAAGGCTTTTACCGAACTGTTTGCGGACTTTCATATGATCGCGCGCGTGCTCCATCGCCGCACGGGCACCGCCAATCGAACAGGCCGCTATATTCAGGCGACCGCCATCAAGCCCCTTCATGGCGAACTTGAAGCCTTCGCCTTCTTCGCCCAGTCGGTTTTCGACCGGCACCTTGCAATTGCTAAAGATAACGGCCGAGGTTGGCTGACTGTTCCAGCCCATCTTTTCCTCGAGCTTTCCGAACGATAGTCCTTCGGCATCCTTGGGAATGATGAATGTCGAAATGCCGCTCGGGCTGTCATCCCCCGTACGCGCCATGACAACATATATGTCACTACGAGATCCACCGGAAATAAAAGCCTTCTCACCATTCAGAATATAATGGTCGCCATCACGGACCGCACGTGTGCGAAGTGATCCTGCATCGGACCCGGCACCGGGCTCAGTCAGGCAGTAGCTGGCGAAATGTTCCATTGTGACGAGTTTGGGCAGAAATTTGGCGCGCTGTTCATCGGAGCCAAATGTATCAATCATCCAGCAAGCCATATTATGGATCGAGATATAAGCCGCCGTTGACGGGCATGCTGCCGCCAATTCTTCGAAAATTACCGCAGCATCAAGACGACCCAAGCCTGTTCCGCCGAACTCTTCGCGCGTGTAAATTGCAGCAAAGCCCAATTCGGCAGCCTTGCGCAGGGTTTCCTCGGGAAAGATGTGTTTTGCATCCCATTCCCCTGCATATGGCGCCATTTCATTTTGAGCAAAATCACGCGCAGCTTGGGCAAATGCCTGCTGATCGTCAGACAGGTTGAATTCCATTGGATCGCCGCCTCTGAAGTTTATCTGTTTTCCCTTTACGTAAACGTGAAAACACCCTCTTGTCAATTCATTCGGTATAACAGTACCGAATTATCACAATATTGGTAAATCACACGATTTACGTGCATTCACGTAGCTGATTTCACCAATTGTTTCTTGCTGAGTACGTCACTGTCAGCTTACCTTGTCGGCGTCAGAAATAACGATAATTCAGGGAAACCCATTATGTCGTCCACGAAACCGGAAACCATCGTCCTTCATGCAGGCTATCGCGCCGACCCGACCACGGGATCCGTTGCCGTGCCGCTTTATCAGACCACCAGCTATCAGTTCCGCGATACCCAGCATGCTGCTGATCTTTTCGCACTCAAGGAACTTGGCAATATCTATACCCGCCTGATGAACCCGACCAACGATGTGCTTGAACAGCGCATTGCCGCCCTTGAAGGTGGCGTTGCTGCAGTTGCACTTGGCTCCGGGCAGGCTGCGTCAACCTTTTCGGTTCTGAATATTGCACAGGCTGGCGACAATATTATCAGCTCTACCGATCTATATGGTGGCACATGGAACCTGTTTGCGAATACCTTCAAGCAAATGGGAATTGAAGTTCGCTTTGCCGATCCGTCAGATCCGGAAAGCTTCCGCAAATTGAGCGACGACAAAACCCGCGCCTTTTATGCCGAAACCCTTCCCAACCCGAAATTGCAGGTATTCCCGATCCGCGAAGTTGCCAATATTGGTGACGAACTTGGCATTCCGCTGATCGTTGATAACACTGCCGCGCCCGTGATCTGCAAACCAATCGAACATGGTGCAAGCATCGTGATGTATTCGACTACCAAGTTCATTGCCGGTCATGGAACCTCGGTTGGTGGTGTTGTCGTCGATTCCGGCAAGTTTGACTGGGAAAAACATGCGAAACGCTTCCCGCTTTTGAACGAACCCGATCCCAGCTATCACGGTGCGGTCTGGACACAGGCCGTCAAACCGATTGGCCCTGTGGCCTATGCGATCAAGCTGCGTTGCACCGTTCTACGTGACATCGGGGCTGCGGCATCGCCGTTCAACTCATTCCAAACCATTCAGGGCATGGAAACGTTGCCACTGCGCATGGAACGTCACTGCGAGAACGCCAACAAGGTTGCCGACTTCCTGGCATCCCACCCGAAAGTCACCAAAGTCATTCACCCCAGTAAACAGGATGGTGAAAGCCGCCGCCGTGCTGACACCTATCTTAAAGGTGGCTACGGATCTCTTATGGGCTTTGAGTTGGCTGGCGGCAAAGACGCAGGCGAGAAATTCATCAACGCGCTTGAGCTGTTTTATCATGTCGCCAATATCGGTGATACGCGTTCCCTTGCCATTCATCCGGCAACCACGACTCACAGCCAGCTTTCCGAACAGGACCGCCTATCTTCCGGTGTTACGGACGGATATGTGCGCCTGTCCATCGGGATCGAACATATCGACGATATATTGGCAGACCTGACGCAGGCCCTTGATAAAGCCTGATAATCACGTCACTTCATGTCGCCTTACAAAACCGGTCGAACGAATGTTCGGCCGGTTTTTCATTGACCCGACCGTAAAACCGGCATAACAAATCGGCAAAACATGCACAACATGCAAAACAGGCAAACACCATGTCGAGCGTTATCACCCGTCAGGATGAAATCCTGAAACTTTTGCGCAATATGGGGACGGTTCATATTCATGATCTGGCCGCCCTGTTTCATGCCTCCCTTGATACCATCCGGCGCGATCTGCGCCAGATGGAGGATGAAGGTCATTTGCGCCGCATCCATGGCGGTGCAGTCCTGCCAAACAAGCCGACAGAAACATATGAAGAACGCGCTCGAGACCTTCAGCCGGAACGTACCGCGATTGCACAGAAAACGGCACGCGATCTGATTGCCGATGATGCTGTCGCTTTCTTTGACAGTGGCACCACCATTTGCGAAGTTGCCCGCCATCTCAAACCATCATTTCGGGGCACCGTGATTACGGTAAACCCGATGATCGCGGTCGAACTTTCAAGCCACCCCAATGCGGAAGTGATCATGCTGGGCGGCACAATGCTCAAGAACGACATGGTGGTATGTGGCCCGACAACGATTGACGAGATCCGTAAGTACAATGCTGATGTTGCGTTGCTAGGCACGTGCGCTCTTCATCCTGAGGCTGGCCTTTCAACCAGTCATCAGCAGGAACGGGCATCAAAGGCCGCGATGATTGCGCAATCAGCCGAAATCATCGCCATTGCCACCGCGGACAAACTTGAAACCAGCCTGCCGCACCGGGTCTGTGACATTGATGCCATTTCCCGTCTCGTGACAGGCCGCAAATTGTCGTCCGGCTATCTCGAAAACTATGCCAAACGCGGCATCAATATTGTTCAGGCCTAACCTGCCCCCTCGTTACGCCCCATCATGCGGAGCCGCCACAGATGCAAAATTACAACCAGGCCCATAATCGGGTACGCGCCATTTTCTTTTTACATGGCGCCGCCTTTTCAAGCTGGGTTCCGCATATCCCGCTGGTACAGGAACGCCTTGGCCTTGGTCATGACGAACTTGGCGGCATCTTGCTGGCTGCGGCAATTGGCGTTCTTGCCGTTATGCCGATTGCCGGACGGCTTTCTGACCGCATCGGAAGCGAACTGGTCGTGCGTTATTCCGGACTGGTTTATTTCATTGCCGTTGGCATCCCGGTTCTGATGCAATCCTATCTCAGCATTTCGATTGCCATGTTTGCCTTGGGCTTTTCCGGCGCATTTCTTGATATAGCCATGAATGCCAATGGCCTGAATGTTGAACGCGCCAAGGGTCGGAGCATCATGTCCGGTCTTCACGGTTTCTGGAGTCTGGGTGGTTTTGCGGGTGCCGGGATTGCGGCAGCCTGGTTTGCCCTGCCCTTTGACAACGCCTTGCACCTGCCTGTGATTCTGACCGTGTTTTTGATCGCTCATGTTTTCGCCCAAGCCAAACTTCTGCCGGACCATCAGACCTCACAGAACAGAAAAGACAGAGCTGACAAACAAGCCTTGGAAACCGCCCGCACCAAAAAGGAACGCCCCATGTTCCTTATGCTTTTACCATTCGGTGTCTGCGCCTTTATCGGTCAATTTGGCGAAGGTGTTATTACCGACTGGGCTGCTGTCTTTATGAATTCCGAATTGTCATCGGGAGCAACAATGGCTGCTGTCGGCTTTGCCATTTATTCCTGCGCCATGGCCGTCACCAGACTTTCCGGTGATGCACTGGTCATGAAGTTTGGACGGGCTCCGGTTTTGCTTACAAGTTCGGTTCTGGCATCGGTTGGCACTTTCATCATCGCCCTTTCCCCGCACTATATTGTCGCATGGATTGGTTGTGGTGTTGCCGGAATGGGGCTTGCTGTCATTTTGCCGTTGCTACTGTCCGCGGCATCTCAAGCTACCGGAAAAGGAGGCGGAGCAGTCGTATCAATCATTGCCGCAACCGGCTATTCCGCGATCATGGCAGGTCCGCCGATTATTGGTACCATCGGACAGGTAGCAGGCCTTGTCACGGCCTTTGCGATTACCGCCAGTTTCCTTGCCCTGATTATCCCGGTTTATCTTCTGACCATGCGCGCACGCTTACAAATTGCCAGCAATGGTTGATTGCGCGTGAATTCTGTCCCATAAATTGGCCTGTCCACCCTGGCTTCGCCCAGCTCCACAGAACAGAGAACAGATCATGGTCAACAAATTCGCCTATGGCACCTTTCCAAGCACCCGCCAGCGCCGCAACCGCATGACCGACTGGTCGCGCCGGATGGTCGCGGAAACCCGACTGACAGCCCATGATCTGATCCTGCCGGTATTCGTTATTGACGGAACCAATCAGCGCACCCCGATCCCGTCCATGCCCGGTGTTGAACGCCAGTCGGTCGATGTACTGGTTGAAACAGCAAAACATGCCGAGAAACTTGGCATACCGGCACTGGCACTGTTCCCCTATATCGATGCAAGCCTTAAGACCAAGGATGCGCGAGAGGCCTATAACCCTGATAACGTTGTCTGTCGCGCCACCAAGGCGATCAAGGATGCCTGCCCCAACATCGGAGTGATTACCGACGTCGCACTTGATCCATTCAATTCTGATGGTCAGGACGGCATCGTCGTCGATGGTCAGATCCTTAATGATGAAACGACCGAAGCGCTTGTGCGTCAGGCACTGGTTCAGGCACAGGCAGGCTGCGATGTGGTCGCACCATCCGATATGATGGATGGCCGTATCAGGGCAATCCGCGAGGTTCTTGAAACCGAAAGCCTCAAGAACGTCCAGATCATGGCCTATTCAGCAAAGTATGCCTCATCCTTCTATGGCCCGTTCCGCGATGCAATCGGCTCGGCAAGCGCACTTGGCAAGGCCGACAAGAAAACCTATCAACTTGACCCGGCCAATAGTGACGAAGCCATGCGTGAAGTCGCCTATGATCTTGATGAAGGCGCAGATTCGGTCATCGTCAAACCGGGGCTGCCTTATCTGGATGTGCTCTATCGCGTTCGTCAGGAATTCGGCGTGCCGGTCTTTGCCTATCAGGTATCAGGCGAATACGCGATGCTGCGCGCGGCAGGCCAGAATGGTTGGCTTGATTACATCGGCTGCGCGATTGAAACGCTGTCATGCTTCAAACGTGCCGGGGCGTCTGGCGTGTTGACCTATAGCGCCATTGAAGTTGCCGAGGCGCTGGAAGGTTAAGCGTCACTTCAACACACGCGAAACAAAAAAAGGGCCTCGATTGAGGCCCTTTTGCATGGAATGAAGTTCGAAGCTCTATGCGCAGCAGGCAGGCTCAGTAACTTCGTCTGATATGCCATGACCAATCGCACGCGCACAGAAGTGCGGACGCAGACCCGATCTGGCAAACACGCCTTCGATATCCTGCCCGTCAAGGAAACCGCCCTGATGCACAAGAAGTGTTTTGATGCCTGATGCCAGACCGCCGAGAACGTCGGTATGAACCGTATCGCCAACCATAAGAACACGCTGCCGGTCAACACCCGGATGACGGCGCAGGACTTCTTCAAAAACGTGATGATACGGTTTGCCAACACATTTTGGCATTACGCCAGAGGCATCAGCGGCAAGATGGGCAAAGTAACCGGACTCCACTGACAGGAAATCCCCCATCGGCGCGCAGATATCGGGATTCCCCACAAGGATCGGCCGGGGATTGGCAGCAAGACTGTCCTGCAACATATTCTGCTGCTCATCCGACCAATTTTCCGAATCAATCAACAGGAAACCGCCAACCCGGTCATACAAGTCGCGATCTGCGCCAAGTGGCTCCACCTGTCCCGGCAGGATATGGAACGGCCAATGGACCGGCGCCATCGCCCCCCAATGCGCAATCTCGGGATGTTCTGCCATAAGAGGCGCAACAAACTGCTGGCTACTGATCAGGTTACGATTGTCGAAATCAAAGCCACGTTTGCGGTGACGGGCAAGAATCGCTTCGGCCGAGCTTGACGCGTCATTGGTCACGACGGCAATTTTCTTACCCATATCCTGAAGGGTTGCGACGGTTTTCACAGCACCGGGGATAGCCGTCGGCCCACTATTGAGCACACCAAACGCATCAAACACGATCAGATCGAACTGATCTGCGACCGATAGCAGATTGTCGATGTAATCGGTTTTTTCGGGAACGGCATCGTCCTGCACCTGCGGCAAGCGTGGCGCATAGTGCAAGTAGGCGTCGATAGCCTGGGCAAAATTCAGCCGCGGCCGATTGATGCTCATTATAGGTTCTCCTGTCTGGGCATTTGGTAGCGCAAATTACGGCCTATTCATCCAGATTGCGACCCCAAATACATCTGAATTCATTTGCGCGACGCGATTTTCATAAAATCAACCAAAGGGCACCACGCAATTTCATTAGCCATGCACCACCAGCATAGCAATAAAAGTTTCGAAACCGTGACAATGTGACGGAGATATAGCCAATTCATTGCAATTTAGTGACTTTCTGCGCTTTCCAAGCCGCTGCCATGCAAAAAACGCATTGGATTAACGCACCCGACAGGCATAGATTGCCTTCACGAAATGAATAGGACGTATCGACTGGTAAATGCGCCACCAGGCAGATGATCATTCGATACATTGGAAACAAACCGACACGTCAAACCAGACAACTATTCCGACACGGAATACAGCGGTGAGAACATGCCGGTTATCTGAACAGACGCCGAACAATCGGCCGGTTTGAAATAGGTGATGAAATGATCGTAACTAAAATCTTTGCTTTCCTTCGCGCTCTTCGCATTCAGTACCAGACCCAGGTAGCGCTGCGTAAACTTGATACGCGCGAACTGGCCGACATCGGTCTGAACCGCGACATGATCGACGATGTAGCACACCGTGTTGCTTTCGGTCGCTAAGCCACGACCGTAGCGTCCTAAGAAAACCCCCGGCAGTTTTGCCGGGAGTTTTCTTTATCTGTATTCTGGATCCAGGATATCGGCCCCCAATCTTTGGCCCCGGTGATCTAGTTCGCAAACAGGGATTTATATTCCTCGCGCAGAATGTTCTTTTGAACCTTGCCCATTGCATTGCGCGGCAACTCGTCAACAAAGAATACCCGTTTGGGAACCTTGAAGTTGGCAAGTTGCGATTTGATTCCCCCGATAATACCGTCTTCGGTCAATGTTCCATTGTTCTCAGGGACAATAACCGCAACAACCGCTTCACCAAAATCGGGATGCAAAACACCGATCACGGCACTTTCAACAACACCATCCATCTTGTCGATCAGCGTTTCGATTTCCTTCGGATAGACATTAAATCCACCTGAAATCACCAGATCCTTTGCACGTCCAACGATGTGGACATATCCCTTGGCATCAATCTTGGCGATATCACCGGTGATGAAGAATCCGTCTTTGCGAAATTCTTCTGCGGTTTTTTCCGGCATTTGCCAGTACCCGGCGAAAACGTTGGGGCCGCGAGCCTCCAGAACACCGACTTCATCAACACCAAGAACATTGCCGTCCGCGTCACAAACCCGAACATCGACATCGGGCAAGGCCGGACCAACTGTATGAACGATCCGTTCGCCATCCAGCGGGTTCGATGTCGCCATCCCCATCTCGGTCATGCCATAGCGTTCAAGCAATGCCTTGCCAGTCCGCTGCTCAAACGCAGTAAAGGTTTCCGGCAGAAGCGGTGCCGAACCAGAAATAAACAGCCGCATATTGGCAGTCGTTTCGGCGGTAAAATCATCCCCGGACAACAGGCGAACATAAAATGTCGGAACCCCCATCATCACCGTGCTCCGCGGCAGAAGCGCCATCACCTGATCACGATCGAATTTCGGCAGGAAAAACATCTTCGCCCCCGAAAGCATCACACAATGGCATGCGATGAATAGTCCGTGGGTATGGAAGATCGGCAAGGCATGTAAAAGGATATCGTTGCCATCAAATCCCCACAACTTTTCAAGGGTTGCAGCATTGGACCACAGGTTCATCTGGGTCATCATCGCCCCTTTGGGCTTGCCGGTGGTGCCCGATGTATAAAGGATCGCCGCCAGGTCTTCATCCGCACAGGGCACCGGGGCGAAGTCGCCCGATTCAGATTGTGCACCGCTCATAAGACTGCCTTCGCCATTCATCCCCAACGTCAGAACATGTTCCACGCCCTGATCATTGGCAATTGCCGCTACCTCATCCTTACGATGTGGCTGACAGACGAAGATAACGGGGGACGCGTTATCCATGAAATAGGCAAGCTCGCCAGCCTGATAGGCCGTATTGAGCGGCAAATAGACCAGACCGGCACGAATGCAGCCAAGATAAAGAAAAAGGGCTTCGGGGGATTTATCAACCTGGACTGCGACACGGTCGCCTTTCTTCGCACCAAGCCCGGTCAGCAAACCTGCAATTTGCGCCGATGCAACATCCGCCTGTCCATAGCTATAAGTCTTGCCCGTCGGTGTCTCGATCAGTACCGATGAAAGGTCCGCCGGAAACCGGTCACGGATGCGCATAAAAAGGCTGTTGGTCACTGTGCTGTTTCCCCGATCAAGTCTATTTTCCGACCGGCTCCCTGCCGGTCCTGATTTCGGGCAGCATAGTGCAACCAACCGTTATCGGTAAACAAGTACCTTTTTACCGATAACGTTAATTTTCTGAGCAACACTGTATCTGAAAACGGGCAAACAGGGGATCTCCTGTTTGCCCGTCACTGTAGCTATTGCTGCATCAGGCCACGTAAGGGAATTCACCATCCACAAACGGGAATGCCTCGCCCACAGTCACCTGCATTTCCGGGAAGAACCCGTTGAAATGGGTTGCAAGCGCATTGCTATAGGCCCCGATATGCCCGAATTCGATCCAGTCCCCTTCGCGGATATCCGCCGGAAGCGATACGGCTGCCGGAAGAACATCCATATTATCGCAGGTCGGACCATAGATGGTGAAATCAAGTGTTTCTTCCTGATTGAATTCACCATTGATTCGCAAGGGTCGCACAGGATAACGCAATTGCCCGGTCACGGTTTCCGACAGGCTGCCATAGACACCGTCATTGATAAACAGGGTGTCTTCCTTACGCAGATGCACCTGCGTAATCAGGGAAACCCCGCTTGAAACAAGCGCCCTGCCCGGCTCACACATGAATGTGGTGTCGGGCATATCAAGCCAGCGGATGCAATCCTTGATCTCGTCCATGAATTCTTCAAGGCTGGCGCCGCGCTGGTTCATATATTGGCCGGGGAAACCGCCGCCGACATCGATATGCCGAACCTGAACACCCGAAAAATCGACGACCTGACGGATCAGCTCAACCGCGATCCGATAGCCATTCGGTGTTGTACATTGCGACCCGACATGGAAGCACAAACCCGCGTCATAGCCATATTCATCGACCTTCTTCAGAAGTTCGGCAGCGACCATCGGGCGCGCACCAAATTTCGCTGAGAGATTATAGGTCGCCCCGGCCGGTGGTGTTGCCAGACGGACATGGATCACAAGCTTCTTGTCGCCCTCGGTTTCTTCACGGATTTTTTCAAGTTCCTCGACGGTATCAATCACATAGTGATCAATACCGAAAACCCGGTGGGCATTACGAATGGCATCGCGGCTTTTGACCGGATGCATGAAATAGGCCTTCATTCCCGGGAACTGGCGACGAACAAGCGCGATTTCTTCTGGCGAGGCAGTATCGAAATGACGCACGCCGCCTTCGTGCAAATAACGCATGACTTCAGGATGCGGATTACATTTCACCGCATAAAGGACGTCGCCCGGGAACATTTCGACAAAGCGCTGCGCTGTTTCTCGAAGGATATTCGGTCTTAGACAATAGACCGGATAGGAAGGTTTGAGTTCCTTAACAACATCGAACGTCGTATCGAAATGACGTGGCATAAATACTCCATCGTTTACGGAATGCAGGCGCCCAGACACGTACCGCCGCCGGGCTGGCCTTTTTGCTGTTTCAGGTTACCAGCCCTTTTGGGAACTGTCATGTCCGGAAAGACGAATTGATCTTGATATTGCTCTCTGCTGTCGATAATTTGGTAAACCAATACCAAATAACCTATATCGTGCGCCCCACGCAAAAACCGTGACTGCACGCCAACCCACAGGGAGCCTGAAATGCCTTTCGAACCGAACCTTGATCCGATGTCACTGGCAACTGAACTTTCCGGCCATCATCTGATCAACGGCAAGCTTGTTGCCCCGAAGAACGGCAAGACCTTTGACGTTATCAATCCCGCCACAGGCAAGGTTATCGGACAGGCAGCCGACGGTGACTCTGATGATGTGGGCATTGCAGTTGCGGTTGCAAAGGCAGCACAAAAGGACTGGGCGGAACGCCCGGCACGCGAACGTGGAAAGCTGGTTGCGGAATGCGGCCGTGTCCTGATGGCACACACCGAAGAACTCGGTCGTCTTGTCGCACTGGAATCGGGTAAGGCACTGCGCACCGAAAGCCGTGTTGAGGCATCGGTTCTTGCCGACATGTTCGTCTTTTTTGGCGGTCTTGCATCAGAGCTCAAGGGCGAAACTGTTCCGTTTAATCCAAATATGATGACGCTGACCACCCGCGAAGCCGTTGGTGTCGTTGGTGCGATCATTCCCTGGAACGTACCGCTTCTTCTGATGGCGATCAAAGTTGCCCCGGCACTGGTTGCTGGCAACTCGGTCGTTGTAAAATCGGCTGAAGACACCCCTCTTACCGTGTTGCGCGTCTGTCAGATCATGCAGGAAATCCTGCCGGCCGGTGTTTTGAACATCCTTTCGGGTTTTGGCCCAACCTGTGGCGGCCCGCTTGTCGCGCACAAGGATGTCAAAAAGGTTTCCTTCACCGGCTCTGTCGAGACCGGTCGTACGGTTTACAAGGCCGCAGCCGAAAAGCTTATTCCGGTCACCCTCGAACTTGGCGGCAAGTCGCCCATGATCGTTATGGATGATGCCGACCTCGACAAGGCCGTGGCCGGCGCAATCGGTGGTATGCGCTTCACCCGTCAGGGCCAGAGCTGTACGGCCTCCTCGCGTATGCTTGTTCATGAAAAACTTCATGATGAGTTCGTTAAGCGGCTGATTGACAAGGTTAATGCACTCAAAATGGGCAACCCGCTTGATGAAGAGACCGACATCGGCACCATCATCAATCGCAAACAGTTCGACAAGGTATCGGGTTACATCGATATCGGCGAAAAAGAGGGTGCGACCAAACATCAACTGAGCGCCCTGCCCACCGATCCAGAGCTTTCCGACGGCCTCTTTGTGCGCCCCGTGATCTTCACCAATGTCGATCCGGATGCTCGCGTCGCACGTGAGGAGATCTTTGGTCCGGTGGCGTGTGTCTTCAAGTTCAAGACCTTTGAAGAGGCCCTTGAACTTGCCAATGACAGCGACTTTGGCCTTGCTGCCACGGTCTGGACGACGGATCTGAAAACGGCACTGGTTGCCACCAAGCGGCTTGAAGCCGGCTTTGTTCAGGTCAACCAGAACCTTGTTGTGCAGCCGAACCTGTCCTATGGCGGCATCAAGCTTTCGGGCCTTGGCAAGGAAGCGTCGCTTGAAAGCATGCTTGAACATTTCACCTACAAGAAAACGGTTATCCTCAACATGGAATAACGCCGGATTCCCCATGCCAGGCGTTGTACTTGGCCGGGTTGCAGTTCATGCAACCCGGTTTTTCTATTGCTGTACTTGACCTTGGCGCCCTAATCCGCAAAGCTACCTTTCGAAACACATCCCTAATCCAGAAAGAACATGGCTATGTCTGCATATACTGACATCCTTTCATCGCATTCCCGTCCGACGCTTGGTGCCGGTGCGATGGCCATGATTATTGGGATTTCCGACCTGCGAATGTGATCCCTGTCATCTGCGGATGACAGGTCCGGTTAAATACCGTTTCTCACCCATTACATGATATTATTGCCACCACACCACAAAGATGGTGGCCGCAGGAGCATGGAAATTATGACTGTTTCCTATCACGACGTTGTACGCGCATCCGGTTTGCTTGAAGGCATCGTTGCCAAGACACCGCTGGTAAAATCACTAACACTTTCATCGATTTGTCAGGCAGAAGTTTATCTTAAGCTTGAGAACCAGCAATATACCGCTTCCTTCAAGGAACGCGGTGCCTATGTCAAACTGGCAAGCCTGACACCCGAAGAGCGCGAAAAAGGCGTCATTGCCGTATCCGCCGGAAACCATGCACAGGGCGTTGCCTATAACGCCAAGCGTCTGGGCATCCCGGCAACCATCGTGATGCCGAAAAACACGCCCTTTACCAAGGTCCATCATACCCGTTCCCACGGCGCTGAAGTCGTTCTGACCGGCAATGTCTTTGCCGAAAGCCTTGAAGCCGCCGGTCGCATCCAGCAGGAACGCGGACTTACCTTTGTACATCCGTTTGACGACCCGCATATCATTGCCGGTCAGGGCACAGTCGGTCTCGAAATTCTGAATGAGAACGTTGATATCGATACCATCGTTGTCCCGATTGGCGGTGGCGGACTTGCATCAGGTATCGCAACCGCGGTCAAATCGCGCCGCCCAGACATCGAAATCATTGGCGTTGAAACCAAGCTTTATCCCTGCATGTATGAAGGCATTCGTGGTGACGAATATACCGGCGGTGGCGTTACAATTGCCGAGGGCATTGCCGTCAAACAACCAGGCGGCCTGACACTTGAAATCTGCAAGGAAAAGCTCGACGAAGTGGTTCTGGTCGAGGAAAGCTCAATTGAACGATCCATTCAGATGCTGATCGAGATTGAAAAAAGCGTGGTCGAAGGTGCAGGTGCTGCGCCGCTTGCCGCCCTTCTCGATCATCCTGAAAAATTCAAAGGCAAGAAAGTATGCCTGATCGTCAGTGGCGGCAATATTGACACCCGCCTTCTGGCACAGGTCCTGATGCGTGGCATGGCCCGCCAGGGTCGCCTTGTACGTGTTCGCATCGAAATTCCCGATGTGCCGGGTGCTCTGGCAACCATCAGCACACTGATCGGTGAAGAAGAAGCCAATATCATCGAAGTTTATCACCAGCGTCATTTTTACGACGTTCCGGCAAAGCAGACCGATGTCGATATGGTGCTGGAAGTGCGTGATACCGGCCATGCCCAGCAAGTGATTGAACGCCTGATCAAGGCAGGGTTTGGCGGACGCTTGCTTGGCAATACGTCGCTCGACTGATCAAAATTCCCTGGATATCTGAAAATAAAAAAACGGGCCGCTGGAACAATCCACACGGCCCGTTTTTCATTAATAGTTATTCGCTTTTAAGGCCACGATAACGGCCGCCGTAATAAAGCAACGGCTCCCCCGTTTCGCCCATCACAAGATTATCGACATGGCCGACAATGATGCTGTGATCGCCACCATCATGAATGGCGTGGCGTTTACACGAAAACGCCGCCAACGAGCCTCTCAGGCGTGGCATACCGTGACCATCATCTTCAAACCCGACCGTTTCCCAGCCATTCTGCCCCGGTGCGGAAAACAGTTCAGAGATCGCCTGTTGGTCCTGACGAAGAATATTGATGCAAAAACGCGTGCAAGAACCGGCGAACAAGGCATGTGTCGCCGCACGCTGATCTACGGAAAAAAGAACCAGTGCCGGATCAAGCGAAACAGACGCAAAACTGTTAATCGTGATGCCCGCTTTGGAACCATCTTCGGCCCGCGTGGTCACAACGGCAACGCCGGTTGTGAACTGACCAAGACAGTCGCGGAAATCGCGCGGAGAGAATGACATATTGAAGAATGCTCTTGCTGACTAAACCTATTGAAGTACGACCCCGTAAAAGGCTTGGGGAAAATGGCGATTAAACTTCGATCTGTCAAACCTAACTCACAGCAGATTTAAACGGGATATTAATAAGATTAAAAGCTAATAGTGTCATATAGATGCCAGATGGACTTTGTCTGCAACCATGATCGGGTTTGGGTCTTGGGAACATGTTGCGGACTGAACCGATAATCGTCCTAGGCTAGCGGGGAATAATAAGAATGTTTTTGATCATTGGGTATGTCGTGGTGATTGGCGCTGTTCTTGGCGGTTATTTGCCCCACGGCGACATTGGTGTCCTTATCCAACCCCTTGAAGTGCTTATCATTTTCGGTGCTGCGTTTGGTACATTCCTGATTGCCAACCCTATGAGCATCCTTAAAAAGTCGATTGCTTATACGATCCGTGCACTTAAGGGGCCCAAAAAGAAAGCGGCCTATGTCGAGCTTCTTGTTTGCCTTTATGCTGTTTTCCGACTGGCGAAATCGAAGGGTGATCTTGCACTTGAAAGCCATGTAGAGAATCCCGAAGGCTCCAGTCTTTTTGGCAACTTCCCCGAGTTGATGAAAGACCATCATGCCGTTGAATTCCTGTGTGACTATTTGCGTCTTCTGACCCTTGGCACCACCAATGCCTATGAACTTGAAGCGGTCATTGATCAGGAACTTGAAGCCCATCACGAAGAAGATCACATGGTCCCTGCCGCCATCCAGACAGTGGGCGACGCCCTTCCCGGTCTGGGCATTGTTGCAGCCGTGCTTGGTGTGATTGTCACCATGGGCTCAGTTACCGAACCGCCGGAAATTCTTGGTGGTTTGATTGCAGCGGCTCTCGTCGGTACGTTTCTTGGTATTCTCGCGTCCTATGGCTTTGTTGGTCCGACGTCGGAAATCATCAAGAAGACGCTGGATCAGGACGGAAAATATTTCAGCTGTATGAAAGCGGCCCTGATTGGTCACATGCAGGGCTATGCCCCGCAGGTTTCCGTTGAATTTGCCCGCAAAACGCTGCCGTCCACCGTTCGGCCGAGCTTCAAGGAACTTGAAGATGCCTTGCAGGATGCGCCGTCAGCCTGATTTTCCTTTGCCTTGCAGAAACAGAACCAGTAACTCACGGAATTTGCATCGCACATGCCTGATATCGTAATCAAAAAGGTCAAAAAAGGCGGACATGGCGGCCATCATGGTGGCTCGTGGAAAGTTGCCTATGCTGACTTTGTCACGGCTATGATGGCGTTCTTCCTGTTGCTTTGGCTGCTTTCAAGCGCCACGGAAGAACAACTTCAGGGTGTTTCAATGTATTTCACCCCTGAAACGATTTCACAAAATGATTCGGGCTCCGGCGGGGTTCTGGGTGGCACCAGTCTTGCCGAGGAAGGCGCTCAGCGCTCCGAATTCGGAATGCCGACAGTCAGCATGGAAATTCCGCCACAGCAATCCCCGGACGAGCGAGAAGCCATCCGGGTAGCACAGATGGAAGAACAGGAATTCAATGAAGCCAAGGAAGAACTTCTAAAGGCTATCGAAGAAAGTCCCGAGCTTCAGGGTCTTGAGAAAAACATCCGGATCGAAGAAACCCCCGAAGGTCTTCGTATCCAGATTCTTGATGAAGACGGCACATCCATGTTCCCGAGTGGCAGTGCTGAAATGGCTGATCACACGCGCTTGTTGCTTGATAAGGTAGCGGCCGTCATCGAAAAGATGCCTCAGGACGTCTCGATTGAGGGCCATACCGACGCAGTGCCATTTAATCGTACGGATGGTTACTCAAACTGGGAACTCTCAGCTGATCGTGCCTTGGCGACACGACGCACGCTTGAAGACCTCGGACTTGACACCGGTCGCTTTGCGAAGGTTGCCGGACTTTCTGACACGGATCCGCTGGTGCCTGAAGACCCCAAAAATGAAACCAACCGCCGTATCAGCATCACCTTGCTCCGAGGCACAGGCGAACGATCAGAACTTGAGAACGGAACGCAAAACGGAAATGGTTCTGTATTACCATCTTCCAATGGCGCGCCGACTGCCCAGCCGTCAGAACCTGCGGCACCAGGTACGACACCGCGTCGTCCAACCTTCTCTGTTCCATCACAGCCCTGATCTGGCAATTCCGGTTTTGCAAATTTGACAGCTCTTTTGGTGGGATGACCTTTAAACTGTCATAAATAACGCTTAATCTCTTAAGATAGATGATCAGATGTGGTCGGGATTGAGAAACACCAGATGACAGTTAATCAGCGCCGCCTTACGCAGCACTATTTCATGACTGCCCCGATGCCGTGCCCCTACCTGCCCGGCCGCTTTGAGCGCAAACTGGTTACAGAGCTGCGCGGACCAGAAGCGAATAATATCCATGATTTACTGTCACGGGCAGGCTTTCGTCGCAGCCATTCAATAGCCTATCTTCCGGCATGCAGCGACTGCAATGCCTGCATTCCGGTTCGTGTCCGATGCGCCGAATTTGAAAGCAGCCGTTCTTTCCGTCGTATCCAGAACAAAAACAGTGATCTGACCCGAACCGTATTGCCCGCAGTCGCGACCCAGGAACAATATCAACTGTTCAGTACCTATCAGGATGCACGTCACGGAAATGGTGACATGGCGCGCATGGATGCCCGTGACTATCGGGCGATGATCGAAGACAGCACGATTGAAACGTCTGTCTATGAGTATCGTCGTCCGGATAACAGTCTGATTGCTGTTGCACTGATCGATAATCTGGCTGACGGACTTTCGGCTGTTTACAGCTTTTTTGATCCGTCCGAACACAAGCGTGGACTGGGCACCTACATCGTGCTCGACCTCATAGAAGAAGCCCAACTTCTTGATTTACCTCATATCTATCTTGGGTACTGGATCGGTGAATGCCGCAAGATGTCCTACAAGATGCGGTTCCAGCCACTTGAAGGTTTCCGAAATGGCCAGTGGGCGCCAATGGAGGAAACCAGGCCCAGTAGTGCTACCTGACGAACTGAGCAAACCGCCCCATTAGATTAGACTAAAGTCCAAGAGAACAACTCGATCCCCGGTTGCCTGCACCCGAAGACGCATATAAGCTGCGGTACAAAGCCGGTGAACCGGCTTTGATACATATAAATCATGAGCTTGCATCTTTGGGAGGCTGTAACTAATGAAACGTCGCCAATTTCTTTCTGGCGCTGCTGTAGCAGGTGCGACTGCTGCTGCATCGACTTTTGCCAAACCGGCACTCGCGCAGGACGTCCGTGAATGGCGTATGGTCACGACCTGGCCGAAAAACTTCCCGGGTCTTGGTACTGGCGCAAACCTTCTTGCTGAATACATCACCAAAGCATCTGACGGTCGCCTGAAAGTCACCGTATTTGGTGCTGGTGAAATCGTTCCGGCATTCGAAGCAATTGATGCTGTCGGCAACGGCACCGTCGAAATGGGCCACGGCGCGCCTTACTACTGGAAAGGTAAAGTTGATGCCACCCAGTATATTGCGGCAATGCCGTTTGGCCTGAACGCCCAGGAACAGAATGCATGGTTCCAGTGGGGTGGCGGTCAGGAACTTGCTGACAAGGTCTATGCTGAACTGAACTGTAAGTTCTTCCCGTCGGGCAACACTGGCACCCAGATGGGCGGCTGGTTCAACAAGGAAATGAACACCATTGCAGACTATCAGGGTCTGAAAATGCGTATTCCTGGCCTTGGTGGCGAAGTTGTCAAAGCAGCTGGCGCAAACGTTGTGAACCTTCCGGGCGGTGAAATTCCGCCGGCACTTCAGTCGGGCGCAATTGACGCGACCGAGTGGGTTGGTCCGTACAACGATCTGGCGTTCGGTCTCTATAAATCGGCAAAATACTACTACTATCCGGGCTGGCATGAACCGGCGACCGTTCTCGACAACTTCATCAACCTGGATGCATGGAATGCGCTCCCGGATGATCTGAAAGCCATCGTCGAGCAGGCCAACCGTGCAGTTAACCAGATGGTTCTGTCCGAGTTTACCGCACGTAACGTTCAGGCACTCGACACCCTGCGCAACAAGCACGGTGTAGACGTTCGTCCGTTCTCTGACGACATTCTGACCAACCTTGGCAAACTGTCGGGCGAAGTTCTGCGTGATCTGGTTGCATCCAACCCGCTGTCGAAAGAAGTATTCGAAAGCCTCGTAGCATTCCGCACCCAGTCGATCGCATGGTCGAAATTCTCGGAAGCAGCATTTGCACAGGCACGTGTACTTCCGTTCAAATACTAAGTTCTCCGCCTGTCGGAAAACGACAAGGGGCTGGCTTTTGCCGGCCCCTTTTTTTGTTTTGTGTCATCCTGAAATATGTCACCTCCTATAGGGACAATGTATTCCGGGACGTAACCACAGAATCAAAAAAAGGCCCCTCATCGGGGCCTTTTTCTTTGGTGATCTTTGATCTTCGCGTTCTTAGAACAGAATGCCCGGAAGCCAGGTCGCCAGCCACGGGAATGCAGCGACAAGGCAAAGACCAAGCATCTGGATCATAACGAACGGAATGATACCGCGATAAATATCAAACGTCTTGATCGCTGCCGGTGCGACACCACGCAAATAGAACAGCGCAAAGCCGAATGGCGGTGTCAGGAAGCTGGTCTGAAGGTTGATGGCAATCATCACACCCAGCCAAACCGGATCAATGTCCATCTTGAGCAGGATCGGACCAACAATCGGAATCACGACGAACACGATCTCGATGAAGTCCAGGAAGAAGCCCATGAAGAACATCAACAGCATCACAACCAGCATCGCACTGAAGACACCACCCGGAAGGTTGTGCAGCAGTTCTTCGACAAGGTGATCGCCACCAAGACCACGGAACACCAGCGAGAACACCGACGCACCCAGCAGGATGACGAACACCATAGCACTGACCTGAACGGTCTGGCGCACGACATGGCGCAGAACGGGCATATCGAGGCGCTTGTAGAACGCAGCCAGTACGATTGCACCGATCGAGCCAAAAGCAGCTGATTCCGTCGGGGTCGCAATACCGGTCAGGATTGAGCCAAGAACGGCAACAATCAGAAGCCCCGGAGGCAGCAATGCGCGCAGCACTTCACCCCAAAGACCTTCCGGACGCTTTCCTTCAACCAGTGCCGGTGCCGATTTCGGATCAATCAGGGACTTGATGATGATCCAGCCGATATAAAGTGCCACCAGCAGAAGCCCCGGAATGAATGCACCTGCAAAAAGGTCCATCACAGAAATCGGTTCCGGTGCCCAGTTGCCGATTGCGCGCTGTGCTTCGGCATAGGCGCCCTGAAGAATATCGCCCAGCAGAACAAGAACGATCGACGGTGGAATAATCTGACCCAGCGTACCGGACGCGCAGATAATACCGGTCGAAAGTTTCGGATCATATCCGGCTTTCTGCATCGCAGGGAGACTGAGCAAGCCCATGGTCACGACGGTCGCACCGACGATGCCGGTTGAGGCGGCAAGCAACATGCCGACGATGACAACCGAAATCCCCAGACCACCACGCATGGTGCCAAACAGCATCCCCATGGTCGTCAGAAGTTTTTCGGCAATCCTTGCGCGTTCAAGCATGACGCCCATGAACACGAACAGCGGGATCGCAACATACAGCTCGTTGGTCATCACACCGAAATAGCGTGACGGCAGTGAGCCCAGAAGCGGCATATCAAAGGTGCCCATCGAATGACCGATAAGCGCAAAAGCAAGACCGGTACCCGCAAGCGAGAAGGCAACCGGAAAACCGAGAAGAAGCACGCCGCAAGCAACGGCGAACATCACCAGACTAAGAACTTCACCAGCCATCAGACGCCCTCGTGCTCTTCTTCTTTGATTTCAAATTCTTTGTGACCGGCAAGCACCAGAACGCTGCGCGCAGCAAGCGAAAGCCCCTGAAGGAGCATCAATACACAAAAGATCAGAATCACTGATTTATAAAGGAACAGGCCCGGAAGACCGCCCGTCTCGTGCGACCCTTCAAGGCGATGCCAGCTGGTCGCTACATACGGATAGCTATAGATCAAGATCATGATCAGCACCGGCATCATCAGGAACAGCGACCCGAACAGATCGACCCATGCCTTGTAACGCGCAGATGCCGGACGATAGAAAACGTCGACACGAACATGACCACCGTGCAAAAGCGTGTAACCCGCCCCTACCATGAACATAATGCCGTAAAGCCACATGTAGCTTTCCTGCATTGATACCCAGCCAACCGCAAAGCCGTAACGCAATGTGGCAACTAAAAATGTGATCACAACCATCGGGATCACCAGCCAGGCCACCCCGCGACCGATCCAGTCATTCAGACTGTCAATCGCGTGGACGAAATTTCCAAGAAATCTCACTTTTCACTCCCAAGCCCTTATGAGTCTCACAGGAAAATTGCGGGCTTCCTGCTAATCAGGTTGCGAAGTTACATTTTAAACATCGAAAACGCTATAAATTTTGGTACGTAATTCTTCCATATCTGCGCGAACCCGCAGCATATGACATTGTCTGCATCTAAATTGGCCCATTAAAGCCCAAAGCCGGATGATAATGAACCATCCGGCTTTCGAGTTTAATGTATGCCTTGTCGAAATTATTCGAATTTGTTCGACCGCGGGAAGCCGTTTGGCGGCATACGCCCGGCACCTGCACGCTTGCCGGTCCATTCGGCAAGCTCGGTCACGGTGCGGACACGACCTTCGCTGCCACCCATGGTCCAGCTCAAACCTTCTTCGAGATTGAACAAGATCAGGTCCGAAAGACCGCCCTGCCGGTATTTCTGCAAGATCACGCCACGACCGCGCGTCATTTCCGGCACTTCATCAACCGGATAGATCAGCAATTTGCGGTTGTCACCAAGAACAGCAACATGGTTCTTTTCGACCGGAACAAATATCTTGGCAACTTCACCGGCACCAAGGTTGAGAACCTGCTTGCCGTTTTTAGTCTGGGCAACGACGTCTTTTTCTGCAACCTGGAAACCACGGCCACCGGAACTTGCGACCAGAAGATTGCGGCCATCCTTGTGCACGACCATTGACACAATGTCATGTTCCTGTGGCAGATCAATCGACAGACGGATCGGCTCCCCATGACCACGACCGCCCGGAAGCTTGTCACATGACATGGTATAGCAGCGCCCGGCTGTTGAAAGGATCAAAAGCTTGTCGGTCGTAAAGCCCTTGATCGCGAAGCGATGTTCGTCGCCATCCTTGAACTTAAGATCGCTGATGTCGGCAACGTGACCTTTCAACGCACGGATCCAGCCCATTTTTGAGCAAATCACCGTAATCGGTTCACGTTCAATCAGTGCTTCGAGCGGCACTTCGATTTCTTCAGGTGCGTCACCAATTTCGGTACGACGTTTGCCAATCGCGGTTTTCTTGCCGAAATTCTCGCGCATGATTTCGATTTCGTCGCGGATTTTCTCCCAACGCAGCGTTTCACTGGCAAGAAGCGCTTCGAGACCTTCTTTTTCCTCGGTCAGTTTGGCGTGCTCGTTCTTGATTTCCATCTCTTCGAGCTTGCGCAATGACCGCAAACGCATATTCAGGATCGCATCGGCCTGAACTTCTGTCAGATCGAACGCCTTCATCAATGCGTTTTTCGGTTCATCCTCAAAACGGATGATCCGGATAACTTCGTCAAGGTTGAGATAGGCAACAAGATAGCCTTCCAACACTTCAAGACGATGATTGATCTTCGCCAAACGATGATTGGAACGACGGATCAGAACTTCCTGACGGTGTGCAAGGAAGGCACGCAACACTTCGCGTAAATTCATAACGCGCGGCGTGTTGTCCCCGTCCAGAACGTTCATGTTCAAACCGAACCGGATTTCCAGCTCGGTGTTTTTGAACAGCATTTCCATCAGATGTTCCGGCTCAACCGCACGGGTACGCGGTTCAAGAACCAGGCGAATGATATCGGTTGATTCGTCACGTACATCATTGAGCAGCGGCAGTTTCTTTGCCACCATCAGATCGGCGATGCGTTCAACCAGCTTGGCTTTTTGAACCTGATAGGGAATCTCTGTAATCACGACCTGATACAGGCCATGGCTGAGTTTCTCGACTTCCCACTTGGCCCGCAGGCGGAATGATCCACGTCCGGTCGCATAGGCCTCAAGAATATTTTCATGCGGTTCGACAAGAACACCACCAGTCGGGAAATCCGGACCCGGTACGCAACGTACCAGTTCCGCGATTGACGTTTCCGGCTTGTCGATCAGTTTGATCAGACCGGCACAGAGTTCGCCGACATTATGGGGTGGAATATTGGTCGCCATACCAACCGCGATACCAGCCGCACCGTTTGCCAGAAGGTTCGGGAAAGCCGCCGGCATCACAACCGGTTCCTGTTCCTCACCATCATAGGTCGGACGGAAATCGACGGCATCTTCGTCGAGACCGTCCATCAGGGCAGCGGCAACGGCGGTCATGCGGGCTTCGGTGTAACGCATTGCAGCGGCGTTATCGCCGTCAATATTGCCAAAGTTGCCCTGACCATCGACCAGCGGATAACGTACCGCAAAGTCCTGTGCCAGACGCACCAGCGCGTCATAGACCGACTGATCACCATGCGGGTGATATTTACCAATCACGTCACCAACCACACGCGCACATTTCTTGAACCCTTGTTCCGGGTTCAGTTTGAGCTGCCGCATAGCATAAAGAAGACGACGATGAACTGGCTTGAGGCCATCACGCACATCAGGCAGAGAACGCGACATGATTGTCGACATCGCATAGGCGAGATAACGCTCGCTAAGCGCATCGGCAAGGCGGGTTTCCCTGATTTGGCCGGCATTGGCCGGATCGGAAGTCTTGGTGCTCATGAACGATTTTTCTTGTTGCTTGGCAGAATGGACAGGCGCAAGTGCGTTCGACCCCCGAACACCTTACGTTATCTGCAACATACTACGCGGGGCATGGTTGCGGTCAACATATGCAAACCAAATTGATCAATTTATTTTTCGTCAGCAGTTTTGATACGCCAAACGTGACTGACAAGACGATCCCGTGCCGCGACAGGTTTGATGCCCTTGGCTTCGAAAATATCGCGATGAATAAAAAATCCGGTCAGTTTCAGGCCATCACGCATCTGGTCTGAAAGTTCGTCATTGCGCCGCGACGAAGATGCGCGCCCGATGGCAAGAAAGGCCGGCAAAGACAAAAGCCGGTCGCGATAGGCATTCCCCGCTGCTTCGCTGACCGCCCGTCCGCTTTTTGGGGAAACAAAGGCCAGATCATCGGTTACATCGGTTGCCGCACATCGCCCAAGATCAAGACCATAGCCGAGTTCTTCAAGCAGCCCGACTTCCCAGCGAATATAGGACGGCAACCATTGTTCGGATTTCAGCGCCGTCAGAAGGGCTGCGGTGCCATGGTACAGGTCCGGATGGGCTTCACGTTCGGGCAGGGTCGCATCAAGCATCGCACAGGCCGAACTCATCGCCATAAGCGGCCCTGGCTGCAATAAAAGGTCTGCCGCATGTGCACCGGTCAATTCACAGCGAAACTGACCAAGATGTTCAGAAAGGCGTGCAGACCACCCTACCCGTACTTCGTTTCCGGGTTCGAGCGTACCGCGCATGGATTTGCTCATTGCACCACGAACCATTCCGGCATGGCGCCCGTAATCACGGGTCAGAACCGATAGTCTGACCGAACTTTCGCCCAGTTTGCGTGTCGAAAGAACAATACCGTCATCACGCCAGTCCATCCGGGCCTCTTAGAAATAGCCGCTGGGTACAATCAGACGGGTGACAAGGAAAAACATCCCGATCAGGCAGGAGACAAGTGCGATCAGGGCTGCTCCAAAAACCGCCTTGCGCAACCATGAACGGTTTTCCACTTCTTCAATCGCCTGATCGATAGGATCGCCAGAATTCCGGGTCATCAGTTTGGTCCTCCGCCCGTCACCTTCCAGAAAAGCCCCAGCATAAAGACAGCAAGGGCAACCAGAAGCGCGATCAGATTAAGCGGGCGATGCAGAAAGGATTTTTCACGTTGCACAGAGCTGTGATCAGTGCGGTTTCGGAACGGACGCCGGGCGACACGCGCAACAATCATTGCGGCGGCTGCGCCAACAACAATCATTACAACACCCCAGAATGATCCGATTTCCATTATCTACCCGACAATTGATGGTCTGTCTGTGCAACGTGAAGAATTATGCGTTGGGATCGAGGCCCCACATGGCAAAGCGATTGGGATCATCACCCCAGTTCTCGCGCACCTTGACGAACAGGAACAGATGAACCCGACGCTCGAAAATGGCTTCAAGTTCCTTGCGCGCTTCGCTGCCCAGTGACTTGATACGCTTGCCGCCTTTGCCAAGAATGATGGCCTTCTGGCCTTCACGTTCGACAAAGATGGTCTGTTCAAGCTTTACCGAGCCGTCCTTGCGTTCTTCCCAAAGTTCGGTTTCGACTGTTGCCGAATAGGGCAGTTCCTGCTGAAGCTGATAATAAAGCTTCTCGCGGGTGATCTCGGCTGCGAGAAGACGAAGCGGCATGTCCGACACATCGTCTTCCGGGAACATCCACGGGCCATCGGGCATTTTAGCCGCAAGGAAATTCACCAGATCCTGTGTACCTGCCCCTTTTTTCGCCGAAATCATGAAGACATCGGTAAAGACTTCATGGGCAAACAGGTCCTGTGACAGACGCAGGAGTTTTTCCTTGTCCGAGACTTTGTCGACCTTGTTCAGCGCCAGGATAGCCTTGCGGTTCTGATCTTTGAGCTGGTTGATGATGGCAAGGTCTTCGTCCGTGATTCCATTTCCGGCATCAATGACAAGAACCACCAGATCCGCGTCATCCGCACCATTCCATGCGGCCTTGACCATTGCACGATCAAGACGGCGCTTCGGGGCAAAGATACCCGGCGTGTCAATGAAAACAATCTGCGCATCTTCGGTCATGACGATGCCACGCACACGGGTACGGGTTGTCTGGACCTTTGGCGAGACGATCGACACTTTCGTGCCGACCAGCTGATTCAGGAGCGTCGATTTGCCAGCATTAGGCGCGCCAACAAGTGCGACGAAGCCGCAACGCTGCTGATAAGGTAATCTGTCTTCGGCCACCGGTGTGGGAACCTCATTCATCGTTTAGTTTGTCCAACATCATGCGGGCGGCAAGTTGTTCCGCCTCGCGTTTAGATTTTCCTTCGGCACTAACACTTTCACCATCACTGGTGGTCAGTTCGATGGTGAATATCGGTGCATGGGCCGGACCTTCGCGGCCGACCATGTCATATTTCGGCAGTGGCTTGCCCCGCCCTTGCAGCCATTCCTGCAATTGCGTCTTCGCATCCTGCGGCGGCTTGTTTGCTTCATCAAGAAGCGGCGTCCAGAGCTTTTCGATAAAGCGACGCGCCGGTTCAAGACCACCATCCAGATAGAGTGCGGCAATCACGGCTTCCATGCAATCAGATAAAATGGCCGGATTGGTGTCAGCCCCGGCCGCACGTTCACCCTTGGCCATCTGGATGTGATCCCCCAGTTTGATCTGGATGGCAACACGCGCCAGCGTTTCGCGACGCACCAGTGCGACAAAGCGTTTTGCCATCGCACCTTCGCGTTCGCGCCCAAAACGGGTATAGAGCATTTCGGCCACGACAAGCCCCAACACACGATCGCCCAAAAACTCAAGACGTTCGTTGCCACCGCTTATTGCATCCTTACCCTTCGCTGCACTTCGATGGGTCAAAGCCACACGAAGCAGGTCAGGATTGGAAAAACCGTGATCGATCTCGGCGATCACCGGCATGCCGTCGCTCATTAATGAACTCCCTGGAACAGGCGATCAAACCGGATGCTGCCAAGGTCATAGACCGGCTGCGAGCTGTCCTTGGAATAGAACAGGAATTCAGCACGACCGACCAGATTTTCAATCGGCACAAAGCGGAACCGCGACGGGAATGCACGGCTGTCTGCCGAATTATCGCGATTATCCCCCATCATGAAGTAATGGCCTTCCGGTACGGTAAAGGCTTCGGTGTTGTCGCTCGGCCCCTGATCGCCAAACAGCTCAAGGATACGGTGAACCTTACCGTTCGGAAGTGTTTCGAGATATTGCGGAACCGCGGCAGACCGACCAGTACCATCGGTCAGGATGTAATCCTCGATCCGTTCACGTTCGACCAGCTTGTTATTGATGTACAAACGACCGTTGGTGACCTGGACAGTGTCACCCGGCAGGCCGATCACACGTTTGATATAATCCTGTGAGGTATCTGACGGAAGTTTGAAGACAACCACATCGCCACGCTCGGGTTCGGTCTCAAAAATGCGTCCCGGAATAACCGGCAGGCTGAAAGGCATGCTGTGTTTCGAATATCCATAGGAAAATTTTGAAACAAACAGATAGTCACCAACCAGCAAGGTCGGAATCATCGAGCCAGACGGAATATTGAACGGTTCGAAGGCAAAAGTCCGAACCAAAAGTGCAATGACAATGGCCCAGAAAACGGTCTTCAAGGTGTCCAAAAGGCCACCCGTTTTCTTTTTCTGCACAAGTTTTTCCATTCCGTGTTTAACCAATCAGTTTATCTGTCAATCAGCCGAAATTACCACGACAGCATTCGCCAGCGGGTATTCGTCCGTCAAGGTCACATACACCGAAGCAATCTTTCCTTCGGGTGTTAATTCTTCAAGTCGTGCCAAAGCACCTTCGGTCAATACCATGTCGGGCTTGCCACTGGGTTGATGTACCACACCCATTGTGTTGTGATAAACACCCCTGCGAAATCCGGTTCCCAGCGCCTTGGAACAGGCTTCCTTTGCCGCAAAAGCCATGGCAAGCGACGATGCTGTTCTATGCGGTTTGCGGGTGGCACGTGCAATCTCGACATCGGTAAAGACACGCTTCATGAAACGCTCGCCATGACGTTCAAGTGCGGTCTCTATCCGACGGATATCACATAAATCCGTGCCAATCCCAATGATCATTTATCGTCGTCCGTTTGATCACGCGCCTCGTCCATCAAGCGGCGCATCTCGTTGATTGCGGCTTCCAGCCCGACAAAGACGGCTTCCCCAATCAGGAAGTGACCAATATTAAGCTCCGCCACTTCCGGCATTGCCGCAATCGGCTGAACCGTTTCGAAATTCAAACCATGACCGGCATGAATTTCAAGCCCGATCCCTGCTCCGTATTTGACGGCTGCGCGAATACGTTCAAGTTCACGTGCACGATCATCGCTGTTTTCAGCATCGCAATAGGAACCGGTATGAATTTCAACAACAGGTGCGCCGAGACTTTTGGCGGCATCAAGCTGTTCTTTAGACGCCTCGATGAACAGCGACACACGAATGCCCGCATCGCCAAGTTCGGAAACAAAACGTTTCAGATGATTATGGCCACCCAGAACATCAAGCCCACCCTCGGTCGTGCGTTCTTCACGCTTTTCCGGAACAAGGCAGACTGCATGTGGCTTTGTTGCAAGCGCAATTGCCAGCATCTCGTCGGTGGCTGCCATTTCGAAGTTAAGTGGCAGATCAATCTCCTGGCGCAGTCTTTTCATATCTGCATCAAGGATATGGCGACGGTCTTCGCGCAGATGCGCGGTAATTCCGTCTGCGCCCGCGGCCTTTGCAAGTGCTGCGGCACGCACCGGGTCCGGGCTATTGCCGCCACGGGCATTCCGGATGGTCGCAACATGATCAATATTAACGCCGAGCCGAAGTTTCGAACTCATAGTGTTTCATCCTGCTTTTTGGTGGCACTTTTCGCAGCACTGCCGATCTTGTCCTTGGCAGTTTCAAGCATGGGCCCAAGCCCATGGCGTTCCGTTTTCTTCATTCTGCGCAAAATCCGGTTGTGACGGTAAATGATGACCGCACGGCGTACCGGAAAATAAAATAGCGCCCAGACAATGATTGACGTCGGAACACATCCGACCAGCATCGGCCAGATGATATCAACGATGCTGATCCAGAGATGACCAAGCGTCTCGTGGTCTGCAGGGTCCCAGCGACCAAAAATAAGTCCGCCACCGACATAGCTGACCCCCAGAACGACGAAGTCCCAAAGAACGGCCATGTCGAAATGTACGGCATTCGAGGTTTCATTCGCACCAAGAATCCAGTTCCCGCAGGTATAGAGCCAAAGCCAGATAAACGGGAATGTCCATGGATTGCCAACAATCGTGCCCAGCAAGGACGCAACAACGTTACTGCGTGTGATCAGGCTTATCAGTGCGGAGATAACGAAGTGGAACCCGATAAACGGCGTAAATGATACTGCTGCACCGATCGCAAATCCTGACGCAATGCTGTATGGCGTGCCGGGAAGCCGCGCGACACGATGAGCAAAATACTGAGACGAACGTCGCCATCCGCCACGCGGCCAGACGACGTTCCGTATTTTTTGTAATGATGATGGTTTTACGCGGCGCCGAAACATGCGGGTCAGTTCTGGAACAAATCAGGTAACGCAATAAAAAGTCGAGGCATATGCGTAAGTGCTGACCGCACACTTGGCAAGGTTTTTACGCGATTATCCCCCAAAAGATGAATGCGTTCACAGCTTGCCATTACCCGCGCGCGCGCTCGACAGCATTTACCACCGGCGTTGCCCTCAGGGCCGCGATGATATTGGTCAGATGTTTGACATCGACCACATCGATATCAATCAGCATTTCAAAGAAATCTGTCGTACGGTTGGTGAACCGCAAATTGGTGATATTGCCATGGTTTTTGGCAATCACACTTGTGATCGAACTGAGCGCCCCCTGCTCATGGCCGACAGTCAGGCCAAGACGACCGATGAAATGTTCAGGCTCGCCGTCATTGTCCCATCCAACATCAAGCCAGCGTTCGGGCTGCTCGGTAAAGGTTTCAAGCGTATCACAATCAATCGTATGGATCGTCACGCCCTTGCCGGTTGTAACAATCCCGACAATGCGATCGCCGGGCAACGGATGGCAACAGCCGGCATAGTGCACCGCCATGCCCGGAATAAGCCCTTTGATCGGGATCGCATGGTCATGTTTGCGCGCCCGAACCTTTTCAAGCGGAACGACTTTGCGCGCCGTTTCCTTGTCTTTTGTCCCCGGGAAGACAGCATGAACAACTTCGCGACCGGTATGGTGACCAGCCCCGACCAGGGTCAAAAGTGCATCGACGGATGGCTGTTTGAAGATTTTCAAAACACCGTCAATTGCCTTGTCGGAATAGTCATATCCTTCCTGGCGGAAGGCCTTTTGCAAGATCGCCTTGCCAAGGTCCTTGTACTGGTCTTCCTGCTGCTGACGGATGAAACGGCGAATTCGCGCACGTGCCTTACCCGTAACAACGAACCGCTCCCATGTCGGATTCGGCGTCTGCGCCTTCGAGGTAACGATTTCGACCTGATCACCGTTATTCAGGACCGTGCGCAATGGAACCATCGCACCATTGACCTTCGCCCCCACACAGGTATCGCCAATATGGGTATGGATCATATAGGCGAAGTCAACGGGCGTTGCACGCGCAGGAAGCGCAATCACATCGCCCTTCGGGCTAAAGCAGAAGACCTGATCCTGGAACATCGCAAGCTTGGTATGTTCAAGGAACTCCTCAGGCTCCGACGCATGTTCAAGAATATCAAGAAGGTCGCGCAGCCAGCGATATTGAACGCCCTCTTTTTGCTGCCCGGTCGGGGTATCCTGTTTGTAGGCCCAGTGCGCAGCAACACCGTTTTCGTTCACTTCATGCATGTGGCGCGTACGGATCTGAACTTCGATCCTGTGATTTTCCGGCCCCAGCACAGTCGTATGAATGGAACGGTATCCGTTGGGCTTTGGCGTTGAGATGTAATCCTTGAACCGGCCCGGAACGACTTTGTAATTGGCATGCATATAGCCAAGCACTTCATAGCACTGCGGCATATCATCGACCAGCACCCGGAATGCCATGATGTCCGACAGCTCACCAAAGGTGATATTCTTGCGCTGCATCTTCTGCCAGATCGAGTATGGGCGTTTTTCACGGCCATAGATATCGACCTTCAGCCCCTGACGGGAAATGACGTCCTTGAGTTCGGAAACGATACGGCTGACGACATTATCGTCTTTCTCGCGCAGGAATTCCAAACGCGCCAGAATCGAGTCACGGGCTTCAGGATTGATATGCTGGAAGGCAAGGTCTTCAAGCTCTTCCTTGATGTCATGCATACCGATGCGTTCGGCAAGCGGCGCATAAATCTCAAGCGTTTCAGCCGCGATCCGAACGCGTTTTTCCGGCTTGGTGATATAATGCAGGGTCCGCATGTTGTGCAGACGGTCTGCCAGCTTGACCAGCAACACCCGAATGTCTTCGGACATCGCAAGCAGCAGCTTGCGGAAATTCTCGGCCTGTTTGGAATCTGCGGATTTCAGTTCGATCTGCGTCAGCTTGGTCACACCATCGACCAGCTTCATGATATTGGTCCCGAAAAGCTTCGTAATCTCTTCGGGGGTGGCATCGGTATCTTCAATGGTGTCGTGCAGAAGTGCCGTGATGATCGTATCGCAGTCGAGCTTGTAATTGGTCAGAATGCCCGCAACTTCGATCGGATGGGAAAAATACGGGTCACCCGACGCGCGTTTCTGTGAACCATGTTTCTGGGTGGCATAAACATATGCCCGGTTCAGCGTGGTTTCGCACGCTTCCGGATCATAGGCCTTAACCCGTTCAACAAGTTCATACTGGCGCATCATTCAGGGGCATCTCCGCATAGTCCATCAAGGGGCTCGGAACCGAACCCCTTCATAAGATAGTACGATTTAGACAAAAAAAAGCCACGGAAGATGAATACCGTGGCTTTTCTTTTAGAACGGGCTCAGATCAATATCAATCTGACCTTATTCTTCTTCAGACGGCATAACCACGCCGACAGATGCTTCTTCAACTGCTTCTGCGACCAGTTTCGGACCGAAATCGTCTTCGGCTTCTTCCGGCTCGTCGCTTTCAACATGCCGCTGCAGACCCTGCACCATGCCATTGCGCAGTTCGTCAAAATCAACCGTTACTTCGGCGATTTCACGCAGCGCAACAACCGGGTTCTTGTCGTTGTCACGATCAATGGTCAGTTCTGCACCGGCCGAGATGTTGCGTGCACGCTGAGCTGCAAGCATTACAAGCTCAAAGCGGTTCGGAATCTTGTCAACGCAATCTTCGACGGTAACGCGCGCCATAAATGTCTCCAGAAATACTTTTGGGGTGTCCAGACCGAGCTTTATAGCGCCGGATCATATGTGTTGCAACAGCGAAACCACTCTTTCGGGCAGGTTTTCGCGAGTACTGCCTCAGCTTTCGGCCTGCTTTCTGATCTGCTGGTCAGCCGGGAGATCGGCAATCAGATCTTCGACAGTACGATCAAGCACCGGATGAACCCAGCCACTTGCCACATCGCGCAGCGGCAAAAGCACAAAAGCGCGTTCGGCCATTCGCGGATGAGGCACCTGAATCCCCCCTTCTTCACGCAAAAGATCGCGACCATAGGCAATCAGATCAAGATCAATAACGCGGGCTGCGTTGCGTTCGCGGCGAACACGCCCGAATTCGGCTTCGACCTCGTGCAGGCGTTCAAGCAGATCATGGGCCGAAAGTCCGGTTGAAATCCGTGCAACACCATTCACATACCAGGGCTGATCAGAGATCGGCACCGGTGCTGTTTCATAAAAGTATGACACTTGATCAATCGAAATATCGCCATCCCTAGCCAAACGCTGCAAGGCGACCTTCAATGTTTGCGCAGGCGCACCATATTCCTGAGTAGGCAGATTGGCACCAAAGGCAATCAGTATGGCGTCATGCGACGATGCACTGGTGGTGGCTGGTGACGGCGTGCTCACAAAGCAGACTTTCAGTTCAGTGGATAGCAGGCAGCTCTTTGCGCAAAGGGTCATTCCCGCCACGCGTGAAAGACGGCATATCTAAGGGAGCCATCATACTCTGTCTACGATATTTTCGCCTTTCTTTGTCCCTCTAGCCACGGTAAAGATTGAGTGTTCCGTATTTTTTGGAACTGTATAATTAAATTTGATGTTTGAGGAATTTCAGGATGATTTTTTACCCGCAGGAACGCATCGGGCTGTTTATTGACGGCTCGAATCTTTATGCCGCTGCAAGATCCCTTGGCTTTGACATTGATTACAAACGTCTTTTGGATCTTTTCGCCCAAAAAGGGCAACTTATCCGCGCTTTCTACTACACAGCCCTGATTGAAGATCAGGAATATTCCCCGATCCGCCCGCTGGTCGATTGGCTTGATTATAACGGCTATACCATGGTCACCAAACCGACCAAGGAATTCACCGATGCCGCCGGTCGCCGCAAGATCAAGGGCAACATGGATATCGAGTTGGCAATTGACGTCATGGAAATGGCACAACACCTTGATCATGTTGTTATTTTCTCAGGCGACGGTGACTTCCGCCGCCTTGTCGATGCCGTGCAGCGCAAAGGTGTTCGCGTCACTGTTGTTTCGACGGTGAAATCCAACCCGCCGATGGTGGCCGATGAATTGCGCCGTCAGGCCGATAACTTTATCGAACTGACCGAACTTGAAGGCACTATCGCCCGTAAGGTTCAGCCACGCCGCGATGACGATCATCCTGACATTGATGACCATCCCGATCATCCGGAGCTTGATGATTTCGATTTCGAGTAATTGAGATCCGACACCACCTATCGTGATCACGACCGGTTACGGCCTTCACCGTAACCGGCAAAAATGTCAGACATGCCATGACCGCCTACCAGCAGCCCGATATCGATTGCCAGCTTTGCCCGCGTCTTGTCGAATTCAGACGCGCCAATCAGGAAAAGTTTCCGCAATTCTATAACGGCCCGGTTCGCCCGTTCGGACCGATCAATGCCCGGTTGCTGATTGTCGGTCTGGCACCGGGTCTTAAGGGGGCGAATGCCACCGGACGTCCCTTTACGGGCGACTATGCCGGGGACCTTTTGTATGACACGCTCAAGAAGTTTGGATTTGCCAAGGGCACCTATGACAAGCGGCCTGATGACGGGCTTGAACTTCTTGATTGCCGGATTACCAATGCGGTGAAATGCGTGCCGCCTGAAAACAAACCAACCGGGCCTGAGGCCAATGCGTGCCGACCGTTTCTGATCAGCGAATTTGCCGCGATGGAAAACCTTTCAGCCATCCTGTGTCTTGGACAGGTTGCCCATCAAGCCATGTTACGCACCTTCGGGCTTAAGCTTTCATCGCTTAAATTTGCCCATGGGGCGTCACATAAAATGGAAAATGGCATCACATTGTTTGATAGCTATCACTGTTCGCGCTACAACACCCAGACCTATCGCCTGACGCCAGAGATGTTTGAAAACGTCTTTGCCGACATCCGCGCACATCTGGACGGTTAATTTGCCTGATTCATCACCTATGAACGACCTGCTCGACCGACCCGTACAACGTCTGCCGATAGACGTCCTGCGCGAGGTCTTTGGTTATGACAGCTTTCGCGGTCAACAGGCTGAAATCATTGATCATGTGATTGCCGGCAATGACGCGCTCGTCCTGATGCCAACCGGTGGCGGAAAATCGCTGTGTTATCAGGTTCCAGCCCTTTGCCGCCCGGGAACGGCCGTTGTGGTGTCGCCTCTGATTGCCTTGATGAAAGATCAGGTCGACGCACTTAGCCAGCTTGGTGTGAAAGCAGCCTTCATCAACTCGACACTGGCGCCGGATGCCGCACGCGAGATCGAGGCCCGCGCAGTTGATGGGGACATTGATCTTCTGTATGTCGCACCCGAACGCTTTGCGACGGACCGGTTTCTTAACCTGCTCGACCGAATCAGCATTTCGCTGTTTGCAATTGATGAAGCCCACTGCGTTTCGCAGTGGGGTCATGACTTCAGACCGGAATATCGGCGTCTGGATTTGTTGCCAACGCGTTTTGCCCATGTGCCACGCATTGCACTGACTGCAACGGCAGATACTCCGACCCGCAAAGACATCGCCGAAAACCTGCATCTGACCGATGCCGAATGCTTTATTACCGGCTTTGATCGTCCGAACATCACATATCGCATTGAAACCAAGGGTAATTCCAAGCAGCGACTGTTGTCGTTTCTTAATCGTGAACACCCCGAAGATGCCGGGATCGTCTATTGCCTGTCACGCCGCAAAACCGAAGACGTTGCGCAATGGCTTTCCGATAACGGGCGCCCTGCCTTGCCCTATCATGCGGGCCTGACGCAAGAAACCCGGCAACTTCATCAGGACAGGTTCCTGCGCGAAGACGGCCTGATCATTTGCGCAACAGTTGCCTTTGGCATGGGCATCGACAAACCCAATGTCCGGTTTGTTGCCCATCTTAACCTGCCCAAAAGCATGGAAGCCTATTATCAGGAAACCGGGCGCGCCGGGCGTGACGGACTTCCGGCGAATGCCTGGATGAATTACGACCTGTCAGATATTGTTTCGATCCGAAGCATGGTGGCAAGTTCCGACGCCCCCGAGGCCCAAAAACGTATTGAATCGCGCAAACTTGATGCCTTGGTCGGTCTGGCCGAAACCACCAAATGCCGGCGGCAGGTGATCCTGTCCTATTTCGGTGAAGACCAGCACAAACCGTGCGGCAATTGCGACACTTGCCTTGAACCGGTCGATACATGGGACGCGACCGATGCTTCGCGCAAGGCATTATCGGCGGTATATCGCACCGGTCAGCGCTTTGGACCGGCACATGTAATCGAAGTTCTGATGGGGCGCAAAACCGAGAAAATTCGGCAAAACGGCCATGATGATCTTTCGGTCTATGGCATTGGCAAGGATATCGCCCAGCCGCAATGGCGCTCGGTTTTCCGTCAACTTCTTGCGATGGGATATCTGCAGGTCGATGTCGAAGGCCATGGCGGTGTTTACCTGACCGAAGAATCCCGTCCTGTGCTGCGCGGCGAGAAAGTCGTCGAAATGCGCAAGGACCCGGGCGAAAGCAAACGCGCCATGACCAAGCGCCTGAGAGACTTCGATACCGAATTTGAAAATGAAGAAGACCGGGATTTGTGGGAACGCCTGCGCACCATGCGCCGAGAACTGGCAACCAGCCAAAATGTCCCGCCCTATGTGATCTTTAGTGACCGCACATTATGGGAAATGGTCCGGTTCAAGCCCCGCACGCTTGAGGACATGGCATCGATCAACGGCGTCGGGATCAAGAAACTTGATCAGTACGGGTTGGCATTTCTTGATGTCATGGACGGGCGGCGATAAGGCTTTTCCAACCGCATTCCATCCATCAGCTACCTGACAGTGCCGCTTCAATGGCAGTGATGACCGCATCGTCACCGGGCCTCACTCGTGTGTCAAAACTGGCGATCAAACTACCCTTGCGATCAATCAGATATTTATGAAAGTTCCAGTTTGGCGCATTTTCGGCACCAAGGACATCAATCGCCCATTTGAAGAACGGATGGGCATCAGAACCACTGACCAAGGTCTTTGATGTCAGCGGGAAATCGACATCGAAATTGACTTCGCAGAACTCCTGAATGGCCGCGTCATCGGCATATTCCTGTCCGCCAAAATCACCGGACGGAACACCAAGCACCACAAGCCCCTGATCGCGATAATCGTCCCACAATTTCTGCAGGCCTGCATATTGCGGCGTGAACCCGCACATTGACGCGGTATTCACCACCAAAACGACCTTGTCCTGATAGTCTGAAAGTTCAAGTTCGCCGCCAATGATGGACGGGAAGGAAAAGTCATACGCCGTTTGCGTATCACCCGATGCCATGGCTCCTCTCCAGGAAAAAATGACTGCAATCACCGTAAGCAGACATAATAGAATGAAATGGCTGCCTTTTTCAAATCGAAGATACAATCTAGCCATAACGTTCCTCCGTCCACGGATCGGCATTGTTATGATAACCGCGTTCTTCCCAGAATCCCGGCGCGTCATCTTTGACAAACTTTATCTCACGCACCCATTTCGTACTTTTCCAGAAATACAGCTTCGGAATTACCACGCGCACCGGTCCGCCATGCTCTTCGGTCAATGGTTCATCGTTCCAGTGATGGGCGATCAGGACGTCCTCATCGAGAAACTGATTAATCCTCACATTCGTTGTGTAACCGTCATGGGCGGTGAACAATACATGTCTGGCGCCTGACTGAGGACGAACCATTTCCGCCAATGTTCGTGCTAATACACCTTGCCAGTCATTGTCGTAGCGCGACCAGCTGGTGACGCAATGAATGTCGTTTCTTGCCCGAACAGTTGGCAAATCAAGAAGATCCTCAAAACTGAGCGACAACGGGTTTTCAACCAGTCCGGTCACAGACAGTTTATATTCATCGGCACTGACATGTGGCGTGATACCAAGATCAAGTACTGGCCAATCCTTGACCAGTCGTTGCCCGGGTGGCAGGCGATTTTCACGCGCCACGTCTGAGGTGCCCGTCAGCAAACGGCCGTCTCTGGCCCATTTGCGCTTGGCTTCGATCAGCTTGTCCCTGATTTTCCCTGAAAAGCTTTGCGTCACAGGTTCCTCCTTTCTGTCAGGCTGATACGAAAAATGGCGTCGACATGTTCACCATGCCAACGCCATTTATTCATGAATTTTACCGAACCATGCAACTCACATACGCGCGATGGCGTTCGGATTTCAGTGCAACTAATTGAAATCGCGCATGATACGCGCCTTGTCACGTTGCCAGTCACGTTCCTTGACGGCCTCGCGCTTGTCAGCCTTTTTCTTGCCCTCGGCAATTGCAAGCTCAAGCTTCGCAATACCGCGTTCGTTGAAATAAAGTTTGACCGGCACAAGCGTGAAACCCTTTTTGTTCAGGGCGTCATGCATTTTGGCGATTTCACGTTTATGCAACAGCAATTTGCGCGGACGGCGTTCTTCGTGGCCGAACGGCATTTTGCTTTGATACTCAGGAATATACGCGTTGATCAGCCACACTTCGTCATTCTTGGCTTCGGCATAGGATTCCTGAATGTTTCCCTTGCCGTCGCGCAGCGATTTAACTTCGGTGCCGCGCAAGACGATCCCGGCTTCGAATGTTTCCGTCAGGAAATAGTCAAAGCGGGCTCGCCGGTTTTGCGCAACGACCTTGTTATTATCTGTTTCTTTCTTGGGTGCCATAAGTCGCTTGTTATCGCTTAATGGCCGAGAAGTCCGGCACCTTTAAGCGCGGCTTCGACCTTGCGTTTGGATTCATCGGCAATCTCGACCATTGGCAGGCGCATATGGCTGCCACACAGACCAAGAAGTTCTGCCGCATACTTTACCGGCCCCGGACTTGCTTCACAGAACATTGCCTTGTGAACCGGCATCAGACGGTAGTTCAACTCCTGAACCTTAGCAATGTTCCCGGCTGCCCAAGCTGCATGCAGCTCAGCACAGAGTTTCGGGGCAATATTCGAGGTCACCGAAATGCAACCATGACCACCCTGTGCCAGGAACGGAACGATGGTACCATCTTCACCCGACAGCTGGCAGAAATCCGCCCCCGCAGCAAGACGGGTCAGAGCCGGACGTTCAAGATCGCTGGTTGCGTCTTTCACACCGATAATACGCGGCAATTTTGCCAGTTCCGCCATGGTCTCGACACTCATATCAACGATCGAGCGACCCGGAATGTTATAGATCAGGATCGGAATATCGGTCGCATCGTGAACGGCTTTGAAATGCGCATAAAGACCTTTTTGGGTCGGCTTGTTGTAATACGGGGTCACAACAAGTGCAGCATCCGCACCGGCATTCTGAGCGTGACGGGTCAGCGAAACGGCTTCTGCAGTCGAGTTGGAACCCGTACCGGCAATCACCGGACCACGGCCTTTGGCAACTTCAAGCGCCAGTTCAACGACGCGATGATGCTCGGCATGGCTAAGCGTCGGAGATTCACCGGTGGTTCCGACAGGCACAACACCTGTCGTGCCCTGTTTAAGCTGCCAATCCACAAAAGACTGGAACGCCTTTTCATCAATCGCACCATCTTGGGTAAACGGTGTGATCAAAGCTGTGATTGAACCCTTAAACATGGAGATCTCCAAACATTGGATGGATTGAAAGCGGTCGCGAAAATAGCGGCTGTTCGTCATTCCCGCAAGCACTGTATACAATAATCGAAACGATCTGTAATCGGGGTTGCATTTTCCGTTCAGGACTGTTTGGCTTTTGGCGATTTCACTGCCATAATGCGCGGGTCTAAAGCGCATTCGCTGCCGTCAGGCAAAGGGGACAATCACATGGCGCAAGCGTCTTTCCGCAAGATTTCGGTCTGCGCATTGGCACTGGGCTTATCAACACTGATGCCAACAGGCAATCAGGTGAAGGCAGCAGCAAACGAAGACAATGTTCTTCTGATGCAGCCGCCCTCGCCGAGCTATTCTGCTGTCAGCCGCGCACGTTTGAATGCGTTTCTCGAAGCTGTCGAGAAGGGCCAGACAGAAAGCTTTGAAAAGCTATTGCCAAACTTTGATGATCCCCTGCTTCAGAAAGCTGCGGAATGGATGTTGCTGACATCCCCGAATTCCGGACGCAGCTTTGAAGAAATCACCAATTTCATCGACACCCATCCGAAATGGCCCAGTCAGGCGCTTTTGCGTCAACGCGCCGAAGAAGCGATGAATGATGCCGTTCCTGACGAGGAAATTCTGGCTTGGTTCAAGCGTTCTGCACCGGTCACTGCCGATGGCGCAACCCGGCAGATCAAAGCCCTTCTGGGGGCGGGTCAGGAATCGGCGGCTGTCGCCCTGATCCGCAACAGCTGGATTAACGAGAATTTTGGCCGTGGTCAGGAAAAACGCTTCATCGACCGTTACGGCGAATATATCGATCAGGAAACCCATCAGCAGCGCCTTGATCGCCTGTTGTGGGAAGGTCGCCTGACGACGGCTTCGCGCACAATGAAATATGTCAGCGACGATTATCGCAAGCTTGCAGAAGCCCGCGAAGCCCTGCGTGCGATGAAGGGTGGCGTTGATGGAGCGCTTAACCGTGTCCCTGCGAAATACAAGAATGACCCCGGTCTGGTTTACGAACGCGTTCGCTGGCGTCGGGTCAAGGACCGCGATCAGGAAGCCCGTGATCTTCTGTTATCACAAGCCAATGACATGGCTTATATCTCGATCCGGCCACAATACTGGTGGCTTGAAAAAGCCATTCTTGCTCGGCGCGCCCTGCAAAAGGGCCACATCACCGACGCCTATCGTCTGGTCGCCAATCATGGACAGACTGATCCTGCCGATATTGCCGAAGCCGAATGGTATGCCGGATGGATCGCACTGGAATTCCTGGGCGATGCCGATATTGCCCTGACGCATTTCCAGAATCTGTATGACGTTGTGCAATATCCGATCAGCCTGTCACGCGGCGCCTATTGGGCGGGCCGTGCCAATGCCAAGCTTGGTGATACAAAACGCGCCAAGGAATGGTACGAGCTTGCCGCCCAGCATGCCCACACTTTCTATGGCCAGCTTGCAATTGATGCACTGGGTGCCAAACCAACCTATTCGGTGGAACAACCGATCCCCACACAGCAACAGCGCACAGATTTCGAGAATCAGGAACTGGTTCAGGTCGTTCGCAAACTTGGCGATATGGGTCTCGGAAATATTATCCGGCCCTTCATCATGGCACTGGTATATGAGCACGATGAGCCCGAATATCTTGCAATGGCGACCGATCTGGCCCGCGAATATGGCCGCGCCGACCTTGGCATCATTGCCGCCAAACGCAGCATTCGCACAGGAAGCGGCTATCTTGATGCCGCCTACCCGATCCATGAACAGGTTCCGCTTGGCCGTGCGCCCGATCCGGCTTTGGTCCATGCCATCATGCGCCAGGAAAGCCTGTTTAACCCGCAGGCGGTATCGTCAGCAGGTGCACGCGGCTTGATGCAGCTGATGCCGGCGACTGCCAAGCGCATGGCAAAGTTGCTGGATCTTGATTACAAAACCGATCGCCTCACCGAAGACCCGTCCTTTAACATCACGCTCGGTCGGGAATATCTGACCAAGTTGCTCGATCGCTGGGATGGCGAGGAAGCCTTGACCATCGCAAGCTATAATGCGGGCCCGACCCGTGTGCGCCAATGGATCAACGAATATGGCGATCCGCGTGATCCCGATGTTGATCTGGTCGACTGGATCGAAATGATCCCCTATAGCGAAACCCGAAATTACGTTCAGCGCGTGATGGAGGGAACCTATGTCTATCGTCGGCGTTTTGCCCGCGATGAGATTGCGATGGGCCAGAACGAAACGCCTGATCAGGATTAATTCCGGTCGTCAGGTTTGCGCTTTTGGCCTGTCTGCCCATATTTGATCAATACTGCTTGTCAGAAAAGGTCAGCAATATGTCCGATAATGTACTGTCTTCCTGTCGCGCATTTGTTTTCGATGCTTATGGAACCCTATTTGATGTTGGCTCAGCGGTGTCCAAGCTGCGTGACAGCGTTGGCGATGAAGCTGATCGCCTTTCCACATTGTGGCGACAGAAACAGCTGGAATATACCTGGCTTCGCAGCCTGATGGGGGATTTTGCAGATTTCTGGACAGTCACGGGTGATGCGCTTGACTATGCCATGGATCAGACAGGCAAAAAGGACCCGGTTTTGCGTGCCAAACTGATGGAAACCTATCTTTCGCTTGATACATTCCCGGAAGTGGTCGAAACGCTCAATACCCTGAAAGCTAAGGGGCACAAGCTTGCCATCCTGTCGAATGGCGCGAAGCATATGTTGATCTCGGCAGCGAAATCGTCGGGCATTCTGTCGCTGTTTGATCAGATCATCTGTGTTGACGATCTCAAGACCTATAAACCACATCCGGATGTCTATCAGCTCGCGGCAGACAAACTTGAATTGCAGCCTGCGGAAATCTCGTTCCAGTCTTCAAACGGATGGGACATTGCCGGTGCCGGACATTTCGGGTTCCGTACAGCATGGATCAACCGCACACAGCAACCCAAAGAGCGCCTGTCACATGAGGCAGACGTTATTCTTGGCGGCCTTGACGAGCTATTGCCACTGATCTCCGAGCCGCAAAAGGCGTAGGGGAAAGGCAACTCAATTTCGGGAACAGCACCCATATGAAAAAGGCAGGTCCATTCCGGAACCTGCCTTTTCTGATTTTCTGTCAGGGTATCATCAAATGACCGGACCCGTCACCGACATCCCCGTCATCATTTTTCAATGACTACTTGTGTTCTTTCTTCACGTTCGCAGCAACAATCTGCCCAGCCTGTATGACGGTTAGGCCGCCCTCTTCAGCCACACCTTCGATACGACGGCAATGCCCTTCGATATGGGCGCCCGGTTCGATCGACAGGCTTTCATGCAGAATGTCACCAATCATGCGGGCAGTTTCAGACAATGAAACGTCCCGTGCGCGAACCTGACCGATAACGGTACCGCAGACGCGGACCTTGTCAGCAACAATCTCGCCACGAACTTCACCGTTCTGGCCGATTGTAAGGGTGCGGGTACGAATATCACCGTTCACCGAACCATCAACCTGCACGTCAGATTCCGAAATAAGGTCACCGGTTACGCGAAGGTCGGCATTGATGACCGAAAGGCCACCCTTTTTCTCAGCAGCCGCGTTACCGTTTTTAGTTGTCCCTGTTTGTGTCTTCTTGCTCGTTTTTGAAAACATATCGTCCCGCCTCAATAAATTTTAGGGGATTGACCGGCTTGTCTTGAACCAGAACTTCATAGTGCACATGACTACCGGTGCTTCGACCGGTGGTTCCCATGAGCGCTATCTGGTCCTGGTAACGCACTTCGTCGCCCTTCTTGACGAGGACCTTAAATAAGTGTCCATAACGGGTTCTAACGCCGTTCCCATGATCGAGTTCGACCATTTTCCCGTATTTTCCACTCCATCCTGCATGCACCACTTTACCCGGTGCAGTTGCGAGAATCGGTGTTCTGATCGGCCCGGCTAGATCAACACCGGAATGAAAAGCCCAGCGACCATTGATCGGGTCTTTTCGTTTACCGAACGAGCTCGATAGATAATAAGACGCAGCAGGTTCACCAATCGGCGTCTTTTTCAATCTGTCATGCAGGCTGGCCAGTTGATCCATTCGATCACTCAGAGCCATAGCCACATTTACAAATTCTTCGTCTTGCGGGTGTTCGGGCTCAAAGGCCACGAACGGTCCACCAACGCCCGGCTCTTGCGGCTTCATCGGCGGAAGAATGAACGTATCCGGCTGTAAACCGGTCATTTCGAGAACATTTTCAAGTTCAAGAATCGTGCTGTCAGCGGTTTCCGCGACACGCTGCATTGCTTGCTGCTGAATGGTGTGCAGATCAGCAATACGCTGGCGGGCGTCGCTCAGCTCACCCTGAAGTTTTTTGGAACGCTGCAATGCCTGATCGCGTTCACGCATCACGCGAGACATGACAGTTTCAACAGTTTCCAATTCGTCGCGCAGTGCAAGGTTCCGGTTGGTGATCCCGTCAATCTGGCCCTGAAGCGCATTCATCTGGTTATCCATCGATGTGCGAAGGGCTGAAATCCGGACTTTTTCCTTCTCGCTGCTCGCGAGCTTGGATGTGTAATCCTGAACCCGCGCCTGAAGCTGCAGGTTCTTTTCAGCCATCGACAACAGGTTGCGATGGGTATCTTCCATCTGCGCGGTAATCTCGCCGAAACGTCTCTGACTTTCGGTGACACGCGCGATCAGACGATTGTAGGACAGCTCACTGCGGAAAAGCTGTTCTTCACGCGTCGCAAGACGCTGATCAAGATACCAGCTATAGCCACTGACGCCGACGGTCCATACAATGGCCGCAGCCCCGAACGAAGCCAGCGCAAGCTGTCCATATTTTCCAAGACGAAGCTGGTAAACGGAATCGTTTGACCGGATAAGAATTTGCCGGTCCGGAAACCACTTATCCACCAAGCGACGCATGCCTTGAAACGCCGACATATTCAGTGTCTAACCCCTAGTTGCCCGTAGTTACGCCCGGACTTTCCGGTTGCGTAGTGTTTCTTTTTAACCCCGCCTGCGACTTATTAACCTTTTTCTTTACGCTACCTGTAACTTCGCACACAGGCAAGAGTGTTAACACACCCTTAAGGGTAAAATTTTCACCGTCCGGGGTCGATGCTGTGTTACCTATGGCCATCTGCCACAGCTCATACGTAAACCATCCATGGCTTTTTCCCGTTTTCTGATTTCCTGCACTGCCACCTGGTTCTTTAGCGGCAAAAGCCCGAAAGCACCGGGAACGGCTGGCTCGTTTGCTGCTCTGCCGTTCGGGTGGCTAATCTGGTTTTACGGCGGGAATGAGGCGCTGGTCATTGCCAGCATCATTATTTTTGCCATCGGCGTCTGGGCCGCACATCAATATAGTCACCTTCTTGGCATTCACGATGCAGGTGAAATCGTGATTGATGAAGTGGTTGGTCAGTGGATGTGCCTTCTGGTCGTGCCGCTTCATGCCGGCTGGAGCGATCTTGGCTGGCTTTTAGCCGCCTTTGTCGCCTTTCGTGTTTTTGACATTGCAAAGCCATGGCCGATCCGCTGGGTTGATCGCCGGGTTGGTGGCGGTTTTGGCATTATGCTTGATGATGTGCTGGCAGGCATTTTTGCGATGATCGTCCTTGCGGTGCCGGTTTACCTTATGGGTGGATAAGCCAATGATGATAGATGATGACATTCTCAAAGCAGCCAGCGCCCTGATTGCGAAATGCTCGGCAAAAGGTGAAATGATTGCCACAGCCGAGTCCTGCACGGGCGGCCTGATCACCGGGAGTTTGACCGGTGTCGACGGGAGCTCATCCGTCGTTGATTGTGGCTTTGTCACCTATTCGAACGAGGCCAAGCACGACCTGATCGGTGTAAGCAACGACCTTCTTTCAAACTACGGCGCAGTGTCCGAACAGGTTGCGCGCGCCATGTGCGAAGGGGCGCTTGAACGTGCACCGAATGCGTCAATAGCCGTTTCCGTTACCGGCATTGCCGGTCCGGGTGGTGGCAGCGCAACAAAACCCGTCGGACTTGTTCATTTTGGCTGTGCGGGCCACGAACGCCAGACCATCACATATCACGAAGTCTTTGCCGGAGACCGTCATGCTGTGCGAAAGGCAACGGTTCTCAAAGCTTTCGAATTGATCAGCGACATGCTCGATCAGTGACAACCACCCTGCCCGGCATCAGATACCACCGGGAACTCAAAGTTTCGGAATTTTCAGGATAGCGTTGGAAGCCTAGCTTTCCGAAGACGGGATTTGCGGTTCGCCGTAAACTTCACGTGCGCGGGTTTCAAAGGCCCCGACCATCAGTTTAACCGCCTCGTTAAACACAACGCCGATCATTTTCTGCAACAAGGCCGAACGGAATTCGAAATCCACGAAGAAGTCGAGCCAGGTGCCCCCGTCTTCATCGGCTTCGAATACCCAATGGTTATTGAGATATTTGAACGGGCCCTGAAGATATTCCACATCAACGCGATGCGGACGCTGCAGCGTAACCTTGGATGTGTATTTTTCGCGAAACATCTTGAAGCCGATCACCAGATCGGCCTGAAGCACATCACCATCGCGCTTGCGTACCCTTGATGCAACGCACCAGGGCAGAAACTCGGAATAGGAATCGATATCCGCGACGAGTTCGAAGAGCTGTTCCGGCGTATAGGGCAGTTTCCTGCGCTCTGCATGCGTCGGCACTCGTATCTCCCCTTATCGTCGCGCTATCGTTCAGATTTATTGTGCAACGGCTTCTGCGCGCGCTGCTTTTGCCTTGGCTGCTTCGGCAGCTGCAAGTTTCTTCTCGCGGGCTTCTCGCAACTGTTCAAAGTCACGGTCTGCATGGTAGCTCGAACGGGTCAGCGGCGTTGCCGACACCATCAGGAATCCCTTGCCACGTGCCATTGATGCATATTCATCAAATTCGTCAGGCGTCACAAAGCGATGAACCGGTTCGTGCTTCAGGGTCGGCTGAAGATACTGACCGATCGTAAGGAAATCGACATCGGCGACACGCAGGTCATCCATGACCTGCGAGAGTTCCTTGCGTTCTTCGCCAAGACCAACCATCAGGCCGGATTTGGTGAAGATGGTCGGATCGATCTGCTTGACCCGATCAAGGATGCGCAAAGACTGGTAATAGCGCGCGCCCGGGCGGATGTTGGTGTAAAGACGCGGAACCGTTTCAAGGTTGTGGTTGAACACGTCAGGACGGGCCTTGGCGACGATTTCAACAGCACCTGGCTTGTCACGGAAGTCCGGTGTCAGAATTTCAATGGTGGTTTCCGGCGATTTGTGGCGGATGGCCTCAATGACGCGGGCAAAGTGCGTTGCACCGCCATCGGCAAGGTCATCACGGTCAACCGACGTGATCACAACATGCTTGAGCTGCATGTCGGCGACCGCCATCGCAAGATTTTCCGGCTCGAACGGGTCAAGCGCGTTCGGCATACCGGTCTTCACGTTACAGAACGAACATGCACGCGTACAGGTATCGCCCATAATCATGAAGGATGCGTGTTTCTTCTGCCAGCATTCGCCGATATTCGGGCATGCGGCTTCTTCGCAAACAGTATGAAGGTTCAGGCCACGCGCAAGTTCGCGGGTTTCCTGATAACCTTGGGAGGTTGGCGCCTTGACGCGAATCCAGGAAGGCTTGCGTCCGGATGGACGATCTGGCCGTTTTTGCTTTTCCGGGTGACGAAGAGCTTTGGCTTCGTTGCGCGCCGTCGACATAGAGTTACCTCCGAAGGATTGGACGGGCGGCAATGTGCCGCCACGCCACGAATTTGTCAAACCGACATTCGTCAAAAATGGTCATACCGGGCATGTGCGCCCGGTAGAACCCGATATTTTAGAAGTGGATTGCACGCCCATAGGCGTCAAGGACCGACTCATGCATCATTTCCGACAGGGTCGGATGCGGGAAGACCGTATGCATCAGGTCTTCTTCAGTCGTTTCAAGCCCCATCGCAACCACAAAGCCCTGAATCAGCTCGGTGACTTCTGTGCCGACCATGTGGGCACCAAGCAATTCGCCGGTCTTGGCATCAAACACAGTTTTGACCAGACCTTCGGCCTCGCCCAGGGCAACAGCCTTGCCGTTACCAATGAACGGGAATTTGCCGACCTTGACGTCGTAACCGGCATCTTTTGCCTTGGCTTCGGTCAGGCCGACACTTGCGACCTGCGGATGGCAATAGGTGCAACCCGGGATCTTGAGCGGATCAATCGGATGGACGTTTTTAACGCCTGCGATTTTCTCGACACAGACCACCCCTTCATGCTCGGCCTTGTGAGCCAGCATCGGCGGACCGGCAACGTCGCCAATGGCAAAAATGCCCGGCTCGTCGGTACGCGAATATTCATCGGTGCCAATGACGTTGCGATCAACTTTGACCTTGGTCGTTTCAAGACCGAGATTTTCAGTGTTGCCGATAACCCCGACAGCTGAAATCACACGATCAACGGTAAGTTCCTGTTTCTTGTCGTCTTTGGTTTCAACCGTGACAACAACATTGTCGGCATTGCGCTTGAGATTTGCGACCTTGGCTTCGGTCAGAATTTTCATCCCGTCCTTGGTCATCATCTTCTGAGCGAGTGCGGCAATTTCCTTGTCCTCGACTGGCATGATCTGCGGCATGATTTCAACCACAGTCACGTCCGCACCAAGGGTGTGATAGAAGCTGGCGAATTCGATGCCGATGGCACCGGAACCGACAACGACAAGGCTTTTGGGCATTTTGTCAGGCGTCATCGCCTTTTTGTAATCCCAAACCACTTTGCCATCGGCTTCTAGACCCGGCAGGGAACGTGCGCGGGCACCCGTCGCGATAATGTAGTTCTTCGCGGTATAGGTACCGGCATCCTTACCCGTCACAACGACCTTTTTCGGGCCATCGAACTTGGCTTCACCGTTAATGACGGTGACTTTGTTCTTCTTGAGAAGATGACCGACACCACCAGCAAGCTGCTTGGAGACGCCACGCGAACGCTGGATCACGGCATCAATGTCAAAGGACGGCTTTTCACATGACAGGCCATATTCCTTGGCATGTTTCATGTTGCGGTAAATCTCGGCCGAACGCAGAAGCGCCTTGGTCGGAATGCAGCCCCAGTTCAGGCAAATACCGCCAAGATGTTCACGTTCTACAACTGCCGTTTTGAGGCCAAGCTGGGCAGAACGGATTGCGGTTACATAACCACCCGGACCTGCACCAATCACGATTACGTCGAAATTGTTATCCGCCATCGTAGGATCTCCTTCGCCTGTCCGTTTCCGGTTACAGGTCTTGAAATTCAAATGCTTGCGGGGACTGATTAAAGTCCCCGCGCAACTTTGGACCGTTAGAGCAGCATGCTCAGCGGGTCTTCAATCAGCTTTTTGAATTCGGCCATGAACTGAGCGCCAACTGCACCATCGACCGCACGGTGATCAACAGAAAGAGTGCAGCTCATGACAGTTGCAACGGCCAGAGCACCATCCTTGACCACCGGACGCTGTTCACCAGCACCGACAGCCAGAATGCAACCCTGCGGCGGGTTGATGATGGCGGAGAATTCCTTGATACCAAACATGCCAAGGTTGGAAACCGAGAAGGTCCCGCCCTGATAATCTTCGGGCATCAATTTGCCATCGCGGGCTTTGCCAGCCAGCGTCTTCATCTCGGTCGAGATTTCAGCAAGGCCTTTGGAACCGGCATCACGAACGACCGGCGTGATCAGACCACCTTCGATGGCAACCGCCACCGAGATGTCCTGTTTCTTGCACTGAAGGGTCGCCTTGTCGGTCCAGATGGAATTGGCAGCCGGAACTTTCTTGAGTGCCAGCGAAACCGCGCGAATAATGAAGTCGTTGACCGAAATCTTGACGCCTTCGCCAGCCTTGTCATTCAGCTGCTTGCGGGTTGCCAGAAGGTTGTCGAGTTCGCAATCCACGGTCAGGTAGAAATGCGGAACCTGCTGTTTGGATTCCGTCAGGCGACGCGCAATGGTTTTGCGCATGCCGCTGTTCGGGATTTCCTCATATTCCGGAAGACCGGTAAGATCCGGGTTCCAGCCAGAAGCCGCCGGTGCAGCAGCAGCCGGAGCAGAGGATGCCGCTTGTGCTGCCTGGGCAGCAGCTGCAGCAGCCGGTTTGGCAGATTTCGCAGCTTCGACATCGCGCTTGACGATACGACCACGCGGACCGGAACCGGTCACCGCAGCAAGGTCGACACCTTCGTTTGCAGCGATACGGCGTGCCAGCGGGCTTGCCTTGACGCGCTCACCACCCGAAACAGGTGCAGCCGGGACCGAGCTTGCCGCAGCAGGTGCTGCTGACGGTGCCGGTGCGGCTTCTGCCGGCGCTTCGGCAGTTGCAGGCGCAGTGCCTGCGGCAGAGGTATCAGCGCCTTCAAGGGCACTGTCGTCTTCGCCTTCTTCAAGAAGAAGCGCGATAACTTCGTTAACAGCAACGCCCTCGCTGCCTTCGGCAACAAGGATTTTACCGATCTTGCCTTCGTCGACGGCTTCGACTTCCATCGTGGCTTTGTCGGTTTCGATTTCTGCGATGACATCGCCCGATTCAACGGTGTCACCTTCCTTGACGTGCCACTTTGCCAAGGTGCCTTCGGTCATGGTCGGCGACAAGGCCGGCATCAATACTTTTACAGGCATGAACACATTCTCCCGGTAACGGGGCGGCGCGCTGTTAAACGGCGCCTGCCCCTGTCCGTATCACTTAGCGATAGCAAACGGCCTTGGCCGCATCGACGATGTGCTGCTCTTGCGGAAGTGCAAGCACTTCGAGATTTGCAGCATACGGCATCGGAACATCTTCGCCGGTCACGCGGGCAACCGGTGCATCGAGATAGTCAAAGGCATGCTCCATGACCACAGATGCGATTTCCGCACCGATACCGGCGAAGTGCCAGCCTTCTTCACAGGTAACAAGACGATTGGTCTTCATTACCGAGCGAATGATGGTGTTCACATCGAGCGGACGAATGGTGCGCAGGTTGATGACCTCAGCCGAGATCCCCTGCTCTGCCAGCTTTTCAGCAGCCTTGAGCGCCTTGCCCACCATGATCGAGAAAGCAACGATGGTGACATCGGTCCCTTCGCGTTCGATCTTGGCCTGACCGATCGGCAGGACGAAATCTTCGTCATCAGGAACTTCGAAGCTCTGACCGTACATGATTTCGTTTTCAAGGAAGACAATCGGGTTCGGATCGCGGATCGCAGCCTTCAGAAGGCCTTTGGCGTCTGCAGCCGACCACGGTGCAATGACCTTGAGGCCCGGGCAATGTGCATACCAGGATGCATAGCACTGCGAATGCTGTGCGCCAACGCGGGCAGCTGCACCGTTCGGACCACGGAAGACAATCGGGCAACCCAGCTGGCCACCGGACATGTAAAGCGTCTTGGCCGCAGAGTTGATGATATGGTCGATTGCCTGCATGGCGAAGTTGAACGTCATGAATTCAACAATCGGCTTAAGGCCCATAAAGGCCGCACCCGTTGCCATACCGGTGAAACCGATCTCGGTGATCGGGGTATCGACAACACGCTTGTCACCGAATTCATCAAGCAGGCCCTGGGTAACCTTGTAGGCCCCCTGATACTGCGCAACTTCCTCGCCCATGACGAAGACGTTTTCGTCACCGCGCATTTCTTCGGCCATTGCATCACGCAGGGCTTCACGCACGGTCTGGGTTTTGAACTTGGTATAGGTTTTTTCGTCCTGGGTCGCGTTCATCACGCTCATGGCGCGCGGTTCAGCGTCAGAACGTTCAATTGCACCACTTGCAGCAACCGGTGCGGCACTTGCCATACTTGCGGCAGGAGCGGATTCTGCAGCCGGGGCAGCAGGTGCTTCTTCCGCAGCCGGTGCAGCAGCGGCCGGTGATGCTGAAACGTTATCAAGTGCAGATGCGTCTTCGCCCTCTTCGAGGATATAGGCGATGACTGCATTCACTGCGACATTTTCGGTACCTTCGGCGATAACGATCTTGCCCACAGTACCTTCATCGACAGCTTCAACTTCCATCGTTGCTTTGTCGGTTTCGATTTCTGCGATGACGTCACCGGATGCGATCGTGTCGCCTTCCTTGACGTTCCATTTGGCAAGCGTGCCTTCGGTCATGGTCGGCGACAGGGCCGGCATCAAAACTTCAATCGGCATTGTTCCCTCTCTCCCGGGAAATATCGGTCAAAAGCGGTTCGCGAAAAGTCGCGATCACGCGTCGATCAGAATATCGGTGAACAGTTCAGAAACATCCGGTTCCGGGCTGTTCTGCGCGAATTCGGCCGCTTTTGCGACTTCGGCTTTCACTTCCTTGTCGATATCCTTCAGGCCTGCCTCATCGATGATGTTGCCATCAATCAGAAGCTTTTTGACCATATCGATCGGGTCGTGTTCCTTGCGCATCTTGTCGAGTTCATCCTTGGTGCGATATTTCGCAGGATCCGACATCGAGTGACCGCGATAACGGTACGTTTTCAGCTCAAGAATGTAAGGACCTTTGCCTTCGCGGCAATGCGCAACGGCACGTTCGCCAGCTTCCTTGACGGCCAGAACATCCATGCCATCAACCTGTTCACCCGGAATGCCATAGGCAACGCCGCGCTGATAAAGGTCGGGACTGGACGAATGACGCTGGGTCGATGTGCCCATGGCGTACTGGTTGTTCTCGATGCAATAGATCACCGGAAGCTGCCAGAGAGCGGCCATGTTGAATGCTTCATAGACCTGACCCTGGTTAACGGCACCGTCACCAAGATAGGTCAGACAAACACGGTTTTCACCGCGATATTTGTAATTGAAGGCGATACCGGTACCAAGTGGAACCTGACCGCCAACGATGCCGTGGCCGCCATAGAAGTTCTTTTCCTTGGAGAACATGTGCATGGAGCCGCCCTTGCCGCGGGAATAACCGCCTTCGCGGCCCGTCAGCTCGGCCATAACACCACCGGCATCCATGCCACAGGCCAGCATGTGGCCATGGTCACGGTAACTGGTGATCACACCGTCGTCGCCGGTAATCGCAGACTGCATGCCGACAACGACTGCTTCCTGCCCGATATACAGGTGGCAAAAGCCACCAATAAGACCCATGCCGTACAGCTGACCGGCTTTTTCTTCAAAGCGGCGGATCAGCAGCATTTCACGGTAATATTTGAGGAGATCGTCACTGCTCGCCTGGTTGTCGGCGCGCGTAGTGGCGCGTTTGCGTTTCGTGGTCGCCATGTTTCCTCCCGGTGGATGGCTATCGCTTAAGCATCATGTATGAGCGCTTAATTCGGTACTGGACCACCGAAATGACTACCTAAAACGACCTCCAAGGGCAAGCAATCAAACTGCGAGTAAACTGTTGTTTTGCAACGCACAATCACAAATAAACCTAATATCAGTTAATTCACGCTATTTGGCAAATATGTGGAGATGCAGCGTTTTCAGCGACTTGGAAGGATGCGTTCATTTTCGTTCATTCCCCTGTGTCACAAATGCTATGCTTTTATGACGATAATACCGCATAGCCGTTCTTGCCGGAATGCAACCCAAAGAAGGCATTCATTATCAACGCAATCAACCAAACCCGGCATATCCACGTCAATAAACCAGAAGTCAGTTTAAACAACACCTTAGCGCAAGACGCACATTACTGACCGAAATTCACAACCAAGAATTTCGCCAGAAATCATCAATGACGACAAATCAGGCCGCCATTCTGAGCATTTCAAGGGAGGAATCAGAGATCCGGATTCCCTGAGACGTTATAAAACGCAATCAGAGTCCGTTCAGTCGGTATGGGCAGCAGTGATTGTTGCCATCCCCTGATAGCCATCATGATGGAAAATAATCACATCATCGGGATGGGCGGCGTTAAGCATTGCACGTGCACGTTCATCAAGCAGGTCAGGATCAAGATGGCTTGCCCGCAATGATACGACATGCCGCTCAAGATCCTTGCGACGTTCTGTGGTTTCGTCGAGAACTTTGGCAATTTCGGTAACGCGGTCCTGCATTGACCAATAGGTCAGCAGACCACGCTCACCTTCCACACTGTGGAAGATGAAATATGCCATCACTGTAAATGCGATTACCGGTGCGACGGCCTGTTTCAGGCGGCGAAAAACCGGCGAACTTGACGACATTTACCTTTGCCCTTTGCGCGAAATTGCGGCTTTGGCGACGTTCAGAATCATTCCGCCCCAACAACATAAAAACAACATACGTTATTTTCTTTTGTTTTCTGTGACTTACAGAACAACAAAGCTGCAGGGCTGCCAAAATTACCCATTCAGTAGCGCAGAGATTGGTAAAAATAGAATTAAACCAACACTACAAGGGCGTTGATTTACGGTTAATCAGATAATCCTGACTCACGGTTTCGCGACCTGTATTCGCCTCACAACCGACCCGATCAACCCAAAAAAGAGGGGTGCACTGTCTATGCAATGCACCCCGTTTGATAGCAAACCGTCAGACCGGATTACTTCAGGATCGTACGACCCGGATAGTAGGCGCCAGCACCAAGCATCTCTTCGATGCGGATCAGCTGGTTGTATTTTGCCATACGGTCGGAACGCGACAGCGAACCGGTTTTGATCTGACCACAGTTGGTTGCAACAGCAAGGTCGGCAATGGTTGCATCTTCGGTTTCGCCCGAACGGTGCGACATGACTGCGGTATAACCGGCACGATGTGCCATTTCGACAGCCTCAAGGGTCTCGGACAGCGTACCGATCTGGTTAACCTTGACCAGGATCGAGTTTGCCACACCCTTTTTGATACCGTCAGCAAGACGTTTCGGGTTGGTCACGAACAGGTCATCACCAACAAGCTGGGTTTTGGTACCAATGGCAGCAGTCAGTTCAGCCCAACCATCCCAGTCATCTTCAGCCATACCGTCTTCGATGGAGAAGATCGGGTATTTGCCGACAAGATCGGCCCAGTATTTGACCATACCGCTGGAATCAAGGGTCTTGCCCTCGCCTGCCAGAATATATTTTCCGTCTTTGTAGAATTCGGTCGATGCCGCATCAAGTGCCAGAACGACGTCTTCTTCCGGACGGTAGCCAGCAGCTTCGATCGATTTCATGACGTAGCTGATAGCAGCTTCGGTCGATGCAATATTCGGAGCAAAGCCGCCCTCGTCACCAACGTTGGTGTTCAAACCATCAGCCGACAGGGCCTTTTTCAGGTTATGGAAGATTTCCGCCCCCATACGGATCGCATCGGAACCGGTCTCAGCCGACACCGGCATGATCATGAATTCCTGAACATCGATCGGGTTGTCTGCATGCTCGCCACCATTGATGATATTCATCATCGGAACCGGAAGCGTACGGGCAAAGGCACCACCAACATAGCGGTAAAGCGGAAGACCTGCGTCTTCGGCAGCGGCCTTGGCAGTTGCAAGCGAAACACCAAGAATGGCGTTGGCACCCAGACGGGACTTGTTGGCCGTTCCGTCGAGTTCGATCATGACATTGTCGACAGCAACCTGATCTTCGGCATCCATGCCGACAAGTGCTTCGAAAATCTCACCATTGACCGCGGCAACAGCCTTGGTCACACCTTTGCCGAGATAACGGTCTTCTTTGTCACGAAGCTCAACGGCTTCGTGCGCACCGGTAGATGCACCCGACGGAACGGCAGCACGACCAAAGGCGCCATTTTCCAGAGTTACATCAACTTCGACCGTCGGGTTACCACGGCTGTCAAGGATTTCGCGGCCGCGAATATCGATAATAGCGGTCATGACAGAAACGTTCTCCTCACTGGTAGGAACCATGCCGTTTGTTCGGCATGCAGGTTACAGCAAAAAAGAATGCCGCCAATGAATGACTGGCGGCATTTGAAAATCATGCGTCGAACATATCCAGACGAACCGGATTGGCTTTTGCCACTTTGTCCAATTCCATCAGAACCGAAAGAACTTCGGGTAATTTGTTCAACGGGATTTGGTTCGGGCCATCGGAAATGGCCGTTGCCGGATTATCGTGGGTTTCGATAAACAGTGCTGCGATGCCAACCGATACGGCTGCGCGGGCCAGAACAGGCGCGAATTCGCGCTGGCCACCTGACGAGGTGCCCTGTCCGCCTGGCTGCTGGACCGAATGGGTTGCATCGAAGACAACCGGATAGCCCAGACGGGCCATGGTGGGAAGTCCGCGGAAGTCCGTGACGAGCGTGTTATAGCCAAAGCTGGTTCCACGATCACAGAGCATAATATTTTCATTGCCGGTCGCAGCAAGGTTGTTGGCCACATTGACCATGTCCCAAGGTGCCAGGAACTGGCCCTTTTTGACATTAACCGCACGACCGGTCTTGCCAGCTGCCTGCAACAGATCAGCCTGACGGCACAGGAATGCCGGGATCTGAAGAATGTCTGCAACCTCGGCAACAGCGGCACACTGATCTGGCAAATGCACGTCAGTTACAATCGGAAGACCGGTAACCGATTTGACTTCAGCCAGAATGTCGAGACCTTCGGACAGACCCACACCGCGTTTTGACGTGGTGCTGGTCCGATTGGCCTTGTCAAACGAGCTTTTGTAAACCAGACCGATACCAAGCCCTTCGGAAAGTTCCTTCAGGGCTGCCGACATTTCCAGAGCATGTTGACGGCTTTCGATCGCACATGGCCCTGCCAATACGGCAAAGGGCTTGTCATTGGCGATTTCGATATTGCCAACTTTGACAGTTTTAATTTCGGTCATTGCAATGACTTTCATTCAAGCATTCGGCCATTCAAGCCTATAGCCAGGGACCCTTCTCGCAGTCAGACTGCGTGTCGATTACACCAGACGGCTGCGCTCTTTGGCGGCCTTGATGTAAGACACGAACAGCGGATGCGGATCAAGCGGACGCGAACGAAGTTCCGGGTGGAACTGAACACCGATGAACCACGGATGATCCGGGTATTCAACGATTTCCGGCAAACGCCCGTCCGGTGACAGACCCGAGAATTTAAGACCTTTTTCCTCAAGCTGCGACATGAAGTTTACGTTAACTTCATAACGATGGCGGTGACGTTCAAGAACAGTAGCACTGCCATAGATGTCGCGTGCATGGGTGCCTTCGACCAGTTTGCACTCGTAATTGCCAAGACGCATGGTACCGCCCATATCGTCTTCGCCAGTACGGCGCTCAACCGAACCACCATCCTTTGCCCATTCGGTCATCAGACCGACAAGCGGTGTTTTGGTCGGACCGAATTCGGACGAGGATGCGTCTTTCAGGCCAGCAAGGTTGCGGGCTGCTTCAAGAACGGCCATCTGCATACCAAAGCAAATGCCGAAATACGGAACCTTGTTTTCACGGGCATAGCGTGCAGCAGCGATCTTGCCTTCTGCGCCACGTTCGCCGAAACCGCCCGGCACCATGATCGCATCAAGTTTCGACAGGATTTCGTTGACGTTGCCATCTTTTTCAAGGGCGTCTGACGCAATCCATTCAATATTAACGCGTACCTTGTTGGCGATACCGCCATGGGTCAGGGCTTCGGTCAGGGATTTGTAGGCATCAGGAAGCTGGATATATTTACCGACGATACCAATCGTGACCTCACCTTCCGGGTTGCGGATGGTGTTGCAGATGTTTTCCCACGGAGCAAGATCCGGGTCCTGCGCCTGCAGACCGAAATGGTGCAGAACTTCGCTATCAAGACCATACTGGTGATAGCTGATCGGCACCTGATAGATATTGTCGACATCATATGCCGGAATGACGGCTGCTTCGCGCACGTTACAGAAACGCGCGATCTTGCGGCGTTCATTGATCGGAATTTCACGATCACAACGGCAAAGCAGAATATCCGGCTGAATACCGACGCTCTGCAGTTCCTTGACGGAATGCTGGGTCGGTTTGGTTTTCAGCTCACCTGCGGTCGAGATGTAAGGCACCAGGGTCAGGTGCATGAACAGCGTACGGCCATCGCCAAGCTCGTTGCCCATCTGACGGATCGCTTCGAGGAACGGCAAGCTTTCAATATCGCCAACCGTGCCGCCGATCTCGACCAGGACGAAATCCTCGGTCGCATCAGACTGAACGAATTCCTTGATGGCATCGGTGATGTGCGGAATGACCTGAACGGTCCCGCCCAGATAATCACCACGGCGTTCACGTGCAATCACGTTGGAATAGATACGGCCGGTCGTCACGTTGTCTGAACGGCGCGAAGACACACCGGTGAAACGTTCATAGTGACCAAGGTCAAGGTCGGTTTCCGCACCGTCTTCGGTCACATAGCACTCGCCATGCTGGTACGGGCTCATGGTGCCCGGATCGACGTTGATATACGGATCAAGCTTGCGCAGACGAACTGTGAAGCCACGTGCCTGTAACGAAGCACCCAAAGCAGCGGAAGCCAGGCCTTTGCCCAACGAAGAAACAACGCCACCGGTAATAAAGATATAACGAGTCATTTCTTTGCCTCATCTCAAAGCACAAAGCCTCGGTTCAATGCCATTTAGTGCATCACGAACCGGGGAATACAACAATCAAAAATTGAGGCGGCAAGTTTGCCGCCTCGTGTCGTCGGTTAATTTGTTTAGCGGGTCGGAGCCGCGGGCCCGGTATCCTCAGCGGGTTCAGTAACCGCCGGGGCCGAAGCCGGTGCCTGTTCCAGAATGGAAGCTGGCCGGGTATGGCTGTTGGACTGCAGTGCAAGAATGATGCTGGTGATCATGAATGCACCTGCCAGAATCGCAGTGGTACGGGTCAGCAGGTTCGCAGCGCCGCGTGAACTCATCACGCCGAAGCCACCGCCTCCGCCGCCGCTGTTACCGCCGATACCAAGCCCACCGCCCTCGCTGCGCTGTACGAGAATGACGGCAATAAGGCCGAGCGCAAGAAGAAGGTGGATTACCAGAATGACTGTTTGCATGGTCTCGAAACTCTTGTCCTAACTTCCGATCCGAACGCAGTTTGGCCCGGACCGGGCATAAATTTGATGCGTATTTAACGCGTTTTATGGCTGTTGGCTAGGCGCAAGTTTCAATAATTTTCCAAAAATCTTCAACCTTGAGGCTCGCCCCACCGACAAGCGCGCCGTCGACGTCTTCGAGCGCCAGCAATTCCGCCGCATTGGACGGCTTGACTGAGCCACCATAAAGAATCCGGAATTCGTTACCGTCTTCAAAGCGCTTCACAAGTTCTGAGCGGATCGCGGTGTGGACCTCGGCAACTTCTTCAACGCTGGCGGTACGGCCGGTCCCGATCGCCCAGACCGGTTCATAGGCAATGACAGTGTTCTTTGCGGTCGCACCATCCGGAACAGAAACAGCCACCTGCCCGTTCACAACCGACAGCGTCGCGCCAAGATCGCGTTCCTGTTCGGTCTCACCAACACAGACCACAGCAACCAGACCGGCATCATGCGCAGCAATTGCCTTGCAGCGAATATCGGTCGAACTTTCACCATGATCCGCACGGCGTTCGGAATGTCCAACCAGAACATAGCGTGCACCGATATCCGCAAGCATCGGTGCAGCAATATCACCGGTATGCGCCCCTGAGGTCGCCACATGGCAATCCTGGCCACCGACGGCAACTGCACTATCCTTGGTTACACCAACCACCTCGGACAGAAGCGTTGCAGGCGGGCAAACAAGCACATCACAGCCAAGCGCACCCTTTTCAGACGCCTTTGCGGCCAGGTCAGACGCCAGCACAAGACCGTCTGCACGCAAACAGTTCATTTTCCAGTTTCCGGCAATCAGGGGACGGCGTTGGGTCATGTGAGGATACCTCTTGCTGGTCAGTTTCAGACATTCTGGTTTTATAACAGAACGATAATTGACGAACCCGCCGGTTACGAACTGTTACAAGATCAATTTCGAAGCGGCTTTTAGCATGTCCACCGCACCGGGCCAAGTACCGGAAATGACGCGATCATGCATTTCGTGTGGTATTGCTATGATCTTCTATGCAATCGCCTGTTGCCGCTGTTACCTGTCGCCATTAAGATGCCCGGCAATTTCGTCGGGATTTGCGTCCCAAGGCGATCATAATTAAAACCTGTCGATACATTATATCGACACCAAACCACGAATTGTTAGGCTTATCATATGCTTGCTGGCATTCGCACATTTTCGAAATCAATCTTTGCCAAAATCATCTTTGGCGTGATTGCACTGAGCTTCGTTATCTGGGGCCTGAACGCATCGATGCTTAATCTTGGCACGTCGCGTGAAGTTGCCGAAATCGGCAGCCAGAAAGTTACCCCGGTCGAACTGGACCGCGCCTTCCAGCGCAGCGTGCAGAATATGCGGAATGTATTCGGCCCGAACTTCAACCAGCAGCAGGCCATCCAGATGGGTCTTCTGAACAATACGGTGCAATCGCTCGTATCTCAGAAAGTGCTGCGAGAAGACGCCAAGGTTATGGGAATCGGTATCAGCGACGATAAAGTGCGCGACACCATCTTCGCGTCTGAGAATTTCAAGGACCCGACCACCGGCCAGTTCAGCCGTGATCGTTTCCTGCAGGCGCTTTACACCGCAGGCTATACCGAACAGGAATTCATCGAAGGTGTTCGTGGCGATCTGATGAGCCAGCAGGTTGTTGGCAGCCTGACCGGCACTGCGGCGGTTCCGGAAATGATGGCAAAGCAGATTGTTGCCTATCGCAACGAACAGCGTAGTGGTTCATTCTTTGCCCTCAATGGTGCGGAATTTGATGATATTGCGGTTGCCGATGATCCGACCCTTCGCAAATTCCACGAAGATAATGCAGCACAGTTTACTGCGCCGGAAAGCCGTGATGTGACGCTGGCGACACTCAGTGCCGCGGACCTGATCCCGACAATCTCGGTGACTGAAGAAGAAATCGCTGATTCCTATAAACAGCGCGAAGCAGAATTCCAGACCCCGGAAAAACGCGTTGTCGAACAGATTCTGTTTGCGCCGGGCGACGAGCAGTCTGCGCACGAAGCCTATAAAAAGCTTCTGGAAGGGGCTGACTTCATGGCGACGGCCAAGGAAGCCGGCATGGATGAAGGGATGGTCAAGCTTGGCGAATTCACCGCCAACGACATTCTTCCGGACCTGAGCGCTGCAACCTTTGCCCTGCCCGAAGGCGGTTACTCCGAACCGGTTGAAACGGCTCTTGGCTGGCATATCCTGCATGTAACGTCGATTACGCCGGGCAGCACCCAGTCCCTTGATGAAGTACGCGACACAATTGTCGACGGCCTGAAACAGTTCAAGGCAGAAGACTCGATTTATGACCTTGCGGCAAAGTTTGACGAGGAACTTGGCGCAGGTACCCCGATCGAAGACGCAGCCCGTGACGTTGGTGCAAAAACCTACAAGCTGAGCGTGGTTGTTCGCGGCGAGGGTCTTGCCGGTGAAAACATCGACAGTGCGGATGAAATCAACGCGAAGATTTTCGAGCTTGAAAACGGCGAAGAAAGCTTCCTTGAGGAAACCGGTACCGGTACCCGTTATGTCGTTCGCGTCGAGAACATCACCCCCTCTGCCCTGCGTCCGTTCGAAGATGTTCGTGACGATGTCATCGCAGCATGGAAAGCTGACGAACGCCAGAAGCAGATGCTGGCCAAAGCAGAAGAGCTTGCCAACACCATCAACTCAAACGGTGCAGATCTTGCCGCTGTTGCCTCTGAAGATGGCGCAGAGGTCATGGAAAGCGGTCTGACAAAACGTACCGGTCAGGGTCTTGGCGACAATGTTAATCCGGCCGTTGCTGCCGCCCTATTCACTCTTGAAGATGGCAAGGCCAAAGCAATTCAGACCGGGGAAGACATCCTGATTGTCCGCCTTGATAATATCAAGGTCGCAGATGCCCAGACGGCAGATGCATCTATGGTCAGTAACGAACTGAAATCGGCAATCAACGAAGATATTCTTTCGCAATATCTTGGCTATCTGCGAGACGAAATCTCGGTCACGGTGAATAACACCGTCATCAACGAGCTTTTTGCTCCGACAGCAGCTAACTGATACAAGCACAAAGGGCGACCGGATCAACCGGTCGCCCTTTTTCTTTTTATTAAGAGCCAACATAAAGACCAACAATCGGACAGACCATGGAAATCAAACCGGATTTCAACAGCTTCAAGCAAAACTATGACAAGGGCGTCTCGCAGGTTCTCTGGACCGCATTGACGGCTGATCTCGATACGCCGGTTTCGGCGTTCCTCAAGATTGCCGAAGGTATGCCAAACACCTACTTGCTTGAATCTGTTGAAGGAGGAGCTGTTCGCGGGCGATATTCATTTCTGGGTTTGAAACCCGATCTGATCTGGCGTTGCTTTGGCAACAAGGCTGATCTGAACCGTCGCGCCATGGCCGATGCGGATGCCTTTGTCGATGAAGATGATGCCCCGCTCGACAGCCTTAAGAAACTGATTGCTGAAAGCTATATCAAGCTTCCCGACAATCTGCCGCCGATGAGTGCCGGTCTTGTTGGCTATATGGGATATGACACCGTCCGCCTGATGGAAAAGCTGCCTGACAGCAACGAAGACGAACTTGGCGTGCCAGACGGCATATTTATTCGCCCGACCGTAACCGCAAGCTTCGATACCATCGAGGACACGGTAACCGTCGTCACACCAGTGCGCCCGCAAGACGGTATCAGTGCCGATGCTGCCTATGATCTGGCATGTGCTCGGCTTAACGATGTGGTGATGCAGTTCCAGCGCAACCTGTTTATCGACCGTCGCTCGAAATCCGTGCCCGAAACCCTGCCCGACCCGAAGGTCAGTGTGGATGAAGCTGGCTTTTACGAAATGGTCGACAAGGCCAAGGAATATATCCGGGCCGGTGACATCTTCCAGGTCGTGCTGTCGCAACGCTATACGCTGCCCTATCAATTGCCGCCCTTTGCCTTTTATCGCGCACTTCGCCGGATCAACCCGTCACCCTTCATGTTCTATCTTGATATTGGCGGTTTTCAGGTTGTTGGCGCCAGCCCGGAAATTCTGGTCCGGTTACGCGATGGCGAGGTCACCATTCGTCCGATCGCCGGAACGCGCCGTCGTGGCAAAACGCCCGAAGATGACAAGGTTATGGCGCAAGACCTTCTGGATGATCCCAAGGAACGTTCCGAACATCTGATGTTGCTTGATCTCGGTCGTAATGATGTTGGCCGTGTTTCAAAACCCGGCACGGTTCGTGTCACAGACCGCGAGACCATCGAATATTATTCCCATGTCATGCATATCGTTTCCAATGTCGTCGGGCAAATCGACGAGAAATACGATGCCATGGATGCCCTTAAGGCAGGTTTCCCCGCCGGGACGGTTTCAGGTGCACCAAAAGTACGCGCGATGGAAATCATTGATGAACTGGAATCGGTGCGTCGCGGGATCTATGCCGGGTGTATCGGCTATATCTCGGCTGATGGGTCGATGGATACCTGCATCGCCCTGCGTACAGCCGTGATCAAGGACGAGAAAATTCACATTCAGGCCGGTGCCGGTATCGTCGTTGATAGCAAACCGGAACTGGAGCACAAGGAATGCCGCAACAAGGCCGGTGCATTGATGGCCGCGGCCCGCGAAGCATATCGCTTCTCCTGAAACAATAAACAAAGGGCCGCGTATCACTGCGGCCCTTGTTGCATCAGCCTGGAACAGCAGGTATCGGTTTATCCAGTCACACTCCGTGACGAGCGTCGCAAGATATCCGACACAGGCACCAGAACAAATCCGCGCGCTTCAATTTCCGGAATCCACTTGCGCAAGGCACTGATCGTCAGATCACGGGGATGACCGATGGCAATGGCATAGCCCTGTTTGGCGGCGACACGTTCGGTGCGGGCCAGCATATCGGCAATTTTGGCTGCATCGTCGGCATCGTCGATAAAGACATCACGCGTAATTGCCGGAACACCGAACTTGCTGGCCGTCGAATACCCGACAGATGCAGCACTGGTGCGGGAATCAAGGAACAGAAGTCCGCGAGACTTCATCACTTCCATCACAATCCGCATGCGTTCCGGATCGGATGTGAATTTGCTGCCCATATGGTTGTTCACCCCGACATATCCGTCAAAGCGATCAAGCATCCAGTTCATTTCGTTGACGATCTTCTGTCGGTCATAGGTCGCCAACAACGCATGTGGTCCCGGATCAACTGTGGCCGATGACGGTTCCATTGGCATATGTAACATCACCTCATGCCCGGCCTTGCGTGCGGCATTGACCTGTGGCTGCAAATCGCGCGCATAAGGCAGATAGGAAATCGTAATCGGCCCGGGAAGTTCCACGGTTTTTGCCGTGCGAGGCTGATCAAGCCCGGCATCATCGATGACAATGGCAATGACCGGCTTTGATCCGGCATCAGGTGCCAGGGCCGCAAATTTACGCCAGGGCGCATCCTTGTCAGACGGCCCGACCGTTATTGCGGGTCCGTCATTGCCACTATCCCCCGGAAGAATGTCGCCTTTGGGTTTGGATTGTGGTGTTCCGACAAAATCCGAAAGGTTCTGTCCGTCCTGCCCCTGATTTGCGGTGGTGCGGCCATTTTCATCAATCAGATAACCGGTGCGTCCCTGCATGGGCGGCGGATTATCGGGTAACTGATAATCCTTGCGCAGCATCGGTTTTTGTTCCGGCTCGGCCAATGCGTAATCAGGAGCGCGTTGATCCGATGCCCGACCGAATTCGTCAGATGCGCGATCAAGTTCAAGCATGCTGCCCACGGCAATCATGGCAGAAAGAGTACCTGCAACAAATGCACCGCCCAGCATCAGACGGCCGATACCGCCCGATTTCTTTTTCGATGCAGTCTTTTGGCGGTTGGATTTCTTGGGTGCCACCTTTTTACGTTTGGTGGTCGTTGCCCGGCGTGCCACGCGGTGGTCTCCAGTATCGTTTGGTGGGTCGCTCGTAGGCGCTGTACATTATAGCATACAGCTCCATCCCATATGGTGATTATAGACCGATCATGTCGGCAGTTGTTTTAATGTTTTTAAAACGGTTCTGGTTAGCGCCCCGTTAAGAGACCGGACCTGCGCATCACCGGACAACCTGCCATAGGAGAAAACCCTTACTCTGCTTCCGCTTGACGTAGCGGCAAGGGCGTTTATTCTCTGCCGACCTTAATGTGCACAGGCGCTTCTTCCGATGTATCTACTCATCGATAATTACGACAGCTTCACATTCAATTTGTGGCATTATTTGCGCGAACTCGGCCCCGAGGTTGAAGTACGCCGCAACGATAAGATCACCGTGGATGCGGCCCTTGCCATGAAGCCCGAGGGCATCGTGATTTCGCCCGGTCCTTGTGACCCGGAACGTGCAGGTATCTGTCTTGATTTGATCAAGGCTGCGGCTGGCAAGGTCAAGCTTCTTGGCGTGTGCCTTGGCCATCAATCAATTGGTCAGGCATTTGGCGGCAAGGTTGTCCGTGCGCCCCATTGCATGCATGGCAAGACCGATGCGATGAAACATTCCGGTACCAGTGTCTTTGCCGGTCTTCCAAGCCCGTTTGAGGCAACGCGCTATCATTCTTTGGTGATCGAACGCGAAACTTTGCCCGACAGTCTTGAAATCACCGCCGAAAGCGAAGATGGTCTGATCATGGGTGTCCGTCATAAAACCCATCAGATTCATGGCGTTCAGTTCCATCCCGAAAGCATTGCATCGGAACATGGGCACGCATTGTTAAAGAATTTTATCGACTATACCGGCGCCTGACAAACGCACCGGACCGCAAACCGAGGAAACCCGAATGTCGACTGATAATGATCTGAAGCCAATTCTGGCCAAAGTCGCAGATGGTGAAAAACTGACCGAAAGCATGGCCGAACAGGCTTTCAATGTGCTGATGTCGGGTCAGGCAACCCCGTCCCAGATGGGGGCTTTCCTGATGGGTTTGCGTATTCGCGGTGAAACGGTTGACGAAATCACCGGCGCAGCACGCGTCATGCGTGAAAAGGCAACCGGCATCGTTGCGCCTGACAATGCAGTTGATACCTGCGGGACGGGTGGAGATGGCAGTGGCACCTTCAATATTTCGACTGGTGCCGCCATTGTTGCGGCGGCGGCTGGTGCTGTTGTTGCCAAGCATGGCAACCGTGCTGCTTCGTCGAAATCGGGTTCTGCGGATGTATTGATGGCGCTTGGCGTCAATCTTGATGCCGATATGAAGCTTCTGGAAAAGGCGCTTCGCGAGATCGGCCTGTGTTTTATGATGGCAACCCGCCACCATTCGGCAATGCGCCATGTGATGCCGACCCGTGTTGAAATGGGGACCCGCACGATCTTTAACCTGCTTGGCCCGCTTGCCAACCCGGCAAAGACCAAACGCCAGGTCCTTGGCGTTTTTGCCAAGGACTGGGTAGAACCGGTTGCCCATGTGCTGAACCGTCTGGGATCGGTACATGCTTGGGTCGTTCACGGCCATAGCGGACTTGATGAAATCTCGACCACCGGTCCGACCTTTGTTGCCGAAGTCAAAAACGGCAATGTCACGACCTTTGAAATTTCACCGGGTGATTTCGGCTTTGAAACGGCTACTCTTGAGGATCTCAAGGGGGGGGATGCCGATGTGAATGCCAAGGCTATTACTGATCTTCTGGCGGCGAAAAAAGGCGCTTATCGCGACATCGTTCTGATGAATGCCGGTGCGGCCCTTGTGGTTACCGGGATTGCTAGCGATCTTGCCGAGGGTATTAAAAAGGCGTCCGATGCGATTGACAGTGGCAAGGCTGCAGAGACGCTGCAGGGCCTTGTTACCATTACCAACGAAGGAAACGCAGCGTGAGTGACGTTCTTCAAAAAATCTGTGACGACAAACGTGACCATGTCGCAGCCTGCAAGGCGCGCAAAACCCTTGGCACGCTTGAAGCAGAAGCAAAGGCACAGTCAGCACCGCGCGGCTTTATCAATGCCCTTGAAACCAGTGTTGCGAACGGTCGTTACGGCCTGATCGCCGAAATCAAGAAAGCATCACCGTCCAAAGGTCTGATCCGCCCGGATTTCAATCCACCGGAACTCGCAAAAGCCTATCAGGCTGGCGGGGCAAGCTGTCTTTCTGTTCTGACTGACGTCCCCTATTTCCAGGGCGATGATAGTTATCTGGTGGCGGCACGTGCGGCTGTTGACCTTCCGGCATTGCGTAAGGATTTCATGGTTGATCCCTATCAGATCACCGAAGCACGTGCGCTTGGTGCTGATTGTATCCTTTTGATCATGGCGGCCCTTGATGATGGCTTGGCGGCTGAACTTGAAGATGCCGCGCACAGCCTTGGCATGGATGTTCTGATCGAAGTTCACAATGCACCGGAACTTGAACGCGCGCTGAAACTGAAATCACGACTGGTCGGGATTAATAACCGCAACCTCAAGACCATGGAAATTTCGCTGACCACGACCGAAGAACTGGCTGGCATGGTTGATAACGACCGTTTGCTGGTGGCTGAAAGCGGCTTGTTTACCCCGGAAGACCTTGCACGCATGTCTAGGGTCGGCGCGCAATGCTTCCTGATTGGTGAAAGCCTGATGCGTCAGGATGACGTGACCGCAGCAACCCGTAATCTTCTTGGCCTTGCGGCCTGATTGGCGACAGACAGAATAATGGCAGACAAGCTTTCGCATATTGATGCAGGTGGTAACGCCGTCATGGTCGATATCTCGACCAAGGCCGATACCACCCGAATTGCCATTGCCAAGGCACGTGTACTGATGTCTGCGCAAACAGCACAGCTGATTGCGGATCGCGGCCATAAAAAGGGCGATGTTCTTGGCATTGCCCAGCTTGCCGGGATCATGGGGGCGAAAAAGACTCCTGATCTGATCCCGCTGTGCCATCCTCTTCCCCTGACTTCGGTAACGGTTGATCTTGAACTGGCCGATGATATTGACGGGGTCGATATTACGGCAACCTGCAAGACCACCGGCAAGACCGGTGTCGAGATGGAGGCGCTTACAGCTGCCACTGTTGCGGCCCTGACCGTCTTCGATATGTGCAAGGCGGTCGATAAGGCGATGCAGATCACAGATATTCGTGTCACCCGCAAGGAAGGCGGAAAGTCCGGCACCTATATCGCCGACTGATCGGGCTCCCCCGGTTTCCTTCTGTTTCAGGACATTGTTTCGCGTTTCTGACATCCGTCCTGTGCTTTTTATGCGCAGGTGCTTGACCGCGCAAAAGAACTAAAGTAGAACATCTGTGTATCCTTTTTGTTCTTGCTACAGGTTCGGGAAATATCATGCTGACGCGCAAGCAATATGAGTTGCTGGTCTATATTGACAATTACCTTCGCGATCACGGTATCTCGCCCTCTTTCGATGAAATGAAAGAGGCCCTGAACCTTAAATCCAAATCAGGCATTCATCGGCTGATCACCGGGCTTGAGGAACGCGGCTTTATCCGTCGCCTCGCCCATCGTGCCCGTGCACTGGAAGTCATCCGGCTTCCGGAAAACAGTGACGACGAGGCACCTGAAACGCCAAACAATGTCACATCCATTGCCAGTGCGCGAAAGGCATCGCACCGTCCGGCAACCGTCCCAACCGCGTTTTCCGAGGCCGGAGAAGCCATTTCACTACCGCTTTATGGTCGGATTGCCGCAGGTACCCCGATCGAGGCGCTGCGCGATCAAAGCACCATGGTGCAGGTCCCGGCAGCCCTTCTTGGTTCTGGTGATCACTATGCGCTTGAGGTATCGGGTGATTCCATGATCGAAGCCGGTATTCTTGATGGCGACACGGTGCTGATCCAGCGTTGCGAACAGGCCCATGATGGCACGATTGTCGTCGCCCTTGTCGATGACAGCGAAGCCACGCTCAAGCGTCTTAAACGTGGCCGCGGCGAGGTTCTGCTTGAACCGGCCAATGCGCGCTATGAAACCCGTGCGCTGTCACCGGACCGCGTGCGCATTCAGGGACGTCTGGTTGGCTTGCTGCGCCAATACTGATCACCGTCCATTCCCATACAGCTTTTGAAAACCGCCCGGTGTGCGATGCATCCGGGCGTTTTTTTTAACTTCGAAGAACTGTTTCATCGCGCTGCACGTCCCGCCTTTTGCGCGACGATGACCCAAGGCCAGTGTCCGGATGTTGCGCGCACTGTTTGCAGTGATATTTCATCGCTATCTTTGCTGCCTGCGCTTAACGCCACGCCACCTTGCCACCACAAGACATCGTCATCAATCATGTGCTGCGCCCCGGCATCCTGACAGCTTTGCCTTGGCAGATCTGTTGTCAGACTGATGACAATCTCGGCATTCCGACAGGCATAAAACGGGTTGAGAAGCTTGCTTGCAATGATGATGTTTGTCTTGGCACTGTCCGCGCCAATCCCGACCAGACACGGATCCGTATCACAGGTTTTGACGTAGCGGTCTTCATCCTCACGTCGCATGCCGAAGCGGCTCATCCAGACCGATTTTTGAAACTCACCAAGCCCGTCGGGAATATAAAGGACACCGTCATCCGGATCGAAGACAGCCCAGTTTTCACGATCACCTGACACCAGAATATTCGGGCTTTGATGTTGCCATTGCGCAAACACAGCAATCAGTAAAAGCGGGACACCCAGAATAATGGCGGCCCTGTCACGCCAGATCATCGCCCAGGAAAGTGCCAGCAACAAGCAGGAAACTGCGATAAAGCTCAGCCCCGAAACGTACCAAAGCCCCCATTCCTGATCGGCGACGATGGAGGCCGTCCTGATCAGGACGGCAAGCCCGGGTTTCATCAAGGCAAGTGTGACACCGCCCAGCCCGACCGGGATCAATATAAGTGTCGCAACGATCAACGGCATCACCCAGAATGCCATCACCGGGATGGCAATCAGGTTGGCAACAATCCCCAGCATCGAAATGCGTCCGAAATGGAACCCGATTATCGGTGCCGTCACTGCTGTAACAATGATGCCGGTGACCAGCAATCCAGCGATATAGATCACGATACGGACATACCAGGGGCTCATACCCTGACGATCAAGCCATCGACGGCCGGGCCCGTCATAGAACGCCACCAACGCACCAACAGCAGCAAAGGACAGCTGAAAGCTGGCCCCCAGAACGGCATCGGGACGCAAGATCAAAACGACAATAGCCGCAACACCGACCAAGCGTAACGAAATGGCGCGGCGATCAAGCAACAAGGCGATCCAGACAACCAGCAACATGATAAAGGCACGTTGCGTGGGCACTGTTGCCCCGGACAATCCAAGATAAATCAGCCCTGACAAGGCAGCAACTACCGCCGCCCATTTTTTTATCGGATAGCGCAATGCAATGCGTGGAATAGCAGCCAGGCAAAACCGGAACAGAAAAAACACCGTTCCACACAACAATCCCATATGCAGTCCGGAAATCGCCAAAAGATGGGCAAGCCCCGACTTCCGTAAGTCTTCGGTTATATCGGGGGTGACTTCACCCCGTTCACCAATGATAAGTGCCTTGGCTATTCCGGCTTCGGGAGCACTCAGATAGTGGCTGATCGTTTGAGAAACAGACTGACGCGCTTCCTCAATAAAGTTCCATAATTCATTGTTTTTATAATCTTTATCCTCAGCCAAGACCTGAAACTGTCGTCCGAATGCAAAACCGGTTGCGCCGATCCCGCTAAAGTAAAGGTTACGCGCGAAATCTGGATCACCGGGAACCGCTGGCGGGCGAAGCGGAAATAACCTTGCCTTGACCTGCACCTGATCGCCGATAGAAAACTTGCTGTCGCCCAGAAAACTTAATCTGACTTTCCAGTCGTACTCCCCATCTGCCAGTCCTGTTATGGCAGATGGTTCAAGTGTGACCCGAAGTCGATTTTCGCGTGGTTCAATATTGATAACAGTGCCGGTGATTTCGGTCGCATAAAGCGTCTTGGTCAGAATATTTTGCGGACCAATATCCGTGTGAATGGCACTTGTGAGGAACCCCGCCATCAAGCTTGTTTGCAACTGCAGGGTGAAAGCAACAATCGCGATCCGCCGGGTCATCCAGAATGCGCAGCCAGAAAGAATCATTCCGACGCCAATCTCTGATGCTGCAATGCGCGCAGGAAGCAAGAAATATAGCGCACATCCCAACCCAAAGAAGAGGACCGATGACAGAAACCATTTATTTCTTTGGCTTGTAACAACAAATATGACTTGCGAGAAATCCCCCACAAGCCTTTGTTTTTTCATACTTCTTATAAAAGTATTACGACGAATGTCCAATAGCCCGCCCTGAGCATTGTTTCTATCTAACATCGGCTGTGGTGCAACAGCGTGTCATTTGTGCTATAGCCTGCACGCCAAAAGTCCATACGACAAGCGACAACATCCAGATAACGGATAGATTGAATGACGGTTGTTACCCGTTTTGCCCCGTCCCCGACAGGGTTTTTACATATCGGCGGCGCACGCACCGCCCTGTATAACTGGCTTTATGCCAAACACACCGGCGGCAAATTCTTGCTGCGCATCGAAGACACTGACCGCGAACGTTCAACGCCCGAGGCCGTAGAGGCCATTTTTGACGGCCTGAACTGGCTTGGCCTGACCGCTGACGAAGAACCGACTTTCCAGTTTGCCCGTCGCGACCGCCATGCAGAAGTCGCCCAACAATTGCTTGATGCCGGCAAGGCATATCTTTGCTATTGCACGCCCGAAGAACTGACCGCCATGCGCGAGAAAGCCCGTGCTGAAGGCCGCCCTATGAAATATGACGGCACCTGGCGTGATCGCGATCCGTCCGAGGCCCCTGCTGGCGTCAAGCCGGTGGTTCGTCTCAAGGCGCCGCAGGAAGGCGATGTCGTGATCAATGATCAGGTTCAGGGCGAAGTTCGCGTCGCAAACGAACAGCTTGACGACTATGTCATCCTGCGCGGTGACGGAACCCCGACCTATATGCTTTCGGTTGTTGTTGATGACCATGATATGGGTGTGACCAACGTCATTCGTGGGGACGACCACCTGACCAATGCCTTCCGGCAGAAAGCGCTTTATGACGCAATGGGTTGGGACGTTCCTACCTTTGCTCATATCCCGCTGATCCATGGCCCGGATGGTGCAAAACTGTCCAAGCGTCACGGTGCACTGGGTGTTGACGCCTATCGCGACGAAATGGGCTTCCTTCCCGAAGCGCTGAACAACTATCTGCTGCGCCTTGGCTGGGGCCATGGTGACGACGAGGTCATCAGCCAGGAACAGGCAATCGAGTGGTTTGACGTCAAGGATGTTGGTAAGGGCGCGTCGCGTTTCGACTTCGCAAAGCTGACAAACCTGAACGGAATTTACTTGCGTCAGGCCGATGACAAACGGCTTGTAGACGAGATTTCCCAACGGGTTGCAGCCCTTGCTGGTATTGATGCAATTGATGCAGCGCAAAAAGAAATCTTGATCAATGGCATGGCAGGCCTTAAAGAAAGGGCCAAGACACTTATTGAGCTCGCCGAATCTTCGGCCTTCTACGTTACAGATGGCATTACGTCCGTTAACGAGAAAGCCCAGTCCCTGATTGATAGCGCACCTGAAGGTTTGTTCGCAGAACTGGCCAACAGCCTTGAAGCGCTTGAAAGCTGGACCGAAGAGAACGTTGACGCAAGTGTTCGTGCAACTGCCGAAAAACTTGATCTTAAACTCGGAAAAGTTGCACAGCCCTTGCGGGCGGTGCTTACCGGCTCCAATTCTTCTCCAGGCATCTTCGAAGTAATGATCGTGCTTGGCAAAGAGCAAACGCTGAAACGCATTCGACATTTCGATGTATAACAACAGCGAATTATAAAAAACTAATAGTCTATTTGCGCTTAATGCGCCGCAGCATTATGCTGCACCCAACTTGAAACCGTGTTCGTTCAAACAGGGAAGGAAAAATAAGTCATGGCTCAGAATTCCAAGACTTCCCACACCGTAACACTGACCGACAATGCCACTGGCAAGTCGATCGAGATGCCGGTGATTGAGGGTAGCGTAGGCCCGTCTGTTATCGACATTCGGAAGCTGTATGCTGAAACTGGATTTTTTACGTATGATCCGGGCTTCACTTCGACCGGCTCCTGCCAGTCCGAGCTGACCTACATTGATGGCGACGTTGGTATCCTTCGTCACCGTGGTTATGCAATTGATGACCTTGCAGAAAACTCCGACTTCCTCGAAGTTTGCCACTTGCTGCTTTACGGTGAGCTGCCGAATGCCACCCAGAAAGCGCAGTTCGAAAACGACATCACCATGCACACCATGGTGCATGAGCAGATGCGCAATTTCTATAACGGCTTCCGCCGTGATGCGCATCCGATGGCTATCATGTGTGGCGTTGTTGGCGCAATGTCTGCATTCTATCATGACAGCACCGACATCAATGACCCGCAGCAGCGCCTGATCTCGGCTTATCGCCTGATCGCGAAAATGCCGACCATTGCTGCGATGGCATACAAATATTCGATCGGTCAGCCGTTCCGCTATCCGAACAACAAGCTGGGCTTTGCTGAAAACTTCCTTCAGATGATGTTTGGCAACCCGTGCGAAGAATACGAAGTTAACCCGGTTCTGGCCAAAGCAATGGATCGTATTCTGATCCTTCATGCTGACCACGAACAGAATGCTTCGACCTCGACCGTACGCCTTGCCGGTTCGTCTGGTGCAAACCCGTTTGCATGTATCGCTGCTGGTATCGCGTCCCTTTGGGGTCCGGCACATGGTGGTGCGAACGAAGCCGTTCTGGTTATGCTCAACGAAATCGGCGATGTGAAAAACATCCCGGAATTCGTTGCAAAAGCAAAAGACAAGAACGATCCGTTCCGTCTGATGGGCTTTGGTCACCGCGTTTACAAAAACTACGATCCGCGCGCCAAGGTCATGCAGGAAACCTGCCACGAAGTTCTCAAGGAACTCAACATCAAGGATCCGCTTCTTGATGTTGCCCAGGAACTCGAACGTATTGCACGTGAAGACGAGTACTTCATCGAGAAGAAACTCTATCCGAACGTCGACTTCTATTCGGGCATCATCTTCAAGGCGATGGGCATTCCGGTCAGCATGTTCACCGTGCTGTTCGCGGTTGCACGTACCGTCGGCTGGATCGCCCAGTGGAAAGAAATGATCGAAGATCCGTCGCAGAAAATCGGCCGCCCGCGTCAGCTGTTCACCGGTGTCGCAGAACGTCCGTTCGTTCCGGTCGACAAACGCTAAGTCGTCCCGACAGCGATCTTTGCCAGATCAAAGCAAAAAGGCCCGGAGAAATCCGGGCCTTTTCGTGTTTCTCAACCAGTGTTACCGGTAAAACGAACTCTCAAAACTTACCAGCTTCCGGTGTTTTCCATGCTTACCCATGGCTCTGCCGGTGCAAGGCTCTCACCTTTCTGAAGGAACTCGATTGAAATTCCGTCTGGCGAACGTACAAATGCCATATGACCATCACGCGGGGGACGATTGATCGTTACCCCGGCATCCATCAGTTTCTGGCAAGTTGCATAGATGTCATCAACTTCATAGGCCAAATGACCAAAATTGCGACCGCCCGAATAGCTCTCGGGGTCCCAGTTGTAGGTCAGTTCGAGTTCAGGAGCCTTGTTTGCCTTGGCATTCTCTACATCAGCTGACGGGGCCAGATAAATCAGGGTGAAACGCCCCTTTTCGCTTTCGATGCGGCGAGTCTCGCTCATGCCCAGAAGATCGCAATAGAATTTCAGCGACTCATCGACATTCTCGACGCGCACCATCGTGTGCAAATAACGCATAACAACGTCTCCGTTATGGATTGATCAATGACCTGAAACTAAATGCATTCCACGCCTGATACCAGTCGTTAGCCGTTATTTTTTCGCGATAATGTCGAGAATCTGTTCGGCAGCTTTTTCGCTGGGTGCCCGATCCCCAAAGCCAAGCATCCTGCATGCTTCATCAAAGCCTGATTTTTGCTGTTCCCGGGTAGGGTTATCCCCCAAAAGGGCATCAAGCACCGGGATGATGTTCTTCGCCTTGCAATTTTCCTGCAGGAATTCGGGGATCAGTTTACGTCCCAGAACAAGATTAACGATTGTCACCGTATCAATCTTGATCAGGCGTTTGGCAATCCAGCCGGTTATGGCATTAACCTGATAGGCAATCACATGGGGAACACCGGAGATTGCCAGTTCCAGCGACACCGTACCTGATGCGGCCAAGGCGCAATCGGCTGCAGCAAACGCGTCATGACGTTCCTGATCCGTGGCCACAACGATCGGTGCCAAGGGCCAGCTTTTCATTTCTTCGGTCACGGTATCAGCAACCTTGCTGACCGTGGGAACCACAATGCGGGCATCAGGGTATTTCCGGGCGATTGCCTCGATCACCTGGCGAAAGACCGGCAGCAATCTCTTTACTTCGGAGTTACGACTTCCGGGCAGCACTGCCAGCAGGCGTTTATTCGCGTCCAGACCGTGATTGGCCCGAAAACGATCCACGTTACCATCATGGCGCTCTTCAACAGCTGAGTGGCCGATAAAGGTCGTTGGCAGACCTTCTTTTTCAAAGTAGGGCGGCTCAAACGGCAAAAGCGCCAAAAGATGGTCGAGAAACCCTGCAATTTTCTTTGCCCGCCCTTCACGCCAGGCCCAAACAGACGGGGCAACATAGTGAATAAGCGGAATGCCTTTGCCCTTGAGCTTTTTCCCGACCCGGAAACTGAAATCCGGGGCATCAATCGTCACAACAGCGTCAGGTTTCTCGCTTTTGGCGAAGTCTGCCGTTTGCGCGATACGTTTCAGCAGGTGCGGAATATGCGGGATAACCTCTGTCAGGCCCATCACCGACATTTCATTCATCGGGAACAGGCTTTGAAGCCCCTCGCCCTCCATCCTTGGACCGCCAACACCGATAAAACGCACACCGGGTTCCTGACGCTTGATCGCAGCCATAAGACGACCGCCAAGCTGATCACCGGAGGCTTCGCCCGCCACAAGCATGATTTTCGGGCCACCTGACGTATTTTCAGACGCCATGGTTTGTTTCTCCGTCCTCATCGCCGAGGCCAAGCACAAATATGCCAAGCGCGTCTGCACGGGCAATAACCGCAGCACGATCAATAATCATTGTACCACCGGCAAGGAGTGCAATGCCACGCAGGCCGGCCAGATGCGCTTCTTCGATGGTTGTCAGGCCGATAGCCGGAAGATCAAGGCGTTTGTCCTGCTGTGGTTTTGAGGCTTTTACCAGAACCCCTCCAACGCCTTCACGCCGATATTTTGCGGAACGCCGAACCATCTCGTCAGTGCCTTCAATGGCTTCAAGCGCAAGCACAAGGCCCTGTTGAACCACACATCCCTGTCCAACATCGGCCTGACCAAGAATGCGCGCCACAGAAAGACCACGCCTTGCGTCGCTGATGGCCTGATCATCAGGTGCAATTGCCCCCAGAACGCCCTCGGACACGGCAAGATCCGTCAGGATGTCATGCGCACCGACCAGACGAAAGCCTTCACGTTCAAGCTCTTCTCCAACGAGCCGAAGCAACCCGTCATCGCCAAGTGCCCTCATGCCAACCTTCATCAAAAGCTTGGCAGCGCGCCAGTCGGGACGGATTGCCGAGAAACTCGGGCGTGCGACCTTTCCGGCCAGCACGACATCGCGGCACTCATTTGCACGCATGGCATCAAGGATTTTGGCCGCAGCACCAAGCCTTGTCGACACGTTGGGATACTCGTCGAGCGCGGGATCATCGGCATGACCATCAAGCTTAATAACGAAAACAGCCCGCCCGGCTGTCTGCGCTGCAGAAGCCAAGCGGGCTGGAAGCGCACCGCCCCCAGCAATAATCCCCAGCTTTGGTTGCGGATTATCCTGCGGAGCTGTCATATTTCGGTGTGCACACGGAACGCATGCTTTCCGCTTTGAGGAAGTTGATAATTTCCATGACCGGACCGACACCTTCGAAGTCCTTTGCGACCTCTTCAACGCGTTCAGCCAACGTACCTTCCTGAGCAAACAGCAAACGATATGCCTTACGCAGGGAATGAATGGTTTCGCGGTCAAAACCACGACGTTTCAGGCCGACAATATTCAAGCCCGAAAGGTATGCGCGGTTCCCGATCACCGAACCATAGGGAATGACGTCGCTTTCGACACCGGTCATGCCACCGATCATCGCATGTCTTCCGATGCGAACGAACTGATGTACCGCCGAAAGACCGCCAACAATTGCAAAATCTTCAACAACCACATGACCGGCCAAGGTACCGTTATTGACCAGAATGCAATGGTTGCCGACATGGCAGTCATGGCCAACATGGGCACCCGTCATCAACAGGCAATCGTCACCGATCGTTGTTTCCATCCCGCCACCTTCGGTACCGGGATTAAGGGTGGCCCCTTCACGGATTTTTGTCCGCTTTCCAACGATCAAACGGCTTTGCTCACCCTTGAACTTCAGATCCTGGGGCGCATGCCCGACAGAAGCAAACGGGTAAACTTCGCATTCTTCGCCAAGGGTCGTGTGACCAGCGACAGCAACATGGCTATGCAGCTTGACACGATCACCCAAGACAACGTTCGGACCAATAACACTATAAGGTCCGATTTCGACATCCTGACCTATCTGCGCGCCATCTTCGACAACGGCGGTTGGATGTACTTTTGACATTATCAGTTATCCCGGATCATCGCGGCAATGGTTGCCTCGGCAACGACCTGCCCGTCCACCTTGACCTGGCTTTCAAATTTCCAGACCGGACCACGGCTTTGTTTCTTCGTCACATGGATATGCATCACATCACCGGGCGTTACCGGTTTGCGGAAACGTGCGTTATCGATGCTCATGAAATAGACCAGTTTGCCCTCTGCGTCCTCGCCAAGGGTCTGGACAACCAGAATAGCAGCGGTCTGGGCCATGCTTTCAATGATCAGAACGCCCGGCATAATCGGCTGCTGCGGAAAATGACCAGTAAATTGCGGTTCATTCATCGTGACGTTTTTGATGCCGGTTGCGGATTCATCAACCGCAATATCGATAACTTTATCAATCAACAAAAACGGATAACGATGCGGGATCATTTCCAGAATGCGCTGAATATCAACACTTACCAGTTCGGTCATGTGTGTAGCCCTTATTTCTTTTTTCGTACCAGACGGGACAAGGCCACTGTCTGTTTATGATATTCCATGACCGGAACGGCAGGACTTCCGCCCACTGTTTCCCCCGGTCCGATATTTCTCATGACACCTGATTGCGCGGCAACTTTGACACCATCGCCAATTTCAAGATGCCCGGCCACGCCGACCTGCCCCGCCAGCACAACGAAATTCCCAAGCTTTGTCGAGCCGGAAATACCTACTTGCGAGACGACAACGCAGCCCATGCCGAGCTCGACGTTATGGCCGATTTGTACCAGATTGTCGATACGGCACCCATTACCGATGACGGTATCAGGCCCTGCACCACGGTCAATCGTGCTGTTGGCGCCAACTTCAACGTCATTACCGATAACGACACGCCCAAGCTGCGGCACCTTCACATGGCCTTGCGGCCCCATGGCAAAACCAAAACCGTCCTGCCCGATCCGGGCACCCGGATAAATCAGACAAAGATTTCCTATCAGACTGTGGCTAATCGATGCGTTGGCACCGACCTTACATCCAGCCCCGATGACAACCCCCTCGCCGATTACCGCATTCGATGCAATGATGGTCCCATCGCCGATTTCACAATTGGCACTGATCACTGCACCGGCATCGACCTGCACACCTTTGCCAAGCTTTGCCGTCGGATCAATGAAAGCACGGTCAGAAATCGAACCATTGCCTGTCTCGAACGGATAAAAAGCGGTCGCTGCCTTTGCATAGGCTCGATATGGATCATTGGTTGTGAACAGAACCATGTCTTCCGGGGCACGATCTGCAAATTCTGGCCGAATGAAACATGCCCCAGCCTTGCTGTTGACAAAGGCATCGATATATTTGCGGTTATCAAGGAAGCTCAGAATTGAGTCATCAGCATTTTGCAGTGGTGACACATCGTCAAAGACACGCGCTTTGTCAGGTGCATTCAAAACCTCTGCGCCAGTCAGCTCCGCAATTTCAGCGACGCTGAAAGGTCCCTTGCGACGAAAGAAACGCGTATCAGCCATCAGGACCCTTCCTTGAACTCAACCTTGATCGTCGGAACTTTTTTGTTAATCCGGTCAAACACTTCCTTGCTGGCATTCATCGCATTGGCAAAGATGATCACCTGCGCCTGATGCAAAACCAGCGTTGCACGTCGTTCTTCGGCCAAACCTGCAATAACGTCATTCAAAGCTTTCTGAAAGGTTGCCTGACTCTCAGCAAGAGCCTGATCGAGAACGCGGCTGCGCCCTTGGGCAAATTTCTGGAATGCAGCTACCTTTTGCTGAAACTGTTTTTGCTTTTCCTGATGAACATCTGCCGCGAGCAGGGTTCGTTGCTGGGCAAGCTGCTTTTCTTCTTCACGCAGCGCTTGCTGACGGGTCTCTATATCTTGCTGATAGGTTATCTGCCGTTCGCGGATTTGCTTTTTGACATCCTGCATAGCTGATGCCTCACGCATGATCCCCGCATAGTCGACGATCATGACGGACGCCATGGTTTCAGGATTCGGGGTTTCCTGCGCAGATACATAAGATGTCGTAAAAACACCACATACAAGAGCGGATGCGACAAGCAGTTTCTGAAGCGACTTCATGATAATCATTAGAATCTGGTTCCGAAGTTAAGTCGGAACACTTCCTCTTTATCGTAATCTTCTTTCAGGATGGCCTGCGAAAGGTCGACACCAATCGGACCGAATGGCGACTCCCAACCAACACCAAAGCCAACAGACCCACGAATGGACCCAGTGTCATTCACTTCACCAGGGCGCGCACCGTCAACACCTTCGGATGAACCAAAGTCACTGAAAATGCGTCCCTTCAGTGCAAATTCTGATGGTAATCCAAGCGGGAAGTCCATCTGAACAGTACCAGTGTAGTACATATTGCCGCCCAAGGCATCGTCTGTCGCGACATCACGCGGGCCAACACCAGCAGATTCAAAACCACGCAGGTTCGCACCACCAACCATAAAGCGTTGCGAGATACGTGTATCATCGCCGATACCAAAGATATAACCGGTCCCGGCACGGGTCGAGAGAACCCATTCATGTTCGCGGTCCAGCGGATAATAATATCCGCCTTCCAAACGCGTCCGCAGATAAGTCTCATCGCCACCCAATCCGGCAAAATCATTGGACAACCGTCCAAAGTAGCCCTCTGTTGGCGCAACAGAGCTATCGCGTTTATCGTAGGTCAGCGTGTGGCCGACAGATGACTCAATAAATTCAGAATCTTCGGAAAGCAACAGACGTGATGCGTCAGCCCGATTGATATTTGAGTAGCTGTTCTGCTCAAGCGTATATCGGAAAGAGTGCGATAGATCTTCTGTGTACTTAAATCCTGCACGCAGTCGACCACCAGTCTGCTCTTCATCATAAGAGCTTTCGTCCTGATTGTCCTTTTCCCGACGATACACGTCAAACCCGGCTGCAATTTCACGATCCAGGAAATATGGCTCCGTAAACGACAAATCGATCTGCTGATCTGATGACCCCAAAGTAAAGTTCAAGCGCAGATCCTGACCTTTACCCAGAAGGTTACGTTCACGAATACCCAGCTGACCGAACGCACCATCGTCCGTTCCATATCCGGCACCAATCGAGAATTCTCCGGTCGATTTTTCTTCCACATCCACTTCAAGAATTGTCTGATCCGGTGTCTTCCCTGGCAAGGTTTTGACATCAACAGATTTAAAGAAGTTAAGGTTTTCAATGCGCTGCTTGGAGCGTTTCATTTTGGAGCTACTGAAAGCATCCCCTTCGACCAGACGGAACTCGCGACGAATAACATCATCAAGCGTACGGACGTTACCAACCACATTGATGCGTTCGACATATACTTTCGGCCCCTCTGCAATCGTAAATGTCAGGTCAATTGTACCTGTTTCACGGTTACGCTGAACGCTCGGACGAATATCAATGAAGGCATAGCCTTCGTCGCCGACTTTGGTCGTCAGGGCGTCAACCGCGTCATCAACCATGGTCGCGTTGTACCACTCACCCTTTTCGATCTCGATCAGAGGCAGCAAGGCATCAGCGTCAATCTTATCGATCTGGGAGACAACCTTGACATCACCAAACTGGTAACGTTGCCCCTCACTGACAGTGTAGGTAATGAAGAAGTCCGAACGATCCGGGGTCAGTTCCGCAACAGATGAAAGAACCTGGAAATCGGCATAGCCTGCGGAAAGGTAGAAACGGCGCAGCAGTTCGCGATCAAACGTCACACGATCAGGATCATAGTTGTCGTCCGAGGTCAGGATTTTCCACCAGGCACTTTCGGTGGTTCGGATGACTTCAGAAAGTTCGCCATCATCGAATGCCTTGTTACCGACGAAATTGATCTTGCGAACACCTGTCGCCTCACCCTCGTCAACTTCAAAGACCAGATCGACGCGGTTCTGTTCGAGCTGAATGACTTTCGGCTCGACAGTGGCGGCAAAACGACCGCTACGACGATACAGTTCAAGAATACGCTGGACGTCCGACTGGACTTTGGTACGGGTGTAAACAACCCGCGGGCGAAGCTGGAGTTCTGCGCTCAGCACATCATCCTTGAGACGATTGTTCCCCTCAAAGGCGATTCGGTTGATGATCGGATTTTCAACGACATTAACCTTCAGAACCCCCTGATTGAACGAGAAGGATACATCGGCAAACAGCCCGGTGGAAAACAGCGCCTTTAGCGACGTGTTGATTTGACGCGCATCATATGCGTCTCCGGGCGCAACCGTCAGATATGCGTTAACGGTCGCACTTTCAATTCGGTTGTTACCCTCGACCTGAATTTCGCGAATCAGGCCTGAATTCTGTTGGGCATATGCTGCCACCGGAATGATCACTGGCGCGGTTCCGCCAAGAAGGGCCGCAACTAACGCGGCCGCTTTTACCTTACGCAGCAAGTTAACCCCCCTGTTGCTGTCACACATTAGCCAGCAAGTCCTTTGAGGAAACTAAAGACACCCAATTGCGTCAAATCGTTCCACGTTGCGAAAATGATTAAGCTGAATACCAAACCCGCGCCGATACGGAAACCATATTCTTGTGCTTTTGCTCCCAATGGCTTACCGCGAATTGCCTCAATCGCATAAAACACAAGATGCCCGCCATCCAGAACCGGAACCGGCATCAGATTGATCAACCCCAAACTGATCGACAGATAGCCCATAAAGAACAGGAGAGGCCCCAAACCACCCTCTGCGACCTGCCCTGACATTTGCGCGATCCGGATCGGGCCACCAAGTTCGGAACTGTCCCGGTCACCACTGATCATCTCGCCAAGAGCAGAAAAGGTCTGGGTTGTCAGAGAATAGGCTGTTTCAAAAGCACGCCCAACCGCCTCTATCACTCCGTCACGGCTGGTATCAAAAGCACCGGCCGTAATACCAAGACGACCAAATGTCTGCGTCACACCGTTTTCATCCGCTGTCACAGAGTCCGGAGTTACCGAGAGCTCGAGCGATTGTCCATCACGCAGTACCGTTATCGCAAGTGTTTGCGCCGGATGGTTGCGTACAATATCGGAAAGTTCCGAGAACCATTCGACCGTCGCACCGTTGATTGCGATGACCTGATCATCACTTAGCAAACCGGCACTTGCAGCAGGGCTGTTTTCAAGAACATCACCGACGACCGGCAAAGCACGTTGCTGTCCAACAGCTGCAAACAAGAAGGTAAAAACGATGATGGCAAACACAAAATTTGCAAGCGGGCCAGCAAACACAATAGCAGCGCGCGCACCGACACCTTTGTGATGGAAAGCGTATTTTTCTTCCTCTGCGTTCAGGTCGTCACGCTGACCGGCACTGGCCGGGTTCATGTCGCCAAACATTTTCACATAGCCGCCAAGCGGGATCAGGCTGACTTTCCAGCGTGTCCCCTTTTTGTCTTTCCAACCGAAAAGTTCGGGTCCGAACCCGATGGAAAATGCTTCGACCTTGACACCATTCTTGATGGCAACCCAATAATGACCGTATTCGTGAACGAAGACGAGAACCGAAAGTACAAAAAGAAAGGCAAGCAAGGTTTCCATCAAGACGTTCCTTATCCGGTCAAACCGGAGAAATTAACTTAAACAGCGGCGATATGTGCTGCGGTCTGCCGACGCACAAGTGCATCTGTTTCAAATACCTGGTTCAGACTGGTCAGGTCTTCGCGACCAATCTTTTCCATCACGGTCTCAACAATTTCTGCAATTTCAAGAAAACCGATCTTGTCTTGCAGGAAGGCCTCGACCGCAACTTCGTTTGCTCCGTTCAGGACAGTAGGCAGTGTACCACCTTCCTGCAAGGCCTGACGTGCCAAACGAAGAGCCGGAAACCGATTGGTATCGGGTTTCTGGAAGTTCAAGCTTCCGATCATGGCAAAATCAAGACGCGGTACATCCACCTTGATCCGATCCGGCCATGCAAGAGCATAGGCAATCGGCGTGCGCATGTCCGGAGACCCCAGTTGCGCCAGCACAGAACCGTCGCAATATTCAACCATACTATGAACAACTGACTGAGGATGAACAACAATTTCAATACGCTCCTCAGCAACCGGAAACAGGTGCCAGGCTTCGATCAGCTCCAGCCCCTTGTTCATCATGGTCGCAGAGTCGATGGAAATTTTTGCCCCCATCTCCCAGTTCGGATGCGCCAGCGCCTGCTTGCGTGTGACAGATTTCATGTCAACCAAGGACCGCTCGCGGAAAGGTCCACCGGAAGCAGTCAGCAAAATGCGGTCGACTTGTTTGTCGGCTTTGTCTTCAAGAACCTGGAAAATTGCGCTGTGTTCGGAATCGACCGGGATCAGTGTCGCATTGTGTTTTGCCACCTCAGCCGTCATCAGAGCGCCGGCACAGACCAAGGTTTCCTTGTTGGCCAATCCAACCCGTGCGCCCCGCCGAATGGCTGCCAATGTCGGCTTTAGCCCCGCTGCACCAACGATTGCAGCAATAACGATATCTGATGGACGCTCGGCAGCCTCGATCAATGCGGTTTCGCCAGCACCTACCTCGATATCGGTACCTGCCAGCGCTTCACGCAGTTCATGAAAAAGATCGGGATCGCCAATGACAGCACATCTGGCATTCAAATCTTTGGCGATAGAAGCCAGCGATTGAACATTGCGATGCGCGGTTACGGCATCGACGCTGTATTTGTCCGAGTGGTTCCTGAGAATATCAACAGTACTGGTCCCGATAGATCCGGTAACACCAAAAACGCTGACGGATTTCTTCAAAGTCATCAAACACCTGTGAAAAAACGATCGATGATTCGACCGCCCTATCGCAAGGCAAGCCCTGCGAAACAGATAATAATAAACGCAACCGGAAACACCGAAAGCATTCCGTCAGCACGATCAAGAAGACCACCATGTCCAGGGATCAGATTGCTGCTGTCTTTGACCTTGAAGTGGCGTTTGAGCGCAGACTCACCAAGATCGCCAATTTGGGCAACAACAGCCAGAACCATGCTGACCCCGACAATATTCCAGTTGATCTGATCGGCACTGAAATAGGTTACAATTGCACCAATGAGACCAGCACAAACCATCCCCCCGATCAGCCCAGCCCAGGTTTTTTTGGGACTGAAGCGCGGAGCAAGCTTCGGACCGCCAATCGTCTTGCCAAATGCGTATCCGCCGGTATCTGTCGCCCAGACAAGGAAGAACAGCCACATGATCGTTAAAAGACCATCAGGGTCCTGATTGCGCAGCCAGAGTGCCGCAAGTGCTGCCACCGAGACATACAGAACACCAAATCCGGCCAAAAGCCAGTTTCGCCCTGCACGTGCAGCAGCAATAATTGTGCTGATCGCGATCGGCAGCACGATGAATTCATCTTGTCCCGCAACTTGCATCAGAATGGCAACGCCAAGCGCAACAGCCGCTACAACAGAAATGCCGTTAGAAAATTTCGGAGCACACATGCGCGACCATTCCCACATCATGCCCGCGGAAAATACGAACAACAGAATGTCGAAATAAGGTGCCCCGAACCACACAGCAGCAATAGCCACCGGCGTCATAACCAACGCAGAAAGAATGCGCGGCTTCAATCCGGAATTATTATCTTTAAGACGGTCGGCTTCAGATGACAGCACCAAAACGCCGCTCCCGTCCGGCAAAGTTATCTATCGCTTTTTCCAGATGGGCCCGGTCAAAGTCCGGCCAAAGAACATCTTCAAAGATGAATTCAGTGTAAGCCGACTGCCACAAAAGGAAATTGCTGATGCGTTGTTCACCACTGGTTCTGATCAAAAGATCCGGATCAGGAATGCCAACTGTTGACAGATTTTGCTCGATGATATCTTCGGTAATCGCATCGGCTGAGATTTCGCCTGCCGCCACTTTTCTTGCGATCTCGCGCATGGCATGAGCAATCTCTGCACGCGCCCCGTAACTCAAGGCAATCGTCAGATTAAGACGGGTATTTCCGCTGGTTTGTTCTTCGGCCTTGTCGAGCAATGCACGAATATCATCAGCAAAGCGCGACCTATCACCGATGATACGGATTTTGATACCGTTTTTATGCAATGTCGCAAGCTCGCGCTTCAGAAACAGACGCAGCAGCCCCATCAGGTCACTGACTTCACTTTCCGGACGCTTCCAGTTTTCCGTCGAAAACCCGTAAAGCGTCAGATACTCAATTCCAAGGGCGACTGATGCTTCAATCGTGCGACGAACAGCGTCGACACCGGCACGATGCCCCATGGTACGCGGGCGCCCACGCCCACGCGCCCAGCGCCCGTTGCCATCCATAATGATAGCAACATGACGTGGGACCGTCCGGGTATCTGAAGGTTGGGTTTGCGAAGAAAACACAGCCATAATCAGACTTGCATGATTTCCTGTTCTTTATTTGCCAGCGTCTCGTCGATCTCGGCAATGACCTTATCGGTCAGCTTCTGGATCTCTTTTTCTTCGCTGTGCATCTCGTCTTTGGAAATCTCGCTGTCTTTTTCCCATTTTTTTAGCTGATCCATGCCGTCACGACGCACGTTGCGGACCGACACCTTGGCTTGTTCGGCATATTTGCCTGCAACCTTGGACAGCTCAGCGCGGCGCTCTTCGTTCAGAGCCGGGATCGGAACGCGAACAAGCGTACCATCAGCAGCCGGGTTAAGACCCAGCCCGGAATCACGGATGGCTTTCTCGACGGATTTCACCATCGACTTGTCCCAGACCTGAACCGAAAGCATACGTGCTTCGGGAACGCTGACAGATGCCACCTGGTTAAGCGGGGTCGGAACGCCATAGGCTTCAACCATGACCGGCTCAAGAAGGCTCACACTGGCGCGCCCGGTACGCAGACCGGTGAATTCCTTGTGCAATACTTCGACTGCCCCTTCCATACGGCGGGACAGGTCCTTTTTTAGGCCAGCAACGTCAGACACGTTCAGTCTCCATTCGAAATAATCGTAAACGTCCCCTTTGCAGTAACGACGTCTGCAAAGGCACCCGGATTATGCAAAGAAAATACGATAACCGGAATATCATTTTCGCGAGCCAAAGAAATAGCCGATGCATCCATCACACGCAAATCTTTGGACAAAACTTCCATATAGGTAAGTTGGTCGTAACGTTCTGCTGTGGGATCGGTTTTCGGGTCAGCGGTGTAAACACCATCAACCTGAGTCCCCTTAAGCAGCGCATCGCAACCCATTTCAACAGCACGCAATGCAGCCGCCGTATCCGTTGTAAAGAACGGGTTACCGGTACCCGCAGCAAAGATGACGACCCGGCCCTTTTCCATGTGACGGACAGCCCGACGGCGGATATAGGGCTCACAAACAGAAGACATCGGAATGGCAGACTGGACACGGGTCTGAACGCCATGGCGCTCAAGCGCATTCTGAACGGCCAGCGCATTCATGATGGTCGCCAGCATGCCCATATAGTCGGCGGTTGCGCGTTCCATACCCTGCGAGGCCCCTTTGACGCCGCGGAAGATGTTTCCGCCGCCAATCACCATGCAAACTTCGGCACCCATGTCATGAACGGCTTTGATTTCGCTGGCAATCCGGTCAACCGTTTCAGGATCAATCCCGTATTGCTGTTTCCCTAAAAGCCCTTCACCCGAGAGCTTAAGAAGAACGCGGCGAAATTTCAGTTGGCCGTTTTCTGCCATATCTCAATGCCTCTTAAATGCCGATGTAACGCATTGCCCTAACACGGGAAATGCAAAATTCAGATATAAAAAGACCGGCGAGTAACAGGGCGGACATGCGCTGCCGACCTCGCCGGTCTGGATCATACACGAAATGATGCGCGAAGCACCATTCCGATCATATGTTTATTTCTTCAGCTGCTCAGCAACTTCTGCAGCAAAGTCTTTTTCTTCTTTCTCGATGCCTTCACCGAGTTCGAAGCGGACAAAGCCCTTGAGGGTGATCGGCTTGCCAGCTTCTTTAGCAGCATTTGCGATCACGTCTTTGACTTTGTTTTCACCGTCAATAACGAAGGTCTGCTCAACCAGAACGACCTGCTCGTAATATTTACGGATACGACCTTCAATCATCTTTTCGATGATTTCTGCCGGGCGACCGGATTCTTTGGCCTGCTCGGTCAGAACGGCTTTCTCGCGCTCGACCAGTTCAGGATCCAGATCTTCAACGGTTGCAGATGCCGGGTTGGTTGCCGCAATGTGCATTGCGATCTGTTTGCCCAAACCGTCAAGAACAGCGGCATCAGCTTCCGATTCCAGAGCAACCAGAACACCGATTTTACCGAGGTTAGCAGCAACTGCCGAGTGGATGTAGGACGCAACGACGCCCTTCTCAACCGACAGACCAGCCGAACGGCGCAACGACATGTTTTCGCCGATGGTAGCGATCATGTGAGTGACCTGCTCTTCGACGTTACGTGAAGTACCCGGGAAAGCAGTAGCTTTAAGGGCATCAATGTCGCCATTTGCAGCAACAGCCTGGGTCGCGATTTCACCGACAAATTTCTGGAAGTCTTCGTTACGAGAAACGAAATCGGTTTCCGAGTTCAGCTCGATAACTGCACCTTTGTTGCCGTCAACAGCAACAGAAACCAGACCTTCGGCAGCAACACGGCCAGCTTTCTTGGCAGCAGCAGCAAGACCTTTGGTGCGCAGCCAGTCAACAGCTGCTTCAAGGTTACCATCGGTTTCGGAAAGCGCTTTCTTGCAATCCATCATGCCAGCGCCGGTGGTTTCGCGAAGCTCTTTTACGAGAGCAGCGGTAATAGCCATTTTTAAAGCCCCTATTACGCGATCAGGTGAACACCTAACAAAACGGCGGCATGCTAGCCGCCGTTTCATCAGATACAAAGTGAAACTTATGCGGAAGCTTCTTCTGCAGCTTCAACTGCGGCAGCTGCTTCGGCCGGAACTTCTTCCGCTTCGCCGAGATCTGCGCCAGAAGCAGTCATTTCTTCCTGGATACCGTCCAGAACAGAACCAACGAACAGGTCGCAATACAGCTGGATCGCACGGATCGCATCGTCGTTGCCCGGGATCGGGTACTGAACGTTTGCCGGATCAGAGTTGGAATCGAGGATTGCAACGACCGGAATGTTCAGGTTCTTTGCTTCATGAACAGCAAGTGCTTCTTTGTTGGTGTCAACCACGACGATGATGTCCGGAAGACCACCCATGTCCTTGATACCGCCAAGTGCGCGCTCAAGCTTGTCGCGCGAACGGGTCAGGTTCAGGATTTCTTTTTTGGTCAGACCTTCTGCACCTGCAGACAGGATTTCTTCCTGTTCTTTAAGGCGTTTGATCGAATTGGAAACAGTATTCCAGTTGGTCAGCATGCCGCCGAGCCAGCGATGGTTCACATAGTACTGGCCGCAACGCTTTGCAGCGTCTGCGATGATCGGGGAAGCCTGACGCTTGGTACCGACGAAGAGAACACGACCGCCCGAAGCAGTTACGTCGCGAACAGCCTGCATCGCACGATGCAGCATCGGGACGGTTTCCTGCAGGTTCAGGATGTGGATGTCGTTACGTGCACCAAAGATGAATTTTTTCATCTTCGGGTTCCAACGGCGGGTGTGGTGACCAAAGTGGACACCAGCTTCCATGAGCTGGCGCATGGTAAAGGTTGGCAATGCCATAATAGTTCCTACCTTTTTCCGGTTAATACCTCCGCGAAAGGGAATTTCACGCCTCATGCATGAAACACCGGATGGACGAGTTGCCATATGACGGCAGTCGCCGCTCTTCCGCGTGCGATGTTCGGGGCGGGTTTTAATCCCGTACCGACAAGAATGCAAGCCCTAAAGTGCGCATTTCTGCGCGCTTTGTGAAGGATCGAACCAATTTAACAGATCACACAATGGAATTGATCAGATTTCTTCGGCGAATTCGACACCGGGAATGGCACCGATCGCCCCGATAAGGGACGGACCGACCTTGTATTTGTCGTCAAGCTCGATTTCGGCCATCCGGCCGTCATCACAGACAGACGAAAGCGTCACAAGACCACGCCCCTTCCCCGCACCTTCGAGAAGCTGGCGAATTTCAGCAACCGGATCGGGGCGGTTCAGGCGAATACGGATGCCCTCAGCAGCACCGGCAACGGCCTGCTCCAGATCCTCGACGCGCTGTCCCTGAATACGCAACTGCCCCTCGCGCATCTCGGCGGCCACCACGAGCAGTACGGGACGACCCGCATTGATGATTTCCTTATAGGCAGCCCAGGCTTCGGCCCAAAAAGCGACCTCGAAACTTCCAGTCGGATCGGAGAACATTACAAAGGCAAACTTTGACCCGTTCTTTTTTGATATCATTTCGCGCGCGTTGATCAATGTCCCGGCAAGGCGAATGGCGCCCTTGTTCTGTGCACGCATTCGGGCTGGCAGTTCCTTGATCGGGGCAATCCCGATCCGCTGGATACTTTTACCAAATGTATCAAGGGGATGAGCCGACAAATAGAAACCGATGGCCGAGAATTCCTCGGTCAGCTTTTCCATCGGCACCCAGTCACGTTCATCCGGCAGGCGGATCTTATCTTTGCCAAAGCCACTGCTGTCACCGAACATTGAAATCTGATCATCGTTGCGGGCCTGCATTTCACGCTGGGCAACGGCGATTACCTTGTCGACATTCTCGAACATGACCTTGCGATTGGGTGACAGGCAGTCAAGGGCCCCTGCCCGCACAAGGTTTTCAAGCAAACGTTTGTTCACAGCACGACTGTCAATACGTGATGCAAAATCGGTTATATCCTTGAAAGGCCCATTGGCCTCGCGTTCCGCCACAAGGCTTTCCATCGCCGCGTCACCAACATTTCGGACCGCGGCCAATGCATAGCGGATCTTGCGCACGCCATCGTGGTTTTCGACGGAAAATGCCACTTGGGAATTATTGACGCATGGTGGCAGGATTTCGATCTCAAGACGTTCGACCTCCTGCTTGAACACCGCAAGTTTTTCGGTGTTATGCATATCGAGCGTCATAAGTGCGGCCATGAACTCGACCGGATAGTTCGCCTTCAGATAAGCCGTCTGATAGGCCACCAGCGCATAAGCAGCTGCATGGGATTTGTTAAAGCCATAGGATGCGAACTTCGCCACCTGATCGAAGATGTCAGACGCCTGCCCGCGATCAACGCTGTTCTTTTCCGCGCCATCGACAAACAGGCTGCGCTGTTTTTCCATTTCCTCGGCGATTTTCTTACCCATTGCACGGCGCAACAGGTCAGCACCGCCAAGCGAGTAGCCCGCCATGATCTGGGCAAGTTCCATGACTTGCTCCTGATAGATCATGATGCCATAGGTTTCTTCGAGGATCGGCTGCAACATCGGGTGCATATAATCAGGTTCTTCCTGACCATGCTTACGCGCGATGTAATGCGGAATGTTATCCATCGGCCCCGGACGATAGAGCGCCACGACAGCGATAATATCTTCAAGGGTATCGGGCTTCAGCCCCCGCAAGACATCCTGCATGCCCTGGGATTCAAGCTGGAACACGCCAACTGTTTCCGCAGCAGACAGCAATTTGAACGACGCTCGATCATCAAGAGGAATAGCACTGATATCAAAGCTTTGCGGGACGTCTTTACGTTGAAGCATGAGCTTGACAGCTTCGATGATCACCGTCAGCGTCTTCAGACCAAGGAAGTCAAACTTCACAAGACCGGCATTTTCAACATACTTCATGTTGAACTGGGTGACCGGCATGTCCGAACGCGGATCGCGATAGATCGGGACCAGTTCATCAAGGTCGCGGTCCCCGATCACCACGCCCGCCGCGTGGGTCGATGAGTTGCGATAAAGCCCTTCGATCTGCATCGCAATTGACAGCAAACGGTCAATATCGGGGTCTTCACGCGCAATCCGGCGAAGGTCGGGTTCCATGTCGATCCCTTCCTTAAGCGGGATCGGCTTGGCTGGATCACCCGGGATCATCTTACAGATCTTGTCGACATAGCCATATGGGATGCTCAGAACGCGACCAACGTCACGCACGGCGGCCTTTGCCTGCAGCTTACCGAAGGTGATGATCTGGGCAACACGATCATGTCCGTATTTCTTCTGGACATATTCGATTACCTCACCGCGCCGGTCCTGACAGAAATCGACGTCAAAGTCAGGCATCGAGACACGTTCCGGATTAAGGAAACGTTCGAACAGCAACGAGAAACGCAACGGATCAAGGTCGGTAATCAAAAGCGCATAGGCAACCAGCGACCCTGCACCCGAACCACGACCGGGCCCGACCGGAATCCCGTGATCCTTGGCCCATTGGATAAAGTCCGCAACGATCAGGAAGTAACCGGGGAAGCCCATCTGGTTGATGATGCCCAGTTCGTAATCAAGGCGTTCCCAATATGGTTTGGCGATTTCTTCCTTTTCGGTGTCCGACATGCCTTCGGTATAGACATATTTTTCCAGACGCCCCTTAAGGCCTTCTTCGGACATGTGACGCAATTCATCGACCTCTGTGCGGCCTTCGCCGCAGTCGAATGGCGGCAAGATCGGGTCGATCTTTTCAACGTGCCAGGAACAACGCTTCGCAATCAGAAGCGTATTGTCACAGGCCTCGGGGATATCGGCAAACAAGTCGCGCATTTCGGCTGCGGTCTTGAAGCGGTGATCGGGCGTGAGTTTCCAGCGATCTTCCTGACCAACAACAGCCCCCTGTCCGATACAGATGAAGACGTCGTGCGCTTCATACATATCAATCGACGGGAAATAGCAGTTATTGGTGGCGACAAGCGGCACATTGTGATCATAGGCAAGTTTGATCAATCCGGGCTCGACCAGATCTTCCAGCTCTTCACCGTGGCGCTGCAGTTCAATATACAGACGATCACCGAATATATCCTTGAGCTGGGCAAGGCAATCTTCGGCCTTTTCAACCTGTTCTTCGGCCAGAAGTCGCGCCAGTGGCCCGGTCGGGCCACCGGTCAGGCAAATGACGTGATCGGAATAGGTGCGGATATGCTCGTACAGGGCTTTGGGTTCGCTACCGGCTTCGGATGTCATGTGGGCGCGCGACACAATTTTCAGAAGATTGAAATAACCTTCCTTGTTTTGTGCAATCAGCACCAGACGATCCGGCATCGGTTCGCGGGCGATTTTCCCGACAACGGGTTTATCGCCAAAGCGTTCCACCCCCATCTGAACGCCAAGGATCGGCTGAACACCGCTACCACTAAGCGCGCCAGCAAAATCAAGAGCGCCAAACATGTTGTCGGTATCGGTCATTGCAACGGCAGGCTGGCCGTCAGCGGCACAGAGTTTCGCCAGCTCCTTGGTCGTGATGGCACCTTCGGCAAGCGAATAGTTGGTGTGAACACGAAGATGGACGAAACCGTTTTCCATCGGAGCTAGACCTCTGAGATAAAGTAAAAAGGCAGGTGACACATCGCATTCCGGACCCGGAATGCGATGTGTCAGACCAGCTTAAAGAATTTTGATCGCTTAGGAAAGTTCGGCAGGATCAAGTTTGATCAAATGACCATCGCGCAGGGTCACGACCCGGTCCATCTGGCGCGCCAGTTCCGGGTTATGGGTCGCGATCAGCGACGCCAGTCCGGTTTCGCGTACCAGTGTCATCAACATGCCAAACACGGTTTCCGCGGTCTGCGGATCAAGGTTCCCGGTCGGTTCATCGGCAAACAGGACATCCGGCACATTGGCCAGCGCGCGGGCAATTGCCACACGCTGTTGTTCGCCGCCCGAAAGGCGTGCCGGACGGTGATCTGCACGCTTTTCAAGACCAAGACAGCGCAACAGTTCAAGTCCGCGTTCTTCGGCTTCTGCCCGTTTAAGCCCGTTGATCATTTGCGGCATAACGACATTTTCCAATGCGGAAAACTCCGGCAGCAAATGATGGTACTGATAGACAAAACCGATATGCTTTCGACGCATCTCGGTACGGGCAAGATCAGAAAGATCGGTGCTGCGTTTGCCACCAATCGACACCAGACCACCATCGGGCTTTTCCAGAAGCCCGGCAATCTGAAGCAGCGTAGATTTACCGGCACCGGACGGGCCGACAAGGGCGACGATTTCGCCCTGATGAATTTCAAGATCAACCGATTTGAGAATTTCGAGCTGATCTGGCCCCTGATTGAAGATGCGATCAATCTTTTCAAGGCGCAGAACAACATTGCGCGAACGCTGTTTGGCTGTGGTTTTGATCAGATCACTCATAACGCAGGGCCTCCACCGGATCGAGGCGTGACGCACGCCATGCCGGATAGACGGTCGCAAGGAAAGACAAGCTCAGTGACATCACACAAACCAGCACCACTTCGCTGACATCCATGTCCGCAGGAAGCTGTGACAGGAAATAGATCTCGGCGTTAAACAGATCGGTCCCGGTCAGGGTTTGAATGAACTGACGGATATTTTCAATGTTCAGACAGAACAGAACCCCGATGATCAGACCGCTGAGCGTTCCCAGGACACCAATAGAGGCACCTGCAAGGAAGAACACCTTCATGATGGACTGTCTCGTCGCCCCCATTGTTCGCAGGATCGCGATATCGCGTCCCTTGTCCTTCACCAGCATGACCATGCCCGAAATGATGTTGAATGCGGCGACCAGAATAATCAGGGTCAGGATCAGGAACATCACATTGCGTTCGACTTGAAGTGCATTGAAGAACCCGGCATTGGATTGCTGCCAGTTCACAAGTCGCAAGCGCTCACCAGACAACGTGGTCAGCAACTGATCCATGGTATCTCCAAGGACCGAGATATCATCAAGCATGACTTCGAAATGCGTGATCTGTTCAGGCAGACGGAAATAAACCTGGGCTGCTGATAACGGCATGAAGATAAAGCCGCTGTCATATTCATACATGCCAATATCAAACAGACCGGCAACCGTATAAGCCCGGACGCGCGGAACCGCGCCAAAGGCCGTGACATTGCCCTTGGGCGAAATCAGGTTGACCGTATCGCCGACACCGACGCCAAGTTTCATGGCAAGGCGCGCACCCATGATCACGGTATCATCGCCCTTAAAGTCATCAAGCGAGCCGAAAACGATGTTATCAGCAATCGTCTTGCGCGTTTTGACGTCTTCGGGACGCATACCACGTACAATTGCACCCGATGCACGACCGTTTTTCGAAGCCATCACCTGCCCTTCAACCACGGGGACCGTCATCATGACATTTCCGGTCTCGGCGATCTGCTTTTCGATCTTGGCATAGTCACCAATGCCACCATTGCCCTGCGCATAAACAGAGATATGCCCGTTCAGCCCCAAAATGCGGCCAAGCAGTTCGGCACGGAAACCGTTCATCACCGACATAACGATAATCAGCGTCGCAACACCAAGCATGATGCCAAGCAACGAAAAGATGGCGATGACGGAAACAAAGCCTTCCTGCCGACGTGGACGTAGGTAGCGAAAGGCCACCATACGCTCGAACGGACTGAACATGGGCAATCTATCCTTGTGGAATATGGTCAGGAAATGGTCCGGGTGGCCTGGGGCCCCCAAAGCCGAAATGATAACGGGGCAGCCCTAAGCCGCCCCGTCAAACAATATTTTATCAGGCGCTGATCTGGTTCAGAGCCGCTTCAAATGTGACTTCTGTTTTTTCACCGGTTCTGCGGTTTTTCAGTTCAACCACACCGTTTTTCAAGCCTTTCGGGCCAATCACGATCTGCCATGGCAGACCTATCAGGTCCATATCGGCGAATTTGCCACCAGCACGAATGTCGCGGTCATCATAAAGAACCTCAATGCCAGCGTTCGACAGCTTCGCATAGGCATCTTCACAGGCAGCATCGCATTCATCGTCACCTGTACGCAGGTTGATCAGACCAACCTTGTAAGGTGCAACCGCATCGGGCCAGATAATACCGTTTTCATCATGCGATGCTTCGATCAATGCACCGACAAGACGCGAGACACCGATCCCGTAAGACCCCATCATGACCGGGACTTCCTTGCCATCCGGGCCAAGAACAGTCGCGCCCATCGGTTCAGAATATTTGGTTCCGAAGTGGAATATATGGCCGACTTCGATCCCGCGGGTCGCGATCAGGTCTTCACCGGAAATCGGGCTGTTGGCCGGATCGTGCTTTTCTTCGGTCGCGGCATAATCAACCAGCGTACCCTGCACCCAGTTTTCCAGAGCAGTACGGTCATTAAGATCAACGCCCTTGCCGCTCAGGTCTTTGGCGAGCCACTTCTGGTCGCAGAAGACTTCGCTTTCGCCGGTATCGGCGAGAATGATGAATTCATGGCTCAGATCACCACCAATCGGTCCGGTATCAGCAACCATCGGGATGGCCTTGACGCCCAGACGGGTGAAGGTCCGGCAATATGCCAGGAACATCTTGTTATAGGCGTGACGCGAGCTTTCGTAATCGATATCGAACGAATAGGCATCCTTCATCAGGAATTCGCGCCCGCGCATCACGCCAAAGCGCGGGCGGATCTCGTCACGGAACTTCCACTGAATATGATACAGCAGCTGCGGCAGCTGTTTGTAGGAACGCACATCCTTACGGAAGATATCGGTGATGGCTTCTTCGTTGGTCGGACCAAACAGCATCTGACGATCATGGCGGTCCGTAATGCGCAGCATCTCAAGACCGTAATCGTCATAACGACCACTTTCCTGCCAAAGCTCGGCCGGCTGGATCGTCGGCATCAGCAATTCGTTGCAACCAACAGCGTCCTGTTCTTCACGAACAATCTGTTCGATCTTTTTAAGAACACGGTAGCCAAGCGGCAACCATGAATAGATCCCTGACGTGAGCTGACGCACCATGCCGGCGCGCAGCATCAGACGATGAGAAACGATCTGTGCTTCTGACGGGGTTTCCTTCAGGGTCGGCAGAAAGAACTGGGAAAGACGCATCAATGCCTCGTGATGATCAAATCTGAATATGTGGGTGTATAAACCTTGCCCGGAAAATGCGACAGCACAGCCCGAAACGCAAGCCGGAACTTCGTAATATGATCCCGGCCTGCATAGTTTTAAATGATGGCAAAACTGCGATGGTCGAAATCAGACGCGTATTCCGATCAGCGAAAGCCCGCTTCGCGACAAGCGGCGATCAGTTCGTCACTATATGCCTCGTCGCCCAGCGGCTGATCATTAAAGTACACCCGGCCATTGCGATATGTGATTTTGCCAATCGACTGCTCGCCGCTAACACCGTCCGGCACTGCGATGCCGCTATATGCGAAGAAGTCCAGCGTCACCGGAAATTCGATTTCCTTTGGCAAGGATTGCAAAATATTGCTGCCCCCATTCAGATCAGCTCCGACAACCTTGTTGCCACGAACATCAACACCGGGCTGATAGGCAACATCCGCATCCGGCACGTGTTGCACCAAAGCACGACAAGCCGACTTTGACACAGTGATCGTCTGTTTGACATCCTCGACAACCGGAGACGTCGCGTCGGCATCCCCGGTCAGCGGATTTTCTTGCGAAGATGGGAACGGGGATTCGGCCTGCCCCATCGCCCCGGACACCGGAACCGCAATCATCAAGGTTGCAGAAACAACCGCCAATAGTCTGATTTTTAGGCCCAAGCCATGGCTGGAAATAGGTTCGACCAATGGAATATTAGTCATCTTGTAGTTTCACCCTATCTGTGTGCGGCGCAGCATCGAAACATTTGTGAAGTTTGGTCAAAACATCTTGCATAAAACTGAAACATGTGGCTTTTTAATCCTCCGCTTTCGGCGCAAGATCGTTGCGGGAGGCGTATCGCAGCCGCTCATAAAATTGCGGGAGGCTTTGTTGCCAATAAGCATACAAGAAGCAGGCGCGACGTCGAATTAAAACCTGTGCTACATGCCCAGGTCTTAGGAGGAAGCATAAAAAAGATTACGGGAAAATAGCTATAAAAATAGCATCTTAGCAAGATCCTCGCGATCTTGCTTTTTTTTTGCTCCTGCCCCGTCCAATCCGATTTTGTGCAGTCTTTAACGACAAAACCCCGCAGAATTTTGTGCGGGGTTTTATGTTATCTGCAATGACTGTCTGGTTTATTGCGGCGGGCGGACTTCGATCATGCCGCTGGTAATCACAAAGACTGCAACAGCCCACAAAATTGCTGAAATGACACTTGTGGCGAAGACCTTTTTCCACATATGGGCTTTTTGCGGTGCGCCGCTGTCATTTCCGGGTTCAACATTTTCCTCGCGCTTCACGCCGAATGGTAAAACCATGAACAGAACAAGCCACCAGATAACGATATAGACCAGCAGTCCTGAAAACCAGTTCATGAGTTTCTCTTCTTTGTGGTGGGCAAAATTCTTGTCGGTGGGAAACAGCACGCCTGCCCGGTGATATCATCACGGGACAGGTGTCTTGATTGCACGGTGTGTTGTCAAACCTGCTCAAGTTCGACCAGTGTGCCGTTGAAATCCTTGGGATGCAGGAACAGAACCGGCTTTCCATGTGCCCCGATCTTTGGTTCACCATCACCAAGCACGCGCGCGCCGCTTGCCTGAAGCTTGTCACGCGCGGCCAGAATGTCATCAACCTCATAGCAAACATGGTGAATGCCGCCAGACGCATTCTTTTCAAGGAATCCCTTGATCGGTGAATTCTCGCCCAGCGGATAAAGCAATTCGATCTTGGTATTGGGCAGTTCGACAAAAACCACCGTCACGCCGTGATCGGGTTCGTCCTGTGGCTCGGATACTTTGGCCCCAAGGACATCACGATACTGCGCAATGCCTGCTTCAAGGTCCGGTACTGCGATGGCGACGTGATTTAGCCGTCCAATCATGGTCTTGCTCCTGCGAATGTGATCTGCCCGATCAGCGTCAATCTAGGATAGCCGAACGCCAAAAGACAATTCCCCATTTCGTCGAACAGGCAATTAATCGCCGGGTTCTTTCCCGTGACTGTGATCGGGGTCGCTTTACGGGCAATCAGCCCTTTTCCGTGACACGCACCAGATGGACTTCGATCAGCGGGCGTTTGCCAAGACGCTGTCGTACCGGACGACGCAATGCCTGACGAACGGCAAGGATAACAGCCGCATCATCAAGAACCTCGTCATCATTAAGCTGATCTACCCGATTGCCGATTTCAGCAGCGAAATGATCCAGACGCGTTTCGTCTCCCGGCTCGTCAAACAGGCTGGGGGCCGTGATCATCGGATCATTGACCATTTCACCGAACTGGTTGAGCACCAGGGTGACAAATATGACACCATTCCAGACGATCCGGTTACGGTTGCGGATGGTGTCGGCATCACGCTTAAGCAGGCGCCCGCCATCAAGGGCAAGAATGCCTGCCTCGGCAACACCGATCACATGTGCTTCGCCCGGTGACAGACGGATGACCGTGCCATCATGGGGAATGACTTGTTCGGGGATCTGGCATTCTGCGCCCAGTGCCGCCTGTTCACACAGATGACGGGTTTCCCCATGCACCGGAACAAGGATTTTCGGACGGGTCAGCTGATACATCCGCGTCAGGTCTTCGCGTCCGGGATGGCCGGAAACATGAATCGGCTCGTCACGTGCAGTAATGACCTTGATGCCACGACGGATCAGAAGATTCTGGATATAGCCGATGGATTTCTCGTTCCCCGGAATTTCACGGGCCGAGAAAACAACCGTGTCACCGGGATCAAGTTCGACCGTCGGATGATCGCCCTTGGCAATGCGCGACAATGCAGCACGCGGTTCGCCCTGTGATCCCGTGCAAATCAAAAGAACCTGATCCTTGGGTACTTCCATGGCTTCGTCATCAGACAGAAGGTTCGGGTAGCCGGTCAGATAGCCGACTTCACGCGCAGCCTCGGTCACGCGATTAAGCGACCGCCCGGCAAGACCGACACAGCGCCCGTTTTCATGAGCGGCTTCGATCACTGACTGAACACGGGCGACGTTGGTGGCAAAGCAGGCAACGGCAATGCGCCCCTGTGGATGTTCCTTAAACAGGGTCGACAGATTCTTGGCAACGTCGCCTTCTGATCCGGTTTTACCTTCGGAAAAGACATTGGTCGAATCACAGACCAGCGCCATCACCCCCTCATCGCCCAAAGCTTCAAGCTTTTTGACATCGGATGCTTCGCCAATCTGGGGGTCAGGGTCGAATTTCCAGTCACCTGTATGGACGATCAGTCCCTTGGGCGTGCGGATGGCAAGGGCATTAGGTTCGAGAATCGAATGGGTCATGGTGACAAATTCGATATCAAAGCAGCCCAGTTTGAACCGACCGCCAAGTTCGATCACGTGGATCGGCACCTGATCGGCAAAATCGGTTTCTGACAGTTTGGCCTTAAGGAATTCCGCCGCAAACGGTGTTGCATAGATCGGACATTTCAGTCGCGGCCACAAATAGGGCACAGCGCCCAGATGGTCTTCATGCGCATGGGTCAGAACAAGACCAAGCAGCTTGTCCTTGCGTTCCTCGATAAAGGCCGGGTCGGGCATAACCACGTCAACACCGGGAAGCCCCTCCTCGCCAAAGGAAACACCCATATCAACCATCAGCCACTGATCGTCGTAGCCATAAAGGTTAAGGTTCATGCCAATCTCGCCGGAACCGCCGAGCGGCACAAACAACACTTCGTCTTTTGGCAAATACAAATCCACTGACGGTATTCCTTTACTTTCGGCACTCGGATCAGATACGGGGATCAGTCCCCGTATCCGGCGCAAGCCTTTATCAGGCCTGATTGGCAGTCTTGTTGCTGTTGCGACGGTAAATCATCAACAGCCCCAGCATGGTCAGATCGCCATGCAAATGTTCAATTTCATCTACAGCCTTTGTAAATAGCGGCGCAAGCCCGCCAGTTGCAACGACCTTGATATGCTCAAGGTTTTGCTGTTTGCGGATACGGGCAAGCAGGCCTTCGATCATGGACACATAGCCCCAGTAAACGCCGGACTGCATCGCTTCGACGGTATTTTTACCGACAACATTGCGCGGGGCTTCGATCGCGACCATCGGCAACTGGGCCGCCGCCATGTGAAGTGCCTTGATCGACAGGTTAACACCGGGCGCAATCACACCACCCAGATAATCACCATTGCTGTCGACAACATCAAAAGTCGTCGCCGTCCCGAAATCAAGAACCACCAGCGGTCCGCCAAACAGGGCGTGGGCTGCGACCGCGTTGACAAGACGGTCAGCACCGACTTCGCTGGGGCGGTCCATGACGATCTTCATATCAAGATCAATCTCCGGGTCCCCAACGACCATCGGTTCAACATCGAAATAACGACGACACAGGGTCTTCAGGCTGAATTCGGCCGCGGGCACCACTGTCGCGATAATCGCGCCCGTGATCGCGTCCACCGGCACACCGGCCAGCGTAAACAGGTGATGTAACCATACGCCCAATTCATCGGCAGTACGTTCTGTGGTGGTTGAACAACGCCACTGTCCCTTGATGGTATCCCCATCAAATACGGCGAAAACGATGTTGGTGTTCCCGGCGTCAATCGCAAGCAACATGATGCTTACAGGCCTCCGCTAATCGCAAGGGTATCATTCATATCAGGACGCAAAGAAGACTTCGCCAGCCCCGATACGGTGTTCTGTTCCGTTGTCTTCTCTTAGGACAAGTGAACCATCATCATCAAGTCCGACAAAAGTTCCCGACAACTCGCGTTCGGTCAAACGGGCAACAACCGGCTTGCCAATCCCGTAGCCACGCGCGAGCCAGGCTTCGCGAATGGGTGCAAACCCCTCGTTCTCCCAGATCGGCAACCAGTGGGCAATGCGCCCGACATAGGTCGAAACCAGATCATCGACCGAAACCGGCGCACCAAGGGCGGCAAGCGACGTTGCCGGACGTTCGGAGTCCTCGGGGAAAAACGCGACATTCACCCCTGCCCCGATCACAAGGTAATCGGTCGCCGATCCCTGATTGGATGCACTTTCAAGCAGGATGCCGCAAATTTTGCGGCCATTGACCATCAGATCATTGGGCCATTTGCAATCGGGCCGAACCTGATTGCCAGTCACTGTCTCAACCGCCTCGGCCATGGCAACCGCAATCAGAAAAGTCAGGCGTGCTGCGTCTGCCAGCGAACAGGTCGGACGCAACAGCAAGGAAGAATAAAGATTGCCGACCGGTGATGACCAGCCCCGACCGCGACGACCGCGACCGGATGTTTGTGTTCTTGCTAGAACAAGGGCGCCACTTTGGGCGCCCTTGTCTGCGAGGCGCTTGGCCTCATCATTTGTGCTGTCGATCGCTTCCAGTTCATGAAGGTAGAACCCTTCGGGAAGACGGATCGTTCGCGCTGTCATTCTTACATTCCGAACAGGGATGCCGCAGCGGCAGCTGCGCTGTCCATCAGAAGGTTCGGGAAGAAGACAAAGGCAAGGATGATAATCGTGGCAACAGCCATGATCACGTTCATCTCGGTGCCATTGCGATCGAACCCTTCGACCGGCTCATCGAAATACATGACCTTGATGATGCGCAGATAGTAATACGCACTGACAACCGAAGTCACGAGACCGATAACAGCAAGCGTCACAAGACCGGCATCAACGGCTGCCTTGAAGACATAGAACTTGCCAAAGAAGCCAGCAAGCGGCGGAATACCGGCCATCGAGAACATCAGGATCGCGGTAATCGCAGCCATCAGCGGCTTGGTTTTGGCAAGGCCTGCAAGATCGGTGATCTCTTCGGCCATACGGTCATTACGACGCATGCACAGGATGACCGCAAAGGTGCCCAGGTTCATGACAAGGTAAATGCCAAGATAAACCAGAATACCGGTAACACCGTCCTTGGTGCCTGCTGCCAGACCGACCAGTGCAAAACCAACGTGACCAATGGACGAATAGGCCATCAGACGTTTGATGTTTTCCTGACGAAGTGCGGCAAAAGAACCAACAGCCATCGACAGGATCGAAATCAGAACGATGATCTGCTGCCAGTCTTCAACAACACCGCCAAACGGGCCGATAGCGACACGGATAAACAGTGCAAGACCTGCAATCTTCGGAGCAACCGCAAAGAAGGACGTGACCGGGGTCGGTGCACCTTCATAGACGTCCGGAGTCCACATGTGGAACGGAACAGCGGAAACCTTGAAGCACAGACCGGCAAAGATGAACGCCATACCGACCATCGCGCCAACCGGCAGGTTGCCCGCAACCAGGGTTTCTGCAAGCACGTCGAAATTGGTGGTTCCGGTGAAACCGTAAACCATCGACATGCCATAAAGCAGAATGCCCGAAGCGATCGAACCAAGAATGAAGTATTTCAGACCCGATTCCGTCGAACGCACCGTGTCACGGCGAATAGCAGCAACAACATAAAGCGCAAGCGACTGCAGTTCGAGACCGAGATACAACGACAGCATATCGGTTGCCGAAACCATCGCCATCATGCCAAGGGTGGCAAGGGTGATCAGGATCGGGAACTCGAAACGTGACATATTTTCGCGTTCGGCAAAGTTCATTGCCATGATGATACCGGTTGCAGAACCGATCAGGATCATGACCTTACAGAACTTGGCAAAGGCATCAGCCGTGAACTGACCATAGAAAGCAGTTCCGCCCTCGCCTGCCACCACCAGAACGATGGTAACAAGCTGAACAGCAACGGCCAGCCAGGATACAGTACGGAAGGCTTTGTCCTTGCCTGCGAAAACCCCAAGCATCAACAGCGCCAAGGCAGAAACTGCCATAAACATTTCGGGCAGTGCGGCCCCGAGGTTGAGCATAGAAACTCCCATGTTCATTCCCCTCAATTCGCGGCCAGCTGGGCGGCATGTGCCGCTGCAGCCTGGGCCGTTTCGACCTGGTTGACGAGGTTTTCAACCGAAACATGCATGATGTCGAGGAAGGAGACCGGATAGACCCCCATCCACAATACAACGACCACCAGCGGTGCGAAGATCAGCCATTCACGCGGACTCAGATCGAGGATTGATTTCAGGTTCTCTTTGGTGAGTGCCCCGAAAATAATCCGGCGATAGAGATACAGCGCATAAGCCGCACCAAGGATCAGACCGGTTGCTGCAAAGAATGCAACCCAGGTGTTTGCTTCGAACGCGCCCAGCAGAGCCAGGATTTCGCCAACGAAACCACCCGTCCCCGGAAGACCGACAGACGCCATGGTGAAGAACATAAAGATCAGCGCATAGCTCGGCATACGGTGAACAAGACCGCCATAGGCGTCAATTTCACGGGTATGGATGCGGTCATAGACAACACCAACACACAGGAAGAGCGCGCCCGAAACCACACCGTGGCTCAGCATCTGGAAGATCGAACCTTCGATACCGTGCTGGTTAAAGGTGAATGCACCGATGGTCACGATACCCATATGGGCAACCGACGAATATGCAATCAGCTTTTTCATGTCCTGCTGGGCCAGAGCGACCAGCGAGGTATAGATGATTGCAACAATCGACAGCGTGAAGACGAGCGGCGCGAAGGTTTCAGATGCCAGCGGCATCATCGGCAGCGAGAAACGCAGGAAACCGTAACCACCCATCTTCAAAAGGACGCCAGCCAGAATCACCGAACCGGCAGTCGGCGCCTCAACGTGGGCATCCGGAAGCCAGGTATGAACCGGCCACATCGGAACCTTGACCGCGAAGGATGCAAAGAATGCCAGCCACAGCCACAGCTGCATATTATAGCTGAACCCGTGCTCCATCAGGGTCGGAATGTCGGTGGTACCTGCGTCGAAATACATCGCCAGCAGAGCAACCAGCATCAGAACCGAGCCAAGAAGCGTATAAAGGAACAGCTTGAATGCCGCATAGACACGACGCTGACCGCCCCAGACACCGATGATGATAAACATCGGGATCAGGACACCTTCAAAGAAGAGATAGAACAGCAGACCGTCAAGCGCGCTGAACATGCCGACCATCATCGTTTCAAGAACGAGGAAGGCGATCATGTATTCCTTCACGCGCTTCTGGATGGCTTCCCAGGCCGAAAGAATACAGATCGGCGTCAGGAAGGTCGCAAGCAGGACGAACAGAACGGAAATACCGTCAACGCCCATGTGATAGGAAATGTTCAGACCCGGCATCCAGTCCGCCTGTTCGACGAACTGGAAATCTGCGGTCGTTGCATCGAAGTTCACCCACAGCATCAAGGAGACGAGGAAGGTGAACCCCGAGGTCCAAAGCGCAACCCAACGGGAATTGCGGGCAACAGTCGCCTCTTCACCATTGATCAGCAGCAGCAAGGCTGCGCCGATCAGCGGCAAGAAGGTGACGATCGAAAGAATTGGCCAATCACTCATCGCCCGTTAACCCATCTTCCAAATTGTGTAGGAGACCAGCGCTGCAATACCGATCAGCATTGCAAATGCATAGTGATAGACGAAACCACTCTGAATGGCGCTGACGCGACGTGCGATGTTACGGCAAGCAGCAGCAACACCATCCGGGCCGCAACCATCAATGATGGCACCATCACCCGATTTCCAGAAGCCATAGCCAAGAGCAAAGGCCGGCTTCACGAAAATCTTGTCATAGAGTTCATCAAAGTACCATTTGTTCAGCGCAAAGCGATACAGACCGTTGAAGGTGTTCGCCAGAGTCCGCGGAAGCGACGGAACCAGTTTGTACATCACAAGCGCAATGACAAAGCCTGATACCATGGCAACAAACGGTGCCAGTTTGACCCAACCCGGAACATGGTGGGCATTTTCAAGGGCAGTATGACCCTCGGCCATGAAGATCGCGCCGTTCCAGAAGGACAGCATTTCTTCATAGTCGCCGCCGCCGAACCAGTCTTTTGCAAACCAGCCGGCAAAGATCGCACCAGCAGTCAGGAACAGCAGCGGACCGGTCATGACAGCCGGGCTTTCATGAACATGTGCCATGGTACGTTCATCGGCGCGCGGAGCACCAAAGAAGGTCATGAACACCAGACGCCAGCTATAGAACGAGGTCATCAGTGCAGCAAGGATACCAGCCCAGAAGGCATAAAGACCGACATTGGTATGTGCAGCATACGCACTTTCGATCACAAGGTCCTTGGAATAGAAGCCTGCAAGGCCCGGGAAACCGGTAATCGCAAGCGTACCAACCATCATGACAGCAAAGGTCAGCGGAACCATTTTCCAGATACCACCCATCTTGCGCATGTCCTGTTCATCAGACATCGCATGGATGACCGAACCGGCCCCAAGGAACAGAAGCGCCTTGAAGAAGCCGTGGGTCATCAGGTGGAATACACCAGCCGAATATGCCGACACGCCGCAAGCAAAGAACATGTAGCCGAGCTGCGAACAGGTCGAATATGCAATCACGCGCTTGATGTCGTTCTGAACGCAACCGACGGTCGCGGCAAAGAATGCTGTGGTCGCACCAACAATGGTGATGATCATCAGGGTGGTTTCAGCATATTCGAAGATCGGCGACAGACGCGCGACCATGAATACGCCAGCCGTTACCATGGTTGCCGCGTGGATAAGTGCGGAAACCGGGGTCGGGCCTTCCATTGCATCGGGAAGCCATGTGTGCAGACCAAGCTGTGCCGATTTACCCATCGCGCCGATGAACAGCAGGAAGCAGGTAATTTCCAGAGCGGAGAATTCGTGCCCCAGGAACATCAGTGTCGTACCGGCGACTTCTTCGGCATTGCCAAAGATGACGTCGAACTGGACGCTGTCAAACAGCACATAGACCGCAAAGATACCAAGTGCAAAACCGAAGTCACCGACACGGTTAACGACGAAAGCCTTGATCGCAGCAGCCGACGCCGACGGTTTGGAATACCAGAAACCGATCAGAAGGTAGGATGCAAGACCAACGCCTTCCCAACCGAAGAACAGCTGGATCAGGTTGTCGGCAGTAATCAGCATCAACATCGCAAAGGTGAACAGGCTGAGATACGCCATGAAGCGCGGCTTGTCCGGATCATGCGACATGTAGCCGATCGAATAGATGTGCACCATCGAGGAAACACCGGTCACAACGATCAGCATCACACAGGTCAGCGTATCAATACGCAGGGCCCAGGAAGCATCGAAGCTGCCCGAAGAAATCCAGGTGAACAGTTCGATCGTCTGCGGGTTCCCGCCAAGGGCGACATCCACAAAGGCAAAGATCGAAATGATAAAGGCAATAACAACACCGCAAACGGTGACAAGCTGTGCCACACGATCAGCCGAAGAAACACCATGATGGTGATGACCATGTGCGTCATGCGGGGCATCTTTTGCGGTCGACATTGCGCCGACCAGCGTGATGGCCCCGGCAATGGCTGCCGCGATCAGGGGCAGGAATACAATCAACGGATACATATCTGCCTTACCCCTTCATCATGTTGATGTCTTCAACCGCGATGGTGCCGCGGTTACGGAAATAGACGACCAGGATCGCCAGACCAATCGCTGCTTCAGCCGCAGCAACCGTCAGAACGAAGATGGTGAAAACCTGTCCAACGAGGTCGCCGAGGAACGACGAGAACGCGACCAGATTGATATTGACCGCCAGCAGCATCAGCTCGATCGACATCATGATGATGATGACGTTCTTGCGGTTCATGAAGATGCCGAAGATCCCGAGTGTGAAAAGGATCGCCGCGACGGTCAGATAATGTGCAAGACCGATTTCCATCAGATCCCCCTTCCGACCGGAACTTTTTTGATTTCAAGCGTATCAGCGCGGTTACGCTTGACCTGCTCGGAGATTTTCTGACGACGGACACCTTCGCGGTGACGCAGCGTCAGGACAATTGCGCCAATCATCGCAACAAGCAGAACCAGACCAGCCGCCTGGAAGATGTATGCGTAATCGGTGTAAATCAGACGACCAAGCGCCTCTACGTTAGTAACGCCTTCCGGTGTCGGCTGTGCGAGAACCGCGACCGCCCCGTCCGTCAGGGTCCAACCAGCGCCAACCAGTGCAAGTTCGACGAACAGAACAACTGCGATCAGAACCCCGATCGGCAGGTAGTTCAGGAAACCCTGGCGCATTTCAACAAAGTTGATGTCCAGCATCATCACGACGAACAGGAACAGGACTGCAACCGCGCCGACATAGACGACGACGAGCAGCATGGCGAGAAACTCGGCACCCAGCAGGACGAAAAGTCCGGCTGCGTTAAAGAATGTCAAGATCAGCAACAGTACCGAATGCACCGGGTTGCGAACGGTCACAACCGCAGTCGCGGACAGGACCGCGACGGTAGCAAACAGGTAAAAAGCCAAAGCCTGTACGACCATAAGGTACCCCCTTGGCGAACCGTTGCCGCCCTTCTGGCTGACAACGGCCCATGAACTCTCTTTCTAACGATCAGACGCGACACTTACCGGTAAGGTGCGTCTGCCTCCAATCGTGCAGCAAGCTCGGCTTCCCAACGCTCGCCGTTTGCCAGCAGCTTGTCCTTGTCATAGAACAGCTCCTCGCGGTTTTCGGTTGCGAACTCGAAGTTCGGACCTTCGACGATGGCATCTACCGGGCAGGCTTCTTCACAGAAACCACAATAGATGCATTTCGTCATATCAATGTCGTAGCGGGTTGTACGACGCGAACCATCGTCACGCGGCTCTACCTCGATGGTAATGGCCTGTGCCGGGCAGATTGCTTCGCAAAGTTTACAAGCAATGCAACGCTCTTCCCCGTTCGGGTAGCGGCGCAGTGCGTGTTCACCACGGAAACGCGGGCTCAGCGGGCCTTTTTCATACGGGTAGTTCAGCGTCACTTTCGGCTTGAACATGTATTTCAAGGTGAGCGCCATACCCGATACGAGTTCCGCGAGCAGGAAGCTCCGGGCCGTCCGATCAATAAATGACATCGTTTACCTCTCTCTTTCCGATGCGCGGCGATCAGGCCGGGACCTTGTCAAAAACAACGAGGAACGTGGCAACCAGCATGACCCATGCGAAAGACAGTGGCAGGAAGATTTTCCAGCCCAGACGCATCAGTTGGTCATAACGGTAACGCGGGAAGGTTGCACGGACCCACAGGAAGATGAACAGAACGAAGCAGATCTTCAGAATGAACCAGATCGCCCCCGGGATGAATTCGAGGAACGGCAACGGCGCGCTCCAGCCACCCAGGAACAGAATGGCACACAGGCCACTCATCAGGATCATGTTGGCGTATTCACCCAGGAAGAACAGCGCAAAGGTCATTGCCGAATAATCGACGTTATAACCCGAAACCAGTTCGGCTTCCGCTTCGGGAAGGTCAAACGGTGCGCGGTTGGTTTCTGCGAGGATGGACACGATGAAGATGATGAACATCGGGAAGTGGTAGACAAAGTTCCACTCCCAGATCCCGCCGGTCTGACCGCGGACGATGTCGCTCAGGTTCAAGGAGCCGGTCGTCAACAGAACCGAAATGATGATCAGGCCGATCGAAATCTCGTACGAAACCATCTGGGCGCCGGAACGCAGCGCACCAAGGAATGCGTATTTGGAGTTCGATGCCCAACCGGCCATCACGATGCCGTAAACACCCAGCGAAGAAATCGCGAAGATATAAAGGATACCGACATTCAGATCGGCCAGTACCATGCCCTCGTCGAACGGAATAACCGCCCAGGCAATGATCGCCAGAATGAAAGTCAGCATCGGGGCGATGATAAACACGCCCTTGTTCGCGCTGCTCGGAATGATTGTTTCTTTCAGAAACAGCTTCAGACCATCAGCGAGCGGTTGCAGAAGGCCAAACGGCCCCACAACGTTCGGGCCCTTACGGAGCTGAATAGCACCGATAACCTTACGCTCTGCGTAGGTCAGATAAGCGACAGCAACCAGCAGCGGGACAACAATCGCCAAAATTTTGGCGACGATCCAGACTAGCGGTTCAATATATCCGTCCCAAAGAAGTTCCATCGGTCAAACCGTATCTTTTGCGTTTCGTCCCAGAATTGGGACACCCCCTTGTGGGATGGGCGACGAAATTGCGCCGCCCATCTTACTCAGGCAACCTTCTCGGCAGCCGCGTCCTTAACAAAGGCCTCAGTACATTTGGCCATCGTTACCGATGCGCGGCTGATCGGGTCGGTCATATAGAAATTGCGAACCGGAGAAACGAAACCTTCCGGCTTCATGTCACCTGCTTTACCGAAATCGGTCCATTCTGCCTTGGACGGAACGTTCAGCGACGCGAAGGTCGGGCTGATTTCCACCATACGGGCACGAACAGCATCGATATTGTTGTACGGCAGGGTCTGGTCAAGCGCGCCCGAAAGTGCGCGAACAATTGCCCAGTCCTCACGCGCGTCACCAACCGGGAAGATCGCACGCCAGCCCTGCTGGGCGCGGCCTTCGGTGTTGACATACGTGCCGTTCTTTTCGGTATAGGCAGCACCCGGCAGAATAACGTCTGCCGCCTGGGCACCGGCATCACCCATTGCACCCTGGTAAATGACAAATGCCTTTTCCAGTTTTCTCATGTCGACTTCGTCTGCACCCAGAAGATAGACGACTTCGACGTCGCCTTTGGCTGCGGCATCAAGGATGTCATTGGTTGCAAGACCGCCCTCGCCCGGGACAAAGCCCAGATCAAGGCCGCCAACACGCGATGCGGCGGTGTGCAGAACGTTAAAGCCGTTCCATTCACCCGAAACCATGCCGAATTTCTCGGCAATCGCGCGGGTCGCTGCCAGAACAGCATCGCCGTCTTCACGGTTCAGAGCGCCCATACCGACGATGATCATCGGTTTGTCAGCTGCCTCAAGAACCTTGGCGAAGTCGTTCTTGCCTGCAAGAATTTCAGCAAGGGTGTCCGGGCCTGCGCCAAGATAATCGTTCTTGTAGGTCGGATCCCATTTCTCGCCGATGATGCCGACTTTGAAATCACCGGCAGTCGAACGCCAGCGCTTGCGCAGGCGGGAATTGATGATCGGCGCTTCGGCACGGATATTTGCACCGACGATCAGGCAGGCATCTGCCTCGTCAATACCGGCAATCGTACTGTTGAAGATATAGGAAGCACGCTGGCCGCCAATCTTCGAACCGTCCTGACGGCAATCAAGGTTCGGGGAACCCAGTTTACCCATCAGATCCTTGAGCGCGGTCATTGCTTCACAATCGACCGTGTCACCGGCAAGTGCGGCAATCTTTTTGCCGTCCAGACCGGAAACCTTTGCCTTGATCGCGGCAAATGCCTCGTCCCAGCTTGCAGGCTGGAGCTTGCCATTCACACGAACATACGGACGGTCAAGGCGCTGACGCTTCAGACCATCGATGGCGTAACGGGTTTTGTCCGAAATCCATTCTTCGTTGATGTCTTCGTTCGTGCGCGGCAGAACACGCAGAACTTCGGCGGTGCGGGCATCGATACGAATGTTCGAGCCAACCGCATCCATCACGTCGATGCTATCGGTTTTCTTCAGTTCCCACGGGCGTGCGGTAAACGCATACGGCTTGGAAGTCAAAGCGCCAACCGGACAAAGATCAATCAGGTTGCCCGAAAGTTCGGAATTGATTGATGCTTCGATATACGGTCCGACCTCGGTATCCTCGCCACGGTATACAGCACCCATGGTGCCGACACCGGCGACTTCCTCGGAGAAACGCACACAGCGGGTGCAGTGAATGCAACGGGTCATGATCGTTTTGACGATCGGGCCCAGTTCCTTGTCTTTCACTGCGCGTTTTTTCTCGGCGTAACGTGAAGAATCAAAACCATAGGCCATGGCCTGGTCCTGAAGGTCACATTCACCCCCCTGGTCACAGATCGGGCAATCCAGCGGATGGTTGATCAGCAGGAATTCCATCACGCCATTGCGTGCTTTCTTGACCAGGTCGGAATCGGTTTTGATCACCATTCCGTCTGCCGCAGGCATGGCACAGGAAGCAACCGGTTTCGGTGCGCGTTCCATTTCAACCAGGCACATACGGCAGTTGCCGGCGATTGACAGGCGTTCGTGATAGCAGAAACGCGGGATTTCCTTTCCGGCCTCTTCACAGGCCTGAAGGACTGTCGCCCCGGCTTCTACTTCAACTTCAATACCGTCAACTGTTAGTTTCGGCATGTCTCAATCCCTCTCAACAGGCCCCTCTCAGGCCGCGATCCGTGCGCGATATTCCTTGATCCGACGTTCCATTTCGGGACGGAAATGACGGATAAGGCCCTGAATAGGCCATGCAGCTGCATCGCCAAGCGCACAAATGGTGTGGCCTTCGACCTGTTTGGTCACATCCCACAACAGATCAATTTCATCAAGCGTGGCTTCGCCGCGGACCATGCGCGCCATCATGCGCATCATCCAGCCAGTGCCTTCACGGCACGGCGTGCACTGACCACAGCTTTCATGCTTGTAGAATTCCGACAGACGCGCGATCGCGTAGACAATGTCAGTCGACTTGTCCATGACGATCACAGCCGCCGTCCCAAGACCCGACCCCACTTCACGCAGGCCGTCGAAGTCCATCAGAACGTCGTCGCAAACATCTTTGGGCATCAACGGAACCGACGAACCACCCGGGATAACCGCAAGAAGGTTGTCCCAGCCACCACGGACGCCGCCGCAATGCTTTTCGATCAGTTCACGCAGCGGAATGCTCATCGCTTCTTCGACAGTACACGGCTTTTCGACGTGACCGGAAATGGCGAACAGCTTGGTACCGTGGTTGTTTTCACGGCCAAAGCTTGAGAACCACGAACCGCCACGACGCAGAATGGTCGGAACGGCTGCGATACTTTCAACGTTGTTCACCGTGGTCGGGCAGCCATACAGACCGGCGTTTGCCGGGAATGGCGGCTTGAGACGCGGCTGACCTTTTTTACCTTCGATACTTTCAATCAGGGCGGTTTCCTCGCCGCAGATGTAAGCACCAGCACCAAGATGCAGGTAAAGGTCAAAGTCCCAGCCCGAACCACAGGCGTTCTTACCGATCAGACCCGCTTCATAAGCTTCGTCGATCGCACGCTGAAGGTTGGATGCCTCGTGATAGAACTCACCACGAATATAGATGTAAGCGGCATGTGCATTCATCGCAAAGCTGGCAAGAAGGCAACCTTCCACCAGTGTATGCGGATCATTACGCATGATTTCGCGGTCTTTGCAGGTGCCCGGCTCGCCTTCGTCGGCATTAACGACGAGATAGCTCGGACGACCATCAGATTCCTTGGGCATGAACGACCATTTAAGGCCGGTCGGGAAGCCAGCGCCCCCGCGACCACGCATACCGGATGCTTTCATCTCGTCGATGATCCAGTCGCGGCCTTTTTCGATCAGGGCCTTGGTACCATCCCAGTTACCACGGGACTGCGCGCCCTTGAGGCCGAAATCCTGGAAACCATACAGGTTGGTAAAGATACGATCCTTATCCTGCAGCATATCAGGCGTCCCCTTCGCTTGCATCAGCGCCCTGCGGGGCTGCACCGCAGCCACAGAATGCCTTCAGAACCTTCGGACCACCCATCGGCTCACAACCTTTGCGGCCGCTCTGCGGACCGGCTTTAGGCGTCTCGCCCTTTTTAAGGGAATCAAGGATCGCCTTGGTCGTTTCCGGGGTCAGGTCTTCATAGTAATCGTCGTTGATCTGCATCATCGGGGCGTTAACACACGCACCAAGGCATTCAACCTCGATCATGGTGAACTGACCGTCTTCAGTGGTTTCGCCGATGCCAATGCCGAGTTCCTTTTTGCAGGTATCGACAATGTCGGCAGAACCGCGAAGCCAGCACGGCGTCGTGGTGCAAACCTGGATGAAGTTCTTACCCACCGGGGCAAGGTTATACATCGTATAGAAGGTTGCGACCTCGTAGACGCGAATGGCGGGCATTTCGAGCATGTCGGCAATGTAATCCATTGCGACGGTCGGAACCCAGTTTCCTTCGGTCTGACGCTGTGCGAGATCAAGCAGCGGCATGACCGCGCTCTGCTGGCGGCCTTCCGGATACTTGGCGATGATCTTCTTTGCCTTTTCCAGATTTTCCGGAGTGAAAGCAAAGCTGGTCGGTTGAAGCTCTTTCGGAGCTGGTCTTCTCAAATGGCTCATCGGTCAATCTCACCGAACACGATATCTAGCGACCCGATATTGGCAACGACGTCGGCCAGCATGTGACCTTTGGACATGAAGTCGATGCCTTGGAGGTGCGGGAACCCCGGGGCGCGGATTTTGCAGCGATACGGACGGTTCGAGCCATCCGAAACAAGATACACACCAAACTCGCCCTTCGGTGCTTCCACAGCGGCATAGCATTCGCCAGCCGGAACGTGGAAACCTTCGGTGAAGAGTTTGAAGTGATGGATCAGGGCTTCCATCGAACGCTTCATATCGGCGCGCGACGGCGGTGCCACTTTGTTATTCTCAACAATAACAGGACCATCTGGCATATTCTTGATGGCCTGCTTGATGATTTTCAGGGACTGCCACATCTCTTCGAAACGAACGAGGAAGCGGTCATAGCAATCGCCGTTCTTGCCGATCGGAATGTCGAAGTCGAATTCTTCGTAGGAGTCATAAGGCTGCGATTTACGCAGATCCCATGCCAGACCCGATGCACGAATGTTCGGACCGGTGAAGCCCCAGTCAAGCGCCTCTTCCGCACTCACGATACCGATATCAACCGTACGCTGTTTGAAAATACGGTTACCGGTCAGAACGCGGTCAAAGTCCTTGAGGAAGATGTCATACTGATCTGCCCAGGCATCAATGTCTTCAAGAAGACCAGCCGGAAGATCAGCCGCAACACCACCCGGACGGAAATAGTTGGCGTGAAGACGGGCACCACAGGCGCGCTCATAGAATTCCATGAGCTTTTCACGTTCTTCAAAGCCCCAAAGAAGCGGGGTCATCGCACCAACGTCCAGTGCGAACGCGGTCAGGTTCAGAATGTGGTTCAGAATACGACCGATTTCCGCATAGAGAACACGGATATACTGACCACGTTTGGGAACCTCGATCCCCATCAGCTTCTCGATGGCCAGGCAATATGCATGTTCCTGGTTCATCGGAGCAACATAGTCGAGACGGTCGAAATACGGGGTCGCCTGAATATAGCTCTTATATTCGATCAGCTTTTCCGTACCACGATGCAGAAGACCAATATGCGGGTCGGAACGTTCGACAACTTCGCCGTCCATTTCCAGAACCAAACGCAGAACGCCGTGCGCCGCAGGGTGCTGCGGGCCGAAGTTCATGGTCATATTTTTGATTTTTTGTTCGGACATCAGGCGTTGCCCTCCGCCTTTTCATCACCCGGAAGAACATGCTGGATGCCTTCCCACGGGCTTTCGAAATCGAAATTACGGAAATCCTGAACCAGTTTCACCGGTTCGTAGACAACGCGCTTCTGCTCGTCGTCATAGCGAACCTCGACATAACCGGTCAGCGGGAAATCCTTGCGCAGCGGATGACCTTCAAAACCGTAGTCGGTAAGAATACGGCGGGGATCCGGATGACCTGCAAAGAAGATACCGTACATATCCCAAGCTTCACGTTCGAACCAGCCGGCGGCGCTGAAAAGCGGAACACAGCTCGGCACCGGCGTTTCTTCGTCGGTACGGATCTTTACGCGAATACGCAGGTTATGTTTGAGCGACAGCAGGTGGTAAACCACGTCGAAACGTTCAGCACGTTCCGGGTAATCTGCACCACAAACGTCGATAAGCTGCTTGAACAAGCAGCCGGTATCGTCCCGAAGGAAGGTCAGAACTTTAAGAATATCATCGCGCTTTGCGACGATGGTCAGCTCGCCGTAACGAATCTCGCTTTCGAGGATTTCGTTGGCCAGCTGGGACACCACAAGATCTTTAAGATCATTCAATGCGGCGCTGTTATCGCTGAGCAGTTCGCTCATGCAAGCCCCCTATTACGGATCAGCGTGTCAGGACACCAGTACGGCGGATTTTCTTTTGCAACTGCATCACGCCGTAGATCAGCGCTTCGGCTGTCGGCGGGCAACCCGGAACATAAACGTCAACCGGGACAACACGGTCGCAACCGCGAACCACCGAATAGGAATAGTGATAGTAACCGCCGCCATTGGCGCACGACCCCATCGAAATAACCCAGCGCGGCTCTGCCATCTGGTCATAGACCTTGCGCAGTGCCGGGGCCATTTTGTTGGTCAGCGTACCAGCAACGATCATCACGTCTGACTGACGCGGGCTTGGGCGGAACACCAGACCATAACGGTCAAGGTCATAACGCGACGCAGCCGAATGCATCATCTCAACAGCACAGCAGGCAAGACCGAAAGTCATCGGCCAAAGGGAACCGGTGCTTGCCCAGCTTGCCAGCTTGTCGAGATTGGCAAGGACAAAGCCCTTGTCATTCATCTCGTCAAACACGCCCTTAAGCAGTGCATCCTGATCCGTACCGGGTGCCAGGGGTGCGCCTGTATTGGTGCTCACTCCCATTCCAAAGCTCCCTTCTTCCATTCATAGATAAATCCGACCGTCAGAACAGCCAGGAAGATCACCATCGATACAAAGCCGAAAGTCCCGATATCACCGAGGGTAACAGCCCACGGGAACAGGAAGGCGACTTCGAGGTCGAAAATAATGAACAAGATTGCGACCAGATAGAACCGGACGTCGAACTTGATACGCGCATCTTCAAACGGCGCGAACCCGCACTCGTATGCGGACAGTTTCTCAACATCCGGTGCCTGCTTGGCAAGAACCAGCGACGCGATGACGATTACCGCCGAAAGACCGACGGCGATCCCGATAAATACCAGGATCGGAAGATATTCCGAAAGAAGCTCTTGCATCTCTCTGACCTCTCAAGAACAGGCCTTGTGACCCGACCAGGTCCCCACCTGGCCCATTACGGCGCACCATAACGCATGCACCGCACAAGTTCCAGTCCTCAAGCAGCATTAAACCGCTCTAAGACCGGAAACTTTCTAATCTTTTTACCGTTCACTACCGTCCGATATCGGGCCGCATGTCGAGATGATCAAGACCCAAGCGTGCGAAGCAGCATTAGCAACACATGAAAAGATGATCGCGGAAAAGACGAAACACCCGATAACAGACAACAGATGATGGATCATGGCGCGAGCGACGGGACTTGAACCCGCGGCCTCCGGCGTGACAGGCCGGCGCTCTAACCAACTGAGCTACGCCCGCAAAATGACCATCAATCGGCGGGCCTTTGTTAGACCACCCCCAAAACCAAGTCAAGCAGCTAGCAACGTTTTCAACCCATTCGGCAATATCACCTGCGAACATCGCGCTTTGAAACGCATTCCGGCCTCTGATTTGTACTGATTTTGGCAATTAAGTACATTTTGCGGGCTTATACATGTGGGGCTTTGCAAAGACGCGTCGGCTTTTATAGAATTGTTGACAAATTCCCCCTATCTTACGGTGTGATAGGGGCAAGCCTTGTACGACTGGTTCAGTACGAGGCCAGAGTCATTACGACGGAGAAGACCACCCGTGGGGCGCGTTAAAGAAGAATACAGATCACTGGCCGGGCCCGAGAAGGCAGCGATTCTCATGCTTGCTCTTGGGGAAGAGCACGCGACCAAGATGTTCAGCATGATGGATGACGAGGAAATCAAAGAGATTTCCCAGACCATGTCAGGCCTTGGCACCATCAGCTCCAATATCGTTGAACGTCTGTTTGTCGAGTTTGCCGATCAGCTGTCCTCTACCGGTTCCCTTGTCGGTTCCTTTGATACGACCGAACGCTTGCTGTCCAAGGTTCTGCCCGAAGACCGTGTTAACGGCATCATGGAAGAGATCCGTGGTCCGGCGGGTCGCACCATGTGGGACAAGCTGAATAACGTTAACGAAGCCGTTCTTGCCAACTATCTGAAAAACGAATACCCGCAAACCGTTGGCGTTGTGCTGTCAAAGCTGAAACCCGGTCACTCGGCTTCGGTTCTGTCGCTTCTGCCGGAAAACTTCTCGATGGAAGTCATCATGCGCATGCTGCGTATGGAAGCAGTGCAGAAGGAAGTTCTCGATAACATCGAAAAGACGCTGCGCACCGAATTCATGTCGAACCTTGCGCGTGGTTCGCGCGGCGACAACCACGAATTGATGGCCGATATCTTCAACAGCCTTGATCGCCAGAGTCAGGATCGCTTCCTGACCGCTCTTGAGGAACGCAACCGTGACTCGGCCGAGAAGATCAAGGCGCTCATGTTCACCTTTGAAGACCTTGCCCGTCTCGACAATAACGGTGTTCAGACCCTTCTGCGTCAGGTCGAGAAAGACAAGCTTGCCCTTGCGCTTAAAGGCTCGACCGACCAGATGCGCGATCTGTTCTTCAAGAACATGTCCGAACGCGCAGGCAAGATGATGAAAGAGGACATGGATGCACTGGGGCCGGTTCGTCTTTCGGATGTAGAAGAGTCGCAAATGATGATCGTTCAGCTCGCCAAAGAACTGGCAGCTCAGGGCCAGATCGTGATCTCCGAAGGCAGCGGCGAAGACGAAATGGTCTACTAGACCGGCTTCCAGACCTTCAGACACCAGAAAAAACCGAAAAGGGACAGCGTTTGTGCTGTCCCTCTGTCATTTGCGGTATCGGATGCCCCTGCCCTAGCCGACAATCACGTTGGGCACCGGGTCAGTAATCGATTTGATTTCCCAGCGCAACCGGTTCTGGCCGCCAACTTCCTTGAACTCGGCTGCGTTATGACTGCGAATGCCCGCAGTGGTACGAAACTCGATCTTGCCGGTCATCTGATAGCCAAGAGCACTAAGGCGATCCTGATATTGATCCGGTACAAACCCGCCCCGGATTTCGACTGTGTTGCGGTCCTTGTGGAAAAACATCTCGAGAATGCGTGACTGGCGACGCACAAAGACAAAGCTTTTCTCACGGATGATATTGCCACGGCGTTCATAGACGATGTTGAACACACCTCGCCCGCTATAGGTCAACTGCTTGACGCCCGAATCGCGCCTGAGATCGGCAAGAACCTTGTCGACCTTTTCCTTTTCCCCGGCGGGATCGAGACTTTTCTCCAACAGCCCCTGGGTAATGGTCGGCTGCACCAGCATCCCCTGATAGCTCAGCCGATAATCGCCATTCCGTTCCATCGAAAGATCGATATTGAAGGCCTCGGGCAAATAGCAGCTGGTCAGAATAAGCGGAACGCAAAGCACAAGCACCAATCGCCGAAGGTGCCAGATGACGCGCGAAACATGCCCGGTCGATGGAATGTTCATGATGCAGGTTCCGTTTCTAGTGACCGATAGCCGAAATTTCTGCCTTAACACTGCCCGTCAGGCGATCAAGCGTCAACTTTTACAGAGAGTTATCGGGCTTTAATGAGATATGGATAACGCTGTGACCATTCAGCCCCCCCCCAACCTTCCCCCGGAGCACCAGGACCACAAAGCGGCTTATAACAGCCCTGAGGGCGCACGCACCTGCAACAGGCGCCATTTTGTCATGAAACACTCAATGCACGCCGTGTAGCCGTAAAACAGCCTTTGACGCAATGCAGCGCGCAAACCGGTAGTGATCGACCAAGTCTGAATGGAAAGGGCACCAGAGCCGAAAATCAGGCAAAGAAAAAAGGCAGCCTTTAGGGCTGCCTTTTTCGTGGTGGGTGATGAGAGATTCGAACTCCCGACCCTCTCGGTGTAAACGAGATGCTCTAACCAGCTGAGCTAATCACCCGTTGCTTGTCCGCGCTGTTTTCTGCGGAAGCGGGCGGAACTTACCATGCTTTTTACAAAATGCAATGCCCTGTTTGCATAAAAATGTAACTTCTATTTCAAGGGTATTTATCCATGATGGCTGGTCAACCTGAACCCGCCAAAAATGCGACGTATTACCCGAAAAACAGAACCCGCGAACCAGCATTTTGCTTCAAGGCCTGCGTGATGTGATTCGGAAAAGATTCGAATCATGCCCGAACACGAAAAAAGGCAGCCTTTAGGGCTGCCTTTTTTATGGTGGGTGATGAGAGATTCGAACTCCCGACCCTCTCGGTGTAAACGAGATGCTCTAACCAGCTGAGCTAATCACCCGTTGCTTGTCCGCGCTGTTTCTTGCGGAAGCGGGGCGGAACATAACATGGTTTTTACAAAAAGCAATGCCGGTGACGCTTGTCACCGGCATTTTTTCCAAGAACTTCGTCAAACTTAGTTGACGGCGTCCTTAAGGCCTTTACCAGCCTTGAACTTCGGCTGTTTCGATGCCGGAATGTCGATTTCTTCACCGGTGCGCGGGTTGCGACCTTTTGAAGCAGCGCGAGCAGCGACAGCGAAGGTACCGAAACCAACCAGACGAACTTCGTCGCCGGATTTAAGAGATTCGGTGATGGAATCGAAAACAGCGTCAACCGCTTTTGCAGCGTCAGCTTTGGACAGATCAGCTTTAGCAGCTACACTTCCAACGAGATCGTTTTTATTCACTTCCTGGCCCCCTTGTTTGGACGTTCGGAGTTATGAGGAAATTTGGTTTGCCCCAAACCTGTTGCATGGGCAGTGTAAGCAGGTAGCAAACAGCTCGTCAATGCGAGAGACGCAGTTTTCTGCGGTTTTTGACGTTTTTTTCGATTTTTTGCGCTTTACACCAATCTCGACATGTCCCTTCGCCGATTCTTGGTCAAAGTTATCCACAGAAAAAGGGGAGCGACATGGTCGCTCCCCTTGATTTCTGCCGGTTATGACACGCTTTAATGCGTCGTCACACCACCAATTTCCGATTCTTCGCCGTCCTTGGATTTGACTGCGACATCATCTTCGGGTTCTTCCCACTCAATCGGGACCAGCGGATTGACCAAAGCATGGCTGAGAACTTCGTCAACATGCGACACAGGAATGATTTCCATACCGCGTTTGACATTGTCCGGAATCTCTTCGAGATCCTTTTCGTTCTCCTGCGGGATCAGGACTGTTTTCACCCCGCCCCGCAAGGCCGCCAGAAGCTTTTCTTTCAAACCGCCAATCGCAAGCACACGGCCACGCAGCGTCACTTCGCCGGTCATCGCCACATCCTTGCGCACCGGATTGCCGGTCAGAACAGACACAACCGACGTCACCATGCCAACACCGGCAGACGGACCGTCTTTCGGGGTTGCGCCTTCGGGGACGTGCACGTGAATGTCGCGTTTCTGGAACAGGGTCGGCTTGATGCCGAACTCTGCTGCACGCGAACGCACGAACGAGGTCGCCGCCTGGATCGATTCCGTCATGACTTCACCGAGCTTACCGGTGGTTTTCATGTTGCCCTTGCCCGGAACCGTCACAGATTCAATCTGCAACAGATCGCCACCGAATTCGGTATAGGCAAGACCGGTCACGACACCAACCTGATCTTCACCCTCGGTCTCGCCATAGCGGAACTTGCGGATGCCTGCATATTTGCCAAGGGTCCGCGGCGTTACGCGCACAGCCTTGATATTCTCGAGCATGATCCGCTTGGTCGCCTTACGGGCCAGACGGGCCAGCTCGCGTTCAAGGTTACGGACACCTGCCTCGCGGGTATAGAACCGGATCAGATCACGAAGCGCTTCGTCAGAAATGCTCCATTCACCTTTGCGCAAACCGTTATCCTTGATTTGTTTCGGGATCAGGTGACGTTTGGCGATCTCGACTTTCTCGTCTTCGGTGTAACCGGAGATACGGATGATCTCCATACGGTCAAGCAGCGGCTGCTGCATACGAAGCGAGTTTGCCGTCGTCACGAACATCACATCCGAAAGATCGTAATCGACTTCAAGATAATGGTCGTTAAAGGTCGAGTTCTGTTCCGGATCAAGCACCTCAAGCAATGCCGAGGCCGGATCACCGCGGAAATCCGAACCCATTTTTTCAATCTCGTCGAGAAGGAACAACGGGTTGGAATATTTCGCCTTTTTCATGCCCTGGACAATCTTGCCCGGCATGGAACCGATATAGGTCCGGCGATGACCGCGAATTTCGGACTCATCACGCACCCCGCCAAGCGACATGCGCACAAAGCTGCGACCTGTTGCATTGGCCATCGATTTACCAAGCGAGGTTTTACCAACGCCGGGAGGACCAACAAGGCAAAGGATCGGACCTTTGACTTTTTTGGTGCGGGCCTGAACGGCTAAATATTCAAGGATGCGTTCCTTGACCTTCTCAAGACCGTAATGTTCCTTATCAAGAACCTTCTTGGCCTTTTTCAGATCATGGGACACACGCGAACGCTTGTTCCACGGAATCGACACCATCCAGTCAAGATAGTTGCGCACCACGGTGGCTTCCGCCGACATCGGGCTCATATTGCGCAGTTTCTTGAGTTCTGCCTGGGCCTTTTCCTTTGCCTCTTTGGGCATCTTGGCCTTGTTCAGCTTCTCTTCGATTTCAGAAGCCTCGTCCTTGCCGTCCTCGCCTTCGCCAAGTTCCTTCTGAATGGCTTTAAGCTGCTCATTCAGATAGTACTCGCGCTGGGTTTTCTCCATCTGGCGTTTGACGCGGTTGCGGATTTTCTTTTCAACCTGCAAGACGCCGATTTCGGATTCCATGAAGCCGAAAATACGTTCCAGACGGTCACCAACAAGGCTGGTTTCCAGCAATTCCTGCTTTTCAGAAATCTTGAGCGACAGGTGGGATGCCACCGTGTCGGCAAGCTTCGCCGGTTCTTCGATCTGATTCACAGATACCAGAACTTCGGGCGGAATCTTTTTGTTGAGCTTGATGTACTGTTCGAACTGCGTCACCACAGAACGTGCAAGCGCTTCGAGTTCGCTGTCATCTTCGTCAGCGTCCTCGCGCACGGCACCATAGGCCTGGAAGAATTCCGGGTTATCAACATAGCCGGTGATTTCGGCACGTTTTCCGCCTTCTACCAGTACCTTGACGGTTCCATCCGGAAGCTTGAGAAGCTGCAGGACAGTTGCGACAGTACCAACTTCATAGAGATCTTCGACTGCCGGGTCATCAAGACCGGCGTCTTTCTGGGTGACAAGCATGATCTGCTTGTCTTCGCGCATCACATCCTCGAGCGCACGCACCGATTTCTCACGTCCAACGAACAGAGGAACAATCATGTGCGGGAACACGACAATGTCGCGCAACGGCAGCACCGGGTAAATTTCGCCACGCGCCAATTCGACCATTATGTTCTATTCCCTACTCTGAGCCAAAACGTTGCTGGGGTCCTGCCATAGGCCCCGCCAGTAACGCGAACATTTCTTAGATAAGCTGAAATTCCCGCACCGCAATAGATGCCGGTGCGGGATTTGATATCAGGCAGTGTTTTCGACACCTTCATGGCGTTCCGCATGGATCAGCAACGGTTTTGCCTTTCCTTCGACAACGTCACTATTGATGACGATTTCCTCGACGCTATCCATGGTCGGAAGATCGAACATGGTATCAAGCAGGATGCCTTCCATGATCGAGCGCAGACCACGCGCACCGGTCTTGCGTTCAATTGCCTTGTCGGCAATTCCCTTAAGCGCATCAGGCTGGAAGGTGAGTTTCACATCTTCCATGTCGAACAGACGCTGATACTGCTTGATCAGTGCGTTTTTCGGCTCGGTCAGGATCTTGACCAAAGCTTCGTTATCGAGGTCTTCAAGCGTTGCCAGAACCGGCAGACGACCGATGAATTCCGGGATCAGACCGAATTTCAGAAGGTCTTCAGGTTCAACTTCGCGCAACACTTCACCCGTGCGACGGTCATCCTGGCTGCGAACGTCGGCACCAAAGCCGATTGCGCTGCCCTTGCCACGCTGGGAGATCACACGATCAAGACCGGCAAACGCGCCACCAACGATGAACAGAATGTTCGTGGTGTCGACCTGCAGGAATTCCTGCTGCGGATGTTTACGGCCACCTTGCGGCGGAACCGAAGCAACAGTGCCTTCCATGATCTTGAGCAATGCCTGCTGGACGCCCTCGCCCGAGACATCACGCGTGATCGACGGGTTGTCGGATTTACGCGAAATCTTGTCGACCTCGTCGATATAGACGATGCCGCGCTGGGCGCGCTCGACATTGTAGTCAGCAGCCTGCAGCAGCTTGAGAATGATATTCTCGACATCTTCACCCACGTAACCGGCTTCGGTCAGCGTGGTGGCATCAGCCATGGTGAACGGAACATCCAGAATACGGGCCAGCGTCTGAGCCAGAAGCGTTTTACCGCAACCGGTCGGACCGACCAGCATGATGTTGGATTTCGCCAGTTCGATGTCTTCATTCTTGCTGGCGTGATGCAGGCGCTTGTAATGGTTGTGAACCGCGACCGAGAGAACTTTTTTCGCATGGCCCTGACCGATGACATAGTCATCAAGGACCTTGCAAATCTCTTGCGGAGAAGGCACCCCGTCTGCCGATTTGACGAGATGGGTTTTATGCTCTTCGCGGATGATGTCCATGCAAAGCTCTACGCATTCATCACAGATGAATACGGTTGGACCGGCGATGAGCTTGCGAACCTCGTGCTGGCTCTTTCCACAGAAAGAACAGTACAGAGTGTTCTTGGAGTCCCCGCTATTCGATTTGCTCATACAAACCCCAATTACGTTTGACGTTATCTTTTATCGCCATGTTAGCCGGTAAACGATACCGATCTCAACGTTTAATCTGCGCTTTTCGGCGTTATGGCATCATGTTTGATATGGGTTCGCCAGATTGGTTACGAAACCCCTTGTATTAATCACCCAAACGTTCGAGTGCCATACAAGTTCCAGACATCATGCCGATACCTGCGCCTATACCTGTCTATGACTTAAAACTGCCATGAGGCAAGACATAAAAAAACGCCCCGGCGTTCGTCCGGGGCGTTTTTGCCGATCGTAATGGAACGATCAGTCTTTCTTTCCATCGCTTTCCGGCTTCGGACGCGATGTCACCACTTCGTCGATCAGACCGAATTCCTTGGCCTGATCCGGGGTGAGGAAGTTGTCACGCTCCATCGCATCTTCAATCGTCTTGAGATCACGGCCGGTATGTTCGACATAGATCTCGTTAAGACGCTGACGCAACGCCAGGATTTCGCGGGCATGGATTTCGATATCCGATGCCTGTCCCTGGAAACCGCCGGACGGCTGGTGGATCATGACACGCGCATTCGGCAGGCAGTAACGCTTGCCCTTTGCACCGGCCATCAACAGAAGCGAGCCCATGGATGCCGCCTGTCCCATGCACACCGTCGATACATCACAACGGATGTACTGCATGGTGTCATAGATGGCGAGACCCGAGGTCACAACACCGCCCGGAGAATTGATGTAAAGCGAAATATCCTTGTCCGGATTTTCCGATTCGAGATGCAGGAGCTGCGCGCAGATCAGTGACGACATGCCGTCATGAACCTGACCGTTGATGAAGACGATACGCTCCTTGAGCAAACGCGAAAAGATGTCATAGGCACGCTCGCCCCGGCTGGTCTGTTCAACCACCATCGGCACAAGCGAATTCATCTGTTCTCTAATCATCAACTGCAACTCCCTGCATTATCCAAAACCGTGTCCGGCAGGATTACTTCTCGTCAGATCAGTCTTCTGCTTTTTTCTTCGCAGCCGGCTTCTTGGCAGCAGCTTTCTTGGCCGGAGCCTTTTTCTCTGCGTCCTTTTTCGCCGGTGCTTTCTTAGCAGCCGATTTCTTCTTCGGAGCTTCGTCTTCCTCTTCCGGTTTCAGAAGATCTTCGACCGTTACGGTCTTTTCTTCAACCTTTGCGAGTTCGACGATGTAATCCACGACCTTGTCTTCATATACAGGGCCCTGAAGAGCCTGCAAGGCCTGCGGGTTATTTTTATAGAATTCAATAACCTGCTGTTCCTGACCCGGGTACTTCTGAGCTTCAGCAACAAGGACCTTGTTCACGTCTTCCTGGGTAACCTGGATCTCGTTTGCACGGCCAACTTCTGCAAGCAGAAGACCAAGAAGAACGCGACGTTCTGCGATTTCGCGGAACTCTTCGGTCAGCTCTTCTTCGGACTTGCCTTTGGTTTCGTCATCTTCCTGACCAGCTTCACGGGCCTGTTTGATCTGGCCGATGATGCCCTGCAGTTCGTTTTCGACCAGCGAGGTCGGAAGTTCGAAGCTGTGGTTTTCAGCCAGCGCATCAAGCAGCTGACGCTTCAGTTTCTGACGGGAAACCGATTCGTATTCGCGGCCGTAATCCTTGCGGATTGCGTCTTTAAGCGCTTCAAACGATTCCTGACCAAGTTTCTTGGCAAGTTCGTCATCCAGCTCAGCCGGTTTCTTTTCTTTGATTTCCTTGACGGTTACGTCGAACTCGGCATCTTTGCCAGCGAGTTCAGCAGCACCGTAAGCTTCCGGGAATTTCACTTTGACGACAACTTCGTCACCAGCGTTAACACCGGTCAGCTGATCTTCGAAACCATCGATGAAGGAGCCCGAACCGAGTTCGAGTTCGTAATCTTCGGCTTTGCCGCCGTCGAATGCTTCACCGTCGATTTTGCCGAGGAAGTCGATAACGACAACGTCACCGGCTTTCGACTTGCGCTTGCGTGCGAGCGGAGCAGTGGTGCCCTGCGCTGCGGCAATACGATCAAGGGTTTCGTTAACCTTGCTGTCGTCAAGTTCAACAACTTCACGGGTCAGTTTCAGCTTTTTGAAGTCCATTGCTTCGATTGCCGGGATGACTTCAACAGCGATGTCGAACTCAAGATCCCCGCCTTCATCGAATTTGGTTACTTCGATTTTCGGCTGAACGGCCGGACGCAGGTCGTTGTCGGAAAGAACTTTGCCGGTGTTTTCGTTCACAGCGGCTTCAAGAACTTCGCCCATGACAGCCTGGCCATAACGCTGACGAAGCAGTTTCGCCGGAATTTTGCCCGGACGGAAGCCCGGCAGGCGAACCTGGTCTTTGATCTCGTCAAGCTTGGCGACGACTTTTTCTTCGATATGTGCGGCGGGCACGACGACTTTGAACTCGCGCGCCAGGCCTTCGTTTTTGGTTTCAGTAACCTGCATAGATAACTCTTTTGCTTGGTTCGAATAATGTCCGTTACGCGACGCAGTCCGGACGTCAGAAAGTCAATATGACTAAACGAATATATAACCTGATCTATTTTAAAGCCTGCAAGTGGTACGGGCGAAGGGACTCGAACCCCCACGGATTGCTCCACTGGAACCTAAATCCAGCGCGTCTACCAGTTCCGCCACGCCCGCACACAAGCACGCAATTCACGCCGGTAAGACCGGAATGAGTGCGCCTTAATACAAACTTCGCTCACCTCATGCAAGCATCGCCTTTTCGACAAATGCAATCTTGTGGAATTTAACAGGCCATCACACGGAATATCTAGCAGGTTTCAAGGGTTTCCGGCTTTTGCAAAACTAGCGCAAATGACGCTTTACTGCACCAGATGCGGCTATTTTGCCCTGCCCGACATAGCTTTCATGATTTTTTTCAATCATCGAAAGGTCGTAAAGATAGTTCACCATCATGCCAAATGACTGCATCCAGCCAGTTTCATTTCCGTTGCCATTCCAGTTCAGCCGTTCGACCCGTGCCCCGTTGGTCAGATGGAAATGCGCCACCGGATCAAATGCCGATCCTGTCTCAACCCGCTTGGCATTCAAAAGATACCAAGCCGTAAGGTATTCGATATTGGTGCGCGTGCGTTCGCTCACCTCGTCCGGGTGTTTTGCAGGCGGTTTGGGCCCCATCAGATCATCACAATCGCGCAAGGCTGCCTCAATTGCCTTGGGCAGTCCTGTGTCCTGCTTTTGCGACATGGCATCAAGTTGCCGGTCCATCCAGCTGCGCATAGCCGGAATGGGAGACAGGGTACAGAACTGCTTGAGATCCGGAAGATCACGTTGCAATTCCCCAACCACCCGCTTGATCAGGAAATCACCAAAACTGATTCCCGCCAGGCCAGCCTGCGCATTTGAAATCGAATAGAAGATGGCGGTATCGGCAAGCTTCGACTCTTGTTCGTCTGCGTCATCCTGATCACTCTGGATCAGGGCATCGACACTACCTGCAATGCCATTGACCAGGGCCACCTCGACAAAAATAAGCGGCTCGTCGGGCATTCCCGGATGGAAAAAGGCAAAACACCGGCGATCCGGTGCCAACCGACGTTTCAGGTCATCCCAGCTTTGAATGGCGTGAACGGCTTCATAGGCGATCAGTTTTTCAAGAAGGGAAGCAGAAGAATTCCATGTAATGCGTTGCAGTTCCAGAAAGCCGATATCAAACCAGCCTGCGAGGAGTTCCTTAAGGTCACGCTCAAGGATAACAAGCCCCGGGGCTTCCTTACGCCACCGCAAAAGATCCGCCCGCAAATCAACCAGAAACTTCACACCCTGGGGTAATGAATTGAATTCCTTAAGAATCATGCGAAATGGCGGCGTAAGGGCAGCTCTCAGTTCTGCCTCCAGCAAAGCCTGTTCGGCAAGATCATCAACCATGTTCCAGTCTGACATGATCGCTCCGACACGGTCTCGATCAACGCCAAACTCGTTGATTAGCAGGTGCAAAAATTCGCGCTTTCCCGCGTCATCAAGACGCAGAAAATCATGACCAAGCGCCGCCGCACGCGAACGTGCCGAGACCGCCCCGCCACGCTTGGCAAGGCAATCGGTGATCTGGCGACGCCAGCGCTCCTGACGGCTCTGACTTTCATCAAGACCAAGGCCACGCACCACCGGGCTGTCACGCAATTCGCGCCAGGCAACCCGAAGGTTATCAATTGTTCTGTCCAAGAAGGTCTGAGACATGCCTGTCTCCCACATCCGGTAGTTCTGTTTTTGTGATTTCAAGGTAAGTATATCGGGTGACATCAACCAAACATCCAGCATGCCCGCAAAGATGTCATAATTCTGGCCCGTCGGTATTTAACCGTTTCACTTGATCACCGGATACACCCCTAGCCTTTTTTGCGCGATGCCAGCCAAAGTTCGCGCAAAATACCGGGCAAATGTTCCGGGATATCCTCGGCAATCAGGCCCGGCCCGATATCTGTTCCGCTGCGGGCATGAAGCCAGACCGCCATACAGCTTGCATCGAACATTTCCATGCCTTGCGCCATCAGACCGCCAATAATCCCGGCCAGAACATCGCCCGATCCGGCTGTTGCCAGCCAGGGGGCATCGGCGGCACTGATTGCGGCCCGGCCATCAGGTGCGGCAATCACCGTATCCGCCCCCTTGATCAGAACTGTCGCACCACTTCGTTTCGCCGCTGCGCGCGCCCGGGTCAATTTATCGCCAGTGATATCGGGGAACAGGCGGGAAAATTCGCCCTCATGCGGGGTAAGAACCGTCGGCCCCTGAATCGCAAAACATAATGTAGACGGATCATCGGCAAAGCTTGTGAGCGCATCTGCATCCAGAACGGTCGAACGGCACAGATGCAAAAGTTTAAGGACAAGACTTCTGGTGTCATCCCCCAGACCATATCCCGGCCCGATCACAAAGGCATTGTGACGACAGTCATTTAAAAGGCTTTCGACCTGTCCGATTGGCGCTGTCATATTGCCCGGGGTATCTGACGCATAAACCGGAAGTGCCACCGGATCTGATACAATGGTCAACAACCCGACACCTGATCGGCGGGCGGCACGCGCAACAAGCCGTGTTGCACCGGTCATCGATGCCCCGCCAAAAGCCAGCAGATGACCACGATGATATTTGTGCCCATCCAGTCCGGGCCAGTGGATACCAGCACGCCACAGAACCGGATCATTGCGCCAGCAATTCGGACGCATTTCGGAAATGGTCTGATCGGAAATACCGATATCACGGATGGCCAGTTCACCGCACATCAACCGGCCGGGCAAAAGGTAATGACCGGGCTTTGCCCGACAGAATGTCACCGTCAGATCCGCCTTGACACCACAGCCCCAAATCGCGCCACTATTGCCATCCACTCCCGATGGCACATCGACGGATACGACCGATGCAATACTTGAATTTATCGTGGTGATCAGTTCGGCAATCTCGCCGGTAATCTCGCGCGCCAGTCCTGCCCCGAAGATACAATCCACCAGCAAATCCGCACCGACGACAAGGGCTGGTGAAAGACGCTCCACCGCGCCGTCCCAGCGTGCAACATGAAGGGCCGCGTCGCCCTTAAGTGATACAACATCCCCCATCAGGCCCAGCCGGACCGACCAGCCGGCGTCGCGCAGCAATCTGGCAATCACAAAACCGTCGCCACCATTATTGCCCGGACCACACAAAACAGAGACCGACCGAGGGGACCAGTGACGTATGATTTCCTCAAACACCACACGTCCGGCATTGTCCATCAACACATCACCGGCAAGACCGCCTTCAATCGTTCGGCGGTCTGCTTCGTACATCTGGTCTGTGGTCAGGATTTCAAACATTTTACCCCGTCTGTTTTATCACTGCGCCCGATCATTCCGACGCATTTTCATAGGTGCAAAAAAGATCAAAAGTCGCCGGTAGCCATTTGTTTTACACGACAGTATATTGCAAACAAATTCGCAAGTCAGACAGATAACGCATTGTCCTATCTATCTGGGCTGCTTCACGAACGCACTTTCCGCAACAAGGCTTTGCCCGCATGCATGTTGTCGTAATGGGTGCTGGCGTCATCGGGGCGACAGCGGCCTGGTATCTTTTGCAAAATGGTCATCAGGTCACCGTCATTGATCGCCAACATGCAAGTGCACAGGAAACAAGCTTTGCCAATGGCGGTCAAATTTCGGCATGCCATGCAACACCATGGGCCAATGCCGGCACCCCGAAACAAATCCTGAAATGGCTTGGACACGAGGAAGCACCGCTTCTGGTCCGCATGCGCTTTGACCCGCAGCTTTTTGCCTGGGGTTTGCGGTTCTTGCGAAATTGCACCGATGAACGTGCCCGCATCAATCTTGAAAAGGCCTTGCGCGTTGCGACCTATAGTCGCGACTGCCTGCGCGCCCTCCGCTGCGAACTTGATCTGGATTATGATCTCAGCGAACGCGGAATTTTGCATGTCTGCCGTGATGCCTACGAAATGGACGCTGTTGATCGGGCAACTGCGCAGATGCGTGACCTTGGACTTAACCGGAAAACCGTCAGCCCCGACGAATGTTATGAAATCGAACCTGCCCTTCGCCAAAGTAACGCCCCGATTGTGGGTGGCAGCTTCACACCCGATGATGAAAGCGGCGATGCCCGCAAATTTACCGAACGCTTGACCGAACATTGCATCGCCCGGGGCGCCACATTCCGCTTCAACACACAGATCAGACGCCTGATCCATGATGAGGGCAGGATCACCTCGGTACAAACCGATCAGGGCAACATTACAGCTGACGCCTTTCTGGTCTGTCTTGGAAGTTATAGTCCGTTATTGCTGAAGCCACTTGGCCTGAGTGCGCCGATCTATCCGTGCAAGGGATATTCGATCAGCATTGATACCACCGGTTATCACGGCGCCCCTCAGACCGCCCTGATCGATGACAGCGTCAAAATGGTGTATTCGCGACTTGGCAACCAACTCAGGGTAGCAGGGACCGCAGAGCTGGATGGTTACAACCTGCGAATGTCACCAAAAAGAAATCAGCTTATCGTCGATAAAGCATTAGAATTATTTCCGAATTGCGGAGATCGATCGACCATCAGTTTCTGGTCGGGTTTACGCCCGGTAACGCCCGATTCTGCCCCTATTCTTGGGGGTACTAAATATGATAATCTATACCTTAATACGGGGCATGGGACGCTGGGCTGGACGATGAGTTGTGGGTCGGCAAAGGCAATCGCCGACGTAATAAGCAATCGCACACCTGACATCCCGCTTACGGGGCTGGGTATCGAGCGTTTTAAACGAGCGTTACTGTAAAACAATGGGACCAGGGGCTGAAATGACCAGCAATACACCGATTGGCACCACCAATGTGCCATTGGCAGATCAGGTTGTTCTGAACGCCCTGCCCTATGCGGCGGTCATTTGTGATCGCAACGGACTGGTCCTGCAATGTAACGAAGCCATCGCCAGACTGATCGGCGTGTCGCGTGATCGCATGCTGGGTCGCAAGGCCGGCTTCCTGTCCAGGGGCCTTATCAACGATATTGAAGATGTGTTTTCATCCGGCCGGACCTGGCGCGGGGACATTGTTCTTGTCGGCGCTTCGAATGAAAGCCATGTCTGCGATCTTTCCATCGCGCCGCTTGAATATTTCCAGAACAACGAAACGCGTACAGCGGTTTTGATGACGCTTCTGGAAAATGACCGTCAGCAACAGGCTGAACGTTCCCTGATGGAGCAAAACCGCCATCAGGCCGATGCCAACGCATCCAAATCCGACTTCATTGCCAATATGGGGCATGAGCTTCGTACACCACTAAATGCGATCATCGGCAACTCCGAGCTGATTGCCGAGGCTGTTCTGGGCGATATCCCCGACGGATACCGCGAATGCGGACGCGACGTTTACGAGGCCGGTAAACATCTGCTTGAACTGGTCAATAATGTTCTTGATGTTTCCAAGCTTTCTGCTGGCTCGATGACTTTGCAATCCGAAAACGTCGATCTTGGCACGATCATCAACGAAGCAGCCAAGCTTGTTCACGATGACATTTCGCGACGTCGGCATAACCTTGAAATCGACTTGCCACGCGAAAGCGTCTTGCTGCGCTGTGACAAGCTGAAACTCAAACAGATTCTGATCAATATCCTGAGCAATGCGGCGAAATTCACCCCGGATGGAGGTGACATTTCCATCGGGCTCTCCATGACACCCGATGACATCACCATTTCGATTGCCGATAACGGTGTCGGCATGAGCCCGAATGACATTCCCCGTGCGCTTGCCCGTTTCTCGCAACTCCACCCATCTGGGGTCAAGGAAAGTGCCGGAACCGGTCTTGGCCTGCCACTTGCCAAATTGCTTGTTGAATTGCATGGCGGCCGCTTGAGCATCGAAAGCGACCTTGGCAAGGGCACCACGGTGCGCATCACATTGCCACGTACCTGACCATTCCCGAATTCAGACAAATCAAAAGCCCGCACCGGTAGTCTTGGTACAGGCTTTGTCATTTCCCGGAGCTGCCTGACGAGAGTTACTGTTGCTGTGCGGCTGACTGGTTGATCTGGTCGTGACGTTGGCTGATCTCATCTGGCCAGCGGCTTTTGATATAGGACAAACTGGCAAGGATTTCCTCATCCGTCAGGGTGTTCTCATATGCGGGCATGGCCGATTTGTAATCGTTGCCTGCAATTGCCGCCGGACCATATTTGGTCAGGGCAAACAACATGGCATCGGGATGATGCCATGTGTGACCGGTTTCATCATGCGGGGGTGCTGGCAGCAAACCATCGTCACCACGTTCACGCCAGTTCGCCTGACCTTCGAATCTTGCCCCATGGCATGAAGCACAATTGGCGTCATAGACCTTTTTGCCCAGTGCCACGAGTTTCAGGTCATCAGGGCGCAGTTCCACATTTTGCATCTGTCCGGATTGCGGCCCAAAGAAACTTACGATCCCGTACATGATGGCCGCACCGACTGCCGCCCCCAACACCATAACACTTTTGTTTTGCACTGCTTGTTCTCTCTCTGAAGACGTCTTTCTGCGCGCGGTCAGCGCGCCAGATCATTGATGATGGGGCAATGGGGCCGGTCATCACCGTGACAGGCATGAACCAGATCAGACAAGGTCTTTTGCAGGCTTTGCAATTCGGCAATCTTGCGTTCGATCTCGCCCAGATGGGTTTTGGCGATTTCCTTGACGTCCGAAGAGGCCCGGTTGCGGTCTTCGTAAAGTGACAGCAACACACGGCAATCCTCGACCGAAAATCCAAGCCCGCGCGCACGTTGCAGAAACCGCAATTTATGAAGGTCATCCTCGCCATAGTCGCGATAGCCGTTTTCCATCCGGCCCGGATTTACCAGACCGATATCCTCGTAATACCGAATGGTCTTGGCAGGAAGTCCGCAATTCTTTGCTGCATCGGAAATATTCATTTTATTCCCCACTCTTATGGCGGCGCACGTTCCAGCGCCGCAACGTCAGGGAGTTGCCAACCACCGAAACCGAACTCAGCGCCATTGCAGCACCGGCAATTGCCGGGCTAAGAACACCAAGTGCCGCCAGTGGCACACCCACCACGTTATAGGCAAAGGCCCAAAACAGGTTCTGGGCGATCTTGCGCCGGGTTGCGATCGATATGTCAATCGCAGCCGACACCAGTGCCGGATCCGAACGCATCAAGGTGATACCCGCCGTTTCCATGGCAATATCCGTACCACCACCCATCGCAATACCAACATCTGCCGCTGCCAATGCCGGTGCATCATTGATGCCATCGCCAACCATGGCGACACGACGTCCCTGTTTGCGGAGTTTCTCGACCTCAAGCGCCTTGTCTTGCGGGCGGATACGACCTTCGCCGCGCTCCAGCCCCAGTTCGCGGGCAACGTGACTGGCGACGTCCTGGCTGTCGCCCGAAAGCATGATCGACGAAATACCGCGCGCCTTCAAATCGGCAATTGCCTGTTTCGCGCTTTCACGAATGCGGTCCTCAAGGGTGATATATCCGGCAAAGGCACCGTCAATCGCCACCAGAACGACGGTACGCCCTTCGCTCTCATGTTGTTTGATTTCAATGGCAACCTTATCAGAAAGCGACTGGATGCCCTGATCGGTCAGCAACGCCTCGGTTCCGATGGCAACCGCGTGACCATCAACCTTGGCAAGGACGCCTGCACCGGTTTTGCCCTTGAAGTCCTCAATCTCGGGCAGGACAATATTTTCGTCCTTTGCAAGTGAGACAATCGCACGTGCCAACGGATGTTCGCTTGCAGCCTGAACCCCGGCCACGAGACGCAACATTTCATTGCGATCCATGCCATCCGCGGCGCAAACGTCACGCACCGTCGGCGTGCCCTCGGTCAAGGTGCCGGTTTTGTCAAAAATCACCGTATCAACATTATGGGCCTGTTCGAGCGCCTCAAAATTACGGATCAGAATGCCATTCCGTGCCGCACTGCCTGTTCCGGCGACAAGTGCCGTCGGGGTTGCAAGACCAAGCGCACAGGGACATGCGATCACAAGCACCGACACGGCGGCCACGATTGATGCCTCTGCCCCATAGCCCATCAGCAACCAGACAATAAGCGTCGCAACGGCAATGACGACAACAATCGGCACGAAAACAGATGATACACGATCAACCAGCTTCTGAACCGGGGCCTTGCCCGTCTGGGCCTTTTCAACCAGACGAATAATCCGCGATAGCGTGGTGTCATCACCAACGGCACGCACTTCGATATCAAGGCGACCGGTGCCATTTACAGCACCACCAACAACCCCGTCTCCCGCGACGCGGGCAACCGGACGTGTTTCGCCGGTAATCAGGCTTTCATCCAGTTCACTTTCACCTGCAACCACAGTACCATCGACGGGCAAACGTTCGCCCGGCAGTACACGAACGATATCGCCGACCGTAAGGCTTTCGATGGCGACATCCTGTTCACCTTCACCCTCTACCAGCTTGCGCGCACGACGCGGACGCAACGCCATCAATTCACGAATGGCGGCGGATGCGCCACGCTTGGCGCGTTCTTCCATAATCTTGCCAGCAAGGATAAGGGTGATAATGGCAGCCGATGCCTCGAAATACAGATGCATTTCCCCGGGTTGGCCGACCGCCATGTTATAGACACTCAGGAAATAGGCGGCTGACGTTCCGAGCGCGACAAGAACGTCCATATTGGCGCTGCGATGACGCAGCGCGGCCCACGCTCCCTTGTAGAAACGGTGACCGATCACGAACTGAACCGGCGTTGCCAGGGCAAGTTCGACCCAGGCAGACAAGTGATAAGTCACACCAAGGTTCATCCAGACCATCTGCAACACCAGCGGAGCGGTCAGAAGCGCTGACACTGCAAGCAACACAAGGGATTTGTCCACCTTGCCTGATACTGCTTTGCCATCGGCATCCTGATCGGCACCGGAAGATTTATTGCGCGATGTTGCGTGATACCCCGCATCTTCGATCGCCTTGATCACGGCGGCATCGTTTGCCTTGCCCGGCAGTGCTTCTATGTCTGCGCGCTCAAGGGCAAAATTCACACTCGCCGATGTAACACCGGGCATCGCTGCCAGTGCCTTTTCAACGCGAAGGGCACAGTTCGCACAGGTCATGCCATCAACATCAAAGGACAGCTGCTGCTGCGGCACACTGTAACCGGCATCCTTGATGGTGGCCGCAATCCGTGCGGTATCGATCTTGTCTGTATCAAAGCGGATATGTGCTGAATTCAGCGCAAGATTGACATCTACCTCGGCAACGCCATCCAGTCCGGCAATCGCCTTTTCAACCCGTCCGGCGCAATTGGCACAGGTCATGCCGTCGACAGGCAAGGTGACTTCATCCTGATGGGACGGCGACGCTGGCGCACTTGCCTCTGCATCGCGTTCGTCTGTTTCGATCTGGCCATCCATATCACGTAACCTCAATCTGGTTTGGAGGGTCTCCGCATATTTTGTCGCTATGCCGTAGCTGACCCTATTCTTGATATGGGCGAAGATAGACCTTCCAGCAACTGGAAGGTCAAGACAAAAAAATCGGAATGGACGAAGTCGAGATGCGCATTGAAAAAAGCAAGAAAAAACCCCGGATCATGTCCGGGGTTCTTGTCGGGTCAGGCTTGATAATTCTTATCCGTGCGGGCTTGGTTCGCCTGCTGCACGGAACTGAATATAATTCTGAAGCCCCATCATATCGATCAGACGGATCTGCTGTTCGATCCAGTATGCGTGATCCTCTTCGCTGTCATCAAGCAGTCCGACCAGCATCTGGCGGGTCTGGAAATCGTCCTCTGCTTCGGCAATCTTGATCGCTTTTTTCAGAAGATTGATGACGTGATATTCGTGCTCGAGATCATTTTTCATCATCTCGGGAACGGTTTTGCCGATCTTGATCGGTTCACGTGACGCGGTATCGGGCACACCTTCAAGGAACAGGATACGCTCGATCAAACGCTTTGCGTGTTCAAGCTCTTCGTCCTTTTCATGGTGCATGCGCTCATAAAGCGAATGCAGGCCCCAGTCGGCATACATTTCTGCGTGCGTATTGTACTGGTCCGCCGCGGACAGCTCGGCTGTGAGCTGTTTGTTGAGTGCGGCAATAACCTTCTTGCTACCCTTCATGGCGTTAAGCTCCTGATCTGATTAGTCGCCGTCGCCTGAACGGCTCTGAATGTAATTTGCAATACCGACATGTTCGAGTTGCCATTCTTCGGTCTCAAGCCAGTCGACATGCTCTTCCTGCTCTTCAAGGAATTTCACCAGCAGATCGCGGGTGACAAAATCCTCGGCCTTTTCGCAGGCAGTAATTGCTTCGCGCAGCAGCGGCAGGGATGCCAGTTCGAACTTCATGTCGCAACTGACGATCTCCTGAACATTTTCGCCGATCATGAGTTTGTTGAGGTTCTGAAGATTGGGCAGACCTTCAAGGAACAGAATGCGCTCGATAGTATCATCTGCACGTTTCATTTCCTTGATGGAAAGCTTGTATTCATATTCGCCCATTTCTTCGACACCCCAGTCGCGCAGCATCCGGGCATGCAGGAAATACTGGTTAATCGCAGTCAACTGATTTGTCAGAATGCGATTAAGGTATGTGATGATCTTGGGATCACCTTTCATCATGGCTCTCCTGATGGTTGGGCTTCCATGATATTGGGAACAGCCCCCACCCGTTTCAAGAGAAAAGCGCGCCTTTGATTACCATTATCAATAATTTAGGCCTTTTTCTGGAAATAGGTCATTTATGCTGCTTGAGTAAAAATCATTCGCAGTTTTTTGCCTGCGAATGAAAATCGGTTCTGCAAAAAATCACCTGCCTGCGATCTTTTGACCCAACGGCCTCGTACGACTCGTATCCGTTCCCCAATCAGGCTGCATGCAATCCCGATGACGACTTATCAAACCATCCGCTTTGTGCTTGGTGATCAACTGACCCGCGACGTCTCAAGTCTTGCCGATGCCAATCCCGACACAGATCTGATTGTCATGGCGGAACCGCAGGCCGAAGCAACCTATGTTCCCCATCACCGGCAAAAGATCGTTCTGATTCTGTCTGCCATGCGTCACTTCGCCAAAGCGCTCAGGGAGGAAGGGTTTGTTGTTGATTATTACGACTACAAAACCCGCCCGACCAAAAGCTTTACCGACGCGTTGCGGACCACGATTGATCAGCATGACGTTTCAAAGGTTATCATCACCGAACCCGGCGAATGGCGGGTTCGTCAGGAAATAGAGAATTGGTCGTCTCTTCCTGATGTGGAACTTGAAATCCGGTCCGATGATCGTTTCTTTGCCCCGCTTTCGGAATTCGAAGAGTTCGCAAAGGGTCGCAAAGAACTGCGCATGGAATATTTCTATCGCGGCTTGCGCCGGAACACCGGGATTCTGATGGAACCCGATGGCAAACCGGCTGGCGGGCAATGGAACTTTGATCACGATAATCGCAAAGCTCTGCCCGATGACCTTACACCACTTCCCCCGAAATCCTTTGCCCCCGATCCCGTTACCCGTGACCTGCTTGATCTGGCCTATGATGACTTTCCCGACGGGCTTGGTTCGGTTGAATCCTTTGGGTGGGCAGTGACACGACAGGATGCCCTGATGGCACTGGATCATTTCATTGACCATCGTCTGGCGTGCTTTGGTGATTATCAGGATGCCATGACTGTCAAAAGTGCGACGGTCTATCACTCACTGATCAGTCCCTATATCAATATCGGCTTGCTGTTGCCTGATGAAGTCTGTCGTGCGGCCGAACGTGCCTATCACGACGGCAAGGCCCCCCTTAATGCGGTTGAGGGATTCATTCGCCAAATCCTTGGCTGGCGAGAATATGTTCGCGGGCTTTACTGGTTCATGGGACCGGATTACGTCACCCGCAATCATTTTGAAGCAAAACGCCCCCTGCCCGCGTTTTTCTGGGACGGGGATGTATCGCTGAATTGTTTGAAGCAGGCGATTGGCGAAACGCTTGAAAATGCCTATGCCCATCACATACAGCGCCTGATGGTGATTGGTAATTTTTCGCTCCTGACTGGCCTTTCTGTTCAGGAGGTCTGCGAATGGTATCTCGCAGTTTATATTGACGCATTTGAATGGGTTGAACTGCCCAACACACTTGGTATGGCGCTTTATGCCGATGGTGGCACCATGGCCTCCAAACCCTATGCCGCGAGTGGCAAATATATCGACCGGATGTCTGATTACTGTCAGGGCTGCCCGTTCAATCCGCGCAAAAATATCGGTTCAGACGCCTGCCCCTTTAATGCGCTTTACTGGCACTTTCTTGATCGCAATGTCGATAAACTTGGCAACAATGCTCGCTTGCGCATGGCTTACCGGAACTGGGCACGTATGAAGGATGCCGATAAAGAAAGCCTTATTGCCCAGGCAAATGCGTTCCTGAACAAGCTCGACAGCAACGAGACGGGTTTACGTAGCCGTCAAAGACAATTGCTTTAACCAAACGGCCTCAGCAAAGCTGCGGGAAACCACAGCCCGGATACACAAAAAGCCGGACTGATGTCCGGCTTCCGCATTGGCTTTCCCGAAGGTCGGGAGCCTAAATTGCGCTGGCGTTATGCAATCGCGTCACGAGCGGCTTTACGAGCAACGTCTTTGATCTGCCAGTGGGAAATCCCGACATCATCAAGATCGCGCTTATCAAGGCCGTAAAGTTCATTCGCAACCGAACGTGCATAGGCCCAACGGCGAACAGCAACAAGAATACTGGACAGGAACATGTTGAACCTCCTTGGGTTACAAATTTTGAATGCCGCCTTGGAGGAGACCTCCAACTGTCTGGCGCATTCGCCTCAGTAGTTTCGCAATGCAATATGCCCAAACAGCATTCAATCCTCAATTACCAAAGTTTGCACATCATCTATTCCATTTTGTCACATATATCCCCTCACACCTCCGACATAGGCCACAAAAGTTTACAGCTATGCAGTTTGGTCATGCCGATACCCAGCGCATCTTCCGCATCACCAAAAGCTGCACCGCAACATTTCCACGCCCGATTGATCTGTTTTTCACCAGAAAACCGATCAATCAGGCCCGCTGTTAAAGCAACCATGATGGTGAGGCCGTTTATTGACAAGTTGGCACACAAGCCTTGAGCAACTCCGGTAGACCCCGCCCCCCTTTATTTGTGCCCAATAGCCATTCAAAAGATTGAATTCCGGATCGAATTGACATCATTTGTGAACACACATCACATCTGTCATGCGAACAAACGCCCTAATTGTTTTTGCTGCCCTGCAATATATTTACGATACGCCAAATTATTTTTGTAACAGATTGTTTCAGTTCGCGTTCTGGAAACGCCCTGTTACAGTTTTGTGGATGCATTGAATGCCCTCTCAAAGCATGTTGTCGCTGCAAATGGTTCAAAGCCAGGGAGGAAACCTAAATGTATCTGCGCAAAACCATCCTCGCCACCGGTGTGGCGATTTCTGCACTCGCAACTGCTAGCTTTGCTCATGCCGAGCCGACCGCTGAAGTTCTGCACTGGTGGACTTCGGGCGGCGAAGCAAAAGCTGTTGCAGCCCTCAAAGAAGATTTCGAAGCAAATGGTGGCAAATGGGTTGATAGCCCGGTTGCTGGTGGCGGCGGTGACGCAGCCATGACCGTTCTGCGTTCGCGCGTTCTTTCTGGCGACGCACCGGCAGCTGTTCAGCTTAAAGGTCCGGCGATTCAGGATTGGGCTGAACAGGGCGCACTTGCTGATCTCAATGACGTTGCCGAAGCAGAAGGCTGGGACAAGGTTATCCCGCCGGCAATTCAGAACGTCATGAAATATGAAGGCGACTATGTTGCTGTTCCGGTGAACATTCACCGTATTGACTGGATCTGGGCAAACCCGACCCTTCTGGCAAAAGTTGGCGCAACCGACGTTCCGAAAAGCTGGGACGAGTTCAACGCTCTTGCTGACAAACTCAAAGCAGCCGGCATCACGCCGATCGCCCATGGTGGTCAGCCCTGGCAGGATGCGACAATCTTTGAAACCGTCGTTCTTGGCCTTGGCGGTCCGGAATTCTTCCAGAAAGCAATGGTTGACCTCGACGAAGACGCTCTGAAATCCGACACCATGAAAGCGGTGTTCGACCAGATGCGCAAAATCCGTGGTTATGTCGATGCCGACTTCCCGGGTCGTGACTGGAACCTTGCAACCGCAATGGTCATGAATGGCGAAGCCGCCATGCAGATCATGGGTGACTGGGCAAAGGGCGAATTCCTTGCTGCTGGCAAAGTACCGGGCAAAGACTTCATCTGCTCGGCTGCTCCGTCGGATAACGGTTACCTGTTCAACGTTGACAGCTTCGCAATGTTCAACGTTTCTGGCGACGACAAGGTTGCTGGCCAGAAACTTCTTGCCGAGCTGATCGTTGGTCAGAAGTTCCAGGAAACCTTCAACCTTCTCAAAGGTTCGATCCCGGCACGTCTTGGCGTTCCGCTCGACAAGTTCGACGATTGCGCGAAGAAATCCGAAGCTGACCTTCTGGCAGCCCAGGACGCTGGCGGCTTCCTGCCGTCCATGGCACATGGCATGGCGCTTCGTGGTCACCTTTCGGGTGCGATCGTTGACGTTGTCACTGCCCACTTCAACTCCGACATGTCGTCTGACGAAGCCGTCTCGCGTCTGGTCGAAGCCGTTGAACTGGCAAAAGACTAATCTCATCTGATCTGAACAGTCTGATCGACTGATTAGTGTGCAGGCCCCGGTTTCCGGGGCCTGCTTCCCGCTACATCTAACTTTTGAGGCAAAGGGTATGGGGGCTTCTCAAAGCACCGAAAGCAACCTGACGGCCAGTATTCAGCGTCATCTTTCAAAGATCGTTGTTGCACCGTCCTTTGCTGCGTCCCTGTTTTTCGTCTACGGGTTCATCCTGTGGACCGGCTATATGGCGTTTTCCAAGTCGCGCATGCTTCCCGTCTGGGATTGGGCAGGTCTGCGACAGTATGAACGCCTGTGGCAAATGGAACGCTGGCATGTTGCCATTGAAAACCTTTTGGTCTTTGGTGGTCTGTTTATCGTGACCTGCCTGATCATCGGGTGCCTTTTGGCAGTTCTTCTTGATCAGCGCATTCGCGCCGAAGGCGTACTTCGCACGATCTTCCTTTATCCGATGGCCCTGTCCTTCATTGTGACCGGTACCGTCTGGAAATGGCTTCTCAATCCGGGTCTTGGCCTGGAAAGCATGATGCATGATCTTGGCTGGACGAGCTTCAAGTTCGACTGGCTGGTCAATTCCGACATGGCAATCTACACCGTTGTGATTGCTGCTGTCTGGCAGGCATCGGGTTTTGTCATGGCAATGTTCCTTGCAGCATTGCGCGGCGTCGATCAGGACATTATTCGCGCAGCCTACATGGACGGTGCCAGCCTGCCCCGCATCTATTTCGGTATTATTATTCCGTCGATCCGCCCGGTCTTCCTGAGTGCGATCGTCGTTCTGGCCCACCTTGCTGTTAAAAGCTTTGACCTTGTCATTGCACTTACCGGCGGGGGTCCGGGTTACGCATCGGATCTTCCGGCAACCTTCATGTACACCATGGCCTTCCAGCGCAACCAGCTTGGTATTGGCGCGGCCAGTGCCATGATGATGCTGGCAACCGTTATGGCAATCATTGTGCCGTATCTGTATTCCGAACTGCGCGGAGGCAAGAAAAATGGCTGATCTTCAGACCTATAGCCACGACGCAGGCTGGAAAAACACAGTGCTGCGCGGGTTGCTCTATCTCGTACTGATCCTGTTTGCAGCTTATTACCTGTTCCCGTTGATCGTCATGGTTTCGACTTCCCTGAAGTCGCTTGACGAGATCCGCGAAGGGTCGCTGATTTCGCTGCCGCGCGTTGTGACGTTTGATGCATGGAATTATGCATGGAACGAAGCCTGTGTCGGTGTTGAATGTACAGGTATCAAAATCTATTTCTGGAACTCGGTCAAAATGGCGATCCCCGCTGTTCTGATTTCGACCTTCCTTGGTGCGATCAACGGTTATGCACTGACCAAATGGCGTTTCAAGGGCGCGAACATTGTGTTTGCCCTTCTGCTGTTCGGTTGCTTCATTCCGTTCCAGGTCGTTCTGCTGCCAATGTCACAGGTTCTTGGCAAGCTTGGTCTTGCCAGCTCGACCCCGGGGCTTGTTATGGTCCACGTCGTGTATGGCCTGTGCTTCACCACCCTGTTCTTCCGGAACTACTATGTTTCGATCCCGGATGAACTGGTCAAGGCAGCTACCATTGATGGGGCGGGTTTCTTCACCATTTTCTGGCGCATCATTCTGCCGATCTCGACCCCGATCATCGTGGTTTCGGTCATCTGGCAGTTCACCCAGATCTGGAACGACTTCCTGTTCGGCGCGTCTTTTGCCTCTGGCGAAAATGCACCGATGACAGTCGCACTCAACAATATCGTCAACACCACTACCGGCGTGAAACAGTACAACGTTGACATGGCAGCAGCCCTGCTGACCGGTCTTCCGACGTTGCTGGTTTATGTCCTGGCAGGCAAATACTTCGTCCGCGGCCTGACCGCCGGTTCGGTGAAGGGATAAGCAAATGGCATCACTCACCCTCGATAAAGTTCGCAAGGCCTTTGGCCCTGTTGAAGTTCTCAAGGAAATCAATCTGGCGATTGAAGATGGCGAGTTTCTCGTCCTTGTCGGTCCGTCAGGTTGCGGTAAATCGACCCTTTTGAACCTGATTGCAGGTCTGGAAAGCTCAACCGACGGGGAAATCCGCATCGGGGACCGCGTTATCAACGACGTGCATCCCAAAGACCGTAACATCGCCATGGTGTTCCAGTCCTATGCGCTTTACCCGAACATGACTGTTCGCAAGAACATCACCTTTGGCCTGGAAATCCGCGGTGTATCTGCGCAGGAACGCGACAAGGCAGTTGCCGACGTTGCCAAACTGCTTCAGATCGAGGCGCTTCTTGATCGCAAACCTTCCCAGCTTTCGGGTGGTCAGCGCCAGCGTGTTGCCATGGGTCGTGCGCTTGTTCGTGATCCGGATATCTTCCTGTTTGACGAACCGCTTTCCAACCTTGATGCCAAGCTGCGCGTTGATATGCGCACCGAGATCAAAAAGCTGCATCAGCGTCTTGGATCGACCATCGTCTACGTGACCCACGATCAGATCGAAGCCATGACCCTGGCTTCGCGTATCGCAGTCATGAAAGACGGTATCCTCCAACAGTTCGATACGCCGCAGAATATCTATGAGCGCCCGAACAACATGTTTGTTGCTGGCTTCATCGGTTCTCCGTCCATGAACTTCGTGAATGCGACCCTGATCGATAATAACGGTCAGCTTGCCGTTTCCATCGAACGCGAAGGCAACCCGATCACCCTTCCGCTTTTCGAAGCACCGGAAAGCTACAAGGCATATGCAGGCAAGAAGGTTGTCTTTGGCATCCGTCCGGAAGCCCTGACCCATAAACGTACGGGTTCGGATGAACCGGGCAGCCAGTATGTGAACTTTGACAGCAAGGTCGAAGTGATCGAACCAACCGGTGCCGACACCATGACCGTGATTGAAATTGCGGGTAAAGAAATCGTCGCACGCGTCCGCCCGGACCGCGCACCGACACCGGGCGAGAGCATGACATTCTCGGCCGACATGTCTCAGATCAGTCTGTTTGACCCGGATACCGAGTTGCGGATCTGATCTGATTGGCGGGTGGTTCTGGGGGCCACCCGCCATTCTTCTTTTTGGGCAGTTCTTGCGCTGCCACTGCCCTGATATTTTACATACCCACGCTTTTTCAAAACGTTCAGATGCCAAGTTAATCGAACCGGACCAAAGAAGTCGGTCGATCACAAATCCACGTGAAAACAACAATAAATTCACGTAGTTAGGGAGAAAGGTCTATGACGACCAGAAAAAAAGCGACCGAAAAACAGGTCAATGAAACCAAAGGGCTCGGAATCCGTTTCAAACTGGGTGCTTCTTTTGGCGCGATCGCGGCAATGACCGCCATCGCAGCCATCGTAGGTATCGTGTCCATCGAACGGATCAGCTCGGCACTTGATACAGTCACCAAGACCTCATCTGTTGCACAGGCATTGCGTGCTGCCGAAGAAAGCAGTGCGATTGCTGTTCTTGCCTCTGAAATGGCGACAAATCCGAATGCCGATATGGACACCCTGTCTGCAACGGCGCAAAGCCGCATGAAGGACCTGCGTGAAGCAACGCAGAACTCGCCGTTCTCCGACATAGCCCAATCGCTTGATCCCGATCTGAATGCACTGATCACCGCATCGGCGAACCGCAAGGAATTCGATACCGGCGTTGATGCAGCTATCAATGATCTTCGCAGCCAGCATGACGAGTTTCTGAAAACCATCGCAGGCAAGGTCAATGCCGCCAACCGCGAACTGGTCGATGGCAGCAATGATGTCATCAATTCGGCTGCTGACAACCTTAATACCCTGATCACCGATCAGGTAGGCACATTGCGTTCAGCCCTGACTTTGCAGGCTGAGGGTAATCTTCTGGTCAGCATCCTGATCGAAGCCGCCAACGCCAACGATGCCGACACTATCGAAGCCCTGAAAACCCGTTTTGACGCCACCAGCGCGACCTTGTCCGAACTTGGTTCTGCGTCCGGTTCTGATGATCTTGCGCAAATCACGGAAAATCTTCTGGGATTTGGTGTGGGTGACAACAATATCTTTGCCATCCGCAAAAACGAACTTACCGCCACCACGCAATCCAGCGAAGTTTTTCGCAAGGCACGGCTGGGACTTGAAGGCCGCCTTCATGAGGCCTTTGGCGAACTGATTGCACAGATTGATGGCGCCGCCCTGCCCGCTTCTGACGGTTTTCAGATGAAAGCCATCATTTCGCAGGCTTATGCAATGATGGTATCGGGGATCGCAGCAAACGACATCGAAACCGTCGAAAAGATCAAGGATCAGTTCAAGGAATTCTACAAGGAAAACCGCAAGGTTCCAGAAACCATCAGTGCGGATTTCAAAAAGCCCGCTGGTGATTTTTTCCGCCTTGGCATTACCCGTGGCGCATTGTTTGACCTGCGCAAGCAGGAACTCGAAGCCATCCAGCGTGCGACCGAAACCTGGTCGCGGCTCGCCACCGAACGAAAGGAACAGCTTTTTGTTGCCCATCAGGCATTCCGGGACGCGATTGCACCGGTGGTCGAGGCTGCTGATACCGGACTTCGTGACCGGGCCGTCGCCATTCAGGATCAAAGCCGTTCGGCCATCAGCGGTTTGATGGAAAAAGAACTGGCTGCACTGATTACGATGGTACGCCTTGAAGCGGCGGGCAACCTTGCCATCGGCTATCAAAATCAGGCAGCCTCCGCCAGCGACCTTGACACTCTGAGCCAGCTTGAAAACCGTCTTTCCGATGTTGGCAAGGCAAGCAAAGCCATCGCCACAAACGCCCCCGAAGCCACCGACATCACCAAAACGGCCGAAACCCTGACCGGGTTGTCGGTTCTCGAACCCAAACGCAAGGCCATCGAAGCATGGAAATCCGCTACCGATGCCCTTGATCATGTTCGGGTTGCTGTCGAAAAAATGGGGGTGCAGGGCGTTGCCGGAGCGGCAAGCAAACAATCGGCCGCCGTCACGGTTGAATCCGCTGAGGCAATAACACAGGGACGCATCATTCTGAGCGCCCTTGGCATCGGATCACTTGTTCTGGCGGGGCTTCTGGCATGGATCTATGTTGGTCGCGGCCTGATTAACCGCCTTGAACGCATACGGTTTGCCATGGCCGAAATTGCCGCAGGCAACACCAATGTCGCGATCAATGACACTGGTCGGGATGAATTAACGGAAATGAGCAAGACGCTCGAAGTATTCCGGGCCAATGCCGCCGAAGTGGTCGAAGCCCAGCAGCGTGAAACGCAACAACGCGAAGCCGCAGCACAGGAAAGACAGGCAGCCCTGAATGCACTTGCCGATGATTTCGAAAGCCGGATCAAATCACTCGCCGAGGACATCGCCCATGCGTCCGAAAGCATGCACGCATCTGCCCAAACTCTTTCGGAGCGCAGCACAACCAGTGCGGATCGCTCAGCAAGTGCTGCAGAGGCCACACAGGCCACCGCGCAAAGCGTTGAAACGGTTGCCGCCGCCGCCGAGGAACTTGCGGCCTCAATCAGTGAAATCCGTCGTCAGATGGAAGATTCAACCCGTATCTCCCGTACAACATCGGAACGGGCTGTTCAAAGTGCCGAAAGCGTTCAGGCCTTAAACAAGCTTGCCGATGAAATTGGTGATGTGGTGATCCTGATTTCCGATATTGCCGAACAGACCAACATGCTGGCCCTCAATGCAACGATTGAAGCAGCCCGTGCCGGTGATGCCGGCAAGGGCTTTGCCGTGGTCGCCAACGAGGTCAAGCACCTTGCCGATCAAACGGCCAAGGCCACGGCCGATATTGGTGCGCGCATCAAGGCTGTTCAGAACGCCACCCAAAGTGCCAGTGATGAAATTGGTGCCATCACCACCTCGATCAACGAGCTTGATGACATCACAACGGCCCTTTCAAGTGCAGTGGAACAGCAGGCATCGGCAACGCATGAAATCACCCAGAACGCGCAGGCCGCCAATGACACCACCCGTCGGGCCGCCGATGACGTGATGGCTGCCAAGTCCGTGGTAATCGAAACTGGCGAGATTTCAAACAATGTCCTGATTTCTGCCAAGGATCTGAGCCATCAGGCCACCAATATCCAGCGCGAAGTCGACAATTTCCTGAGCGACATTCGCAAAGGGTGATTAACCACCCTGAATGCAAAACGGCTCGCTTCTGGCGGGCCGTTTTCGTTTGGGTCTCACACCCGACGCGGCAAGGAAATAATTACTTCAAGCCCCTTGCCCGGCATGTTGCGCAAACTGATCTTGCCATCATGGGCATCAATCACGGTCTTCACAATCGACAGGCCAAGACCGCTGCCGCCGGTACTGCGCGCGCGTGATCCTTCAACCCGATAGAATGGCAGGAACACCTTGTCCTGATGCTCTACCGGTATGCCTGGTCCCTCGTCGCGAATGGTCACCAGAACATTGTCAGCTGTGGCTTCCAGACTGACCTTTGCCCGATATCCATATTTCAGGGCATTTTCGATCAGATTGGTAAAGGCGCGCTTTAATGTACCGGGACGACAGGTGATCCGGATACTGCGTTTGCCCTCAAACGAATGGGGTTCGTCCCCACCGCCAAACACGGTATGGACCGAACTGAATTGCAAGGGTTGCGGCCCGTCAAATGAAACCGGACGGCCAAGATCGGCATAATCATCACAAATCGCCTCAAGAACCGAGACAAAGTCGACCGTGCGTTCTTCTTCTTTCTGAATCCAGTCACCCAGAAAATCGAGCGCATCGTTCAGAAGACCGTCCATCTCGTCAAGGTCACGCAAAACGGTCTCACGCAATTCATCATTCTCGATGAACTCGGCCCGTAATCGCAACCGCGTGCTTGGTGTTCGCAAGTCATGCGAAATGGCGGCCAGCATGCGGGTCCTGTCACCCAGCATGCGCGAAATACGTTCGCGCAGATCATTATAGGCGGCTGCCATGGATCGGGCTTCGGTCGGACCGCGTTCCTCGACAGGTGGACCATCGACCTCGTCACCATGGGCAATGATTGCGGCAGTCAGGTTTTTGAACGGTCCTGCCAACAGATCGGCAAGGGCTGCAAAAACCGCCAGAACCGCAACAACCCCCAACAGGAACATCAAAAACACAAGCGATGGCGATGAATAGTTGGCCCACAATTCATCATGACTGACCAGAATACGCTTCCCTGTTGGCATCATGATTTCGATCTGGGCGACAAGGCCAAGACGGGCAATTTCACGCGACAGTTCGGCAAAGAACAGGCTGGGGTTTTCGGTTGCCTCGATGGTTGCCCTTTGCTCGGAGCTTAGCCGCCCGCGCATGAAATGGACCTTTACCGATGTCGGCCATCCGGTATTGGCAAGGCGCACGGGCATGGCAATATGCTGTGCTGGTCGCGAAAACAGCAAAAGCGTTCCGATATCGTCGGCGGGCAAAATACGCAATGCCATCCCGTCGCGCGCAGCGATATCGACGATATTGGGTTCGAATTCCGGATTATCGGCAATACGGACCAGTTCGCGAATGGTAAAGCCCAATGTATAGGCCCGCCCGATCCGTTCATCGCGTTCAATAACGTAATAGGATGCCAACGCACTCAAGGCTGCGATGATCACACCGCCCAGCATCATCAGCAAAAAGATACGCCCGCCCAACGTGCGAGGCTTGTAGCGCCTGAGATAATTGCTGAACTCTGCGAACATGTCCGCCATTACGCTGCCCTAAAGCATCTGGGTGTCAGCGCAGAACTGATAACCGATGCCCCGAACGGTTTTGATCAGCTTGGGGTTCTTGGCATCCTTTTCGATCTTGCGGCGCAGGCGGCTGATCTGGATATCGATGCTGCGATCAAATGGAAGCGAACTTTGACCCCGGACGATATCAACCAGTTGCTCACGCGACAAAGCGCGCTTGTTATTTTTGACCAAAGCCAGAAGCAGCGAAAATTCACCGGTCGAAAGATGTACCGCGACATTGTCGGCATCACGCAATTCGCGTGATCCGATATCAAGCGTCCATTCGCCAAAAATGATCTTCTTGGTCGGGGCAACTTCATTGTCGGTCGGCCCCACTGCACCGGTTTCAAACCGCCTGAAAACCGCACGAATACGTGCGAGCAATTCACGCGGATTGAACGGTTTGGTCAGATAATCATCCGCCCCCAGTTCAAGCCCAAGGATACGGTCAGTATCCTCGCCAACTGCGGTCAACATGACAATCGGGACTTTGGATGTCCGCCTTACATCGCGGCATAGTGCAAATCCGTCCTCGCCCGGAAGCATGATATCAAGAATGACAAGATCGATCTTCCAGTCGCGCAAGGCACGATGCATTTCATTACCGTCCGAAACGGTCGTGATGCGAAAACCGTGCTGCAGCAGGAATTTCTTCAAAAGCTTCTGGATTTCCTGATCATCATCGACAACCAGAATATGAGGTTCACGTCGCGTAGTCAGAGTCCCGAACTCCCCTATTTATCAGTCGATCATGTTCCTGACCGTGCGCGGAGTTTAGTCCATATTGCCTTCGGATTGAAACATTTTACCATGACCTGGTCATAAAAGAAAAAGCCGGGCAAAACCCGGCTTCTCCAATGTCAATCCAGTCGCTGCGATCGGCATTTATTTCAGATCATAGACCTTGGTACTGCCCGAAACTTCAGATGCAACAACCAGCATCGCATTGCCAGTCGGGCTGTCCTTGGCATCGATGAATTGCATGCCTTCAGGGGCAAGTTCACCTGCGGTATCAGCCTCCGGGCTGCCCGAGAAACGACGATCACTGTGATAGGTGACAAATTGCGGGTTGGCCGGATTGGTCAGGTCATAGACCATGAAGCCGCCCTGACGTTCCAGACCGATAAACGCGTATGGCGTGCCGTTGACGTAACCTGCGGCGATGCCTTCGGGCTCGGGGCCCTTGTCATCGGAACGGTTGTCACGGCTGTAATTTTCGGTGTCCGACGCGTTAAAGACATTGGCATATTTCGATGCCAGCAGCTGTTCAAACGCATCACCGCTGTCAAAGACCATCTCGCCATCTGCATTCAGAACCGAGAATGACCGTGCGCCATAGCTGTAGATAACATCGACATCACCGTCGCCATCAATATCACCCTGTGCAGTCGTCGTTTTCAGGCGACCAAGATTTTCGTCTTTCTGCAGGGTGCTTGCCGTCGGGAACCTGACCGGATCAAGGGTTAGTTTGCCGACACGGGTTTCTTCGCTGTAACCGTCATAGTCACGTGAATCACCCTCGTTGGCGATCAGGACCCATTCCTTGCCTCCGATTTCAATCGCATCAATGGTATCAGGCATATACATGCCCATTACCGGCCAGGTGCGAATATTGATCTTGCCGTCCTTGTCGCTGGCATCAAAGGCATGAACCGAATGATCCTTGAAACCAAGACCGGCAACACGGGTGACCGTTGCCGTTTCGATATCGATGATCGCAACCGCATTGTTTTCCTGAAGCGAAACATAGGCGGTCTTGCTGTCGTTGGTCACGGCTATATATTCCGGCTCGACATCCTGCGCGACGCTTGAGGTTCCCGGGTTGGACATGCGCATGCCATAGGGCAGTTCGCCGTCATTGAGGAATTTGAAATCAACCGTCCGAACATCCGCATCCGAAAGACCTTCGACACCACCCGCGATCGGGATGATGGAAACGCTGCCTTCCGGATCATTGGTGAAAGCGTCGTTCGGTTCACCCTCGTTGGCGACAAGAACATATTTCCCGTCCGGTGAAAACTTGATCATGTCGGGAAGCGCGCCGACGGTCACAGCCGAGATGAAATTGCCATCAGAGTCAAAAAACACGGCCTGCCCTGGGGCCTGCTTGTCGGTGTTTTCAACGGCAACGGCCACAACACCGTTTTTAACCGCCACACTGTTGGCGGCCTTGCCCCAGGTTGCAAGCTCCAACGCTCCAAGCTTCACAAGCTTGTCGGGGTTTGACATATCAAGGATATCAACGGTTTTGTCGGCACCATTCACCACAAAGATGCGCTTTGACACCGGGTCAAATGCCGGAATTTCAGCCGCGCTTTCATCAAGCATACCGGTGCGATATTCACCCATCGGCACGATTGTCAATGGATGCGCACCTGCATTGGCAACCGTATTTGCCATCATTGAATGGTTTTCAGCGGTACCGGCACAGGCACTCAGAAGCACGGAAACGGCAGCAGTTGCCAACAGTGATGAACGCATAATTCCCCCCTTGGTAAATGGTTCGTCAAAGCTGACAACCTGCTGATTTGTTGTAACCGTTTAATGACCAGGCGGTGACAGTTTCATAAATATCTTGTGGCACAGACTGCTCCAAACGCGTTTTCGATCCGTATCAGAAGACAAGCCTTTGAATTGTCGCAGAACCAACTTTTCGGGATCGCCACATGACTTCGATCAGGATCGCCATCATCGGTGCAGGCATGGCCGGGCTCAAGGCTGCCAGCACGCTGCACAAAACCGGTATGAACGTGACGGTGTTTGAAAAAAGCCGGGGCCTTGGTGGACGGCTGGCATCACGCCGGACCGAGTTCGGTCATTTCAATCATGGCGCACAATATGTCACGGCCCGCCATCCCGGTTTTGCGGCCTATCTTGAACAGGCAAAATCATTCAACGCTGCACAAAACTGGAAACCGAACCTTCATCATGGACAGGAAACCAGCCCGCAGCAGCTTGGCAACCTTGCCCTTGATCACTGGTATCAGGGCGCACCGCAGATGAACAAGCTGATCGGCCCGCTGGTCGAACCCTTTGAAATTCTCAAACAGCACCAGATCACCCGGATCGAACAGCTCAACACACGCAGCTTTGCCCTTCATGATGATCTGGATGGGAAATTCGGTCCGTTTGACGGCGTGATCGTTACCGCCCCTGCCCCGCAAACCGCAGAGCTGTTGCAACCATTATCACAACGCTACGACCCGATTGGCGACGTAGTCATGGCGCCATGCTGGGCGGTGATGGCGGCGTTTGAAACGCCACTTCCCACCGCTTTTGACGCAATGCTTCATCCGTCCCCCGCGATCAGCTGGGCCGCCCGCAGCAACCCGTCGGATGATCTGTTTCATCGTCGCTGTCCTGATCCCTGGGTTTTGCATGCCTCACCAAATTGGTCGCGTGACCACCTTGAAGATGACCAGCAACGTGTAATCGAAAAGCTTCTTGGCGCCCTTCGTGATGTCAGTGGGGTGAAACTGCCTGATCTGCACAGTGTTCAGGCCCATCGCTGGCGCTATGCACGCACCGAAACACCGTTGGGATCAAGCCATCTGAACGGTATGAATGGGCGCGTCATTGCAGCGGGCGACTGGTGCCTTGGTGCACGGGTCGAAGCAGCATGGCGCAGCGGCCAGTCCGCCGCACATGCCATGATCGAAACCCTGATCGGCTGATCTTGCGATATCGGGTGAAAAATCATGCCGCGTAACGCCAATGGCAAATTTCACGGAAAATCACATCTACCCGAGAAAATCTGTGTCACCTGTAACCGTCCATTTTCATGGCGGCGCAAGTGGAAGGATTGCTGGGACGAGGTGTGCTATTGCTCTGATCGCTGCCGACAGAACCGGAATATGCCCACATCTCGGGACAAACAAAGCAGCCTGTCATGATGCTTGATCAAACTGACGAAGATCTTCCGACCTATGCCATCTTGCGCCAGCGACTTGTCAGTCTGGCAACCGAACGTGGTGCGGAAAGTACCTTCTGTCCGTCTGAAGTTGCCATGACATTTGGAAGCTATTGGCGTGATCTGATGCCACGTGTTCATCAGGTTGCCGAACAACTTTGTTCCGAAGGCCTTCTTGAATATAACAAGGGCGGTGTCAGCCATGGCCAAAACCGCCCTTCTGGTGCTTATCGTTTGCGTCTCATTCCCGTCATTGAAGACTAGAGCCTAGCCGCGCAGACCATGCAGCTGTTTAATCAGGCCTGCAGTCGATGCATCCCGCGATCCGGCGTCTTCCCTGCCCTCGACCATCGGAAGCAGTTCCTTGGCAAGCTGTTTGCCAAGCTCAACCCCCCACTGGTCATAGGAATTGACGTTCCAGATGATACCCTGAACAAAGATTTTATGTTCATACATCGCAACCAGTCGTCCAAGGGTGAACGGATCAAGCTGTTTATAGAGGATCATGGTGCTCGGCTTGTTCCCGGCAAAGACCTTTTGCGGGGCTAGAACATCAATCTCGGCGGGTGAAAGATCGCTACCGGCAAGCTCGGCACGCACTTCATCCTCGGTCTTGCCACGCATAAGCGCCTCGGCCTGCGCAAGGCAGTTCGACACCAGCTTGTCGTGATGGTTGGCCAGCGGATGCAGCGCATTGGCCGCAACTATGAATTCAACCGGGATCAGTTCGGTGCCCTGATGGATCAACTGATAGAATGCGTGTTGCCCGTTCGTGCCCGGTTCGCCCCAGATGATCGGCCCGGTTTCATAGGCAATCGCCTTGCCATCGCGGGTGACCGACTTGCCGTTGCTTTCCATATCGGCCTGCTGCAAATAGGCTGGCAGTCGTGACAAATGCTGATCATAGGGCAGGATTGCCTGGCTGGATGCGCCCAAAACATTGCGATACCACACCCCGATCAGGGCAAGGATCATCGGAATGTTGGTTTCAACCGGTGCCGTTTTGAAATGATTATCCATCGACTGCGCACCGCGCAGCAGTTCTTCGAACTTGTCATAGCCGACCGCGAGAATGATCGGCAAACCAATCGCCGACCACAGGCTGTAGCGCCCGCCAACCCAATCCCAGAACCCAAATGCATTGTCGGTATCAATACCAAATGCCGCAACCTTATCAAGGGCGGTTGAAACCGCGACGAAATGCTTGGCAACTGCACTTTCATCACCAAGTGCCTTGATCAGCCAGTCACGGGCCGAATAGGCATTGGTGAGCGTCTCGTCCGTCGTGAAGGTCTTTGATGCAATGATGAAAAGTGTGGTTTCCGCGTTCAGGTCTTTGAGCGTATCAACAATGTGCGCGCCATCAACGTTCGAAACGAAGTGGCAGCGAATGCCGTCGATATGAAACGGACGGAGCGCTTCATTGACCATGACCGGGCCAAGATCGGAACCACCAATCCCGATATTGACGACATCGGTGATTTCCTTGCCGGTATGGCCTTTCCATGCGCCGGAATGCACGCGTGCCGCAAATGCCTTAAGCCGTGCCAGCACTTCCTTGACAGCTGGCATGACGTCTTCGCCGTCAACCTCAATCGCGCCGCCATCCAGATTACGAAGGGCGGTGTGCAAAACAGCACGGTTTTCGGTGACATTGATCTTGTCCCCTGCAAACATCCGGTCGCGCCATTCTTCAACATTGGCCGCCTTTGCCAACCGGCCAAGGGCGGCCATCACGTCATCGGTGATCAGGTTTTTGGAATAGTCGACAAACAGGTCATTCAGGGCCGCGCTATAGCGTTCAAACCGTGCCGGATCATCAGCAAATGCGCGGCGCAGGTTCAGTTTCCCGGAAACCTCAGCACCCAGTTGATCCAGTTCTTCCCAGCTTGCAGTCAGTTTATCAGCGGACATCACCACCCTCGGGCTTGTTCAACTCGTTACACACCAAAACAGTGCCGTCGCGATCACGCAGACTAGCATCTTGTTCAAACCATGTGTGGGACAGTTTGCAGAATGTCGTGGCAAGATTATGCTGTCACCACGACATCCCTATTCCTAGCGTCTCAACGCGCTGAAAGAAAGTCTTCGACTTCCTTTTCGGTCGGAAGCGCATTAATCGCACCGCGCTTGGTTGCGGTGATCGCCCCCACCGCATTGGCAAAACGGCATGCCGAGATCAGTTTTTCTTCCGAGTTCAGAAGTTCCGGGTCCTTAAGCAACCGCGACAGGAAACCCGCCGTGCAGCCGTCGCCAGCCCCGGTGGCATCAATCGCCGTCACTTCAAAGGACGGCACAAAGCCATCAAATTTCGGGGTAATAAAGCGCGATCCCTTAGGGCCATAGGTTACAATCAGGGCACGCCACTGATCACACCAAAGGTCCTTGATGCCGTCTTCAAGGTCTTCCTTGCCCGACACAAAGATGATTTCCTCGTCCGACATCTTGACGACATCGGCCTGGCTGATGGCAAGACGCAGGATTTCACGCGCCTTTTGCTCGCTCGGCCACAATGGCAGGCGAAGGTTCGGATCACACGAAATGATCGCACCGTTTTCACGCGCAATGCGGATGGCTTCAAGGGTAGCGGCACGCGGATCATCGTCGATCATGCAAAGGGTTCCGTAATGGAACAGATTGGTGGATGTCAGCATGTCCTGATCAAGATCAGCCGGACACAGCAGCATGTCGGCAGACGGACTGCGATAAAATGAAAACTCCCGTTCACCGTCAGCACGCAATGATACAAATGCAAGCCCGGTAAGCGCTTCCTTTGTCAGGACAATGCCCGATGTATCAACATCATCGGCCTTAAGCGTATCCACAAGGAAATGCCCAAAGGCATCATCGCCAAGCTTGCCGATAAAGCCCGTATCAATCCCCAGACGCTTCAATCCCACAGCCGCATTTCCCGGTGCGCCCCCTGCGGCCTTGGCAAAGGCAGGCGCATCGGCAAGGCCGGTACCGGTCACAGTCGGAACAAAATCAATCAGCAGTTCCCCAAGACAAACAGCTTTGGCTGTCATGACGTTTCTCCGTTCGGATTGCCTGCGCATTCACGCAGGCCCGTTATCAAATTCAATGTTGCGATCTGTGGGACCGAAGGCTTTTTAAATCGATTCAATTTGGCGTGCAAATTAAAATCTGGCCGATCAGCATCGCGTCCTTAAACCGATGCCTTTTGTTTGGACAGTGCCCGACCGAATTCGATTTCGCGCACACGTTCCAGCTCGGTCATCCAGCGTTCAAACATGTCATCCCGTTCAAGCTGAATGGCATAGTGACGCTGAAGGGCTGCGGTAAGGCGCCCTTCACGACCCAGCATTTCGTCGGCAAAGGCAATCATCACCGAGTTTGGCCATGCGATCGGGCGCATCTCGCGAATGGTGGTGAATATGCTGTCTTCATCCCGGTCGGGTTCGACCTGTGCCATCAGGGCAATCATGGCTGCGGTTGATCGCGACACACCCATATGACAATGCACCAGCAAGTGACCATCCCGGCGATCCTGATGGCTGGCTTTCAGTTCTTCGCCAAAGGCGAGAATGGCTTCGACATCCGCACGCGTCGGTGCCGGACGGCCTTCCTTGTCGTCAATCACGTCATGGAAGCGTAAAATGGTGCGTTCATGCGGGTCGAAATCGCCAAAGATGGTCGGGTCTTCACGGTCGGGATCAAGCACGGACAGGACGTGGGAAACCCCGTGATTACGGTGGGTTGGTAATTCATCAATGCCACAGATGGTCAAACGGGTAATCGCAATCGGCTTCATTTTCGTTTCCTGTCATATTTCATTTCTTATTCGGCCCTATCAGAGCACAAGAAAATGAAAAAACAAGGGCCGACACCCGTTAAAAGTGCCAGCCCCTGAATTTTTCCAAAGCGACACCACGATTTGCGTCGCCTTGTCCTTATGATCAGAACCGTTATTTCGCGCGGTTTACCGCATGAATGTTCAGCATTTCCCACGCCATGGTTGCCCCGGCCAGAGACGTGATGTCCGAGACATCAAATGGCGGGGAAACTTCAACCACGTCACTGCCGATCAGGTTCACATGACCGGCAAGACCGCGCAGGATCGACACCGCCTGATGGCTGGTAAGGCCACCCAGAACCGGGGTTCCAGTCCCCGGTGCATAGCACGGATCAAGGCCATCAATGTCAAAGGTGATATAGGCCGGATTGTTGCCAACCGTGGCTTTGATCTGCTCGACAATGGCGTCAATCGACATCGACTGAACTTCCGGTCCATAAATGATGTTATAGCCGTGCGTCGACTCATTGTGGGTGCGGATACCGACCTGAATGGATTTCGACGGATTGACGATGCCCTTTTTCGCAGCATGCCAGAACATGGTGCCATGATCGATGCGGTCGCCATCATCTTCCCAGGTATCGGAATGGGCATCGAACTGAATCAGGGAAATGCCATCACCATATTTTTCGGCATGGGCTTTGAGGATCGGATAGGTGATGAAGTGATCGCCCCCAATCGTCAGCATCTTGGCGCCCGACTGCACGATATCACGCGCATGATCCTCGATCATGTCGGGCAGTTTTTCCGGATGGCCCGGATCAATCACCATATCGCCGTAATCAATGACGGCGAGTTCGGCAAAGATATCGCGACCGGACGGGAAATGCGGTGCCCATGCAAGGTTGGTCGATGCACGACGCACGCCTTGCGGGCCAAGACGCGTGCCCGGACGGCTTGAGGTCGCCAGATCATAGGGGATGCCTGTTACAGCAACATCAATGCCATTCAGGTCGCGCGAATAACGGCGGCGCATGAATGACAGCGCACCGGAATACATCGGTTCGCTGGTGTTCTGATGCACAGATTTTGCAGTAAAGGCGTTATCACCGCCCTTGGTGTCAATGACCCCGGTGCTGCTCATTTAACTTGTCCTTCTCACTTCCCGGTATCGTTCTCCGGACCGCCTGCCCTTCAGGGGTCGACAGAGAACCTTACGCGTCGCCCAGTGCAATCCAGGTCGACTTGATTTCACAATATTTATCAAGCGCATGCAGCGAACGATCGCGACCGGTGCCAGACTGTTTGTAACCACCAAACGGCATGGTGATTGACCCACCGTCCCAGCAATTGACCCAGACAAGACCGGAACGCAGTTTCTTTGCGGTCATATGTGCCTTGTTGATGTCGCGCGTCCAGACTGCTGCTGCCAGACCATATGGCGTATCATTTGCGGTCTGAACAGCCTCTTTCCAGTCCTTGACCGAAATAACCGACAGAACCGGGCCAAAGATTTCTTCCTTGGCAATTGTCATGTCGTTCCTGATGCCGTCAAACACAGTCGGCTCAACATAATAGCCACCAGATTCGGTGCGGACACGCTTGCCGCCGGTGCGCAGAACGCCACCTTCGGCAGAGCCCTTTTCGATGTAACCCAGAACACGGTTCATCTGGCTTTCATCAACGATTGCGCCCATCTGGCTTTTCGGGTCAAGCGGATCTCCCGGCTGCATTTTTGCACCCGCTGCGATGACCTTTTCGATGAATTCGTCCTTGATGGTTTCTTCAACGATCAAGCGCGAACCGGCCGTGCAAACTTCACCCTGATTATAGAAGATGCCACCAGCAGCGGCCGCCGCAGCTGCATCCATGTCCGGGCAATCAGCCAGAACGATGTTCGGGCTTTTGCCACCGCATTCAAGCCAGACACGCTTCATGTTGGACTGACCGGAATACTGCAAGAACAGCTTGCCGACCTCGCCCGAACCGGTAAAGGTCACGCAATCCACATCTTCATGAAGGCCAAGCGCCTTGCCCGCCGTCGGACCAAAGCCCGGAACAACGTTCAGGACACCTTCGGGAATGCCTGCCTCGACCGCGATTTCCGCAACACGAAGAGCTGTCAGGGGCGACTGTTCGGCTGGCTTGAGGATGATCGAGTTCCCCATCGCCAATGCCGGGCCCAGTTTCCATACGGCCATCATCAGCGGGAAGTTCCACGGTACCACAGCGGCAATAACACCAAGCGGTTCGCGGGTGATCATGCCGATCTCGTTGGTGCCGGACGGCGAGATTTCGTCATAGATCTTGTCAATCGCCTCGGCGTACCAGCGAATGCATTTGTAAGACAGCGGAATGTCATCGCGTGCGGCAAGCGTGATCGGCTTGCCCATATCAAGGCTTTCAAGCAAGGCCAGTTCGGCCGCATTCTTTTCCAGAAGATCTGCAAAATGAAGCAGGATTGCCTTGCGCTTGGCCGGGGCGGCTTCGGACCAGCTGCCTTTTTCAAACACGGCACGGGCCGATGCCACGGCACGGTTGACGTCCTCGACATCGCATTCGGCAACCTTGGTCAGCACCGACCCGTCACGCGGGCTGATACAGTCAAAGGTTTTGCCCGATGCCGCATCGACATAGGCACCGTTGATGAACGCCTTGTTGCGGATATCAAGGGCGGCAGCCTGTGCGGTCAGTTGTTCAAAATTCAACGGATTGGTCATCGGAAGTCTCCTGACGGATGGCGCTTATGGGGCCTTGTTCAATTTCGGTAATCTGGTCGGGCATTCTGCCCGGATAATCATGTGATCATGTGATCAATATGACGGCGGTGTCGCGGCACTGACGATTTCGCATTCCCCGTCCCCGACATTGCGGAAACGGTGCGGTATTTCGGCATTGAAGTAATAGGCATCACCGGGACCAAGAACCTTGACCCTTTCACCCACCGTGACTTCAAGTTTGCCGCGAACGACAACACCGGCTTCCTCGCCCTTCTGGACGATCAGGTTATCGCCGGTATCCCCGCCTGCCGGATAGGTTTCATGCAGCACACGCAATTTACGATCCTTGCGTGATGCGCCAACAAGACGCATTGACATCGTCCCGTCGGAAAGTTCGACAAGTTCTTCTTTTTTAAAGAAAATTTCTTCACCATTGTCGAGATCAATGGTGAAGAAATCAATCAGGCTCATCGGGATGCCTGCCAATACCTTGGCAAGGCTGTCAACAGACGGGCTGACCCGGTTTTGTTCGATGGTTGAAATCGTGCTGTTGGTGACACCGGCACGTCGTGCCAGCTCACGTTGCGACAGCCCATACATGCTGCGCACGGCCTTCAACCGATCTCCTACCTTTTGTGACATTCCCGTCGTTTCCCTATCGAACGTTTTCTTATGTTTATGTGCGATCAGACAGCGTCAAGGTACCAGCGATATTCAAGCTGGGTAACTTCGGCAAAGAATTCGTCATATTCCGCGCGACGGCAGATATCGAAGACTTCGACAAACCGTTCACCCAGATAGTCCTTGACGATATCGCCTTCAACAAACCGGTCGAGTGCTGAAATCATGCTGCGCGGAACAATCCGCCCGCCATGCTGTTCATAGCCGTTGCCAACGGTCGGCTCACCCGGATCAAGTTGGTTTTTGATCCCGTGATGCATGCCCGCAAGAACACAGGCCAAAACCAGATACGGGTTGGCATCTGCCCCTGATACACGATGTTCAACACGGGCGGCTTTCGGGCTGCCTGCGGGAATACGAAGTGCAACAGTACGGTTGTTAAGTCCCCAATTCGGCGACATCGGCGCATAGGCCTTGTTCTGGAACCGGCGGAAAGAGTTCGGGTTCGGCGCAAAGATCGCCATGCTTTCAAACATGGCTTCCTGCAGGCCACCAATTGCAAAGCGCAGATTGTCCGAAACTTCTTCATCCCCGACCGGCGACAATACATTGTTGTCGTCCTTGTCACGCAACGATACGTGAACATGAAGACCGTTACCGGCCTGATCGGAATATGGCTTGGCCATAAAGGTCGCGGTGACCCCATGATCCCAGGCAATGCCCTTGACCACGCGTTTGAGCTGCATGGCATGATCTGCTGCCAGCATCGGATCAGTCACATGACCAAGATTGATCTCGAACTGGCCGGGGCCGGCTTCGGCCACGATGGTATCGGCCGGGATGCCCTGACGGTTGAGTTCGGCCACCGCATCATGAAGGACTTTTTCAAAATCCTCGATCTGTTGCAGGCCGTAAACCTGAACACCATCCGACGCAATCCCGCCGCCAAGCGGTTGTGGCGGCAACGGTTCGGCGGTTTTTTCATTCTGGTCGGCAAGATAGAATTCAAGTTCAAGTGCGACAGTCGGGTACAGACCGTCTGCGGCCATCCGGTCAACAACGCCCTGAAGAACGTTGCGCGGATCGGCAAAGAACCGGGTGCCGTCAAGATTGTGCAGGCTCATCATCACCTGGGCGAGCGGCAATTCACCATAAGGGACAAGACACAGGGTTCCCGGGATCGGTTTTGCCAGATTGTCCTGGTCACCGCTCGACCAAAGAAGTCCCGTACCTTCCGGGTTGTCACCGGTGATATCCACCAGACACATCGAACCGGGTAAAGTCACGCCTTCGGTAAAACTTTTAAGAAACTTTTGTTTGCTGATTCGCTTGCCGCGAAACACGCCGTTAATGTCGGGAATGAGCAACTCAACAAGTTCGACATCAGGATTTTCTTCAAAGAATCGTTGGGCTTCTGCCCTACTGTCTTCGACGAACGACTTGTTCATCGTCTTATACTCCCAGAAAAGGCCTATTATTAAAGCAATTGCGCCTGTCTGCCATCGTGCCGTGCCGGAATGCGCCGGTCAAGCCCCTTCGTTCGATATATCGTGCAAATCATGCAGTGCAAAAAGACGCAAGATCCTCAAACATCTTTTGCCCCCGGCATGAGGTGTATCGACCACATAGCGCCAAAACCAACACAGAATACTGAAAAAATTTGTCGAAAAATCCTCTTGCAAAGGTGTTCAAAAAAACGAACACTAAATGCAGATGTTCAACATATCGCACAAAAGCAGACCAGCATCGCTGTCAGGAGACGTTATGAATAATTTCGACAAAACCGCCTATTGGCAGGACATTGACCAGGCACACCACCTTCATCCGTTCACCGATACGGCGGACCTGAATAATCGTGGCACCCGGGTTATCACACGTGCCCAGGGCGTCTTTATCGAAGATTCCACTGGCAAACGCTATCTTGATGGCATGGCGGGTCTGTGGTGCGTCAATATCGGCTATGGTCGCAAGGAACTTGCTGACGCGGCCTATGCCCAGATGCAGGAACTGCCCTACTATAACAACTTCTTCCAGTGCGCGAATACTCCGGCGATCGAGCTTTCCAAAGTTCTTGCCGAAATCACGCCAGAAGGCCTGAACCACGTATTTTACGCCAATTCCGGGTCGGAAGCCAATGACACGGTCGTTCGCATGGTTCGCCAGTACTGGAAACTCAAAGGCAAGGCCGAACGCACCTATATCATCAGCCGCAAGAACGCCTATCACGGTTCGACTGTGGCCGGTGCGTCGCTTGGTGGCATGTCGGGCATGCATGCGCAAGGCGGCCCGATGCTTCCCGATGTTGTTCATATTGATCAGCCCTACTGGTATGGCGAAGGTGGCGATCACACGCCCGAGGAATTCGGCCTGATTGCAGCCCGCAAGCTTGAAGAGAAAATCGAGGAACTTGGCGCAGATCGCGTTGGTGCCTTTATCGGCGAACCGATCCAGGGTGCGGGTGGCGTGATCATTCCGCCGTCGACCTACTGGCCGGAAATTCAGCGTATCTGCAAGAAATACGACATTCTTCTGATTGCCGATGAAGTCATTTGCGGCTTTGGCCGTACCGGGAACTGGTTCGGTTCTGATACCTTTGATATCAAACCCGACCTGATGCCGATGGCAAAAGGCATGTCGTCAGGTTACCTGCCGATTTCGGCCGTCATGGTTGGTGATCGCGTTGCCGATGTTCTGATCAATGAATGTGGTGAATTCACCCATGGCTTCACCTATTCCGGTCACCCGGCATGTGCCGCGGTCGCACTGGAAAACATCCGAATCCTGCGCGACGAAAAAATGGTCGAACGCGTCAGGGATGATATCGGCCCGTATTTCGCCAACGCACTCAAGACCCTTGAAGACCACCCGCTGGTCGGTGCGGTTGAAACTGTTGGCCTCATTGCCGGGATGCCGCTGGTTGATGACAAAAAAACCCGCAAAGCTTTTGACAAGCCGGGCACGGTTGGCACCATTTGCCGGGATGCCTGTGTGGCCAATGGTGTGATCATGCGCGCCTGTGGGGATCGCATGGTTCTTTCGCCGCCGCTTTGCATCACACGTGATGAAGTCGACGAGCTGGTCAAACGCGCCCGTGCCGCCTTTGACGAGACGGCAAGGAAAATCGGCAAAATGTAAAAACCGGTTTGATCTGAATTGAGTAAATGACACAAACACCCGGCGGTATCATGATCGCCGGGTGTTTTCGGTTTACGCCCGTGTTCCTTGCCCAAATACCAGCCCCATTACCTGACAGAGTGCGACATGCTCAAACGTCTTTATCAGCCGCTTGCCTATCAGACCCAAACCATGCCCGACAGTTACTGGGCGGCAAGTGCCGGTCCTTTGCCCCGATGTGAAACGCTTCCCGCTGAAGGCACGTTTAAAACCGGTGTTGCGATTATTGGCGGTGGCTATACCGGGCTTTCGACCGCGTTGGAGCTTGCCGAGAACGGGGTCGAGGTTGCTGTTTTCGATGCCGGGCGCAGTGGCTGGGGCGCTTCGGGCCGTAATGGCGGATTTTGCTGTATCGGTGGCAGCCCGCTTAGCTATGCCGAACTGGGCTTACGCTTTGGCGAGGACGAAACACGCCATTACGCGCGGCTTCAACGTCAATCCATCGACCTTGTCGCATCCCGCCTTGATGACTGGGGCATTGATGCAGACCGTCATTCCGATGGTGAAGTCGTTCTGGCCCATAAACCAAACCGCATCGCAGAGCTTCATGAAGAAGATGCGCAACATGCGCATTTCTCCGATATCGATTGTCAATTTCTGACCCGCGAACAATTGCATGAACGCGGCCTTGTTGCGGCTGACACCTATGGCGGTTTGCATGTCAAAACCGGGTTCGGCCTGCATCCGCTTAAATACCTTGCCGGTCTACATCAGCAATGTATCGCCAAAGGTGTTCGGATATTCGAACAGGCGATGATCGAAGACCTGAAAGATACCGGCACAGGCTATGACCTTCGGTCCGGAAATACACGGATTTCGGCGCAAAAGGTTGTCATCGCGACCAACGGTTACAGTGCGGAAAACCTTCCCGACTGGATTGGCGGGCGTTTGATGCCGGTCTTTTCCGGAATTCTGGTAACCCGCCCGCTGTCCGATGATGAACTTGCCGAACAGGGCTGGACCAGTGATCTGATGGCCTATGACAGTCGCATCCTTTTGCATTATTTCCGCAAATTGCCTGATAACCGCTTCATGTTTGGTGGTCGGGGCGGCATTACCGCGACGCAATCGGCCTTTGATGCTGGCAAAAGGGATCTTTTGCATCATTTCGATCGCATGTTCCCGGCATGGCGGGATGTTGACATCACCCATCACTGGAACGGGCTTGCCTGTCTGTCACAATCCTTCCGGCCCTATATCGGTCGCGTACCGGGCCATCGCGAGGTCTGGACCGGGCTTGGCTGGCATGGCAATGGCGTCGCCCTTGGCAGCCTTGCCGGGCAGATGTTGGGCAAACAAATCCTTGGCACCGGAAAACCGTCCGATATCGGAACCATTCTTGGCACCCCGCCAGACCGGTTCCCGCTTGCTCGGTTCCGCCGCCTTGGACGCAGCCTTGCCTATCGATATTACGGATTGCGCGACAGATTTGCGTAATGGCCCAAACTGACCTATGTCATGTCGCGGCGATATGCTTTCGGGCTATTGCCGCGATCACATCACAACCCGGAACGAGCCCGCATTCAGATGTCAGACCAACCGACCCTTGCCGAAATCAAGGAGCGCCGCGAAATCGCCACCCGTCGTATCAAGGAAGATACCGGGATCGATCAGGACATGATCAAGAACATCGTTCATGGCTTTTACGCCAAGGTCCGCGATGACGCGATGCTGGGCCCTGTCTTTGATGAAAAGGTCGAAAACTGGGATCATCATCTGGATCGTATGGTGATGTTCTGGTCATCGGTAGCCCTTGCCACGGGCAATTATGATGGCCGTCCGATGCAAAAACACCTGTCGCTTAAGATCACCCGTCATCATTTTGACCGCTGGCTCGAACTTTTTGCCCAGACCCTGTCGGAATATTGCGAAGAACCCGCCGCCCGCCATTTCATGGAACGCGCCCTGCGCATCGCATCAAGTTTCGAGATCGGCATCGCCGCCCATAATGGCGTGATCCTTGGCAAAGGCGAACGCTATGATCCGGTTTCAAGCTGGGATCCGAAATAACGGCCGTCGGGTTTTCGGGCAGAAAACCCGACAGAATACTCGACGGCCAGACCACAACCGGTTGATCAATAAACACATTCTGACATCGAGAGCCTGAAAACATAACTGCGCATTTAAACGCACCGCCGCTTTTCACAAATCCACAATGTCAACTAAGTTGACAAATATCATTGATTGCTGTTTCCTGAGGGTATGGAAACAAATCAACTCTCATCAACCGAAAAACTTTATCACGCCATTCAACTGACCCGTCCGCTGTTGCGCAATATTGCGGCCTATGTGGAACGGGAACTCGGCAATAGCGGGGTGACGGTTGGCCAGCGTGCTGTTCTGGAAGTTCTGGATGATGGCGGGGCCATGACCGCCCCGCAATTAACCGACCGTCTCGAACTCAAACGCCAGTTCATTGCCCGTATGCTCGCCGAAACGACAGAGCTTGGCTTGACGACGCAACAAACCAATCCCGATCATGCACGTGCGCATTTCCATGTCCTAACAGATCGCGGACAGGCGGCAATCCGTGCCATTCGCGGTCATGAAATGGATATGCTTCGGGAACTCGCAGGCCTTTTTACCGTTGAAGAAATAGACACCCATTATCGGCTTCAACAAAGCATGAACCGCTGGTTTGCAGACCGGGCATCTGCACCCAAGAACGCGAACCCCAAAGAAACACGGAGAAAGTGACGATGTGGTTTGCGCTCCTGATCATTCCAATCCTGATTGTTGCCCTGATTGCCTACACAATTTACGGACATCACCGCCACCTTACTGCCAGCACCGGTGCGCCAATTGAAACCGAGCTGCGCCCGAACACCGCCGTTTTGATCGTTGATCTGCAAGAAGATTTTACGTCCGACACGGCAAAGAACGCTTATCCGGCCGACAAGCTTCACAATGCGCTTGTCGCGATCAATGACCTCGTTGAAACCGCGAATGCCAATGACATCCCGGTGATTTCAATTCGTCAGAAATTTGACGGGTTTTATATCAATCTTCTGGTCAAGCTGCTGAACGAAGGCCGTGGCAGCGCATCATCGACCGGGCTTTCTCTTGATGACCGGATTGATGGCGATATTGACCACGATATTGTCAAATCACGGGCCGATGCGTTTCACGAACCGGAACTGGATCGGGTTCTTGCACGCCATGATGTCGGCAAGCTGATCATTGTCGGGCTTGATGGCGATTATTGTGTCAATGCCACCATTCAGGGGGCGCTTAATCGCGGCTATGACATTTCCATAAGTGATGCGACCACCTTGGCCCTTAATCCGGAAAGCTGGCTGAAAACAAAATCCCGCCTGATCGCTGCGGGCGTTCATGACGGGATTGCAAAGCACAGCACACCCAAAACCGATCAGGCCAAAACTCTTGATCCGGCCTGATCACACTTGATGATCACAACTTGTCGCGGATCGAGTACCACAACATCGCCGCGACCAGCAGCGGAAAGCGCAATGACTTTCCGCCCGGGAAGACCGGGATTTTGATGTTCGACATCACATCAAACCGGTCCATGGTGCCCGCCACCGCATCGGCCATGATCTGTCCGGCCAGGGTCGCCATCGCAACACCATGTCCGGAATAACCCGATGCGGTGAAAGTGTTGTCGTCGATCTTGCGGAAGAACGGCATGCGGTTCATCGTAATCGCCAATGTCCCACCCCAGCCATAATCAATCTTCACGTCTTTAAGCTGCGGATAGACTTCCAGCATATGCGGCGACACAAAAGATTTGATATCGCGCGGAAAGGTATAGCCATATGTCTCCCCCCCGCCAAACAACATGCGTTTATCGGCACTTAGCCGGTAATAGTTAATCACGAACTTTGAATCCGCGACCGCCACATCATCACGGATCAGCTCGCGCGCCAGATCATCACCCAGCGGTTCGGTAGCGATGATGAAATTGTTGATCGGCATGACGCGCCTGGCCACCCGGTCATCAAGCGCATCAAGATATCCGTTACAGCCAAGGATCAACTTGTTCGCGCGAACAACCGCGCCATCCCGCGTTTTGACCGTAACCTTGCCTGCCTGATTTTCGTAGGACGTGACAAAGGCCCCCTCAAATATCCGGGCACCAGCACGACGGGCCGCGTCAGCAATCCCGAGTGCGAAATTCAGCGGATGAATATGACCCGCTCCCATATCAAGCGACCCACCGTGATAAAACTCGGATCCGAGCATCTCGCGCATCTCATCGCGATCAACGGCCCGGATCTGGTCATAACCATATTCGGTCTGAAGCTTGTGGGCATATTCATGAGTTTCAGGGACAAAGCGCGCACGATGATCGGCATGTAGAATGCCCGGTTTCCAGTCACACTTGATGTCGTGCTTGGCGATCAGCGACTTGACGATGTCCTTTGACTGTTCGGCAATATCCCAAAGTTTCTTGGCATCCGCGCGCCCGACCATCTTTTCAAGATCGTCCTGTTCGCGGCGCTGGCCCGATCCGACCTGACCACCATTGCGGCCCGAAGCGCCCCAGCCAACCCGGTGTGCTTCAAGCAGGATGACGTCAAATCCGCGTTCCGCAAGATGCAGGGCCGAAGACAAACCGGTAAAGCCCCCGCCGATCACGACAATGTCGCAGGTTTGATCCCCCTCAAGCTTTGCAAATTTTTCGGTCGGATTTGCGGTGGCCGCATAATAGGACGCCGGATAGGTGCCGTCCTTGTCATTGGCCGTCAGCAGATTGGGGGTAAACACGAGGAATCCTCATTTTCGTTGTTTATCGTCGCCCTATCCTGCCCGAACAGGCCCATCTATCAAGGGAAAACTGCCCGTTTTCGGCATGGTCTGGCGCATTTCGCCGATTATGCCAAAACAGACAACCCAAAGGGAAAAGGATTGCGCCAACCCGCACCCAAAACGCGATAAATGTCAGTCGGCTTTAACCGAAGTCAGATGCCTCATCCCTAGGCACCTTGCGTAACCGCCTCGACCATGCGCAACGCGGTTTTGGTTGCCGCACAGCCGCCGCGCGCCGTACAGCGCAAATCCGGATGCATCATCGCGCCGATCTTGACGGTCTGATCGACCAGTTCGTCATATCCCAGCACCGCATCAAACCCGGCAAGAACCGCCATTGCCGATGAAAAGGCGTGCGAAACACCTGCAACATTACGGGCATGGCACGGGATTTCAACATCTCCGCCGACCGGGTCACAGACAAGGCCAAGGGTATTCATCAGACACATGCTTGCCGCATCAAAGCATTGCCTTGCCGATCCGCCATAGGCCTGCGCGACACCGGCAGCCGCCATTGCCGCCGACGCCCCGGTTTCCACCGAACAGCCGCCACATTCTGCGGCAAAGGTTCCGCGTGCGGCAAATACCGCGCCGATCAGTGCCATGACCTGAAGGGCATCCGTCGCTCCTTCGATATCAATGCCGTGACGGATCAGGCCATAAAGCGTTCCGGGCACCACACCCGCACTTCCCGCCGTCGGGGCAGCACAGACCAGCCCCCGGTTACTGTCACGCTCCATCGCCGAGAGCGCACCGGCAATTGCATCCTGAAGTACTGGCCCGCCAAGACCGCCGGGCAAATTGGCGTCACGCACCTTGCGGGCCCGCAAGGTGAGGAACCGCATCACGTTGTCTTCGGGTTTGGCATCAAATCCCTCGGCCACGACACGCAACATCAATTCACAGCGTTCACGGAACAGAATGCGTGTTGCCTCACGCGAAAGGCCAAGACGCCTGGCCTCAAGGGCCAAGGCCGCATCGGCGATTGATCCGCCTTCATCCTGATCGGCAACCGCAATCACCGCGTCACTGGTTGAAAACAGATCATCCATTGCGCAGACCGGGTATTGTGACGCATCGGCGAACCGTACATCACGAACGTCATCACGTGCCGCAATCCCGGCCAGACAGTCGGCGGACGGCACGGATTGCAGGGAAATCTCGACGCGATTGTGCTTCTGATCGACCGACATCCCCAAAAGCCTGTTCTCACCAGTTGCAAGAAGGCTTGCAATTTGGTCGGCATCAGATACCGCGCCCGCGCCCCAGACAAAAACTGTCGCTGTTTTACCGGTCATAAACAGGGCTTCGCCATTCATGCTGTCGATGTAATACATCCCGCCACCAACCGAGGCACCGGTATAGATATCGGTTCGTGCATCCCCGTCCCGACCACGCAGGGTCAGCTCAAGGTCCACCCGGTTGGGGTGGTTGTTGTTATCAAGTTCGGTGACCTCGACCGCGAAATGAAATCCTTCGCCGCGCTCCACCCGACCCAGAATTTCGCGGTAATCGGCATCGGTCAGCTTGGCCCCGTAAAGCCCAGCAGCAAAGTTTTCATCCGAGCTTTGCGCCTTGTAGCACGGGGCAAAAGACCCGCGCGGATCAAACCGCACCACCGCCTTTTCAAGAACCTCGCCGTTCGAGCACGAAAGTTCGCGGACAAGCTTTGCCATCATATAGGGTGCAGCACAGTGCGAACTGGACGGCCCGCGCATGACGGGACCGATGACGGAATTAAGCAGGCTGATTTCTTGCATGGCGGTACTTCTTGATTGGCGCTGTATGTCGGATTTTGCGGGATAATTGCATACAATATGCCATGATCATCACCCGCCTTTGATGCGAATGCAATCACCCAAAACAAAATCCCGGTCGGTGAACAAACACTGACCGGGATCGAAATTCGATTATCGTGAAATCTTCTGCCGATTAACCGCATCGCGATGCGCGGTATCTTTATTTGTATGACAAATAAAATCAGCCACCGGTCACGGGCGGGAACAGGGCAATCTCGCTGGCTTTGGTGACATCGGCATCAGGCGTTGAATATTCCTGATCCACCGCGACCCGGATGATGGCGGGATCGGCAAGCGCATCCGCAAAGTTCGCCCCCCGCCCCGGAAGCCAGACAAGAAGGTCTTCGACGGTTTTAACATCATCGGGAAGATCAATGTCTTCCTCGCCAAAACCGATGCGGTCCTTGACCCACGAAAAATAGACCAGTTTCATTTGCAATCCTGATGACTGATTTGAGTTTGGCCCATGCTTGCGCAATCACTGCCAAGACGCAAGCCCCCAAAACCCAGATCAATCCACCGCAACGCTGTCTATCCACCTCGCCAAAAGCCCTTAGGGGGGCATGCGGCAGCTTGCATCTTGATAGGTTCTAATTTTTCACATATATAATAAGAATCACCTTACAAAAGTGATAGTGTCTTATAATTAATGCATCTAGGGAGGCAAGAGATGACACGTAAGATCACCCGTCGTTGGGCGCTGGCAACAGGTCTGGCCGCAATCGGAACTATGGCACTGCTTGGATTTGGAAATCCGGCGGTTGCCCAAGACAAGACACAGCTGCGTTTTTCTGCCGTTTTCTCGGAACAAGACATTCGCGCTGACATGATGAAGCAGTTTTCGTCAGCACTTGGTGACAAGTATAATGTTGAACTGTATTACGGCGGCAACCTGTTCAAGCAGACCACCGAGATTCTTGCGATCCAGCGCGGGAACCTTGAAATGGGGAACGTATCCCCGCAGGACATCGCAACGCAGGTTCCGGCATTTTCCATCCTCAGCTCGGCATATCTGTTCCGTGATGCGGATCATATGCGGAAATTCTTTGCCAGCGATGCTGGCACTGAAATGAAGAAAATGGCCGAAGATCAACTGGGTATTCACATCCTTGGCCCGACCTATTTTGGCACACGTCAGGTCGGCCTGCGGACAGATCAGAAAATCAACACCCCGGCAGATATGGGCGACATCAAACTGCGCATGCCCGGAGGTGATGCATGGCAGTTTCTGGGCAAGGCACTGGGTGCCAACCCGACCCCGATGGCCTATGCAGAGGTTTACACCGGCCTTCAGACCGGTGCCATTGACGGTCAGGACAACCCGCTGCCAAACGTTGAAAACATGAAGTTCTATGAAGTCATGAAGCAAATCGCCCTGACTTCGCATCTGGTTGCTTATGACTTGCTCGTCGTGTCATCCAAGGTTTGGGATGGATTAAGTGCCGACGAACAGGCGGCCTTCCAGAAAGCAGCGGATGACGCCATCAACTGGAGTCAGGAACAGCACCTTGCCCGCGAGCAGAAACTTGCGGACTTCTTCAAGGAACAGGGCCTCGAAATTTATACTCCGGACGTTGCTGCATTCCGTGCCCACGCACAGAAAATGTATCTGGATTCCGATCTTTCCAAAGACTGGCCGGAAGGCATGCTTGATCGCATCAACGCGATGTAAGTTTTCCTAACCGTTCATCCACTCCAAAACCGTGCGCAGGGAAGCTTTCCCTGTGCACGCAAACCGGAATTCAAGACATGTCTGACAGGATCAGAATGATCGGCGCCTGGCTCCATCGTCGAGCAGAGAACATTGCCGCCTTGATGCTTGCCATCATGTTTGGCGCCTTCATTGTCCAGGTCGCCTTTCGATACTTGCTGAACTTTCCGATTGGTGGCGCATCCGAACTCACCATCATCATGTGGCTCTGGATTGTTCTCTGGGGTGCTGCCTTTGTTCTGCGTGAAAGAGACGAGATACGCTTTGACATAGTCTATAGCGCAGTGCCCGCAAAAGTTCGCCGTGTGATGACCGTTTTGTCGGCACTGGCCTTGCTGTTTCTTTATGGGGTGTCTTTCCCTGCGACGTGGGATTTCGTGACCTTCATGAAAATTCAGGACACGTCATATCTTGATATCCGTTTCGACTGGCTATTCTCGATCTACCTGATTTTCGCCGTTGCCATTCTGGTTCGGTATGTGTGGATTTTGATTACTGCGTTACGCGGGCAAAACACCTCTGAAAACCCGGCACACCTTTCCGATACGGATACCCATTCATGAGTTTCGTTGATCCCTTTGCGCTTTGCGTCATTTCGATTGTGTGCCTTTGCCTTCTGGGCCTGCCCATCGGGCATGCGATGATTGCCTCTTCTATTCTGTATCTGATGGTCTCCGGACTGGATATGGGGACAGCATCAGAGCAACTGCTCAATGGCATGTTTTCGAGCTATATTCTGCTAGCTGTGCCTTTGTTCATTCTTGCCGCCGAGCTGATGAATTCGGGCAGCATGACTGTTCGCCTGCTTGCTTTTTGTAACGCTGTCGTTGGTCGTTTCCCGGGTGGTCTGGCGTTGGTCAACGTCGTTCAAAGCATCATTTTCGCCGGCATGTCCGGCTCTGCCATCGCGGATGCTGCTGGCACGGGTAAAATGATGCAACGCATGATGACCGAGGATAACAAGTATCCGCCAGCATTTGCCGCCGCACTGACAGCCGCATCTGCTGTCATCGGTCCGATTATTCCGCCATCCATTCCGATGGTTGTCTATGCGCTCGTTTCCGATGCATCGATTGGATATCTGTTTCTGGCGGGTGTCATTCCCGGCGTTATTATGGGGCTTTTTCAGGCCGGTTACATCGTAACATCCGCCCGTCGGCGCAAGTTCCCGATCGAATCTCCTGTCCCGCTAAAAGAGTTACCCAAGGTTACGCTAAATGCCTTTCCGGCCTTGTTGATGCCGGTTGTTCTGCTGGGCGGGATTTACGGCGGCATTACCACCCCGACAGAAGCCGCCGCGATTGCAGCTCTTTACGCATTGCTGGTTTCGACAATCCTTTATCGCAGCGTAAACCTGAGCGCCCTTTATCATTCGCTTCTTTCAAGTGCGCGCACAACGACATCAATCGGCATGCTGATCGCCGGGGCGATGGTGTTTAACTATGTCGTGACTGTTGAAAATATCCCATCAAGCCTCAGCACATGGCTGGGCGGCTTTGACCTTTCACCAATGGCATTCCTTTTGATGGTGAATGCCATCCTGCTTGTCCTTGGCTGTCTGCTGGAAGGGACGACCATTCTTCTTGTGATTGTCCCTGTCTTCATTCCAACTGCAAACATGCTTGGTGTTGATCTGGTTCATTTCGGTGTGATCTGCGTGATCAACATCATGATTGGCCTGATCACCCCGCCGTATGGATTGCTGCTGTTCGTGATGACGGCAATTTCAAATCGTCCGCTGCGTGAAATTTCCCGCGAAATATTCCCGTTCCTGATCGCAATGCTCGGCGCATTGCTGTTGTTTACTCTGGTGCCCGAGATTGCGCTCTGGCTTCCCAGAGCATTTGGCTACAAAGGTTAAGAGGACCACCATGTCTAAGCCCATTTTTGTTTTAAACGGCCCCAATCTTAACCGGCTCGGTCGTCGTGAACCGGAAGTTTATGGTTACACGACCCTGGCCGACGTGGAAAAAATGTGCCGCGCTGCGGCTGGCGATACACCGCTTGAGTTTCGCCAAAGCAACTCCGAAACCCAGCTTATCGAGTGGATACATGAGGCAACCGACACGGCATCGGGCCTGCTTTTCAACCCAGCCGCCTATACGTTCACGTCGATGGCGATCATGGATGCGTTGAAGATGTTTTCCGGTCCGGTAATTGAATTGCACATTACCAATATTCACCGTCGCGAAGAGATGTATCACCATTCGCTGATGTCGGGCGTTGTCACAGCAGTGATCGCCGGACTTGGTGCCAAGGGCTATCCGACTGCTATCGGCGCGCTCAAGGAAATGATCGCAGAACAGGAAGCAATCCCCGCCTAGGCGGGGATTTTTCCTGTGCCAAGAACGTGATTAAGACCACTTTCAACATGGCTGGTCAGAAGCTTTACCGCAGCTTCGACATCGCGTTCGATGACAAGATCACGCAACTTTGCATGTTCATCAGCGGCTGGCTTGCCACGGAAGTCCAGAACCAGCATATGATAGCGCAGAAACCGGTCAAAGGCCGTTGAATGGGCCGCCATCATCGCAGGTGACTGGCATGCCGAAATGGTCGCATGGTGAAACTCCCAATCCTGCTGAACCCATTGTTCCACCTGACTGAGATCACCTTCGATCAGCTTGGTTTCAACCACTTTAAGCATATGATGCGAAGAAACAACGCGCGCTTCCCATTGCAGGTCACCTGTTGCAATAGACTGTCGCAAGGCATGGGTTTCGAGCAACAGACGCAGTCCCGCAATATCACGAAGCCCCGCCTCGGAAACGCCTGTTACCTCAAATCCGCGCTGGCCCTCGGCAATTACAAATTCCTCGGCCGCGAGCCGGTTCAAAATTTCGCGAAGGGTTGGAACCGCTACTCCGTACTCCGCCTTGAGCTTTTCAAGTTTAAGCTTTTGCCCCGGAGCCAATTTTCCCCGGATGATATCGGATCGGATGTTACGAAAAGCGACTTCACCAACGGTTTCGTTTTCGCGTGCGACGAAAAATGATTTTTGTTTCATAGATGCAAGTTTCTCAGACTGCTTATTAACTTAGCTCTTTAATCTTTTACCAGACAATCATAAAAATATAAGATAAATTTATCAAAATGCATTTTTTGACGATAACCTTCTGTTATACATTATTATTTTATGTCTCAAGATGCCATTGTATGAGGAAAATCCACGGCAGGCCCCTTATGGATAGACAAAATATCCATCAGGGGCATGTGACAGGCGTGCGGTCAGGTTATCGATGAAGAACCGTTCTGCCCGGCTCAGCGACATGCGCGGATTGGTGACCAGATAGATGTCAATCGCCGGTGGCGCATCATAGGGCGGCAAGCGCCACAGCTGTCCGCGTTCGGTCGCGTTCTGCACCACATGGATCGGCAGCGGCCCGATGCCCAGTCCGGCATTGATCAGACGACGGACCTCTTCAAGGTGCGGGCTGACAGCAACGACCTTGCCGCGCATGCCTTCCTGTGCGCGCAAGATGGCGACCGGGGCCAATGCATCGGTAAGCTGATCGGTGGAAAATGAAACAAAAGCCTCGCTGCGCAGATCGGCAAGTGTCAGGTTCTCCTTGCCAAACAAATGATGGCTGGGCCCACAGAAGAAGCCAAAATGTTCGCGGTAAAGCTTGCGATATTCCAGTCGCGGATGCTGCTCCTTGACCAGACAGATGCCAAAGCTCGCCTGCTGTGAGAGAACCTGATCAACAACATGCATCGAGGTTGCAACATTGATTTCATAGGTCACCTCGGGGTGCGCACGGTTGAAATCGAACAGCGCATCGTCAAGCGGCGGAAACACCACGTGACTGGCCAGCCAGAGATGCAAGTGACCGGTCAACTGACTGCCGCTATCAGACATCACATCAGATAAACGGCCAATCGCCCCGCAGATTTCACGACATTCGTGATAGAGTGCCAGTCCCTGTTCGGTGACTTCGAACCGGCCACGTTCCCGGTCAATCAAACGCGCGCCAATCTGATCTTCAAGCCGTTTAAGCGCATTGCTGACACTTGGCTGACGCAGCAAAAGCCGGTTGGCGGCCCCTGTGATCGAGCGTTCTTCGACAATCACGGTAAAGGTATGCAACAGGTTCCAGTCAAACTGGCGACGCATAAGTTCATTCATCACAATCCCCCGGCTGCTGCCATGTTCAACCCATCCCATAGTTATTGGCTATGGGATCTATTCTACTTATCTATTTGCGCTATGTGCAAGTCTGGGGTGGAATGGTGCCTGCAAATATTTCAACGGCCAAATAACCACGCACGGCATCGCCGGAGCACAATAACGGGAGGCATAAATGGCCGCAGATATCGCCGGGACGCGTCGCGCGCCCTGGATACTGTTATCGCCATCGCTGGCAACAGTCGGGCTGCTTTTGATCATCCCGATGCTGTTTATTGTCGTCTATTCGTTCTGGTTACGCACAGCGACCGGTGCGGATCAGGTCGGCTTTTATCTTGATAACTGGATAGAGGTCCTTGGCGACCGGTTCTATCGCGATATTCTGTTTCAGACCTTTGCCATTGCCTTTTACACCACAGTGATCTGTGCACTGGTGGGGTATATCCCGGCCTATTTCGTTGCCAATACGCCAATGAAATCCAAGGCATTTCTGCTTTTGATGCTGATGCTGCCCTTCTGGATCAGCTACATCATCCGCACCATGTCATGGATCAACATTCTGGGCACATCGGGCGCGCTTAATACCGTGATGCTGTCGATTGGCATCATCGATGAGCCGATCCAGATGCTTTATAATCAGACCACGGTTGTGCTGGGGCTTGTGCATTATCTGCTACCTTTCATGATCCTGAATGTCTATGTCAGCCTTGATGGTATCGACAAGAACCTGACGGAAGCGGCCCAAAGTCTTGGCTGCACAGGGTTTCAGGCCTTCCGCGAAGTGACCTTGCCACTGTCGCTGCCCGGCCTGGCAGCGGGATCGCTTCTGTGCTTCGTGCTGGCGGCAGGCACCTATATCACCCCGATTGTTCTGGGCGGTCCGCGTGATGCGATGTTTGCCAATCTGGTGTTCGAGGCCATCGTCACCCAGTTGAACTGGCCGCTTGGATCGGCACTTTCACTCGTCCTTCTGGCCCTTCTGGGGGCGCTGGTCGTCATTTACACCCGCTATCTCGGCATCGATCAGATCGCCAAGAGCTTCAAATAAGGGAGGTATATGACAATGTCCGGCTGGTCGATGATCCGAATTGCCACCATCCTTGTTTATCTGTTCCTGTTTGCGCCGGTTGCCGTGGTGATCCTTCTGGCATTCAACGCCAATCAGTTTGGCGGATTTCCAATCGAGGGGTTTTCTCTGCGCTGGTTCGAAGCGCTTTGGAACAATGACGCCATTGTGCGCGCGTTTAAAACGTCCCTGTTGCTGGGTTTTCTGACCAGTGCAGTGTCAACGACGCTTGGCACGCTGGCGGCTCTTGCGATGGTGCGCTATGACTTCCCGGGAAAACGGACGATTTCGACCCTTCTGGTTGCGCCGATCCTGATCCCGGAAGTTGTTCTGGCTGTTGCCTTGCTGCTTTTCCTGCAGGCATTGTCGATGCCCAAAAGCTTTGGCCTGCTTCTGATGGGGCATGTTGTCTTTACCCTGCCCTTCGTGGTGCTTGTGGTACAGGCGCGACTGGTGTCCATCCGGCGCGATGTCGAAGAAGCCGCCATGAGCCTTGGCGCAACGCCAATTCAGACATTCTTTGAAATCACCCTGCCGCTGATGATGCCAGCGGTGATGGCCGGGATGCTATTTTCCTTCACGATTTCATTTGATGACATCACCGGCACCCTGTTCTGGAAACCGGGCGGTGTTGAAACCGTGCCAACCCAGATTTTTGCCATGCTGCGCAATTCCATCAGCCCCGAAATCAATGCCCTTGGCGCTGTGATGGTGATCTTCACCGTCGCCCTGCCCCTTGTCGCGGCATCAATTGCGCGCGTGATGGCGATGCGCAAATTGCGCGCATCAAACCGCAAGACACAGATTGCCTAGACCAAGCTTTGAATATCGCGGGAAACCGCCAAAACCAATAACAAGACCAAAAGACCAACGACCAAGAACAAAACCGATAACGGAATAAATTGTTTTATCAGGAGGCCTTAAATGGACGATACGAAACGCTATGAACGCCTGCTTAATCGCTACCGCGATGGTGATATCAGCCGCCGTACTTTTCTGACCGCTCTTGGCGCTGCCGGTGTTGTTGCCGGTGTCACCGGCGGCCCGATGGGGATGCTCGCACGCAAGGCGCATGCTGCCACCCCGGAACAGGTTCGCTTTGACGGTTGGGGTGGCGTTGTTTCCGAGGCATTCGAAAAATACGCCTTTGCACCATATACCCAGAAAACCGGTATCAAGGTTGTTTCGGGCACCTTTGGCGGGGCTGACGAATATATCGCACGCGTCAAGGCAGGCCAGCCGGGCGAATTCAACCTTGCCCACCTTTCGGGCGTGTTTGACTATGCCCGTTATCATGGTCTCGAACTGACTTCGGAACTCAACGAAGCCAATATTCCGAACCTTCAAAACGTGATTCCAAGCCTGATCGAGCCGCTTCGTAAAATCACCGGCGGCACGATTTCGGCCGTGCCATATGATTACGGCACCACGGGCATTGCCTATAACCGCAAATATATCAGCGACGACGAAGCCAAGGCCAAGGGTGCCAAGCTGATGGTCGATGAAGCCTATAAAGGCAAGATCGGCGGTTGGGGTGAATGGAAAACCCGTATCTGGTACGGCGCGCTTCAGTCTGATCAGGACCCGAACAATATCAAGGACATTGACGCGGTTTGGGACATGATCCGTTCGCACCGTGATCTGGCGCTTAAATATTGGAGCTCAGGCGCGGAACTGATGAGCCTTCTGGCCGAAGAAGAAATCTATGTTACCGAAGGCTGGTCTGGCCGCATCAAGGCACTTCAGGATCAGGGCCATGACATTGGCTATCTTGATCCGGCTGGTGGTCTTGGCTGGCAGGAATGTCTGTTTGTGCTGCGTGGCAGCCCGATGGCGGCCTGTGAAGAGCTTCTGAACTTCATGCTGGAGCCGGAAGTCGCGATTGCGGTTGCCGAAGGCCAGAGCTATCCGCCGGCCCTTGACCCGCAGAAGGTTGAACTTGGCAAAGTCATCCCGGCACTGCCGGCGTTCGATCCAAAGGGCACGCTCGAATCACTCAGCTTCTTTGATCCGGCCTACTGGAACGAGAACGAAGCCGACTGGTCGAAAACCTTCTCACGTGTGCAGCGCGGTTACTAATCCCGCCTTGCGCACCTGATCCTGTGTCCTGGCCTTCGCACAACCGGCCAGGACACATTTGCCCAACCTTTTTGGGCGGGCACCTTTATTCTGACAGGGTATTAAACACAATGGCAGACACATCCAACGCCGTTGAACTTCAAAATGTCGTCAAGCGGTACGGGGAATTCACGGCGGTCAAACGCATGGACCTGACCGTGCCCGATAACAGCTTTGTCACCTTTCTCGGCCCGTCGGGCTGTGGCAAAACCACGACATTGCGCATGATCGCGGGTCTGACCGATATTACCGAAGGCGATTTGATGATCCGGGGCAAACGGGTCAACAGCCTGCCGATCCACAAGCGCAATCTTGGTCTTGTGTTTCAGAACTATGCCCTGTTCCCGCACAAGACGATTTTTGACAACATCGCCTTTGGCCTGAAATATCGCAAAGTCGCCAAGGCCGACATCGCAAAGAAGGTCAATCAGGCACTTGATCTGGTGCAGCTTCCCCATGTTGCGGAACGTTATCCCAATCAGCTTTCCGGTGGTCAGCAACAGCGCATTGCGCTGGCGCGTGCCATTGTGATCGAACCCGATGTTTTGCTGCTTGATGAACCCCTTTCGGCCCTTGATGCCAACCTGCGCGAAGAAATGCGGGTCGAGCTCAAACGCATTCAGCGTGAACTGGGCGTTGCCACCGTATTTGTTACCCATGATCAGTCCGAAGCATTGGCGATGTCTGACAAGCTGGTTGTCATGAATAACGGCATTGTCGAGCAGGAAGGCGCACCGCAGGATGTTTACAACAATCCCGCATCAGCATTTGTTGCCGACTTCCTTGGCCATTCCAACATTATCCCGGCAAACCTTGGCAGCCCGGATGCAGGTTTCACGCGTGTCAGCCTTAAAAGTGGCGAGACACTTCTGACCACGACCGAGCAAACCGCCAAGGCCAATGGGTCCAAAGATGTGCGTGCCGTCGTGCGCGCGGAAAAAATTGAACTGTCTGATCAAAATGGCTCCGGTGACGGCGTTATCGCTATTCCCGGCAAGATCAAAACAGTCGATTATCTTGGCCAGCAGGCCCGTTATTTCGTCGAGGCCAATGGCCGCGACTGGCAGGTCATCAACCCGATTGATGCCCGCCCCCATCAGGAAGGTGCCGATATCTATATGCATATCGCGGCACGTAATTGTGTGTTGTTGCCCGGTCATCAGGACTAAGGATCACTGATACCGGTTCAGGAGAGCCACCATAAATGACGCATGATATCAAAAGCCCGGTCGGTCATAACCGGGAGTCCCGTCTGTTCTATCAAAGCCGGTCGCGTCGTCCGCTGATCGACCGTGCCGAAGGCGTTTACATGTGGGACGTCGATGGCAAACGCTATATCGATGCATCCAGCGGGGCGATGGTCAGCAATATCGGCCATAGCGACCCGCGCGTGATTACCGCAATGAATGCCCAGCTTGAAAAGGCAAGCTTCGCCTATCGCCTGCATTTCGAAAATGATGCGGCCGAAAACCTTGCCTGGCGACTGGCAGAACGGGCACCGGGCGATCTTGAACGGGTATTCTTTGTTTCGGGTGGGTCAGAGGCGGTTGAAAGCTGCATCAAGCTTGCCCGTCAATATGCACTGGCCAAAGGTCAGGCACAGCGTACCAAGATCATCTCGCGGTTCCCGAGCTATCATGGATCGACCCTTGGCGCACTGGCCCTGACCGGCTATACGCCGATGCATGCGCCATTCGCCCCGATGATGGTGGATCAGCCAAAAATCCCCGCACCGACCTGTTATCTGGATCGTGATGATCTGTCCGATCATGATCGCGGCATCAAATATGCCAATATGCTGGAAGCCGAGATCATCAAACAGGGCCCGGAAACCGTTCTTGGTTTCATCATGGAACCGGTGGGCGGGGCTGCGACCGGGGCACTTGTTGCCCCTGATAGTTACTATGGCCGCATTCGCGAGATTTGCGATCAATACGGCATTCTTCTGATCTATGACGAGGTCATGACCGGGGCCGGTCGTACCGGTAAATATTTTGCCTGCGAACATTGGGGCATCACGCCTGATATCCTTGCCGTGTCAAAGGGACTGGCAGCAGGTTATGCCCCGCTGGGTGCGATGATTGCGCCAGATCGCATTGTTGGCCCGGTTCTGGATCATGGCGGGTTTATCCATGGTTACACCTATGCCGGTAATCCGCTGGCCTGTGCGGCGGGCAATGCGGTTCTTGATGTGATTGACGAAGACGGCCTGCTTGAAAATGCAGCCGCCAGCGGTGCGGCATTGAAGGCCGAACTTTCCAAGCTATCGGACGAATTCACCATGATCGGTGATGTGCGCGGCAAGGGATTGTTGCTGGCGGTCGAGCTCGTCAAGAATCGCACATCCATGGAGCCGATTGATCCCAAGCATATGGCGGCTGCCCGTCTGGTCGACATTGCCTATGACAAGGGGCTGATCATTTACTGGCGTCGCACACGCGGCGGATATCGCGGCGACCATGTCATGGTCTGCCCGCCCATGACGATCAAGCCCGAACAGTTCGACGACATTCTGGTGCCGCTGCGCGCCGCCCTTGTCGAACTTCAGGACGAACTTGCCACCGCCGGAGCGTTTTCATGAGCCGCAAAGTTATCATCACCTGCGCGGTGACCGGATCGGTGCATACACCATCCATGAGCCCGCATCTGCCCATCACCCCGGACGAGATCGCACAGCAGGCCATTGATGCGGCCAATGCCGGGGCCTCGATCCTGCATCTGCATGCCCGTGACCCGCAGACCGGATTTCCAAGTCCCGAACCGGATCTGTTCATGGAATTCCTGCCCAGGATCAAGGCCGCAACCGATGCGGTAATCAACATATCGACCGGCGGCGGCATGACCATGACAGTCAAGGACCGCATTCGTGCGGCCCGTCATGCTGCGCCGGAAATGGCATCGCTGAATATGGGCACGATGAATTTCGGCCTGTTCCCGGCGCTTGCCAGTCGCACGGACTGGAAACATGACTGGGAGCCGGAGTTTCTTGAAAACAGCCGCGACTTTGTTTTCAAGAACACGTTTTCGGACATTGAGACCATTCTGGCCGATCTGGGCGAAGCCAACGGCACGCGGTTCGAGTTTGAATGCTATGACGTCGGCCATCTTTATACCCTTGCCCATTTTGTCGACCGGGGTCTGATCAAGGGGCCGATCTTTATCCAGTTTGTGCTGGGCGTTCTGGGCGGCATCGGGGCTGATCCCGACAACCTTGCCCATCTGAAACGCACTGCCGACAAGCTGTTTGGTGACCAGTACCATTTCTCGGTTCTGGGGGCTGGTCGTCATCAGATGCCGCTTGCCAGCATGGCAGCCGCCATGGGTGGCAATGTCCGGGTCGGGCTTGAAGACAATCTATATCTGCGCAAGGGCGAACTTGCGCCCGACAACGCATCCCAGGTTCGCAAAATTCGCGAAGTTCTGGACGGGTTGTCACTTGAAATCGCAACCCCCGACGAGGCGCGCGCGATTTTGGGACTGAAAGGTGCCGACAAGGTCGCCTTTTAGTTCGACACAAAACTGAAGACACAAAGCCACAACCGTTTGACCACGCACAAAGTGAAAGGCGGCAGCGATGATGCATGCCTATTTCTCAGACGATCAGTTACGTCATCACGGCAAGACATTCATTGTCGCAGGTGAGAAAAAGCCGATCCCCGAAGTCCCCGAACGCGCCGATATTCTGCGCACGGCGGTATCGCGGCTGGGCCTTGAACTTCGCGCGCCCGATGATGCCGGTATGGCACCGATTGCCGCCATTCACGATGAGCAATATCTGGACTTTCTGCAAACCATCTATCGGGAATGGCGTGAGGCGGGCGGATCGGAACTGGTGATCCCCAATATCCATCCGTTTGACCGCAATGGCCCCTACCCGCGCCACCATACGGGCAAGGCCGGTTTTCATTTGGGCGATACGTCCTGTCCGGTATTGGAAACCACCTGGCATTCGGCCTATGCCAGTGCCCAGACCGCGATTTCAGCCGCCCGCCACGTCCGCGACAAGGGCGCGCATGCGGCCTATGCCCTGTGTCGCCCACCCGGCCATCACGCGAGTGGCAATATCGCCGGTGGATTTTGCTATCTGAACAACAGCGCAATTGCCGCACAGGAGCTGCGTGCGAAATATGACCGGGTGGCGATCCTTGATGTTGATCTGCATCACGGCAATGGTACGCAGCATATCTTCTATGACCGCGCCGATGTCATGACCCTTTCGATCCATGCTGATCCCATGGATTTCTATCCGTTTTTCTGGGGCCATGAAGTGGAGGTCGGTGAAAATGCTGGCATCGGGTTCAACAAGAACTATCCCCTGCCACTGGGCAGCGGCGATGCGGTATTTCTCGAAGCACTTGATCGCGCCATGGCAGCGATTGACGATTTCGGGGCGGACGCGGTTGTGGTTGCGCTTGGTCTTGATGCGTCACGTGATGATCCGTTCGGCGGGCTTGCTGTCAGCCCCGATGGTTTTTCGAAAATCGGCGAAAAAATTGGCACCCTTACCTGCCCAACCGTGATAGTGCAGGAAGGTGGTTATGTCAGTTCCACGCTGGCAGAAAACCTGTATCAATTCCTTAGCGCCTTTGGCGTCACCAACAAGAACACCACGTTATCAGAAGGCCCCAAATGACCCATTCAGACATCCTGATTATTGGCGGCGGCATTGCCGGTATGTCGGCTGCATATTTTCTGGCAAAGGCGGGAAAATCCGTCACGGTTCTCGAACGCGAAGATCAGCCGGGCTATCACAGCACCGGTCGTTCCGCCGCCCTTTATAGCGAGACCTATGGCCCCAAGATCATTCGCAAGATGTCAACCGCCAGCCGGGACTTCTTTTTGAACCCGCCAGCCGGTTTCACCGAAAACCCGATCCTGACCCCACGCGGGATCGTGATGTATGCAGCCCCGGGCGAAGAAGCCGAACTGGATGCACTGATTTCCGAAGGACGCGCCAACGGGGCCACTTTCACAGAATTAAGCCCCGCGGAACTTAAGGAAATCGTTCCGATCCTTAATATTGATCTGATTGGCAAGGGCGCCCATGAAACCGATGCCATGGACATCGATGTTCACGCGCTACATTGGGGCTTTATCCGTCAGTTCAAAGCCAATGGCGGAACGCTTGTCACCAAGGCCGACGTGCAATCAATCACCAAGGCCGATGGAAAATGGCAGGTCACGCTTGCCAACGGTTCGGTTTATGGGGGGGATATCGTTGTGAATGCCGCAGGCGCATGGGCCGATGACATCGCAACCAAGGCTGGTGTCAAACCGCTTGGCATCGTTCCCAAGCGCAGAACGGCCGTAATGATTGATGCCCCGGCAGATATCAACATCCATGGAATGCCCATGGTCGCAGCCCTTGATGAGTCCCTTTACTTCAAGGAAGACGCCGGTCGTTTGCTGGTATCGCCAGCCGATAAGACACCGACCGAACCCCATGATGTTCAGCCCGAAGAACTTGATATCGCCATTGCCATTGACCGCCTGATGACGGCGACCAACGTTGTTGTGCGTCGGCCCGGTGAATCCTGGGCCGGACTGCGCAGCTTCTTTGCCGATGGTGATCCGGTTTCCGGCTTTGATGCGGACGAAAACGGGTTTTACTGGCTTGCCGGTCAGGGCGGCTATGGCATTCAGACGGCACCCGCCATGGGTGAATATGCCGCAAGCCTGATTTGTGGCGATGGCGTCCCGCCCCATATGGATAAGCTTGGCGTGACCAAGGATGCCCTTTCGGCCACCCGACTGACCCTTGCCACTGGCAAATGATGACGACACAGGCAATCGGCTACCATGCCTTGCCTGAACGGAGAAGACACTATGACCGGTTTTGATCGCGCCGCCCTTCGCAAGGCCGTAGCAGAGCGTACATCTGCGGCGGTTGATGATCTTTGCGCGCTGGTGCGTCACGACAGCCTTCTGGGCAACGAAGCATCGGCGCAGGACTGGATCGCCGAACAGTTTGCCAAAATGGGACTGGATGTCGAACGCGTCACAATCGATATCGAAGCCCTGCGGGATCAACCCGGCTTCTCCCCGCCCGTAATCGAAAATTATGACGGGCGCGAAAATGTGGTTGGCCTGCATCGACCGCAAAACCCGACGGGAAGAAGTCTGATCCTCAACGGACATATGGATGTTGTACCGACCGGACCGGTTGAACAATGGCGTCGCGGACCGTTTGATCCGTATGTTGATGGTGACTGGCTTTATGGGCGCGGTGCGGGCGACATGAAGGCCGGTATCATTGCATATTGCCATGCCCTTCAGGCCCTGCACGATATCGGGCTTGAACCCGCTGCCCCGGTTACCCTGCAATCGGTGATCGAGGAAGAATGTACCGGCAATGGTGCGCTTGCCTGTCTTCATGCCGGATATCATGCCGATTGTGCAATCATCCCCGAACCGTTTAACCAGACACTTATGACCGCACAGCTTGGCGTGATGTGGTTCCAGATCCATGTTTCGGGAAGCCCCGCCCATGTTCTTGATACCTCAGCCGGAAGCAACGCCATTGAAGCCGCATTTGGCTTCTTTGAAGTCCTTAAGGAGGTCGAGGATATCTGGAATCATCCGACGGACCGGCATTGTGCATACGGGGCGCATGTTCACCCCGTGAACTTCAACCTTGGCAAGATCGAGGGCGGCGAATGGGCATCAACCGTACCGCCGGTTTGCACGGCTGATATCCGGGTTGGTTTCTATCCGGGGATGGAGCTTGAAAAAGTGCGCGAAACCATCGAGGCGGTGAAACAAAGCGCGCTTGATAATCATCCGTCCTGCAGGGGTGCCAAGATCGAGATCACCTATCGCGGTTTTCAGGCCGAAGGATGCGAAATGGATGTCAATCATCCGATGATGACGATGATTGGCGACATCCATCAGGAAGTCACCGGAAACGCGATCAAAAACTATGCCTCGACCGCGACCACGGATGCCCGTTTTTTCCAGATTTACGGTAACATTCCGGCAACCTGTTATGGCCCAAAAGCCGAACGAATTCACGGCATTGACGAACGGGTTTCAATTGCATCCATGATGGAAGTTACCGAAGTGCTTGCCCTGTTCATTGCTGACTGGTGCGGCGTGCAAAAGCGTGGTAGCTAAACCCGAATAAATTATTCAATTTTGTCACCAAAGGAGAGCTTCATGAGCGTTCAACGTTTCCACACCGGCCCGCGTATGAGCCAGGCCGTTGTTCATGGCAACACCATCTATCTTGCTGGTCAGGTCGGCGAACCGGGCAGCGACGTTACCAACCAGACCAAAGAATGCTTGGCAAAGGTAGACGCGCTTCTGGCCGAATGCGGTTCGAGCAAGGAAAACATCCTGTCGACCACCATCTGGCTGGCTGACATGAAAGATTTCGCCGCAATGAACGAAATCTGGGACGCATGGGTTCCGCAGGGTCACACCCCGGCACGTGCATGCGGCGAAGCAAAGCTTGCCACCCCGGATTACCTTGTTGAGTTCATCGTGGTTGCGGCAAAACCGTAATCTGATCGATATCATCACAAAACGCCCGGCATATGGAATGTATGCCGGGCGTTTTTGTTTTCGCACTCAGGCCGAATGTTCCTGTGTCACAATCACGGAACTGGCTTCAAGTGTTCTGTGAACCGGGCATTTATCGGCAATTTCAAGAAGCCTTGTGCGCACGTCATCGGTGAAATCGCCATGAAGCGTAATCAGGCGTTCAAACCGATCAATCTTGCCCGACTTCGACACCGGTTTTTCCGCGCATTCTGCACAGTCTTCGGCGTGGACTTTTTCGTGACGGACTTCAACCCGGACACTATCAAGCGGGATCTGCTTCTGATCGGCGTAAAGTCGCAGCGTCATTACCGTGCAGGAACCAAGAGCGGCTGACAGAAAATCATAGGGTGACGGGCCGCTGTCAAAGCCACCGACATTTTCCGGTTCATCGGCAATCATGCGATGCTGCCCGGCAATCACCATCGACTGGAATTTGCCAAGGCCGGTCTCGCGCACGACCACACCTTCGGCCTCTTCCGGCTGCTCGGGCGTATCGTCGGGAAGATAGCGTTTCGCCCATGCCGCAATGACATTTGCTGCATATTCGGCGTCATCGGGATTGCGCAAAAGATGGTCGGCACTATCAAGCGAGACATAGCTTTTGGGATGTTTGGCCGCATCATAAATCCGCCCGGCATTTTCGATCCCGACGGTCTGATCCATTGGCGCGTGGAGCACCAGCAACGCCTTGTGCAATTTGCCAACTGCGGCTTCGACACTGTGATGACGCAGATCTTCGACAAACTGGCGCTTGATCACAAAGGGTCGCCCGCCGAGTGATACCTCCGCCTGCCCGTCGCGTTCGATATCATCAAGATAACCATCAAAATTATGCGTCACATGTTCGACATCGGCAGGTGCGGCAATAGTTGCCACGGCGGTTGCTTCGGGCACGCTATCGGCAACGGCCAGAACCGCCGCCCCGCCCAGTGAATGGCCGATCAGAAGTCTGGGGGGCGCAAATTCATGCCGCATAAAATCCGCCGCGCGCCGCAGGTCTTCAAGGTTGGAGGTGAAATTGGTCGACGAGAAATCCCCGCCCGAACCGCCAAGCCCGGTAAAATCAAACCGCAACACACCAATCCCCTGCAAGGTCAGGGACTGGGCGATTTTGCGTGCCGCGGTTAAATCCTTGCTACAGGTGAAACAATGGGCAAACAGCGCATAGGCCCGCACGGGTCCCACCGGCAAATCCAGCCTTGCGGCCAGTTCGGCCCCATGGGCACCTTCGAATGTCAGTTTAATGGGCTTGACCGGCATTGATCTCTCCGTGTCTGCAAACCGAAAAACGGCTTTGATTACATGGAATTCACGGTAAAGTTCTGAACGTCTTTTTCCACCATAACAAGCGCCCCACATCATGACCATTCTTGAAACACCGCGCACAATCCTGCGCGAAGCCACCCATGACGACGCCCCGTTCATTCTGCAACTGCTCAACGAGCCGGGATGGATCCGTTTTATCGGTGATCGCAACATCCACGACCTTCAGGCCGCACGCGATTACATTGATCTGCGCTTTCGCGAGAATTATGAAAAGCTTGGCTTTGGAATGTGCGTTGCGCTGGAAAAGGAAACACAAAGCCCGATTGGACTGATCGGCTTTGTCAAACGCGATACCCTTGATGCGCCTGATATCGGTTATGCCGTGACGGAGCCCCATCAGGGCAAGGGATACGCCTATGAAGTCTGTTCCGCGCTGCTTGATCACGGCTGGAACGTCTATGGTTTTGACAAGGTTTACGGGTATTGCCTGCCCGATAATGGCCCGTCCATTCACATGCTTGAAAAGCTGGGCCTGACATTTTTACGGGATCAGGATGTCAATCAGTCGGGTGAAATGTGCCGACTTTATATGGCAAGCCGTCCCTAGGCCGGTACATTTCGCAAAAAGAAAACCCCGCATCCATCCGATGCGGGGTTTATCATTTTACTTGCGGCGGATGCCGATCTTGCGCCCTACACCGGACGGGATCGGAAGATCAGCATGGGCTTCCCTGATCTTGTTGAGTGTCGCCATGATATCGTCGGGGAACGGGGCCGACCGGCGTTCCGTCATATTGATATGCATGGTGATGATTTCGTTGGTTGATGCCAGCCAGCCTTCGGTGCCATGACGCATTTCGTGATACATGTGAACACGCTTCTGGTCGCAATCGAGTACACGGGTGTGAATGACAAACGGTTCATCCTGATGAATTTCCCGGTCATAGGTCACATGCATTTCAAGGGCAAAGGTCGATCCATTGCGCTGTTCGGGATAGTTCAAGCCCATACCCACCGCATTCAGGAACGCCATGGACCCCAGATCGAATGCAACCACGTAATATCCGACATTCATATGGCCGTTAAAATCAATCCATTCCGGTTTGATGGTTCCGCGAAATACTTCGAGCGGTTCTTTGGCAAACAGATCCTTGCTGATCATTTTTCAACCGCCTTGACTACAGCAACAGCGGCAAAGAAATCTTCCAGCGAATGCCCGACGGATTTAAACACCGTGCATTCGCCATCGGTTTCACGCCCTTTGACTTCACCACGGGTCAGGCCAAACAGATCACCGATGATATCGGACTTGGTGATTGCACCGCTTTTGATTGCCTGAACGACGTCTCCGCCTTCGGCGCTGGCCCCTTCGAAGCTGTCGACATAGATGCGCGATTTCGCCATGACGGCATCATCACTTTCACGCATGGTCGGCTTGAACGCGCCCACCAGATCGACATGGGTGCCATCACGCAGCCAGTCACCGCGTACCAGCGGCTCGGTCGAAAGGGTCGCACATGAAATCAGGTCTGCGGACTTGCAGGCGGTTTCAAGATCATCGGTTCCCGACGCATTGAAACCAAGTTCGGCGATCTCGGCGGCAAGTTTCGTCGCCTTGTCGGCATTGCGGTTCCAGATCGTGACATTTTTGATCGGACGCACCGACGCATGAGCCTTGATCAATTGCGGGGCCATGGCACCTGAACCGACCATGACCATATCCGTCGCATCCTGGCGCGCCAGATAGTCAGCCGCCAGCGCCGATGCCGCCGCCGTGCGGCGCGTGGTCAGCTTGGTGCCATCGAGAACAGCAGACGGCTGTCCGGTGACCGCATCAAGCAGCACATAGGTTCCCGAAACCGCCGGAAGATTGCGTGCAGAATTCCCCGGCACAACAGCGGCGATTTTAACACCCGCTGCCCCGTCTTTTTGCCAGGCTGGCATGATCAGGAAAGTCGCATCATCCTCGTTACTGCGTTCCATGTTGAAATGACTGCGCAACGGCGCTTCGCAGCCTTGTGCAAAACCGTCACGAAGGGCTTCAACCAGATCACGGGGCGATACAAATTTGTCGATATCTTCGGCAGTAACGAAACGCATGGGCCTTCCTGTAGAATTATTTGTGTTTCAGTATGGTAGCGGACATTTTTTATATCACGTCAGACTGCCCGCGTCACAGGAAGTGCGATGGTTTTTCATGCTGTTTTTAGGTGATTTTCCGTGATTTACGGTTGCAGGAACCGCTTGAGATGCCCAAACAACGAACCGGTACCCAAAAACACTTCTTCAAGCACGGTAAAGTGGTTCGCCCCCCAGGCCTTATAGACAGGAACCTTGTGCCCGGCACTTCCGCAATAGGCGGCATAGGCATCACTTTGGCGCACGAATTCCGGGCTTTCATTGCCGCCGACAATGACCATCATATGCACATCCATCGGCACAGCATCAAGCATCGGGGAATTATCGGCAGCCGATGCTTCATCAAGACGAATATCATCATTCAGACTGGTGTGACGGATCGGCTCAAGATCAAAAACACCCGAAATCGGAATCACAGCCGAAAACGGCGTCGCATCGCCAAGTGTTTCTTCCCAGTCATGGGTGGCAAGGCGCGCGACAATCTGCCCGCCTGCTGAATGGCCAGAGATCGAGATATTGTCCCGATCCCCGTTAAAATCTTCGACATTGCGATAGACATAGTCGATGCAACGCACGGCTTCCTCGGTGATATCGGCCACCGTGACATCAGGACAAAGATCATAGTTCGGGCAAATCACCGTAAACCCGGCCGCCACCAGATCACGGGCGACAAAGGCATAATCCTTTTTGTCCTGACTGCGCCAGTATCCGCCATGGAAGAAGATATGAACCGGGGCACCGGGATCGGATGCCATGAAAACATCCATGGTTTCCTTGGGTCCGTCACCGAACCGGACATCAATTTTGCCGCCCAACTGTGCGCGGGTTTCACCGGACAGTTTCACAAACCGTTCGAAATGCGTCATGAATTCCGGCACGGTTTCGCGCGGATTATATTGCCATTCAAGTTCAGCTGATGTGAAACCACCCCAAGCCATCGGCACCTCGGATTTTATGGGTTAGATCTGTATACGATCTGATCTTCAATACCGATCTTTCTTCAATTTTTCCCTGTTTGCAATCACTTCGCATCGGGGATGCGTATTTTTACGCGTTTGCTTCTTCTGTGATTGAACCGCCATCGCCGGGATGCGAAAATGGGCTAAATCATTTTTATATCAACCGGATAGACAGCAATGCGCCCCACCGATCAAAGCCCGTTTCCGCCATCTGATACCGACCGCAATCAAATATGGGAAATGCTGGTTCCGCGCGATATTGCGGCCTTCGTTGCCGCCGACTGGTCGATGGTCGAAGATGATTTCAAGGCAGATGGGTTTTATGCGATTGATGCCTGTAAATCCGATAACCCTGATGACTGGGAAATGATGTTTCCCGATCTTGGGGCCTATCGCGATGAATGGCTGCGCCAGGCGATCGAAGCGCAAAAAATCGCGTTTGCCGAAGACCTTTATACGGGTGTATTTCGCGCAACCAGACTTGAAAAAATCGACATTACCGGCAACCGCGCATTGGTCCGCAAACATTTCAACGGGCGCATCAAAAAAGCAGACGGCACAGAAGACCGTCTGCTTTGGAAAACCCATTATTACTGCGAAAAGCAGGATGACGGGAAATGGCTGATCACCGGTTTCACCGGCTATCTGCCCAATCACGACCCGGCGTGACCGCCGGGCCTTCCCGCGATATGGATTGTTTGGTTACAAAACCTTGCCGCGTGCGGTGACATCGACCGTTGAGATCACGTCCCCACGCACCAGATGCACCTGATCAAGCATATTGCTGACCACGCAGACATGGTTGGGGATGATTTCGATCCGCTCGCCGATTTCAAACGGGCTCAGATCGGCCTCGAAATGCAGGATGCCGTGTTCTTCGGAAAGACCGACCACATTGACCTCGGGATGGCCAACGACACAGCCATATCCCTCAAGACCCAGAAGATCGGAAGTCAGAACCTTTGATCCCGCGTCAATGATTGCACGTCCGGGTACCGGGAGTGAAACCACCTCGGCCAGAACACGAAGTGCACAATCATCCTCGCCACAGACCTCACGCGCCATCAATGACCGGTCGTTATAGATATAGGTGCCAATACGATGTTCGGTGACGTTCGATACTTCGTGGGCCTTCCACATATCGGGCGTCCCGCCCGAACTTCTGATCGGGCAGTCAATCCCGACCGCGTCGAGCTTGGCCATGGCATCGCCAAAGAACCCGCCAACTTTCGGTCCACCACCGGCCGCCGGATAGGTCATCAGACCGGCAAAGGCAATGCCCGGAAGGGATTGGATCTTTTGTGCAAGAACCACTGCTGCATCGGAGCTTTGCACACCACAACGTCCGCCGCCGGTATCACATTCAATCAGGATTTCCAGCGGCTTGGCACTGTCAGAAAAGGCACGCGACAGGCCTTCGATGACGGCCTCGTTATCGGCAACAACACGAAGTGTTTTGATCCGGTCAAACAAGGAACGCAGACGGGCAAGCTTGCGTTCACCCAACACATTATAGGTCAGAAGAATGTCATCCAGTCCGGCATCGGCCATGATTTCGGCCTCGCCAATTTTCTGACAGGTAATTCCCCTGGCCCCGGCATCGATTTGCTGTTTGGCAAAGGCCGGGATCTTGTGGGTCTTGATATGCGGGCGCAGCGCAATGCCGTGCTTGTCGCAATAGGCCTGATAGGCATTTACGTTACGATCGACCGTATCAAGATTGATCACCGCGCAAGGCGTATCAAGTTGGGGATATTGCGGTGAACGGGTCATGAAAAACGTCCTTTGATTTTCGGTGGTGACGCGAAGGGGCGATGGCAATCAACAATCAGCTGGCCTTTTGGGCAAACGGATCATCGACAATCGGCCAAAGCGGACGTTTGACATGACGGTATCCATTGGTTTTCGGATCCGACGGATAAGGACCATGCACATCAATATAGATGATCTCGCCCGCGATTTTGGCGAAGGCATCGTAGAAGTGATTGGTCGATTTGATAAACAAATATTTTTTTGATTTCGGATCGATCCCCATATTCGAAAACAGGCTGGGATCGAAACTTTGCGACCGGTTGGTATTGAGGATCACCTCACCCCCGCCCGGAAGAACGATCACCGCACAATCGCCAAGCGGCACAATGCTTTCGCCGAAATACTGCCAGGCATTGCGTTCAAGCTTCTTGACCGTGACCTCGGCGTCAATCGGGGCTCCGGCATGGGCACCGGTTTTACCGCCAAAGCGCAGCGGCAATGTCGCGCCCTCGCCCGCAGAAAAACAGGTCTTTACCGCCATCGGGTCCCAAAGCGTGCCAAAGGCATAATCAGAAAGCCCGCGTTCCATCACCGCGCGCAGTAAAATCGTGCTGTCGCCCGGTACGCCTCCGCCCGGATTATCCCAGACATCGGTTAGCACAATCGGTTTGGCGTCCGACGCCAATGCCTGATCAAGGGCGGCTTCGGGTTTAAGGAATGTCGGCCGGGTGGCCCCACGGAAACCAAACAACTCAACCCCCAGGTCTCGTGCAATCTGTTTGGCTTCCGCAGGGTTATTGTTGGTGGTGACAATGACCTTGGCACCAAGGTCGGGCACGTCACCGGCCATAAAGCCGTGAATGAAGGAAACCGATAAAATATCGCCCGTCCCTTCCATATCCTTTGCCCGGTCAATAAAGGACCGCATCGGTTCACGCGATGTCGGCAGGACTTCGATCATATGGCAATCAAAGACTGCCTTGGTCGGCATGATTTCACCACGCAGCGTGCGCAAAACAAGATCAACCACCGCACGCCCGGTTTCGACGAAATCGGTATGGGGGAATTCCTTGAAGGCGACGATGATGTCGGCATTATCGACACGCAATGCAGTCAGATGGCTATGCGGGTCAAAGCTGGTGCCGATCACAACTTCCGGACCAACAAGCGCGCGAATGCGTGAAATAAGATCGCCCTCGCAATCAAGATAATCCTGCGCAACCATCGCGCCATGCAAGCCAAGGATCACGCCATCAACCGGCATGGCCGCGCGGAGCTGCCCCAGAACTTCGTCGCGAAGCTGTTCATAGGTTTCGCGACTTACAAGCCCGCCGGGTTCAGCCCAGGTTGCAGTGCCTTCGATCAGGTCCCAGCCTTCCTTTGCGGCACGAAGGCGACCTTCGGTAAAGACGGCACTGCACAGCGTCGGGGTTACCGGATGCTGACCAGGCGGCGCGTAAAAGCTTTCCTGAAAATCGGAAAAATCGGTTCTTAAAGGTGAAAATGTATTGGTCTCGGTTGCAATCGAGGCGCAAAAAATCCGCATGGCCCGTGCCTTTGTTATTGGTCTTTTGATATCAGCTAATGAAATCCGAAGGGGCGGAAAGCCGCCCCTTCGGCAAGTGGAATGGCTTATTCCATGTAGCGGCTGGCGTTGGCTTTCTCGACTTCTTCCTTGAACAGGTTCAGAAGTTTCACACCTTCATCGCCAAGGCTTTCCTGTACGTGCTGGATCACGACCGGCTGGGTTGCCTCTTTGAACTTTTCACGGTCTTCAGCCGACAGAGCGGTGATTTCCATTTTGTCCTTAAGACCGGCAAGACCACGATCAGACGCCTCGATCACGCGTGACACACCGCGGCTTGCAACAACGCAAGACTGGGCAGCGTAGCGGATGATTTTCTGCTGATCAGCGGTCAGGTCATCCCAGAATGCTTTGGACAGCATCATGGTATAAGGCGAGAACAGATGATTGGTCAGGGTCAGGTATCCCTGAACTTCGTTGAACTTGGCAAAGGTCACGGTCGGAACCGGGTTCATCTGACCGTCGATCACACCGGTCTGAAGGCCGGCATAAACTTCGCCCCAGGCCATCGGATATGCTTCTGCACCCAGTGCCTGCATGATTTTCTGGTGCGACGGCAGTGACATGGTGCGGATACGAATGCCCTTGAAATCCTCGAGGGTGGCAATCGCATGCTGGGAGTTGGTCACAGCAAAGAACCCGCCGGTATCAGGGAATCCCAGAACCTTGACATCACCAAGGGTACCTTCGATGTCAGACGCAAGCGCCGAGCCGAAAGGACCATCAAATACGTCATAGGTGGACGCGTTGCTGTCAAATGCGAATGCAAGGTTCAGAACATCAATGCGCGGATAATAGGATGCCAGCGCCCCGGTCGAGGTCAGGGTACCCTGAATCAGACCATCACGAACCATCTGAACATGTTCGGCAGCCGAACCAAGCTGGTTGGACGGATAGACTTCGACCTTGATTTCGCCATTGGTGTCAGCTTCGACAATATTGGCAAAAACAGCAGTACAGGCATGTGCCGGGTTTTCGAACGGGTCGGTTTTATTGTCGTGGGCGAATTTCAGGACTTTGGCCTCGGCAAACGCCATCGAGGTGCTGCCCATCAGCATCGCAGTTGCCAGGGCGGCTGCGCCCAAACGCTTTACGGTTTTCATTCTTACCTCTCCTTGATGTAACGACTTTATGGTGTCCGGCATTTTGTTTTGGTGCGTGCCCCGGCCCGGACTGACCGGGGCTGTCTTCACCCCGCAGGCCTAGCGGAAGCCCAGCAGTCGCGGTATCGCGAGCGCCAGATCCGACCAGAAGGCAAACAGGAACAGCACACCCAGTTCAGCCAAAAGGAATGGCCAAAGCTGTGCTGCAATTTTTTCAAGCTTTTCACCCGTCACCGATGACAACACGAACAGACATGCCCCGACAGGCGGCGTCATCAGCGAGATATTGAGCGCAAGGATAAAGATGATCCCGGCATGGATCGGGTCCATTCCGATCTGGACTGTCAGCGGAACCAGAACCGGTGCCAGAATGATCAGGATGGCGTTGATATCCATCACCATACCGATCAGAAGAAGCAGACCGACAATCATGAAGATCACGATATAGGGGTTCCCGGACACGCCCAGAACAAGGCTTGCGACTTCTTGCGGAATGCGATTGAAGCTCAGCCACCAGCCGAGGATCGACGCAAAGGCAATGATCACGAAAATCACGCCCGTGACGCGGGCTGTGCGCACCAGCATCCCGAAGAAATCGGCAAAGCTCAGCGCACGATAGATGAACACACCGATAAACAGAGCATAGGCAACCGCAACCGATGCAGCCTCGGTCGGCGTGACAATCCCGCCAAGAATGCCGCCCAGAATGATCAGAGGCATGATCAGTGCGGTAATCGATGATTTGAAAATCTGCCAGATTTCAAGAAGCGTGGCCCGACGTTCATTTTTCGGCAGGTTCTTGGCGCGTGCCGTCACCGCAATCACGGTCATGCAGATCAGACAGATCATAAGACCCGGCAAAATACCTGCGGCAAACAGACCACCAATCGAAACCCCCATCAGTGAGCCATATACCACCATCAGTCCCGATGGGGGAATGGTCGGGCCGATGATCGACCCGGCGGCAGTCACCGCACAGGCATAGTCACGGCGATATCCGCGTTCGACCATGGCAGGAACAAGCGTCTTGCCAAAGGCCGCCGCATCCGCCGTTGCGGCACCCGTAAGCCCAGCAAAGAAAACGGATGCCAGCATATTGGTATGGGCCAGACCACCACGCATATGCCCGACAAGGGCCTGGGCAAATTTCACCAGACGGCTTGTGATGCCGATATGGTTCATGATTTCGCCAGCAAGAATAAAGAAAGGCATGGCAAGGAACGGAAAAACGTTCAGTCCGTTAAATACCTTGCTTGGGCCCTGGGACAGAAACATCCCCCCGCCCATGTCAAACAGGCCAACGACACCTGCCACACCCAGGGCAAAACCGATCGGCATGCCCAAAACCATCAGAACGACAAAGATAATGGCGACGATCATTCCGCGCCCTCCGCAAGATCAACCGGGATGAAGCGGCCCTGATCACGCAAGGCTACAAGAAGAAGCTGGATTGCCGCCAACAGGCTTGAGACCGGTACTGCGGCATAGGGAAGTGCGAGCGACATCCCGAAAATCATGGCCTGACGGCGCATGCCGCCTTCGGCAAAGCCCAATCCATAGATCGCAAGATAGAGGAATGCGGCGAGTGCAATCAGATCGACCAGAAACAGGATGCTGCGCTGGATCGGCATTGGCAGGCTCAGAACAAACATCCCGATCCCGATATGCTCGCGGCGCGCAATCCCGGCCGAAATCGCCAGAAGTGCCGCCCAGATCATCAGATAACGGGCGAGTTCCTCGGGCCAGGGTAGTTGCCAATGGAAAATGTATCGATCAATAACGCCAAGCCAGACATCCAGAACCAGAACAAGCATCAAAAGCGCAATAACGCGTTCGACAACCCAGTTCAGGGAACGGCTTAGGGTCGCTGCAATGGTTTCAACACGGCGTAATGCCATCTTCGCCAATCTCTCCGCTGATGAATCTTTTGTGTAATTTTTCTACATCCTGAGATCATTTTTGTAGCTTGTCTACACATTTTTAACGTCATCGGCGCAATTTTTCCGCTATTGACCGAATATTGAAACTGTTTTAGGTAGTTAAACTACATTTTAAACAGGGTGCGTTCTGATCTGCACCCGCAAGCCAAAGCAGGGAGATTTCCATGGCGATCAAACATTATGGCAATGAGCGCAGCGGTGCCGGCGGACAGAAACTACCTTTTTCTCCGGCCGTTCGTGCGGGGGACTACGTTTATATTTCCGGTCAGGTTGCCATGAAGGAAAATGGTGAAATCGCCTATGGCGGTATCGAGGACCAGACACGCCTGACCATGGAAAATGTCAAAGCCGCCCTCGCACTTGCCGATTGCACCCTTGACGATGTTTTCAAGATCAATGTCTGGCTGGCTGATACCCGCGATTTCTGGACCTTTAACCGCGTCTATGCGGAATTCTTCCCCAATGAGCGTCCTGCACGTTCTACGGTACAGTCCCAGATGATGGTTGACGCCAAAATTGAAATTGAAGCTATCGCTTACAAGCCGGAAAAGTGATACTTGCCAAAGGGGTGCCATGAACGGCAATTGTCTGTGGCGCCCCTACCCGTCCCTGAAAACAGAACCGGACCAGTGTGATGCAACCGACCGCCGACATCATCAGCCTGCTGCGCAGCCAGTCGGGAAGCTTTCCCAACCGGGAACAGCTGGTCGCCGATTATGTCAGTGAAAATCTGGAAGCTGTCACCACGATTGCCCTTTCCGATCTTGCCAGTAATGTCGGGGTCAGCGAGCCAACGGTTATCCGTTTTTGCCGGACACTGGGCTGTGACGGTTTTCGTGATTTCAAAATGCGTCTGGCGCAAAATCTTGCGGTCAGCATGCAGTATCTGACATCCGAGGATATTTCGGATGACACAACTGCCGCAGACGTACTTTCAAGTCACGTTCTGGGTGTGATCATTGATAACCTGCGCCTGCTCCGCGATCAGATTTCATCCGAACAGATCGACAAGGCCGCCGACATTCTGGTCAAGGCACGCCAGATTGCCTTTTTTGGTGTCGGGGGCGGGTCGACCATGGTGGCCTTCGATGCGGCCAACCGCTTTTTCAGGCTTGGCATTCCCGCACAGTCACAAAGTGACGGCTATTTGCAGCGCATGCTGTCTTCGACCCTTGGCCCGGAAGATGTGGTGTTTGCCATCTCAACCAGCGGTCGCCCGACCGAGCTTATCCATTCTGCGGCCATTGCCCGGCAATATGGCGCCAAGGTCATTTCCCTGACCCACCCTGACAGCCCCCTTGCGGCTGAGAGCGATCTGGTGATCGGGATCGAAATGCCCGAAAACCCGGACATCTACAAACCGACCGCAACGCGCCATGCTTTTCTGGCAACCATTGACGTGATTGCAACAGCAGTTGCGCGACGCATGCCTGATCAGGCAAAAGAGAAGCTGCGTCGCATCCGGTCGTCGCTTTTGACACTCAACCCGCCTACCGGGCGTCAGCCGATCGGCGACTAGGCGCATTGTCACGGAATTATCTTACCCAAGTTCAAAGGTTACCCAATGCCCCACATCGCGTTTATCGGTGAATGTATGCTTGAGCTTTCCGGTGCGCAGCCCGGCACGGTTTTTGGTGCAGCAAAGCTTGGCTTTGCCGGGGATACCCTGAATGCCGCAACCTATATGGCACGTACCAGCCGTCTTCTTGACCCGGCCAGCATTAAATGCGCTTCCTATATCACCGCACTTGGCACCGACGCCTATAGCAACGCGATGATCGAAGCCTGGCAGTCCGACGGCATTGCCACAGATCTTGTTCGCCGGATCGATTGCGCTCTTCCCGGCCTTTATACCATCCAGACCGACGCAGACGGCGAGCGCAGTTTTTCCTACTGGCGTGATCAGGCCGCAGCAAAGCAGGTTCTTGGTGGCGGTCATGACGCACAAATCAGGGATTCTTTCGGGCGTTTTGACGGCTTTTACCTTTCGGGGATCAGTCTTGCGATCCTGTCGCCCGATGATCGCCAGAAAATGATCACCCTTGTCGCCGATTACGCCAACAAGGGTGGCAAGGTCTATTTCGACACCAATCATCGTCCGCGTCTTTGGTCCGGCGATCAGACCGCGATGGACATTTATCGCGCCATTGCCCCGTTCTGTGACACGGTTCTTCCGACCTTTGATGATGATGCGGCCCTGTTTGGCGACAAATCCGCGCAGGAAACCGGGCAGCGCTGGCTTGAAGCCGGGGTGCGCGAAGTCATCGTCAAATCGGGGGGCGATCCGACCTATTGGTGCAACAAGGACGGCCAGTCCAGTTTCGTTACCCCGCCCGTCATCACCGAAATCGTCGATACAACATCGGCCGGTGATTCCTTTAACGGGTCGTTTCTGGCCGCACGTTCGCATGGCCAAAGTGTCGAAGGGGCCATCGGCATTGCCCAGAAAGTAGCCGGCCGGGTGATTTGCCGTCACGGAGCACTGGTTGATATCAGTGATCTGGAACTCGGTTAGTAATCCAGCCGATACTGCACACCGGCCTTGCTGTCGATCTCGGTGCTTTCACTGGTCACGCTGATATTCGGCGTGACCTCGATTTCGACTTCGACGCCGCTTGATCCCGGTGTTGCCCCGGCCTTGGTGCCGACATAGACGCCCTCGCTCAGATATTTGCCAACCTTGACCTCGGGCCCGTCTTCGCCACCACCAACCTGAAGCACGTCAGCCCCGATAAAACGGCGCACACTGCCAACCACATCAAGACCACTGCCGCCGCCGGACAATTCATTAAGCGCACTTGCCAGCTGCACGGCTTCGACAGCACTCAGACTACCTTGTGATTTGCCAAACAGGACCTGCGACAGAATTTCATCCTCGGGCAAGGACGGATTGGATGACAGGACCAGTTCAGGATCGCTTGCCGGTCCCTGGAAGCCCGCGGAAACTTCAAGATCGGTTGTCGTGTAGATACCCTTGATATCAAGCATCGGATCAGGCGGCGAGCCCCCGGCAAAGGTGATTTTGGAATCCTTGATCACAAAGGTTTTGCCAATGATATCAAGCTGCCCGCGAAGCGCAGACAACTGCCCGACAATCCGGGGATCGTCGGTCGTCCCTGAAATTTCAAGTGACCCGCCCCACTCGGAATCAAGCCCCTTGCCGCGTACAAACAATCGTCCGGGGATATCGACCGTAACATCCAGATTACCGACAAAACCGGTATCCTTGTCGGCGGCCTTGCGGGCTTTTTCCTTTTCCGCTTCGTCAGGAAGGTTCGAAATCTCGATCGTCGGAACGGATTCTGGCAATGCCAGTGACAGATCAACCTCGCCACGCTGAACGGCAACGGTACTTTTGATATCGGCACCGTTCTGATTGCCATTGACCTTGGTATCGACATCCGCCCAGAACCGCAATTCATCGACCCGCGACAAGGCAAAATTACGCAGTTTGGTGGTCACCTCATAGGCGGCCTCACCGCCATCCTTCATTTTCAGATCAACCGACGCATCAAGACTGCCATTCCCGCCATCCGTTGCCGTGATCGACGGGATCGAAAGCCCGTTCTGATCAAATTCCCCCTTAAGGGCCAGTTGATCAAGGATCGTGCCATAGACCAGATTTTCATAATGGCCATCCGAAAGATCCAGATTGCCATTCCAGCCGATATCATCAAGCGTTCCGGCAACATCAAGCTCAAGCCTGATTTTGCCCGAAACCTGATGGTCCGGTGCCGGGACATAGGGCCAGAATTCGGCGATCTGGCCATTCATGCGAACGCTGGCCGATACAGGTGCCGAAAGATCGGGACTGAAATTCTGTTCCAGGACCGAAATCGCAAGCGGCACCGTACCCTTTGCTGACAGCGCCTCGATATCGGAATTGGCAAGATTTGCCGTACCGTTCAGAATGCCCTTGGCCAGATCAATATCGAGTGCCATCTCAAACGGTTCGAGATCCTTGACCGCCTTGGCAGTAATACCTGTGATCCGCCCTTTGACCTGTGCGGCTGGCAAGGTTCCCCTGCTTTCACGCAAGTTTGCCGACAGGTTGGCTGTCCCACTTAGTCCGTCATACCCGGCAATGCGCCCCCATGGGGCAAGATCGACACCGTCAAGAGACACATCACCCTTGATCGATTTCTGACCGGCTTCCTGTGTCATGCGTGCGACAAGCTGCCCGGACCCGACCGCAAGATCGACGTCAAGTTTCTGTTGCCCGTTTGCGGCCATAACGAATTGCAACGGACGACGCAGGGTGACTGCCTGATCACTGACATCGAAATCAAATTTCCGTGCTGTCACACTGATGTCCGGGCCAAGAGCGATATCTGCTACAAGGTCGGCTGATATCGGGACATTTCCCTGATAAAGACCGCTGGTATTTAAAACGATATCAAGCGCTTCCAGCCCGCCTTTTACGTCCAGCGATATGTCATCAATTGCGACTGGCGAAAAGACGATATCGCGTCCTTCAAGCTTGGCTGTGATATCCGGGGCGGCGAAGGCATCGCGAACCGTGACATCAAGTTCGACATCCTCGATCATCGACGGGTTGCCATCACTTTCCACAATCACGCGAAGCCCCATGGCAAGTGCGGAAACTGTGACTGTCTGACGTTCGCCATCGGGGGTAAATCCAAGATCGGCTGTCACAGTGCCATTGGCAAAGGGCACACCGAAATCACCAAGCAATTCGGCATCAAGACTTTCAAGCGCAATGTTGCCCTGGATCGGCGTGGCATAATCGGGCAGCACCAGATCACCGCGCAGCACCAGATAATCGCCACGCAATGAAATCCCTTCAACCCTCAGACCGTCGTCAGGCAGTCGCACATTTGCCGCAAGTTCATAACCATGTTTGCCAAGAGTAAACGCACCGCGATTAAGCAGCGACAATACCGCCTGATCCGACCATTCCATCCGGGTTGAGAGTGCAACCTTGTCAAAGCGTTGCCCACCGGCCTCGACACTTGGCACCGTAAGATCAATCTGCCCCGGTGGTGCTGAAATATTCCCATCCAGCCGTACGGAAAGCTTTGCCGGTGCGATTGAAACACCTATTTCTGGCGGGACAGTTCCGGGGGCAACATCAAGATCACTGGTGACGGCAAGTTGCGCGAATTCTTCGGTGATCTCGACCTTGACCGGTCCCTTGATCATCGCGGTCTCGACCGATGCCAGATCAACTGTAAGATCAAGATTGGGCATCAGCGCGACCTGACCGGTGATCGTTGGGGATGGTCCGACAATCCGGTCAAGATCGGCAATGCCAAATCCGGTTTCGGTTGTTGATATTGCCAGATCGCTTTTTAATCCGGCTTCCGTCGACCACGACATGTTGCCAAGCATGACCTGCCCCTGCCCGCTCAGATCAAGTCCGGAAATCGGGGCAAAGATCGAAAGATCGGCAACATCACCGGTCAGCTTGGCCGTCGTGATGGCAAAGGCACCATCAAGTTCGGCATCACCATGCAGCTTCATTTGGGGTGCTGAAATCAGCACATCCCGCAGTGCCACACTGGAAAAATCTGGCGATATCAAAGCATTAAGGGACAACTCCTGACCCGCGCCAAGAAACGCCGCAAGCCCCGTATCCTGCCAGTCACTTCCCGATGTCGATGCCATAAGACTTGCCGTAATCGCATCATCATTTTCGGGTTCGGGCATATCGGCGCGCACTGTCACATTCGCAATGGTCGAGACCGGTGTTGTGACATCGCGCCCGTCAATCGTGACCTCAACCCCAGGCATGGCAAGATCACCCTTGGCAGAAACACCAAGATCAAGCTGCTCCCATGTCACCGCGTCATCAACAAGTGCGGACAATGCCGGATCGATCTTGCCATCAAGCTTTGCCGCCACAGTGCTTTCTGCCAGATCAAGATCAGCCGTGGCCGAAATCGCCACCGCATCCGCCATCGCAACCGAAACACGATCAAATGACAGGCGCTGATGATCAGCATCAAACGCCCCGCCAATGCCAAGATCGATTTTCTTGCGCAACTGCTCTGGCAACTGATCAGAGATACGATCAAATGTCTGAAGACCACCATCAAGTGCGAAAGCCAGAATATCAGATGAAAGCTGAACACCGATGTCAGCGGACAGTGCGCCATAGCCATCTGCCCCGACATCAAGTGTGCCCCGCCAGTCATTCGCCGGACCATTCCCGGCAAGTTTGATATCGATGTCGGTGGCCACATCGGGTGCCACCCCGGCAAGGGTCATGACAAGACCTTCACGCCCAAGCGCACCATCAATTTTCGCAGCCAGTCGCTGATCCGGTCCATCGAAATCCAGATCAACATCGAACCGGTCAGACCCGTCATCCAGCGGGTGCAAATCAATCTTCGCCGTTGCCGAAAGATTGGTTCCAACCGCTGCCTTGGCATTAAGCCCATACAGAAACTCTTTGCCTGACAGCGGATCAATCAACGCTATCTCGCGAAGCGCGACGGCGTCGATTGCAACGGCAAGCGGAAGAGAAAGACCGCTTTCTGAATCAGATGTCTCTTCCTCGATCTCTTCCGGGCCTGTCGTATTTGGCAGAACAACCTTTGCACTTTGAAGTCCAAGATGATTGACCTTTAATGTCCCGCCCAACAAGGCCAATGGCGACCAGTCAAAATCAGCCGATCCCAGTTCAAGATGAAAACCATCGCCCGCCCGGTCCATCAAAAGACGATCCAGCGTCAAACCAGTCCAAAGACTTCCTTCTATGCGGCCAATCTCAAAGGTGCTGTCCGTTGCGGTCGATACCGTTTCATTGATCATCGGGGTAAGCGCACGCAGAACCGGGCCGGTTCCGGCAATCGCCACAATACCGGTAACGCCAAGCACGGCACCGCCCAGACCATAGGCAGCATAACGCCCCCATCGTGATGCAGAACGGGAACGTCTTGTTTTCTTTGATGCCTTGCTGGACGGTTGTTCAGCCCCGGTCAAAATGCCTGCCCCAAACTGATATAAAGCTGGAAATCGTCATCGACATTGTCACGTTTATCAAGCGGCACGGCTACATCAAAACGCAGCGGCCCGACCGCCGTGTAATAGCGGAAACCAAGCCCTGCCGCCCACAGTAACGAGATGTCTTCGGGTTCGCTCCGGGCATAGACATTGCCGCCTTCAACAAACGGGACGATGCCAAATGATTCCGTTACCCGTGCACGAAATTCAAATCCGACTTCCAGAACAGACCGCCCGCCAAGCGGATCGTGATCATCATCAAGCGGTCCGACCTTTTGATATTCATAGCCACGGATCGATCCCCCACCACCAGAATAATAGCGTTTGTTGGACGGCAGGCTGCCGCGTTCTTCACCAATGATCGTCCCGGTGCGCGCGCGTGCGGCAAACACATAATCGCCGTCTTTATCAACTGACAGATATTGCGAACCGGCAAGCGAGACCGAGGTAAATCCCGTATCCTGATCCGTCAGTCCCATATAAGGCGACACGTTGATTTCAAAGCGCGTGCCTTTGGTCGGATCAAGCGGATTATCGGTGTTGTCGTGACGCAAAATACCTCGCAGACCCGCCAGATAGAATTCCTCATTCGGGGAGTCAGATCCGGTCAAATCGGAATATTCCGCTGTCACACCAAGGCTCGCTGACCAGTTTTCGCCAAGTGGCCGTTCGATACCGACAAAACTGTCAATCGTTGAGCCCTTATAGGCATCCGTGTCGTTGTTCTTGGCATGGGCATCTGCAACAAAGGATTGCTTCCGTTCCAGGAATTGCGGCTTTTTGAATTCCGCACTGACACCCTGCTCAAGACTTGAGACATCCATCCCCAACCGCAACCTTTCACCCGCACCAAACAGGTTGCGATGTTCCCAGAAAGCATTGCCACCGGGACCTTCGGCAGTCGAGAAATCAAGCCCGCCACCGATCGAGCGCATTTTGCGTTCAACCACATTGATCTCGACAGGGATTTCACCATTTTCACCAACCGGACCGGCAACCTTTACAATCACACTGTCAAACAGGTTGGTCTGCGCCAGATCGCGTCGTGTGGTTCTGACCTCCTCGGGGCTGTATTGCTCGCCCGGATCCCAACTGCGATATCCGGCGATAAAGTCCTGATCAACCTGTTCGGCACCATTGACCGTGACCGCACCGAAATTGGCCGCGGGACCGGTTTCAAAGGCATATTTGATCGAAATGGTTTTCCGGGCGGTATCGGCCATCACGGTCCGCTTGGTCGATTTCACCAGCGGATATCCCTGATCCTTCAGAACATCGACACCATATTGCTCGGCAAGGATAATCGGCTGTGCCGTTGCACGTTGTCCGATCTGCAGGCGGGTTCTGACCAGTTCCTCGTCGGTGGCCGGACGTTCGATGGTTTCATCGGGACGCACAATCACCAGATCAACCGATGAAATCAGATATGGCGCACCTGTATCGATATTATAGGTCAGAACAAGCGGCGTCGGCGTGTCTGCCGGTGAAACGGCATCTTCGGATGCGGCACCGTTCGCGGTATCACTTGTTGCATCTCCCGCAGCTGCATTTTCCGATAGCTCGGTGTTTTCGTTGCCAGATTGCGGGACAACGGGCTTTTCCTGAATATCGAAGGTGATCTGGCCGTCATAAAAACCGTTTGAGCGCAGAACCGCCTGAAAACGTTCAATATCGTCCTCGGCCCGGCGTTGCAGACCTGCCCGTGACGCTGTCGGGCGCGATTGCAGGCGACGTGCCGTGCTTACGGCTTCAAGGGCGGAAAGCAGGTCGCTTTCCTGCGCGTCAATCCCGACCAGTTCGACCTCATAGGGGATGGTTGATCGCAGATCGCCCTGCTCCACCGCATCCTCATTTCCAAAACCGAACCCCAGCCCCCCTGATCCTTCATCAGATGAACATGCACCCAAAATCGTTCCCGCCAGCAAAAGCGGAACAATTGCCCGATACCGTCCAAGTGATGCCAGATTGCGGGGATTGTGCCTGTTCAAGAATATCTTGTCCTTTGTGCTTCATGCCCGGTCGACTGATGCAGGTTCCACCAGCCCGATCCATTTTATATCCGACGCTCATGGCGGGGCTTCGTGCAAGCGGAATTATTGTTATTTTCAAAACTGCTATCACGAAATACCATATTTTTATTCATCTTACAGGTCGAGTGTCACCTATGCCAATTCCCATGAAAAAATGGCATGGCTGTGAACAATAAACGCACTTGTGAGCTTTTTGGTTTGAGCGTACCGGGAGTTGAGCGCACCATATGCGTCACACCCCACATTGCAGGAGGTCCATCTCGTGGCTTCAACCCAGACCAATACCGTCATTATTCGCAATGCTGTACGCGCCGACCTTGACGGGCTTTGCGCCCTTGAGCAGGCAAATTTTAAAACTGACCTGATTTCGCGCCCGTCCTTTTCCCGTTTCCTGCGTCAGGCAACCGCACGCCTTTTGGTCGCGGATGCCGGGGATGCCGACAAACCGGCCATCGTCGGTTACGGAATGTTGCTGTTGCGCGCCAACACGGTCACGGCACGTATCTATTCATTGGCAATTGCACAGCAATGGCGCGGCAAGGGTCTGGGCACGCAACTTCTGGCCGGTCTTGAGAATCTGGCGATGGATGCCGGTTGCCTGCGCATGCGACTGGAAGTCCGCGTAAAGAACGATACAGCACGCAATCTTTATGAACGGCACGGCTATCAGAAAATTGCAGATCTTCCGGGCTATTACGAAGATGGCGGCGATGGCATTCGCCTTGAACATGCACTTTATAACGGGCAGACCGATGTCACCCCGGCGGTTGCCACCGGTGCACCGCTGATTCTGGTAGATCGACTGTCCGATCAGCGTTTTGCTGTTTCGGGTGCACGTGTGATGCGGGTGCGTGATTATCTGGCCCTTGATCACGGGGTGCGTAACCGCCGTGTGATCAACCTGTGCCAGTCTTATGAATATCTGTCGCGCGGCTATTATTGCAGCCTTCTGGCCGCGGCCCGCGCCGAACGCGTGATCCCCGAGGCAGATGTTCTTCTTGACCTTAACTGGAAACGTCTTCAGAAAACCGCCCGTTCCGAACTGAGCCCGCAGATCATTGACGCCCTTGCCAAATCGGGGCACGGCCCGGAGCAAGCCCCGGACCATATTGATGTCTATTTCGGACGCACCGCCGACAAACGGTTCCGCCAGATCGCCGAACGGGCCTTTGATCAGTTCCGTTGCCCGATCCTGCGCCTGCATCTGAACCGGCAGGATCGCAAGATTTTGCGCGAAATCGAAGCCCCGTCACTTGGCCAACTTGATGACAGCAACCTTGCCGAGTTTGAAGCAGCGCTTCGGGCCTATCTGCGCGGGCGCGTGCGCAAACAGGGCAACGTCACCCCGCCAACAGCACTGGTTGCGATCCTGCATGACCCGGACGAGGTTTTGCCGCCGTCTGACAAGGAAGCCTTGGCAAACTTTGTTCAGGCTGCATCTGATCTTGGTGCCAAGGCCGAACTGATCACGGCCAAGGATTTCCATCATTTGTCGGAATTTGATGCCCTTCTGATCCGTGAAACCACCGCCCTTGATCACCATACCTATCGCTTTGCCAAACGTGCGGTAAAGGAAGGCATTCCGGTGATCGACGATCCGGACTCGATGCTGCGCTGTACCAACAAGGTCTATCTGGCCGAATTGCTGCGCACACACCGTATTCCGGCCCCGAAAAGTGCGATCTTTGACAAACGCCGTATTACCGAAATCGCTCAGCAATTCAGCTTCCCGTCGGTTCTTAAGGTGCCGGACGGATGCTTCTCGCGCGGGGTGCGCAAGGTAAAATCACCCGAGCACCTGAATGAAGTTGCGACCGAGATGTTCAAGAATTCGGAACTTCTGGTCATTCAGGAATATGTCGAAACGACCTTTGACTGGCGCATTGGTGTTCTGGGCGGCGAGCCGATCTTTGCCAGCCGCTATTTCATGGCACCGGGCCACTGGCAGATCGTCAAGCATGAAGACGATGGCAAAAGCTTTGAGGAAGGCGGATTTGAAACAGTCGCTGTTGAAGACGCGCCAGCAGATATCGTTTCAACCGCCCTTGCCGCAGCGCGCCTGATGGGTGACGGGCTTTATGGTGTCGATGTCAAGGAAACCCCGCATGGTCCGATGGTCATCGAGGTCAATGACAACCCCAATATCGATGCCGGGGTCGAGGATGTGGTGCTGGGCATGGACCTTTACCGCCGCATCATCGCCCATCTTCTGGGCAAGATCGCACGACCGTAATCCGGTCAACACACCAACGAGAAAGGCCGGGTTTTACCCGGCCTTTTTGTCAATGAACACTGCGGCCTGCAGCTTGTCGCGCCCATATCGCGCCATCAGGTCAAACTCGTGACGCAGGATCGGGACAGACAGGCAGTCACTGCCCGTGAACGGTTCGTGATCTTCGCCGATATCCGGATCGCTGACATAGACAAAGCGGTCATCAAAACCCGACACCACCACCCAATGCGGTATCTTGTCGCCGTAAATCCGGTACTGACTGATCAGGACCAGTGCCATTTTTCCTTTTTTGGCACGTTCCTCGATCTCGGCAACACCAAAGGGTCCTGTCGTCACGGGGATCCCCATATCCTGGGCCTGACGGGCAAAATCATAATGCACCAGTTCGACCACTTCGCGGTTCTTGGGTTTGCGTACGGTGTCGACAAAAAGCGGACCATCGCGGCTGCTTAGAACCTCGACATCAAAGCCGCGCCGGTTGGCCGCAAGAGCAAGACCAAGCGGTCCGCATCCACCATGGCCCGAGGTCATGAAAATAGTGGTGGCTTCGCGCCACAGGGCAATTTCAAGATTGCGATCAAGTTCAAGCGACGGATCAAGCGCATTCATCGCCATCATCAAAGCCGCCGGACCACAGGTAAATGGCAGGGTCTGGTGATAGAAATGAATGGGCGATGGCAGGGAAAGCGCATTGGGCACAAGGACCTTTTCCATACGCAAAGCATCGCTATGGTCCGGGTAATAATCCGGATAAAGGGCAAATTCGCGATATCCGGCGGCCCGGAACAGCGAAATCGCCCTCGCATTTTTCTGACTGACTTCAAGGCGCAGGATTGGCGCACCGAAATCAAGACTGAGGTCTTCGGCCCGGGTGACAAGTTGCCTGCCGATACCCTGCCCTCGCATATCGGGCAAGACCGCCATTGAATAAAGACGCGCCAAAGCCACATTGCGCCGGAAAATAACCAGTACATATCCGACAACACCGCCGTTCTTGCAGGCAACCATCAGGCGCGCGGTTTCGCTTCCGACAAAGCGTTTGAACGCACGACGGTTCAGGAGGTCTATATCAAAGGACTGGTTTTCAATATCGCACAGCGCATCAATATCGCCGGGCACCGCCAACCGAAACTCTATCGTGGCGTCTTCGCGCGTCTTCAAATTCACATCCACACCTGAAAATCAGACATACGGATTACATACCGTCATGTCATATCGCCACGATTTGCAAAAAATCGATAGTGCAATTTTGGCAGGCGTGCCGCGCGATTATGCGATGGGGCATGATCAACCCCACCGCATCAATTCATCACAAATTCTAGGCGCGCGCAGCAATACGCGGCAAAAGCGGCGACATGTCATAACCGGCATCAGACGCCGACTTGATAATGTCCTGAACCGGAAGTGCCCCTGCTTTGGCCAGCGACCACAGGATCGTGCAACGTGTCCCCGTACGGCAATAGGCAAAGATCGGCTTGGCCGCATCGGCAAGATTGGCAGCAAAGGCATCGGCATCGGCATCCGTGACATTGCCGCTCACGACTGGCTGGAAAATCGCCTTTATACCTGCGGCTTCGGCCTTGGCAGAAATTTCGGCAAAGGATGGCTGCCCCGGATCTTCATCATCCGGGCGGTTACAGATAATGGTTTTGTATCCGGCCTTGGCAATCTCGTCGATTGCTTCAAGGGGCAATTGCGGGGATACCGTCAGATCGTCGCTCAGGCGTTTCATTTTTCTGTTCCGTTATTCATTGCCGGTGGCGTTATCACATTATGCCCTGTCAAACAGGGTAAACGTCACACACCGTAACTGTTACGGATGTCACTATAACGCGCTGTTGCCAACAGCTCGAACAGAAATTGCTGCGCGGGATTACTGAACGGCTCCTATTTCGAAAGCGGGCAGGTCCGCAAACCGAAAATCATATAAAGCGGGCAGAAACGGAATGCGGCCGTCACCAGCAAGACGACACCAGCCGCGATCATGACCCAGCCATAAACACCAAATGCAATTGCACCTTCTGCGGGATTGGCCATCAGGAACGGCAAAGCAAGCAAAATGACACCAGCACAGGCACGCAACAGGCGATCGACGGTTCCGACATTTGCCATGACATCCTCCAAGGATGATTGAGAAGAACTGCCTATACCATTACATTCTTATTTGTTGTTTTACATTGACAAGCATCAATCACGTCACAGATGTCCGGGCAAATTATTGGGTTCTTGCCCTTGCCACAATCGCGTGTAAAAAGAAGAAAAATCAAAGATATCAGGAAACGCGCCGTGACCATGAACAACACCCAACCAGTTCCCGATTTCCCGGTCTGGAAACAGTCACATCCCGATGGGGTCTTTTCCGACTGGCTGAAGGCATCCGTTGCCAAAGACTGGCACCGTGTGACCCATCATCCCTTTACCGATGCGTGGGGAAAGGCGGCAGTTCCAAAACGCAATCTTGAAAACTACCTTATTCAGGACCATCGTTTTATCGACCGGTTTGTCGCACTTTTGGCCGCCGCCGTTTCGCGAGCCCCGACATTAAAGGATCGCATTCCGGGCTGTCAGTTTCTTGCCCTTGTGACCGGGGCGGAAAATACCTATTTCGAACGATCCTTTGTGGCACTTGGCGTCAGCGAGACGGCACGTGAAGACCAGCCGGACTGGCCTGTTACGGCAGATTTCAAGAAATTGATGGCCGATGCCACCAACAGCAACCGATATGCCGATATGCTTGCGGTTCTTGCCGTTGCCGAGGGCACCTATCTGGGCTGGGCGGACCGGGTCAATCGCGGGCTTGAAACGCGCCCCACGGATTTCTGGTATTCCGAATGGCTTGATCTGCATGTCGGTGCGTATTTCGAAAGTGTTGTTGCCTATCTCAATGATCAGCTTGATCAGGTTGGCCCCACACTTTCAAATGATGAACGCCAGAGCTGCCTGTCCTGTTTCAAACGTGCCACGGAACTTGAAGTTCAGTTCTTTGATGCTGCATGGGATCAAGATGCATGATCACGATACGTCCTTTTCGCGATGAAGATGCCGCGATGATGTCCGAGATTTATCGTCGCGCTGTCAAAAAGCTTGGCCCCAAAGGATATGGCCCAGAACAGGTCGCCGTCTGGGCCAGTTTGCAACCCGCCCCGGCGCGGTTTGCCGAAGTGATGAATGACGGGCGTTATTGCCTTGTTGCGGTCAATGACAGCGATCAGGTCGTCGCATTTGGCGATATCGAACGCGACGGGCATATCGGTTTTTTGTATGCTGCACCCGATGTTGCCGGAACCGGTGTCGTGGCACAGCTGTATGCCGCCCTTGAGGCCGAGGCCAGAAAACAGGATATCGGTAAGCTTTATTCAGAAGCCAGCGAGCTTGCCAAATCCTTCCTGCTCAAACAGGGATTTTCGGTGGTGGAACGCCGCGACTTTGAAGTCAATGGCGTCCCCATCCACAACTATGCCGTTGAAAAGCGACTGCGCGCGCCGCGCTAGACATAGCCGCAAAATCAAAAAGGCTGCCCCGGGGCAGCCTTTTTCATGTCTGTTTATTCCCGAAATCCGCGCTTTGCCGCCCCCAGAACCCGGTCAATAAACAGGTCGGACTGCCCGACATAATTGGCCGGATTACGCACATGCGCCCAATCGACCGGTGCGTCGGTCAGATGCTGCAATTCATCAAACAGATTGGAATTGTTGGTTGCCGATCTGGCAATCGCTTCCTTGACCAGCTTGTCTGCGGCATCCCGACCAAGATGGTCGGCAAGGGCAAATGTCGCGGCCTCGGCCAGCATCGCACCACGCGACAGTTCAAGGTTTTCAGTCATGCGGTTGGTGTTGATTTTAAGGTCCGGCACCATATCAACCGCCTGCGCCAGTGCCGTCCCCGCCGCAATAATGATCTGCGGCAAGGTCAGCCATTCCAGAAGCCAGCTTGACCCGCACCGTTCATGGTCATGCAATTGCGACTGGCTGAAAACGCCAAGCTGCCCGGCGTTAAAACGTGCCAGAGTCACCAGCATTTCGGCCTGTACCGGGTTGGATTTATGGGGCATGGTTGACGACCCGCCGCCCTTGCCCGGCTGCACTTCGGCAATTTCCGACTGAGCCAGCAAAACAAGGTCCTGCCCCATCTTGCCAAGCGCACCGGTTAACGCTGTTAACTGACTGGCAAAATCAACCAGCACATCTCGCTGCGCATGCCAGGGCATATCGGCAACCGGAAGATCAAGTTCCTCGGCAAGGTTGCTTTCAACATCGATGGCCTTTGCCCCGATAGAGGCAAGCGTCCCCGCCGCCCCGCCAAAGGACAGGCGCAGCAAATCCGAAGACAGGCTTTCGATCCGGCGATCAATACGCGCCAGGGGCGCAAGCCACCCTGCGGCCTTAAGGCCAAAGGTCGTTGGTACCGCCTGCTGGGATCGGGTACGCCCGATCATCACTGTTGCCCGATGCGCATCCGCATGTGCGCCAAGGGACTTTGCCAGTTTGCGGATACGCCGACGAATGATGCCAATGGCCTCGCGCAGACGCAAAACAAGGGCGGTATCCACCACATCCTGACTGGTTGCCCCGAAATGTGCGAACCGCGCATCTTCGCCACCAATTTCGGCTTTCAATGCCTTGACCAATGCCGGCACCGGCACACCTGCACTTGCTGTCCCTGCCGCAAGCGATGCCGGATCGGGATTGAAGTCCCGACACACTTCGGCAATGCGGACCGCACTTTGTTCGGGAATGACGCCTGCGCGCGCCTCGGCGGCGGCAAGCGCAGATTCAACCAGAAGCATCGAGGCAATCTGTGCCTTGTCATCAAACAGGGCCGCAATTTCCGGGTCGGAAAACAGATCCCCAAGCAGGGCGGAATCAAAAGGCGAAATGGTCATCAGGGGTAATCCACCGGGTTAAACAGGTGTAAAATCAGATCGATAGTGTCGCGCTGCCAACCTGTTTGGTCAATAACGCAAAAAAGAAGCCCCTGCCCGACAAGCGGCACAGGGGCATCTTTCAAAAGATCGGCAAAACGCCCGCAGCCTCAGACAGCTTCAAGTGCGATCGCAATACCCTGACCGACACCGATGCACATGGTTGCCAGTGCGTATTTGCCACCGGTACGCTTCAGCTGAAGGGCTGCGGTACCGGCAATACGTGCACCCGACATACCCAGCGGATGACCAAGGGCAATCGCACCACCATTCGGGTTCACGCGTGCATCATCATCGGCAATGCCAAGATCGCGAAGGGTAGCAAGACCCTGCGATGCAAATGCTTCGTTCAGTTCGATCACATCAAGCTGTTCAGTGGTCCAGCCCAGACGTGCCAGAAGCTTTTTCGAAGCCGGTGCCGGGCCAAAGCCCATGATACGCGGGGCAACGCCTGCGGTCGCACCGCCAACAACCTTGGCAATCGGTTTCAGACCATATTTTTTGACTGCTGCTTCAGACGCGATGATCAGAGCAGCCGCCCCGTCATTGACACCCGATGCGTTACCGGCCGTGACCGAACCGCCTTCGCGGAACGGGGTCGGCAGTTTGGCAAGGGTTTCAATCGTGGTGCCTGCGCGCGGATGTTCGTCTTTATCAACGACAACCGGATCGCCTTTGCGCTGGGGAATGGTGACCGGGGTGATTTCCTGTGCCAGGGTTCCGTTCTGCTGGGCAGCAACGGCTTTTTCCTGCGAACGCACAGCAAACGCATCCTGATCAGCACGCGAAACGCTGAAATCCTCGGCAACGTTTTCGCCGGTTTCAGGCATGGAATCCACGCCATACTGTTTCTTCATCACCGGGTTAACGAAGCGCCAGCCAATGGTGGTGTCATAGATTTCCGCATTGCGCGAGAATGCCGAGGTTGCCTTGGGCATCACGAACGGCGCACGTGACATGCTTTCAACACCACCGGCAATCATCAGATCTGCTTCACCTGCCTTGATCGCGCGTGCGGCAATGATGATTGCATCCATGCCCGAACCGCACAGACGGTTGACCGTGGTGCCGGTCACGGTTTCCGGAAGACCTGCCAGAAGCGAAGACATACGCGCAACGTTACGGTTGTCCTCACCGGCCTGGTTGGCACAGCCAAAAATGACATCGTCAACAGCGGCAAAATCCAGCCCCGGATTACGGTCAACCAGCGCCTTGAGCGGCACGGCACCAAGATCGTCGGCACGTACCTGTGACAGGCTGCCACCAAAGCGGCCAATCGGGGTACGGATGTAATCGCAAATATATGCGTCAGCCATTTCTAAGATCCTTGTTAATGCTCTTACTGCTGACCCGCATGGGCCTTGGCGGTACGAGCATGCAGTTCACGCAGAACCTGCAATTCTTTTTCGGTCGGGATCGCAGTTTCCGCGACTTCGTCGGCAAACTCAACTGTCCAGCCGGTATTTTCGATGATTTCTTCGCGGGTTACGCCCGGATGGATCGAGGTCACAACGAACTGCTTACCAACCGGGTGCGGTTCCATGATGCAAAGATCCGTGATCAAACGCGACGGACCCTTGGTATCCACGCCATAGGATGCGCGGTCATCGCCACCCTTGCCATGACCAAGCGAGGTCACGAAATCGATCTTTTCAACAAAACCACGCTTGCTTTGTTTCATCACAAGGAAGACTTCGCCACAGCTGGTTGCGATTTCCGGCGCACCGCCACCGCCCGGAAGACGGACTTTGGGGTTGTCGTAATCACCAATCACGGTGGTGTTGATGTTACCAAACTTGTCAAGCTGGGCGGCACCAAGGAAACCAACCGAAATCTTGCCGCCCTGCAGCCAGTAACGGAACATTTCGGGCACCGGAACCGTGTTCAAAGCCGTTTCGCAAAGTTCGCCATCACCAATCGACAGCGGCAGGACATCGGGCTTGGTGCCAATCGTGCCACTTTCATAAATCAGGGTGATGTCAGGCGCGTGGGTCAGACGGGCCAGATTGCAGGCCGCAGACGGCATTCCGATACCAACAAAGCACACATCGTCGTTTTTCAGCGCGCGTGCAGCGGATACCGTCATCATTTCAGTCGGGGTATATTCAACCATGATCTTTTCTCCGCTTAGCCTTTGTTTGCTTCACGCTTGGCCGCGAAATCTTCGGGACCGCCATTCATGACATGTTCTTCGATCCATGCGAGGAACGCTTCGCGATCACGCGCAATCGGATCCCATGCCTTGTAAAACGCATTGTCGCGCTTGTAGTAGCCTTGGGCGTAGGACGGATGCGCCCCACCCGGGATTTCAACAATTGCGGTCACCGCCCAGTTCGGCAGCATCACAGCATTCGACGAAATATCACCGAAATCATCAACGATCTCTTCGACCGTCACGATGGATTTCTTGGCTGCCAGAACGGCTTCTTTCTGAACACCGACAATACCTTCAAACAGGACATCGCCCTTTTTGTTGGCTTTCTGGGCGTGGACCACAGTCACATCCGGACGGATCGACGGCACCGCAGCAAGGCTTTCGCCGGTGAACGGGCATTTGATGAATTTGATATTCGGGTTGACGCGCGGCAGTTCTGCCCCGCGATAGCCCTTGAACACTGCACAGGGCAGACCAGCCGCACCGGCGTCATAGGCATTGGCCATGGCCGCGTGGGAGTGTTCTTCGATCTCAAGCTTGTGCGGCCAGTGTTCCTGAACGGCTTCGCGCAGACGATGCAGCGAACCGACACCGGGGTTCCCCCCCCAGGAGAAGACAAGCTTCTTGGCACAGCCCGCACCAATCAGCTGATCATAGATCATATCGGGCGTCATACGGATCAGGGTCAGGTCCTTGATGCCCTGACGGATGATCTCGTGTCCGGCAGCGTGCGGAATAAGATGGGTGAAGCCTTCCATCGAGATGGTATCGCCATCCTTAACGCAGGACGCGACTGCCTCTTTAAGCGACATGAAACGTGCAACCACGGCTAACTCCTGTGGTATCTAACCAAAACAGAACAAACGCAGGGCATTGCCCCTTTGCGTTGGAAAATTGGGTCGATGGCTGCGACCGCCGGCTTTCCCCAAAGCAGCGGACGCAGCCATCGCGCCAGATCGACTTACACGTCGAAGAACACGGTTTCCGCGTCCCCCTGCATGTGGATATCGATCTGGTATTCAATCCCGGTCGAGGTTTCGACACGCTTGGCAATCAGGGTGTCGCGACGATCTGCGGGAACCGACTGCAAGACAGGGTCTTTTGCATTCAGCTCAGCTTCATCGTCGAAATAGAACCGGGTAAAGGCATGAACCAGCATGCCACGCATGAAAACGATCACATTGACGAACGGTGCTTCGGCATCGGCAACGACACCGGGCTTTACCGTGTCAAACCAGAAACGGTTTTTGGCATCCGTTCCCGTGCCGCAACGGCCAAGACCACGGAAACCTGTATCCGCAACATCAATCGGCTTTTCACTGTAATTGCCATCGGCATCGGCCTGCCAGATTTCGATCATCGCGTCATTGACCGGTGCGCCATTGGCATCAAACACCGTGCCGGTGATGCGGATATGCTCGCCCTTGGCGTCCTGGCCGGCAACAACCGGATCGGCAATATCGGTAAAGTCGTAACCATACTGGCCTGCTGTCAGACCATAGGCGAAATACGGACCAACCGTCTGTGAGGGGGTTTCACCATATGACATGACTTAATTCTCCATCGGGGTGCCGTTGCGTCCACGCAGGACAATGTCGAACTGATAACCAAGGGCAAAGCCCTCCTCGGTCCTGTCGATCGAGAATTTGGCAATCAGGCGTTCGCGGGCGCGCGCATCTTCGGTGCCAAGGAAGATCGGATCGAGTTCAAGCAACGGGTCACCCGGGAAATACATCTGGGTGACAAGACGCGTGGCAAAGCCCGGCCCGAACAGCGACAGGTGAATATGGTTCGGGCGCCATGCGTTGAAATGGTTCCCCCACGGATAGGCACCCGGCTTGATGGTATAGAATTTGTAGTTACCGTCTTCATCGGTAAAGCAGCGGCCCGAACCACGGAAGTTCGGATCAAGCGGCGCGTCGTGCTGGTCAACCTTGTGGACATAACGACCAGCAGCATTGGCCTGCCAGATTTCGACAAGAATGTTGGATTGAGGACGGCCATCGGTGTCCATGACACGACCATGCACAACAATGCGTTCGCCCTGCGGTTCGCCATTGACGACGCCATTTCTGGTCAGATCGAAGTCAAGCTCGCGCACGGCCGCCGGGGCGAAGCGCGGACCGGTGCCTTCGGTCAGGCCCGACTTGATGGCGAGCGGAGAACGGGACGGACCACGCAGGATGGTCGATTTATATTCCGGTGCGATTAACGGGGCGTGGGATCCCCAATCACGCGGTTTAAAGGTGGACATGTGGCTTACTCTCCCTTGGATGCCGCGTCGATCTCGGCATAGGTTTGTTTGGCAATGCGGAATGCCGTATTGGCGGCGGGAACGCCGGCATAAACCGCAACATGCATCAGTACTTCACGGATGTCTTCGCGCGTCGCCCCGGTATTGAGGGTCGCACGGATATGCATGGCGAGTTCTTCCTCATGACCAAGACCTGCAAGCAGGGCAATGGTTACAATCGAACGTTCGCGCTTGGTGAATTGGTCACTTGTCCAGACACCGTTCCAGACATTCTCGGTGATGTAGCGCTGAAAGCCCTCGTCGATTTCGGTGATGTTTTTCGATGCACGATCCACGTGTGCATCGCCCAAAACGGATCGGCGGGTTTTCATGCCAATGTCATACCGGCTCTCAGACAAGGTTCTTCTCCTTGGTAAATCGGTCGATCAACCGGGTCAGCAATTCCGGGGTTTCAATGCATGGCAAATGCCCGACCCCGTCTATCAGTTCAAATTCGGCATCGGGGATCATGGTTGCCATTTCGCGCACCACATCGGGCGGCGTCGCGAGATCGGCCGATCCACAAATACATAATGTCGGAACGGCAATTTTGCCTGCGGCCTCGCGCAGGTCCCCGTCGCGCAATGCGACACAGGTACCGATGTAGCCAGCCTCGGTTGTGCGCACCAGCATGTCGCGATACATCGCGGTTTCCAGCGGGCGTTCCTTGCGGAAGGTCGGCGACAGCCAGCGTTCGATGATTGCATCGCCCAGAACTTCGATCCCGTCGGCCTTGATGGCTTCGATCCGGGTGTTCCAGCCATTATAATCGCCAAGTTTGGGGGCTGTATCACACAGGATCAGGCCGCGAATACGTTCAGGCTGCAATTGGGTCACTTTCTGGGCGATCAGACCGCCAACAGACAGACCACAAATGATCACTTCACCCAGACCAAGGTAATCAAGCAATCCGATCAGGTCATTGGCATGCAGCGAAATATCATATTCCGCGTCACCAATGCCCGAAAGACCGTGACCGCGTTTGTCATAGGTAACGATGTTGAACCGTTCCGAAAGAACACTGACCACGTCATCCCAGATGCGCAAATCGGTTCCAAGCGAGTTCGAAAACACCAGTACAGGTGCGTTTTTCGGCCCTGACTGACTGTAATGGATATGTGTCCCGTTGATCGGGGCAACTTGAAGACTCATGTCATTTCCACCCTGCTTATTTGCGCACAATTTCGCAGACGGATTTGGTTATGTAAAATGAGGAATTGCGTATTTTGCATAACTATATAATTATGCATAGGCATCGGATAACATTATTCTACAATGACGTGACGTAGGCACATATGCTCGACCAACGCATCAAATTCAGACATTTGACCTGTTTTCTCGAAGTGGCCCGTCAGCGAAGCGTCGTCAAGGCTGCCGATACGCTGGCCATTACCCAGCCTGCTGTTTCCAAGACCATCCGCGAGCTCGAGGAACATCTTGATGCCCGTTTGTTTGACCGCTCAAAGCGCGGCGTAACCCTGACCGATTTTGGCAAGGTGTTCCTGCGCTATGCCGGGGCCAGTGTCACCGCCCTTCGTCAGGGTGTCGACAGTATCAGCCAGGTCCGCATGCAAGGCGGACTTTCAATCAACCTTGGTGTCCTGCCAACAGTTGCAGCAAGCGTTATGCCCAATGCCATCCGACGGTTCAAGTCACTGAGCCCCGACACCACGGTCAAGGTGGTTACCGGTCCGAACATGATGCTGATGGGGCAGTTGCGTGTTGGAGAGCTTGACCTTGTGGTCGGACGTCTGGCCGAACCCGATCAAATGTCGGGTCTTTCATTCATACATTTATATTCGGAACATATTTCGCTGGTGGCGCGACCCGGCCACCCGCTGCTAACCGATGAAAATCCCGACATCACACGCATCCGCGAATTTACGGTTCTGGTACCGCCAAAACAGGCGATCATTCACCCGACCGTTGACAAGATGCTGATTGCACACGGGATTGGTGCCCTTCCCGACCGGATTGAAACAGTTTCAACTTCGTTCGGGCGCGCCTTCACGCGTGAAACCGATGCCATCTGGATCATTTCAAACGGGGCCGTTGCATCAGACATCGCCGAGGGCCACCTTGTTGAATTACCGATTGATACAAGTGACACCTTCGGGCCGGTCGGACTGACGACCCGGATTGACTCGCCGATTTCGCCGCCGGTCGAGATGCTGATCAACGCTGTCCGCGAAGAAGCGACACAACATCACACAACCCATTCGAGCTCTGAAACATAATCGTTTGGTTATGTAAATTTGCGGACATATCATTATACATAACCAGCTGCTGCCTATTAGATTGGTTCCAATCCGGTATGGCAGGAATGCGTCAAACGCAGGCCATCCTCAAAAAATAACAATAAAAACAATAATTAAGTTTCTTGGAAAACTTCGCACGCTAGATGCGCATCGTGGCTGAGACGCTTGTCGGTATCATTACCACGACAAGACGTTCAAAGGAGGAAGAATGAAACACATCACCAAATTGCTGGCGGGTGCAGCTGTTGCGACCATGGTGTCGTTCGGCGCTCACGCGCAGGAAGTCACCCTGACCGTTCACCATTTCCTGGGTCCGAAAGCACCGGCTCAGTCGAAGATGATCGAACCCTGGGCAAAGAAAATCGAAGAAGAGTCAAACGGCCGTATCAAGTTTGAAATCTTCCCGTCCATGTCGCTTGGCGGCAACCCGCCGGAACTGTATCGCCAGGTCCGTGACGGCGTTGCTGACATCGTCTGGACGCTTCCAGGTTATACCCCGGGCGTTTTCCCGCGCATCGAAGTTTTTGAACTTCCGGGTGTTCACCTTGGTGACGCACGCGCAACCAACCTTGCGATGTGGGACCTGAAGGACCAATTTGCCGAAGACCTTAAAGATATCCACCCGCTGGCCGTTCACGTCCATGCTGGTCAGGCTATCCACCTGACGGAAAAAGAAGTCCGCACCGTTGACGATGTCAAAGGTCTGAAACTGCGTACTCCGACCCGCACCGGTTCCTGGGTAATTGAATCCTGGGGCGCAGAGCCGGTCGGCATGCCGGTCCCGGCCCTGCCGCAGGCATTGTCGCTTGGCGTTGTTGACGGTGGTCTGGTTCCGTTCGAAGTTGTGCCGCCGCTGAAACTGGCTGAACTGATTTCCTTCTCTGTTGAAGGCGAAGGCGCAAATTCGCGCTTCGGCACCTCGACCTTCCTGTTTGCTATGAACAAGGATCGTTACGAAAGCCTTCCGGACGATCTCAAGGAAATCATCGACCGTAACTCTGGCCGTGATTTTGCAGCCGAGATTGGCGATGTCTTCAACAATGTTGAGGAAGTCGGCAAGAAGATGATCAACGAGGGCAAAGGCCAGGTTGTTCAGCTGACCGCTGCCGAGAAAGCAACCTTCGATGATGCGGCTGCATCTGTTGTTGATCGCTGGATCGAAGAATCCAAGTCCAACGGCATTGATGGCGCAAAACTCGTCGAAGACGCCAAAGCAGCTGTTCTGACCCATACCAAGTAACTTCTCCAAGTTACTGGAAAATCTTGTGGGGTCACGTATCATATTGACGCGTGACCCTCTTTTTCCCGCTAAAAGTTAGACATATGAAAAACGTGCTCTACAAGGCTGCATCATGGTTTGCCGTTGCCGGTGGCCTGCTTGCCCTGCTGATTGCCGTTGTAACGATTGTCAACGTTACCGCCTTTGGTCTGGACAAGATCGCCCGGCTGTTTGACGCAAACTTCCCCGCCATTATCGGCTATGAAGATTTCGTCAGCATGATTGTCAGCTCGGCTGCCCTGATGTTCTTCCCCTACTGCCAGGCACATCACGGTCACGTTGCCGTCGACGTGTTCATCAAAATGTTCCCGGACTGGTTTGCCCGCGCAGTTAGCGTGCTTTCGGGCATCCTCATGACCGGCTTGGCGCTGTTCCTTGGCTATATGATGGTCAATGGCCTGATCGAGGTTCGTGGCGACAACACCCTTTCCGCAATTCTGGGCTGGCCGATCTGGCCGTTCTATGTGCCAGGCATCATCTCGATGTTCCTGTGGGCCGCGATTGCCGGAAGTCAGATTTTCGAAAGAGAGGCCGATGTCTGAGCGCGAATTGATTGGCCTTGGTGGCCTTGCTGTTCTCTTTTTCGTTCTGGCTTTGCGTGTTCCGGTCGGCCTCGCCATGGTTGGTGTTGGTATCGGCGGCAACTATGTGCTGAGCCTGTTTTTCCCGTTCCTGCGGTTTGATCCCTACCTGCAGCAGTTCAAATCCCTGCTCTACGGGATTGTGTCGAACTATGAACTGTCTGTGGTACCGCTGTTCGTCCTGATGGGGTATCTGGCAAGTCAGGCCAACCTGTCACGCGATCTGTTCCAGGGTGTGAACGCCATTCTCGGTCGTTTCCGGGGTGGTGTTGCCATGGCCGCAATCGGTGCCTGTGCCGGTTTTGGTGCGGTCTGCGGATCGTCGCTGGCAACAGCTTCGACCATGGGCAAGGTTGCTCTGCCTGAACTGGACCGGTTGAAATATTCGCCGCGTCTGGCAACTGGCACACTGGCCGCAGGCGGTACGCTTGGCATTCTGATCCCGCCATCGGTCGCACTTGTGATTTACGCCGTCACGGTGGAAGCATCGATCATTCAGATGTTCCAGGCTGCGATCATTCCGGGTCTGATTGCCGTTGTATTCTTTATGGCTGTTATTGCCATTCAGGTGCGCATCAATCCGTCACTGGCCCCGAAACCCGAACCGATGCCCGCCGCAGAACGCAAGGAAGCCCTTCTGCGTCTGATCCCGGTCATGGTGATTTTCGGATCAATCATTCTGGGCCTTGGGGCTGGCCTGTTCACCCCGACCCCGGCGGCCGGTGTGGGTGTGTTCGCGATCCTGGTATACGGTGCCTATATGCGGTTTCGCGGCAGAGGCGGTCTGTCATGGGCCGGTCTGCGCCAGTCGCTTAAGGATACGGCGATTACGTCTTCGATGATCTTCTTCATCCTGCTGGGTGCAGAAGTCCTCAAGGGCTTTTTCAGCCGTGCAAACCTTCCGGCCTATATGGCAGAAGCTGCTGCGACCAGTGGCCTTGATCCATGGCTGATCATGGTTCTGATGCTGATGGCGCTGATTCTGCTGGGCTGCTTCATGGAAAGTCTTTCCATGATCGTGGTTGTGATCCCGTTCTTCTGGCCTGCCCTTGTTGATATCAATGGTGGCGACTGGGCAACCGCAGCTACCGCAGCCTATGGCATGGGGACCGAGGACCTTAAAATCTGGTTCGGTATTCTCGCACTGATTGTCGTGGAGCTGGGGCTGATAACCCCGCCGGTCGGACTGAACGTGTTCATCATCAATGCACTCGCCAAGGGTGTCCCGATGAGCCAGACCTTCCGCGGTGTGATGCCGTTCTTTGGTGCCGAGATCATTCGTATTCTGCTTCTGATCTTTGTGCCGATCCTGACACTGTTTGTACCGTCGATACTTGGCGGTTAAACACCGGATAACAGATCATCAAAGCCCGCCATTGAACTGTGGCGGGCTTTTCTTTTGCCTGCTTTTGATCGCGCATAAAACCGGCTAGACTTCAGGACATTCCGATTGAGCTGCTTCAGGAACCCCATGCGCAACAGCATTCCGATTTACAAACTGTATGGCGAACGCGATGCCAACCGTCCGCAAACGGAACTGGACGGGTTTGACCGGGATCTGTCCGACGGGCCTGATGGGCCGGAAGTCAGCGAACAGCAACCGATCACCGAACCGGAATTCTTTCATCTTGAAAGCATCCCCGAACGATCCCGCCTGCATGATCTTCATATCAAACCGCACCGCCATACCAACCTTTTCCAGTTGCTTTACATCACCAACGGCACGGCAAAAATCAGCTTTGACGACCAGAACCTGACAATGCAGGCCGGTCAGCTGATCACGGTTCCACCTGGCACGGTGCATGGCTTTAAGTTCAGCGATGATATTGATGGCTGGGTGATTTCACTGACCGATCATCATCTTCAGGAAATTCTGGCCCCGGCCCCGAAACTGCTTGCCCGGCTTGATCAGACGATCTGTGTGGACAGCAATTTGTCCCCCGATCAGCCCCGGCCATCGGGACCGGTGGATTTCCTGATATCCCAGCTGGTGCGGGAATATTACAGCCACAATACCGGGCGGCTTTTTGCGCTTCGTCATCTTCTTGGATTGCTGTTGCTTGACGTCGGGCGCTCTGCCCCGCAAGGCGACCCCGCCCATCTGTCCCGGCAGGAACAGAAAACCGCCAAATTCCGCAAATTCCAGATGCTGGTCGAACGGTTTTACAAGCATCACAAATCGCTTGAATTCTATGCCCGCGAGATCGGTATCACCACCACCCAGCTGAACCGGATCGCCAAGGATATCTACGGCATGACCGCAAGCGAGGTTCTGCAAAACCGCCTGATGCTGGAGGCCAAACGCACCCTGATCTATACCGACATCGCCGTTCAACAGATCGCCGATGAACTTGGCTTTCGCGATGCAGGGTATTTTTCGCGTTTTTTTGCAAAAAAGGCGGGCATTCCGCCCGCCCAATTCCGATCAGATCACCGATAGACGAACCTTATGCTGATTGCCCGCGCAAGCGATCAAGCGTCAGCCACATACGGACCTGATCAACCACCTTTCCAGATCGGGTTTTCCAGCCCTTGGCGATAAACAGTTCCTCGCCAAAACCAAGGCTGCGATAAAGCCCCATTGCCGTTTCATTGCCATCCACGACATTTAGCCAAAGCTTCTCATAGCTTGGCGTTTGCGCACATTTTTCTGCAAGTGCGGCAAGCGCTGCCTTGCCAAAGCCGCGCCCGCGTTCAAACACCCCAAACTCGTCGAGTTTCGGCAATGCTGTCGCCAGGTCCAACAAATAGGCATAGGCCACAGCCCGCCCGTCGACCCGATAAACCCAAAGGGCGGCCTCCTTTGATCCGTTTAATGCGGCTTTCAAATCCGCATCCGGGACGCGCGCGATTTGATCATAGAAGGCTTCGTCTTCCATCATCTCAACGATGCGTGGAAATTCATCCCTGGTGGGGACTTCCCAGCTTCCCGTCATTTTCAACTCCCCTATCGCCATGCCAGTAACCAGCGATCCAGTCGGCCAAGCAACCACGATACGCACAATCCAAGAACAGAAAGCACCAATACACCGGCAATCAGCTGATCGGTCTGGTAAAGTTGCCCGGCTGAAAGAACCAGCGCCCCGATCCCGTATTGCGCGCCAATCATCTCGGCTGCGATCAGAAGGATAATCGCGATCGAGGATGAAATGCGAAAGCCCGACAGGATGGTCGGCAATGCACCGGGCAGGATGATCTTGCGGATCACCGACCACATCGGCATGTCAAAGCTTTGCCCCATGCGGATAAGATTACGTTGAACGTTATCAACCCCGCCAAATGTATTGATCACGGTCGGGAAAAACACACCAAAGGCAATGGTGGCGAATTTGGACGGCTCGCCAATGCCAAACCAGATGATAAACAGCGGCAAAAGCGCGATTTTCGGGATCGGAAACAGGGCCGAGACAAGTGCCACACCGGGCGAGCGTGCCCATGTAAACATGCCAACCATAAATCCGACGATCAAACCCGCCACGGTCCCCATGATCCAGCCGCCAACAAGGCGCTGCAACGACGCCGCCAAATGACGCCACAAATCACCTGAAACAATCAGTTGCCAAAGCGCCTGGGCCACCGCCACCGGGCTTGGCATTGCAAGTTCGGAGATAAATCCGGTGCTTGATCCCAACTGCCAAAGGGCAATCACCACAAAAAAGCTTGCCCATGCGGCAACCGGGTTGGCCTTGGGGTTAAAGCCCGTGGCACGGAAACGGACCTTGTTGTCGGTATTTTCAGCGGTTTGCATTTCGATATCACGCGACATTTTCAAGCTCCTTGTCCGCCGCAATCGCTTCGTCGCGGATCAGGTTCCAAAGGGCCTGTTCATGGGAAACCAGTTCGGGCATGCCTTCGCGGCGATCCTGGATCGGAATATCGATGCTATGGATTTCCTTGATCGTGCCCGGACGACGACGCAAGGCCACCACCCGATGGGCCAGACGCACCGCCTCGTTCAGGTTATGGGTGACATAAACCGCCGTCATGCCGGTGCGTGCAAACAGATCGGAAAATTCATCAAGCAACAAAATACGGGTCTGGGCATCAAGGGCCGAAAGGGGTTCGTCCATCAGCAACACCGCCGGACGCACCGCAAGGGCGCGCGCAATGCCGACACGCTGTTTCATGCCGCCTGAAAGCTGCTTTGGATAGGCATCCCTGAAATCAGACAAATTGGTTTGCGCCAGAACCTCCTCGATCCGTGCATCGCGTTCGGATTTGGACAGCGGATGGTCTTCAAGCACAAGGCTGATATTGCCTGCGACCGTTCGCCAGGGCAGCAATGCAAAATCCTGAAAGACATAGGTCAGCGGGTTAAGACACCCTTCGGGTTTGGCCTGATCATCAATCAGGACGTCGCCGGAACTGGGCGCAAGCATCCCGCCAATGATCGATAAAAGCGTTGATTTGCCACAGCCCGAAGGTCCGATCAGGGCAACGACCTCGCCCGGTTCAATCGCAAGGTTGATGTCGCGCAATGCTTCGACCTGATCGTAACGATGGCTGACATTTTTGATGGTAAGCCGCATGGCCAACTCTTTGGGTAATGAAACAGGGATGGTGGCAATTTCGGAAAACAGCTTTTCCAAAAGATAACCGGGCCGAACGCATCTGTTTCGGCCCGGTTTGAAATCACATCAGCTTACTGGCCAAGCGGGGCAATGAAGCTGGTATCGATGAAGGTATCGGGATTGGCAGCATCCGACACAAAGCCGCGATCCTGATACCATTTGACCTGTGCCTTGACGTCCTCGACATTGAGTTTGCCTTCCTCGGTAATGAACATCGCGCCATTACGGATTTTCGGATAGGCCTTCTCTGCCGAGTCTTCGGCATAGACATATTTGTGCACGATCTCGAGGATTTCGTTGGTTGTATCGCTTTCAATCAGCTTGCCATCCGCATCAGTCGCCAAAAGGCCCGCACGGTAATCGGCCACACCTTTCTGATAGGCGCGCACGAATTTCTCGACCACGTCACGACGTTCTTCAACGTTTTTCGACGACGTGAAAAGACCACCTACCTGATAGGGAACGTAATCCTTTACCCAGCCGATGATATGCGCAGCACCGGCATTGGCCAGCGGCTTGGCGATGTGCGGGACGATGATCATGCTGTCGACCTGACCGCTTTTAAGCGCGCCGATCATGTTCGGTACGGACTGAAGCGGCTTAAGCTCCATGCTTTCGATGTCGACACCGGCCTTTTCCGCCACATTGCCGATCATGTAATGGAAGGATGATCCCACCTGCGACAGGGCAAAGCTGTGCCCGCCAAGCTTGTCGACCGAGGTCAGCCCCGCTTCATATGCGGCGTTCGAGGCCAGAATGGCCGAACCGTCATAGCCCGGATCTTCATGAAGCTGTGCGCCGATAACCTTAAGCGCACCCTTGCCCGCAAGGTTAAAGAACCCGCCGGTGAAGGCCGTCACACCAAAATCCGCATCCCCCGAAGCAATCGCCACCGCAACCGGCTGGGCCGCGCGGAAGAACGTAATTTCTGCATCAAGACCTTCGTCCGCGAAATAGCCCTTTTCCTTGGCAATAAACAGCGGCGAGCTTGAAACGAAAGTCAGGGCAGCGATGTTGATTTTTTCAGCGGCCTGTGCGGCCCCCTGTCCGAATGACACCGCGCCAAATGCAATCGCGCCAAGGGCGGTTGCCAGCATGGAACGACGGGTGATCATACCGATCCCCTTCACCAGATCGTAAGAACGCATGTTTCCTCCTGTTGGTCGTCTTTTGGTTTGTTTGCCTCTTCTGATTTTTTGTTAGCCGAATTACCGATAAATTGCCAATGTTTGGCGCAAACAGTGACAAAAAGGGTTGAATTCACCCCATATCAACCCGTTCGTGAAATGATATTTCACAATAAACTAAATCACGCGGCAAATCCCCGGCACCACATTCCATATATGGTTGAGAATGCTGGTAAAGTGCCAATTACCGCGCATCGTCCCGCATTGCGTCCGCCCCTATGGGTGCCCGCCTATGCGGGCACGACGGGTTGGGTTATGCCTCTCGCCATTACCCCGCGCCTCTTTGTCACTACTGCACATCTTCATTATTCCAAATCCCCTTCATCACTTCCGCCCCCTTCGTCACCCCCGCAAAGGCGGGGGTCTCGCGCCACCGGCACCCGCCCGATGATCAGCCCGAAATTGCCAATCCGCGCCAAAGCCACTACAACTGCCAGACCAACCCTCACCACATCACAAGGCAGATCATGTCCGCATCTTCCACGCCCTCCGCAAGACCGGCCCCCAATGGCAAAACCGCCATGGTGATTGGCGCGGGTCCGGCTGGCCTGATGGCGGCCGAACGGCTGGCGGGTGATGGCTACGGCGTGACGATCTATGAAGGCATGCCTAGTGCCGGGCGCAAATTCCTGATGGCGGGGAAATCGGGGCTTAACATCACCCATGGCGAGGATCTGGAAACTTTCCTGACCCGCTATGGCACCTCGCAGGCCCGTCTTGAACCGCATCTGCGCAAATTCGGTCCCGATCAAATCCGGCAATGGTGTGCGGGGCTTGGCGTTGAAACCTTTGTCGGGTCATCGGGCCGGGTATTTCCGACCGTGATGAAGGCAAGCCCGCTTTTGCGTGCCTGGTTGCGACGCCTTGATGGTCTTGGCTGCGTGATCCATTACCGCCATTACTGGACCGGCTGGAACGATGCCGGTCAGGCGGTTTTCAAAACAACTGATGGCGACGTGACGGCACAGGCCGATATCACCATCCTTGCCCTTGGCGGCGGAAGCTGGAAACGATTGGGTTCGGACGGCAAATGGATGGAAATCCTGACCAGGGCGGGTATCAAATGCAATCCGTTCAAACCGGCCAATTGCGGCTTTGACATCGACTGGACGGGTCATCTGATCGACAAATGCGCGGGATCACCGGTCAAGGCCGTCACCCTGACCTGTGGCGACCAGACCGTGCGTGGCGAGTTCGTGATTTCCAAAACCGGGATCGAAGGCAGTGGGGTTTACGCGATCTCGGCAACACTCCGCGATCAATGGCTTGAAACCGGGGTCGGAACCCTGACGCTCGACCTCTGCCCCGACCGCACGCTTGATGACGTCACAAACCGCCTTGCCAAACCACGCGGCAAGAACTCGCTGGGCAATCACCTGCGCAAGACACTTGGCCTTGATGCCACCAAAACCGCACTGATTTTCGAAGTCACCCCGCGCGACATCCAGAACGATCCGACCAAACTGGCAACTGCGATCAAAAACCTCACCCTCAAAATCAAAAAGCCCCGCCCAATCGACGAGGCCATCAGCACCGCAGGCGGCGTAGCATGGGAAGAGCTAGACGAGCATTTCCAACTCATCAAACGCCCGGGCACCTATTGCCTCGGCGAAATGGTCGATTGGGAGGCGCCTACAGGTGGGTACTTGTTGAGTGGGTGTCTTTGTTGACGCTACTGATTATTCGTCAAATTCTATCGGCCTAAAATCACCATGAGCTTCAATGAAATTGTTGACGAATTTCTTTTTCGCTATGTCGCTATCAATTCCCAGATAAGAAAGGACACCATACATCAAAAGTCCGGTTACGTACGCGTTGAGAAGATGAAGTTTAAACTCATCATCTCTTAATGCTCTGTGAAATGATCGACCTCTTCTTTCATCGTCCGCAGGGTGCTCGATCGAGTTACGAATTGACTTCAGCTCTTCGCCCAGAAATTTATCTATATCTTTGTCGTTTTTGGCGTACGGAAATAACTTGCGAACTGATTTCTTCCAATCCTCTGGAGCATACTTTGCGATCATTTCCTCTGGAAGTCCTTTGCCACTTCCGTCGGTCAAGCTCAAGAAGGCACTAATATCTGAGAAATTAGAGGCGAACTGTGGAGTGTCTCCAAAATACTCTGCAAATTGGAACGAACGCTTTACGGATCGGTAAATTGGCTTCCAGTCTGAGAGCTCGCAGATACTAATCCACCTTTCAAAAGCTTTATACAACTCCAACAGACCGTCTTTTTCTCCCTCATCGAAAACAGTGAAATTTATTGGCAATCGATGATGATGATATGGTTCTACTCTCTTTCGCTTCTCATTTTTTCGATAACCCAGAATAACATTTGCTTTTTTTTGCGAACGTTCTCCGAAGTTTTTCTCATCTTCAACCAGAATATAAATTGATTGAGGGTTCAAAATGTCATCGATCAAGAAACCAACAAAGCTCTCCCACTGCCCCAGTTTTGACAAATATTTTGCAAAGCTCTTATCGTCATGTTCGAAAGAAATGTAAAATCGCAGATTCTTGCGCCGAAGAATTTGACCGGAGTATTCCTCAAAAACTTTAACAGTAGCTTTTTTTAGCTCAGTTAAAGCTTCCGGCGTTCGCGTCCAGAATACAGTGCCTAGATCATTTGCCTTGCTAACTACAGTTGCTATCGAATTGTCAGAAAAGGACACCCTCCACCCGTTCTGAGTTGAGAAACCTTCTCTTCCGGAAAAAGCCAAAATACAACTATCCCGTGATGAGCGCCAAAACATGAAATCTTCAAAGGCCCTACAATACTCAGCTTGTATCTTGCGGACGGAAGTAGATTTATAAATCCAGGTATCAAGCAATAGCTCAGCTGTACCTTCAACCTCAGTAGCTCGAAAATTCGTCCTAGATGACCCAAGAAAAACATTCAGCAAAGTTAGGTGCCGAAACCCATGCTCATCACTCACCAGAGCATGCATCTTCCCTCTAACTAATGTCCCGCCCTCGTCCAGCAGGCTTGTATCTTCAGTCAATATTTTGACGTGAATACCTTCGGCTGGGGAGTAACTCACCAGCCCTGAAAACGGCAAGTCATCTTCTGCGCCAGCAAACCCAAACGCTCCGTACCACACATATTTTCGATCATGGCGAAGTTCCTTATCGTCCAAAGCGACCTCCATCATGCAGTTGAAGTTTAGGAGAGTACCTATTCCTAATGACAATGCACCGTCCCAGCTTTGCGATCCATATGACAGCACTGACCGGGTGGTGAGCTTTTGCGGCAGCCGCCGCCATGTTCGATCTGTTGATCGACGATTGCCGTTTCTGACCCGGCTTGTACTGGTGCGGGTTGTGCACCGAGCGCAATCAGTGCTGTGATGGCAAGCATCATTGCGGTTTTCATATTCTGTCCTCCCTGTTCCTTTCCTTGATGTTACGCCCCGAAAGCGCAGCTTGATACTACCCGCAAGAGCAGGCTTGAAAATATAGTTGACACAATCAACCATTTTCATATAGTTGATATAGTCAACCAATTAAGGTTGCGGATGCAGAAGCCTTTCGCCCCCATTCCCCGGCTTCTGTATCCGCCCCGTACCCCTCGCTCGTCACCGAATTGCGCAATGCTTTGCCGTCCGCTGGAATGTGCCGCTTTGCGCCATTGTTAGTCTGAAAGTGAAATCGCCCCATGAAGATTTCGACCACCATTTACCCGGACGGATTGCCAAGCCCGCGGGCCGGATTTGCCGCCATTGCGGTGTTGCTGACCATCATGATGGCTGTGCTGGATGGCACGATCATGAATGTTGCCCTTCCGATCATTGCACAGGATCAGGGCGTTTCGCCAGCCCACGCCATCTGGGTCGTCACCGCCTATCAGCTGGCCATCGTCGTCGCCCTGTTACCGCTTGCCGCCCTTGGCGAGGCCATCGGGTTTCGCAAGGTATATCTGAGCGGCATTGCGATCTTCGGGATCGCATCATTCCTGTGCGCCATGGCCCCGAATATCGAAATTCTGACCGCAGCCCGCGTGTTGCAGGGCCTTGGTGCCGCCGCACTGATGAGCATCAATGGTGCGGTCATGCGCCATATCTTCCCGCAGGCCAAGCTTGGCCGTGCGATTGGCTGGATCGCCATGACGGTTTCGGTGTCGGCGGCGGGTGGCCCGACCATTGCCTCGGCCATTCTGGCGGTCGCAAGCTGGCACTGGCTGTTTTTGATCAATGTGCCGATTTCGGTTCTGGCGATCATAGTCGGCTATTTCACCCTGCCCTTTAACCCGCCAAGCCGCACCCGGTTTGATTTCATCAGTGCGTTTTTGAATGTGCTGACCTTTGGCGGATTGATTTCGGCCCTTGGTAATGTCGGCACGGAAAGCAGCCCGGCTTTGATTACTGCGCAATTTGCCATTGCGATCATTGCCGGTGCGTTTCTGGTGCGTCGCCAGTTGTCCAAGGATCGGCCGATGTTGCCGCTTGATCTTTTGAAGCTGCCGATTTTTGCCTGTTCCATCGGGTCATCGATCTTTGGCTTTTGTGCCCAGATGATTGCGTTTGTCACCCTGCCTTTCTATTTCCATGACGTGCTGGGTTATAGCCCGACCATGACCGGACTTTTGATGACGCCCTGGCCGCTTGCCACCGCAGTTGCCGCCCCCGTTGCCGGACGCTTGGCCGATAAATATTCGCCGATCCGTCTGACCGGGCTTGGCATGATGGTCTTTGCCGTCGGGCTTTCTGCCGTCACCTTTGTTCCGGCAGGTGGAAGCTATGGCGGGATTATTGCCGCTCTTGCGATCTGCGGGATCGGGTTCGGACTGTTTCAGGCCCCCAATAACCGCCTGATGCTGACCAGTGCGCCGCGCGAACGCGCAGGCGGAGCCAGCGGGATGCTGTCAACCGCACGTCTGACCGGGCAGTCGGTCGGTGCGGCCCTTGCCGCGATCCTGATCGGCACGGGTGCTTCGTTTGACTTTGATACCATCATGATGGTGGCAAGTGGTGCCGCCCTGACATCGGCCCTTATTTGCGAAGGTCGTCGCCATGCCCTTCGCACCGGCAGGATCACAAGCCCGGCGGGCCTGTGAATACAAGAAAGCGAGAGAGATCATGATCGAACAGGATCAGGCACACGTCCCGGGTGAAACCCTGCATCGGCTTGTCCATGCCTATAAACGCAGTCTGATGAATGCGATGGTTGATGCCGATATGCCGATGCCGATTTCGCACAAGCGCGTAATGAAATGGATCGTTCGCATCCCGGGCATCACCGCCCAGCAGATGGCCGAAAAATCAGGTCAGGACAAAGGCCGCATCACACGGCTTTTGCAGGAACTTGTAAATGACGGGCTGATTGAACGCCGCCCGCACCCCATTGATCGACGCAGTCAGACGCTGCATTTGACGACCGCAGGCGAGACCCGCATGGAAGCCTTCCGTGCGGTCGAGCAAGATGTCAGATCCCGCATGACACGCGGCCTTACGCCCCAACAAATCAGGGATTTTGTCGAAATCGCCAACCTGATGGCTGATAACCTCGACCCCTGTGGTTCCTAGGAGACTTCAATGAACAGACCTGCCCCGCGCGATCTTGTCGTGGTCGCAAAAACGCAAGTCACCCCCAATATGCTGCGCGTCACCCTTGGCGGTGAGGGCATGGCAGGCTTTCCCGAGGATCAGGAAAGTGCCTATGTCAAACTGATCTTCCCGATTGATGGCGATGACAAGGACCGTGTGTTGCGCCGGACCTATACGGTGCGTCACGACCGCATGACCGATCAGGGCCGCGAGATTGATCTTGATTTCGTCATGCATGGCGATGCCGATGACGACCATGATCATGGCGGCCCGGCATCGAACTGGGCGGTTAATTGCAAGCCCGGTGATGTGATTACAATCGGTGGCCCCGGCCCGAAAAAGCTGGTTGATCCGACCGCTGACTGGTTCCTGATTGTTGGCGATATGACGGCCCTGCCCGCTGTTTCGGTCAATCTTGAAACCCTGCATGCAGATGCACGCGGCTATGCCGTGATCGAGGTCCGGTCCGAGGCCGATATTCAGTCGATCCGAAAGCCCGCCAATATGACGATTGAATGGGTGATCAATCCGCGTCCGGGTGAAAACACCACCGCCCTTGTTGATGTGGTACGCAAGATTGGCTGGCTTGAAGGCCGGGCATCCGTCTGGGCCGCGTGCGAGTTCAGTGCGATGAAGGAATTGCGGCGCTATTTCCGCGAGGAACGCGGACTTGGCAAGGATGATCTTTATATTTCAAGCTATTGGAAGCTTGGCATGAATGAAGATACCCACAAGGTCATCAAATCCGAAGACGCCAGCAACGCGGCTTAACCCCCGATCACACACCCTGGATATCAATCGTAAAACGCCCCGATCCGCATTGGTTCGGGGCGTTTTTTATTGGCACATCTAAAAACCGTCCGGTGATCACAGGTTGCGATAGCTCAAGGTTTTATGCCCCGACATTTGATAGATTTTAAAACAGATATTGATCAACCTGCCCGAACGGCGCCAATGGGAGCCCGTGAATGCTCAATACCCTGATGACGCTTTATCGCGAGAATCCCCGTGAAGGCCGCCTGTTTGCCGTCATCGCACTGGGCTTTCTGGCAATTTATTTCATTCCGGCAGGAACAGGACGGTTTGACAATGCCGTGCTTGAGGCCGTCTATCTGACCAACTGGTACGCACGCGAGCATGTCATTTTATGCCTGCTTCCGGCCTTTGTCATTGCCGGTGCCATGGCAATCTATATCAGTCAGGGATCGGTGATGCGCTATCTCGGGCCGGATGCATCACGCCCGGTCGCGCTTGGCGTTGCGTCCGTTTCGGGAACGCTGCTTGCGGTTTGTTCCTGTACGGTCCTGCCGCTTTTCGGGGGGATTTACAAACGTGGTGCCGGACTTGGCCCGGCCATCGCGTTTTTATATTCCGGTCCGGCGATCAATGTGATTGCAATCGTCGTGACATCCAAGGTTCTGGGGGCAGAAATCGGCATTGCACGCGGGATTGGTGCCATCGCCTTTGCGATTGTCATTGGCCTGATCATGCACCTGATCTATCGCCGCGAGGAAGGCGAACGCGCCCTGAAATCCAGACGCGGTTTTGGCGCAGATGACGAGGGCAAGCCGCTTTCGATCACCATCGCGTTTTTCGGCCTGATGATAGGTATTCTGGTGTTTGCCAACTGGGCGTCGGTTCCTGACAGTCCGGGCTGGATGGCGATCTATCAGGTTAAATGGGTCATCACGGCCTTGCTTGCGGCCGGTTTTGCCGGGCTTTTGATCTGGCAATGGAACTGGCCGCCCAAACAGGTTCTTGTCCTTGCAGCCCTTCTTGTCGCGATTGCGCTTTTGTTTCCGCACTATCCGCAACTGACCTTTGGCGTCGGCATTATCGGCCTGATGATGGTGGCGCTTTCGCGTGATCAGGATCGTGAATGGGTGACGCAAAGCTGGGATTTCACCAAACAGATTTTGCCGCTTCTGGTGATCGGTGTCTTTATCGCAGGATTGCTGCTTGGCCGACCGGGCCACGAAGGACTTGTCCCCGAACAATGGGTGCAGGCCGCCGTGGGGGATAATTCCCTGACCTCGACCGCACTTGCATCGGTTCTGGGGGCCTTCATGTATTTCTCGACCCTGACGGAAGTTCCGATTGTCGAGGCCCTGATGGGGGCTGGCATGGGCAAAGGCCCGGCATTGGCGCTTTTGCTGGCGGGGCCTGCCCTGTCCCTGCCCAATATGCTGGTGATCAGAACCGTAATCGGCACGCAGAAGACACTGGTTTACTGCGCGCTTGTCGTCGTCATGGCCACCGTTTCAGGCTTTATTTATGGCAATTTCCAATAGTCTCGCTCAACAGGAGTGCTCGGATGAAAATCAGTATTTACGGCAGCGGATGCGCAAAATGTCAGGCCTTGGCCAAAAATGCCGAAGCCGCTGCACAGGCCCTTGAACTTGAATACGAGATCGAAAAAGTCACCGACGTGAACCGGATCATTGATGCCGGGATCATGCGCACCCCGGCCCTGATGATTGATGATGACATTCTGGTCGAAGGCAAGGTCCCGACCCCAGATGAAATCCGCCAGATGCTGTCGTGATATAAAAAAACGCCCCGACCAAACTGGCGCGGGGCGTTTTCATGTCTGAACGGCTTTGCCGATCACGGTGCCGGCGGCAGGTCTTCTTCAAGGATGACAATATTCAGCGAATAGCTGACTTCGCCTTCATCCTCGTCACGATGCAGAACGCCAACGAACTCGTCACCAACGCGCATCTCGATCGGATGACCTTTTTTCTTCGGTGCATCAATCGCGATCTGGTTATTGTCAAAGGTACGGCGCAGATAATCGGTAACGCGCGCGATTTCGGTCGGTGTCATAGGACTTGCCCCTTGTTCTTTCCAATCGGCTTTTAACTGTCAGACCACAGGATATCGCATCGACGCTTTGGCGTCTGCCCTCTTTCCTCGGCCCGGACGTAAAACTGGTGCACTGTCCTTTCACAAACTGCCCCTGAAAATCAAGCCCGCAACGACCAAAATTGATCAAAAAACGCCGTTTTGATCAATTTTCACCAGATCATATTCATCTGCCCGACTTTGCACGCATAAGCAGTTGCATTCGCCGCATGCACCGTTTAATCCGGATATATGCCCAATCATGACCAAACCACCGAAATCAAATCTTCTGCTGACAGTGTAACAGACGGGTCCGCTCGCCCGATTTTATACAGCTTCCGTCGCTGTCCCTATGCCATGCGCGCACGTATTGCGCTTCTGGCAGCCGATATTGATGTGGAACTGCGCGAAGTTGTCTTGCGCGACAAACCGCAAAGCATGATTGATGCATCGCCAAAGGCCACCGTTCCGGTCCTGATCCTGCCCGATGGCACGGTGATTGATGAAAGCCTTGAAATCATGGTCTGGGCACTGGCCGAGAATGACCCGCATGACTGGCTTAGTCCCGAAAGCGGCACACTTGATGATATGCTGGCCCTGATTTCGCAAAATGACGGCCCGTTCAAATATCATCTTGATCGCTATAAATATTTCAACCGCTACGAGGATGCTGATCCGGCCGAACATCGCCGGGATGCGGAAAAGATCCTTAACCGGCTTGATGGCCGTTTGGCGGTTGGCAAATACCTGTTCGGGTCGCGCCCGGCACTGGCTGATTTTGCCATTGCACCCTTTATCCGCCAGTTTGCCAATACCGACCTTGAAGCATTTGACGCCATGCCGTTTGTCCATCTGCAACGCTGGCTGAATGACTTCCTGAAATCATCTTTCTTTGAGCGCGCCATGATCAAGTATGACCAGTGGCACGAAGGCGACACCCCGATCATTTTCAAGGCGGCGTGACGGGATAACTTTCCGGTTTTCCTACCACCTGCCCTAGGCCGCTGACATATCGATATCGAGTGTCAAGATCAGCGAACTCAGGCACTTTCCGTGCGGATCAAGGGCCAGCGAACGGGTAACACCACCGGCCAGCGCATCATGCATGACGAAATTGAGGGCCGATATCTGCGGCAGTTCATAACGTTCAACCGGGCCGGTGATCATGGCACCAAAATGGGCACGCACCCGTTCTGCCGTTACCTGCCGGACCAGAACATCCCAGTCCTTTGGGTCGAAGGCGATAATGGACACGTTGGAAATATTGCCTTTGTCGCCAGTTCGGGAATGCGCAATGTCACGTAACAACATCATCAGGCCTCCATCATTTCGAAACGTGTCTGCACATGATGTTCGGGCAGCAGCCCCGACACGATTGCGACGATTTCGCGTGCGGTTTTGGTAACCCCCCCACCACCAGCGGGACCATTCAGATACAGGCTTTCGACTTCCTCGCCGATACGGGCTGCACTCGCAAGGTCATCTGTCCGCACAACAAAGCGCAGGCGAACCTCGTTTGGCGGTACCCCTGCCATGTCGGCATTCGTCACAATCGAATTAACCCCGATCAGTTCGCCCCGCTTTTCGTCATAGTCAATTCCGGCCAAAGCCAGGCGTTGATCCAGGATATCGAGTGCAAGCTGCCCGCGTGCCACAGCACCCGGACCTGCATATGAAATCTGACCTTCGCCAATGCAGGAATCGATATAACCGATCGAGACTTTCAGGCTTCTTGTTCTGGGCGAACCATCACCACCGGATATGGCGACCCGATCCGGCCCGATTTCTTCGATACGCACCCCCGAGAAATCGGCAACCACGTCAGGCTGAATGTATTTTTTCGGATCATGCACTTCGTAAAGCAGTTGTTCCTTGCAGGTCGCGGCCGTCACACAGCCGCCCGAACCTTCAAGCTTGGTAATCACCGCGTTTCCATCGGCACTGACTTCGGCAATTGGAAAGCCCAGACGGGCAAGATCGGGGACATCCTTAAGACCGGGATCAGCAAAATACCCACCCGTGATCTGCCCCCCACATTCGAGAAGATGACCAACCAGCGTCCCCCGGCCAAGCAGGGTCCAGTCATCCATTTTCCAGTCAAATTCAAAGATTTGTGGTGCCAGGAACATTGCCGGATCGGCAGCCCGGCCGGTCAGGATCACATCCGCCCCCACCGCAAGTGCATCAACAATCCCGCCTGCACCAAGATAGGCATTCGCCGATACAACCTGCTTTTTGAAATCACGTAACGTAACGGCTGTTTCGGTAATGTGGAACTCGTCAGGCGACAGGATATCAAGCACGTCATCACCCAGAACCGCCGCCACCCTTAACCCGGTCAAACCAAGCTCACGGGCAATCGCCACTGTATGTCTGGCAGCGGCAACCGGGTTGGCTGCCCCCATATTGGAGATGACCCGAATGGATTTTTCATGGCACACAGGAAGCACGGCACGCATACGCCGTTCAAGCAACGGATCAAACCCGGCATCCGGATCACGCATCTTTGCCTGCTGGGCAAGGGCGATGGTGCGTTCAGCCAGACATTCAAAAACCAGATAATCAATATCGCCGTGTTGGGCCAGATCGACCGCCGGTTCCACCCGGTCGCCAGAAAACCCGGCACCAGTCCCAATGCGGATGGTTTTCATTGCCCGACCTCCTGCATGGCGCGGCGGGCGCTCCGCCCGAAGAACAGGCACGCCCCAAGCAATCCGGCAGCAATCAACGGGGTCAGCATTGCAGGCCACAGCGCAATGGCAATCACAATCAGCAACAAGCCCCGATCCACCCACAGGCGCCCCCAAAGCGGCTGACCGCCCAGCAATGCCGGTATGGCAACGACCAGAACAAGCCCCGACAGAACCGCATTGATGACGGCCAGTGTTCCGCCACTACCAATCATGCCTGGATAAAGCAGCAACATGAACGGCACGACATAGGTCAGCGCCCCGAGACGCACGGCTTCAAATGCGGCTGGCAGCCAGTTGGTCTGCGCGATACCTGCGCCGACAAATACCGCCACACATACCGGTGGCGTGATCACCGAAATCGTCGCGAAGTAGAAAACAAACAGATGCGCGGTCAGCGGGTCAATTCCGACCGCCGTCATTGCCGGGGCCAGAACAGCCGCAACCAGCACATAGGCCGCTGTGGTCGGCAAACCCATCCCCATGATCAGGCACACCAGACCAACGATCACCGCCACCAGAACGGTTGAGTCACCGGCAATCGCGACAATCATCGAACTGAGCGTTACACCAATGCCGGTCATATTGATCATGGAAACAAGGATTTGCGCCCCGGCAAGCAGGACACCAATAATCACCATCCCCTTGCCGGCATCGGTGACCCCGTCGAGAACACGCACACACATTTCGCGCATGGAAAGCCGCCCGACAGAGGTCGCAATGAACGCAACCAGCAGACCGGCCATGCCGTAAAAGGCCGAAGTTGCAACCGACCGCCCCATAAAAATGCCAATGGCAAGACAGCCTAGGGCAGCCACAATCGGCAAGACCTTGCGCAGTGCGAGAATTTCCGACCATGCCGGAAGTTCATCTTCTGGTACGAGGCTAAGATTACGGCGGGTCGCAACGATATGGACCGTCACAAAAACCGAAAGGTAAAACAGGACAGCCGGAATAATCGCAGCCACCATGACATCGACATAGGCAATGCCAAGGATCTCGGCCATGACAAAGGCGGCTGCCCCCATGATCGGCGGGGCGATCTGCCCACCGGTTGAAGCCACGGCTTCAACGGCGGCGGCAAGTGGCGCCGGATAGCCAAGACGACGCATCATCGGAATGGTGAAATTTCCCGTGGTTGCAACATTGGCAACGGCCGAGCCGGAAATCATGCCAAACAGGCCACTGGAAATGATGGCGATTTTTGCTGCACCACCTCTTTGCCGTCCGCCCAGCCGCATGGCCAGATCCATAAAGCTCTGGCCCCCGCCGGTATGGAGCAGCAAGGCACCGAACAGGACAAAGGCAGCAATCACGGTTGCCGCAACTCCGGTCAGCATCCCCCATATCCCCAGATCGCCAAGGAAAATGGTTTCTGTGACAAATTCAAGGTCAAAGCCACGATGCCCCATGCTGCCGGGAATGTATTTTCCAAGCAGCGCATACATCAATCCGGCAATCACCAGTACCGGGAAGATCAGGCCGACGGCACGACGCCCTACTTCAAGAACCGTGACGACAAGGCCAAGTGTCAACACCATATCAAGCCGGGTCGCCCATGGCAGGGTCGTCATGATCTCGTCGTAGTTCACAACAATATAGGAACAGGCTGTAACTGTTACCGCAGCCAAAACCAGATCTATAACCAAGCCTGCCTTCCGCCAGGGCGTGCCCTGCCCCAGCGGAAAAAGGCTCAGACCAAGACAGGTAACCAGCGCAAGAAAAACCGCCCTTTGGATCAGACTTTCAAACGGACCTGTTGCGGCCGTGTAGAATACGAAGATGCCGACGAGCAACGCAAACCCGTCCCGAAGACGTCCAGACATGGCGGTTTTCCCTTTGTATCAAGGCTTGTTTTTATTTTGCGGGATCGAGGTTCGCCGGGATTTCATACCCGTTTTCACGGAACCATTTCGCGGCCCCCGGATGCAGGGGAATGGTCGCATATTGCAGCGTCAGCTCTGCCAGATTAACGCCCTTGACGCTCGCCATTGCGGCCCCCTGGACTTCCTTGTCGGTCATGATGGCATCAACAATCTTGTAGGCCGCATCTTCGGACAGATTGGCAGAAGCACCAACACCGACGCCAAAGCTCCAGGTCGAATAGGTCGGAACGCCATCAGCGGCACCTTCAGGAATATCTACCACTGACACATCCGGCATTTTCTCAAGAAGGGTCTGTTTCTGCGCATCGGTAAGGCTCAGAACCTTGATCGGTGTAAAAGTCGCGATATCAAGGGTCGAGCTATCAAGTTTAAGCCCCGCACCGGATTTTACATATCCAGTCACACGGTTATCCTTGATCATGTCGACGACATCGGTGGTCGAACCACGGACATAATCAGATGACAGGCCAAGTGTCTGGAAAACAGCCTCTGTTGTGCTTTCGGTTGCAGACCCTTTGATGCCGGGATTGAAACGCTGTCCGGCCAGTTCCGCAAGACTACTGATTCCCGCATCTTCGCGCACAATCACATTCTGCGGCGCGCCGGTATACACCCAGAGAAGCCCCAGATTTTCCATTGCCTTGCCGTCAAAGGCCTTGGTCCCGGAATGGGCGTGCTGGGCAACGTTGGTGGTTACCAGACCAAGGTCAATCTGGTTGCGTTCGATACGACGCAGGTTGTCCATCGTGGCACCGGTTTCCACAACCGATGCTTCGATATCATTTTTCGCATCATTGATCAGCTTGGCGACAGAAACGAAATAGCCATAGTGCGACGAAGAAGCCGAAGTAGAACCAATCAGCAATTTGTCCTGTGCGAATGCAGGCACAGACAGACCAAAGGCGAGCACGCCCGCCAAGGCGAGTTTCGTGATTTTCATAATATTTCCTCCCTATGCCTTATCAGGCATGTTTGATGTTCCGCCGGCAAGTCTTGGGCTTTGATTATTCTCGGCGGACGGAAAGTGTGGTTCAGATTTTTTATTGCAGGAAGATCAAATAGTGAGATAATTGATGCATGAAACGCATCAATCTTGATACCGATGAAGTACGTGCCTTCTGTCTTCTGGCAGAAAGCGGCAGTTTTCGTAAGGCGGCTCAACGGCTTGGTATTTCCGGATCAACATTGAGCCGCCAGATCAGCCGCATTGAGGAACGCACCGGGGCGCGACTGTTTGATCGTGACACACGTAATGTTGCGCTGACCGATCAGGGCAAAATGTTCCTGAGACTCGCCGAACGCATCCTGAACACCACTGATTCTGCACTGGCAGAATTTGACACATATCTGAACACCAGACGCGGCAAGCTGACGATTGCGGGTCTGCCTTCTGTCACTGCCGGGCTGTTGCCGCCGCTGATTGCCGAATTCATGGACACCCATCCCGATGTCGACCTTCAACTCAATGACATGCTATCTGATGGCGTGCTTCGCGAAGTTGAAATGGGCCGTGCCGATATCGGCTTTACGGCAGATGTGGTTGAAAATAGCGACAATCTTTCATTTCAGCGCCTGTTAAGTGACAGGTTTATCGCAGTCGGCGCACCAAACAGCTTCTTGCAGGAAGAACGCACCTATAAATGGGAAGAAATTCTGTCACAGCCGATGGTGGCGATGTCGCGTGAAACAAGTGTCCGGGCCGTCATTGATGCCGCCTGCGCGCAAAACAATTTTCTATTTCGTCCCCGGTTTGAAGTCGCACATCTTGCAACGGCAGGCGCGCTCGTATCCCAGGGGCTTTGCATCACGGCGCTGCCATCACTTACATTGCCGGTTCTTGGACGTTCGCCGCTTATATTCCGACCGCTGGAAAGTCCGGTCTTGTTACGGCAAATCGGATTGGTCTGGCGGTCCGGCCGCACGTTATCCCCAGCGGCACAGGCCTTTCTGAGCTTGGTCAGAAATCGAAACCTGAAATCACTAATCCCCCATTCCACCATTGAAAATACAATCAGCTCGCCAACATCCTAGTGATCGCCGGGACATTCAGGCGCAAGACTTCGCATCTCTGCCGCGCAAAGGCATGTCTTGCCTCACCCATGGCGCGATAATGTATTTGTGATCTAAGGGATTATACTTCTGTTACCATTCACGGGCTGGTCAGAACGACCTTCGTGTGCTAGCAAGCCAAACATCACAACCCAACGCTTCAGGACCAGAATTTATGGCCGATTATGATGTCAAGCCGCTGATCACGGCGGACGAAATTGCCACCCAGATTGACGCGCTTGCCGCCAAGATCAATGAGAGCTTCAAAGACACCCAAAAGCTGATAGTTGTCGGCCTGCTTCGCGGCTCTTTCGTATTCATCGCCGATCTGGCCCGCAAGCTGACCGTTCCGGTCGAAGTCGACTTCATGGTCGCATCATCTTACGGCGACTCTACTGAAAGCTCGCGCAATGTGCGTATCGTAAAGGATCTTGATGGTCAGATCCGTGGCAAGGATGTGCTTCTGGTCGAAGACATCATTGATACCGGCTATACGCTTTCGGAAGTTGTCCGCCTGCTCAAGACCCGCGATCCGAACCGTCTGGAAATCTGCACGCTTCTTAACAAGCCGTCGCGCCGCGAAGTCGAAATCCCGATTGATTTCTGTGGCTTTGATATTCCCGACGAATTCGTGGTTGGCTATGGCATCGATTATGCCCAGAACAACCGCAACCTGCCCTATATCGGCACCGTGCATTTCCACGGCGAATAAGCCGGATATGCATCGGATAATCAAAAAGGCGGGAAGCAATGCTATCCCGCCTTTGTTGTGTCTGTGGTACGGGCATCAGGTTCCCTGACATCGGGTTTTCGGCCAAAAACGCCAAGGGCATCAAGGTCCGTCACCATCTGGTCAAACCCCGTTTTCATTTTGGGGTGGTTGCCCTGCCCGGTCGCATAGCCGGTCATGGCGGAATGGATCAGAAGATCAAACAGAACGTCATCTTCCCTTGCATCACGTTCTGACGATGTTTCATCCTTCGCCGGCCTGTCAATCGCGTCGCCGGGATCACGCTGCATGATGATCGCAAGCGCAATCAGACCAAGCGTGATCAAGGTGCCGCCAAGCGTTATAGCAGCAACAATTGCCCCGAAACTCGCAGCCAGCGCCATATAGACGGCAGCTAGCAAAAATCCAGCACCCGTCAGAAGCACAAGACCGATCACGGCAAAGACCGCGCACTTTCGTACAGCAGCCTTTGCCAGATCTGTCAACGCGCCCGAAAGCGTTTGCGTCAACTGGTCAATCATTTCTGAAGCAGTCGGCCAATCAGAAGGCCAACACCGAATGTCACGGCGACGGAGGATAGCGGGCGTTCACGCACACGTTCCACCGCGACTTCGCGGGCATGATCAAACTGGTCGCGGGCCTGATCGGATACTTCACGGATACGTTCGGCTGCGGCCTGTGTACGGGTTTGCGCCCCCTCGCCCGCCATGGTCCGGAGCGTCTTGGTGACCTCTGCCAGATCCTTGCGAAGTGCATCGACATCGGCCTGCAGCTTTGCGGTATCGGCCGTCGTCTCGGTTTTGGTCGCCATGATTTTCTCCTGTTGTATTGAAATCCAACACACAGGAAACGGTCGGTCGTGGAAATGGTTCCGAATTCAATTGTGATCATTTTCGGGCAGCCTGGCTAAACCGCGAAAACAGGAACGGCCCGCGTGGGCTGCGGGCCGTTCCAAGATCCTGTCGGAAATTTCTGGGCGGAAATGAAGAGTGGGAGCTCTTCTTACGGGAGTGGGTATCCCCGTTACGTCAATCAGTAAGGCAAACCGACGTAGTTTTCCGACAGGTTGGTCAATCCTGCCTTTGACGACAGGATATACTGCAATTCGGCATCGCGGATGCGGCCGTCAAATTCTTTCTGATCCCCGAAAGTATGGAGCATCGAGGTCATCCACCATGAGAACCGCTCTGCCTTCCAGACGCGTGCAAGCGCAGTCTCCGAATAGCTTTCAAGCAGGTCCTGACGGTTATTCTTGTATTTCGCAATCAGGGCTTCGGACAGGTAGTGAACGTCGCTTGCCGCAAGGTTAAGGCCCTTGGCACCGGTCGGCGGCACGATATGGGCGGCGTCCCCTGCCAGGAACAGACGGCCATGCTGCATCGGTTCGGCGACAAAGCTGCGCAACGGCGCGATGCTTTTTTCAAACACTTCGCCTTCATTGACCAGTTCACCGTCTTCTTCACCAAGGCGGGTGCGCAGTTCGGCCCAGAAGCGGTCATCAGACCAGTCTTCGATCTTGTCGGTGCTGGGCACCTGAACATAGTGGCGCACAACGGTTTCCGAGCGCATCGAGCACAGCGCAAAACCACGATCATGCTTGGCATAGATCAGTTCGTCGGCAACCGGTTTTGCATGGGCCAGAACACCCAGCCAGCCAAACGGATAGACCTTTTCGAATTCCTGCACACCCGGAAGCGTCTTGCGGCCGACACCATGGAACCCGTCGCAGGCAGCGATATAATCACAGGTCAATTCGGTTTCATTGCCGTCTTTGACATATCGAACACGCGGTTTGTCGCCATCAATGTCATGCAGACTGACATCCTCGGCTTCGAACACGATCTCGCCACCATGGGCAAGACGGGCTGAGATCAGGTCTTTGGTGACTTCGGTCTGACCATAGATCATCACCGTCGAACCACCGGTGAGTTCTTCCATATTCACGTGCGTACGTTTGCCATTCACGCTGATATAGATGCCGCCATGAATGATGCCTTCCTTATTCATGCGCGCATCAACACCGACCCGCTTCATCAGGTCAACTGTCCCCATTTCAAGAACGCCAGCGCGGATGCGGCCTTCGACATAGTCGCGGCTTTTGCGTTCAAGAATGACGGATTCAATTCCCTGTACATGCAACAGGTGGGAAAGAAGCAAGCCAGCCGGGCCGGAACCGATAATGACGACAGGGACATGCATGACGATTTCCTCACAAGATCACGGTTGTTGATTGTTCTTTTTTAATTGGAACAAGAACCATTCCATTGCGGAAACAATACGCTGGTTGGCGCTTGGACAGAATGGACAAACCGGGATAATGATTGGACAAATCGAACACGTATTCATATTTGGTTATAGATCAATTCCGATATGGTTCTGGATCACTCCCATCCTCGGGGAATTCCCGCAAGGGTTGCTTGGATCGGGCGACTATTCGCTGTTCCTGCCACGATCCTGACCGGACCTTGCGGGAAGATCTTCCTTGCAGATGGACCATTCCTTACAGATTTCCTGCCCCTCATCAGAGGCAATATAACGCTCATATGCCCTCATCAATGCTTCGCCATCCGGATGATTGCGCGAAAACAGGATGAACATATTGTTTGTCGTTATCGGATCGGTGGTGGCATAGGTCGCGGCCACCTTTTCGCCCAGTAATCTGGTCAGATCAAACCATCCGACCTCCTCTTCCTCAAACAGGATATCGGCGCGATCGGCATCAAGAAACCGCCAGGCTGATTCAGGATTGCTTACCATATCAGCCGCGATACCAAGCCTCCTGAATTCCTCTTCATACCAGTAACTTGCAATCCCGACGGGCCGCAATCCAAGCAATGGAACATCGGCCAGCCGGTTCAAGTTGATACCATCGGGAAAGCGCGTGGTTTTGTAGAAGCCTTTTTGGTGTGCATGGGCAATCGGATAGTGCGGAACGTGAAACTCATCGATACGTATATCGGTTCTAAGCCATGGGAATGTCGCGATATAGACACCCCGCCGGGTTTGCTCATAAGCCCGCTGCCAGGGCACAAAAACGAACTGCACCTTGAAGCCCATGGCGCTGAAAATGGTCTGGAACCTTTTGGCGTGCTTGCCAAAGTCCGGAAGGGTTTCACTGATCATTGGCGGCCATTCACCGACCGCAACCCGAAACTCATATCCTTCCTTAAGATCAACGCGCTCAGAAGCCTGCTCGCCAATGACATCGCGGATTGGCGGGGTTATCGCTTTGGCATCACGGTCACCGGCCGACTGTGCGGCAGTCGCAGCATGTGTCGCGGCACTTGCACTACTCAGCGTGATCAACAAACACAATGCCGCCAGCACTTGGCAAACGTGACTTTTCCGACGCAACCTCATAGGCATCTCCGGAAATGTGAAATCCGTTATTCGTCCCCAAAACCACGACAAGAACCACTAACGGATCAATACCATACAGACAATATCACCTGCTGACACGGTTGATGCAGAAAATGGGTTGCAGCCGGAATTTATTCACAAAGCTGTATTTAAGGCGCTCGTTTTTTAACCAGATCAAACCTGTGAGCAAAAATTAATCTTGCGAAAGGTCGATCCGCCGGGATCGCTGTGTTAAACTGTTGCACAAGAGATCAATTCACGGTCTCAAACCATCTTAAAACCGCGACAGAACGGGATAATGCCAGAAAGCCGCGCTATCGTCATCTTCACCGACCTTGACGGCACATTGCTTGATCATGACACCTATAGCTGGGAGGATGCTCGCCCGGCACTTGATCGCGTGAATCTTCTGTCCATCCCGCTGATTGCCGTATCTTCCAAAACGCTGACCGAACTTGAACATATCAATCAGAACGCGGAACTGTTTGACGGTCTGATCGCCGAGAATGGCGGGATTGTGTCGCTGAAAAGCGCGATGGAACAGCACGGCCCGTCTTCCGAAACAATCGATATGGTCCGCGAACAGATCAGATCGGCGATCCATGTCCCGCTTCGCAGTTTCAGAACCGTGGAACCGGAAATCATTGCCGCGGAAACAGGCCTGTCACTTGACGATGCCATTCGCGCCGGACAACGCCATTGCTCCGACCCGCTGATCTGGCAACCCTCGGCACAGGATGTCAGGATCGCGCGCACTATCGCGGAACAAAAAGGGCTCAATCTGGTCAAGGGGGGGCGTTTTCACACGATCTGCGGCCCATCAAACAAGGGGCATGCGATGAAGCGGATGCTCGAACGGCTGGCCGTATTTTATCGCGACATGTCAGGCAAACCTGTCAAACGCTTCACGACCATCGCCCTTGGCGATTCCCCCAACGATATCCCGATGCTGGCCGAGGCCGATTTTGCTGTGCAGATCCCGACAAAAAATCGCGGTCGCAAGGCCCCTTTGCTTGAACATTCGAACTTGCGCCTTGCCCCGTACCCCGGACCGGCTGGGTGGAATGTCGCACTTAATGAAATCTTGGACGAGATAACAAATACCAATAAAAACAGCGAGGTACTTCATGGCTGATTTCCATCAGGGTGGCCCGATCACAACCCTTCATCGCATTCTTGACCGTAATCCGGAAGAACTCGCTTATGAAATGACCGCCTTTGCGCGGCAACGCCGACAGACCCTGATTTTGCCGTGCCTGTATTCCGAGCTTGAAACGCCAGCCATGACGACCATCGTCGAAGGTCTTAAACAGGCGACCTATATTGACCAGATCGTCGTGGGTCTCGACCGCGCCAACGCTCAGCAATACCTTCATGCCCGTGAATTCTTCAAGGATCTGCCGCAACATGTGCGCATTCTGTGGAATGATGGTCCGCGTTTGCGCAATGTCCATGACCGGCTTGATGAATTTGGGCTGGCCCGATACGAACCGGGCAAGGGTCGCAATGTCTGGTATTGCATGGGCTATACGCTGGCATCGGGGCGAAGCTCGGTGATTGGCATTCATGATTGCGATATTGCTACCTACACGCCCGACCTTCCGGCCAAGCTCATGTATCCGATTGCCAATCCGGCATTCAACTTTGCCTTTGCCAAGGGCTATTACGCACGCGTTGCCAATGGCACGCTCAAGGGCCGGGTCTGTCGCCTGTTTGTCACCCCGCTGATCCGTGCGCTCAAGCAGGTTATCGGCAAGACCGACTTCCTGAATTACCTTGACTGCTTCCGCTATTCCCTATCGGGGGAAATGGCAATCCGTACCGATGTTGCCTATGGCTTGCGGGTCGCATCGGACTGGGGACTTGAGATTTCGATGCTTTCGGAAATGTATCGCAACCACACGGTCCATCGCCTCGCCCAGGTCGATATTGCCGATATCTATGATCACAAGCATCGTGAATTTGACCCGGCGCAAAAAGATGACGGGCTTTCAAGGATGGCTGGTGATATCGCCAAATCACTGTTTCGCAAACTCGCAACCCAGGGCACGATTTTCTCGCACGAGACATTTCGCACGATCAAGGCGACCTATTACCGCGTCGCCCTTGATCTGATTGAACAATATCGCGCGGACGCATTGTTTAACGGCCTCAAGATCAACCGCGACGAAGAAGAAAAATGCGTTGAGGTATTGTCAGAGGTCATCATAAGCGCCGGTCAGCACTATCTTGAAAACCCGCTTGAAAGTCCGTTTATTCCAAGCTGGCAGCGTGTTGAAAGTGCGATGGGTGACATTTTCGAACATCTGTCCGGCGCTGTGGAAGATGATCTGAACGATATGGATATCGGCAAGGAATAGGCACTCCGATCAAACGGATCGTGCGAATTACGATTGCATTTCGCTCATCGGGAATATGGCCAGAAAGACCTGCATAATGTCTTTCTGGCCTTTCTTTTTGAGCAATACCGGCAACAGAAGACGGATACCGCTTCGCCATTCCTTCTGAAAAATCTGCAACTGATGGATTTGCGGCTGTCCGGTGAGGCGCGCCAAAGATAGCGACGCATGCAGCGCGGTCGAGAAATGGCAATCGACCTCGCGGGCAAAAGCACCACGCCAATCCTCGCCGGTCAGGGCAACAATATTCTCCCCCTCCAGCAATATCTGAAAATCATCCTTGCCTGCGTGATATTCATAAATGCTGATATCATTGATCCATGGCGCGAGGTTTTCGGGGGTAAAGTCATCCCGCGTGGGAATATTTCCGGCTTTGGCAAAGCGCAGCCAAAAGGACAACAGATCATGGGCCTGACGCGGCGCATCCGCTGCAAGCGTTTGCAACGGCACTTCTTTTTCCTGTGAGCTGTAAAGCGTCGTCATCCTTAACCCGTCAATTATCGTGGATGGGCTCGCATGGAAATCGCGCGCCAAGAACCTGAAAGATCGGGTCGCCGCACTGATCGGTTGTCCGTGCAGGTAGCAAAACCCGCAACCATTGCCGACATTTTCCATATTGCCCGACCAATTGAATATAATGAAATGTCGGGCGCTTTTCATTCAGGGTTTTCAACAATGCCGCCATCAGGCAGGTTCCATATTTCAGATCGATCTCACGCGGGGTCGTGCCCTGAAAACTTTCGCCACTTGCGGCTACGAAAGACGGCGCATCAATCCTGATCAGAAAATCATTCTTGATTGGCAGATACTCGTAAATACTGATGTCATCACGCCACCGGCTCAGGCGTTCTGCACTTAAAATCGAACGCGTCGGGATACCTTCCCCGCCAGCATGCATCACCGCATCATACCAGGTATCTACCAAAGAAATGACCCTGGCATCCGTGTGATCTGGCAAACCTTCCAGCTCGGTATCCGATGATTCAAGCACGCGTGATGATGTCATGGCATATCCCCCAACTATTCACGTGGGAAAGCCTTGCTTCAAAACAAGTAACGGCTAATAAATATTCGCTAATGGCCACGATACAGGAAATGGGTGACAAACACCTGATGGATTACTCCACCCTGACGGTCAGAAGTTGTCACAGGCAACAAAAGTCGCAACCATTCTTCCCATACTCTGCGTTCATACCCGATCCTGTGTATGGCAGGTGCGCCATTGTCGATCACTTCAAGCAACACCGCATGCAGGGTCGTCCCGAAGTCGAGATCAATCTGGCGCGGCGAACAGCCAAGATATGTCTCGCCACTGGCGGCAATGATATTGGGCGCATCAATGCGGATCACAAAATCACGCTTTTGGGGAAGATATTCATAGATACAGATATCATCAAGCCACGGTGACAAAACGTCACTGGTCAGCACTCTGCGATCCGGCACGCTGCCATTCCTGGCCGCCTCGCGCCATGTCTCATAATATGCCCGGACATGGCTGTCTGTATCATCGGGCAATTGCGGAATAAGAACTTCCTGCGCATACGCCATTGCGTAAAATGCCCTCTAGGTCTTCTCTATGTCTCATAATTTTTGCAAAGCACAAATCACGACGCAATGACAAACTCGAAAGCACTGTCAAATTTGTGTAAAAACTTCTGAAACGGTGCAGAAACCTGAAAATCCCCCGGCAGTTTCACGTAGCTTCCTAAACCGGCATCGCGTCGCGATAGCGTTGCAGCAACCGGCTTTCGGTGCGATTCCGGCCATCAAGATTGGAAATCCAGACGATCTGATAGGGGGCGAGCTTCATGATGCCGTCATAATCCTCGATCACCTGCTGGGTGATCAGATCCTGCCAGCCTTCTGTCATGATCAGGTTGATCTTCGAAAGATCAAGCGCCTGCGGTTCTTCGGTCAGGTTAAAGACACAGAAAATACTTTGTTCATTAAGATGCGACTGCCGCCATATCCCCAAAAGATCAGGGCCAAGATTAAGGGTATATTGCGTCGCATTGGGATGGAATGCCGGTTGCCCCATGCGGATCGACATCAGGGCGCGTAGCTGATCAAACGCCGATTTAGCCGGACCTTCTTCGGACAAGACCCGTTCGGCATCCACAAGTTGCCAGACCTTGCGGTTCAGACGGCGCGGAATGCCGGTCTCTTCATAGGCCTTCTGATCATTTTCGGTGGCAAGGATGGTCTGGACATAGATGGCCGGAATGCCTTCCAGAGACATGGCAATCGCCTGACTCATCACAAAGCGCTCAAGCCCCATGGTGGCTTCTCCGGCAAAGTTTTCAGCCAGCATGCTATATAGCGTGACGTTCAGCTCATAGGGCTTCTGCCCACCGCCCTTAAGCGCACGATAGCTTACCTGCCCGCCCATCCTAAGGGCATGTTCGCGAAGCCCGTCGATATCTTCATCAGGAATAAGGTTCTCGGCCGGACGCAGACCAATACCGTCGTGGCTGGCCGTAAAGTTAAAGAAGGTACATCCTGCCGGGGCGGGCGGCATCGCCATGATGCATTTGCGGATATAGTCAGACCGGCCGCTGAGCAATGCATGAATGATCACCGGCGGCAGCGAGAAATTGTAAATCAGATGCGCCTCATCCTGATTGCCGAAATAGGACAGGTTTTCAAGCAGCGGCAGGTTGGTTTCGGTAATGAAAAGCACATCGGGATGAACCGCATTGCAGGCCAGTCGCATCGCCTTGATCAGTTTATGGGTCTGATCAAGGTTGATTGACGTCGTCCCGGCCTCTTTCCAGATAAAGCCGATGGCATCAAGGCGCACGACGCGCACACCATGTTTCAGGTAATTCAGGACCACGCGCAGCATTTCAAAAAACACATCGGGATTGCCATAATCCAGATCGACCTGATCATAGCTGAATGTGCACCAGACATGCTTTTCACCGTCCCTGGTCACCACATCATTCAGCAACGCATGGCTGCGCGGGCGCACCACATCGGAAAGGTCATCATCGGGGCTTGCGGTTTTGATATAATCCACGCCGGGCTTTTCACCGGCCAGAAACTGCTGATACCAGGGGTGCGATGCCGATATATGGTTCGCCACCAGATCGGCCATGACGGTTCCGTGCTTTGACAGTTCCTCTACATCGGTCCAGTCGCCAAGTTCGGGACGCAGCTGTTCAAAATCACTGACGGAAAAACCGTCATCGGACGTAAAGGGATGGAATGGCAGGATGTGAATGCCCGTCAGCCAGTCCTTAAGCCACTTGCGATGAAATTCGCCAAGGCTTTGCAGGCCCTTTTTGCCATCCTGATGGATACTGTCGCCATAGGTAATCAGAAACGCATCACGCTGATCCCATTTGCGCAGATATTCTTCCTTTGGCTCCGGTCCGTCTCCTTCAATCGGAAGGCCCAGCTCGTCGAAAACACGCAACACCAGGGCTTCGTGATCATGTCCGGGATACACATCGGCAAGAAGGTTGCGCATCGCGCTGGCAAACGCAATCCGCCCCGAGGTTCCGACAACACGATTCATACTGGCTCCTTCCGGGCAGGAAATTCAAACGGTTAAACCAATGAAATAATGAAACTGCACAGGATGCAAGCAGGGATTTTTTCATGCCGAAAAACCAAGCAGGATCATCACCCGGCGACCATGACAGCCCGGAAAATAAAGACCTAATCCGCAACAGCGTCGGGTTTGTAAATCACGTTCTCAGCCCCCTCTGCCCCCATGAAGACAACAACCACACGGGCTGGAACATCACCATCGTTGATCCCTTCATGCCAATAATCCATGGCCTCCAGCACCCCCTCGCCCGCAAAATAGGTTGTTTTGCCCCGATCGCCGTAATCAACCGTGATCTGGCCTTCAAGGATATAGCCATAGGTCGGCACACCATGCTTGTGCCATCCGGTTTTCTGCCCCGGCTCCATCGTTGCCAGCATTGATTTGATCCGTGCCTTGCCCGATGGATAGGAAACCTGCTCGCCAATGAAATTCACGCCACTATCAAGCAGCGGCACACCGTCATGCACATCAACAGGCGGCTTTGCCCCTTTCTGATGACTGTTGTCACGACTGCTTTTGATCGGCTTTTCCATATACCCGTCAACCTGTTGTTCGTTATCGTTGGTCCGATGAAAGCCGATCATAGTCAGGTGACTGGTCAAAATCATAAAAAATGCGGGCATCGATCAAACGACACCCGCATTCTTTTCCGTTACGGCATTGTGGTCTTACGGCGCAATCGTTACCTCGACCAGCGCATGGGTACGCTTGGTGTCGATATGTTTGATGGCATCGCGCAGAATACCCGGAAGGTCCTCGGGACGCTTGGCCTTGGCCACCCAGGCACGGCTGGCTTCGGCAACCTTGGTGAAATCCGGGCTGGGTTTAAGGGCGGTCAGCGGCATCTCATTGGTTTTGGCCGCATAGCCATTGGGATACATCCCCGCCACCGACTGGCGCACCGCGCCCCATTCATTGTTATTGAGAACAAGGATCAGGATCGGAAGTTCAAGCGCCTCGGCGATCTGATGACACGCCGTCGGGTTGGCAAACATGTAGGAACCATCGCCCATGGTCGCGACGACCAGCTTGTCCTTATCCGCAAGCTGATAGCCCATCGATGCCGGGAATGACCAACCAAGACCACCGGAATGCGGTTCCTGATACCAGCTGCTATGTTCCGAAAGCGAAAGCGGTTCAAGCGGGCAGCCAAGCTCGGAAAACACGGTGGCCGAGCGCCCGGCAATCGCCTCGGACAGGCAGCGCGACACATAGGCCTTGGTCATCGGATCCACCGCCCCGGCATCGGCGGCTGCCAGCGCCTTTTTGCGGGTTTCGGCATTGATCGCGGCAACCTTGCCACGGCGATCGGCGCAAACGGCCCCATGATCGGCATGACGGCGATCCATGGCTTCTGCCAGCATCATGATCACATCACCGGTTTCGCCCACAAGCGACAGGTCGGCGGCAAAATTACGGCCGGGGAAACGCGAATAAAGCGGGTTCTGACCGATCTGCACAACCTTGCAATCCGGGCGCAACGCATGAATTTCCGGTGACCAGGGTGCCAGGCAATCAATCACCACCACCGCATCGGCATCCTTAAGCCAGGGTGCCGGATCCATCCCGGCAAACATCGGATGTTCGGTGCCAATGGCAAGCTGGATCGCCCAGTATTGCACCACCGGAATACCCCACTGATCCACAAGGCCCGACAAACGACCAAAGGCCTCGGCTGTACCTGTCCCGCGCTGGGCAATGATCACCGGGTTTTTGGCATTGGCAATAATGTCGGCGGCTGCCTCGACACTGGCTTGCGGCGGGGCAACCGGGACCGGCTGCATGCGAAGCGGCCCGTCAATCTCGTCGCCCGGGCAGGGTTCGCACAGAACTTCACGCGGCAGGCTGACATAAACCGGCCCCTTGGGCACGGATGATGCGATGGCATAGGCACGATCAACGACTTCGGGCACCTGTTCGGGGAACTTCAGTTCATATTCCCATTTGGAGCTTTCACGCACCAGTGCTGCCTGATCGCGCATTTCCTGACCCCAGCCAATCGGAACGGTGCGCGCGCCAAGACGGCCTTTTTCCATCACGGGTGTTCTGCCCGACATCAGAACGACCGGCACATGTTCGGTCGCGGCATTGATCGCCCCGATTGCACAATTGGCAAGACCGACATTGGTATGCGCCATGACCGCCTGCGTTTTCCCGGTCGCAAGGTAATAGCCATGCGCCATGCCCATCGCCGCATTTTCGTGCGGCATGATCAGCGCATTGGGAAGATCGATATCCTTTGCTGCGGCTTCGGCCAGACCCTCGATGATCGGCGGAAAATCGGTGCCGGAATTGGCAAAAATATAATCAATCCCGATGGCCTTCATACGGGCCAGGACCGCCCCACCGGCGGTCAGGGTGATTTGACCGGAAGTTTCATGCGTATCTTTTGTCATCAGACGCCTCTTGTTTTTTACGCTCAATATTTCTATATTTGAAATATGATTTATAATATAGTTTATTATTGAAACCCGGGCGTCGTCAAGCATGACATCCGGCCAATCAGCTTTGCACTATCACCAATCACACCAGCCACTACATCAGGCAGCGGAACATCATGACCAGTCAGCTCAACGGTTCGGTCCTTAAGGCCTTCAAAATTCTGGATCTGTTTGCAGCGGGAAAGACCGAACTCACCGCAAAGGAAACCGCCGATGCGCTTGACATCAACATGATCACCGCACATCGCTTTTTGCACACGCTGGTCCATGCCGGTGCGCTTCGCGCCACATCACGCGGGGTCTTCCGTTTGGGATATATGTTTGCCGATCTGGGCGAGCGGGTTTTGCATGACGGCAATCTGCCGACCCTGCTGCAGCCAATCCTTGATCAGCTGGCGCGTGACACCGGCGAGGCCTGCATGGCGACCGAATTTGATCGCGATATGGCGATCTGCATCGCCAAGGCCCTGCCCGACCGGCCGCTTTATGTGGATATCCGGATTGGTTCGAAACTTGATGCCTTTTGCACCGCCCATGGCAAATTGTGGCTGGCCCATATGAGCGATGAAGATCAGGACCGCTATTTCAAAAATGCCACCCTGACCGGCATGACCGATCACACCATCACCGATCTTGACACCCTGAAGTCCGAACTTGCGGCCATCCGCGCACAGGGATTTTCCACCAACAATGGCGAACGCGAAAATGACATCTACGCCATCGCCGTTCCGATCACGACCCAGCATGGCAAGATGATATCGGCCCTGTCGGTATTTGGCGCGTCACCGGCAACGCTTGATCAGAACCGCAAATCTTATCTGGGCTACCTGCAATCAGCCGCACTTTCAGCCCGTAACGCCCTTTATGGTGCAGCGTAATCCACCCTTTATAGGGCAGCATAATCTGCCCTGCGCACCGCACCGGGTGACATACCCGTGGTGCGCTTGAATGCCCGGCTGAATGCCGCGACCGAGGCATAACCCAGCCGATCAGCAACTTCGTCCAGAGACAGGTTATCACGCCCGATCCACTGACTGGCCAGACGCATGCGCAGATTGGTCAGATATTGTTGCGGGGTTGCCTTGGTCAGTTCAACAAACCGTTCGGCAAAGACCGAACGTGACATCCCCATTTCAGACGCCATATCGGCCACCGACCAGTTCCGCCCCGGTTCCTTGTGAAGGGCCGCCAGAAGCCTTGCCAGCTTGGGATCACGCACTGCCTCGACCCAGCCACACACATCACAGCCCGCCTCGACCCAGCGCCTGAGAATGGCGGCGGCCACAACATCGGCAAGCCGGGTCAGGATCACGCCATAGCCCGGACGTTTTGCCCGAAGTTCGGCTGTCATGACATCAAGGATCGCCGGGATTTGCGGATCATGATCGGGTACGGTTTCGATATGCATCAGTTCCGGCTTGAGATGGGCCAGCGGGTGCAACCAGCCCAGATCAAACTCCATCGCACAACTGAAAATCAGGTTGTCCTTTGACCGGCAAACATCGGCCTCACAAGCCCTGATTTCCGATGCCGCATCACATAAAGGTGCCTTTTCAAAGGTATCCACACTGCGAAGTGCAACGCCATCTTCGCTGTAAAGGTCGTGAATACCCGCGCAGGGCAACAACACCGCATCCCCACAGCCCAGAACATGGACCGCCCCGCTTTTGGTGCGCAGATGGACATTGCCCTGCCCGATGAAATGAAACCATGCACGGCCATCATCGACATCCTCGCCAAAGCGCAGGCCATAGGGGGTCGAAATCTCGATCCGGCGATAGTCAAGACCGCGCAGGCGCACCCCCGAAAGAAGCTCATTGACCATGTCGTGACCAGCCGCATTGAAAGGGCCTCCGATATGGTCTGACGGGCTGTTAAATGCGGTATTTGCGATGGGCGACATGATATTCCGGACGATTGATCAATCAATTCAGACAAACTGTCATAGATCGTCCGGGCGGTCCAGACTATTTTGGGTGCAACGCAAAAACACAAACTCAAAGGACTTCCCCATGAGTGAACCACAATCAGGCACCCGGCCCGCGCAGACGCCCTCCGTCGCGCCAGCGCCCGCCGCATGGGCTGCCGTCATATCCATGACACTCGGGGTCTTCGGACTGGTCACAGCCGAATTCCTCCCGGTCAGCCTGCTGACCCCGATTGCATACGACCTTCACGTCTCCGAAGGTCTGGCAGGACAGGCCATTTCGGCCACGGCCTTTCTCGCGCTGATCACAAGCCTTCTGATTGCGACCGTGACCCGCCGTTTTGACCGGCGCGATGTCTTGCTGAGCTTCTCGATCTTGCTGGTGATTTCAAGCGTCATGGTCGCCATGGCCGAAAGCTTTGCTTTCCTGTTGCTCGGCCGTGTTCTTTTGGGCATTGCCCTTGGCGGTTTCTGGACCATGTCGGCGGCCACCATCATGCGACTGGTGCCTGAAAAACAGGTACCGCGCGCCCTTGCCATCATGTTCAGTGGCGTTTCTGCTGCCACGGTCTTTGCCGCCCCGGTTGGCAGCTTCCTTGGCGACATTATAAGCTGGCGCGCAGTGTTCCTGCTGGCCGCAGGCATTGGTGTGATCACCTTTATCGTGCAGTTCGCCACCCTGCCATCCCTGCCACCGCGCGGACGGGCGTCACTTCGCACCCTTGTTGACCTGATCAATCGTCCGGGCATGAAGTTTGGCCTGTTTTCACTGGTCATCATCATCACCGGTCACTTTGCCCTGTTCACCTATGTCCGGCCGTTCCTTGAAAATGTGACGGGTGTGGCAACGGCGGGTGTTTCCGGCGTGCTGCTGGGCTTCGGGCTTGCCAATTTTATCGGCACCCATCTGGCAGGGGCGCTGATCGCCCGTTCGCTTCGCATGACCATCGCCCTGATGCCGCTTGTCATGGGGCTTGCGACCCTTGGCATGGTGATGATCAATGGCGCACTCACTCCGACCATCGTTCTTGTTGCGATCTGGGGTGCAGCATTTGGCGGCGTCCCGGTTGCCTGGTCAACCTGGATCACCCGCACGGTTCCTGACGAAGCCGAGAGCGGCGGCGGCCTTGTTGTCGCGGGCTTCCAGACCGCAATTGCCAGCGGTGCGGTTCTTGGCGGACTTCTGGTCGATTTCACGGGTGCCATGGGTGTGTTTGCCGTTGGCGGCACCGTCCTGATCGTTGCATCCATCGTTGTGACCATGGTGCTCCGCCCTGCCCCCGCCGTAAGCGAACAGACCTGACCCCGCTTCGCGTCACCACCGCAAAACATCAAAACAAAGGGCAGCGTTTCAAATGCTGCCCTTTGACATTTCTCCCAACATTCATTGGCACGTACCAAGATGCGCAAAAGAAAACCCCGGCACATTGCTGCGCCGGGGGAGTTCGTGTCGTTCGGAGGGAGACGAGGCTTTTACGCCCCTTGGAATTACGAGAATTCCCGAAACATCAGATGGTTTTGATCACCACCGGACGTTCCGCCTGAACTTTCAGGCGGTTGCGAATGGCACGCCCGAAGGGTGCAGCTTCGATTTCAAATTCATCGCCATCCTGCGTTTTGATGCCATCGGCAAAGGACAGCGTCGCGGTACCAAAGAAATGCGCATGCACATCGCCCGGACGGCAGAACAGGTCATATTTGAAATGATGATATTCGAGGTTAGCCAGGCTGTGCGACATATTGTCTTCGCCGCTCAGGAACGGCTTTTCCCAGATCACCTTGCCATCACGATACAGGCGCGAGGTGCCTTCGACATGGCTGGGCAGATCGCCCAGCAGCAATTCCGGCCCCATCGAGCATGCGCGCAGTTTTGAATGCGCCAGATAAAGATAGTTCTGGCGTTCCATGACATGGTCGGAAAACTCGTTACCAATCGCGAAGCCGATACGCACCGGATTGCCATCCTGATCAATGACATAGATCGCAGCAATTTCGGGTTCTTCACTGCCATCAAGGGCAAAGGACGGGCTCGGAATATCCGCGCCCGGATTGGCAACAACCGAACCATCGCCCTTATAGAACCATTCGGGCTGAACGCCCTTCTGACCGGCGGCCGGTTTGCCACCCTCAACCCCCATGCGGAACATCTTCATGGAATCGGTTTCGTCAGCCGCCTTGTTGTCGGCCTTGTGCATGTTCGCACGTGCGGATGCCGACCCCAGATGGGTAAGGCCGGTGCCCGTCACCAGAAAATGTGCCGGATCGGCATGGGTGATCGGCGCTAAAAGGCGGCCTTCGGATGCAATTGCATTATAGTCGAGGCGTTCCTCGCCCATGCGGGCCTTGGCGGCCTCGATCATGGTGACCCCTTGCGCAATCGCGATCCCCGCCAGTTCGCGGGTGGTCGCAACACCGGTCAGGGCAATCAGGGTATCCTGATCTTCGACAACGGCAACATGCTGGGCGCCAGCGGTATCCTTGTATTGAACCAGTCTCATGAAAATTCGTCCCGAGTGATCTTTGTCTGTGCGTGAATGTCGTGCTGGCGGGTCTGTGATCAGACCCAGCCACCATCGACGATAAAGTTCTGGGCGGTAACCATCCGGCTTTCATCGGAAATCAGGAACAGCGCCATGCGCGCGATATCCTGTGGCATCACCTTGTTCTTAAGGCACTGGCGCTCGTCGATTTCGCGCTCGGCCGCCTCGTCAACCCAAAGATCAAGCTGGCGCTGGGTCATGACCCAGCCCGGAACCAGCGTATTGACCCGGATATGATCCTTGCCCAGATCACGCGCCATGCCGCGCGTCAGGCCATGGGTTGCTGCCTTGGCCGTGGTATAGCCGGGCATGCCGCCCTGCCCCATCATCCAGCTGACAGAACCGAAATTGATGATCGCGCCGCCACCGTTTTGCTGCATCATCGGGGCAACGGCCTGAATGGCAAAGAAGGACGGGCGAATATTGATTGCCTGGCGTTCATCCCAGTATTCCGGGGTCACGTCCTGCCATTTATGACGGGTATCGTTCGCCGCATTGTTCAAAAGCCCGGTGATCGGGCCATTGATCTCGGCTGCCCTGGCGATCGCCGCGCGCAAGGCGTCAACATCGGTCAGGTCGCATTTGATAAAGACCGGCGCATTGCGCGCATCCTTTGACAATTTTTCAACAAGCGCTGCGCCCGCATCTTCCATGATGTCGACAAAGGCGACTTTCGCGCCCTGTTCAACAAAGGCGGTCACAATCGCCTCGCCAATGCCCGATGCGCCACCGGTGATAAACACCGACTTGTCTTCAAGGCTGGTATAGTGTGTCGGCATGCGATCAGACATGATCGTTGCTTCTCCCGTCGTCTGGTTTCTCTTTGTTTCTCTTTCGGCCCGGACACAGGGACTCCGCCCCGCACGGTCCGTTTCTCTATTCAAAATTATCAGAAATTGCATCAATCCCGAATATGTGCAGCGCAAAAGACAAAAGCCCCGAAGGGCAGATTGCTGCCTGCAATTTTTACCGGTTTGGCATCGGGCTCAGCAGTCCGGCTGTTTCGCCCCGCTCGTATTCATGATGCTTCCTCCTGAAAATTATGCTTTTTAATTCTTCATACAATAACATTAATGATCAGGATATCCGGGCCTGTCAAGCGACAAACGGGTGAAGTGAGTTCTTTCGATCTGCCGCATGGTAGTCTATAACTTCGTGACCTTTGGCATCCCGTTCGGCTGACCTCCTCCCTCTCCGAATTAATTATATGCTTTGCAACACAAAGCCTTGATGGGGTCAGATAAGTTGCCCTCGAAATTAATTCATATTATATGAATAATTGCAAAGCGGGCCTTTTGCCTTTTTGTTTACCAATAAGGCCATGCCGGAGGGAATTTAATGTCGTCCATGTCGAGAACCTATGCCAAACGCAGCCTGCACAGCATTGTTGCGCACGATTTGGGAGCCCGGATTGTTTCGGGCCAGCTGGCACCGGGTGATGTGCTTCCGACCGAGGCGGCCTTAAGTGAATCCCTTGATGTATCGCGCACGGCCCTGCGCGAGGCGATCAAAATTCTATCGGCCAAGGGCCTGATCGAAAGCCGCCCCAAAACCGGTACACGCGTCAAGCCACGCTCAAGCTGGAACCTGCTGGATCCCGATGTTCTGTCCTGGCACTTCCCGGACCCGGACCCGGCATTCCTTTATGGCCTGTTTGAAACCCGCATGATTATCGAGCCGAACACCGCCGCCATGGCCGCCGAACGTGCGACCGAAGAACAGCTTGCCCTGATCGAAGCGGCCTATACCGGCATGGAAAATGCCGAACTGGGTACAGACGCGGTCTATATGACCGACCTTGCCTTTCATCAGGCGATCCTTGATGCGTCGGGCAATGATTTCATGAAATCGTTTGGCATGTTGATCGAAACGGCGCTCATCGGGTCGTTCCGCCTGTCGTCAGGCGGCCCAAAGGCCCATGTCAAATCCCTTCCGGATCATCTGGCCGTCTATAAGGCCATCGCCCAGCGAGAACCGGGCGACGCCCGCGAAGCCATGCGCCGCCTTCTGCGCGGCACCATGCGCCAGTTGCGCCAGCAACTTGGCATGTCGGTCGAACATGACTGGGACCAGATCGGGCTGTAATACCGGCTGCATTCCACCCGATAAAAATGCTGCGCGATGACCGCAGCATTTTTTGTTTGTGCGTTCCGGATCGCACATAAAAGAACAGGCACCCGATGGGTGCCTGTTTGCATGGATATGGATACAGACTTGCGATCCGGATCACGTCGTCCCGGCCCGCATCCCCGAGAAGGACCGGGTGATCAGACGTTGCAGGACGATAAAGCCAAACAGCAAGGCACCAATCATGATCTTGGTCCACCAGCTGTTAAGCGATCCGTCAAAGGCGATCAGGGTCTGGATAACCCCCATGATGATCCCGCCAAAGAACGTTCCCATCACAAAGCCCATCCCGCCGGTCAGAAGCGTCCCGCCAATCACCACAGCGGCAATCGCGTCAAGCTCGACCCCGACAGCTGCCAGCGGATAGGCCGATGCGGTATAGAACGCAAAGACCACACCTGAAAGCGCACTGAAGAAACCCGACAGGGTGTAAACGCGAATGATGGTGCTATGAACCGGAATGCCCAGAAGCTCGGCCGAATGACGGTCGCCGCCAATCGCATAGACATTGCGCCCAAATCGCGTGTAATGGGCAATGACCACCCCGCCAATCACGGTCGCCAGCATCAAAAGTGCTGATGCTGTCAACCAGCCACGGCCGGGCAGCTGGACCTTGAAACCACTGAAAGCCGCAACAAACGGGTGATCAATCGGAACGGAATCCAGATTGATCAGGAAGCAGACCCCGCGCAAAAAGAACATGCCTGCAAGCGTGATGATAAAGGGCTGAATATCGAACTTGGCGATGATGACGCCCATGAAAGCCCCGAACGCCGCACCAACAATCAGCGAAATCAGCGCTGCCATCAGCGGATGCATGCCAAACCCGGTAACCAGTTCGGCCATCAGAACCCCGATAAAGGCGATCATTGACCCGACAGACAGGTCAATCCCGCCCGAAAGAATGACAAATGTCATACCCACGGCGGTAATGATCAAAAAGGCATTATCGGTCAGAAGTGCGCCCAGAACATAGGTATCGGAAAAGGCGCGATGTTCAAAAATCCCGTAACCATACAGCAAGGCCAGAACCGCCAGCGTCGCCAGGATCGGGTAAAAACGTTCATTAATTTTCATCTGCTTTTCCCCGCTTCAAGCGTTCCATCGCCTGCCCGACCAGTTGACGCGATTTTGGTGCCTGCACAAGAAGCACAACCATCACCACTGCTGCCTTGACGATCAGGGTATATTGCGACGGCAAGCCCGACAGAAGAATGCCGGTCGTCAGGGCCTGAATGATCAGAACACCAATCACCGTCATGGCAATAAAGAACCGGCCGCCCATCAGCGATGCACCGCCAATCACAACGGCAAGGATCGCATCAAGTTCAAGCCAAAGCCCGGCATTATTGGCATCCGCCCCGCGAATATCAGCCGCAATAATGATCCCGGCAAAGGCCGAACACAGGCCAGATGCCGCATAGGCCATCAGCTTGATGCCACGTGCATCAATGCCTGCAACCCGGCTGGCGCGTGCGTTGCCACCAACCGACTCAACAAACAGGCCAAGGGCCGTCTTGCGCATGATGAAATAGATCGCGGCAATCACCGCAGCCGCAATGATCACGCGCCAGGGAATACCCAGCAAATAGCCACTGCCAATGGCCTCGAAAAACTCACCATGGAAGGTCACAATCTGACCACCGGTGATCATCTGGGCAATACCACGCCCCGCGACCATCAGGATCAGGGTGGCAATAATCGGCTGAATATCAAGGAACGCAACAAGTACCCCGTTCCACAATCCACACAGCACACCGGCCCCAAGTGCGGCCAGGATAATCACTGCCGGATGCAAATCGGTGTCACGGATCAGAACCGCCATCACCGCCCCGGAAATGGCAATGATCGACCCCACAGAAAGGTCAATCCCGCGCGTCCCGATGACAATCGCCATGCCAACAGCCACAAGTGCTGTTGACGCGCCACGATGAACGACATCGACCAGCGATCCATAAAGATGCCCGTCAACAATGCGGATACTAAAGAAGTCGGGCGAAATCACCCCGATCCCCAGCACAATCAGAACCAGTGCCGCGACCGGGCCGAACCAGGGCCGACTTATCAAAGAAGATGCAGACATGGTGCTGCTTTCCCGTAATTTTTTTTTGTCTTGCAAACTGGTCATCGCGCAATTGCCTCGATGATCTTGTTCTGGGTGATTTCCGCACCCACCAGTTCGGAAACCTTTTCACGATCACGCATCACTGCAACGCGATCGGCAAAGGCGACGATTTCTTCAAGCTCGCTTGAGGCGACCAACAAGGCCAGACCTTCGTCGCAAAGCTCCTTGATCAGTTTGATGATGTCGGCATGCGCACCGACATCAATGCCACGGGTCGGTTCGTCAAGGATCAGAAGGATCGGTTTTGACACCAGCCAGCGCGCCAGAATGACCTTTTGCTGGTTGCCACCACTCAACTGCCCGACCGGTTTTTCACTGTCTGGCGTCGCAATGCCCAATGCCTTGATCATGTCATCGGCAAATTTCTGTTGCTCGGCGCGCGGGATCGGACGTAGCCAACCACGCCGCCCCTGAAGGGCCAGAACAATATTTTCGCGCACACTCAGTTCCGCTACAATACCATCCTGTTTGCGGTCTTCCGGACACAGGCCAAAGCCCGACCGGATCGCATGACGCGGGGATCGCAACATCACCGGTTCCCCGTCAAGGAACACAAGACCACTATCAGCCTTTTGCGTTCCGAATATCAGTTCGGAAAGTTCGGTTCGCCCGGATCCCAGAAGGCCTGCCAGACCAACGATTTCACCGGCCTGAAGATCAAGGGACACCGGTTCAAGCACACGCTTCTTGCCAAGATTCTTGATCTGAATGGTGCGTTTGGGCCCGGAATAGTTACCTTCATCCTGATGACGATGGGCACTGACCTCGGCCAGTTCACGGCCAAGCATGTGATTGATCAGATCAATCTGTGCAAGTTCACTGGTCACAAATGTTCCGACCAGACGTCCGTTGCGCAGAACCGTGATACGATCCGTAACCGCATAGACCTGATCCAGGAAATGGGTCACAAAGACAATACCCAGTCCCTTGTCGCGCAGCTCGCGCATGATGCGAAACAGCGTCTTGATTTCTTCACCGTCAAGCGATGCCGTTGGTTCATCCAAAATCAGAACGCGTGCATCCAGCGCCACGGCGCGTGCGATGGCAACAAGCTGCTGGATCGCCACCGAATAGGATCCAAGCGGCCGGTTCACATCAATATCAAGACCAAGTATCTCCAGTGCCGCCCTGGCATCGGCCTCGGTCTTTTTCCATGAAATCAGGCCAAACTTTCGTGTCTGGCGTTCAAGCATCAGGTTTTCGGCAACCGACAAGGTCGGCACCAGATTGACTTCCTGATAAACTGTCGAAATCCCCAACCCCTGCGCATCGCCCGGATGTTGCGGGTGGATTTCCTCGCCGTCGAGCATAACCGCCCCGGCGTCGCGGGGATGAACCCCAGTAATTACTTTGATCAGGGTGGATTTACCTGCCCCGTTTTCCCCAAGAAGGGCATGAATTTCGCCGCGTTTCAGGTCGAAATCGACATCCTGTAACGCCTTGACGCCGGGAAAGAACTTTCCGGCACCGCGCACCGAAAGAACGATATCTTCCGTCCCTGCAGAAAGTGCGGTGTCTGTCATTGCCTCACCCTCTCCCTGTTATTCAGATTTTTATCCCGATACAGCATGACGCACCCCGGCATGACCGGGGTACGTCATTGCAATGGCAAGCCAGTCGTCCCCGGCGTCACGAACACGTTCATGATGCCGGGTCAGGCTGTTATTTGCTGCGCATTTTGTATTCTTCTGCTGCGGTATCAGGCAGGAAGAGCGGACCATTTGCCTTGATCCATTTCGGAACTTCCTGACCGGCCTTGGCTGCCTTGATGGCATCAAAGGACGGACCACCCAGATGCGGGTTCAGTTCGATGGTAGCATTGGTATCGCCATCGGCCATTGCCTTGAAGATATCAGGAACCGCATCGATCGATACGATCTTGATATCATCACCCGGATTAAGGCCGGCTTCCTTAATCGCCTGGACTGCACCCAGCGCCATGTCATCATTATGTGCATAAACAGCACAGATGTCCTTGCCGCCGTTTTCAGCTTTCAGGAAGCTTTCCATGACTTCCTTGCCGCCCGAGCGGGTGAAGTCACCAGACTGCGAACGGATGATATTGATGCCCGGGAAGTTGGAAATTACCGACTCAAAACCGGCTTTACGGTCGTTTGCAGCAGATGAACCAACAGTTCCCTGCAGTTCAACAACATCGCAAACCGCGTTGGTTTCAGTTGCCAACCAAGCCGCAGCAAGTGCACCCTCGACCACAAAGTCAGATGCGACCTTGGTCAGATAAAGGTCTTCGCTGGCATCTACGCCACGGTCAACCAGAACAACCGGAATACCGGCGTCTTTTGCTTCTTTCAGAACCTGGTCCCAGCCGGTTTCCACCACCGGAGCCAGAAGAATTCCGTCAACACCCTGCGCGATGAATGAACGAACAGCCTTGATCTGGTTTTCCTGCTTCTGCTGAGCATCCGAGAATTTCAGATCAATACCGCGTTTCTCGGCTTCAGCCTTGATCGACGCGGTTTCGGATGTACGCCAGCCGCTTTCAGAACCGATCTGAGAAAAACCAATCATCATTTCGGCATGGGCAGCAAAAGAAAGACCAAGCGCAACGCCAAGCGCTGCAGTCGAAACTGCAAGCTTTGTGAATTTCACCACGATTTCCTCCCTAAGTGTGGTTTATTGCTTAAAAGCCATATAGTATTACAATATGATTTGAAGCCGCTCAACCATATAGTTATTCCAAGGCAGCCCCCATCGCCCACAGCGATTGACAACATGAAATAAACGTAGAAAAATCAAGGATTACGAGAGGATCGAATGCCTGAAAGCCACCACGCACCAGACATGGTAATACCATCGGCACAAACACGTATTTCGGGTAAAAATTCCCCGCGTGTGACGCTTGCGACATCGCAGATTCGCCTTACGGTTTCTGCGCTTGGCGCGCGTATTTGCACCCTTGATTTGTATGAGGATTCGAAACCTGCCCCGACAAACATCGCTGTTGGCCTGTCTGATGATGATGCCTATCTTGCCCAGGACAGCTATATCGGAGCCGTTTGCGGGCGCTATGCCAACCGGATCGAAAATTCCCGCTACACCGATCCGGACGGCCACGAAGTCATGCTTTCTGCCAACGAAGGCGACACCCATCTTCATGGCGGCAAGGACGGCTTTGACCGACGCATCTGGAACGTGTCAGATCAAACGGAAACGAGTGTAGCCTTCCAGCTCACCTCGCCTGACGGTGATCAGGGATATCCGGGCAATATGGTTGCAACCGCGACCTATTCAATCGTTGCACAAAACCGACTTAGGCTTGAAATCACGGCGACCTGTGATGCGCCCTGCCCGGTCAATATGACAAGCCACGCCTATTGGAACCTGACGGGCAAATTCGATCAAACGGCAGCGGACCACGTTTTACAGATCAATGCCGATCAATGGCTTCCGGTCGATGACAAGCTGATCCCTCTTACGGATGCCCGTGGCGTGGCCGGGACCGGTTATGACTTCCGCAGCCCGACCCGCATTTCAGACATGCAGCCCAACGCCGCACAGGGCTTTGATCATAATTTCTGCCTGACCGGTGATCGCGGCACACTGCGCCAAATCGCCACCCTGTCCGATCCTGAAAGCAGCCGTTCGATCAAACTGTTCTCGACCGAGGCCGGGCTACAATTCTACCTTGCCCAGCATTTCAACGAGACGATGAAAACCGAAACCGGCATTCCCCTGCACACATCCGCAGGCATTGCGCTGGAACCCCAGACCTATCCCAACAGCCCCAACCGCACAGACTTCCCAAGCCCCTGGCTCAATCCCGGTGAAACCTATCGCCATGTGATTGAGTGGGAGTTTACCTAAACGAAAAAGCCCCGCATTTGCGGGGCTTTTTTTTTCTGGACACACAACATCGCTATCACCAACCGCCACCGCCGCCACCACCTCGACCGCCGCCGGAAAAGCCGCCACCACCAGATGCAATTCCGGCAGAAGAAATTGTTGGAGCACCGAAAGATACCGCAGCAGCACTTAGCTGGCCGACAGAGCTGCTACTGAAACTGCCTATGTTCTGCCACCCACGACCATCTCTGTACCACGCCGGGTTATATTCCTTGTTCCGACCTTCGGCTTCTGAGGGCAATGAACGCAGATAATCTTCAAACCGCTGCGTCCAGACGTCTTCTGCATCGAGCGCCATAGCAAACGGCAAATGCTTTTCGAAAATCGCAATAGCATCCCCCATTTCACGGTTCATAAAGTTCATTCGGTCCTGCTCCGCCACAGTAAGGTAACGACGATATCCCTCAATCTCGGCATGGAGCTTCAAGAACTCTTGTGTTGGAACTTCCATCCAGATGCGGAACAGGCAGCAGACAACAATAGCAAAAACAGCAACGCATAACGCAACGGGTGACATCGCTCCTAGCAGGATAAAGCCAAAAACCCATGCCGGAGCCATAAATCCCAAACTTACTATAACCAATTTTCCTATCGCCCTTTCGACAGGCTTACCTCGGTCGACAATCCCTACCAGAATTGCCTGCAAAAAATTAAAGATCAGAATTATGGCACCTACGAGCATGATGCTTCCAATCGCAGTACCAATGAAAGATTCGGGATCACGCGCACCAATTACAGGGTCAAGCATAACCACGGCAGCGACGGCCAGTACGGCCATTACAAAACCAATTTTCCAGGGAAAGTCATTACGCACGAAATAACGGGATCTTTGAGCTGCGGAATACCGGTTAAGCAACGAGTTCCGTGCACTTTCAACTTCCTTTCGGTACTCGCGGCCAATGGTGATTTCCTTGACATCCGATTGGCGCAACAACGAGTTCAAGACAGTTTGCTCGTCATCTGGCAGGTCATCGCGCACGCCGGGCAGCTTTGACAGGATGTATTCCCCCTTACCGGTCACACTGATCGTCAGGCATCTCTTTACCGCCAAACTCGTCAACACAACGGCGAATGCCTTGGTTGCGAAATTCTGACCGCCTTTTGCATTGCGCCACAGGAACCCGACTTCTGCTGCTGATCTTCCAACAGGTAGCTCAAACCGAGGTACAACAGTTGGTGCTTTTGGATCCTTGCCAAATTTGCGCCAGGAGAACGTCAGATAAACCAAAAGCAGCAAGCACAAAGTCATGCCGATGAAAATTCCGAGGTTATCGGAAACAAGCTTTCCTACTGCATTGACGAAAGTAGGATGGCTCACATATCCGGATGGCCATGACACCGCAATGGTCAGCCCATCTCCTTTTGACAAGGCAACTGCATTTCTAACTTCTACAAAGTTTCCTGCACCTGACAGGACCTCATAACGGCCCCCCTTCTGGCCTTGGGGTCCAACATATACGGCCAGATCATTGACCTCGGCCCCAACAGGTAGATGAACTTTTGCGTCAACAATATCGATTGAAAACTGCCAGTCATTACCGGTGACGTTCCAGTAAAGCTCGTCGGTACCTTCTCCGAGCGATATCTGATTATTCAGGAAATATGTGATTGTGAACTTGTGCTCACCAATCGACAGGGTGCGCTGTGGATCGCCCATGTAAATCCGTATTGCACCATCCAGCTTTTCCGTATGGTACGGCACGATCCGCCCATCAAGCAAAATACTTTCGATTTGAATATCGGCAAGATCATAGAACTTCAAAGCATTCATCGTAACCAATGGAAAATCACGATAGACACCTCTGTTGATCAGCTCTCCCTGCGCTTCGACATGTATGTCTTCAATGACACGAATGCCGCCGTTTTTCTGGACAAAAACCTCCGATCTGAATGTCGTTATCCGTTCGCCCGACGCGGCCCCGATAGCCTGCGCAAAAACGGAAGCATTGGAGACTATCAGCGTCATGAACACTGCCAACCAAAGCCACAGCCTGATAGCAGGACCGGCATTCATCCAAATGATGGATTTTTTGGACGCCCTAGCAAACATCAATCAAACTTCACGCCAGGCACATGACGCTCAATCGCGTGTTCAACTTCGTAGTAGCTGCCCTCAACAAAGCCAAAACTACCGGCGACGATATTGCTTGGAAACGATTGCACGGCGATATTGAGATCACGTACGGTGCCATTGTAATAGCGTCTCGCCATCTGGATCTGATTTTCCAGCTCAGACAAAGACTGCTGAAGCTCGATGAAGGTCTTGTCCGCCTGCAATTCCGGATAGGCCTCTGCTACGGCAAATATCCGCATCAGCGCAGTCGACATTTGCCCCTCCAATTCCTGCCTTGCATTTGCATCTGACGAACTCGCGTCAGATGTTTTTGCGCGCAACTCAGTCACTTCTTCAAACAACTGCTTTTCGTGCTTTGCATAGCCCTTCACGGTTTCGACAAGATTTGGAACAAGGTTGCTGCGGCGTTTAAGTTGCACGTCAATGCCACTCCAACCCTCGCGGGCTGATTGACGCAGCGACACCAAGCGGTTGTATATGCTCACGCCGTACAGCAGCAGAAGAACAAGAAGAACGGCCAAACCAATAAGGATTGCAGAAAAAGCGCTCACAGCTTTACTTCCTTTACGAACGTTACTGACCTGATCTTCAGGCAATTTTCAGTTTCGTAAAAGGTAGCGAACCGCACCTTAAAAGAAAATGGTTAGTTTAACCGAACCTCAACTCCCACAACCACAACACGAAAGCGTAAAGCTGGCACTGGATCACTTTAAATCAAATGGCCGCAACCGTCCCATCCGCACGCGGATCCGTCGCCCCTTCCATCACGCCATTCGGACGTAACCGGATGCCGCCTGCATGGCCCATCATGTCTTCATAGGGACCAACGACCTCAACCGCGTGACCGGCTGATTTCAGTTTCTCAATCAGGGCCGGATCAAAGCGGTTTTCGAGTTTAAGGGTGGTGGTTTCATCACCCCATGTCTTGCCCAGCAACCAGCGCGGCGCGGTGATTGCTTCCTGCAAATCCTGACCAAACAGGACATTGCGGGTAAAGACGGCTGACTGGGTTTGCGGCTGTCCCTCGCCCCCCATGGTGCCATAGGTCAGAACCGACCCGTCATTCAGGCGCGCCATCGCCGGGTTAAGCGTATGGAACGGCAAGCGACCCGATCCAAGCTGATTGGGGCCATCATGAAGCGTAAAGCTTGCCCCGCGGTTTTGCCACAAAACGCCGGTTTCGGGCACAACGATGCCCGATCCGAATTCCCAGAAGATGCTCTGGATATAGCTTACGGCAACGCCGTTTGAATCAACCGTCCCCATCCAGATGGTATCACCGGGTTTGGCGATATGCGGCCAGGACAGTGCCGTCTTCATAGTGATTTTGGAAGCTTCGCGATCAAGCGTCGCATCAGACAACAAATCCATCGGATCAATGGTCATGCGGTCGGGATCGCCGACATGATTGTTGCGCGCGATAAAGGCGCGCTTGGTCGATTCAATCAGTCCATGGATATGATCAAATCCGTCTGCCGCGCTGACACCAAGACGATCAAACAGGCCAAGGATCATCAATGACGCAACCCCTTGGGTCGGCGGCACCATGTTAAAGACCGTTCCGGCCGAAAGTCTGACCGAAAGCGGTGTCATGACTTTGGCGTGATAGCTTTCCAGATCGGCAAGTGCAATCGGGCTTCCAACCAGCGACAGTCCCTTGGCGTTGCTGCGCGCGACGTCACCGCGATAGAAATCATCCAGTCCGACCTTGCCCAGATGTTCAAGCGTCGCGCCAAGGGCGGGCTGCTTTAACACGTCACCAATTTCGGGAATGCCATTGGCGGCATAGGTCTCAACAAAGCCCGGCACATCCTTAAGATCCGCCATCTTGGTAGTGGTCAGCTCGACCTGGGACTGTGTTACCGGAATGCCGGTTTTGGCATGATGTACGGCATCTTCAAGCAGACGTGCCAGCGGAACCTTGCCACCAAGCCCCTTGGCAATTTCGGCTGCCTTGATCCAGCCACCAATCGCCCCCGCCACCGTCAGTGCGGCAAGCGGCCCGCGTGCCGGGATCGCGGCATGCCCCTGTTCACGATAAAAGTCCGGCGTTGCCGCCCCCGCAGCCGCGCCACAGGCCCGAATGGCAACCGGATCCTTGCCCGGTTCTGCGATCAGCCAGAACCCGTCGCCGCCAATCGCATTCATATGCGGATAGACAACCGCAATGGTGGCGGCTGCGGCAATCATCGCCTCGACCGCGTTTCCGCCGTTGCGCAGGATATCACGCCCGGCCTGTGCGGCCAGATGATGCGGGGCGGTAACCATGCCCCCAAGGGCGGTTCTGGAACGTAACATTGTCTTTCGGCCTCCCTGCCGTAACGCTTCGGACATACCGGGCTTGTTACCCGGCATGTCCGTGACTTTTGTTCATAGCGCCGTTTTGATTTTCAGTTCAGCGGCTTTTCACATCGTAGAATGATTTCATCACCACCCGATCAGATCAGGCAACCAGCTTGTCAGCTCAGGAAAGATAAACAGCAATATAAGGGCAAGCGCCTGAATGCCGATAAACGGTATCACCCCGCGATAGATATCAGTTGTCGACACCGAAGGCGGTGCAACCCCCTTAAGGAAGAACAGCGCCCAGCCAAAGGGAGGTGTGAGGAAGCTCGTTTGCAAATTCATCGCCACCAGAATGGCAAGCCATGCCATGTCGATCCCGCTATTGAGAAATACCGGCAGGAACATCGGAAGCGCGATATAGGAAATCTCGATCCATTCAAGGAAGAAGCCAAGAATAAAGATCACCCCCATCATGAACAGAAGGTTGCCCATATCCCCGCCCGGCACCCATTCAAACATCGCATGAACAAGGCCTTCGCCGCCAAGCCCCCGGAAGGCAAGACCAAAGGGCTGCGCACAGATCAGGATAAAGAACACCATTGCACTGGTGATCAGGGTATCGTGCAGGACTTCGCGCATCACACCAAGGTTTAGCCGACCGGTGAAAAGTGCGAGCAACAAAGCACCAAGTGCCCCCATCGATGCGGCCTCGGTCGGGGCAGCAATACCGCCGACGATTGATCCAAGCACAGCAAACACAAGGGCGAGCGGCGGCAAAACCACCTTAACGATCTTGATCAGCAAATCACGCGAACCGAGTGCATCGCGTTCGTCCTGCGGGATGGCCGGCACCATTTCCGGTTTGAAAATACCAAGCAGCACAAGATAAAGCCCAAGCATCCCGGCAAGGATCAATCCCGGCACCATTGCCGCGGCAAACAGCGTACCAACAGACTCACCCAGAATATCGGCAAGCAGGATCAGAACCAGACTGGGCGGAATGATTTGCCCAAGCGTTCCGGACGCGCAGATCACCCCGCTTGCCACCCCCTTGTCATAGCCGCGATTGATCAGCGGCTGTAGCGATAGCAAACCGACCGTCACAACGGTTGCCCCAACCACGCCCGACGAAGCCCCCATCAGAACCCCGACAATGACAATCGCCAACCCCATGCCACCTTTAAGGCGGCCCATGGCATGGCCGATCACATCAATCAGTTCTTCGGCAAGCTTCGACTTTTCAAGCATCACGCCCATGAAGATGAAAAGCGGCAAGGCAAGCAGCGTATAGTTGGTCACAACCCCGTAGACACGTGCGGGCAACAGGTTAAACAGGCCGGTGCCAAATCCCATAATCCCAAAGGCAAATCCCGAAATCGCAAGCGAGATCGCCACTGGCACACCAAGCACAAGGAAGCCAAAGAAGCCCCCGACCATGCCGATGGCCAGCCATTCATTTCCGGTCATGTCTGATTAGTCTCCTGCACCGCTCTGCGAAACCGCGGCGGGCGTATTATAGGCGGGTGCGTCATCTTCTACGCGGATCTGGCGATAATTCATCAAGGCTTGCGAAATTGCCTGAACAAGCAACAAGCCAAATCCGACAGGAATGAAGGCCTTCAGCAAAAAGCGATATGGCAAGCCCCCCGGATCGGGGGACCCTTCGCCCATCATGATGGATTGTTCGACATAGGGGATCGAAAACCAGATCAATGCCCCGCCAAGAACAGCCATCAGGAGTGCTGAAAACAGGTCAATGATCGCCTGGGCCTTGGGGCCCAGACGTTCATAAAGAAAATCGACCCGCACATGACCGCCATGGCGCATCCCGTAAGCCATGCCCATCAGGGCAATCGGCGACACCAGATGCCATTCAAGCTCCTGCATAGCCACACTTCCGGAGTTAAACAGATAGCGCAGCAACACATTCCCCCCGACCACCAGCACAAGGGCCAGACCACTGATCGCAGCCCCCCATCCGGCTATATCAACAATCAGGCCAAGAACACGGTCGAATAACGGTTCTGTACGGGTCGACTTCATATCAGCTCATCCCGTCTTTGGATGAAATGATGCCGTGATAGGGCTTTTCACTGACAGCGGCCCATTCGTGATGCGTATCACGGAACGCCATGAAGCTTTCATGGACCTTTTTGGTGACCGGATCCTTGGCAGCTTCGGCTTCAAGGGTTTCCTTGGTGATGCCCTTAAGTTTGGTCACCACTTCGTCCGGAAGTGTCTGGGCGGTAACGCCAAAGTTCTCGACCAGATCACGCAGGGCTGCTGCGTTATTGGCTTCGCACCATGAATGGCTGTCAAGGTTGCAGGCCTGTGCCGCGTTCTTGACAATCGCCTGAAGGTCGGCCGGAAGGCTTTCCCAGGCTTTCTGATTGATCAGAAGCTCGGTCACGTTGGACGGCTCATGCCAGCCGGTGGTGTAGTAATATTTTGCGGCCTTCTGCAGACCAAGACGACGATCCTGATAGGGACCGACGAATTCGGCAGCATCAATCACGCCACGTTCCAGTGCCGGGAAGATTTCCCCGCCCGGAAGCAGCTTCACTTCAACACCGATCTGCTGATAGACCTTGCCCGCTAGACCCGGAATACGCATTTTCAGGCCCTTGAAGTCATCAAGGCTTTCAATCGGCTCGCGGAACCAGCCGGTCATCTGAACGCCGGTATTGCCCATCGGGAAGGCAACAAGCCCGTATGGCTTATAAACTTCATGCCACAGATCAAGCCCGCCCGCATGATAAAGCCATGCATTCATGCCCTGGAAGTTCAGGCCGAACGGAACCGTGGTGAAATACTGGGCTGCAAAGATTTTACCTGCCCAGAAATAAGCATTGGCGGCATTCATTTCGACCGTACCGGCCTGAACGGCGTCAAAGCCCTCAAGGGCCGGGATCAGTTCACCCGCGGCGAAATGCTGGATATTGAGACGCCCGTTCGACATCTCCCTTACCCGCGCACAGAAATCTTCCGGGCTGCCCGGACCGGTCACATAAAAGGGCGACCCCGGACCATAGGCATTGGTCATTTTCCAGTTAAAGGTTTCTTCTGCACGCACGATATTTGGTGCTGCGATGACTGCGGCCCCGGTGGCTGCAGCCCCGATTGCCGACTTCGTCAGAAAGTCGCGCCGTTTAACGTTTGTCATTGATGTCTCCCTGATAGAGATAGCTATTTCTATGAAAAGTAATCTCAACGGAATGCAATCCGCATTGTGTATACATCCTGCAACACACATGCCAGTCTATATTTTTCAATTACTTAACAATATTTCGACACATCAATCACCACGCACGATGCATTATTTATGATCATTTTTATATGCAGCATATTATTTATGCATAATTATTGTGCAAAATATGAATGAAGAATCACACCCCGCTTTACAAGCAGCAGGATACTTGGATTTCCCGGTAAAATTCGTGTATACATTGCCAAAAGGGAAATGCTTCCAGACCTCGCAAGAAGGGCTCAAACATCAGATGACCGAGCTTCGTCAAACGCTCTTTGCACCAACCGAACAGTCCGAACCGCTTGGCATAGCCCAGCAGCTGTGTCAGGTGCTTGAAGACGATATCGTCAGGGGAAAGCTGCCACCGGGGCAAAGACTGGAAGAACCGCTTCTGGCCAAACGGTTTGGCGTGTCGCGCACCCCGGTTCGCGAAGCGCTGCAATTGCTCACCGCGACCGAACTGGCCGAAAAGATCCCCAACAAGGGGGTCTATGTTTCACTCGCCACCCCCGAACGCCTGACAGCGATGTTTGAAAGCATGGCCGAACTTGAAGCCATGTGCGGGCGACTGGCAGCAAAGCGCATGACCAGTGGTGAACGGCACAATCTTGAAAAGATCCATCATGAACTGGCCGAGACGGTCCGGCTTGGCGACAGCGATGGCTATGAAACCCTGAACCGGTCGTTTCACAACACGCTGTATCGAGGGTCGCACAATGAAGTTCTGGTCGATGTGACATTATCTGTCCGGCGCCGGGTTGCCCCGTTCAGACGGGTACAATTCACAAGCCTTGCGCGCCTCGCATCCTCGCACGCGGAACATCAGGGCATTGTCGATGCAATCTTACGCGGCGACAGCAAGGCGACCGAAGAATTGCTGTATGCGCACATCATGGAAGTGCATGACATCAGTCAGGATTATCTGATCAGCCTGCGCGCAGCCTCGCCCGCCAATGACATGCCTGCCTTCAAGTAAGACAAAGCCATTGGCGGGGATTTAACGTACTTGGGAAAGTCTGCCCGCGCAGGATTATAGCCCGTCAGTCTCTGGCGCGACTGATGGTCGGAGAAGAGCCGCCGGTTGCAATCCACGGACGCCCATCAGCATCGACAGCAATCGAACCTAGCGGTGCATTATTGACTTCGTCAAAGCTGTCATTGGCACCATTCCATTTGCGCAAGGTATTATTGTTGGTGTCCCTGATATAAACCGTTCCGTTCGCGCCCACATCAATCGTTGAAGCCTTTTGGCTTCCGCGTTTTGGCCGCAGCTCAAAGCTTGACCCATTCCACTGCCGGACCAGATTGTTTTTATCAACAATCCAGATATCGTTTCCCGGCCCGGCCCTTGGCACAAGAACCATACTGAAGTCACTGAAACGCTTGAATTCTTCGGAGGCTTCCGCCTTGCTATAGAGGAACGTGTCGCTGCCTGATCTAAAAGTCACATAGACAGTCCCATCCGGCGCGACGGTCACTTCACTCGGGGAAAATCCACTAACTGAATACTCCTTAACGACCTGATCACGTTCACGGTAAAGCTCTGCGGTCACACTTGAAGCTATGGCCCAAATATCGCCATTTGGCGCAATATCAATGGCGGAGAAAGTGCGTGACGAGTCCACCAGATTTGACGAGAACTGGACGAATTTTTTGCGTTTTTCGTCATATTTTTCAAATCCCTGGTCGCCGCCGCCAATAATGACAGAACCGTCTGAGGCGGTTGCGACTTGCCCCGCGCTGGTTCTTTGATCCATCGGCACGGTTGAAAATCGCATGTTCTTTCGAAACACAATGCCGGATGTTTCGGTACTGACAACCTGGTCGGTTTCACCCGTGCCCACCGTGTCACCACTGGTGGCATTAGCAACCATCAGGTCAGAACCTTCGTCACGATCAAAGAACTTTGAGGATAATGCGATCCCTTTGTCACTGACCACCCAAGGATATCCCATCGGACCAACCGTCACACTGGCGGGCGTATGCCCCGGTGTCTGAACCCGGTTGAATTTGCCGTCCTGATCCAGTCGCATCAGCAAATTATTGGCTGATACGATATAAACGCTGTTATCCGGCCCAACCGAGATCGACTTGGCCTTTTGCGGAAAAACCTCGCACGGATTGGTGTCACAGCGCTGAACAAGCTGATCGGATCTAACCGCCCACGGCGTACCATCAGGCCCGGCGGAAATCAGGGATGCCCCGGTTCCCGAAATCATCTCAAAACGGGTTTGGGCATCGTTCAGACGAAAAATCCGGCCTTGGGCATTGGTCAGCAAAACAGTCCCGTCATAGCCTGCGGATATATCTGATCCGGTCGCGCCCGTGATCTGCTTCCAAAGAGTTCCGGTATGGCGAAACACCCGCCCGAGTGCGGAAATGCCCCATGGATTGCCGTCGCGATCAACGGTGACGCGCACCAATTCACCGGGAAAGCTTTCAAATTCGTTTCGCCGGTTCGACCACCGTAAAACCCCGCCCGCACCATCAAGGCCAAATACACTGCCATCCCCGCCAATCGCAAGAGATGCGGCAGATTTCAGTGTATTTACAAAGACAATAGCATCGGTTGTCGTGACCGTTACCGGATCGGTAAAGATATTATTCCCGCCTGAACCATCGCCTGACGAGGTTGCCTCAGCGTTGCTTGACCCCGGCACGACCACACCGGGCGCAACCGCAGATGGCGCGGCATCAACGGGTGCTGCTGCAACTTCGGCAACGGCATCGGTTGCGACATTGACCGGCGCATTGGCTTCTTTTGGGCGTGGGACTGTCGCAGAAAGATCAGTTGCCTCATCTGAGGTGTCATCAATCGTCAGCCCGCCATTGGCAAAGATCAGTCCATCATTTCGGACCGCCCAGATGTTGCCTTGCTGTGTTACGGCCAGACTGACAATATCCTTCACACCTCCGACAATTTCCCATCTTTTGCGCGCGGCCAGCCAAATACGTACAAGCCCCTCGTCATCGGCCATGGCGACAACATCCGTCGCACCAAAGGCAATATCGCGTGCGCGCCCCGGATAGGTCCGCCAGACATCACCGTCATAGGCGCGGACCTTGGCCGTATCCGTGACCGCCCATGGCAGCCCGGATTTACCAATGGTCAGGCGTTTTGCAGTTCCGGTAATCGGTTGCCATTCATTGCGCAAGGCATACCATTTCCAGATGTCGCCATTTATCTTGGCGATAAAGACATTGCCTTGGGTATCGGCGGCAACATCCAGAACATCGACTTCACGCGGCTCCCACCACAATCCGTTATATTGTGACAGCTCGCCGAGAGAATTGATCGCCCAAGGGCGATTGCCAATCGCAGCCGATATCCGGGCAAAATCACCCGACATTCGCCGCCAGCGTTGTTCTACCATATCCCATCGCCACGCCCCCCCGTCCAATGCGACGGAATAAGCCTGCCCGTCTTCATTGATCGAGATATCGACAGCCGTTCCGGGCAGCTGAACCCAAGGGCCGGAATCGCCTTCCTGTGCCACTGCCAATCCGGCCCACAGGAACCAGATCCCGGAAACAAGAACCCGAAAACAACATTTCATTGGTCTATCCACCCTTGCTGTTACTTTGCCTGTCCATTGACTGGACTTCTATCCAAGGCCAGACCCTAGTTTTCAAGCAGTCGATCCCGTACGGATGCGATCATTTGCTGAGATTCAGGATTGCTTTGCCATGCATCGATCTGAACATCGCCAGCACGGAACTCTTCAAAGAATGCCTTGCCTTCAAGATGTTCACGCAGAACATCAAATGTCGGTCGCGGGGTGTACCAGTCACCATGGCGCCGTTCGAGTTTGGCAAGTTCCTGTTCCAGTTCCGACATTTCACCATTTACGGCGTCACGATCAGCCCCGGCCTGCCGGGTATAGACCGGACGGCGCGGTGTCATCAGGATCAGGATGGAACGTTCAAATTCACGTTCAACCCGTTGGGAGAAGAAATAGTTAAGGCCCGGAATATCCATCAAACCCGGAACGCCGTCCGCCGTCTTTGACGTTTCGCGTTCACTCAGACCACCCAGGATCAGGGTTTCACCAAACTTCATGGTCACGGTCGAATTGACGTTGGTTTTGGTGGTATCAAGACGGAATTCAAACACAACCGAATTGGACGGATCGGTCAAAAAGGTTCGTTCCGCAACAACATGCAGGCGGATCATGTCATTGGGCAGAATTTCAGGCGTAACCGCCAATTTCACACCGACTTCTTTCTGGACCGAAACACTGTCCCCACTGCCCCCGGAAACGGCGGCGGCAAGAATTTCTGTTCCTGAAAAGAATTCCGAAGTTTCACCGGCCTGCGCGACAAGGCTTGGCTTGGCGAGAACCTGATTATTGGCATCCGCCGAATTGGCGATGTTAAGCGAATAGGTCACCGCCGGGATACCGATCTGGCGGGTAATTGTCTGCGTACTTTCTTCAAGCCCGGTTCCCAGATAATCCTTGGTTTTCGTTGAACCATATCCCAACCCGGCCGCACCGGTTAACGGATCACCAAACTGCAATTGCAACCCGTTGAGAAGATTGATGCCCCGTGAATTACGGACATCTTCCTGCGTTCCGATCAGAACCACATCAACCACGACCATCCCGGAATCAACGAACTCGGTTGATGTCTGATTGGTATCCTGCTCGCCAAACGGGTCTCGTACACTACTGAAGGGATCGGAAGGTTCCGTAGTCTGGCCGAACGGGTTGCTGTCAAACGGGGATATTTCACCGTCACTTTCCGGTTCGACAAATGGCTCCCCGCTAAACTGGGTCTGAATATATTTGCCTTCGCTTTCATAAAAGGACTGCCAGCCTTCAACACGCCGATCAAGGTCGCGTGCACGGTTTACATCCTTGATCACGTCACGATATGTCGCAATGAACTCTTGGGCAGATGACCGGTCATCCATCGCCGAAAGTGCCAGTGCCGTCGCTTTGAGGATTTCCGGGTTTTCCCGTGATTCCGGGGAAATTTCCATCAAGCGTTTCAACGCAGCAGCAGCCGTCCGAGGATCCCGGGAATAATAGGACGCGGATGCCAGACTGTATAAAACAGCCGGATCATCATTATGATGAAGCGCAACGGCAGCAAAGTTTTCCTGCGCCAATGGATAGCGCCGCTGATCCATATAAAGCAGGCCAAGCTGATAACGCGATGGCAGGTTTCCCGGATCAAATTTCAAGGATTGCTTGTAGCCCTGCTCGGCCAGTTCGAACTTTGATGCATCGCCCAGAACACCCATCAAGTGATAGGTCAACCCGTTTAGAAATTGCAGATCCGGATTGGTCACATCAAGCTTAAGGGCAAGATTGATCAGTCTTGATGCTTCTTTGGCATTTCCCTGTTTCAGGAAATCGATGCTGTCACGCACCAGCACCTGAATTGCGCTGTCTTCGGCGGGCATGCCCAGAACAGATTTGTTATATTCAAGCGGCTTGTCGATTGACATGACCACGCCAGATCGCGTTTGCCCCCCATCCATGCCCGTGGTTTGACACCCGACAAGTGCCAAAAGAGACACCCCCATCAAGGCATGACGACAAACACGGCGACGTCCATGAACGGAACGCTGAATTGTAAACTGACGCAAAATGATATCCCCACCTGTCAGCACCAATGAGTGGATGCCGACAATTTCCCCATGAAATCAGAAGCAATCCGGCCGACACATTTTCTGTGTTTTGACCGAACTGCTTCTGTTTAAGTGTTGTTTGAATTAACCGGCATAAGTCCAGGGACGCCAAACCTGCGACTCAATCCTTTTGACTTTGCAGGGTTCCATTTTCACCACAGAGCCAATAGCAGGTTTCGTGTCGGCTACGGTCATGCACATGCGTCTGCCCGTCCCGACATATCGAATTTGCCCCGCTTGATCGAGCCCCCAGGTCTTGAGGTTTGCGCTGGAACATTTGCGGATCCATACCGGGTCGTTAACACCAAGTTTCTCGGCCTCGATGCTCAGACAATAATTGTCGATAACCACGAGTTCTCTGGTGCGGGCATTTGGAAATACCCATGGTGCTTCAGGCGTATTGCATTCGCCAAGGACAGCAACAAGACTGTCGCCTTCCTGCTTAACAAGGCAAAGCCCCGGTCTTGCGGTGAATTCAAGGCGGAAAGTCCCGGCAACTTTGGCTTCCTGCTTTTTCAAACCGTCGTTAAGGACTTTCGATTCAGCTGCGATTGCCGCCTTGCCACCATCATAGGCTGTTCCCCCGACAATAACCGGCATAACCGGCCCAGTTGACGCAGCAACAGTCCCACCTGCTTTGATCGACGCAATAGCACGGGCATAATTCGCACTTGGGCGCGTATCACCGGCGGTCAGAATGGTCCAATGATACATCAACTGCTGCTCACCGGATTTTTCTTGCAACAAAAGCGTGATGTCGGCCGGACGGCTGGCAATTTGTTCGGCTTGGCGTATCTTGCCTTCGGCGGCTTCGATCTTGATGAACTTGTCAAGTTCCATGCCAATCGTAATTGCCGTGGTGATTCCGGCCATAAGCGGACCTGATACGCCGGTTATCAACCGCGTCGTGGTTACCGAAAGTTTGCCTACCGCTGTCGTAATAGTCGTCCATAATTTGGCAGTTTTGCTAAGTGCCTTAGCCCCTTCGACGACAGCTACTCCGGCAGGTTTTGCTACAGTTCTGTGATACGGGAAGACAGCCTTGAAGGTTTGCAAAAAGAAGCCGATTCCAATAGTACTTCCAAAGGGTCCGGCCATTGCACCGGCTTGCAAAGTGGCAGAGAGAACCTCGTTGAAATTTGGCGGCTCAGTAATTGAACCTGCAAATGCCAACATGTTGTTACTGCTGCTTTCCGCGAATTCGAGATCTTTTGTCTTTTGCCAGTTTACAAAGAGTTGACGGAGCTGCGACGCAATGAATTGACGGTTCCACTGAATTTGCTTTCCGACATCTTCAAGCAGCCGTTTTTCAAGTGCAGTCCGGCGTCCTGGCGCTGTTGTTGCTGCTTTCATGAGGCGCTGGGCAATCAAAGCGGACAGTGCTTCACTACGCCATGGCTCATTTTCGATCAGCAACCATTCAACATAGGAAAATTCTTCAAGGGTCGTGTCATCAAGTTCAAGCACGGTCTGTGCAAGGATCGCGTCAATTTCTGTGCGATCACGTACCAGTTCAAGTGCCAATTCCTCGACCGCCGGACTAAGGCCAAACAAACCCGGCAGGTCACGATTTGGCGAAATCCACTTCATTTCGGTCGCCTTGCAGGCTTTGGCGCTTTTTACCGAAAAGCTTGTCCGAAGGTAGGTTTCAGGACAAGACCAGCAAGTCCCGCCATCAATAAAATCGAAGACCTGACCCGCAGGGCAGGTCAAAGCGGTGATTTTCGTGGCCGGCAAGAAATCAATGGTTTTCACGCAGGCATTTTTCCCGGTGACCGCATTTGCTGTGCGGTTGAAACCTTCCGGGCAGCTCCAGCATTCGCCACCATTGCGCGGATCGGTAAAGGAGTCTTGCGGGCAGGCCCGTCCTTCGAAAGTGGCACTTACGGCCTTTTTCATGACCATGCCACAGGCGTTCCATTTATCGACAGAGGCCGCAGTACGCCCATATCCCTTTGGGCAGGACCAGCATTCGCCACCATTGCGCTTATCAAGGAACGAACCGGCGGGGCATTCCCTTTTGCCAAGAAACGTGGCGTTCATAAGCTGCTTTACGCCCGTTGGCTTATCGCAGGCCTTCTCACCGCTGATGCTTTTTGCGTTGCGGTTATATCCGTCAGGGCAGGCATAACAGGTCCATGTTCCCAAATCGAAAAATGATCCATCCGGGCATTTTCCGACAGCCTTTGACTGAAACTTCGCAGACACCCGTCCGCACGGTTCTTGCAGTTTGCCGCGTTTATCAACGCCGCCGCATTCGGGCCCTCCTTGCAAGTTCTTCCATTGCGGACTTGCATAAGCAGGTTGATCCATCACGATCATCATCAACAGGGCAAGCAACAGCAACCCCGCATAGTTTAATATTGGCGTCAGTCTTCTGATCTGCATGCCCGGACCCTTCTTGCTTTTTTGTTTCTGCATCCGGGATTAGGGCCCCGCATGACGAATATCGCGCAGGAAGCACGGCATTGAAAACGCTCCCCTCTTCCCGGCCATGGGGCAGGATTAAGCAGAAGTTTTTCATCAAACCAGAAGAAATAAAGACCGCACGCCGATTACCAACCATAAGTGGACAGGCGATGCATAAAAGTGGATCGCCTTGCCTTTTTCAGGCCAATGATCGAACAGGATTCATGTCGCAGTTAACGACAACGTTTGAGCGTTTCGGACGGTGAAACGCCAAAATGCATGGCATAGCTTTGCGCAAACCGTCCGGCATGGCCAAACCCCCACTTCCCGGCAACCTTGGCAACCGTCGTTCCCGGGGCAGCTTCAAGCAGATCATTATGAGCCCGGTTTAAACGGACAATCTTGACATAGGCCATGGGCGCCATGCCAAAGACATCGTTGAATCCCACCAGAAGCGTGCGATAGCCGCATCCAGCATAAGCAACCAGATCGGCGAGATGAATAGCAGTCTGCGCATATTCATGGATGTAATCACGGGCGCGCTTGACATATCGCGGCAAGGCAACTGTCGATGGACGGTCATGCAAAACGTCCAAATAGGAGTTTGGCAACTGCATCAGAATACTGGTCAGAAGCAGGTCACGCAATTCGCCTAAAATAATCGTGTTTTCAAGATCATAGAGCGGCCCGTCAAGCGCATTTGCGATATAGTGAAGCGTGTCTACAACATGTCTCTGGCCCGGCAATGTCACATCGATTGCCGCATCAAAAACCAGTTCGTTGTGAAAGATATCGCGCCCGGTCAGGGCATGGGCATGTTCGCGCAAGGTTGAAACCGGCAAATGTGCACCAAGAGCCGAAAACTCTTCCTCAATCGCGGACAACGGCACACGCATGTTGCGCATCAGCCCGCGTTGGGGCGAAATTTCAAATTCATGCGCCCCGTGTTTGACCTGACCATTTCCGCCATTCACAAACAGAAGGAACAAGTCATCGGTTTCGATCGCCGGGGTTTTGAGATGAATGCGCCCAGCCCCAAAAGATGCGCCGAGAAGGACAATATCGGCAAGGGCTGCAGAATGAATAGAAACATCTGTGATGGCGTTTTTACCAATCGCGTCAATTGTGTCAATACTGTTCATATCCGACAGAAAGGCTTGCGTTTCATGCAAGTCCTGTGACTCAAAGATTTGATGGTTTTTGAGGTGATTCATCTAATATATCCTGTTGATGGTGCCACGATATGGCGGAACTTCCATCACAGATCGCATTTGACGACGCGATCAGGGCATCAACAGAACCTCCGAGAACTTAATGTATTCTTTTCTCGCGAACTAAGAAACAAGAGCTTCGCTGTGGAAGAAACAGACTTTACCGCGCATATCATGCGCAAGACACCATCAAGGCCAAGCCTCACCGTTTTTTTCCGACATTTATCATCAGAAACGACAAAACCCCCGACCGGTTAAGGTCGAGGGTTTCTGAATGTCGTGTGTATATAGGGAATATGAATTGCTGTATTTGGAAGGCCCGGCGGTGACCTACTCTCCCGTGCCTTAAGACAAAGTACCATCGGCGCAGGCTGGTTTC
>NZ_JAYMEA010000003.1:0-557017 GCF_037027285.1 Thalassospira sp. CH_XMU1448-2
CTCCAGGATGCACAGACTAACGCCATAACGCTGCCCGCGCATCCCTTCCTACTGATCAACAATGTCAAAGAACTTAAGGACCGAAGCCCTGAACCGTCCGGACCGTGTCGCTCATTCCAAGAGCGCCGCACCCCGTCGGTGGAGGCGGGTTATAGGCCCCGCTCCCGGAACTGTCAAACACCTTTTTGCAAAAAAGTGACAGAAATGCCGTTACGCAAAATTTTTGCGCGAAAGCATATATAGGTTTCACTTTTATGACCTGCAAGGGCGTCTTTGGCCCAAAATTCCGGCCCATGAAGATTGCCGGGCGCGAAAATGCAGATAAGATGTTCGCGCACCACCATCATAACAAAAGAATCCCGACCTGTAAAAAGGTCGAAAATAATCTTGAGGCCCCCATGAATAGTCCATCGCGCGACAGCCAGGCGAAATCTGATTCGCACCAATCCCCCGTCTATCCCGATCTGTCGGCACCGATCGAGGTGATCGACATGCATACCGGCGGCGAGCCGCTTCGTATTATTACGTCAGGCTATCCCGCCATTCCGGGCGATGACATTCTGGCCAAGCGCCGATATGCGCGCGATCATCTTGATCATCTGCGCCGCTTTGTGATGTTCGAACCACGCGGTCATTACGACATGTATGGGGCGGTTCTGGTTGAGCCCAGCCTGCCCGATGCCGATCTGGCGGTACTGTTCATTCATAATGAAGGTTATTCGACCATGTGCGGCCACGCGATCATCGCCCTTGGCCGCTATGCTATCGATTACGGACTGGTCAAAGCCGTCGAACCGATCACGCATGTTAATATTGAGTGCCCGTGCGGGCTGGTGCGCGCCGAGGTCGAAGTTGCCAATGGCAAAACCGGCAAGGTGCGGTTCTCATCCGTGCCATCATTCATGTTTGCGGGCGATCTTGACCTTGCCCTGCCAGATGGAAGGGCGTTTAAAACCGATATCGGCTATGGCGGGGCATTTTACGCCATTCTGGATGCCGGGCAGTTTGACATCGCAATCACCCCCGGAAATGTCAGCCGCCTGACCGCCCTTTCAGAAGAAATCTGTCAGGCAGTCAATGACAGCATTCGCCTTTCCCATCCCGATCATGATGATCTGGCCTTTTTATACGGGGCGATCCTGACCGACGGGCGCGATGCGTTCAGTCCAGAACCGACACGCAATATATGTGTGTTTGCCGAAAATCAGGTGGATCGCAGCCCGACCGGATCAGGGGTCAGTGCCCGCCTTGCCATCCAGCATGCCAAGGGACTGATCAAACCCGGTCAGACGCGCCAGTTTGAAAGTGTGATCGGATCAGGCTTTGAGGGATCGGTTGGCGCCGTCACCAGCTGCGGCCCGCATGATGCGATCATCGCATCGGTCAGCGGGCAGGCTCATTACAGTGGCAAGGCCAGTTTCTGGTATGACGAAGGTGATCTGGTCGGACAGGGATTTATTGTCCGCTAATCCCGACTGCATCTGTAACGAAACCCTGCAAAAACACGCCCAAATAAAAAGGGATGCCGATCAGGGCATCCCTTTGCTTATATACTATGTATCAAGCCCTATTCACGGGCCTTGCGCAGACATTCCATCAAGCTGTCAGCCGAGCTTTGGATATGTTCGGCAAGCAATTCGACCGCTTCTTCGGTGTTGCCGGCCTTGCAAGCTTCGAAAATCTGGTGATGTTCACGCTCGGCCCGATCCGTCGCCCCGGACAATGCCAGCTGTGCCTGGGTGAAGCGCACGGTGTTGTTGCCAATCATGCGAATGATTTCCAGCGTCTTGGGACGGTTCGAGGCGCGATAGAGCCGGTCGTGGAATTCACGGTTGAGCTCGCCCCATTTGGCAACATCGCCAGAGCGGAAAGCTTCATCATAAACCAGAAGGATATCCTCGACCGATTTGAGATCGGCCGGGGTCAGACGCGGCACAGCATGACGGAGCAATTCGCATTCAAGAAGCTTGCGGACTTCAAACAGTTCCTCGATCTCGTCGATGGAAAGCTGCGAGACAATCGCGCCCTTGTGCGGCTGAAAGGTGACCAGACCTTCGGCGTCAAGGCGCTGAAGCGCTTCGCGGACCGGAATGCGCGAGACATTATACTCACCCGCGATTGCATCCTGTCGCAACTGGAATCCTGCGGGGAAATCGCCGGAAAGAATGCGTGCCCGAAGGTCTTCGGTCACCTGATCGGTGATGGTGCGGCGGGTAAATCGCGGTGATGCGGTCATTTCAGCTCTTTTATTCTGTTACCCGAAATCATGGCTTGGCGGCGTCATATCGTCAGACAGATCAAACCTGTCTGTTCATAGTCATAACGTCGGCCCGACCAAGTCGCAATACAATTGCATACTGTATAATTTCCTGTCATCGCGCGAAATACAACAAAGGGGGCATAAAGCCCCCTTTGTCACAATCAGATTAAGCCCGCCTATTTTACGATAAAGCCATGGGCATAGGGATCGCGGTCATCAATGAAGATGGTGTTATAACCGTGCTTGCGCGCCCAGCCTTCGATCCCGGGCACCACCGCATCAAAGTCGCCGACCTTGGTTTTTTCGACCACGGAGACGCGGAACTGTGAGCCGATGATGCTTTCATGAACCAGCTCGTCAGCCGGATCCCATTGGCCCTTGGCAACCAACTGCGCAAGACGGGCGGACGACCCCGTGCCACAGGGAGACCGGTCAATGCCCTTGTCACCATAAAACACGGCATTGCGATGCGTGCTTCCGGGCTGGGTCGGTTTGCCGGTCCATTGAATATGGGAAAGCCCCTTGATATCGGGATGCAGCGGATGAACGAAACTGTTCTGTTCATTCAGGCGACGACGCAATTCCGGACTGATGCGTTGCAGATCACCGACCGTAAAATCCGCCATATCACGGAAGTTTTCCTGGGGTTCGACAATCGCATAGAAATTGCCCCCATAGGCGACATCAACCCTGATCGGACCAAGATCGGGACAATCAACTTCGATATCGGTTTTATAAAGGAAAGACGGCACATTGGTCAGCTTGACCGATTCAACATAATCGCCAACCTGCTTGTATTCGGCAATCACCAGACCGGCCGGGGTTTCAAGACGCAGACGTCCCGGTGTTTTGGGTTTTACCAGACCTTCCTCAATCGCCATGGTCACGGTCCCGATGGTGCCGTGACCACACATCGGCAGACAGCCCGATGTTTCGATAAACAGAACCGCGACATCATAGTCATCAGAGGTCGGATCATAGAGGATCGATCCCGACATGATGTCATGACCGCGCGGCTCAAACATCAGACCGGTACGGATCCAGTCAAATTCAGCCAGAAAATGCGCACGCTTTTCGAGCATGTTCGCACCTTCAAGTTTCGGTCCGCCGCCAGCAACCAGTCGCACCGGGTTGCCGCAGGTATGACCGTCTACGCAAAAGAAGCTGTTTTTCGCCATAGTGGGGCCTGTGATCAGAAGCGATTAATACGATAGGGCGTCATGTCGATTGGCGTTTCCGAACCGGTGACAAGATCGGAAATCAAACGACCGGTGGTCGCCCCCATGGTCAGACCAAGATGGCCATGACCGAACGAGAAGAAGACATTGCGATGGCGCGGGCTTTTGGAAATGACCGGCTTTGAATCCGGCATCGATGGCCGGAAGCCCATCCATTCGGTTCCGCCCTCGGCATTGAGTTTGGGCAGCACTTCCTTGCCCTTGGCAAACAGGGCCTTGGCCCGGTCATAGTTGGGGGGCGCAATCAGCCCGCCAAGCTCCACCGCACCGCCAACACGGATGCCCATTTCCATCGGGGTCAGAATGATGCTGTCATCGGCACTGATGATGGTGCGCGACAATTTGGCATCGTGATAGGGAACGGTGGTGTTATAGCCGCGCTCGGTATCAAGCGGCACGGGGGAGCCAAGCCTTTTGGCAAGGGTTTTGGACCATGCACCACAGGCCACCACCAGCGTATCAAAGGTAATCTGATCCCCCGTGGTGGTCATGGCTGCACGCGGTTGACCATCGCGATAGACGAAATCGGTGACCTCGGCAGTCTGGAACTTGCCCCCGCGATCAAGGAAATGCTTGTAAAGGCCGGTGACGATCTTGAAGGGATCAAGGACACGGCCCCAGTCTTCCTCGATCACGCCACATGGGAAGATCGGGGCAAGGTCGGGTTCGAGATCCATGATCTCGTCACGGGTGATGTCGCGGATTTTAATGCCCTTGCGACGGCGCAGATCAATGCCGTATTCGGCATCGCGGCGGGTCTTTTCCGAACGATAGACACCCATTGCGCCTTCTTTTTTAAAGACCGCATCGTCAAGACCGGCCTCACTAATCACCGGTTCGTAATCCTCCCAGACGCGATTAAGGATAGCGGCAAGTTCGGTGCTGATCTGTTCAACCCGGTTTTTGGTGCTTGCCGCAACAAAGCGCAACAGCCAGGGCATCATTTTGGGCAGATAGGTCCAGCGGATCGACAGCGGCCCATACGGATCCAGCAACCAGCCGGGCACATTCAAAAGTGTTCCGGGCATGGCAATCGGCGCACATTCGGAAACCGCAATACCGCCAGCATTGCCAAAGGAGGTCCCCCTGCCCGGCTCTCCACGGTCCAGAATGGTTACGTCATAGCCCTTTTTTAAAAGAGCCAGCCCGACATTCACACCGACAATGCCCGCACCAATGACAACGGCCTGCTGTTTGCCGCTGGTTTGAGCCGTAATATCGGTTTTGGATTTGGTCATTTTGGGGCCTCGCCTGATGTGGTGCGCATTTGATTCATTGTGGTGATCAGTCTGCCAGATGGCAGGAAACTCCCCCGCGACATTGCACGGGGGAGCTCACTGTTCCATCAAACAGACTTATAATGCAATCACGGTTTTTGGGGCGGGAGGTGTGATTGCATCCGTCGCACAGCGCCTAGAGCGACGGGCGAGTGTCGATGGCTTTTTGAATGGTCGCCTTGATGGTTTCGAGCTCTTTGCCAACCAGCGGCAGACGCGGTGCACGCACATGCGGCTTGCCAACACCGGTCATTTCCTGAGCCAGTTTGATATACTGGACCAGTTTGGCGTGAACATCCATGTGCAGAACCGGCGTGAACCAGCGATAAATCTCAAGAGCTTCCTTGTATTTTCCTTCGGAAAGCAGCTTCCAAAGCGCAACCGATTCTTTCGGGAAGGCATCGGTAAAACCGGAAATCCAGCCAACGGCGCCAAGAACCTGTGTTTCCATTACAAGGTCATCCATGCCACAGAACAGAACGAAACGGTCACCGCATGCATTGTAGATATCGGTGATACGACGCGGATCGCCCGAGCTTTCCTTGATCGCGACCAGGTTTTTGACATCGGCAAGCTGGTTGAATTCTTCCGGCTTGATGTCGATGCGATAAGCACCCGGGTTGTTATAGATCATGATCGGCAGTTTGGTTGCGTTCGCAACGGTACGGAAATGCTCGATATTTTCGCGCGGGTCAGCGGTATAGACCATGCCCGGCAGAAGCATCAGGCCATCAGCACCGATTTTTTCACATTCCTGGACATAGCGGATCGCCGCACGGGTCGAGTTTTCAGCAACACCGGAAAGAACCGGGATACGGCCCTTGGTGATTTCCACAGCAAGCTTCAGAACGGCGAATTTTTCTTCCAGCTCAAGCGCGGTGTTTTCGCCGACAGAACCCAGCATGACCAGACCGTCAACGCCTGCATCGATCAGGGCTTCGATCTGTTCTGCGGTCATATCGAAATCGATCGAGCCGTCTTCATTCATCTGGGTTGCAACGGCGGGGAAAACGCCAGTCCAGTTTACCTGCATGGGAAAGTAACCTCCTGATATGGCGGGATTATTTTTCAATCACACCAACAATGTTCAAATCTTTTGGCCTGAGACCAACTGCAATTCATGTATATTGTATACAAAATAAAAAATGCAGATGCAACGGGATTTTTGACAAAAAGAAAAGGACCCGGTTTCGGGTCCTTTAACATCACGATGTCAATGCCTTGCCGATACATTGATCAGGCAGGAAATGGCACATTCCGGATCGGTGTCGTCGACACTGTTCCGGTTACAACGGCCAGTGTCTTTGTGATAATCACACTGTCGCAAAGCTCTTCCTCAACCAGCTTCCGGGCGGCTTTACCGAATTCTGCACGCTTCGCATCATCTTCCATCAATTCCTCGATGGCATTGGCGAGCGCATTGGCATCGCGTAGCGGAACAAGAAGACCGTTCTCGTTATGGCGGACGATTTCCCGACATCCCGGCACGTCGGTTGCAACCATGGCAAGACCGCAAGCCGCAGATTCCAGCAAAGTCTTTGGCAGCCCCTCACGCCAGGACGGCAAAACAGCCAGATCAACCTCACGCAGAAGCGCTGCAACATCGCTGCGTTTGCCCAGCCACTCGACCAGACCATCCTTTTGCCATTGGGAAAGATCGGTCTCATGTGCGCTATCGGGATTGGCAAGATCAGCATCCCCGACCAGCAGAAAGCGATAGTTTCGCCCGCGCAATTTCAACAGACGCGCGGCTTCGACCAGTTCCGCCAAACCCTTGGACCACAGCATGCGTGCGACAAAAATTGCCGTTTTGGGCACACCGGGCGCCTTTTGCGCAGGCGAAAAGGCCGAGATATCCACCCCCGATCCCCGGACAAGATCAATGCGGCTTTCCTTAAACCCAAGTCCGGTCATCAGGGCAAGATCATCCTGATTTTGCACAATCACATGCACTGATCCAAACCGGGCATAGACCCGCAGGATTATCGAAACAATGGCGCGAACAATTTTGGCCTTTGCCCCGCCTGACACAAACAGAAAACCAAGTCCGGTGATCATATTGACCGAACGTTTTGCCCCCACCAGCATTCCGGCAAAGACAGACAGAACCACACATTGAATGGCGACATTGACAATCACATCGGGATTTTCACGACGGATCAGACACGCCAGTGCCTTGACGGTCTTAAGGGATTTGACCGGACTAAGCCCGCCGCGCGCGATTGGCACATCAACCACCCGAAAACCTTCCTTGCGAAGACCTTCGGCGGCTGCACCGGCGTTACATGCAACGACAACCTCATCCCCGCGTACCAGTGCAGCGCGCCCCAATCCGATCCGGTGCGACACAAACGACCAGTCTTCCGCACACACAATCATGGTCTTGCGGCGGGTTTTCGGGGCCTTGGCATCCAGCAATGCTTCCCGGCGCAACACGGCCAGCGCCAAGGAAAGCATGACCACGCCAAACCACCATGACGTCCAGAATGAATAGTTAAACAGTCCGGCAAACCAGTAGGCTGCCATGATCATCAACGGCAAGGCGGATACCTTAATCCCGTTGCGCAGAACGTCCTTCAAGGTTGCGGATGCAATCACAAGAACCAGCGGCACAACCACAAACAAGCCAAGCAGGCCAGCTTCAAGCCAGATTTCCATAAACCAGCTATGCGGATGTCCGGGCAATACGGACTGACCCGATGTCCCGGCCATATCATTGGCACCGGGCACCCAAGGAGAGGCATTGATACCGTAACCGATAAGCGGGTGATCAAAGACATGACTATAGGCAAATTGCCAGATCATCTGGCGATGGATATCCACAAGCCAGGTTGGCAAATAGGCATCGAACCCGATAAGGCTGGAAGCATTGACAGTCACACCACTCAGCCAGGTCAGGGCAACAACACAAACACCCGCCACACCAGCCAGCACACCGATTTTAAGAACCCGCGACCCGATCAGCAAAACAGCACAAAAACCGACAGCACAGGCTGCCGCCATTATCGCTGCAACATTGGCCCGGCCGTGCGAGGCTTCCAAGATCGGCACGATACACAAGGCAGCAAGGATCGAGACATAACGCCGGATACCCTTCCGGTCGATGGCATCAAAGACCAGCAACATCGCCCCGAAAATCAGGAAACTTCCAACAGGCTTCAGACGGCGGGTGATGTCAAAGGCGAAATCAGGTTCGCGCAGTGCCTTGATCGATAACATTTCCGGATAAATCATGATCGCCAGAATGCAATATCCGACAAGCGCAATCGCCGCATAGATGCACGCATCCCATGCCAGGCGGGCCTTTGGTTCGATCAGGCGCATCAGATACCAGATGCCTGCAAGCATCGCAAACCGGCCTGTCCAGGTTTCAAGCGACTTTCCCGGCATGATCGAGCCAGCTGCCGACAGCAGAAACACGCCCAAAGCTGCAACAACAAGCAGCCCCACCGGGGTTGCAATATCTGCCCGCATCTTGCGCCATGCTTCACCGTGATCAGCAGAAGCCAAAGCCGTGATCAGCGATAATCCAAGCCCGATCCCCAAAGCAGTCCGCCCAAAGAAAAACAGCGGCGCAGAAAGGCCAAACAGGATGGCAGCAAGGCTGAGCAGCGTGTCGCGCCAATGCCGGGCCGGGACAGTTTGATGCATGATAAGCGGTTCCATATTGAAGTCTGCCATCTTGCTAACCCCGTGCCGTGCCCGCGTCAATCTCGGATCGACCAAGCTGCACCACATGTGGTTTAATAGTCGTTATGATATTCAACCTTTTATCAATAAAGGATGATCATGACGGAGATGAAGGCCCTTTTGCGGTTTCCGGCAGAACGCAAGATTGCCCTTGCCGATTGTCCAGTCCCCACCCCCGGTGACCATGACCTCCTTGTCCAGACCAGCTTTAGCGTTATCAGTCCCGGCACAGAGTTTACACAGGCGCGCCAAGCCACCGCGTCGCTTCTGCAAAAGGCCTGGCAACGTCCGGACCTTGTGGCTCTTACCTTGAAATCCCTGAGGCAGGAGGGTGCACGATCCACTGTCTCGCGGGTCAATAACCGCCTTGGACAGCCGATGCCAATGGGGTATTGCGCCGTGGGAAAAGTTGTTCGCACCGGTTCGAAAGCATATGACTTCGCACCCGGACAAAGGGTTGCGATTGCCGGGATGGGCAGTGCAAATCATGCGCAATGCAACAGGGTCCCGATCAATCTTGCCTGCCCGGTACCCGATACGCTTTCTGATCAGAAAGCAGCCTTTGCCACCCTTTATGCTCTTGCCCTTCATGCCATCCGGCAGGGCAAAACAACCATCGGGGATCACGTCGCAATCATTGGCGCGGGCTTGATCGGGCAATTGCTTTGCCAAACTGCAGTCGCGGCGGGCGCCAATGTTACGATTATTGAACCCCACCCATATCGGCGCAAACTGGCACAGGAAAATGGCGTAAACAGATGCTTCACCTCCGCCAGTTCCGCACAATCAGATGTTTTCGACACCGCCTATATCTGTGCCCCGGCACGAGGTCTGCACAAACTTGTTGATGCGGCTGCACGTCTTTGTCGGGATCGGGCCACTATCATCTGCGTCGGCGATGTCGCAATCAGCGCGCAGCGTAAAATGCTCTATGACAAGGAAATCGTGATCAAGCAGGTCCGGTCTTACGGGCCGGGTCGTTATGACCCGGCTTATGAAGAACTGGGACAGGACTATCCCGTCGGGTATGTGCGATGGACCATCAAACGCAATATGGAGGCCGCCCTTGATCTGATGGCCGGGGGCAGACTTGATCCAACGCCGCTGATTACCAAAGAAATAGCGTTTGAAAACATCACCGATCATTTCGCCAAGGGCCCCGACCTGAATCAGCTGGCAACATTGGTGCGTTATGGGGCATCGGTTGATCGACCGAAAACTGCCCTGCACGAATGTGATGTCACTGCCCCCTCACCCGCGACGGTCCGTCTTGGCCTGATTGGCACCGGGAATTATGCGGGCGGTCAGCTTGTTCCCCAGCTGATCAAACAAGCCGATATCAATGTCCTTGCCTGTTGTTCGCAAGACGGTATCTCAGCCGTGGCAATGGTGCGAAAACTTGGTGATGCAAAGGCCGCCTCATCCGCACATGCCATCATCAATGATCCGCGCGTTAACAGCGTCATCATCGCAACCCGCCATGACAGTCACGCCAAACTCGCCGCCGACGCCCTAGCAGCAGGCAAACATGTCTGGCTGGAAAAGCCGATTGCGATTGACCTTGCCGGGATCGGACTTTTACGCGAACAGACATCATCATCAAGCCTGTTCATGGTCGGTCATAATCGTCGTTATGCGCCGATGAGCGCGCAATTACGCGTCGCCCTGCCCGATGGCCCACGGCATTTCAGATACCGGGCCCGGATTTCACCGCTTCCGAATGATCACTGGCTTTTTCATTCCGATCAGGGTGGCCGCACAATTGGCGAAATCACCCACTTCATCGACCTGATTCACAGTCTGACGGCGGGTAGCATCACGGATATTCACTGTCACTGGCTTGATCGCAAAATGGGCGACAGCATCTGGACAATCCGTCTGAGCGACGGATCACAAGGTGAAATCAGTTATCAGCACACCAGCAGGCGCGAGGCGAAGGAAACCCTGCAAATAGATGCGCCTGGCTTTGACGCCGAACTTACGGACTGGAAGAAACTGACCATCAACGGCAAGACCGTAATGCGGCAAAGGTTTGGACAGGACAAGGGTCAGGCAGCAGCGATTTCTGCCTTCACACAGGCTGTTGCAACCGGTCAGCGCAATCCCCTGATCCCGCGTCTTGAGGATGAAATCAGCCTGATGTCACTGGTCATTACTGCGGCCAATTGCGGATGACAGCCCCTTATTGCGCCCCGGCATAGAGCACAAGCAGGGGCAAGGTAATCATACTGATGATCGTGGTCAGAAGGATTGTCGTTGCCGAGCGGTCAATGCAGATATTATAGCTCCCTGCGATGATCGCGACGTTGGCCCCGGACGGCAGCGCAGCAACAAGGGTCAGGATGGTCAACTGCAAGGGCGGCAGATCAAAAATGAAATGCCCGACCGAAAACACCAGAAGCGGCTGAACAAACATCTTGGCGACCGTACAAAGCAAACTCGCACTGAGATTGCCACGGACCGACTGTCCATACAGCCCGGCTCCCACCAGCATCAGTGCGATGGTCGGACCAGCTGTGCGGAACCGCTCGAACGTTCCGTCGATGATTTCGGGCATCCGTATTTCAAACAAGGAAGCCAGCACACCCAGAATAATCGCAATGATGATCGGGTTTCTGAGAACGCGGAAAACACTGCGCAGAACCTTGGGCAGCCAGTGCCCGTCCCCGCCACTTCGCGCGCCTTCGACAATCAGGACCGTCATCCCCAAAAGACTAAGCGGATGGATCGAAAGAATGATCAGAACCGGCACCAGACCTTCTTCGCCATAAACCGCCTGTACCAGCGGAATGCCCAGCAGAACGATATTGGAAAACACCCCGCCCATTGCCGTCACGGCAGATTCATCGGTTCTCGCCTTGAGCCACAAACGCGCAATCACAAAAACCATCGCGAAATTGACCAGAACGCCGGAATAGTAGCTCCCCCAAAGGCGCAAATCGAAATGCGCGCTGATATCGGATTTGGACAGGGCCTGGAACAGCATCGCCGGGATAAAGGCGTTCATGGCGATTTTGGCAAGGAATGGAATGCCCTGACGGGAGATGACCTTTACATACGTCAGCAGAAAGCCGCACATGATCGTCAAAAAGACAGGTCCAACTTTTCCAACGATCAGATCAAGCATCGTGCCCCCGGCATTTTTTTAGAACAGGCACGACACAGGGCCCCATTCCCCTATTTCCGTGCAAAAAGAAAGGGCGGCATCAGTGACACCGCCCGGAAATAGTACAAAGCAATTTATACACTTACCAGTCTTACGGCACGAATGCCGGACAAGGCAGCTATGCGTGTCAGGTGTTCGGATCGGTCTGCACCCGGCCCACCGCGTTTTTCCAACCGGCCAGAAGTCCGTCCCGACGGGCTGCCTCGATCTTGGGCTCAAAGCTGGCATCAAGGTGCCAGTTGGCCGAAATATGATCGAGATCGCGATAGATACCGGCCTGAAGTCCGGCAAGATATGCCGCACCAAGAGCTGTGGTTTCAGTGACTTCCGGACGCTCGACCGAAATCCCCAAAACGTCTGAAAGCATCTGACACAACCAGTCATTGGCAACCATGCCACCATCGACACGCACGGCCTTTGGCGATACACCATCCGCCGCCATGGCCTCGAACAGATCAAATGTCTGGTAGCAAACGCTTTCAAGGGCGGCGCGAACAAATTCGCGCGGGCCGGTATCACGGGTCAGGCCGAAAATCGCCCCGCGTGCATCCGGATCCCAATAAGGTGCCCCCAGCCCGGTAAAGGCCGGAACAAGATAAACACCGTGATTGTCCTCAAGCGACTTTGCCAGCCCTTCGGTTTCAGCCGCCGACTTGATGATGCCAAGCCCGTCGCGGAGCCACTGGACTGCCGCACCGGCCACAAAGATCGCGCCTTCGATGGCATAGCTTGTTTTGCCATTCAGCCGATAACCGACCGTGGTCAGAAGGCGATGCCGGGACGTGACGGCCTCTTCACCGGTATTAAGGATCACGAAGCAACCGGTACCATAGGTGCTTTTGATATCGCCCGGCTCAAAGCAGCATTGCCCGAATGCAGCGGCCTGCTGATCGCCTGCCATGCCCAGAACCGGGATTTCCGCCCCGAACAAGTCGGCATCGGTAACGCCGAAGTCGGCCGCGCAATCCTTGACTTCCGGCAGCATGGTTTGCGGCACGCGGAAGATTTTGCAAAGCGTATCATCCCAGGCATTTTCGCGAATGTTAAACAGGTTGGTCCGTGCAGCATTGGTGGCATCGGTTGCATGTGATTTTCCACCGGTCAAACGCCACAGAAGGAAACTGTCGACCGTACCAAACGCTAGGTCACCCTGTTCGGCGCGCGCACGTGCACCAGACACATGATCAAGGATCCAGGCAACCTTGGTGGCCGAGAAGTAAGGATCAATCAAAAGGCCCGACTTGGCATTGACCGCTTCTTCAAGTTTCGGGTCACCCTTTTTCAGGTCATGACACAGGGATGCCGTACGGCGATCCTGCCAGACAATGGCATTGTAAATCGCCTTGCCGGTCTTGCGATCCCAGACAACGGTGGTTTCGCGCTGGTTGGTGATGCCAATCGCCGCGACCTGTTTGATATCGACGCGCGCCAATGCTTCCTTGCAGACAGCGACCACCGTACTCCACAGATCTTCGGGATCATGTTCGACCCAGCCGCTATTGGGGAAATGTTGGGGGAATTCCTGTTGTGCGACGGAAACGGATCGGCCGTTTTCATCAAAAACAATCGCACGTGAGCTTGTCGTTCCCTGATCAATGGCAAGGATGTAACGCGTATCGGTCATTTGTGTTTTCCTCCCGAGCCGGCAGTTTTCCTGCCCTCTGACCCTGCATGATACCATGCGCTCTACCCGTCTTTGCGACCGGGCTGCTGGCTTTATCGCTCTATTTAGAAAAAAATCGCATCAAAAAACAATTCGTTTTCGAAAATTTTTCACATCACTTCCGTCAAACTCCTGTTTTCACAGACACAATTTTTCCCCGTAACCACGGCAATAAGAACCCGGTTTATACCGGCACGCGATTTGCACCGACAAGAATACACATGAATTTTAACCGGCATCTTTTTCCCATGGAGGGCTCTTATGGGATTGTATGACACATTGCTGAACGTCACCAACACAGCCTATAGCGCCAAAAGTGCTGCTTCTCAGGCCGTGACGATCGCATCAAACAGCCAGCCGCTTCCTGACGACAAGAAGGAAGAAAATGCCGAGCTGGCCTATATCCGCGAGAACGGCTTTACCACCTATGTAAAGGAAATCGAGGAACGCAAGATCGAAGAATTGCGCGCCAAGATTCTTAAAAGTATGGGGCTGGACGAGGAAACCCTCGCAAAAATGGATGCCGATGACCGACAGGCCATCGAGAAAACCATTGCCGATGCCATCGAACAACAGCTCAATGGCAATACCCTTGCCAATGCCGAGCTTGGCAAGAACGATGGCAAGGAAACGCAAAGCGAGCGCCGCGACCGTATGCAGGCCCAGATCGCCTTCAACCCGCGCATGTTTGATGTCTTTACCGAATTGCAGTCGGAATTACCGCCGGGCTCTTCGCAGTCCATCACCGGCGAGGAAGACGACAATCGCACATCCGGTGTCAAAAAAGACCTGTTCTCGGCCTGACCCATGCCCGGTTGAACCAGACAAAAAGGGCGCTGCGAATTGCAGCGCCCTTTTTCATGTCCGGAAATATCCGTGATCAGTCGTCGATACCGCCAATGCAGACATATTTGACTTCAAGATAATCCTCGACGCCGTATTTCGAACCTTCACGGCCAACGCCCGATTGCTTGAAGCCGCCAAACGGGGCAACTTCGGTTGCCATCACGCCGACATTCACCCCGACCAGACCGCTTTCGAGGCCCTCGGCCAGCTTCCAGATGCGCGAGATATCCCGCGAATAGAAATAGGACGCCAGACCGAACTCGGAATCATTGGCCATCTCAAGCACTTCTTCATCGCTGTGGAAGCGAATAAGCGGTGCCATCGGGCCAAAGGTTTCCTCGCGGAAGACGATCATGTCACGGTTGGCATCGGCAATGACGGTCGGCTGGAAGAAGGTCGCACCTTTTTCATGGCGCTTGCCACCCGTCAGGATACGGCCACCTTTTGACACCGCGTCGGCAACCTGCTTTTCGACCTTTTCGACCGCCTTTTCATTGATCAGCGGACCAATGATCACGCCTTCCTCAAAGCCGTCACCGACACGCATCTGCGACACCTTGGCGGCGTATTTCTCGGCGAATTCATCATAGACAGCATTATGAACAAACAGACGGTTTGCACAAACACAGGTCTGACCGGCATTACGATATTTTGACGCCAGCGCCCCTTCGACAGCCGCATCAATATCGGCATCTTCACACACGATGAACGGCGCATTACCGCCAAGCTCAAGGCTGATTTTCTTGACCGTATCGGCGCACTGACGCATCAGCAAACGCCCGACCGGGGTCGAGCCGGTAAAGGTCAGTTTGCGAACCTTCGGGTTTTCGGTCATCTCGGCACCGATTTCGACCGCTTCACCGGTCACAATCGACAGCAACCCTTTGGGCAGGCCTGCACGTTCGGCCAGAACCGCCATGGCCAGTGCCGAATAGGGCGTTTCCATTGCCGGCTTGACCACCATCGCACAGCCAACGGCCAATGCCGGGCCCGCCTTGCGGGTGATCATGGCGGTCGGGAAGTTCCAGGGCGTGATGGCCGCACAAACGCCAACCGGCTCCTTGAGAACTATAACACGACGGCCTTCGGCAAAGGTCGGGATCACATCGCCATAAACGCGTTTGCCTTCCTCGGCAAACCATTGCAGGAAGCTTGACGCATAGGCGATTTCGCCCTTGGCTTCCGGAAGCGGCTTGCCCTGCTCGGCGGTCATGATCGCGCCAAGGTCATCCTGATTTTCCATCATCAGGTCGTACCATTTCATCAGAATGGCGGAACGTTCCTTGGCAGTGCGCTTTTTCCAAAGCTTTTGCGCCTTTTCGGCAACATTAACAGCATGGGCGACGGCTTCACGGCCAAGCACCGGAACCGTGCCAAGCACTTCGCCCGTCGCCGGGTTGGTCACCTGTTCGGTTTTCCCGTCTGGGGCATCGACCCATTCCCCGCCAACATAGGCCTGCTGGGTAAAGAGCGAGGGGTCTTTAAGCGAAATCATTTTAGTGCCTCCGGAATTCTTTATTGGGAGCGACATGATCGGATACCCCACATCTAGTCTGCTCCGGGATTGATGCCACATCTTCGCGAGATATTTCTGCCTTGGCAATCGCAAACAGGGGATTGGGCACCCTTTGCGAGATTATTGCTTTGCCCGCGCTGAATGCGGGGGCTTTTGGCAGAAAATGCGACAGCCCCGATACCCCGGACCATCCGGCGACCTGTGCCCGTGTCGCATAGATCGACCCAAAGCCGCCTCCCCCAATGAAGAGTCGCTAACCGGCAATATTTTTCACTTTTTACCGATTCTGAGCATTCCACAGGGGTAATTACAAACGAAACATTGGTCATTTATCAGGCCCCTTTTCGGGTAGCTAGACAAAATATCGAACAAAAACAATTCGTTACAAATCAACCGATTCAGTTCGTTATCGAAAATTTAGATGTTTAATTTTTTCGCTTGCAATTATTTTGGGGCATTCGTAACGTTTGTGAAAGAACAGAATGACAGTTGAGAACATCTGTCACAAATAAGAGCACCAGGGAGGATACGGTTGCTCAATTCAGGCACATACGACATCGCCATCATTGGCGGTGGCATCAATGGCACGGGCATCGCACGGGATGCGGCGGGACGCGGGCTTAAGGTCTTTTTGTGTGAAAAAGACGACCTTGCCAGCGCAACCTCGTCGGCCAGCACCAAGCTGATTCATGGCGGTCTGCGCTATCTTGAACATTACGAATTCCGGCTGGTCCGCGAGGCGCTGATTGAACGCGAAGTTCTTTTGCGTGCCGCCCCGCACATCATCTGGCCGCTGCGCTTTGTGCTGCCGCATGTCAAGGGATTGCGTCCGGCATGGATGATCCGTCTGGGTCTGTTCCTTTATGACCATCTTGGCGGTCGCGAAAAGCTTCCGGGTTCCGAAGGCATCAGGCTGGCGTCCCATCCGGCAGGCAAGCCGTTGATCAAGGGCATGGAAAAGGCATTCGTCTATTCCGATTGCTGGGTACAGGATGCGCGACTGGTCGTGCTCAATGCAATGGATGCCCGCGACAAGGGGGCTGAAATTCAGACCCGCACCGAATGTGTTTCGGCCAAACGCAATGGCGATCTGTGGAACGTGACCATTCGCAATGTCGATGACGGAACCGAACAGGTCATCACCGCGAAGTCATTGGTCAATGCCGCAGGCCCCTGGTGTGCCGAACTTCTTGAAAACCGTGTCGAAGCCAAAAAGAAACAGGGCATCCGCATGGTACAGGGCAGCCACATTGTTGTGCCCAAACTGTTTGACCATGAATATTGCTATATCTTCCAGAACCCGGACGGGCGCATAGTGTTTGCGATCCCCTATGAACAGGACTTCACCCTGATCGGGACAACAGACCGCGACTACAAGGGTGATCCGTCCAAGGTCGCGATCAGTGCGGAAGAAACCAAGTATCTGTGCGATCTTGCCAACAGCTATTTCGAAAAGAAAATCACCACCGATGACGTTGTCTGGACCTATTCGGGGGTTCGTCCGCTTTATGGTGATGGCAGCGAGGACGCATCACAGGTCACACGCGACTATGTTCTGGAAATTGATCATGGCGAGAATGCCCATAATGGTGCGCCGCTTCTGAACATCTATGGCGGCAAGATCACGACCTATCGCAAGCTTGCTGAATCCGCCATGACCAAGCTCTGCCCCTTGCTGGGCCGCGATGATACCCGCTGGACGGCGACCAAGCCTCTTCCGGGCGGAGACATGCCGAACGCGGATTTCGAGCGGTATCTCACCGCAATGCACAAGAAGTTTCCGTGGATTCCCGACGCACAGATCTACCGTTACGTGCAAAACTACGGCACACTTACCAACAGAATTGTTGGGGATGCGTCTGATCTTAAAGGGCTTGGGAAGCACCTTGGTAATGACGTATATGAATGCGAATTGCGCTATCTGGTGGATTACGAATGGGCACGAACCGCCCAGGACGTTTTGTGGCGCCGCTCCAAACTGGGGCTGCACCTTTCGGATGAGACGCGTAATGCCATTGTCCAATGGTTCGAAACAGAACCGAAATCAAAAAACACCGTGAAAACGGGCGAAGGAAACAGTGGAAAATGACCCTTACGCTTGAAAACATAACCAAGACCGTGGGAGGGGAGTCCCACATCGACGATGTGTCGATGACGCTGGAACCGGGATCGTTCAACGTCCTTCTGGGACGGACCCTGGCCGGTAAAACGACACTGATGCGCATCATGGCCGGTCTCGAACCGCCAAGCAGCGGTCGCATTCTGGTCGATAATGTTGATGTGACCGGCATGGCTGTGCAAAAGCGCAACGTTGCCATGGTCTATCAGCAGTTCATCAATTACCCGTCGATGAATGTCTATGACAATATCGCATCACCGCTAAAACTTCAGGGCGTTGACAAGGCCGAGATCGACAAGCGTGTCCGCTCGACCGCCCAACTGATGCATATCGAACATCTGCTTGATCGTCTGCCTCAGGAACTTTCCGGTGGTCAGCAGCAACGTACCGCCATGGCGCGCGCCATGGTCAAGGATTGCAAGTTGCTGCTGCTGGACGAACCGCTGGTCAACCTTGACTACAAGCTGCGCGAAGAACTGCGTGAAGAGATCCCGAACCTTCTGGCGGAACGCGACACCATTGTTGTCTATGCCACGACCGAACCGATGGAAGCATTGCTCCTGGGCGGCAAGTGCGCGGTCATGCATCAGGGGCGCGTTACCCAGTTTGGCCCGACCACACAGGTTTATCACAACCCGGCCTATGTCGAGACCGGTCTGATCTTTTCCGACCCACCAATCAACCTTGTTGATGCCGAAGTGCGCGATGGCGCGATCTTTATGAAATCGGGCCATCAGGTTCCGCTTTCCGGTCATCTGGCAGGTCTTTCGAACGGGACTTACACCCTTGGTATTCGTGCCAACCATCTGTCGGTTGATCCGACCGGTGCAGACACGATCGCCATGCAGGGACAGGTCGAACTGGCCGAAATCACCGGTTCGGAAACCTTTGTTCATGTGCATTTCAATGATGTGTCCTGGGTCATCCAGGAAGAAGGTGTTCACAACCCGCGTCTGGGCGAAGCCACATCGTTCTATGTCGATCCGACACGTCTGTTTGCCTTTGATGCAAACGGCAAACTCGTGGCCGCCCCGCCGGTCGAAATTTCCAACGGCAAAGCGGCGTAAGGTGAGATAGAAAAATGGCACGTATTGATCTTAAAGGCCTTGCGCATTCCTATTTCCCCGATCCGAAAACGGACGAGGATTATGCCCTGCGCCGTATGGAACATGTCTGGGAAGATGGCGGTGCATATGCCCTTCTCGGCCCGTCGGGCTGTGGCAAGACCACCCTTCTGAACATTATTTCCGGCCTACTGACACCGTCACATGGCCAGGTCCTGTTTGATGGCAAGGATGTCACCAATCTGGCCCCGGAAGAACGCAACATCGCGCAGGTTTTCCAGTTCCCGGTGATCTATGACACCATGACGGTTTACGAAAACCTTGCCTTTCCGCTGCGTAACCGCGGCGTTGATGCAAAACGCGTCGATGCGCGTGTGCGTGAAATTGCCGGAATGCTGGATCTGACCGGCAAGCTCAAACAAAAGGCACGCGGCCTTGGCGCGGATGAAAAACAGACGATCTCGCTTGGGCGCGGTCTGGTTCGTGACGATGTTTCGGCCATCCTGTTTGACGAACCGCTGACCGTGATCGACCCGCATCTGAAATGGGTTCTGCGCCGCAAGCTCAAGGAAATTCACAACAAACTGCGCCCGACCATGGTCTATGTCACCCATGACCAGGTCGAAGCCCTGACCTTTGCCGACAAGGTTGTCGTCATGTATGGCGGCAAGGTTGTTCAGCTGGGCACGCCGCAGGAACTGTTTGAAAATCCGGCTCATACCTTTGTCGGTTACTTCATCGGGAGCCCTGGCATGAACATCATGGATTGCAAGATTGATGATGGTGCGGCCTGGGTCGATGGTCAGCGTATCGGTCTTTCGGACCGTCACCTTGAAGCCGTTTCCAAACAGACCGGCAAGATCGAACTGGGCATCCGCCCGGAATTCCTGACCCTTGAAACCGGTGATGCTGCCAAAGGCAGCGACGGTGTTGATGTCAATATCATCAAGGTCGAGGATCTCGGTCAGTACAAGATCGCAACCACCCGTTTTGGCGCATCTGAAATCAAGGTCAAACTCGGTGAAGACGAACAGGTTGTCGGCCAGTCCGGCGTTTTGCGTTTCGCACCGGAATGGACCAAACTTTACGCCGACAGTCAGTTGGTCGCGTAAGGGGGGATGGGGAAATGAACAAGATTACCAACAACAAGGCCTGGTTCCTCGTCCTGCCAGTCTTCTTTATCGTCGCCATCAGCGCGATCATTCCGCTGATGACAGTTGTGAACTATTCGGTTCAGGACATTTTTGATCCGCAAACCCGTTTCTTTGTCGGCACCGAATGGTTCGAACAGGTTCTGGGCGACAGCCGCCTGCATGATGCGCTGATCCGTCAGATCATCTATACGCTGAGCGTTCTGTTCATCGAAATTCCGCTGGGCATTGCGGTCGCGCTGACCCTGCCGCGCAAGGGCTGGGGCGTTTCGGCCTCGATGGTTCTGCTCGCACTGCCGCTGCTTATTCCATGGAACGTGGTTGGCACCATCTGGCAGATTTTCGGCCGTGCCGACATCGGTCTTGGCGGTTATGTCATCAACATGATGGGCATTGACTATAACTATTCCCAGAACCCGATGGATGCATGGGTCACCGTTCTTGTCATGGATGTGTGGCACTGGACCAGTCTGATTGTTCTGCTGTGCTATGCCGGTCTTCGGTCGATCCCGGATGCCTATTATCAGGCAGCCAAGATTGACGGCGCATCGCGCTGGGCCGTGTTCCGCTTTATCCAGCTTCCGAAAATGCAGTCGGTTCTCGTTATCGGTGTTCTGCTGCGCTTTATGGACAGCTTCATGATCTATACCGAGCCGTTCGTCCTTACCGGTGGCGGTCCGGGTAACGCAACCACCTTCCTCAGCCAGTTCCTGACCCGTATGGCGGTCGGCCAGTTTGACCTTGGTCCTGCAGCGGCCTTCTCGCTGGTCTACTTCCTGATCATTCTGCTGGTTTGCTGGGTTTTCTATACCGTCGTGATGAACGCCGGAAAGCGGGAGGAACAATAAAATGCAGTTCCAGAAACGTCATATCGGACTTCTTCTTTACATTCTGTTCCTGTTGCTGCCGATCTATTGGCTGTTCAACATGTCGATCAAGACCAATACGGAAATCCTGGGGGCAATGACCCTGTTCCCGGATAATCCGACGCTGGCAAACTATGCGACGATCCTGACCGATCCGGCCTGGTATTCGGGCTATATCAACTCGATGATCTATGTCGGCATCAACGTTGTGATTTCGCTGGTTGTCGCATTGCCTGCGGCCTATGCCTTCTCGCGGTTCAACTTTACCGGCGACAAGCATCTGTTCTTCTGGCTTCTGACCAACCGCATGGCACCGCCAGCCGTGTTCCTGTTGCCGTTCTTCCAGCTCTATTCAAGTGTCGGACTGTTTGACACCCATATTGCTGTGGCCCTTGCACACTGCCTGTTCAACGTGCCACTCGCCGTCTGGATCCTTGAAGGCTTCATGTCGGGCATTCCAAAGGAAATCGATGAAACCGCCTATATTGACGGTTACTCGTTCCCGCGTTTCTTTGCCACGATCTTCATTCCGCTGATCCGTTCGGGCATCGGTGTGACAGCCTTCTTCTGCTTCATGTTCAGCTGGGTTGAACTTCTTCTGGCCCGTACGCTTACCTCGGTCGATGCAAAACCGATCGTGGCCACCATGACCCGTACGGTTTCGGCATCAGGCCTTGATTGGGGCGTTCTTGCTGCAGCTGGTGTTTTGACAATTGTCCCGGGCGCCTTGGTGATCTGGTTCGTTCGCAACTACATCGCCAAAGGTTTCGCGATGGGTCGCGTGTAATCGGCAAACAGGAGGAATATCAACATGTCTTGGATGGCCTGGACCCCGATTACCGCTGTGTTCTTCAGCTGCATCATCCTGATGCTGATCGGGATGGGAATTTGGCAGGCGGTTTCACCAACCGTTCCGCGGCGCGGCTTTTTGCCGCTGACCACCACACGCGGTGATCGCCTGTTTATCAGCCTGCTTGGCGCGGCCTATATCCATTTGGGATGGCTGGCATTTACCGATCTTGCACTTTGGATCGGTTCGGTTATCGCGCTTGCCTGGCTCATCATTGTGATGCGCTGGGGCTAAACCTTCGGAACGGTACTGTGATCTTTCGCAGTGCCGTTCCTTTGATATTCATCACGGCGGGTTGTCTGTCTTCCCCTACCGTTGGTGACCGGGTTTTATCCGGATGAGCAAAAAGGAAGACAACCAGGGAGAAAACGACATGATCGTTAAAGCCAAAGGCGCTTCGAGCGTTATTAAAGGCAGTGCCGTCGCAGTCGCTCTTGGTCTTGCAGTGCTGGCAAACCCGGCAATGGCTGACCAGTACACTGACGCGGCCAAGAAATGGATCGACAGCGAATTCCAGCCGTCGAGCCTGAACAAAGACGCCCAGATGGCCGAACTTGAATGGTTCATCAAGGCAGCTGAGCCGTTCCGTGGCATGGACATCAACGTGGTGTCTGAAACCATCACCACGCATGAATATGAGTCCAAGGTTCTGGCAAAGGCCTTCTCGGAAATCACCGGGATCAACCTGACCCACGACCTGATCGGTGAAGGCGACGTTATCGAGAAACTGCAGACCCAGATGCAGTCGAACCGTAACATCTATGACGCCTTCATCAATGACTCGGATCTCATCGGTACCCATTCGCGTTATGACGCGGTTGTGCCGCTGTCTGATTTCATGGCTGGCGAAGGTAAAGACGTTACCTCTCCGACCCTTGATCTCGAAGACTTCATCGGCCTGTCCTTCACCACCGGTCCGGATGGCAAGCTTTATCAGCTTCCTGACCAGCAGTTCGCGAACCTTTACTGGTTCCGTTACGACTGGTTCCAGCGTGAAGACCTGCAGAAGCAGTTCAAAGACAAATACGGCTATGACCTTGGCGTTCCGGTCAACTGGTCGGCCTATGAAGACATCGCGGAATTCTTCACCAATGACGTGAAGGAAATCGACGGCCAGAAAGTCTATGGCCACATGGATTACGGTAAAAAAGACCCGTCGCTGGGTTGGCGCTTTACCGATGCCTGGCTGTCGATGGCAGGTGCAGGCGACAAGGGCCTTCCGAACGGCCTTCCGGTCGACGAATGGGGTATCCGTGTTGAAGGTTGCGCACCGGCTGGTTCGAGCGTAACCCGTGGCGGTGCAGCAAACGGTCCGGCGGCTGTTTACGCCCTGACCAAATACATTGACTGGCTCAAGGCCTATGCTCCTGCAGAAGCAGCTGGCATGACCTTTGGTGAAGCAGGTCCGGTTCCGGCACAGGGCCAGATCGCTCAGCAGATCTTCTGGTACACCGCCTTCACCGCCGATATGGCGAAAAAAGGCACCCCGGTTGTGAACGAAGACGGTACGCCGAAATGGCGTATGGCACCTTCGCCGCACGGCCCGTACTGGGAAGAAGGCATGAAGCTTGGTTATCAGGACGTGGGTTCTTGGACTCTGATGAAGTCCACCCCGCTTGAGCGCCGTAAAGCAGCATGGCTCTATGCACAGTTCGTGACCTCCAAGTCGGTCTCGCTGAAAAAGACCCTTACCGGTCTGACCCCGATCCGTCAGTCTGACCTGGACACCCAGGAAATGACCGATATCGCACCGAACTGGGGTGGTCTGGTCGAGTTCTATCGTTCCCCGGCCCGCGTCCAGTGGTCGCCGACCGGTACCAACGTTCCGGATTACCCGAAACTGGCTCAGCTCTGGTGGCAGAACGTTGCCGAAGCTGTAACCGGCGAACGTACTCCGCAGGAAGCAATGGACAACCTTGCCAAATCTATGGACCAGGTTCTCCAGCGTCTTGAGCGTGCAGGCATCGGTGGCGAATGTGCTCCGAAACTGAACGAAGAGCGTGATGCACAGTACTGGTTCGACCAGCCGGGTGCACCGAAAGCGAAACTCGCTAACGAAAAACCGCAGGGTGAGACCGTCAATTATGACGATCTGATCGCGGAATGGCGTGCGGCTCAGAAAAACTAAGAGCCACACTACTGGGGGTGCCGGGGATGTTTTTCATCCCCGGCCGTCCCGACCAGGACGGCTTCCTGTTTAAAGATCATTCATTTTACCGACGCGTATTTCATTAAGTCATAAGACCCGAGACATCCGAACAACGGATGCACATGTCCCAAAAGGGAATGTCTGCCCAATCAAAACATAATCAGCGGGCCAGACAGGGAGGAAACAGTGAATACCGCCATTAAAAAACGTCGCGCGGGCCTTGGCATTCAAGGTCGGCTCATGGCTTCTTTTGCCTTGATTCTGGTACTGGCTGGCATTTCATCGGCTGTATCATGGGTGTCATTTGGTAACAGCCGCGATCTTGTCGCTGACATCACAACCGATAGCCTGCCATCCATCATTCGCCAGATGGAACTGGCAATGAACGGTGTTGGCCTTGCGGCACAGGCGCCGGTTCTGGCGGCATCGCGCAATGCCGATGAGCTGGCCCTGACCGAAAACAGGCTTGATCAACTGATCAGTGACGCGCGAACGCGCCTTGCTGAAATTGCTGCGGCCAACCCCGAACCGGTCATGATTGATATTTCTGTGTCCTCGCCGGTCACAGAACCGCCAGCAGCAGAAACCGGAAATAGCCAGAGCAGCGATGCATCCGGGACATCCGAAATGCCCCCGTCGACCTCAGAACCAGAACTGGTCGACGCTGTTGCCACCCTGACAGCACAACTTGATGAAATTGTCGCCCATCGCGACACGCTGCACGAACTGACCACCCGGCGTCTGGATATTGAAAAGAAACGAGGTGATCTTACACTTGATATGGTGTTTGCCTATCGCGATCTTTCCGAGTTTCTAAGCCCCCTGATCGAGGTGGTCGACATCGATGTTGCGCGTGGTATTTCAAGGGTCTCCAGTGGCAACACGGATGCCGCAACAAAACTTGAAGAAACCATTGCATTTTCACAGCTGATTGCCGAAATCCGTGCCAATGTGAACCTTGCGTTCGGGATGCTGACTGCCGGTATTGCCGTTCCCGAAGGCGAAGCCATGGACGAAGTTCGCAATCAGTGGAACTGGGCCGAGCTGCGCATTACCGATGCCCTCGAAGAACTGCCTGACAATGATGACGGCAACAAGATACGTGACCTTGCCAAGGCATTGATGGCCTTTGGCAAGGGACGGACCAGCGTGTTTGACCTGCGCGAAACCGAATGGGAAAACCAGTATCAGACCGAAAAAAACCTGAACGCAACAATCGCAACTGCCGAAGCACTTTCCAAATCGATCTCGGTGATGGTCGACAGCAAACGAGCCGAGGTCGACAGCAATGCGTCCGATGCCGTATCGCAGGTGGTTCAGGATCAGCGTTTGATTGCATTTATCGGCGCTGCTGTTCTGGTGATTTCACTGGCAATCCTGATCTTCTATGTCCGTGGGAACCTGATCAAACGACTGTTGCGCGTGATAGACGGCATGCGTCAGGTCGCCAATGGTGATCTGTCAACCGAGGTAAAGGACACCGGCCGCGATGAGATCGGCCGCATGGCTGAAATCCTTGGCCAGTTCCGTGAAACAAGCCTTGCGGCACAGCAGGCCGAGGAAAAAGTCGCCCGCGAACGCGAACATGCCGAAGCCAAGCGTCGGCAGGATATGCTTGAGTTGGCCGATGCATTTGAAGCATCGATCATGCAGGTTGCCGAGGGTGTTGCTCGCGAAGCCGAAAACATTCAGGCAACGTCCAATCAGGTCCGTGATCACGCCCAGATCGCCTCGACCAATGCCACCGGCGTCGCCGGTGCATCCGAGGAAATCTCGATCAATATGGCGTCCGTGTCCGATGCGACCCAGTCACTGTCGGACCGGGTGCGTGACACTGGTCATCGTGCCCAGAAATCGGTCGGCGCAGCCACCAGTGCCGTTGAAGCTGCCCAGCGCACCAATGCCACGATGCATGAACTTGAAACCGGTGCGCAGGAAATCGGCGAAATACTGAGCCTGATTCAGGATATTGCCGCCCAGACCAATTTGCTTGCGCTCAATGCCACGATTGAAGCTGCCCGCGCTGGCGAGGCTGGCAAGGGCTTTGCCGTGGTCGCACAGGAAGTCAAAAATCTTGCCAATCAGACCGGGGCGGCCACCGACCGGATTGCCGAGCGGATCACTGAAATCCAGTCCACCACCGGCATCGCGGTTCAGGCAATTGCCGGCATCCGGGACAGCATAACCGGCATCCACGAAACGGTGGGCGAAATGTCAGATGCGGTTAACGAGCAACAGGAATTCGTTGCCGAAATCGCAAGCAATGTCGAACAATCGGCCACTGCTGCCAGTGAAATGAACGGCACGATCGCGCAAGTCAGCACAGCTGCTGATGATAACCTTCAGGCTGTTGACGGCTTGCGTCAGGCAACGGATCGCCTGCGCAGCCAGTCTGATGATCTGGGCAGCCGTGTGCGTGATTTCCTGACCTCGATCCGCTCGGAACAACCTGCAAATCAGACGACCGGGTCAACCCGGGAACCATACTCCCTGCCATGAGCGCACCTCGCCGGGACCGAGCGGGTATGTACCCAACCGGTTCCGGCATTTTTTCTCTCGCTCAGGGCAGCAACAATGTTAGACAGAATGCTATGAAAAACATGATCGTCAACTTTCTGAACGCGCCCCGGATCGGCTCCACAGCAACCGGCCTGCGCCTGTCAGCATCGGCTCTTGTTATCGCCACGGCCCTGACCAGTATCAGCGCGCCTGCTTTGGCCGCTTCTGCACTTGATGATGGCATGACGGCCTATCGCCAGGGCGATTTTGAAAAGTCCGCAGCCATCTTTGCACCTCTGGCCGAGAATGGTGATGCCACCGCGCAATATCTTTTATCCTGTCAGATGATCAATGGTGCCGGCATCCCGCCCAATGAGGATACCGGTTGGGATTTGATGCAAAAGGCCGCACATAACCGGCAACCGGATGCCAGCATCATTCTGGCGCGCAAAGCCGAAGCTTCCCAGGCCCCCAAAGATCAGATCCGTGCCCTGTATCAGCAAAGTGCCGATCAGGGCGAAACACAGGCAATGCTGTGGCTGGCACTCGACGCTATGGATCAGGGTCAGAATGACACGGCAAAAACCCTGCTTGAAAAGGCTTGGGAACTTGGTGATCCGCGGGCAGCAACATTGCTTGCCAACCGGTTCACCAAAACCGACAGCGGACGGTATCAGTATCTTCGCGCCGCCGCCCAGAACGGCGAAATGCGCGCTGCGGCCTATCTGGCCGAAGAAGCCCGTTCAGTCAACGACACCGCCGAGGCGGTTGGCTGGTGCGCGATTGCCACCGGCCTTCCCGGTCATAACGAAGATGTCGACTGGAAAACCATCGGCGACGCAGTTGAGAAAAACTGTGGAAAATTTGACAAGGACCTTGACGACACAGCCCGTGCGGCAAACCGCGAACGCGTTGACCAGTTCCTTGCCACTTTCTTTGAAAACTATAAGCCATGGACACCCTGGAAGGCCTGCGCCGTGCGGTGACAGAACAGTAAATTACCGGACTTTCAACCTTGCCTCCCCCCTCCGTCTAACACATAATGCTAATGCATAATCGCGGGGATCTGACGTGGGAGAGTTTTCTCGATATCTGATGATCAGTGGCCTGACCGTTGCCTGTTACCTGTCAGCGGCCAGCCTCGTGAAATCTGGTGGCAAGGCACAGGCAGCAGATCCTGCCCTCCCTTTGATTGTTTGGCAACAGGCCCCGTCACCTCCTGCTGTGATCGTCGATGGCCCATCTGCGGGTGACGGATATCTGCAACGCACAACAGACTGGCTGATCAGCCATCTTCCCGGTTACCGTCATGAAAAGCGTATGGTCCCGATCCCCAGGGCCCTTGATGTCATGGCCAAGGGTGAATTCATGTGCTCCAACTTTCTTTACGAAAGTGACTATCGACGCAACTTCCTGATCTTTTCTGATCCGCTCCTGGAGTTGCAGGCTTTAACCATGTTCATCGCGCCCGAAAAACTCAACGAGCTGCGCTATGCCATGCGTGACGGCATGGTTGATCTTGGTCTTCTGGCCCATCAGAACAAATTGTCGATTGGCATGCCGGTCGGATATCGCTTTGACGAGGCACTGGTGCCCGGCGTGAATGATTTCCTGCAATCGAAAATGACCCAAAGCGCCGGGACCACAGAAATGACCATCCGCCTGTTTGATGTCAGTCGTATCGACGGCTTCATCAGCTATCAGGTCAATGTGAACTATTACCGCGAAGCCGGGGAACTGGGGCGGGAAACCATACCAGTCCCGATCATGGGTGTGCCTGTCCGGCCGTTACCGGTTTCCTGCAGCGGAGATAAAAAGCAGGCCCAACAAATCATTGATGCTGTTAACAGCTTGCTTTCCGACCAGCAAAACCGTCAGGAACTTGAAGCATTCTATGACCGCTGGGCGGCTGCAACACCCTGATTGACCGGCGCGATCCTATCGCCCGGCCAGATCATCCTTGTTCAGCATCATCGCAAGGGATGCCAGATCGTCACCTGTATTGACGTTGGCAAACAGGGCCGGCTGATCGGGATCAATGGCAAACGGCACAGCAATCGCATCGACCGCCATCAGCGGTCCACGAACCCGATATTGCTCATTGCTCAATAATTCTGCAATCACCGGCGCACAATCCCGGTGCCATGCCGATGACAGGTAGTGGTCCCGTTCCCCGTGACGAACGAAGGCGGCTTTGCTCCCCGCCTCCCTTGCCGCAGCAATCAGTTCCTGTGCCATATCATCGGGCACCACCGGGCAGTCAACCGGAAAGGTCACCAGCCAGTCCACCGCATCAGACATCACCGTCAATCCACCAAGAATACCGCCAAGCGGCCCCTGCCCCGGTACAGGAACATCTGCCACCACCGGAATATCAAAACCGGCAAAGGTGTCTGGCGATTGATTGGACGAGATCATCACATGCCCGCATTGCCGCCGCACAGTTTCAATCGCAAGAGATATCAGGGACCGACCGGCGATTTCGCGAAACGGCTTATCCCCGCCCATCCGGCGTCCTTCCCCCCCGGCAAGGACAAGGCCAGCGATATTTACGCCTGAATGATTGTCACTTTGTGACCCGTATGACATGCGATGGATCCGGGATTTCAGCTGGATATAAAATGTGCCGATGATCTTACAATACATCGGCACATTGAACGAGGTCAGGATTAAAGAAGTCGTCAAAACGACAGTAAAGTCACAATCAGGTTTCTTCCGGATCGGTCATTACCGGCTCGATCAGAAGCTTGCTGCCACTCACCGCACTGACACGCACTTTCTGTCCCTTGGGAAGGTCACGTTCGGCGACCAGAACCCAGCTTGAGCCATACACGCTTTGACGGATCTGACCATTGACGGTTTTTTCGGTCAGGATTGCGGTTTTACCAACCAGTGAAGAACTGGCACTGCTGACATCCTCGTCCGTCGTGCCCGAACGGCCGGGTTTCAAAAAACGCCTGCCAACCAGCACCGCAATCACACTCAGCACGCCAAATGCGATCAGCTGGAATTCCGGCGAGATGTCAGGAACGATCAAAAGGATGATCCCCGCAATCGCAGCGGCAATCGACAACCACAAAAAGATGATCCCGGGCAACACCATTTCAAGGACGAGAAACACACAGGCCAGTATCCACCAGTGCCAGAACTCGACCGCAAGGTTCGAAAACATGTCCATCGCAACACTTCCAAATGTCGGTTACTTGCCGTCTTTCTGGGAGATCGTCTTGATCAGTTCGGAAACCCCGCCGATCGATCCCACAATTCCGGATGCATCCAATGGCATGAAGACCAGCTTGCTGTTGGGGCTTGAGGCAACTTGCCCAAGCGATTCAACATATTTCTGGGCAACGAAGTAATTGATTGCCTGAATGTCACCATCGCGAATTGCAGTCGAGACAATCTCGGTTGCCTTGGCCTCGGCGGCAGCCGTACGTTCACGGGCCTGCGCATCAAGGTCGGCAGCAATCATGCGCCCCTCGGCGGCCAGAACAGCTGCGGACTTTTCACCTTCTGCACGTTTGATATTTGCTTCGCGTTCGCCATCGGCCTCAAGGATCAGGGCACGCTTCTCACGTTCGGCCTTCATCTGGCGGTTCATGGCTTCGGTCAGGTCTTCCGGCGGATTGACGTCCTTGATTTCAACACGGGTGATTTTCACCCCCCAATCGCTGGTGGCTTCATCAAGAACCATCAAAAGCGACGCGCTGATCTTTTCGCGGTTTGACAGCATTTCATCAAGCTCCATCGACCCCAGAACACTGCGCAAGTTGGTCATGGCAAGGTTCTGAACCGCGTAATCAAGACTTTCGACCTTATAGGACGCATCCTTGGTATTGGTCACACGGATGAACACCACGCCATCAACAACCACAGATGCGTTATCCTTGGAAATCACTTCCTGACTTGGAATATCAAGCACACGTTCCATCAGGCTCATACGTTGTCCGACACGATCAAACAGCGGAATAAGCACATGCAGGCCGGGATCAAGTGTTTTCAGATACCGCCCCAATCGTTCAACTGTGAACTCGTATCCTTGCGGGACGATCTTGACACTCATAAAGGTCAGAACGACGGCCAGCACAACAAAAGCGACCGAGAAAACTGCGAAAGTTGATTGCATGTGATGCCCTTAACATGCCTGCCCGGACAGGCAACCGGGGCAATTCCCGGTTTGTGCCACAGGCAGAGTTCAAGATTGAAGAACGTTATACCAATACAATCAATCATATGTCCGGGGGCTACAAATTGCACAATAAAAATGCCCTGAGCACACAGGGTTATGGCGATATTTAATTTAGAATTTCGGCATGTTTCCTGAAGTTTCCTAGCATTTCCGACATTACCGCAATGCAGCATTTCTGCATTGCCGATCTTGTCTCTTTGTCCTAAAATTTGGTTCAGACATTGCGGCTTGCCGCCTCGATATCCGGACGACCGGATGTCGTTACAGGATCAATGGGGACGGCCCCTTAAGACAGGAGGCCACCCATGGCCTGGATTGCATTGATTATCGCCGGTGTTCTGGAAGTTTGCTGGGCATCGGGCCTGAAATATTCCGAAGGTTTCACCAAACCGATCCCGACCATCTTTACCCTTGTCACCATGATCGGCAGCTTCTGGTTGCTGGCCCTTGCCATGCGCACCATTCCGCTTGGCACGGCCTATGCCATCTGGACCGGCATTGGCGCAGTGGGCGCGGTGATTTTCGGCATTGTCATGCTGGGTGAAGCGGCCAGTATCGGTCGCCTGATCGCGATCTGCATGATCCTGGGCGGGATCGTCATGCTGAAACTGTTCAGCCCGGCCTGACCGGGCCACTGAGATCCCAAGGAATTCCCGCAGAACTCCTAAAGCAAAACAGGGCAGCCAATGGCTGCCCTGTTTCTGTTTGTTCGTTCTGATCGCCGCCTAGACGCCCGCAGGAATACCGCTGCGTTCGACCTTGCGCGGTGAGGTGATTTCTTTCCATTTCGACAGCGCCTTGTTGACTGCCGGATAGGGTTCGCGGGCGATGAATTCGCCGTCGCCGCATTTGGCGAGAACCACACCTTCCTCGGCGGCGATGCGACCACGGCTGAGCGTATAGCGCGGAAGACCCGTGACCTCGATGCCTTCAAACACGTTGTAATCGATGGTCGATTGCTGGTGCTTGGCAGTAATGGTTTTCGATGCCTTCGGATCCCAGACCACAAGATCGGCATCCGCCCCGACAAGGATCGCACCCTTGCGCGGATAGATATTGAGGATCTTGGCGATATTGGTCGAGGTTGCCGCCACAAATTCATTCGGGGTCAGGCGACCGGTATTGACACCATAGCTCCAGAGAAGCGGCATGCGGTCTTCAAGGCCGCCCGTGCCGTTCGGGATCTTGGTGAAATCGCCAACGCCATAGCGTTTCTGTTCGGTCGTAAAGGCGCAATGGTCGGTCGCGACAACCTGCAAGCTGCCCGATGCCAGACCGTTCCACAGACCGTCCTGATGTTCCTTGCTGCGGAATGGCGGGGACATGACGCGACGTGCCGCATGATCCCAGTCCGGGTTTTTATATTCGCTGTCATCAAGGATCAGATGCTGGATCAGCGGTTCACCAAACACGCGTTTGCCATTGGCACGCGCGCGACGAATGGCTTCATGGGCCGGTTCGCAGGAAACATGCACGATATAAAGTGGCACATTGGCCATATCAGCTATCATGATTGCGCGGTTGCACGCCTCGCCTTCGACATCGACCGGACGGGAATAGGCATGGGCTTCGGGGCCGTTATTGCCTTCGGCCAGCAATTTCTGCTGAAGGGTGGCGACAACGTCACCGTTCTCGGCATGGACAAGCGGCATCGCACCCAGTTCCGAACAGCGCGAGAAGGATGCGAACATCTCGTCATCATCCACCATAAGCGCGCCTTTATAGGCCATGAAATGCTTGAAGGTGTTGATGCCTTTTTCCTGAACGATGGTCTTCATTTCGTCAAAGACCTGCTCGCTCCACCAGGTGATCGCCATGTGGAAGGAATAATCGCAAACCGCCTTGGATGATTTGTTGTCCCACGCCTGAAGCGCTTCAAGCAGCGACTGGTTTGGCGAAGGCAGGCAGAAATCAACCACCATGGTAGTGCCACCGGCAACAGCGGCCTTGGTGCCGCTTTCGAAATCGTCGGCGGAATAGGTCCCCATAAAGGGCATTTCCATATGGGTGTGCGGATCAATCCCGCCGGGCATTACATAGCAGCCATCGGCGTCAATCACCTTGTCCCCGGTCAGGTTGTCTCCGATCGCGGCAATCTTGCCGTCCTCGATCAGGATATCGGATTTGTATGTCAGATCGGCGGTAACGATGGTTCCGCCACGAATAACCATGGACATGGGTGGCTCCTTGTCTGTCTGTTTGGCGAAAAGTTGCGGGCCATCCCGGCATTTCACCCAATTCCCGGACGTCACCGGGGCATCTCGTTTCACATCAAATTCGGGAGGTAATTCTGTCTGGCGGCGCATGACGCCACCGCCAGACAGGTAAAGTCGGATTACATGACCTTGTCGGTCACCGCATGGGTCCAGGCGCCTTCCGGCTCCTTGGTGATGACCGGGTCAGAACCGCCAGAAAGCAGGCTGTCAACGGTACGCTGATAAGCTGCCTCGTCGAGTTTGCCGGAATCGCCAAGCAGTTTGGCAATTTCGGTCATCATGCGGACCTGGTGTTTTTCGGTCTGGGCACCGGTTGCATCGTTATCAAGCACGATGGTTGCGGCTTCTTCCGGGTTTTCTTTCGCATACATCCAGCCTTTCATGCTGGCATCTACGAAACGCGCCATCTTGTCGACGAATGCCGGGTCCTTGAGTTTGTCTTCAAGAACATAAAGGCCGTCTTCAAGGGTCGCGACACCCTGATCTTCGTATTTGAAGACCTTGAGATCATCTTCCGAGATACCGGCATCAATTACCTGCCAGTATTCGTTATAGGTCATGGTCGAAATGCAATCGGCCTGCTTCTGAAGCAGCGGGTCAACGTTAAAGCCCTGTTTAAGAACCGTAACCCCCTTATCGCCGCCATCGGTCGGAATGCCAAGCTTCGACATCCAGCTCAGGAACGGATATTCGTTGCCAAAGAACCAGACGCCAAGCGTACGGCCCGGGAAGTCATCCGGGCTTTCAACACCGGTTTCCTTAAGGCAGGTCAGCATCATGCCCGATTTGGCAAAGGGCTGTGCGATATTGACCAGCGGCACGCCTTTTTCACGCGATGCAAGTGCGGACGGCATCCAGTCAATAATCACATCTGCACCACCACCGGCAATCACCTGCGGCGGGGCGATATCCGGACCGCCCGGATTGATGGTCACGTCAAGATCGGCTTCTTCGTAGAAACCCTTGTCGAGTGCCACGTAATAACCGGCAAACTGGGCCTGTGTGACCCATTTAAGCTGCAAGGTTACTTCATCTGCTGCCATCGCCGAAAGCGATGTCAGACCGAAACTCAACCCTAATGCAGTCGCAAACAATTTCTTCATTCGTCGATGTCTCCTCAGGTTGTAGTCAAGTCCTCCCGGTGGGCCGTCTTTGATTGTGCCTTTAATGGCGACGTACCCGAAAAGATGGATGCCATGACGTCGCTTTTCTCTCGATATAAGCCACGGCCCCATAGAAGGCGGTCCCAGCAAGGGCCGCCAAAGCGATTTCTGCCCAGACCATGTCGATATTCATCCGCCCGACCTCGGTCGAAATGCGGAAGCCCATACCAACAATCGGGGTGCCGAAAAATTCGGCGACGATTGCACCAATCAGCGCAAGCGTGGAATTGATTTTAAGTGCGTTGAATACGAACGGCATGGCCGCAGGCAACCGCAAGCGGAACAGCGTCGACCAGTAACCCGACGCATAGGTCGCCATCAGGTCGCGTTCAAGCTTTCCGGCCGCATTAAGCCCGGTCACCGTATTCACCAGCATCGGGAAGAAGGTCATGATCACGATAACCGCAGCCTTTGACTGCCAGTCAAAGCCAAACCACATCACCATGATCGGTGCCACCCCGATGATCGGTAGTGCCGACACCATATTGCCCAGTGGCAAAAGGCCGCGTTTGAGGAACGGCACCCGGTCCACGGCAATTGCCATGACAAAGGCCGAACCACATCCAAGCACATAGCCGCTCAGAACCGCCTTCACAAAGGTCTGATAGAAATCAGCCGCCATGATATCGGTCGAGGTCACAAACCGCACACCGATCATGCTGGGCGGCGGCAACAGAACCTGCGGCACGCCAAATCCGGCAACCAGAACTTCCCAGACAAACAAAAGCCAAAACCCGAACGCCACCGGCACGGTCACATTGGCGATCTGTTGTTTGGCGGTTTCCAAAGAACGGTAATTGGCAATCACGTCAATCCCGCGCCAGACAAAGGCCCAAAGCGAAAGGATGAACAACCAGAAACCGGTCCCGGCAAAGCCCGCAACACCATGATCATAAAGCGTTGCAATCGCCTGCCAGCAGCCAAACACCGCGACGGCCAGAATGATCACACCACTGATGACGGAACGCACGCCAAGCCATGTAAAGGCCGCCCCGGCGATCACGCAAAGCGCCATGGCAATGGCAAGACCGGGAATATCACTGACAAAGGCGACCTGTTTACCAGTATCGGCATCAATACCGGCAAGCGGGAAGATCAGCGCCAGAAGGGCTGCAATCGCGCCCACCAGACAGAATTTATCAAGTTTCATCTCGGTCATGCCTTTACCCCCATCCGGGCAAGGACGCGGCGTTCACACCATCCGACAATCACCACCATCATGGCGGCAACAAAGGCCGCCGTCAGAAGCGCTGACCAGATCTGGATGGTCTGACCGTAATAGGACCCTGCCAGAAGACGTGCACCCAGACCGGCCTGTGCACCGGTCGGCAATTCACCGACAATCGCACCGACCAGACTGATCGCAATCGCGACTTTCAGGCTGGCAAACAAATAAGGCATCGCCGATGGCAACCGCAGCTGCCAGAAGGTCTGCCATTTCGAGGCATTATAGGTCCGCATCAGATCAAGCTGGATGACTTGCGGCGACCGAAGCCCCTTAACCATGCTGATCGTCACAGGGAAGAAGCACAAATAGGTCGAAATCACCGCCTTGGGCACAACGCCCTTGATCCCGATGGCCCCCAGAACGACGATGATCATCGGCGCAATGGCAAGGATCGGAATGGTTTGCGATGAAATCACCCACGGCATCAGGCTTTTTTCAAGCGTCATGACATGCACAATGCCGACGGCCAGAACAATGCCCAGAATGGTGCCGATCCCGAACCCGAGCAGGGTCGAGGAAAGCGTCACCCAGCTGTGATAAACCAGCGAGCGTTTTGACGTGATGCTGGTGGCAAAGATGGTCTTGTACATTTCCTGCGCCACCTGATGGGGGGCCGGAAGAATCGGGCGTTCCTGTGCCAGGGTATCTTCGATCAACTGGCTGGTGGTCCAGGTCTGGTCCGCACGATTGTATTTGTCGATCTGGGTCGGTGCATTCATGAAGACTGCGCCGACATACCAGAGAACAAACAGTGCAATCAGAACAACACAGACCGGACCGGTCTGTCCCGACATCATCCGGGACCAGATCGACGGTCCGGCAAGGGACCCGGTCATGGTGGCAGTGTTACTCGTCATTGCTGTGCCCCGCGCGCAAACCTTCGCGAACCCGATGCGCGATCTCGAGGAATTCCGGTGTTTCACGGATATCAAGATTACGCTCACGCGGGAAATCGGTTTCAATCACATCAATGATGCGGCCCGGACGCGGTGACATGACGACAATCTTGGTCGACAGATAGACCGCCTCGGGGATCGAGTGGGTGACAAAGGCCACCGTCTTGTTGGTGCGCGCCCACAGCTTCAAAAGCTGTTCATTAAGGTGGTCACGCACGATTTCATCAAGCGCGCCAAACGGCTCGTCCATCAAAAGCAGATCGGCATCAAATGACAATGCACGCGCAATTGAGGCACGTTGCTGCATCCCGCCTGACAGCTGCCATGGGAATTTCTTTTCAAAACCGTTGAGTTCAACAAGCTTAAGGGCTTCATGCGCACGTTTGATCCGCTCTTCCTTGGAAATCTCCATGATTTCAAGCGGCAAGGTGACGTTACGTTCAATCGAACGCCATGGCAAAAGGGCTGGCGCCTGGAACACATAGCCATAAGCGCGGTTTTCGCGGGCCTGTTCGGGCGAAACGCCATTGATCGAAATATCGCCCCCGGTGGCCTTTTCAAGGTCGGCGATCACGCGCAACAGCGTGGTCTTGCCACAGCCCGACGGGCCGATAAAGGAAACGAAATCGCCTTCATTGATCGTCAGATCAACATCAGAAAGCGCATAAACCGGACCGTCCGCCGTCTGAAAGGTCAGCGACAGGTTTTTGATATCAACAACTGCGTTCTTTGATGCGGGCATCTCAGCAACATTATTGACGACTTGTTTTAGCGTCATGGGGTTTCCCCTGATCGTATGTCTCTCTCGGAACCAGAAAAGACTTTTCTGGCACACTCGATGGAAGCTTCCCTTCAGGGACGTTGCCCTGGACCTTGCCAACATTTGATCAGATGCATGTGTTGCGTCTGCCCGGTCATTGCCGGGATTACGGGATCATGGCCCGTTCATGTCGGTCAAAGCAAAACGGCAAGCAGATCTTTGCCCGCTTGCCGGTATCCAGAAATCAGTTTCCGTCCGTCAGGCGCGTATAGGTCGACGGACGACGGTCGCGGAAGAATTGCCAGTTATTGCGGATTTCACGCACCATCGACATATCCATGTCATGGACCAGCAATTCGTCCTTGTCGCGCGAAGCCTGGGCTTCGATCTCGCCACGCGGATTGACGAAATAGCTTTGACCGTAAAACTCGCCAATATCCCACGGCTGTTCACGGCCAACCCGGTTGATCGCCCCGATAAAGCAGCCATTGGCAACCGCCGATGCAGGCTGTTCGAGTTTCCAGATATATTCCGAGACGCCTGCAACCGTGGCCGACGGATTGACGATATATTCCGCACCATTAAGCGCCAGCGCACGCCAGCCTTCCGGGAAGTGGCGGTCATAGCAGATATAAACGCCAAGCTTGCAATACTGGGTCTCAAAGACCGGCCAGTCCGATGCGCCCGGCTTGAAAAAGAATTTCTCCCAGAAACCGGCGACATGAGGGATATGGGTTTTGCGGTATTTACCAAGATAGGTGCCATCGGCGTCAATCACCGCAGCAGTGTTGTAATACACCCCGGTAATGTCTTCCTCATAGATCGGAACAACGATCACCATTTTGTATTTGGCTGCCAGTTCGCACATCAGTTGTGTGGTCGGACCATCGGGAATTTTTTCCGCGGCCGCGTACCATTTCTTGTCCTGGCTCGGACAGAAATAGGGCTGTGTGAAAACCTCCTGAAAGCACAGGACCTGCACGCCTTTGTTACCCGCCTCTTCAATAAGGGGCAGATGTGCGTCGATCATGGCCTTGCGGATTTCTTCGGGGGTCTGATCGGTTGAACCCTTAAGGCTCATTTGAATCAGGCCGCCTCTCAGCATTGACATCCGAGATACCTCCTTGATCTGATATTTTATGTCCTTGCCACTTTTGTGGTCTGACGGACTTATGTCCTTACGCGCCCCAAAGACCCTTTTGTTTTTATGCGGGTCTGTTCCCAGACGGGACGCGGTCGGAAAAATCGCGAAACAGATGTTTCCTCCGTGGCGTTGCCAGATCAGGTATTTTTTTGTCGATCCGGCAAGCCCCCATCGCCCGTCACCGGGCGATGGGTATCAGTCTTCGATCTTAATCGATCTCTTTGAGCACGTCGCGCAATGTACCAAACAGCTGATCGATATGTGATTTTTCAATGATCAGCGGCGGTGAAAGCGCAATGATATCGCCCGTGGTGCGGATCAGGATGCCTTTCTCAAATGCCTTGAGGAATGCACTGAACGCACGCTTGGTCGGGAAACCTTCGATCCCTTCAAGTTCGATCGCCCCGATCAGGCCAAGGTTACGGATATCCTTGACGCGCGGCAGATCAATCAGGCTGTGAACCGCATCTTCCCAATACTGGCCAAGTTCCTTGCCCTTTTCATAAAGACCTTCTTCTTCATAGGTCTCAAGGGTCGCAAGGCCAGCCGCACAGGCAACCGGGTTGCCCGAATAGGTATAGCCATGGAACAGCTCGATCATGTTTTCCGGGCCGGTCATGAAGGCATCATGGATCTCGTCGGTCGCAAAGACCGCACCCATCGGGATCGTCCCGTTGGTCAGGCCCTTTGCGGTCGTGACCAGATCGGGCTGAACACCGAAATAGTCAACCGCGAACGGCGCACCCAGACGGCCAAAGCCAGTGATGACTTCATCAAAGATCAGAAGGATGCCATGCTTGGTGCAAATCTCGCGCAGACGTTCCAGATAGCCTTTCGGCGGGATCAGAACGCCGGTCGAACCGGCAACCGGCTCGACAATCACAGCGGCAATGGTTGACGGATCATGCAGCGCGCAGATGCGCTCAAGATCATCGGCCAGGAACGCGCCATGTTCGGGCATCCCGCGGGTCACACCGTTTTCTTCTGGCAGATAGGTGTGACGCATATGGTCAACACCGCCCAGCATCTGGCCAAAGGTCTTGCGGTTGCCCGAAATACCACCAACCGAAATGCCGCCAAAGTTAACACCGTGATAGCCGCGTTCACGACCGATCAGACGGGTACGCTGACCGTCGCCGCGTGCGCGGTGATAGGCCAGTGCAATCTTAAGGGCGGTTTCAACCGATTCAGAACCGGAATTGGTATAGAAAACATGGTTGAGATTGCCCGGCATCAACTGTGCCAGACGGCTGGCAAGTTCGAACGCCTTGGGATGGCCCATCTGGAATGCTGGCGCATAATCCAGTTCGTCCATCTGCGCCTTGACGGCTTCGACAATTTTCGGACGCTTGTGACCGGCGTTGCAGCACCAAAGGCCCGCAGTACCGTCAAGGATTTCACGATTATCGTCGGTTTTGTAATACATGCCATCGGCAGAGACCAGCATACGTGGGGTCTGCTTGAACTGGCGATTGGCCGTAAAAGGCATCCAGAACGCTGAAAGATCGTTCGGACGGCTGATTTTCGTGGTGGCTGTCATAAAAGGTCTCCCGTACCTTTTTTATTACTTCCCTGATCCCGGACGGATGGCGGGCACCCGTATTTCCGGCATCTGACATCTTTTATTCCGTTTGCCTGACAAATTTGGCCAAGTGACCAAAATGTCGCACATTCGATTTCCGGAACGGCCTGACAGGCAGGCGCGCAAAAATCGTTAGCATGAGACACGCCCACGCACTAGAGCTTAAACGCTACCGGGAAATTGTTTCGAATATTCGACCGTCAAACACCATTTCAGCGACCCTGTTTTTTATTTATGGCGTCTATTTTCTCTTTATCTTTCATCGGTGCTGTTCGATATTTCGGACAAACCCGACTCTCGACCCTGGTCAAGAACGACGCGCATAAAAAAGTTTCTTTTGCATATTTGTGGTAGAGGTTATTTTAACCTGACCAAACGGTCAAGATAAATGACACAAATCAGAGAGCACGAATGACCTCAGTAAAAAGCGGCTCGAAACAGGACACACGGATGGGCGCCAAACCCGCAGTAAACGGGGCACACAAGGCCGCGATCCGACAGGAAAACGAAGAACAGATTCTTGCCGCCGCAGAACAGGTTTTTGCTGATTACGGCTTCAAGGGGGCGACCACCGCACGTATTGCCGAAATCGCCAATGTGCCCAAGGCCAACGTGCATTACTATTTCAGCACCAAGGAGGCGCTGTATCGCCGGATCATGGAAGATGTCTGTGATCACTGGCTTGAAGCCGCCATGACCTTTGACAACAGTGCCGACCCGGCCGTGATCCTGCGCGGCTATATCGAAGCCAAGATGGATTTGTCGCGTGCCCGCCCCTATGGTTCGCGCCTTTGGGCCCATGAAATCATACGTGGGGCCAAATTCTCGTCCGATTACATCTCGACCACCGTCAAGAACTGGCTTGATAGCCGTGTTGTGGTAATCAGGGGCTGGATCGACGAAGGCAAGATGGATGACATCGAACCCTATTCGCTGATGTATATGATCTTTGCCACCACCCAGCATTATGCCGACTTTGGCCGCCAGATCGAGATTTTCAACAATGACAAGCCGCTTAGCGAAGAACAGTTCGCCGAGGCCAAGGAAAATGTTGTTAAAATCATCCTGAAAGGCGTCGGGCTTAATTGATCATTCGCCAGGAACCACCTCAAAGGGGGTGGGCTGGCACCACTTCTGCATAGTTGTGCAAACGTCCGACCGGACAAATCTGTAGACGCAGTATCTGCAACATGATTGCCCGGGACCAAAATGACGCGTCACATATCGTCGACCCGCGTCGCAGGAGCTTGCATCGCAGTCATCCTTGTTGGTGGCCTGATTTCCTTGTTTGACGGCCTTGCGCTTGCGGCGGATGGATCTGAAAAATCCCCCCTGAACGGCACGCTGATGCGGCCTTGCAGTACCATGTCTGTTGGCGGAGCGGACGGGTGGGAACCGATTTCCTATATTGATGCCGACGGCCGGCAGGTCGGGGTTGCGATTGATATCTTGCGTCGCTATAGCGCCCAGACCGGCACGCATCTGTCGCTTCAGCTTGAAATTCCCTGGACCCGCGCCTTGCAGATGCTCGAACAGGGTGAACTTGATGTCATTGCCGGAGCCTATTTCACCACGGAACGCGACCAGATGTTCCACTACAGCACGGCTTTTGCGTCCGATGACATCATGGTCTTTCAACGACATGACAATCTTTTTGATGTCGAAGAACTGCGAGACCTGATCGGCTATACCGGTGCCCGCCCGCAAGGGGGCAGTTATGGCGACAAACTGGATCGCTATGCGCAGGATAATCTTGATATGATTTTCTCGCCGACCGGTAACAAGATTTTCAATATCCTGCTCAATGGTCGCGTCGATTACGTCATGCTGGGCCGCTATGACGGTCTGAGCAACCTGTATCGTGACAAACTGACCGACAAGATCAAAGCCGTTGAACCGCCACTGGTCCGTAACGAGGTCCTTTTCCTGTTTTCCCGCTCAAGCCCCTGTGTGCGCGACATTGCAAATATCAATCTGCTGATCGAGGCCCTTGATGAAGACGGCACACTCGAACTCTGGACACAGAATCACATCATTCTGAATGCCGAAAGCGGCAGCTAGGATGATCTGACCATCAGCAGCTTGAATAAGGAATGTTTGCCCCTGCCCTCTTTTCCTGCGGTCGATTTCGACTTAAAGTTGTCAAAGCTATATTCAGGAAAACTTTTATTTTGCGGCCCGCACCGCAGGGGAGGATCAATGAAAATCCTGATGGGACCCGTTCTGTCATTCAAGGGATATGACAAGGCCAGCAATCGCTGGAAACTAAGTGCCCTGATCGTCACCGACAGCGATCAGCCCTGCCCGATATTCTTTACGAACGCCCATGCAGCCAATGCGGGTCAGCCGGAAACGATCTGGCAAAACGGCAAGCACTTTGCCCATTGTCTTGCCTTTGAAACCCCGCTTTCCGACAGCCCCGCCACCCTGACCTACAGCCTTGAAGATGGCGTCTATTATGACATCCACCTGCCCGCCAAGGGGGATGCACCCAACATGTCCTATGCATCCTGCAACGGGTTTTCATCGCAAAAGGTCATGAAAGGTGTCGAGGTCAAAAACCGGATGTGGCAGGAAATGGCCAAACGCCATGACAACAAGCCCATCCATCTGATGCTTTTGGGCGGCGATCAGGTCTATGCGGATTCCATCTGGGAAGTCGTGCCATCCATCAAGGAATGGAACAACAAACCCAACGACGCTGCAAACAAGGCAAGCTTTACCAAGATCATGGAAAAGCAGGTCGAGGCGTTTTATTTCAACCTTTACACCGAACGCTGGGCACAGCCGGAAGTCCGCGCCATGATGGCCAGCATCCCGTCGATTGCGATCTGGGATGACCATGACATCTTTGATGGCTGGGGTTCCTACCCGCCTGCGCGTCAGGACTGTGCGGTATTTCAGGGGATCGGTGCCATCGCAACCAAGGCCTTTGGCGTCTTTCAGCAACATATTGCGCCGGGCGGTCAAAAGCCGGACGCCTATCTGGCCCCCGATTACGGGTTTTCGATGGGCCATGTGATTGGCGATACCGCCATTCTGTGCCTTGATATGCGGTCCGAACGCAGCCAGCGTCAGGTTCTGTCAAACGATCACTGGAAACAGATTTATGACTGGGTTTCGGGTCTGGCCGACATCAAACATCTGTTTGTGATGTCGAGCATTCCGGTGGTCTATCCCGATTTCAATGTACTTGAAAGCCTGCTTGGCGTGGTGCCCGGCCAACAGGAACTGGAAGACGATCTTCAGGATCACTGGAGCAGCCGAAGCCACAAGGGCGAACGCACCCGCATGGTTCACCGCCTGTTTGATTTCCAGAAAACCGGCATGCGGATCACCATTCTGTCGGGCGATGTTCATGTCGCAGCCCTTGGTATTCTGCAAAATGACCGCATGGAATATGACGGCAAAACGCGCGTCATCAATCAGCTGATTTCATCGGCCATCGTCCATCCGGCCCCAAGCAAGATGGTACTGTTTGCCCTTCGCCACCTGCTGGATAACGACAAGGAAATTGATCCGGGCATTCAGTCACGGATGGCAAATCTGCCGGGGGCGGATGTCAAATTTGTCGGGGCGCGCAACTTCCTGTGTTTGGAGCCCGACGACCGCAATGGTCAGAACCGCTATTGGGCGCACTGGATTGCCGAGGGACAGGAAGAACCCTTTACCAAGGTCATTCACCCGGTCCCGGCCTAGTCCCGAAATCCGGACAAAAAGAAGGGCGGGTATAAAACCCGCCCCGCTCTGGGTGGCTGCATGGTCAGCCACGGGAGATCGAAAATCCTGAAATCAGTCTGATTTCTGCATGACGGTTTCGTCAGCCTTGGCCAGAACCGCGTGCAGCAGAACCTGTCCGCCAGCATCCGACCAGTGTTTGTGGACTTCCTCGATTTCGTTGTGCGAAATACCGTCCACACAGGGGATAAAGATCATTGCCGTCGGGCAGACCTGTGCGAGATAGCAGGCATCATGCCCGGCACCCGACACGATTTCACGGGCCGAGAACCCGCCAAGTTCCGCACCCTTGCGTACCGCATCAACACAGGACGCATCGAACGGAACCGGGGCGTAATAGAAAATCTGTTCAAGCTCGGTCTGAAGGCCGATCTCGGCTGCGATTTTCTCCACCCCTTCGCGAAGGGCCTTGTCCATATCGGCCAGCACCGCATCATCGGGATGACGGAAATCAACTGTGAAGAAGACTTCACCCGGGATGACGTTGCGTGAATTCGGATGGATTTGCATCATGCCCACCGTGGCACAGGCAAGCGGGGATCGATCCAGACCGATCTTGTTGACCAGATCAATCACGCGTGCCGCACCAAGCAACGCATCCTTGCGCGTTTTCATCGGGGTCGGGCCGGCATGGGCTTCAACACCGGTGAATTTGATTTCGTACCAGCGCTGCCCCTGTGCATCGGTGACGATACCGATATCCTTGCCTTCGTCTTCAAGGATCGGGCCCTGTTCGATATGGGCTTCGAAATAGGCCCCCATCGGATGGGCATCAATGGTCGGCTCGTCCGGGCCCATATAGCCGATCCGCGTCAGTTCCTCGCCCATGGTCTTGCCGTCGACATCAGCCCGTGAATGACCGTATTCAAGGTCAAACACCTTGGCAAAAACGCCTGATGCCACCATTGCCGGTGCAAAACGTGAGCCTTCCTCATTTGTCCAGCACACGACTTCCAGCGGGGCTTCGGTTTCGTATTTGGCTTCATTGAGCGCACGGATGACTTCAAGCCCCGCGAGCACGCCATAAACGCCGTCATATTTACCGCCGGTCGGCTGACTATCAAGGTGACTGCCCATCACGACCGGTGGCAGGTCGGGGTTGCGGCCTTCACGACGGGCAAAGATATTGCCCATCTTGTCGATGCGGATCGAGCATCCCTCGGCCTCGCACCATTTGATAAACAGATCGCGGCTTTCGCGGTCAAGATCGGTCAGCGCCAGACGGCATACGCCGTCCTTTGCAGTTTTGCCGATTTTGGCCATTTCCATCAGGCTGTCCCAAAGGCGGTCACCGTCAATTGACAGATTTCGAACACTGGGTTGAAGAGTCATTATTCAATCCTTTTAGGTTGGTGGCGCTGATGGATTATTCCGCAGCCATACGCATCGGGTTCAATGGATGTTCCGGCCAGGTCATTGGCGGCTTGTCGGTTTTGACCGGCTCCATCGTGATGCAATCGGGCACCGGACAGATGTGATAGCAAAGGTTGCAGCCAACGCATTCCTCATCGACAACCTCGAACAGACGGCCGCCTTCAGGCTTGTTGGTCATGGTGATTGCCTGATGTGAGGTATCCTCACATGCGATATGGCAACGGCCGCATTCGATGCAGTTATCCGGGTTGATCACGGCCTTGGTGTCAAAGTTCATGTTCAGCTCGTTCCAGTCCGCAACCTGCGGAACGGCCGCACGGGTGAACTGTTCGACACTGGTGTAGCCCTTGTCATCCATCCACTGGCTCATGCCGTCGATCAGATCATCGACCACACGGAAGCCATAGATCATCGCAGCGGTACAAACCTGAACCGCGTTAGACCCCAGCGCCATGAATTCGACCGCATCTTTCCAGGTGGTGATGCCACCGATACCGGAAATGTGAAGGTTCTTCGTTTCCGGGCTGCGCGCGATTTCAGCAACCATGTTCAGTGCAATCGGCTTGACTGCCGATCCGCAATAACCGCCATGCGTACCTTTGCCATCGACCATCGGTTCGGGCACCATCTGATCGATATCGACCGAAATGATCGAGTTAACGGTGTTAATCAGCGATACCGCATCCGCCCCGCCCTTATAGGCAGCCTCGGCCGACCACAGGATATTGGTGATGTTCGGGGTCAGTTTGGTAAAGACAGGAATATCAACGCTTTCCTTGACCCAGCGGGTGACCTGCTCAACCATTTCGGGCACCTGACCAATGGCCGAGCCCATACCGCGTTCGCACATGCCATGCGGGCAACCAAGGTTAAGTTCGATCCCGTGCACACCGCTTTCGGCGATCTGCTGGGCAAGGTCCTTCCAGGCGCGTTCCTCGATCGGGGCCATCATCGATCCGATAATGACATGATCGGGATATTCCGCGCGGCATTCGCGGATTTCCTGAAGGTTGACGGCAAGTGGCCGGTCGGAAATCAGTTCGATATTGTTGATGCCAAGCAAACGGCGGTTCTGGTCATGATGGGCACCATAACGCGACGATACGTTGATCACGGGCGGATCAATGCCCAGCGTCTTCCAGACAACCCCGCCCCATCCTGCTTCAAAGGCGCGAACGACGTTGTACTTCTTGTCGGTCGGCGGTGCAGAGGCCAGCCAGAACGGGTTAAGCGAATCAATTCCGGCGATTTTGCAGCTTAGATCAGCCATTTTTCTCTCTCCCTTTGGCTACGGTTCAAGCGGATTTCAGGAATGCATCGATGGCGATAGCGGCCTGTTTGCCGTCCTCGACCGACTGAACAGTCAGGTCTTCGCCACTTTTGATGCAGTCCCCACCGGCGAACACGCCCGGGGCTGTTGTCTGATAGTTTTCATCGACCACGATTTTGCCACCGGCGATCTCCATTCCGGCAAGGTCATCGGTTTTGATTTTCTGTCCGATGGCTTTCAAAATCTGGTCGGCACGCACTTCAAAGGTCTCGCCGGTTCCAACCAGCTTGCCGCTGGCATCCAGTTCGGTTTTCTCGAACTCCATGCCCAGAAGCTTGCCATTGGCCTTGATCGCAACGGGCTTGGCCCAATAGCGAACGACAACACCGTTGGTTTTCGCAAGATCCTGTTCGAACTCGGTCGCCGACATGTTTTCGGCACCGCGACGGTAAACAAGGGTGACTTCATCGGCACCAAGGCGTTTGGCCTGAACTGCGGCATCGATTGCGGTGTTACCGCCGCCAATGACAACCACATTATTGCCAACCGGCATGTCGGATTTCGGTTCGGTCTGACGGAGCTTCTCGATAAAGCTGATCGCGTCATCAACGCCCGGGAAATCTTCGCCCGTAAGTCCAAGATTGTTGGTCGATCCAAGACCGACACCAACAAATACCGCGTCATAGGAATCCTTAAGGGCAGCAAGGCTGATATCCTTGCCAAGCGCCTTGCCGTATTCGATGCGAATGCCGCCGATGCCAAGCAGGAATTCAACTTCGCGCTGGGCGAAATCATTGGTCATCTTATAGGCGGCCAGACCATATTCGTTCAGACCACCCGGCTTTGCCTTGGCTTCGAATACGGTCACATTGTGCCCCAGCATGGCGGCACGGTGCGCACATGAAAGCCCCGCCGGACCGGCCCCGATCACGGCAATATTCTTGCCGGTTTCCGGCGCACGCTTGAACGGATGGGGCAGATCGCGCGCCATCAGATGATCAACGGCAAAGCGTTGCAGGCTTCCGATTTCAACGGCGGTATCTTCGGCGACATTGCGCACACAGGCCTGTTCGCACAGAACTTCGGTCGGGCAGGCACGGGCACAGGTGCCGCCCATGATATTGGCCGACAAAATGGTCTTTGCCGCACCATCCGGGTTGCCGGTGCTGATCTTGCGGATGAAGGTCGGAATGTCGATTGATGTCGGGCATGCGGTGACACAAGGGGCGTCATAGCAATAGAGGCAGCGATTGCTTTCTGCCATTGCCTGAAGGGTGGAATATGCCGGATGCAGATCGGAAAAACCGTCATCTGCTGCATTGTGCCCGGCCCCACCATGGATGGCACCGGATTTGGAAACTTGCTTGGCCTGCAAGGTGGTCATTGGTTTTGTCTCCCTGCCAAAAAGGCGTCCTCTCCTGATGTCATCGAGAGACAAAACAAGAATGCAAAAAACAGTCTGACCAGCGCGGGCACTGCGATCCCGCATACGGGATCAGGATAGATTTATGGCGTGCGCGGACGGGCGGGCCCGACCAACTCTGGGTCTTCCTGTTCTGACATTCTTGGCGTATCCGTCCGGACAATGCCGGACTTTTCCCAGTATCTAATCTGTCGTGTGATTATAGTTTCGAGGTTATCCCCGGTTGATTACACGTACAGATGCCTCTCTCTGACAGATACAGCATGTCCAATCCTGATCATTTGGTCAAGATTAAAAATCCGAATTCTTGTCAGGCTCTGAATATGGCTGAATTCCCCTTGAAACTCACCTCTGACACGGCCCGGTCCGCAGTGTGTTTCAGACTACGTGACATCTGGTAGAGCGCTGATTTGGCAATACTTTACGCTGGCTTTAATTAGATAAACTAAAGTAACGTTGCGCGAATAACCCATTTCGGAACGCCTGTAATGACATCAAAAGAAACCGCAACGGACATCCTTCCTGATCGTCAACCTTCGGTCCGGGCCGTTGCAATGCCTTCTGATACCAATCCGAGCGGCGATATCTTTGGCGGCTGGCTGATGTCGCAAATGGACCTTGCGGCGGGTACCGCAGCCGCACGCCGGGCCAAGGGCAGAACCGCCACGGTCTTTGTCGATACCATGTCGTTCCTGCGCCCGGTGCATGTCGGCGATGAAGTTTCGTTCTTTACCGAAATCATCCATACCGGGCGCACATCGCTTCGCATCAATGTCGAAGCCTGGCGTCAGACACGCTTTGCCGAAACGTCTGATAAAGTGACCGAAGGCGTCTTTACCTTCGTCGCCCTTGACGATGAAGGCCGTCCGCGCCCGATTGATCCCGATCCGCAGGATCCAGCCTCCAAAGCCTGATTGAGCGTCGGCCTGGCAGCAATCAACACCCCTGTCGGCATACGATAATCCGCAGCCCTGCGCACCGGGCATGGCGGGTACGCAGGGCTGCGACCTATGCAAACGGGCTTGAATATGCGATTTTGGTCGGAAATCTGGTCGCGCCATGTTATGAAACGCGCCAAGTCCCATATGAAACGGGACAGAGAGATTTCCCGCATACCGACGAAAAGACCCAAGTGATGAGTAATCAATCGCGCCGTTCCGAATTGCTGATGCCGGCAGGTTCGCTCGAAAAACTGAAAGTGGCTGTGCTTTATGGTGCAGACGCCGTTTACATGGGCACGCCCGACCTGTCCTTGCGTGTCAAAAGCCAGTTGTCGCTTGAAGACGTGGTCGAAGGCATCGACTTTGCCCATAGCCACGGTGTGCGCGTTTATCTGACGCTGAACCTGTTTTCGCATAACAAGGATATCGACAAGCTTCCGGAATATGTCGATACCGTGCGCAAGGTCCGCCCGGATGGTCTGATCGTTGCTGATCCCGGTGTTTTCATGTTTGTGCGTGAACATGCGCCGGAACTTGATTTGCATGTGTCGACACAGGCCAATGTGTGTTCCTGGCAGTCAGTGAAATTCTGGCAAAGCATCGGGGCAAAGCTTGTGGTGCTCGGCCGCGAGGTTTCCTATGCCGAGCTGACCGAAATCCGCGAAAAATGCCAGGACATCAAGATCGAGGCCTTTGTGCATGGTTCGATGTGCATGACCTATTCGGGTCGTTGCCTTTTGTCGAACTTCATGGCCGAACGTGGCGCCAATCAAGGGGCCTGTGCGAACTCGTGCCGCTGGAAATACAAAGTCCATATGAAGCTCAAGGACGGCACGGTCAAGGAACTGAACCTGACCGAAGAAAACCTTGAGATGTTTGACTTCTTCCTTGAAGAAGACATGCGTCCGGGCGAGCTGATGGAAATTCAGGAAGACGAGCGCGGCTCCTATATCCTGAACTCGCGTGATCTTTGCATCATGCCAAAGCTTGAAGATTACCTGAAAATCGGCGTCGACAGCCTCAAGGTCGAAGGCCGCGGCAAAAGTCCCTATTACGCTGGCCTCGTTGCCCGTGCCTATCGCATGGCGATTGATGACTGGTACAAGGATCCGGAAAACTGGTCAGCTGACGAATATATGAAGGAACTGTCGACCATTCCGAACCGGGGTTACACCCTTGCCTTCCATGATGGTCGCCTGACCAACTATGCGCATGGCTATGACAGCAACACCAATGTGTCGGATTGGGAATTTGCCGGAATGATCGAGGAAGTCGAAGATGACGCCTTTATCATGTCGGTCAAGAACCGCATGCTGCCCGGCGACGTGATTGAAATCGTCCCGCCGCGTTCGCGTCAGACCATTTTCATCCGCATGTATGAATTCATCGACGCCAAAACCGGCAAGGTCGGCGAAGCTGTCCACGCCAATACCCATCCGCGCATCCGCCTTCCGTTCTCGCTGTTTGAACAGGAAGACCCGGAATTCCTGCGTCGCGAAGTGCTTCCGATGACCATCGTGCGCAAGGAAAAAGCCCTTTCGGAAGACGAATGGCAGCGCCTGAAACTTGATCAGGAAGGCCACAAGATCGAGATGGGCAAAGGCAATGAAGACCGCTATGACGCCAAACGCGATGCGCTTCAGACCGCCCTTGATGATCGTCAGAAAGAACGTTCTTTCCGTACACCGCGTGTGGGCACCAAGGGTTGCTGTGGCCGTGGCTGTAACGGTTGCCTGATCTTCTGGCACGATGACACCTATGCCAAGGCACGCGAAATCCTTGCCAAACGCAAACAGGGCGAGATGCTTGAAAAAGACGGCAAGACGATTGCTGCGGAATAAGCATTCTTCAGATTGCTGATCACACAAAGCCGCCGGACAATCCCGGCGGTTTTTGTTTGGCCCACCAAACCGAAAGTCGACAGTCCCCGGATCACTTCAGCCCGGATCAGTGATAGGATTTCTTGATCGGCGGGCCATTCAGGATGAATTCGCCAATCGCGGTTTCATGCTCGATGCCAAGACCTGTGGCAAGCGCAAACAGCGCGCTATCACCGCTTCCGGTGGCACAGGGCGACAACCCCATTTCAGTTGCCACCAGATAGAAGGCTTCCATCATCACCCCTGCATTGAGCAGCGAAAGCCGATAACAGAGATTCTGGTATTTCCAGCCAAGGCGCGGCATCCGGCTTGCCATCACGATCAGACTATCGGGTAACTTGGAACCAAGACCCGTGGCACCGCTTGCCACACCAAGGATGGCTTTGCGCACCTGTTCACGAGCAGGCAAGGCATAAAGTGCATGTTCCGCCCCCTGATAATGATAGATGCCCGGTTTCAAACCATCGCAGCGATTGATGACCAGATAGATTTCGATCTCGTGGATCGCGCCACCGGCAGGAACCGGACGTTCCAGCAAATCCTGCGACGTGCCATGCTTGATATGTTTGCGGGTAGAAACAGACCGCCATAAAAAACCGCCCAGATCATCAAGCCTCAGCGGGCGAGCGCCCGGTTCGCGGATGGATTTGCGCGCATCCATCACATCATAAAGCGACAGTGGCTTATGCTTGGCATCGGCTGAATTGTCATCCGGGCGCGGCAATGCGATCTTGTGGGCAGACATTGGCGCCTTGATCGCGGGTAGGGATGGCACCTTGTCCTTGAACCGATAGGTCCCGCCAATCATTCTCTGATCCAGAAAACTGCGGGATCGGGAATGGAACAGCCGTTCATGAAATTCCCAGCTTTGACGATCAAAACTGTCATGAGACGGGCTTTGCAAAAAGCCGAACCGCCACAGAAAATGCCAGAAACCGGGATAGGCCAGTTTGCCTTCATCGCCTGAATTCATGCTATTGCCATGCTTCGGATCACCAAAGATGTGGGCCAGCAACCCGTCACCCTGCGGACCAAGCACCAACCGCACACCGATCTCACAGTTTTCAAGAACTGTCTTGCCGCCTTCGCGCTGAACAAAGGCAAAGCGCGAAATCTCTGCATCCTCGGGCGCCGCCCCGATTTCAAGCGGCGTATAATAAAGCCGCGACCCTGACTCAATATGACACAGCGGCGCACCAGAAGATTTATCTGGCCAATACCACCACTGCAACGCCTGAACCTTGGCCAGCTCATGTAGCAATTGATCGGCCTTTTTCCAAACCTGTTCCTCGTTCAGTTCGGGGCAGATATCGCCAATCTGTTCACAGAGCGTTGCAACCGGCACCCCATTGTCGACACCCCAGGATGCGACCAGATCGACAAACCGCGGGTCTGACCAACCGGTTGGATGATCATAAAGCGTCAGTTCATCGCCAAAGGCCGTTTTCAACACCATGCGCCCACCGGTCTCATCGAATGAGACCGCCCGAACATGGGGACCAAGCCCGATACCAAGATAGGGGTCAGAAGATGCAAAAAAAGCAGATCCAGTCGATGCATTCGCAGTCATGACGCCTCACAGGAAAAAGGCCAAGGGGTGCAGATCGTCATAGCTATGGGGGTGATCAAGTGCGCCCATCTTGACCGGCGCATCAAACAGCCGTCCCGGCGCACGGCGGTTCCAGAAATGACGCAGACCCGGCACCACAACACGAACACAGGAAAGCGGCAGGTCCGGGCGGCTGTAATCGACAACAATGGTATCGAGCCCTTCTTCTGCCATCCGATCGACACAAAACCGGACTGCCTGATCAATCGTGTCAAACCCTGCGCTTGGAAGATCATCGACCGACTTTTCCGCACCAGTCCCGGCAATATAGGGGTGGTCGGCGAGATTGGCGGTTGCCAGCCATTCCATCATAGCATCTTCGATCCCGCCCTTGGTCTGGATCGTTGAGGGCTCGATATCATCATGCATCAAAATCTGGTTGAGTTCGGTCAGAGCACGCAAAGCGGCAATCCGCCCGTCAAGATGTGATCCGAAACCAAGCAATACCCGGCTGCCATCCTGTTTGGCCGATGCAGCAATCATCACCGGAATCCCAAGATCGGTGGTCAGATCAATCACCCAGAACGTTCGTCCCAGTGACTGGTAATGGGCCTGCATATTGGCAATAAACGCATCATCAAGCCCGTCAAGCGATACGCGCCGTGGCACAAGGCGGTTATACCACCAGATCGAAATCGCATCGCGTTCAACCAGTTCAAGCACCCCCTGCAGGATTGCTTCTTCGATGCTGCCACCTGTCGCACAGCCATTTGAATCCGCCATACAGAAATCATGATCACCGGGCGCATTACCCCGATATTCGTAATAACAGAACCGGGTCGGCACCCAGCGCGGCGCGTGATCCCGCAGCGACCAAGCCGGGGTCCAGTCAATCACCGCTGTCTCGTCAAACGGTTCGGGAATGCGGGCCATCGTGGTGGCATTCCGGTTCAGGCTTTCGCGGTTCCGATATTGCTGCGCAGCATAGTCCAGAAACGAAGCTGGATGCGGGGCATGCTCGCGAATTTCCCGCCAGCTTGCCTGATGGCGGGGTTCGGAGCCCGACCATTGCGCACTATAGCGTTCAACAGCCTCGGCCAGACAGCTGATCTTGGCCTGACTGTCACTTAACCCCTTGCCTGCGGCCCCGCCCGGACGCCCAAGCGATCGGTTCTGACGTGGATCAATCGACATCCGGCGTCCCTGCGAGGCGGAATAAACATGCAGCCCCTCCGCCAGATCAGCCTTGTGCAGATGGCCAACAATCCCGGTCAGGGGGCTGACAATCGGTTCCAGTCTGGCCAGTGCCTGTTCCGGGGTCAGCGCCCGCCAACCGCCATCCGCCCCATCCTGATTTTTGATCCGTGACAGGGTGATTGGTCGATGCATCTGATCGGGTGTTTGCGGTGTTGATTGCAGAGCATGTTCGGGACAATCGGCAAATAACGGCACGCCATGCTGCTCATTCACCCCATCGCTTAACGACCAGACCTGCAACTTCGTGCGAAGATCATCGCACAGGCCAAAACTCAGACGCACCGTTTCAAGCGTCGCCCGACCAAATGCAACCGCCAGACTGGCCTTGGTAAAGGCCCGTGCCGGACGGGCACCTTCTGGTGATGCCGGGGCCACTGTATCGCCCTGACGATGTTCGGCCAGTCGCCTTGCCAGACAGAAATAACAATTGCCCGCACCGCTATCAGCCCCAATGACGGGCCCAAACCATGCATTTAATCCACCCGGCTTGAACGGCACCCATGCCATTTCGCTTTTGGCCGCCATGCGGGCGAAATCCGAAAGTGCCGGTTGCAGATAATCTTCGGTCAGAACAATGGTCAGATTGGCATTTTTAAAATCGGTAATGCTGAAACCTTGCGCCATAAGCATCGCGGCGAGTTCGGACGCCTGCACCGATCCGGCTGCCCCATCGCGACCCAGCCCGACAACGCCAAGCTTGACCGACTGGGCAAAGCTTTCACATTCATCAGGCTGCAAGACATTGGCGCTCCAATATGCAGATCGGGCACGATCCGCCCATGGATCAATCGCAACGACATAGCCCCGCTTACGCATATGCGCGATCATCTCGGATATATCCGCAGGCGGAATGCGATCACCGAGCCGGGCGATAATCTCCTGCTCGCGCAGACGTCCATCAAGATAGGGGAACAAAATCCCGTATCTTTCGCCATTCAGGCGAAAGCTTTGGGTTTCCGACAATAGCAAGTAGGTGTGATTGCCAATTGTGTGCAGGGTGAAATGTGGGGCAATCGCAAGGTATTTCTGATCTTCCGCCATTGCCATTCTTCCCCCGCAAGTGTTGTTGTAACCGTCCAGATCTCAGATCAGGTTGCCCTGCCTTGCATCTTTTACGCAAGAGCAAAAACAACTAAATATCAATGCACAATCGGAAAAATCGCGCAATCTGCGTTGCACAGTATATTAGACATATGTTAGCGTATTTTTCGCGCCAAACGTTTGTGACACCAAGAATAAATAAGGGTGCCCAAGCACTTCGTCGGGCAACCGGTTTCAGGAGTTTCTGGATATGACACAGGAAAATCTCGCTGCAGGGTCATTGCCGACACCAGCTTTCCTTCGTCTGTTTGACGATGATCACGTCAGCGACAACAATCTGGCTTTCAGTCGTCCGCCCGCTCCGGGGCAGTGTATTACCATCCTGCGGCCAGAAAGTGATGATGTCACCGACTGCAATCTGGCTTTAAATCACCCGCCCGCTCCGTGCCAGTGTATTTGCACCTTGCTGCCAGAAAATGCTGAGCTCAGCGACAGCAATCTGGCTTTAAGTCACCCGCCCGCTCCGTGCCAGTGTATTTGCACCTTGCTGCCAGAAAATGCTGAGCTCAGCGACGGCAATCTGGCTTTAAGTCACCCACCCGCTCCGTGCCAGTGTATTTGCACCCTGCGGCCAGAAAGTGATGATGTCAGCGATGCCAATCTCAACGCCGCCCTTCCGCAGCCACCAAGTTTTTGCGTCAGGCGCGGTAAAGATGAACTGTCTGTTCAATTTGACGACCTTGATCTGAGCGCACCGCCTCCCGGCTTTCACACCCAAAGCTGCTCATGCGGTCTGGGGTGTCGTGCACCGGTCGCCGACAAGTCTGAATTCTCTGACAGTGACCTGACGCTTAGTGCACCGATTCCCGGCGGCCCGAAACCCTGCTACTCGGCATGCGGTGTATGGTAATTTCCCTTACATAGATGCCCGGACCTGCCGTCGTGCGAACATCCCTGAAGACGGGGAAGCGACGTAAGAGGATTCCGTTCAGGCCAGTCCACATAATCAACATTTGGCCTGAACGGGGACTCTGGCGTGCCGTTGTTTGCAAACAGGCCCTGATCGAAAGCGTGCCGAGATATCATGTCTGACACCGATTTGGCCTTGCATGTCGCACAATATGATCCCGCCACGATGGAAGAACCGTTTCGCGCGTTGCTGACCGGTTGGGGAGTGCTTGAGCAAAGCTCTCCCTTCTATGATTACTGGCAACCAATCCTGAAAGACCATCGAACGATCCTTGATGGATTGGTTATGGCCTTTGATGGAACTTCGATCATAGGACTGGCACAGATCAACTGGCGGCCGACCATTGATAAAAATTCGCGCTCGGTTTCCTATTTCATTGATCGCAACCAGCCTAGGGAAACAGTTGCGCGGGCCTTGAAGCAGCATCTCGATATACTGTTTCGCCAACGGGGATGGACCACGCAAGTCGCCTTTGCCCCCCCGGAACTTGCCGAATATAGTACCCTTTATGAAAAAGTCGGTTTTGCCCATCAGGCAGAATATGATTCAATGCGCATGATCTGGGATGGCGGTGATTATGCTAAGCCCGCCGTCGCAGGGCTCAGCATCCATCATTACGACCGCGATCATCCCGATCCGGTGATCGAGGCCGAACTGGCCACCCTGTTTAACCGAACCTTTGCCAATGAACCGGCCTGTGCTGACCTTGAAGGCAAAGACATTCGCAAACTGTCGGTCCATGGCGACATGTGGTTTGCCTATGCCCGCGAACAGGCAACCGGGACAATCGTTGCCTATGCCGAATGCGGCGTAGATGGACTGTTCTCTGCGATTTCTGTCATTCGTCCCTATTGGGGCAAAGGCGTTGCCGAATGGCTCGCCGCCCATTGCATGGATCATTTCAGGGCAAACGGGATCGACAAGCTCTGGAGCCTTGTACGCACCAGCAATGCCGCATCAATCCGGTTGCATGAACGCATGGGCTGGAAACGCGATGGCGACGGAATTTACCGATACTTTTTTTCGCAGATTGAGCAGGCCTGATCAGCCGACCCCACATTCCCTGCAACAGCACAAAGCCTGAATACAGAAACGGCAGCCCGTGTGGCTGCCGTTTCTATTTGATTACTTGATGGCGCGTTCGGCCTGCTGTTCGAGCTTGTCGATGCGTTTAAGCCCGAACCAGCCAAGCCCAAGGAACACAATCAGCAAGATCGGGCTGAGCAGTGTAAGGTTGCGTTCAAGCAGTTCCGACATCCCCTCGCCCAGCACATAACCAAGTGCAAAGTAAATCCCTACCCAAAGCAGGATTGATGCGATGCAAAGCGGCAGGAAGCGCATGAATGACATCGAACTCATGCCGACCGGAAACACACTGATCGAGCGGATGGTATTGGGATAGCGACACAAAAGGATATAGGCGACGCCATAATGCTCAAACAAACGCATGGTTTTGCCCAACCACTTTGACAGACCATCCGGGAGCTTGCGCATAATCGCGTCACCATATTTGCGCCCCAGCCAGAACCGTATCATATCGCCGACAAAGGCCCCGGACAGCATCGCGACAATAGACGGCCCCGGCAACAGGCTTTCGGATACCACAAAGATGCCGACAAACACCGGCAGGATACTGGCCTTGCTGACGCAATAGGTAAAGATCAGGGTATAGACCAGCTGTTGGTGGTCCTGAATCCACAGATTGATTGTTTCGAACACGGCATCACTCGCCCGTTTAATAAAGATTGCAAGCCTTCTAGGGCAATCCGGGCCTCAAGACGAGTGTGCCCGTTCACAATGCGATCATGCCACCTCGAACCGGATCGGCTGGGCACCTTCCCACAGCGTCATTTTACCAAGTTTTTCAAGGTCATCTAGATTGCTGGTCACCGTGATGAAATGGTTCCCGGCAAGCTGGCCGACCTTGGAGGCGAAATGAACGCCGCCATAGGCCAGCAGGATTTCGGTTTCGCTGATTCCGCCGGGATAAAGGATGATCTGGCCCGGTGCGGGGAAGCTGGTGTGGTTTTCATAACCAACACCGAACTGATAATCGCCCAGCGGCATCCAGACACCCTCGCCGCTCCAGCGGACATGGACGGCCTTGCTTTCAAACGGCATGCGGTCAAGAAACGCCTTGCAGGTCTGTGGGGCTTTTTCGGTTTCAAGCACGCCGTCAAAGGTGAACGGGCCTGCGGTGATCTTAATCTTGGTCATCTTGGATCCTACGAAATCAGAGTCATCCAGCCCAGCGCCATTACAAGACTGATCAACGTGATCGGCACGCCAAGGCGCGCATAGTCTGTAAATGAAATCACCGTTCCGGCCTTTGCCGCCTGTTCAACGGCAATGATATTGGCGACCGAGCCAACAATCAGAAAATTACCCGACAATGTGCTGAAAACAGCCAGGCCATGCAACATGCTTTGCGACCAGTCCGGGCCAAGGGATAGCAACATCATCACCAGCGGCACATTGCCAATGGTGTTTGATCCGGCAAGTGACAGACCGACAAGAACTGCTGGCTGATCAATATGAAGCGTGATCAGGATGTCACGAAAGAACCCTGCAATCACGTCATCGCCCGACATTGCGCCGGTGACAATGAACAACCCGCAAAACAGCGCCAGCAAATGCCAGTCGACCCGCCCCAGGACCTGATCCGTGCCAAGCCTGCGGCTAAGCAACAGCATGGCAACAATCAGCAGGCACCACAGCGCACGTTCATCGACAAGGATAAAGATCAGGATCACGGCAATGGTTGCCGCCACCGCCTTGATCAGCATCGGACGATCAGGCAACACGGCCGTTGCGTCCGAACCGGCTGCGATCCTTTCGACCTGCTGTAACGCGCCACGCGTCATCGGGCCATAGACCAGCACGGCATAAACAGTCAGCAACCCGATCAGGGCCGGAACACCGCAAACCATCAGGAATTCGATGAAATCAAGCTGCCCAAATTCGGCAATCATCAGGTTTTGCGGATTGCCGATCAGGGTCGCGGCCGACCCGGCATTGGCCGCGCAGGCCACCGCTATGACAAAGGGTTTTGGATCAAGGCCGCGCGCGATCACCCCTGAGATCAGGATCGGCGTTACCGCCCAGACCACCACATCATTGGTCATGACCGCCGACAAGCCACCGCAAATCATGATCACCCCGGCAAGCAATCCGCGCGGTGTCAGATCAAGATGGGTAATGCGATTGCCGATCCAGTCAAAAAAGCCGCTGGCTGCATATTGAGATGACAGCACCATCAGGGTCAGCAAAACCGACAGGGTCGCAAAATCAATTGATGCCAGCGCCTGATCCCCGTTGACAGCGCCAGCCAGCAACAGGATCAGCGCCCCGATCACGGCAATTCCGGTGCGATTGATCGCAAGCCCCGGCCAGCGCCCCAGCGCCATGCCGAAATAGACCCCCGCAAAGACAGCAACAATCAACCAGTCCAATTTGCAACATCCTGTTCTGATAGAAGTCCAGACCCTGCGCGATGTTTAGCGCCAACAAACCCCTCAGGCACGATCATTTTTTGGCTATTCTCCCTTTCCCCACCCGGCAAGCATTAACGATGCCGTTTATGGGGCTTCAATTGAATGAACCTGCAGTTGCGCACCGTGAATTACTATTGTAAAGTTTTGCAAGAACAAGACCCGGAAAAAATAGAAAAATCAGGACTTTCCGGTACGAACGGTCAATTTTGAACCAATGTCACTTCCGTAATTGATGTTGGTTGATAGTTGGACTTGCGCCTCCACAGATCATCAACCTCGCCATCAGGAGTATCAGGGATATGACAAACGAAAACCTGACCGCCGGATCCGTTCCGTCGCCAGCATTTTACCGGCTTGCCAGTGACCAGGGTCGTCCGCTTTCGACCTCGCAGCCACAGAACAGTTTTTCCTTCGACCGTTCGGATGAGGATCTCGGCATTTTTCCCGGCCCGCGTCCGGGGGGACCATTTTGCGGTTATGGCATTACGGGCGACGCTGAAATGTCCCCCCCTGCAAAAAGCCTGACCCGTAATGACGAAGAGCTCGGCATGTCCGGCTACCCTCGTCCCTGTCAGGGTGGTTCCACACCATGCATCATCTCTTCGGATGAGGAACTGAGTGTCTCGATGCATCAGATGCAGCAATGCTTCGGCTGCATTAGTGGTGATGTCTGAGGCACTTAAAGGCAGCTAAGAACCTCAAGCCCTGCATTTCAACGCGATTGCCGATATCGGCAATCGCATTTTTCTTGTCTTTTGCTCTGTCGAGAAACCCGCGATGCGATCCTGTCCTTCCCCGCTGACAGCAACGCTATCTGTTACGGAATATGATCCATCCACTATGCAAGACATGCTCTATCGCGCAGTTGAGGAATGGGGCTTTACCAAGCCGGAATCGGATTATTACGATTTCTGGCAATCCATCCTGAAAAATCCCTTCGACCGTCTTGCGGCACTGGTCATTGCCACTCACAACGATCAGTGCATCGGTGTGGGCCTGGCGCACTGGCGTCCCTATTTTTCTGAAGGATGCAGAAGCGTTGTCTACATGGTTGCCGCCCCCTATCGCAATCAGGGCGTGGGGGATGTCCTTAAAGACGGGATGGACCGTGTTTTTCAACAACGAGGCCTGACACATCAATATGCACTGGTCACGCCCGAAAATGCCGAGATCATTCCATTTCTGGAGCGTTGCGGATTTACCGAGAATCTACACGAGCGCAGCTTTCGTTTCTGCTGGGATGGCGCCCCCTATTCTTATATCCCCGTGCCGGGTTTGACCCTTTATCCTTTTGACCGCGACCATTTCGACCCCAAGGTTGCTGGCGAACTGGCCGATTTTTACAACCGAGCCTACAGTACCGAACATGTTCATCCGACAGTCACCAGCGATCTGATCTCGAAGCTGATCAAAACTGACGATGCCTGGATGGTTTATGCCCGTGACGATGCAACCGGACAAATTGCCGCCTGTACTGAATGTGCCCGTTTCGGGATGTTTTCAGGGATTGCCGTCTTGCGCCCATGGTGGGGAACCGGACTTGCCAAATGGATCACCGGCTATTCGCTGGATGAGTTTCAAAAAATGGGAATAAACCCCCTTTGGTCGATGGTCCGTGAAAAAAACGCCGCCTCGATACGCCTTCACAAAAGTGTGGGGTCTTATGAAAACGGCTATTGCAGGCATTTTATCTCGGAAATCCCGGATCAAGATCCGGTTGCGCCTCAAACAGGTGAAACAGCCCCCGCAACGCGCCGGTAACACTTCCCCGGTTCATGCAATTCCATACCATTGAGCACCTGTTTCAGACCTGACATGAAACATCACCCAGGTCCCGGATATGCACAAATTGCAATGCCCCATACCAAAATGCGTGAACTCATCTTCTTGCAAACCGAAAACACGGCCTTTTGAGCCATTTTGTGCGTTGCCGCATGTGTTCTTCGACGATCCTGCGATTGTTTCAGGACAAAAAGGGTGAAAATTTCACTTGCGCGGAAAAAGCAACAGGCGTAAATCGCGACTTGCCCAAAGTCGCACGTGCCTGTGGTGGTCCTGCTTACTGGAACCCTGTAGGACTTACTTAAAGCAACGACGGTGTAGGGCTTTTTTGGTCTCAGGTGGCGTCCAAATCCACCGACACTAAAGAGGCACACCATCATTGCCCACGTGCGGAACGGGACATCCCATTCCATAGCGAGGCAGACTTACTTCGCAGTTCCGGTTGGCCCCGGAGCTTTACAGCACGCAGGTAGTCCGCGTCACGCGCCTCCACCGCGCCCATACGCATCAGGTACCGGCACGCTGCCATATTCGTGGAATGGGAGAACGCCCCAATGGCAACTCAGCGTATTATTGATTTTCTCGCACAGAACCGACCGGAAGGCCCGTGCCTTGTTGTTGATCTCGACGTTGTTCAGCGCAACTACGAGACCTTTACCCGTGCCCTGCCGGATTCCCGCATTTTCTATGCGGTCAAAGCAAACCCGGCCCCGGAAGTTCTGAGCCTGCTTGCCGACCTTGGCAGCAACTTCGACACAGCATCCGTACCCGAAATCGAAATGGCGATGGCCGCTGGTGCGACGCCTGAACGTATTTCGTTTGGCAACACCATCAAAAAAGAACGCGACATTGCGCGCGCTTATCAGATGGGTGTTCGCCTGTTCGCCGTTGATTGCGTCGAAGAAGTCGAAAAAATTGCCCGTGTTGCGCCAGCATCGCGTGTCTTCTGCCGCATCCTGACCGATGGTGTTGGTGCAGAATGGCCGCTGTCGCGCAAATTCGGCTGCGCACCAAGCATGGCCCTCGAAGTTCTTGAACATGCCCATCACATGGGTCTGGACGCTTATGGCGTATCCTTCCATGTTGGTTCGCAGCAGTGCAACCTTGATGCCTGGAACACCGCACTTGCAGAAGCATCGGCGATCTTCCGTACCCTGGCCGACAAAGGCATTGTCCTTCGCATGGTCAATATGGGTGGGGGTTTCCCGACCCGTTACCTGCGCGACGTACCGGCGACCGAAGCCTATGGCTCGGCGATCATTGACGCGCTTCACACCCACTTTGGCAATCACATGCCCGAAACCATTATCGAACCGGGCCGCGGCATGGTTGGTGATGCCGGCGTGATCAAAGCCGAAGTCGTTCTGATTTCGCGCAAGCACGAAGATGATCCGGTGCGCTGGGTTTACCTTGATATCGGTAAATTCGGTGGCCTTGCCGAAACCATGGATGAAGCGATCCGTTACCCGATCACGACCATTCATGATGGTGGCGATGTTGCCCCGTGCGTGCTTGCAGGTCCGACCTGTGATTCTGCCGACGTGCTTTACGAGAAAAAACCTTATGACCTTCCGATTGCCCTGACCATCGGTGACGAGGTTCTGATCGAAGCAACCGGCGCTTACACCACCACTTATGCATCTGTGGCGTTTAACGGCTTCTCGCCGCTGACCGCCTATATCATCTGACCCTTTCGGGAAAGACAGATCAGTGATCACGATTGATCGCGAAGGCCGCTTTGACCACGTCGAACGTGAAAAGCTGCTTGATCGCGTCATGGGTCCGGCGCGTTTTCAGAAATCTTCTGAAATCCTGCGCCGCGACCGGCTTCCGGCGGACGGTCTTGCGTTTGTCGCCCACGACGGCAAACAGCTGATCGGTACTGTCCGGTTATGGAATGTCAATGCGGGTGACAGTGGCTCTGCCCTGTTGCTCGGTCCGCTGGCCGTTGAAAAGGTCTATAGCGGATCGGGTGTTGGTGCCGGTCTGGTTTACGCAGCCCTTAACGCTGCGCAATCGGCTGGTCACCGTTCGGTTCTTCTTGTCGGAGACCCGGATTACTACGCACGCTTTGGCTTCAAGGCCGCACCGGCAAGCGGGCTTTTGATGCCCGGCCATTTTGATCGTCACCGGTTCCAGGCGATCAATCTTGGCAATGACGACGTCCTGACCGGCGCGCAAGGTATGCTTTACGCAACCGGTGCCATGGCCCACTAAGGCAATAAAAAGAATTCCGACTTTGAAATCCCGGTATGGCTAGCCCCCTGCCGGGATTTTTTTATTCCAGACGGTGTACTTCTTGAAGCGCAGTCAAAAAAGCCCCGCAGCATATGCGGGGCTTTGTGATGGATATCCGAAACCGATCCGGACTAGCAGGTCTTTTCCGACAGCCAGCCAACAAAGGTTGCACCATCTTCAAGCCGTTCATGGCTAAAGCATTTGCCACCGGGATAGGCACCGGTTACCGGGGTAAAGCGGACATCGTCTTCGCCGGGCAGAATGTTGGTGGTCGTTTCGACCAGTTCGGTGTGAACCGTGCCAAGACCATCGGCCGGAACAAGGCAATCATAACGACCACCATTGCCATTGACCGTACGCACGCCAACCATGCCATGGTTCATTGGCCAGGCCTTGAGCACCGACACAAGATCGCCGGGATTTTCGGCAAGACAGGCGATGATGGCCGGTTGCAAATCTTCGAAATACTCGGTCCAGAGCCCCTTGCCCGCGGCTTTAAGCTCGGCCACCTTTACGACCGGGAAATTGCCCGGTGCCAGCGCAAGGCTGACAGGCTCGGCCGAAACGGCGCAATGGGTATCGCCCGACGGCGTTTGCCAGATTGCATCTTCGCCCTTGCCGCGCAATTCATAGATTTCATTGCCATAGCCATATCCAGATCCGGTCTCGATCCGAGACAGCGACAAGGGTTCGCGGCCAGGGAATTCAACAATGGCGCGTTCAATCCGCTTTTCGAAGGTTACCGAAAACCGGCTTTTGTCGTCGCAGACAAATATTTTCGGGCCAGCGGCCTCGGTCGGGTTGGTATTCATCTGGGCCAGCATGGCGTCAATTCGGCTGAGTGCGACCTTGCTTTGGGCCAGCGCACCGCTGACTTCATGCTCATCGGGGCTGCTTGCGATGCCATTGACGGTTTTGGTCCCTGATGAAAAGCGCCCCTGGGCAAAATCAAGCTGCAGGCTGTATTGAAGCGGCGTATCACTTTCCGCGCCCCCGAAATTGACACGGGTCGCATTTTCGGAAAATCGCAGCAACTGGTTGTTGCGGTAATAAAGCTTCACGTCGGACTTGCCGTATTTGCCAAGGTCGCGATGCTCCTCGACCATCATCGGTTCGCCTTCAGGCGACACATAGGCCTTGTAGGTGACGGTATGATCGCTTGCGACATACTGACCGGGAATGACCCGCATGGCCGAAAGCCGCTCCTCGATCGCGGCAATGTCGCGCGAAATGTCCGTGCCGTTGGTTTTGCGCGCCCCGTCAGAAAGCGTACGTGCGACCGGACGTACCAGAATTTCAACATCGCTTGGCGCACCGCGCGTCAGAACCCCATAGGACTGATCATTGCGGAACAAGGTATCACCATTTGCATTGACGATTTTTGCCTCGATCGCATAACTCATGCGCGGGTCGATCTTTGCCGCGTCATAGGGCAGAACGAAGACCATCGGCGGACTGGAAACCGGCTGGCGCAGGGATGCGATTTCGACCGATGGCGCATCGGCGCGCGACACATCAAGCAGCCGCACGACAAGAAACGCATTGTCTGGCGACAATGCTATGCGTTCACGATAGGAAACCGATCCGGTGACCTTGGTCGTGCTGGTTTGAAGTGCAGCACAGCCCGATAAAATCGTGACCATGCCAACGGCAAATAACGCCCTTACCCACATTTTTGCGGACGATACTGGATTCATTGTGACCCCGGTTTGCTCGTATTTTGGAGTGTGCGTTGCTCTGCACACAATGTTGCCGCCAAAAATACCTAAAACCAAGGCCAAAAAGCGGCAAAGGTGTTATTTCCCAATCAAATGCTGCCATGCGGCCATTGCGGCCCCCGGATCTGGACGCATATCGTCACGATCAGACAGATGCCCGGTATCCGGGATGCCCTTGGCTGATCAGCCGGCAAAACGGGTACAGGGCAGCCCGGCGACATCGGTCTGAATCGACAGAAGTGCGCCTTCAAGTTCGTTGCCATTGCCCTCAAGCCCGACCGAGGCCGAGGTGATATAAAGGGTTTTAAGGTCCGGCCCGCCAAACACACAGCTGGTCGGCTGGGTCACCGGCAGATCTATGATCCTGTCGATTTCACCTGCCGGATTAAAGCGGATCAGACATCCCCCGCCCCAGCGCGCGTTCCAGATATAGCCATCTGCATCCATGGCCGATCCATCCATATTGCCACGATCCTGCGGACCAAAGAAGACGCGCGGATTGCTGGGCACACCGGTTTCCATGTCAAAATCATAGACATTAAGCGTGTTTTTGATCGTATCGCCAAAGAACATTCTTGTGCCATCTGCCGACCAAAGCAGCGTGTTCGAAATCCCGATGTCAGACAGGAAACGGGCTGTCTCCCCGTCAGCTCCGACCCGGTTAAGCGTCCCGGTCGAAGCCGTAACCGGCAGGTCTTCGCCATTCGGGCCGATATTGTTTTGCATGGTGCCGTGCCAGAAACGCCCGGCCGGATCAACGCGACTTTCATTGGACCGATTGCCGGCATGGTCACTATCGGGGGCGACAAACGGCGTGGTTTCCCCGCTTTCCGGATCAAGGAAAGCCAAACCATCGGCAAGTGCAACCATAAGACCGCCATTCTCGCGCGGGACAATTGCAGCAACCGGCTGATCAAAGGTCCAGCTGCGTGATCCGCCATCATTGGGGCGGAGCGCATAGGCGGTTTTCCCGACGATATCCACCCAATACAGGACACCTTCCCGGGAGTCCCAATGCGGGCCTTCGCCCAATGTACATCGCAGGTTTGGCAATACGGTTTTCACGTTGGCCATGATTTCTCCCTGATATTCTGGGCGGTCTTCCGCGCTGGTTTGCCCGATCATTCAATGCAGTATCCGTTGACCCGCATCGGATCGAAGTCGTTATTTCTATTGCTACCCGGAATGGGAAGTTCTGAAAAGTCATTTTGTATGATGATTATTTTTCCCGGCCAAAATTTTCCCAGATGCAATCGCAACTCGGTTGCAATTTCTACAAGTAATTGATAGGCATTCTCATATCATCATTGGCATGCCGTCATGACCTGGCCAATTGGTATGGGCGGCCCTGCCCGATTACTGCATTTACGAGTTTCCAGCATATGTTCGACCTCCAAGACGTTACCTTCAAAAGTGACGGCAAAAGCCCAAAGACGCTGCTTGAGAACATCACGGTCAATTTCCCGACCGGAGCATTCAGCGCGATTGTCGGCCATAACGGATCGGGCAAAAGTACGCTTTTGAAATTGCTTGCCCGCAAGAACAAAAAGCATTCCGGCACCATCACCCTTGATGATGCGGTTCTCGAACATCACGGCACGCGCGATTTCGCCCGCAAGGTCGCCTATCTGCCGCAAAACCCGGTGGTGCCACCGCATCTGAGCGTGCGCGAACTCGTCGCATTCGGACGCTATCCCTGGCGCGGCGCATTCGGGCGCTATCGCGCCGAGGATCATGCCAGGATCGACCAGGCGATGGAACTGACCCATGTCACCGGCTTTGCCGACCGTCTGGTTGCCAGCCTTTCCGGCGGGGAACGCCAGCGTGTCTGGCTTGCGATGCTGCTGGCACAGGATGCACCGGTTCTGCTGCTGGACGAACCGACATCGGCCCTTGATGTCGGCCATCAGCGCGACATTTTGCAACTGGTCGCCAATCTGAAAAATCACGGCAACCTGACCGTGATTGCCGTTCTGCACGATATCGACATGGTGGGACGTTTTGCCGACCACATCATTGCCTTGCGCAGCGGTCAAACCTGCTGGCAGGGCACAGCCCGCGATTTCATGCAGGGCGAAACCCTTCGCGATATTTTCCAAACCGACATTGATGTCATCCATCTGCCCGACCATGACCGTTTCGTCAGTTTTGTCGCCTAGCGCGCCTGACATGCGGAAATGATCGACCAACAGGGATCAGGAATATTTACCATGCGCACCCGTTTGATCAGCCAGATTACGGCAAGCTGCCTTGTGACCATGGCGTCATTGTCGCCCCTGAGTGCAACAGCCCAGACCGCAAGCCAGACTACCGGTCAGACCATCAGCCACGAAATGGGCGACGTGACCTTTGAGACCACGCCGACCCGCTTTGCCGGATCGAACTGGGCGCTGACCGAAAGTCTTCTGGCACTTGGCATTGATCCGGTTGCCGTGCCTGAGGCAGATGGCTATCGCGCGTGGGTCGTCGAACCGGAACTTCCGGCCGAGTTTGCCGATCTGGGCACCCGCCGCGAACCGAATTTCGAGGCGCTGCGCGATGCCAAACCCGACGCGATCCTGATCAGTGCCGATGTTGCCATGGCCTATGACAAACTCTCAGTCATCGCCCCGACACTGGTCTATTCGATCTATAATACCCAATCGGGCGAACCCGCCATCGACCGTGCGGAAATGTTATTGCGCAATGTCGCAAAAATCGCGGGCAAATCCGACAAGGCCGAAGATGTCATCACATCGGTCAATGCACGGATCGATGCCGCAGCCGCGCGTATCCGTGACGCGGTTGGTACGGACGCCAGATTTGCCGTCGTCCGTATCATCGACGAGGCCCATTTCCGCATCCATGGCAAAACATCGCTGTTTGGCTCGCTGATTGAACGCATGGGTTTTGCCAACGCCTGGCAAGGTGACGTCAATGGCTGGGCTTTCCATAACGGCGATGTGTCCGATCTTGCCGGGATGGGCGATGTGCATTTTGCCTATATCGAGCCGATTGCCCCGACCGTTCAAAGCCGTTTGCTTGATACCGCGATCTGGAAGGCCATGCCCTTTGCCCGCAACGGCCATGTTTATCCCGTGCCCGCAAGCTGGACCTTTGGCGGGGTTTTGTCCGCAGCGCGCTTTGCCGAACTTCTGGCCGATGCCGTGACCGGCACCCGGACCACCGCAACCGGATCGTAAATCATGAAGACCATACGCGCTGCCTTTCGTTGTCTTGTCCTTTGCGTCGGCCTTGTTGCCGTGAACGGCACATATGCCAAGGCTGATCCGATCCGGATTGAACATGAACGCGGGATCCTTGAACTTCCGGCACCGGCAAAGCGGGTGGCGACGATCAACTGGTCCTTTACCGAAACAGTGATTGAGCTTGGCCTGTCGCCCGTCGCGGTCGCCGATCCACAGGATTATGCCGACTGGGTCGCAGAACCGAAACTCCCCGATGGTTTTGTCGATCTTGGTCAACGGTCATCCCCCAATCTGGAAGCCCTGCGTGCCGCCAAACCCAACCTGATCATCACCATTCCCGATATCGGCATGAGCTATGAAAAGCTTTCCGAGATAGCCCCGGTTCTGGAATTGAAGCTGTTTGATGAAAAGCGCCCGGCATTCGAGGCCGCACGCGATGTTTTCGCCAAGATCGCCAAGGCAACCGGACGCGAAGCCGAAGGACAGGCATATCTGGCACATGTTGATGCCAAGCTGGCCGAATATGGCGAACGCATAAGGATGGCGCTGGGCCCCGATCAGAAACTGAATGTCATTTATTTCTTTGATGAAAGCACGATCGGCATTTTTGGCGGCACGTCCCTTCCCGGATCGGTGATGGCCGCGATGAATGTGCCCATGGGTTTTACCGGTGAGGTCAATAAATGGGGCTTTGCACGTGGCGGGCTTGAACTTATTGCCCCCTATGCAGAGGGAAGCGTGGTTTACACCAACCCTGTGCCCGACGCCATTCTGGAGAAAATGTTTGCATCCCCGATGTGGAAATTCATGGCCTTCACCCGCAACAACCGGGTCTATGAGCTTCCGGTCGTCTGGATGTATGGCGGTGTTCCATCATCACTTCGCTTTGCAAGGCTTTTGACCGAAAGCATCGAGAACGGCCCGCATCGATGACCAATAACCGTTCCCGGCTTCCCGCTACCTTCCTGATTCTGCTTGGTCTGTCCTGTGTCGGTGTTCTGATCACGGATTTCTGGCCGTTCCTGCAGAAAGGACTGGCTGGGCAGGTCATGTTCAGTCCCGATGAAACCGACTTTGACCAGATCCTGTTTCATTACAGCATCCTGCCCCGGCTTGCGATGGCGTTCCTGTGCGGGGCGGGACTGGCCTTGGCCGGTGCGGCAATCCAGACAGTATTGCGCAATCCGCTGGCCTCCCCGACCACCCTTGGCGTCGGGGCCGGTGTTGAATTTGCCCTGACCATCTTCCTGCTGATTGCCCCGGCATCAATGGCACTCTTTCAGGAAGCCTTTGCCCTTGCCGGGGGCATGATTGCATTGGGTGCGGTGTATCTGATTGCGTCAAAGCGCGGCAATGCGACACTGTGGCTTATTCTGGCCGGTATGATCGTCAATCTGCTGTTGCAGTCGGGATCGCAGATCGTCTTGCTGTTTAACGAGCAATATCTGCAATCGATCTTTATGTGGGGGGCCGGTGATCTGGCCCAGAATGGCTGGGAGGCGACCGAATTTGTGCTGCCGCGTGTGATCATTGGCATGATCGCGGTTCTGGCCCTGTCGCGTCCGCTGGATTTGCTGGCACTGGGCGATGAGACGGCCAGTTCGCTTGGTGCCAAAGTCACGACCTTACGTCTTTTGATCCTTGGCTTTGCTGTCTTCATCACCGCATCGGTGATTTCGGCGGCGGGCATGATCGGTTTTGTCGGGCTTGCGGTTCCTGCCGCGCTGCGTATTGCCGGACTGACCCGGTCACGCGATCTTATGATCTGTTCGGTTGTGACCGGCGGGTTTGTTCTGGTGCTGATTGATTTTATCGTGCGCCAGTTTAATGGCCTTGGCGGCGATGTTTTGCCGACCGGGGCAGCAACCGCGCTTTTCGGGGCCCCTTTTATCATCCTGATCCTGCGCAAGGCCCGGATCATGCCGGGCACCCAAAGCGAAGATCAGCACAGCGATCAGGAAATCATATCCAAAACGCGGCTGACCGTGATCCTTGGCGTCACGCTTGTGGCTGGTATCTTCGTCTCGCTGTTTGTGTCGCTTGATGGCAATGGCCTTGTGTTTCTGGGCTGGAATGCGGACAGTTTCGATATCCTTCTGGGTCGCTCGGAACGCAGTTTTGCCGCGATGATTTGCGGCGCGGCACTTGCGGTTTCAGGCACGCTTATCCAGCGCGTCGGGCGCAATCCGCTGGCCAGCCCGGAAATTACCGGGGTCAGTTCGGCCACTGCACTCGCCATGATCATTGCCCTTGCCATTTTCGGGTTCGGGCAACGTGCCGAACTGATGATGATCGGGGCAGCAGGCGGGATCATATCGCTGTTTGTGTTGCTGATCCTGTGCCGCAAATTCACCCATGCTCCGCATTACATGCTGCTCAATGGTCTGGCCCTGACCGCGATCCTGGGGGCGATGGTCCGCATCGTTCTGACGCGCAGCGGCACACAGACATCCATGCTGATGTCCTGGCTTGCCGGGACGACATACTTCACCAATATGGATGAAGTCCTGATCGTTGCCGGGGTGACGGCGGTGTTGCTGGTGGTGGCGATTGCGCTTCGTCGCCCGCTTGAACTGGCATCCCTTGGCACCGATCAGTCGGTGTCGCTGGGTCTTGGCATCACCGGTTTCCAGTTTGCCATGATGTTACTTGCAGCAATCCTTGCGGCCAGTGCCACCCTGCTTGTCGGGCCGCTTAGTTTTGTCGGCCTGATGGCCCCGCATCTGGCGCGCGTTGCCGGTTACCGGCTGGCGGGCGGGCATTTGCTGGGGGCTGTTCTGATCGGGGTCAATGTGATGATGGTGGCCGAATGGCTGGCACGGAACATGATCTATCCGGCACAGCTTCCCACCGGGCTTGTCGCCGCCCTGATCGGCACCGGATACTTCCTGATCCTTGCGGTGCGCAAACGATAATAATCCCGTGCGTCAGACAATATCTGACGCACGGGCCATCCACGCAGCCTTACTGATCCGCGATATAATCGCCTTCGAATTTCCTGAGCTCGTCGGTGATTTCATACCAGTCGGGTTTGGATGCGGTATGGATATGAAGGGATGGTCTGATCTTTGGATCATCATCAAGGGCCGATGCCGCAACCACGTAAATCGACCCCGAAGACATATCGCCAAGCGATGTGCCGCATTCCTTGCAAAAGCAGCGTTCGAACTTTGAATCAGGTCCGCTGTACCGGCCAATCACATCATCACCTGATCGCAGATGAAAGTCATCGGCCTTGCCGATCACCACGGCGGAAAACACGCCTGCCGCTTTGCGACAGCGCGAACAATGGCAGTAGCTCAGCGATGATGGCGTGCCCGAAATTTCAAACCGGACCTTGCCACACAAACAGCTTCCCTTGATCATTTCTCATCCCTTTATTTTTAATTTCAGAGAAAAGAACATAACATGAACATTTATCACATTCCAACCCCGTCACAATAATTTATCAATGAGATCAGTCTGCTGACACTGATGGCCAATCGCGCGCCAGGGCAAAGGCGTCGTCAAGTGTGACGACATGCCGGACCGGAAATGGCAGCATGCGGGCAAAGTTGCTGTGTTCAGGATCATCGCTGCCATGGCTGTGAACATTTCCGTCGCCATGATGATGGCCTTCATCAACGCGAATAAGGCCCTTGGCGAAATGCCCCAGCCGGTCGCGATTGTGCTTAAACCAGATTGCCGCCTGTTTGCGGATTTCATGATCCTGATCGACAAAACCCGACACAAGAAAAATCAGGATTACCGGATCGCTACGCGCGGCCAGATCATCGAGTGCAGTCAGATAGGCCTGCCCGTCCACATCACTTTGACGGTCAATCATTTCAAACAGAACGATATCATCGGCCAGATTGCTTGCGCGAAACATAAAAGGGTCCCCTATGCGCAAATAGCCCGGCGAAAAAATCACCGGGCCATTGCGCGTGTTAACGAAATTAACTTCAATCAACCTGATCAGAATTCACGACGGAACCCGATGGTAATGCTCCGCCCGTGCCCGGCAACGGCATACCCGCGAAGGGCCGTTGCTGCCGGGTTTTCGTAACTGGTACCAAGGATGTTCTCGATACCAAAGCGCGCGGTCCCGCCCAGCACCGGATAGTTGCCCATCAGGTTAAAGACGAGGCTTGGCTTGATCTTGGCGGTTTTGATCTCGTTACGCGCCGCCGTATAGGTCCCGTCAAGGCGCATATTCAGATCCCCCCAGACATAGCTGTCGACATATCCGGTAAAGCGGAACGGCGACGGAATACGGTTATTGGGAAGCGGACTGTCAAGATCACCATCCTTGTTGGTGTCATAACGGCCTTCGACATAGGAAGCCAGGGCACCGACATAGGTATCGTCAGTGATGTCATATTCCCCGGTCAGCTCGGCCCCGAGAATGCGTTCCTTTTCCTGACTGAGCGAGTTGGTCGCGGCATCGAAATTGTCGCCACGTTCGTTGGTGCTCATGTAAACAGCACCCGTGGTACGGAAATCCTGCCCGTTATAACGCGCCGCCAGCTCGTAGGTTTTAACCTTGGAGGCCTCGACATCCAGTGCGCTGAAATTCATTGGCACGCCGCTAAGACCGGCACGACGGGTATAGGCCCCGACATCAGGAACAGAGAAACCTTCGCTATAGCTGAGTGAAGTGTCGAACCGGTCTGTCCAGTGAACAACAGCAGAGGCGTTATAGGTCACCGCACTATAGGTCGTATTGCCCCCGGTATATTGCGCGGCGGCAAGGATGGCCTGACCTGCACCGGCGTTATAGCGCATATAGTTCGGACGCAGGAAATCCTTGACCGTCAGGTCGTATTTTTCATAACGCACCCCGCCGGAAAGGTCGACAAACCGGGTTACCGGCGCACTCAGCTGCGCAAATACGGCCCGGCCGTCCTGCTTCATCGGGGCACCGATATCACGACCGCTGATCGTACGATATTTGACATCATCAAAGGTCAGATCCCCACCCCAGGTCAGGGTAAGTCCGTCATAGGCCGCATCAAGGCTGGTATCGGTCGAGAGCTTCACCCCGTATTTGACCGTATCAATCACCGACTGCCCCAGCGGGTCTTCGACCGAACCGTTGTTGGTCAGTGCCACCAGTGCCGGGTTGTAGCTTGAATGGTAATCGGCACGCGCAGCCTGTTTGTAGCTGTCATTGTAAAACAGCTTCAGATCGCCGGTACCGATCTTGCCGAAATCATATTCGTAACCGGCAGTGAAATACTGGCTTTCATCTTCCAGCGGCTGGGCGGTGTAGGGATTATCATAGTCAACCGACACCGGATGGGTCGTCAGATCGACGTTATATTCAATGTCCTGACGGAACCGGACAATCTCGGTCGACAGGAACAGGCGATGCCCGTCGGCAACGGTCACACCGGCCTTGCCAAACAGGTTCAAATCCTCGGCATTGTCAAAGCCCCCCTGCCCCAGCATGGCATCGGATGGCACCTGATTGCCATAACCGTCATAGGCATTGCCGGTTTTCGAAGCCGTCACACTGGCGGCAAGATCGACCGCGCCGACACCGCCACTGCCCGAAAGCGTCAGCGACGGCGAAAAACTGTCACCGATATCATCGGTATAGCTGGTCATATGACCATCGACGACAAAGCTGTTATTTCCGACTTCGCCGGTCCTGGTGATGATGTTGATGGTTGCCCCGGTCGCTCCATCACCATTCATGGCATTCGACCCCGGAATGACTTCGATGCTGTCGACCTGCGCGATATCGATCATCGACAGAATGCGGCTGCTGTTACGAAGCGGCGTATTGCGCGACACGCCATCGACCAGCACCTGAACATCACGACCACGGAAAGTTTCCGTGCTTGAAATCAGGCTTTGATCATCGAACATGAAGCCCGGCACGGTGTTGCGAATGACATTGGTAATGTCGCTGCTTTTGGCCATCTGGGTTTCGATCTGATCACGACCAATCACCACAACCGATGGCGACATGGATTTGATCGAACGGCGTGATCGCGTGGCGCTGACCACGACATCGGGCAGAACCATGGCACCGTTATCCCCCATGCTTTGGGTCGGCACCGGTGCAATGCGCACACTATCATTGGTGACAAATTCAAACTGGTAACCACTTCCGGCCAGAAGACGCCCCAAGGCATCAGCAGCACTTAGCTCGGCCGATATTGCCGCACTATCAAGTCCCGACAGATCCCCCTGCACGATCAGTTGCAGACCGAACTGATCGGCCACCTGATCAAGGGCCGCACGCAGATTGCCCGCGGAAATGCTGACCTGTTGCATGGCGGCGGTTGTATCCTGTGCCGATGCCATCGGCACTGCCGTAATCATCAATGTCGCCACAAGCGCGCTGGTTCCCAACAGGCGCGACATCCCGAAATTCTCAGCTTTCAAAGCTTAACCCCTTCGCTCGAAGATAATAATGCAAATCACTATTATCCTCATGACGAATGACATCAGGATTTGAGGAGTCCATTTTTTCTATTTTCTTGAAATTATTCTGAAGCCGCCCGGAAATGCGCTTTCCTGCAAACCATAGGCGGCCAGAATTGCATCATGGGCACTTTCGGGTTTCGCAAGATCAAAGCTTCCCGATACGGTGATTTCATCCAGGCGGGGATCACGCACAAAGGTCAGACCACCCAGAAGCGGGGAAAGGCGCGCCAGCAATTCATCAACGGGCATGTCATCAACAATCCAGCGACCACCGCGCCAGAGGGCGACGCGATCCGGGGCCACATCGGCATAATACAGGTCACCATCCGCATCCTGCCATGCAGACCGCCCCGCGATCAGACGGGCCAGACGCATCTTGCGATCTTCGAGATCGACCGTGCCCTCCGCAACCTCGATGCGGGCATGACCGCCCCATTTGGATGCACTGAACGCGGTTCCAACGGCAATGGCCGTGAACTGATTAAGATGAATGCGCAAGGGACGGGTTGCATCCTTGGCGACTTCGATGAAAATGCCGCCGTCCAGAACCGTGATATCGCGCAGGGTATCGCTGTAATTCAGGCTGACGCGGGTTCCGGGCTCCATCCAGACACGCGATCCGTCTGGCAGGGAATGAACTTCTGTCACCGCCGAAACATTTGCCGCCGCCACCAGATCGGGGGCCGGTTGCAGGGCGGAATAGGCAAACAGCCCCACCAGCAACAAGCAGGTTACCAGGGCAACAAGCGGGCGCGGCCGACGCTTGGCCGATCGCATTCCAGGCAACCGCCCATCCCCGCCTTCAAGTGCACCCAGCCGTTCCAGATCACGGCGAATACCCTCTTGATCAACCGGCCGTTTGTCCTGATCAGAGGCAGATGAAGATGGCCCGGACAATGCCGTGTCGGCCGCCACAATTTCCATGCTTTGCCAAAGCTGACAGGCCCGCACAAGGCGTTGCGGATTTTTCGGATCGGCATCCTGCCATGCGGCAAATGCGGCTTCTTCAGCCGGGGTCAATCCCGATTGATCAAGGCGCACTGCCCAAAAATCAGCAATGTCATCATTGCTTTGGCAGTCTTCGGGATAGCGGAATTCTGTCATGGCAAAGGCATTATCCGGCTTCTGGCTGCGTGACCTGTTATCTTATAGACGTCGGGGCGCGTCATTTGAGGATGTCTAGTTTTCATGACGCGCCAGAACCTGTTTGCAATGTCCAAGCGCCTGACGCAAATGCTTTTCCACCATATTGCGACTGACACCAAGATGTTCGGCGGCCTCGGTCGGGCTGAAATGATCGCGTTTGCACAGCAGGAACACCTCGCGACAGCGTGGCGGCAGATCATCAATCGCACGTCGGACGATCTCAAGCCGCTGACGATCAGAACTGATCTGTTCAGGGGTGACAGACTGCCTGCCTGCACCATCCATCTCGCTGATCGCGACCGGGTCATTGAATTCAACCGGATTGCGTTTGTGACGACGCAAGGCATCAATTGCCAGATTGGTCGCCATACGCATCAGAAAGGCCGGAGGATTGTCAATCTGGGCCGGGTCGACATTGCGATGGCGCAACTGCACATAAAGATCCTGCAACACATCCTGGCTTTCGTCGCGCGTCGGCAGGTATTTTTGCACCTGTCGCAACAAACGGTCATGATATTGCTGATAAAGATTATCCCAGGAACGGTCACAGACCGCCATAGCTGCACATCCAGAATTCGATAATGATAACTGTTATCATTTTCATTCATGCTTATAAGCAATCCTGACCATGCGTCAATTCAAAAAGCATACGCCCTCTTCGACCATTCCCCGTGGGAAAGACCCGGGGTTAAAACCTGCATAGCGATCTGAAAATCTTGCTGTGTTCACCACACAACAACTAACGATTTAAGCCCCAACTCTGTGCCGGATCCGTTCTAATGACAGAATGCGAAACCGCCAGACGGTGCGAGTCCCGGTACAGAAACCCCACATGTGCTCTCAGAACGGCATTGTTTCGCCCTCTATTAATCGAAAATAGCCGCCCAAAGCCCACCCTAAAGAGTAGGAATGAACTGTCTATCCGTCGTGTAAATTAGATTTTGCTCGACAAGAGGATATTTTACTTATAGTTGTTATTCTCGCTTTATTAATAATTGCGAACTTTACACGTAGTAAACCATCGCCACTTTCCAGGTAGGAAAACCAATGGCACTCAACATTATTTCCAACTATGCGGCAAATGTTGCGCATCGCAATCTGACTGCGTCTGATGCAATGGCAACCAAGTCGCTTTCAAAGCTGTCATCTGGCACACGTGTTGTCTCAGCCCGGGACGATGCGGCATCGATGGCAATCGGCGCGCGCCTTAACGCGACGACGCAGGCGCTTAAAACTGCCTCGGTCAATGTCGGGCAAGCCAACTCGATGTTGCAAATTGCCGACGGCGGCATGGCCACCATTGACGACGTTCTTGTCCGGATGAAAACACTGGCCGTACAGGCATCGTCAGGCAACCTGTCAGACGTGGAACGTGGTTTCCTCAATGACGAGTTCGTCCAACTGCGTGACGAGATCGACCGTATCGCGTCCTCGACCAACTTCAATGGCATCCAGCTGCTTGGCGATGGGGGTGACGTTGCAATCAATCTCACGCCTGCCATCAGCAATGCAGCGCTTACGCCCGCTTTCGGCTTTGACCAGTTTGCTATCACTGACAACAATTACTGGGCACAGGACGCCACTGCAGATGGTGTCGACGATAACGGGCTGGAGATACGGATCCAGGAAATTGGCGGTAATCAGGTCATTATGACGGTATTGACGGCGATTGATGGCACGCTGGACCGGACCCAATCAATCGACGTCACTGATTTTGCCGCGACCGGCGGGTCACAATCCATTGCTGCTGGCGGGAGCAAGATGCTCAATTTTGATGAGCTCGGACTCACAATTACAGTAAACACCAACTTCTCGGACTCAGTTGATTACGTTAGAGCCGGTGCCGCAGGTTCCAATGATTTCGGGTTTAACTCGGCCAATACGGATTTCATGGGATCTGGCGTCGATACATCCGGTGGCCAGTTCTTCTTCATGGAAGAGGACAAGGGCCAGCAGCTTTCCGACTCAATTGATTTCCAGGTCGGTGGCGGCAACACCGCAAATGATCGTCTTTCGATTAATTTGACCGCCGTTGACTCTGCTGTACTGGGATCATCTGGTATCGGTCAGGAAACGCTCGAGGATCTTGGCGCGAACGCTGTTAACACTGCTGCTGGCGCCCAGAACGCGGTCGAAGTTGTGACACGGGCGATTGACGACCTTCAGCGCGCTCGCGCAGCCATCGGCACATCCCAAAACCGTCTGGACTTTGCGGCCCAGAACCTTGCTTCGACGCAGGAAAATACGGAATCAGCACGTTCCACTCTGCTTGATCTGGATGTTGCCGCCGAAATGACGTCCTTTACATCCAAACAGATTTTGGTTCAGTCAGGGGTTGCGATGCTGGCCCAAGCCAACCAGATGCCGCAAAACCTGCTGCGGTTGCTGCAAGGCTAGTGAACAACATCTGACAAACTTTTTGACGCACCCTACCTGATGCAACGATGGCCCGAACGAGTTTCGTTCGGGCCATCGATTTTAGGCGGTTCCGAGATCGAAAGCCGATCTTGGATCAGTCTTCGAAATGGCCCTTGGCGGCAAATCCACCGCCCTGATAGATCACTGCCGGATCATGGCGATCTTCCGGGCCAAAGGCCGCTTCGATCTCGGCACGGAACTGTTCGGAGCTGTCTTGCGGTTTCCAGCCAAGGAAGTCCGCATGATCATTGCTCCACCATTTGGATTTGTTGTCCGACACACCATAGACCACCAGATGGCCGGTCATGGGGACATCAAAGATCGCCTTCATCAGCGAAATAAAGTCACGCGGGCTTAGCCAGGTGGACAGCATCCGGCGATCACGCGGTTTTTCAAAGCACGATCCGATCCGCACCGAAACCGTTTCCACATCGAACTTGTCGTAATAATAGCTTGCCACCGCCTCGCCATAGCATTTGGTGACACCATAAAGGCTATCGGGGCGCAGTTCGGATTTGTCATCAAGCTTGGTGGTGCGCTTGTGGAAACCGATTGCATGGTTGGAGCTGGCAAACATGATGCGTTTAACGCCGTTCTGACGCGCCCCTTCATACAGGTTATAGGTCCCGGCAAGATTGGCCTGAAGAAGGTCGTCAAAGGCTGCTTCGATCGAAATACCGCCAAGATGAATGATGCCATCAACATCCCTGGTCAGTTCGATCACCGCTGCACGATCAGAGAGGTCGCACTGCACGACTTCCTCATTCGGGCCTGCCGGGTCCATCGGGGAAATGTCGGACAGGCGAATGACATCGGCATAGCCCTTAAGCCCCTCGCGACAAATCTTGCCAAGGTTTCCACCAGCACCGGTAATCAGCAAACGTTTCATAGGTATCCTCTTTGATATCGGTTTTGTCCGCGATCAACTCGCCCCGAACACAAGGTTCGGCAGCGTCATTGAAATCGCCGGAATATAGGTTGTCAGCAAAAGCGCGCTCAAGATCGCCAGATAGAATGGCCAGATCGACTGAACTGCCTTTTCGATTTTCACCCCGCCAATCGCGCACCCGACAAATAGGCACGAACCAACCGGCGGCGTACACAGGCCAAGGCCCAAATTCATCATCAGCACCATCCCGAACTGGATCGGGTCCATGCCAAACTGTACCGCCAGCGGCAGGAAGATCGGCGTACAGATCAGGATCAATGCCGCCATATCCATGATCATGCCGGCAATCAGCAGCATGATATTGATCAGCAACAGAACCATGATCGGATTGTCGGTGATCCCGGTGATCGCCTCGGCCAGCGCATCAGGCACCTGATAGAAGGCCAGCATATAGCCATAGGCCGATGCACAGCCGACCAGCAGCATCACAAGGGCTGTGGTCTTGGCCGATTGCCGCACGGCGGCAACAAAGCCTGTCCAGCTGAGTTCGCGATAGACAAGCCCGGTAATGATCAACGCATAGGCAACGCCGATGGCACCCGATTCCGTAACCGTGAAGACACCGCTTAATACCCCGCCAACAATTATGACCGCCGTAAAGAAGCCCGGGATCGCCCGCACCGCCGTGCGCCAGACAACACCCCAGCCCGGAAACGGTTCAGCCGGATAGCCATGCTTGATCGCCACAAGCCAGGTGGCAAGACCCAGCAGCAGGCACATGATCACGCCCGGAACAACACCGGCCATGAACAACTTGGAAATCGAAATCCCGCCACCTGCGGCCACCGCATAAAGGATCATGTTATGGCTGGGCGGGATCATGATCCCGGCAATCGATGATGTCACGGTGACGTTAACGGCGTAATCGGCGCGATAGCCTTCCTTTTTCATCACCGGAATAAGGATCGATCCAAGGGCGGATGTATCAGCCACCGCCGATCCGGAAATGCCGCCAAACAGCATGGATGAAAACACGTTCACAATGCCAAGACCACCCCGGCGGCTGCCGACAAGGGCGGTTGCAAATTGCACAAGGCGCGAGGCAATCCCGCCATGAAGCATCAGCTCACCGGCAAAGATAAAGAACGGAATGGCCAGAAGTGAAAAGGCCGAAATACCCGATCCGATACGCTGAAAGGCAATCAGGGTCGGAAGACCTTCATAGAAAAATGCGCCAAGGGCCGCAATGCCAAGTGCTATGGCAACGGGCATGCCAATCAGAATACCGATGGCAAACACGCCCAGAAGAATGGTCATGCCCATTTACTCAATATCCTCGTTTAACAAATCGTCATGGTAAAGGCTGGCATTTGAAATGGTTTTCCAGCGGGTGATGATTTTAAGAATATGCACCAGACTGTAAAAAGTGATCCCGGCCCCGCAAACCGCCATCGGCACCGAACGCCATCCGTCAGAAATATGAATGATCGGCATCTGTTTGGCCCAGTTAAAGGCCACCAGATCCATCCCGCCCATCAGCATCCAGTAGCCGAACCAGGCCATGGCCGCGTAGCTGATCGCAGCGACAATTGCCGCAATCCTTGGCGGCAAGGCATCGCGAAAAAACGATACCGAAAGATGGCTGTTGTCGCGCATACCGGCCGCTGCCACGGGAAAGGTAATCAGAACAATAAGGATCAGGGAGATCTGTTCGACCCAGGTCGGTGTTTCGTTCAAAACATATCGGCCAAAGACCAGCCAGGCGAAACTCGGGATCAGGGCCACAAGAGCCAGACCACCAATAAGGTTCAGAACCCCGGCAATCCCCCCGCCCAGACGGTCAATCAAATTGATAAAGCTGGAAAACATCTATGCGCCGCCAGAATTGGATTAATCAGCAACAGAACCAGAAATAGAATAACCACAGACAGAAAGAAGGGCGACGATATCATCGCCGCCCTTCGGACCGTTCATGTTTTATTTCTGAGCATCCTGGATGGCTTTGACCAGATCGGCCAGATCCGGGTTGGACTTCAGGAAGTTGTCATAGACCGGCTGCATTGCATCCTGGAAAGCCTGCTTGTCGGCAACTTCGTTGACCGCGATACCGGCAGCAATGACTTTTTCCTTGGATTTCTCGGCACGTGCGGCCCAGGCAGCGCGCTGTACGGTGACCGATGCATCAGCCGCTTCCTGAACGATTTTCTTTTCGTCGTCCGACAGGCTGTCATAAAGCGCCTTGTTGATGCACAGGCATTCCGGAAGGATCAGGTGCTGGGTCACCGAGTAGTATTTGGCAGCTTCGAAATGACCCGAGCTGTCATAGGACGGATAGTTGTTTTCCGCACCATCAATGACGCCGGTTTTCAGCGACTGGTAAACTTCGCCATAGGCCATCGGGGTTGCGTTACCACCGAGGGCCGCGACCATCTGGACATAGAGATCGTTGCTCATCACGCGGAATTTCATCCCCTTGAGATCCGCCGGGGTCTTGATCGGGTGCTTGGTGTTATAGAAGGAACGCGCACCGGAATCATACCAGCCAAGCGGCTGCAGACCGGCCTTGATCAGGCCATCGGCGATCTGCTGACCGGCCGGACCATCCATGACCTTGTGCATGGCATCGACGTTTTTAAAGATGAAGGGCAGCGAAACAACGTTTGCTTCGGGGGCAACCTCACCAAGCGGGCCGAGATTGAAAACAGCCCAGTCCAGACCGCCAAGACGGACCTGCTGGATCGCATCAGGCTGGTTGCCCAGAACACCGCCGTGATAAACCTTGGCTTCAAGGTCGCCACCGGATTTTTCATTGATGATTCTGGCGAATTCTTCCATGCCGGTCGAAACCGGATATTCCGGCGGATGGATGTTCCAGCCGCGCCATTCTTTTGCCTGCGCACCGGCTGCCAGCGCCATCGATACCGCCGCTGCAGCAATCGTCAGCGTCGTGGTTTTAAGAAGATTGTTCATTAGGTTTCCTCCCGAGACATTACGTCACTTGCGTTAAAGCCTTGTTTTCCCTGATGGGAACTTTTTATTGTCGTATAATCTTACAATTCATCACTTGTAAGGACAACTGTAAGATTAGTTAACAACTAGTCTAACAGACCAGGTGGTCATTCTGTGCGCCTGTTTTTTTTGTGGCGTCACAAATCGTGATCCCGGCAGAACCACCTGCCGGGATAAAAGGCAGGCCCCAAGTCATTGCGGCCCACCCGCCTAGGTCATACGCAACGCACCATCGCCATAGGCATTGCGGATGACCTCGGCCAGCATGTTGTGTTCTTCGTCGGTCAGATCGGTCAGCGGACTGCGAACCGGACCGGTATCGCGACCAATCACCCGCATTCCCGCCTTAACGATGGACACGGCATAGCCCTTGCCGCGATTGCGGATATCAAGATACGGATAGAAGAATTCCCTGAGCACGCGGCTCATCGTTTCATCATCATCGCGGGTCAGCGCGTCATAGAAATCAAGCGCCTGCTGCGGCAGGAAGTTGAAAATTGCCGATGAATAGGTGGTGACACCCGCGGCCTTATAGGCCTTGGCAAAGACTTCTGCGGTCGGCATACCACCGATATAGGACAGGCGATCACCGATCAGGGTGCAGACCTTGGTCACCATTTCGATATTGCCATGACCGTCCTTGAACCCGACCAGGTTCGGGCAAACGTCACACAGCTTTGCCAGCGTCTCGGCGGTGATGATCGAATTATCCCGGTTATAGACAATCACACCAATCTCGACGGCATCACAGACTGCCTTCACGCGGGCAAACAGACCTTCCTGCTCCGCCCCGACCAGATATTGCGGCAACAACAACAGGCCATCGGCACCGGCGGCTTCGCATTCTTTGGCCAGTTCGACCGCCATTGCCGTGCCATAGCCACAACCGGCAATGATCGGCGTATCGCCCGCAACTTCCTTGGCCGCACGCACGGCCTGTACGACTTCTGCCGGGGTCAGCGAGAAAAACTCGCCGGTTCCGCCTGCTGCAAACAATGCCGTAGCGGGATATTGCGACAACCAGCCGACATGTGCGCGATACGCATCAAGGTCAAGCTTGCCCTCGGCATCAAAAGGCGTCACCGGGAACGAAAGCAACCCGGCCCCAATGGCCTTTTTCATCTCAAGATAATGCATCAAGCGTCCTTCAAGTCTGAATAGATCAAAATAACTATGATGACTCTATAAATTCATCATATTACTTTGTCAAACATATTACCAAAATGGCCTGTAATGCGCAGAAAACTGCGCCACACACCGCTTTTAAGGCGATATTAGAACCATTGCACTTTGGTATGATGACTTGGTTTTTGGCGATAAAATGGCGAATCGTACAGATTGATATGATGACTTTACCGACAAAGCCGATTAGGGTCGGCCATCACCTGTTTCACCCTCACAGCCGAGAAGACCGGGAATGACTGATATCAAAGCCGCCAGCCGCATTCTTGCCGATGCCTTTGTCAATCACACGCTGATTGAACCGCTGCCTGCCGACATTGCGCCGAAATCATTTGACGAGGCCTATGAGGTGCAGAATGCAACACTTGCCCTGACCGGGGCAAAACAGGCGGGATGGAAACTTGCCGTTGCCACCCGTGCGGCACAGGAAAAAATTGGTGCCGACGGCCCGCTGGTTGGCCCATTGCTTGACGGCCGCATTCTTGGCGAAGGTGCCAAACTGACGACCAATGATCTGAACTTCCCGAATATCGAAGCCGAAATTGCCGTGGTGATGGCAAGCACCCCTGCCCCGGATGCGACATCAAGCGACATTCTCGATCATATCAAGTCGATGCATCTGGCCATCGAGATTGCTGACCGTCGCTATCACGAAAAACAGGACCCGGTTCAGACACTGGCCGATCTGAATTCGACCGGCTATTTCGTGCTGGGTCAGGAAATTGACGGCTGGCGCGACCTTGGTTTCATCGGCGGTACGGTGACCACCAAAAGCGATGGCAATGTCCTTGCCACCAATGATGATCCCGATGCCTGGCCGGAAATCTTTGGCGGGCTGGAATATCTGGTCGGCTTCCTTGCCAAACGCGGTCAAAGCCTGAAAGCCGGTGACGTCATCACCACCGGTGCCTGCGCGCTTCCAACCATCACCCCGCATGGCAAGATCGAAGCGATCTTTGACGGATTGGGCACAGTGACGGCCGAGATCAGCAAGGCGTGATCTGCGCTGGCGTTTAGCCGGTATACGCCGACAAGGTCTAAAACAGAAAAGCCATGCGGCACATCGCCGCATGGCTTTTGCCTTGACCGGCAAAAATCGATCTAGACCTTTTCGCGGAACCGGGTAACCGGCACACCGGGAACTTCAACGCGCAGCGACACCAGCTTGCCAGCATGCGGGAACTGGGCACGCTTTTCTGCGCTATAGCCTTCCTGATGACTGGTGACATAAAGCGTTTTCATATCAGGCCCGCCAAAGCATGGCATGGTCGGGTTGGGCATCGGCATCGGGATGGATTTCAAAAGCGTCCCGTCGGGCGCAAAGCGGTTCAGGTTGCCCGCCGACACACCGGCCGACCAATAGCAGCCTTCCATATCAACCGCCGCCCCGTCCGGACGCCCGAGCGTGTCATCAAGATCAAGGAAGCGCGTGCAGTTGGAAATATCGCCGGTCGCGACATCAAAGTCCCAGCGATTGACCCAAGGTCCGCGAGAGTCGGAGTGATACATCTTCGATCCGTCCGGCGACCAGGCGATACCGTTGGAGATTTTAAAGCCCCTGGCTTTTTCTTCGATCTTGCCATCGGCTGTAATGCGATAAAGCGATGCAATTGCCTGCTTGTCGGCATTGTCATCCATGGTGCCAACCCAGAACGCCCCGTCCGGGCCGATCTTGCCATCATTGGTGCGGCTTTTGATCCCGTCTTCAATCTTGCAAAGCGGGGTGCGCTCATCGGTTTCGGGATCAAGGAACAGGATGTCCTTGCGAAGGGCCACAATGATCCGCCCGGCATCGGTCAGGCCAAAACAGCCCAGTTCACTATCAAATTCCCAGACATGCCGGTCACCTGTTTCGATATCAAGCGCATGCAGCTTTCCGTTCAGGATGTCTGTCCAGTAAAGCCGGTTTTTCAGGCCATCCCAGTTCGGGCATTCCGCCAAGGTGAAAGTTTCATCGCGCAGGATTTCCGGCTGATAAAGCCCGTGATCTGTTCCCGACATGCAGCCCCCGATAAATTCATATGATCAATTTTGATGGTCTCTGGTGTGCCCATCCGGGTCGCTGCTTGTCAACATTATTTGCCCGCTCAAATGACAGTCAGTTGGGCCAGGACATGCCTGTGCACCAACCCCAAAAGCCCGCAAGCAAAGAGCTGACGGGGATTTGGCGCGGATCGCGATGTTAGGAAAATTACATCTCGCGGGCGTGATCGGTGACGCGCTGGCGGGCCTGATGGAGGTGATAGCGCATCATGAGTTCGGCACTTTCACCGTCCCGTCCCAGAATCGCATCATAGATCTGGCGATGTTCGGCCAGTACCCGTTTGGCGCGTTCAGCCGATCCGGAACGGGTGATATTCAGTGCAACATTCATCGATTTCTGCATCACATTGTGCAGGGAATTAAGGATGGTCAGAAAGATTTCATTGCCACTGGCGCGGGCAATTGCCATGTGAAAATCAAGATCGGCCTTATCGGCGATGTCCCCGGCGGCAACACCCTGTTCAAGCATTTTAAGGGCACCTTCGATTTCGCGGTGATGACGCATACTGGCTCGTTCGGCGGCCATCCGCGCGGTTGCGCCCTCAATCGCGGATCGCGCTTCAAAGCAGCGCAAAAGGCCCGCAACATCATTCACGCCGCCAAATTCAATCAGGCCCTGTGGCGGGCGCTTTTTAACAAACGATCCGACCCCTTGCCGGGCATAGACCAGCCCGTCGGATTGCAGTTTGCGCAATGCTTCGCGCACCACCGGTCGCGAGACGCCAAAAGATGCGCAAATCTCGTTCTCGGATGGAAGCTTTGTCCCCTCGCTCAGATTTCCCGAAACGATCTGTTCGAGTATCTGGCCATAAAGCTGATCCGCAAGTTTTTCGCGTTTCTGAGCCTTGAGCAGCAATTCTGCCATTCCGTCCCCCGGACCTGCTTGTAATCTTGTAAAACTTGCTTGTAAGTTTTATCGGCAAATCACCCGGCGGTAAAGCCCGTCAACCACCATCCCACGGCGAAAAATCGCGCCAACAGATGATCGCACGGTCAGTCTACCAGAGAATAATCCCGGCTTTCGGGCTGTGCGATATCATCGTCATCGACAAGCCCGCTATCAGGGCGCGCAAGCAAGGTCGGGATCAATGTCATGCTGCCCGACAGGGTCTGGTTACGATCCAGAACCAGCACATCCCCGAATTCCTTGAATTCCGGACGATTATGCACATTGGGCACATGCGATACCGGCTCGACGCAAAAGGTCTTGCCGTCTTCGGGGATATAGAATTGCAGGTTCCCGAACCGCTCGCTTGCCAGCATTTTCAGGCTGTAACCGGCATCTTCCCAGACCATGTCCGCTTCGCGGTGCCAGCCGGTATAATGCACATCCAGCCCGCGGTTATGACGGATCATCTTGGAGTCCGAAAAATCGCGCCCAAGATCAATCACCGTGCGGGTCGTCGGCAACATGTCTTCGTCCGTGCCAAAACAATCAGTGGCGATAAAGGAAACCGACACATCGTCGCCACCGGGGAACCAGGGGTGCAGGCCAATGCCATAGGGCATCGGTGTACGGCCCAAATGGCGCACCCCGATTTCAAGCGTCACATCCTGTGCGGTGACCTTGAATTCCTGCCAGGCGACATAGACAAAGCCGCTTTCGGGATCGTCATATTTGTGATTGAAGCGCAGGCTGTCGACCGTCGGGCGTTCGATATTCCATTCCGAGCCCCGGCCAAAACCGTGAATGGCATGCGGACTGGGCGGGCGGTTGGCCGGAACTTTTACGATACGACCGTCAAACTCGAACTCGGCAAAGGCCAGACGATTGGCAAAGGGTACCATCGGAAAACAGCCAAGGCTCGAAGGATTGCCCGATGCAATGTCCTGTTCGGTCACCGGACGTAACAGATTGATGATGCCCTGACCATCGGGGCGTATCCAGTCAATGCGGGAAATCGCCCCGCCCTGGGGAACAATCCCGATCTGAAATGGTCCGCTGTTCCAGCGATATTCCGCGTCGCCCTTTTTGGACATCTTGTGGTGCCTCAATTCCAACCAAAATCATATGATGACTTTACATCACCATCTCCGTTCGATTATGTGAAGATGGTAATGCCCATTGCGCCAATCAAAGATTAACGCCGGGCTGTCATTTTTATATCCGGTTGTTTTATACCGGATTTATCGGACACGCAAAATGAAGAAGACCAGTGCGTCAAACACGCCGCGAAAAGTTTCACTGACCGAAAAGGTCATTGCCAGCCTGAGGCAGGAAATTGAAAGCGGTCAGCGCGAACCGGGCAGCAAACTGCCAACCGAACCGGTTCTGACCGAACGGTTTGGCGTCAGTCGTACAGTCATCCGCGAGGCCATTGCCGCCCTTAAGGCCGACGGACTTCTGGAGCCGCGTCAGGGGGCGGGTGTCTTTGTTCTTGCGCCACAGGCACCGGCCAATGACAGATCAATCTTTGCGGTCGATTATGCGCAGGTATCGGACGTACTTGAAATTCTGGAACTGCGCATGGCGGTCGAGATCGAGGCCGCCGGTCTTGCCTGCACGCGCAGCTCGGTCGCGCAGCAGGCCAAGATTTACGAGGCCATGGAGAAAATGGAACGCGCTGTTGAAAAGGGTGAACCGACCGCACTGGCCGATTTCGAATTCCATAGCGCGATTGCCGCAGCTACCAATAATCGCCGCTTTGCCGAATTCCTTGAACATCTTGGTGACAAGACAATCCCCCGTGCACAGCTGCGCCGCCGCCCGCCCGAGGCCGAAGATCACAAGGCCTATATGGACATGATCCTTGGCGAACATCGCCGCATTTACGATGCGATTGCCACGCGCGATGATGACGGCGCACGCAAGGCCATGCGCGATCACCTGAGCCTGAGCCAGACCCGCTATCAGAAACTTCTGACCCAGCGATAAGACATCAGGAACCAAGTGCGGCGACCAGAACCGCCATATCAGAAATCACAATATCAGCCCCGGCGTCATAAAGCCTGTGTGCAGCAATTTCTTCCTGACCGGCATAATGACCACCACCGACAAAGCCAATGCATTTCATGCCTGCGGCCACCGCCGCCTTCACCCCGGCAACGGAATCCTCGATCACGATGGTTGATGCCGGGGCATGGCCCATATCGGCACAGGCATGCAAAAACAGATCCGGGGCCGGTTTGCCGTTCCTGACGAAGTCGGCACTGTAAATCCGGTCCTCAAACCACGGGCCAAGCCCGGTCACCGTCATGGTTTTTTCCAGTCGCTCGACCGAGCTGCTTGATGAAATGCAAAAGGCAATAGCGCGCTGCTTAAGCGCATCAAGGACCGCGTCAATATTGCGGATGCTGAAAAGCTCGGTCTCATAGCGCGCAAACAACTTCTGATAAAAGAACGGTTTGAACTGTGCGCCGACATCCTGCCCGGTCAGGGCACGAATGTGATCAATCGGGGCGGAGCTTGACCGGCCGGTAAATCTTTCAGCGACCTCTTCCAGAGTCAGCGGGGCTCCGAAGTGATCAAGAACATCGACAAGGGTCGCAAGCGAGATCGGCTCACTATCGACAAGAACACCGTCGCAATCAAACAGGACAATCTTGCACCCGTCAAACAGCCTGGCAATTGATGCCGTCGTCAGCGGCACATCGTCGATACCCGGAAGCGGTTTGCTTCCGCCGTCGTTTCCCGATCCGTTTCCATCATTGTTTTTTGTGGCCATGTTGAACCTGGCTTGTTTCATTTGTGTGATGAAAGCAGCGTAACGAATGAAATGTTTCAGCGTCAATAAAAATGAACATTTGACCAACTATTGAACTTTTGATCAAATCAGGATGAAAGAGGCCAACCAAAAGAACATCCGGCAATCAGGGCAGACCTGAAAGCCGGGGAAATGCGGAGGAATACCCATCATGAGTCCCCAGGACACCTGCTTTATCGGTGTAGATGTCGGTACCGGCAGCGCGCGCGCAGGCGTGTTTGATGCCAATGGCAAATTGCTTGGCAGTGCCGCCCATGCCATTGCGATGAACCGGCCGAAACCCGACTTTGTCGAACAGGACTCGGAAAATATCTGGCAGTCGGTTTGCCAGTCCGTGCGCGACGCCTTGCAAAAATCGGCCGTCGCACCGGAAAAGATCGCCGCCATCGGATTTGATGCCACCTGTTCGCTGGTCATCCGCGATCAGGATAACCGTCCATTGGGCGTCACACCGGGCGGGGCCAATAACTGGGATGTGATTGTCTGGATGGATCACCGTGCAGTGCGCGAGGCAGAGGAATGCACCACCACCGGCTCACGGGTTTTGCAATATATCGGCGGCACCATGTCCCCGGAAATGGAAATGCCCAAACTGATGTGGCTTAAACGCCACAACAAACCGGCATGGGACAAGATGGGGGCGGCCTATGATCTTGCCGATTTTCTGTCCTTCCGCGCGACCGGAAGCAATGCGCGGTCCTGCTGTACGGTAACTTGCAAATGGACCTATCTTGCCCATCAGGATGAAACATGGGATCACGATTTCCTGTCGGTGATCGGCATGGAAGACCTTAATGACAAGATCAACATGCATGCCCCGGCCCTTGCCGTTGGTGAACGGATCGGAACCCTTGATGCACAAGGTGCGGCTGATCTTGGCCTGACCACCAATTGTCTGGTCGGGGCGGGTTTGATTGATGCCCATGCGGGTGCGCTTGGCACCCTTGGCGAATATCTTGATGGCGATCTTGATCAGCATTTTGCGATGATTGCCGGGACGTCGACCTGTCATATGGCCTTGTCAAAGGACCCGCGCTTTATCAAGGGGATCTGGGGTCCCTATTTCGGGGCGATTGCACCGGGGCTGTGGCTGAATGAAGGGGGGCAGTCGGCAACCGGTGCGCTGCTTGATCATATCGTTGCCATGCATCCTTTTTCGCACGATATGGGCCGCGACGCCCACAAACTGGCGGGCGAAAAGCTGTTGCCGCTGATGGGCGAAAAAACCGATCTTGCCCCGCGCCTGCATGTCTTGCCCGATTTTCATGGCAACCGGTCCCCGCTTGCCGATCCCGAAGCCCTTGGCGTGATATCGGGCCTGACACTTGATCAAAGCGAGGAAAGTTTTCTCAAGCTTTACTGGGCGACGGCCTGTGCCATTGCCTATGGCACCCGCCATATTATCGATGCGCTGAATGATACCGGCTATGACATCACCCATATTCATCTAAGTGGCGGTCATACCGCCTCAAAGGTGCTGGTCAAGCTTTATGCCGATGTCACCGGCTGTCACGTCGTGATGTCTGATTGCGAAGAACCGGTCTTGCTGGGCTCGGCAATGCTGGCTGCTGCTGCCCTTGATAGCGAAGGCGGACTGGCAAAGGCCGCCCGCCAGATGGCGGGCAAGGAAACGCTTCATGCCCCCGATGCGGGTGCAAAGGCCGATCATGACCGCCGTTATGCGATTTTCCATCAGATGCATACCCATCGCCAAGCCCTTGATGCCCTGAGCAAAAACTGACCCGCAAGGTCAATTTCGGGCCGGGCATGAGCCACCCGGCCCGCCTTTCTCCCTGAGGGTTCTGTTCAAAAGGCGCTTGACGCTCCTTTTGGATAGGGCCAAAACAAAAGGGCCGATGCAAAAGCATCGGCCCTTTCTTACGCACGCGCGACGGCGGGGTCGGGGGATCATGCAGATTTAAATTTCTGCACCGCCACGAGCACGATGCCTTACAAGGCCGGTCCGGTTTGGACCGGCCTTGTTTGTTTACGCCTATTCAGCCGGATGTTCGTGGGCTGCCTTGACGTCCCCGCGTTTGGAGCGGTTCTTGGCAAAGGTGCCAACAATCAGGACGAAGAACAGCGGCACGAAGAAGATCGCAAGCACGGTCGCAGCAATCATCCCGCCCATCACACCTGTCCCCACCGCCACACGGGCAGCAGCACCGGCACCGGTCGAAATCGCCAGCGGCACGACGCCAAGGGTAAAGGCCATCGACGTCATGATGATCGGACGCAGACGCTGGCGGGCCGCTTCAACCGTGGCCTCAAGAAGCCCCATGCCCTGGTCGTAAAGTTCGCGGGCGAACTCGACAATCAGGATGGCGTTCTTGGCCGACAGACCGATCGTGGTCAGAATTGCCACCTGGAAGTAAACGTCATCAGGCAGGCCACGCAGAAGCGCTGCGATCACGGCACCAAGAACACCAAGCGGCACGACCATCATGACCGAGATCGGAATGGCCCAGCTTTCATACAGTGCGGCAAGGCACAGGAAGACCACGATCATGGACAAGGCATACAATGCCGGTCCCTGCTCGCCTGCTTCGCGTTCTTCATAGGACAGTCCCTGCCATTCAAGGCCGATACCACCCGGAAGTTTCGCAACCAGTTCGTCCATGGCCTTCATCGCATCACCCGATGCAACACCCGGTGCGGATGCACCCTGAATGTTGAGCGATGCCAGACCGTTAAAGCGTTCCAGACGCGGCGAGCCGAAGTCCCAGTTCGTGGTCGAGAATGCCGAAATTGGCACCATCTCGCCCTGATTGTTGCGGACATACCAGTAATCAAGGTCTTCGGGCATCATGCGATATTTCGCATCCGACTGCATGTAAACGCGCTTAACACGGCCATTTTCAATGAAGTCGTTGACATAGCTCGACCCCCAGGCCGCAGCGAGCGTCCGGTTGACGTCGGACAGGTTAATGCCAAGCGCACTTGCCTTTTCCTGATCAATATTGATCTTGAATTGCGGCATGTCATTCAGACCGTTCGGACGCACACCGACCACGCGCGGGTCCTGTGCAGCCATTCCCAGAAGCTGGTTACGGGCTGCCATCAGGGCTTCGTGACCATTGCCGCCACGATCGACAAGCTGAAGGTCAAAGCCGTTGGCAGTGCCAAGCTCGATAATCGCAGGCGGAGCAAAGGCAAAGACCATGGCTTCGCGGATCTGGGCAAAGGCCCCATAGGCACGACCGATGACCGCACCAACCGCCTGATCGGGACGAGTACGTTCAGACCAGTCCTTCATGTTGACAAAGGCGATACCGGCGTTCTGACCACTCCCGGCAAAGGAGAAGCCGGCAACCGTGAACAGACCCTGTACGTTTTCCTTTTCATTCTCAAGGAAATGGGTTTCCAGCTTCTGGAGAACCTCGACCGTGCGTTCCTGCGATGCACCAGCAGGCAGCTGAACCATCGAGAACATGATGCCCTGGTCTTCGTCTGGCAGGAACGAGCCCGGCAGACGCATGAACAAGGCGGCAAGGCCGCCGACAAGCACCCCATAGACAATCAGGTAACGCCATTTGCGGTGAACAACATGATCGACACTGCCCTGATAGAACCGGTTGGTTCTATCAAAACCACGGTTAAACCAGCCAAACGGACCTTTTTTCGTCAGCGGGTCGACATGGGTCGGTTTGAGCATGGTCGCGCAAAGTGCCGGTGTCAGGACAATCGCCACAACAACCGACAAGGCCATTGCCGAAACAATCGTGATCGAGAACTGGCGATAAATCGCCCCCGTCGATCCGGCAAAGAAGGCCATCGGCACAAACACGGCTGAGAGAACCAGCGCAATACCAATCAGGGCACCGGTGATCTGGCCCATGGATTTCCGCGTTGCCTCGCGCGGCGGAAGTCCGTCTTCATGCATCACACGTTCAACGTTTTCGACCACAACAATCGCGTCATCCACCAGAAGGCCGATGGCGAGAACCATGGCAAACATGGTCAGTGTGTTGATCGAATAGCCAAAGGCCGCAAGGACACCGAACGTTCCAAGCAGAACCACCGGAACGGCAATCGTCGGGATCAGCGTTGCCCGCCAGTTCTGCAAGAACAGCAGCATCACCAGGAAGACGAGGATGATCGCTTCAAACAGGGTATGAACAACTTCCTCGATCGACACTTTGACGAACGGGGTGGTGTCATACGGATAGACGATCTCGATCCCCTGGGGGAAGAACGGCTTGAGTTCGGCAAGACGGGTCTTGACGGCCTCGGCGGTATCAAGCGCGTTGGCACCGGTTGCCAGATAGATACCAATACCCGTTGCAGACTGGGCATTGTAGCGGGCAACCACGTCATAGCTTTCGCCACCGATCTCGATGCGTGCAACGTCACCAAGACGCACCTGCGCACCATCGGTTTCGACCTTGAGCAGGATGTTGGCGAATTCATCAACCGTCTGCAGTTTGCTCTGGGCGGTGATGGTCGCGTTGATCTGCTGCCCCGGAACCGACGGCGCACCACCGATCTGACCGGCAGTGACTTCGGTGTTCTGGGCTTCGACCGCCGCGCTGATGTCTGAAACCGTCAGGTTATAGGACAGCATCTTGTTCGGATCGAGCCAGATGCGCATCGCGTGCTGGGCACCGAACACGGTGACCGAGCCAACGCCATTCACACGACCCAGCGGATCCTCGACCGTCGAGACGACAAAGTCCGAAAGGTCTTCGGCATTCATCGAACCGTCAGAAGACACAAAGCCGACAACCATCAGGAACGATCCCGAAGACTTGCTGACATTCACGCCTTGCTGCTGCACTTCGGTCGGAAGCGACGACATTGCAGCCTGCAATTTGTTCTGGACCTGAACCTGTGCGATGTCGGGATCGGCTTCGGGTTCAAACGTCAGTGTGATCGATGCCTGACCGTTTGCCGACGAGCTCGACGACATGTAGCGCAGATAGTCAAGACCGCTCATCTGTTGTTCGATTACCTGGGTAACCGTGTTTTCAACAGTTTGGGCCGACGCCCCCGGATAGCTTGCCGAAATCTCGACAGATGGCGGCGCAATGGACGGATACTGTTCCACGGGCAATTGCCACAGGGAAAGTCCCCCCGCCAGCATAATCACCAGGGCAACGACCCAGGCGAATACGGGGCGATCAATAAAGAATTTTGCCATTGAATAAGTCCTTATTCGGCGGCTTTGGCGGTTTCGACAGGCTGTGCTGCGACCGGTGCACCCGGTCCGACACGCTGAAGACCATCAACGATCAGCTGATCGCCATCTTCAACGCCGGCAGAAACCAGCCAGTTCTGTCCCTGAGACTGTTCGATGGTGACGTCCTTGGAGACGACTTTTCCATCCGCGACAACATAGACATAAGCCGACCCGTCCGGGCGACGCATGACTGCTTTTTGCGGCACAAGGAATGCACCTTCGAGGTGGCCCTGACGGACCTGACCGCGCACAAACATGCCCGGCAAAAGCGTTCCATCCGGGTTCGGGAAGACAACACGCAAACGAATGGTCCCGGTGGTTTCATTTACCGTAACATCCGAGAATTGCAGGGTTCCCTTGTGCGGATATTCCGCCCCGGTAGAATCAATAATCAGGGAAACTTCGACCTGACCGTTTTCAACACCCTTGATGCGACCATTGGCGATGGCCTGTTTGATCTTGAGAAGACGGCCACCCGCCTGGGTGACGTCGACATAAATCGGATCAAGCTGGGTGATCGTGGTCAGTTTGGCCGACTGATTGGCCGTTACCAGCGCACCTTCGGTATAATCGGACGAACCGATGCGACCGGAAATCGGTGCGGTAACCGTGGTATAGGCCAGATCAATGCGCGCCTGTTCCAGTTCGGCACGGGCTGCGGCAACAGATGCCCTGCCCTGTGCTTCGGCGGCAACCGCATCGTCATAGGTCTGCTGGCTGACAGCCTGCGACTTGATCAGCGGATCATAACGCTTGCGGGTTTTGACCGCCTGTTCATAGGTCGCATTCTGGCGGGCCAGTTCGGCCTGTGCGGCATCGACCTTTGCCAGATAGACATCCTGATCAATCATATAGAGCTGCTGACCGGCTTCGACAAAACCGCCTTCGGTGAAGTTGCGCTCCTTGATGATCCCGTCCACCTGAGGACGGATATCAGCCTGACGGAAAGCAATCGTGCGACCGGGCATTTCTTCGACAAGACCGACGGTCTGGGCTTCAAGGGTGACGGTACCAACCGGCGTTGCGGGCTGTTGCTGAGGCGCAGCCGCCTGTTGTTCACCACCTTCTTTTTGCTCGCTGCAGGCAGCGACCATCAAGGCAAGCGCAGCCATCCCGGCAAATTTTAAACAAGATCGCATGGACAAAATGCTTTTCCTTCTAAGTCCTGTGCAAAGCATTCAAGGACGCTTTGCCATTGCTTTTCGAAATACTGTACGGTACAGTACACATTGTGCACTGCACGATCAAGAGCCAAAAACAACAGAACCAATAATCATGAGTGAAACGCCAGAAAAGTTTGAAAAACAATCCTCTCGCGGGTCTGCGCGGCGGCGCGCCATGATGGATGCGGCCTGGCAACTTCTGCTAGAGCGAGGGTTCGCTGGCGTCACACTTAATGATGTCATTTCGCAGTCGGGTGGCTCTCGTACAACCCTTTACGAAGCATTCGGCGGAAAGGATGGCCTGCTTGAGGCCGTCATGACAGAACGATGCGTGGAATTTTCCGCGGAACTTCAAATTTCGCTGAAAACCGATCTCCCTCCTCGTGATGCCCTGACGGACTTCGGAACCAAACTGGCCAACAAGATAGTAACCGAGGAAGTCGCCCGCTTCACTCAAATTCTGTATTCAGAAGGCCAGCACTTTCTACCCCTGATCGAAAAGTTCTTCGAGATCGGCCCTGACAGTACCCGCAAACACCTTGCCGATTATCTTTCGCGCCAGCAAAAACTTGGTCGTATCCACATTGATGATCCGGATCACGCAGCCGAGATCTTCGAGGCCATGGTGATCGGCGACTGGCAATCACGCGTCATGAAACACCATCCACGACCGCCAATGACAGACAGCGAAATCGAAAATCGCGTATCGCGCGCTGTGAATATCTTCCTGTGCGGAATTGCGACCGACGATCAGCGCAAAACGTTCGGATGTGGCAACTGAGCTCCCCCTGTTTGTGATCAAACTCAATTGTTTGTAACGCGCCCCTCCTGACAGCATCCTGTCAGTTGCCGTCAGATGACACATAATTTTTGGTGAAATTTGCCCTATCTTCACCAAAATTGCGCTAAACAATACAACCTGTCGCAATTTGATCGTTCCATCTGTCCGGACCGATCCAGTCAAGGGGCATCACCTTATGCGCGTGCGCCACGCTTTGTTGGGATTTGGTATCTGTGCAATTTCGCTCGTTGCACTGCACACGCGCGCCCAGGCGATTACTGTCGAAAAGGCACGCAACGCCATTGATGCCATTCTGATGCAATCGGGTATTGCGGCAACCGAAACCGATGCACGCCTGATAGACGGCGATGCCGTCACCCTGACATATGACGGCATATCCCTTGATCTTCGCGGCTATTCAACGGCGCGCGAGCTGTTGATGGACGGTGTCAATGTCACGGTGCGCGATACCGACAATCCCGATCATATCGATCTTGATATCAAGCTTCCTGAGCGCGCCAGAATGGATGCCGAAGCTGCCAGCGACCGGCGCGAGCTGACCCTTCGCAACGCGGGCGGGTATCTGCGCTGGGATATTGCCCGCAACGCCCCGATGACTTTTGACGGCTTTGCCGATTTCCTGATCGGGGAAGAACCGATCACGCGCAAACACTGGATGATGAATGGTCTGATCCTGCAATGGTTGCCCGAACTGGCGCGCATTGCATGGCAGGGTGCGGAATGGACCGGCCCCAACCGGGAAAAAATGGGGTCGATCAAATCGGCAAGCTTTACCCTTTATCCCGGCGAAGCAGGCGAGACCCATCTGGATTATGCCCATGACGGGCTTTGGTTACCCAGCCTGTTTCAGCCGCGCACCGTGCGCGTCAAAAGCAGCAGCACCGGCCTGCCCTGGAGCGATGCCAAACCGATCATTGAAAAAGGCTTCCACGATATTCTGACCGGCACCGCCCCGCGCCTTGCCCGTCGCCAGATTGGCGATGCCCTGTGGCAAAAGGCCGCACATAACGGGGCGCCGGTCAAGGTCGACGAATTCTATGTGGAATCGCGCGGTCTTGAGGCATTGGGGGCGGGCGAATTCATTGCCCAGGCTGCCGCACGCTATGGCTTTGCCGGTGAATTTGATTTCAAATTGCTGGGACAGGACAAGCTGGTTGACCTGCTGGGCACCCCTGACAGCCCGACCCTTCTGGGTGCTCTTTTGCCCTTTGCGGTCAATGGCCTTGCCGCCGGACGTCCCGGCCCGCAAGGGACGACCGAATATGACGGACAGCTGCTGCCAGATGGCCGGGTGGTTGTGAATGGCATGACCGTGTTTCGAACAGCTGATGGCAGCTAGGCCCTGAAAGCCCCGCATGCCCAGGATACCCCTGATATCCTTGTCGGCCCGTGCAACCGCATTGTGATTTCCTGATTGTGATCTGTTGCCGGAATATCCGGGCCATAGTGGTGTTTCACGGCGCGCATTTCGGATTTCAGGCCTGAAATCGGGCAAAGAATTCGGAGCATCACATCGCCAGACGCCCCTGATCTCAATCGCCTGATACAAGAATATTCCACACGTCTACTTGACCGACATCCCCTCATTCTCACTGCGTTCAATTGCAAGGCGATCAAACGGAGAAATCTTCGAGCGGCCTCGTACTGTGCGATGATCCTTCAAATACCTTGCTCCATCTTGCAGGGCTGCCCGATCAAAATCATCAGGATCAATGCCGCAGACGCCGATCTCGATCGGAGCCCCCGATTTGGGAGTAAAATACAAACGTGACTTAACCCACCTGAAATCAAGACGACCACGCCGTGACGATAACGCTTCTTCTATCTCTATGCTGTAAAGCCCCGGCAGAAAGCGTTGGGCGTAACCGTCCAGGCTGAACGGATGGGTAAACGCGTATGTTTTATGTGTTGTTCTTGTCGTATTCATGACGACCAACTTTCTTGATATTAAGAGAATAAAACTTGAATAATAAGAACAATCTCATGAAATAAAAACAAAATAAATATCATAGGTTAGCTTCTGAAATTAAAATTCATTCATAATGAAAACCACAAAGAAAGATCAAAATTCACAAATAAATAAAAGGAAAAATCATGTTTGGATTTAAAGGTGGCGAAACATCCGATACAGTCACCCGGAAAAAAGGGTATCTTGCCGACGCCCAAAAGAAGTGGAACTTCCTGACACACTACGATCTATCGACCATCAAAACCAAGGGTCAGCTCTGCAACATGATCAAAATTCGCAGGGCGGTTTCCGAGGAAGAAGCCGTTGCCGACGTTGAAAAATGGATGGCTGGCAAAGATTTCTCTTAAGCACACGCAACGCGCCAAATGGCCTATTTTACAAGGATGGGACCAATCTGATCCAGATAGCCCATTTCGAATTCTGCAAGTGCCGTCAACCTTTCCAGATCATCGAAGCGAACAAGTCCCTTTTGGAAAGTCACCAACTTCTGTTCGCGCAACTGGCGCAAGACGCGATTGATATGAATGGCACTCAGCCCGAGCGTATCGGCAAGTTGATATTGCGATAAAGGACAGGGATATCCCTGTGCAGTACCGACACCAATTAGCCTGAGCCGCGCACCAAGTTCCAAAAGGAAGTGCGCGGTTCTTTCAATCGCCGAGCGCCTTCCGATATTAACGAGATGTTCCACAACCATCGCCTCGTCGCAGGACACCGCCCACAGGATCGCCATCGCCAGTCGTGGTGAAGATGAGAAAGCCGACAGCATGTCATGTGCCTTGACTTCGGCGACCCGTACATCCGTAACCGCTTCAAAGCTATGATCGGACGTACGTAACAGCAAACTGCGCAACCCCAGAAAGTCACCGGGCACCTGAAAGTCAATGATCTGTCGCGCACCTTCGGGAAGCAACTTGTAGGACATCACCCAACCGTCCTGAAGAATGAAAGCACGATGACCGCTTTGCCCCTCGTGGACGATGTCCTCGCCCGCAGGAATCATCAACGACCTGCCCGGCATTCCAGCAAGTGTGCCAAGTTCCTGATCGGTCAGGTCGATATAGTTTTTCAGCTTCTTTGAAACTGCCTCGGTCGGGGAAATCATCAAACCCGGTCTCCTCATGGAATATCGGAGCCCCTCAGTGTCGCAGTGATATGAGAATATCCTTGCTCAGACTAACCTGTGTATGCAGCGCAGAAACGAAGTGATGGTATGAAAACGCAGCGTCCAAATCGCTTTTCTTCAAACCAAAACTTAAAAGAGGGCACGAACCATGAATTATTCGATGGAGATCCAGGGATCTGCGGCACTCTCGATATGCGAGTCTACTCTATTATGCCTGGGCGATCTCGGAATTCTCCGCACAGAGGATATTGTCGGCATTCTTAAGGATGCCAAAAACGCACATGTTGCAGTGCCGCCCCACATTTCAGTCCAAACAGACCATCAGGCAGTCAACAGCCTGATCGATAGGATTATCAAGGGCGGCAACAGGCTGAAACTCTGATAATCACGTTCGCAGGCAAGAAAACCAAGTCGTTTGGGGATGCTTGCCCCCATCATTTTCAGCAAAGCCAACCCGGCTTTTGTGGTTGTTTGCGGTTGGCCTGCCGTTATCTGACTAGCGCTCTGTTACCGTGATACTGACCGCAACGCTCATTTCAAGAAGGGCATCATTGCCCCCGGTGAATTGACCGGCGACCGGAACGGCCTGTTTCATTTCACGAACCACTGCCACCGCAATAAGGTTGCCAGAACCGACACTCCGATTTGTAGGATCAAAAGCGACCCACCCCGCACCGGGAAGGAACACCTCGGCCCACGCATGGGTAGACCCCGAACCGTCCGATCCGCTTAACCAGCCACCCGTGTTCACCAGATACCCTGACACAATACGTGCCCCAAGTCCAAGGCACCGCGCCGCCGCCACAAACAAGACAGCGAAATCGCGGCACGACCCTTCCTGTTTATCAAGCGTTTCAAGCGGCGTCTGCGTGCCCTCGCTCTCGCGCACCTGATAGATCGTTCTCTGGGAAATCCCGACGCTAATGTCCTTTAGCAACGAAAGCGTGTCTGTCGGGCACCCGAAAATGAAACTGTTCACCCATTCTGATAGCCGTCCCTGCGGGTCGGGATAATGCTGTGCTGTCAAAGCACCAAGATCGATCCAGTCATTGTCCGAATATGAGAACGGAAAACTGCACGCATCAGCCGAGATCGCAAAAACCGGCCATTGCGTGGCACTCATCTCGATCCTGGACTGGCTTATAATTTCAAGATAATCGGTCTTATCCTTGAAATTTGCTGTTGCGATCGCATTGTCGGCAACATCATGCGTCCAGATCAACTCCGTGTCGGGGTTCATCCTTACATCAAAGGAAACCAGTCGCGTTTCACGCACCTCGCGCGGGCGAAGCATCAATCTGTGCGGGCCGAGCAACACCGGCCGACGATACCGATAGGTCGTTGAATGGATAAGCTCAAGAGACAGCATAAGACAGCCCCACTACCCCGCAACAGGGTTCTTCAGATCCATATTGGCAACGCATCATATTTCTTCTGTCCACACCCGGAAGTCACGCAACGTGCTTTCGCCAAAGGTCTGCAGCAACGGCACATCGGCCGCATCGCGTCCTCTGGCGATCAGGACACGCCCGATCCGCGGGGAATTGTTTCTGGGGTCGAAAACCCACCATCTGCCCGAAAGATACACCTCCATCCATGCAGCAAAGTCACCGCTCGGATGCGGAAGAGGTTCGCCAATATCGCTAAGATATCCGGTGCAGTATCGTGCCGGTATATTCATGCAGCGGCACAGTGTGATCGCAAGATGTGTGTAGTCGCGGCAAACACCACGTCGTTCGGACATCGCCTCGGACGCTGTGCGCGTCGCGCGTGCGTCCAGATATCCAAACGCAATATGTTGATGGACGAAATCACATATCGCTCTGACCCTGACGGATCCTGGTGTCGTATTTTCAAAAAGCCGCCAGGCTTCATTTGACAGAAGATCTGTGTCGCAATACCGGCTGCCAAGCAGATAAACCAGTACATCCGATGGCAAATCTTCGACCGCATGCTGTTCCGCGTTCTGACATGGCTCATCTTCGGAACCATCATCAAGGATGGTTCCATCTGACTTCAGAACAAATGTTCCAACCGGCGCTATCAAACGCGTGCAGATATTCCCGAACCCGTCGACATATGGCGTTTGCACCACTTCCGGGACTGTCTGCAGGCAATCTTCGCCCTCCAGATCATCCACACGGGAATGATGCACATTCAACAGGGCAATCATTGGTGTGATCTGCTGCAGCTCATACTGAAAATGGCATCCAATGCTTAGACGCATTTGTATTGTCCTGACCAACCAGAGCAGCACATCGGAACAGTCGCGCACTTAGCACTCATGACAATGCCAGCTTCGCAAGAGCCTCAGCTGCAAGGGCTTGCTCCCGGTCATGATAGTGCGCCCGAAAAACGCCATCCACACTGATTTCCCAGATACTGTTCTTCTTGACCAGTTGCACGCGCTCAACCCGTCCGGTGCGCTCGATACGCTCTGCATAGGGGGCGTGAGCAGGGCTGATAACACCTTGCTGTTTGTTGGCAGAACTCCTGTTCAGTTTGGATTTATCACCACCTGACAGGCCTTTCGCCTCAAGCAGCATGACAGCACGAATGAAATCTTCGGCGTATTCGTCTGTTTCCTTGTAGTCATGCTCGTGAGACACCCGTGACATGGGTAAAACGAACCTGGCCTGCAGATGTTCTACAAACTTGGGGTCGCTTCGTGACATAAACGCAAGAAGGGATTGCAATATCCGCTCATGCGCAAGAACGCGCCGTTCCAAAGCTGTCGCTTCCGGCGGCAAGGGAGAGGTATTTCTCTCATCAGACACTGTGTTTATCTCCTTGAGTTCAGCGGTTATCACAGCTCTGGTTCAAGAGCATCGAAACAGGCTTGTGCAAGATCACGATTTGGAATTTCTGTGCCCGGCATTGTCGCCCAACCAGCGTCCATCACGGCTTCTTGTTGGCGGTAACTTGAAGCATCCCGGATCGTTTCCAGTTTTTCTTCGCGATTTGAATCCGCGTTTGCCTTGGCAACACAAACCGGCACTAGCGCCGCAATCACATTGTCATGGGACATTGTTTCTGACATCTGACGCGCATCTCCGCCCGTCTTCCAGTCTCCCCATGTAAAGCCGACCACCATTGCAAAAGCTGCACCGGAAGCCGCACCAAGAACATAGGGCTTTAACCAATCGGGATAGTTCATGTCTTGTCCTCCTGAAAGGAAGATGAATGGCTTGAATGTCCGGATTTTTTCGTGTGCAAAAAGAGATCGATGAAAAATTGCTCTTTTGCCTCTCGAGGAGCTCGCAATATCGAAGGCGAACATGCCTCTCATTTTTCAAATGATTGGAAAATTACTGAAAAATACGGCGACCAGAAGGACCCTGCATAAAGCCCGCAGGAAGATACCTTTTTGATCTGAATCCAAGCCCACACTTCGTAGCCTTCGATCCGGCATCGCAGAACATTCAATGAAGACTATTCTTATACAACGAATGCGAGCCGAACGAACTAATCGAGGTTAGCTTTAAGAGAATTGTCCGCGCACATCTCGACGCAACCGGCTTCGGATTTCGGATTTTTCGGCCAGAACATAAAGCCAACCAGATGCACAAAGCAGCTTAATGAACGGATTGACTAATCCACATTAAGTCCTCCAGATCCGGCTTGGTCCATAATGTCAGCAAAACGCGATTTAACCATCTTGGCTAAATCAGGTCTCTCGACAGAGACCTTGCGCAGACATTTTCATGGATTGATCAGGCATGACGGAAAACAGACCAACCGGCCTCGACACAAGATACGACCGTTTTTTGCAGACAAAAATCGGCGCAGGTTCAAACGGAACACCTGTCACGACACTTTCCATGTTAGCCAGGCTTGGACTTGATCCCTGGCAGGTGGCACACGACCTCAGCACAATGTCAAAGGAAGCAGCTCGCGAGAAGCTTGACACCGTTATGATCAATTTCACCGACATAACGCACTCGGCTGAAAATCGTCAGAACATCGTGACAGGCTTGATTATGTCCCTGCATATGCCGAAATCATACGGACCAGCGGGATAACGTCCGTGATGACATCATGTTCGGGCACGCCTGATTGATGCCGGTCTGGATGTCGGCCCGATCCATGACCCGGACAATTGCCAGTTTGCAAATTTGCAACGTCCGAAACGCATTCGAATAATATGTAGGCAATAATACAGAGGATTGACGTTCTTCTTGGAACTTCGCATGATCCGCACACAAGGTTGGCGCCCCAAATGCCGACCCGAAAGAATCAGGGAGTTTCAGTGAATGAAAATGAATAAATCGGGCCTCCTTTCCGGACTGGTCCTGGCAGGCAGCCTTTTCGCATCCGTCACCAGCGTATCGGCCGAGGAAATCAAGGTCGGGATCGCCAATTTTGGCGAACATCCGCAGCTGAATGCCGCGATTGCGGGCTTCAAGGAAGCCATGTCTGCAAACGGCTTTGTCGAGGGCAAGGACGTTTCCTATTCCGAAAGCCACACCAATTTTGATGCGTCTCTGGTCCCCCAGATGATCACCAAGTTGCAGTCGGAAAACCCGAAATTGATCTATACGATCACCACCCCGGTTTCCCAGATCGCCAAACAGGCGCTGGCCGGTTCGGGCATTCCGATTGTGTTCTCGGCCGTCACCGATCCGGTTGCTGCCAAGCTTGTGCCGTCCTGGGCAGCAGGCGACACCAACATGACCGGCGCATCCGATCTTCAGGATATTGCAGCCGTTCTGGAATTCACCCGCAAGCTTCTGCCTGATGCCAAACGTCTGGCCCTGCCCTATAACCCGGGCGAAGCCAACGACACCGCCCTTCTGGAAAAGGTCGAGGCCCTGGCACCGGCTGCCGGTTTCTCGGTTGTTCCGGTTGGTATTGATAACGTCAACGATATCCAGCAGCGCATCACCTCGGTCGCAGGCAAGGCCGATGTCATCTATACCCCGGCATCGAACCTGATCCAGCCGGCCATTGCCGCTGTTTCGGCGGCGGCCCGCCAGATTGGCGTTCCGATTGTGAACTCTGACAGCTCCGCTGTTGCCAATGGCACCGTTCCGGCCAGCTTCTCGGTTGATTACAGCCAGGTCGGCAAAAATGCAGGCATGATTGCCGCTGAAATCCTTAAGGGCAAATCACCGGCTGACATTCCGCCGTCTGCACCGACCTATGAAACCCATGCGCCGATGATTTCGAAATCGGCTGCTTCGGCATTCGGGATCGAAATTCCGGCATCGTTTGACGATTGCGGCTGCATCGTCGAATAAGCTCGTCCAGACTTGAACAAACATTGGCGCCGTCAGGGTCAATCCCCCTGCGGCGCCAATGGCTTTACGGAGAAGACGGATGCTTGAAATCCGATCTGCACGCAAAACCTTTTATGCCGGGCAACCCGACGAAAAGGTCGCACTTGATAATCTTGACCTGACCTTGCAAACCGGCGAATTCGGCGTTGTCATCGGCTCGAACGGGGCTGGCAAAAGCACGATGCTCAATGCCGTATCTGGCGCACTGTCCCTTGATAGCGGTGCCATCCTGATCAATGGCGATGACGTCACCAGTACACCGGTTCATAAACGCGCCACCCGGATCGCCCGCGTGTTTCAGGACCCGATGCTGGGTACAGCTGCCAGCATGACGGTTGCTGAAAACATGCTTCTGGCCGAATTGCGCAGCAAGAAACGCACGCTTGCGCGTGGCCTGAATACCAAGCGCCTTGCCGATTACAAGGAACGGCTTTCGGTTCTTGGCCTTGGCCTTGAAAACCGCCTTGAAACCAAGGTCGAACTTCTTTCGGGCGGACAGCGTCAATCGCTGTCGCTGATCATGGCGGTTGGCGGATCACCGGATTTGCTGTTGCTTGATGAACATACCGCTGCCCTTGATCCGCGTACTGCCGACCTTGTCATGCAGGCAACCGTGCGCGCCGTTGACAGCCTGAAACTGACCACATTGATGGTCACCCATAACATGCAGCACGCGGTTGATTACGGCCATCGCGTCATCATGCTTGATGCCGGTCGCGTCAAACTTCAGATCGGTGGCGAAGAAAAGGCCAATGTCACGGTGGCAAAACTGGTCGACCATTTCGCAGTCAAGACCGACGCAATGATGCTGGGGGCATAAGAATATAATGGAATTCCTTTCCTCAACCTTCACCAGCTATGTCGCCCTTGTGCCCGTTACCCTTGCGCAAAGCCTTATTCTGGCCTTTGTGGTTCTGGGCATCATGATCCCGTTCAGAACGCTTCATTTCCCCGATCTGACCAGCGAAGGCGCCTATCCGCTGGGCGGCTGTGTTTGCGGTATCCTGATTGCGGCTGGCGTCAATCCGGCACTGGCGATTATTGCGGCCCTTGCCTGTGGCTTTGTCGCGGGGTGCTGTACTGCGCTTATTCACTTGCGGTTCCGCATTCATACCCTGCTTGCCGGGATCCTGATGATGACGATGCTTTACAGCATCAATCTGCGCATCATGGGCAAGTCGAACCTGTCGATCTTTGGCTCAGACACGGTTTATAACTGGGCCCCGTTTGTCACGCCGGGCTTCCCGGTCAGCAAGATCATCATTGCCGGGATCATCGGGGCCGGTGTGTTTCTGGCCCTTAACTGGTTCTTCAAAACCGAAAAGGGTACGGCCCTTCGCGCGGTTGGTTCCAACCCCGCCATGGCCGAGGCACAGGGCATCTCGGTCTGGGTTTCGACCATTGTCGGTGTTGGTCTTGCCAGTGCGTTTTCGGCAACCAGTGGCGCGCTGATGGTTCAGTCACAGGGCTTTGCCGATGTGAATATGGGTCTTGGCATCCTGATCAACGGCCTTGCTGCGCTTATGATCGGCGAGGCGGTTGTTGGCAAAAAATCGGTGTTCCGCCAGCTGCTGGCCCCTTTTGTCGGGGCGATCATTTACTATCAGCTGGTGTCGCTTTGTCTGGCAGCTGGCATGCCGCCGCCCGATCTTAAACTGGCGACCGGCCTGTTTGTTCTTGCCATGCTGGCCCTGCCAACGCTTAAGCGCGGTCGCGGTGCCGGTGGCGCGCCCGCGCATGAAAAGCTGCGTGAATAGTCAAACCTGACCTCATCACGCCCATAAAAACGGCCGCCCCTCATTTCCGAAGGGCGGCCGTTTCTGTTTTGGCTATTGGAAAGCTCTATCGCGCCCAATCAGGCGGCAAGCAGGAAAACGCCAGCAGCGGCAATCGCTCCACCGCCTGCGCGCAGAGCAACCTGTGCGGTTTTCTGCGCAATCTGTTTTACCGTCAGGCCCAGACCAAGACCGACCGCATGCAAGGCCACCGTTGCAAGGGCAAAGCCGACACCATATTCAACGCCGCTTGCCGTGGTCGGCATTTCCGTGCCATGGGCATGACCATGGAAGACCGCAAACAGACCGACCAGCGCCATCGCCGCACCGGTTGGCAAATGTTTGCCAAGGCCAATGACCGCCCCCAGAACAATGACCGAGCCGACAATGCCAAGCTCAACCAGCGGCAAGGCGACGCTGGCAGCACCAAGGATGCCACCGACGATCATCATCGCGACAAAGGACAGCGGCAGCAGCCAGATCGATTTCCCGCCCTGCTGGGAAGCAAGGATGCCAACCGCAACCATTGCCAGCAAATGATCAAGCCCCCCGACCGGATGCCCAAAGCCCGATGCAAACCCCGAAACCGTACCAGCACCGGTATGGGCAAGGGCCGGTGTTGCCACCAGCGTTGCAATGGCAAATGCCACAAAGGAAGAACGCCGCATTTTGAAATCTCCTTGGGATGCTGAAATCTGAAATTATGAAGTTTCGTAAATTTATCATACGGCTGCGGAAATGCCAATGACGCAAAAAGGGCGGGGAATTTCCCCGCCCTTTTGTCTCAGGCTGTTTGCTTACCAGCTATATTTCAACGTCGCCAAAACCGTGCGGCCATCGCCGTAATAGCGACTGCCAAAGGTGTTGGACGATACATATTCACGATCCGTCAGGTTGGTTGCATTGACCGACAGGCTGACATCATCGGTAACCGCATAAATGATTGCCGCGTCAAACAGCGTGTAACTGCCAAGTGTTTCGGTGTTGCCGTCATTACGTGCGCGTTCGCCAGTAAAGCGCATGCCACCACCGAGCGTCAGATCACCAAACGCACCCTGCCCCGGAATGGTGTAATCAAGCCATGCCGATGCCTGATGTTCGGGCACGTTTGCCGGGTTGTTGCCGATATTGGCTGCGGTAATGTCGTCTTTGATTTCCGCATCGAGATAGGTATAGGCAAGTGTCAGGTTGGTCTGTTCATCAAGTGACATCTTGCCTTCAAGCTCAAGCCCGCGCGAATTGATTTCGCCGATCTGCTTATAGCTGCTCGTACTTGAATTCCACTGCGACACGTTTTCCTGGGTCAGGTCAAACAGGGCGGCGGTAAACAGGGCATCAATGGTTTCGGGCTGATATTTCACGCCGATTTCATATTGCGTGCCTTCCTGCGGTTTCACGCCCTCCGGACGCGACGCCAGACCGGAATAGACCGGCTGGAAGGATTCCGAATAATTGCCATAGATCGAAACTTCGCTGGTCGCCTTGTAGGTCAGGCCAAGACGTGATGTGAATTTATGATCATCGCGTTCGCTTGTCGTACCGCTGCTGATGGTGTCGGTGTCACTCTGCACATAATCAAAACGCCCGCCAACGGTGGCAATCCAGTCATCAGCAATCGTCAGCTGTTCCTGCACATAGGCCCCATAGGTCGCCTGCGTGATTTCCGTATCGGAACTGCTGGTAAAGGTGATGCATGAAAGCCCGCAATAGGACGGGTTATAGGGATCAATCGCGGTTGCCGTACCGTCACGGCGGAGCTCCCGGTTCTGGTCGCGATTGTAATCAATCCCGATCAGCGTCTTGCTCTCAAACATGTCGTTGAGTGCGGTGTCATATTGCAGCTGGTTATCGACACCAAACCGGTCCAGCTCCCCATAAATCGCAAAGGCATAACGATTGCCAAGCGGGGTGGTATCATTCAGGTAAACCGTCTCATAGGTCAGATCGACATTGGTGTAGCGCGCATTCTGACGGAATTCGAGCTTGTCGGTAATCTGATGCGAAAACGCATAACCGATATTGGTTTCCTCGGTATCGAAATTGTTGAAATCCGGTTCACCGAAAAACGCATCGCGGCTGGTTTCAATCCCGATCGGATATCCATAACCAAGGCCGCTGTCACGTTCGCTATAGCTTGTCAGGATCGTAAGCTCCGTCCCTGCCTTGGGCTTAAAGGTAAAAGCCGGTGCAAGATAAAGACGGTCATCCTGCGAATAGTCCTGACTCCGTTCAGCATCCTGCCACAGACCGGTCAGACGATATGTCCAGTTGCTGTCCTCAGCAACCGGCCCGGTAACATCGCCACCGGCGCGCAGATAATTTTCCCCAAAGGTGGTAAAGACTTCACCGCCTGCCACGTCTTCGGGCCGTTTGGTTGTCATATTGACCAGACCGCCGGGGCCATTCAGGCCAAACAGGCTTGATGTCGATCCCTTAAGAACATCAATCTGCTGCAAGCCATAGGGTTCCGGGCGGCTGTTGGTGAAATTGTAAACCCGGACCGGAAGACCGTCGCGATAACTGCCAAGCGACGTCTGGCCAAAGCCCCGGATGCGGACATAGTCATACCGATAATCCGACCCGTATTCGGCGGCCTGGACACCGGCCGTATAGGAAACCGCCTGCTGGATGTCCTGCACATTGCGGGTTTCCATTTCCTTCTGGGTCACGACCGAAATGGCCGAGGAATCATCAAGAACCGGGGTGTCGGTTTTTGATGCCGTGCGGCTGCGCAATGCGACAAAGCTATCCGTGATGGCAGTGTCCGGACCGGATGCCTCGGCACTGTTGGCTTCGACCCGGACCGGATCAAGAACCTCGCCCCGGGCGGCATCACCGCTGACGACTGCCTCAATCACGATGGTCTGGTCATCGGTCACGACATAGGTCAGGCCCGTCCCGCGCAACAGGCTTTCAAGCGCACGTCCCGCGCGCATGGTGCCCGAAACGGCACTGGCATCCACATTGCGGGCAAGCGCGCCATCGACAGTTACCTGCAAGCCCGTCTGCACCCCGAATTGCGCAAGCGCGCGCGTCAGCGACTGGGCCGAAATGTCAAAATCATACTGACCATCAATACCCTTTGATGCGACCTGTGCGGTTGCAGGTGATGCAAACATCACCGGCGCAAGGGCCGTGCTCATCATCAGGGCGCTGGCGATAATTGCAACACGACCACGATTGCGCAGTTCGGTTGCTCCCCCATTCTTCATTCGTCTTGATCTCCGTTTCAGGTCATATGCCTCAACCAGATTGAGAATGCAAATGCCTCTCAATGGCGTATAAAGACAAAACGGACGGGGATGCAGCTTTTTCAAAAAAAACTTCCGAAAAATCAGAACTTTTTTGAAATTGCCGGTTTTATGCGGGTTTCAGATAATCCGCATTTGCGGGATCATGGACAGACCAGAACGGATCAGGACGGGGAAACGATCAGAATCCAGGGGGTCACTTCGCGCACATTGGCCTTGTGTGCGCGCGCAATACCCCGCAATGCCGATACCGGATCATCCAGCCGATAGACCCCGGTCACGGTTTGCCGGGACAAAGTTCCATCGGTGATCAGGATGGTGCCATCATAATAGCGGCGCAGGCGATCAACGATCTCGCCCAATGGCTGATCCTGCGCGATCAGCTGGTTGTTGCGCCATGGCGCAATCTGATCGACCGGCGTGGTCGACCGGGTGACTTTGCCATCGCGGGTGACGCGCGCCTGCTGACCGGGTTCGAGAATTTCCGAAACATCCGGGACATTGGCGGCATTTTCAACCCGCACCAGACCATGTTCGACAGCAACGCTTGACTGACCGGTCCCTTCGGACACATCAAACCCCGTGCCCAGAACCGTGACGGTGACATTATCCGCACCAACCCTGAACGGTTGATCGGGATTTGGGGCAACCTCAAAGAACGCCTCACCGCCAAGAAGTTCGACAAGGCGCGTTGCCCCGTCATAATGCACCTTGATCGCACTTTCGGGGGCCAGTGTCACCGTGCTGTTATCGGCAAGGGTGATGGTGCTGATTTCTGCTGTCCTGGTGAAATGATCGGCCTGCATTTCGGTCGCAATACGCGGGCCAAACACGGCGGCAACAAGGGATGCCGCCACGGCAAGCCCCCCCAGACCAATCCCGCCCCACGACGTATTGCCGCGCTTTTTAAACCGGCTTTGTGCCGAGATAACCTTTGCGGTTTCTTCGGCCTGGGCGGCAATCGCATCTTCGCCCGCGGCTGTACGAACGCGCAGCAAATCGGTGTCCGACGCACGACGTTCTTCAAGGAAACGCTGCCAGTCGGTTTTGTCGTTGGGGCCCGCTTTGTCGCCATTGGACATTACGGGCGCAATACCCGCCATCAGATCCGCAGTACGAACCGTTGCATGCCAGGCATCAGCATGAAGGGGACTTTGCGCGCACCAGTCCTCAAACCGCGCGATCAGGTCGCGGTCATCAGGCGCTTCCTGCAACAGGATGAACCAGTCGGTTGCCTCTTTGGCGGCCTTGGCGGCTTTGGCTTGGGCCGAATTTGTCATGCCTGTCTTCACGCTGCTTTGCTGTTCGTGCGATGCGGGGCTGCGGCCCGGAACAATTCGTTTGAAAACCTTTGCCGATCAAGGCCAAAGGACTGATCGGCGTTCCGACCTTCTACACTGAAAAAACCAGTAAGGTCATGCTTTACCTTCATGGCCATCCGCCCAGCCGTTCACGGCAATGATCGATCCCGTCTGCCACCAGCTTATGGGCAAGCGGCACGGAAATATCGAGATATTCGGCAATTTCGCGCAGCTTGGCCCCGCCGAAACGATGCATTTCACAGGCAATGCGCGTGCGTTCGGGAAGCTCGCCCAGCGCCTGCATCAGCCGGGCATAGTCATCCTTATAGAGCGCGACCGTTTCCGGATCCGGTGCCTCATCAGCCGAGATATTGGCAATGACATCATAATCCGCCGCACGGGTCACCCGGCTTTCCTGTGCATCACGTCGTTTGCTATCAAGGGCAAGATTGCGCACGATCCGGTACAGATAACCGGTCGCGTCGTCCAGAAAACGGCCTTTTGATGCCTCGTCAAAGCGCAGCCATGCTTCCTGTACCAGATCTTCGGCCTGAACCCGGTTGCCGATGATCGAGCTGGCATAATTCACCAGTGCCGAACGCTGCGCCATGAACAGGATCAATGATGTCGAATTACCGGGCAAACAGGACTTCCTTCAAGCACAGCTTTCATCAGGGCTTTCGATGATGCTGATCCTTAACGTAGATGATATTGATTATCAATAACTTTCGGATTGACAATCATCCGCGCAAAACCCGGTCCGTCCCACCCCATACACAGCTTAGGAAATTCGTTACCAAACCCTGATAGGGTCTTGCGATATCAACAAGAAACACGCAATTCCGGGGAGATCACCTTGCAGAAAATAAGCCTTGTCATTCTTGTGACCGGTGTCGTTGCCGCAGGCATGTGGGGGATCAGCGATTATCTGTCGCGCAAGGGCGAAGAGCACGGCGATGTGACACGCGGTCAATCGATTGCCGAACAAACCTGCCTGCGCTGCCACGCGAAATTTGATGGTGATCCCCTGCCCGATCCGGCGATCACCGACGCACCGGCACTGGCCAGTTTCGGGCAACGCTGGCCGCTTGAAAATCTTGAAGAAGCACTGGCCGAGGGCATCACGGTATCCCACGACAATATGGCAATGCCGGAATTTTCCTTTACCCCGGAAAGCATCGCCGATCTTCTGACCTATATGGAAAGCCTGACCCGGGAAGCCGAAGCCAAGAGCAAATAAACCCCCATCGTTTTCCCCATCGTTTTCCCCATCGTGTAAATCCGTCATCACGTCCCCGCCGATTCACGGCCGGTTTCCGGCTTGCCGGTTTAACAGATCAGCACCTGTCGCCATGCGTGCACTGCGAATTTGCACGTCTTCATATGGTCGAAAATGCTGCTAAAACCGCTATTTGGCTGTATTTCGCACATGCCAAAATCACCATTCGGTTGAATCCAGACTTGACTTGAACCGATTCAATCTGAAAATTGGTCTGACGTCTGATGACTGACCACACTGACTTTTGCAAGTCGGGCCAGATCGGACACAGTGATGACAAGCATGAAGGTGCGATGTGCCGCAAGCGGACGGAACGACCATTCGACCCATTGAAACATCGGGACGCCGTGATGCGATCCTTGAAGCGCTGACCGACTTCATTGTCAGCTCGGAACTGACTCCGGGCGACCGTTTGCCGCCGGAACGCGAATTGATGGCGGGCTTGAAAGTCGGCCGCTCCAGCATCCGCGAGGCCATCGGCCATATGCAGGCACTTGGTATTGTGGAAATTCGTCGCGGATCGGGCACCTATCTGAAACGACCGGTCAGCGAAAAGACGCTTTTCATGCCGCTCTCGATTGCCACCCAGCGTGACGGGTTGCTGCAAACCCTTGAAGTCCGCCGTGGACTTGAAGTCGAAGCAAGTATGCTGGCTGCCAGGCGCGCCACGCCCGAGGACATTGATGAAATGCGGACTGCCCTTGATGCAATGGAGGCAGAGCATCTTGAGTTTGGAACCGCCGGCGAGGCCGACCTTGTATTTCACCTCTCGATCTACAAGGCATCAGGCAACCCGTTATTTGAACAGCTTCTGGGGCAGATGCGTGAAGCCTTTGAAAGCTTCTTTGCCCAACCGTTCAACCGGCCGGATTTCGCCAGTTCATCCTTTGAATTTCACCGCATGTTGTTTGACGCCATCGTTGCCGGTGATGCCGAACTCGCACGCAAACACACCCTTGCCATCCTTGAAGTCGTCGAGAACGACATCGTGAGAATGTCTGATGAAGAACAACAATAATCCTGCCGATCCTAATCAGTTGCCACGCGCCCCCGAAAGTGTGGTCGCCTATGACGCCGAGCATTTTGCAAATGCCGTCGTTCCACCGATCTTTCAGAATTCTCTGTTCACCTTCGAGAATTTCGACGAAATGGTCGAAACCTATGCCGGGCGCAAGACCCGCCCGGTCTATTCCCGTGGCCTGAACCCCACCACACGCGCCTTTGAAGAAAAGATCGCGCAGCTTGAAAGAACCGAAGACGCCCTTGGTCTGGCAAGCGGCATGGCTGCCATTTCGTCGGCGGTTCTGTCTGTTGTCAAACCGGGGGACCGGATCGTGTCGGTCGAACATTGCTATCCCGATGCCTTCCGCTTTTTCGAGATGTTCCTGCGCGACATGAATGTCCGAGTTGATTATGTCGATGGTCGCGACCTTGATGCTGTGCGAAAGATCATGCCCGGTGCCAAGGTTCTCTATCTTGAAAGCCCGACCAGCTGGACCTTCCACACGCACGACATCGCCGCCCTTTGCCAGATCGCCCGAGATCATGGTGCGGTTTCGATGATTGATAACAGCTGGGCTTCGCCGGTTTTCTGTCAGCCCGCCATTCTTGGCTGTGATGTCGTTATCCATTCTGCATCGAAATATATCGGCGGGCATAGTGATGTGGTCGCTGGCGTGATCGCCGGAAGCAATGAATTTATCGGCCGCGTGCGCTCTCATATCCTGCCGTATCTTGGTGCGAAACTGTCGGCCTTTGATGGCTGGTTATTGCTGCGCGGCTTGCGCACATTGCCCGCACGTATGCGCGAACATCAACGTTCTGCGACGATCATTGCCCGCAATCTCGCCAATCATCCCAAAGTAACCGCTGTGCATTATCCCGGCTTGATGGAACCGGCTGCACCGGGACTAAGCGGTTCTTCCGGACTTTTCTCATTCGAGTTCGCCCCCGAGGTCGACATTCCGACCTTTGTTGATGCGCTGCGTTTTTTCAAGATCGGCGTGTCGTGGGGCGGGCATGAAAGCCTGATTGTCCCCGCACTGGTTACGCGGGCGCAAGTAGGTGGACCCAATTCGGCGATACGCTTTGGCGTGCCCGAAAATCTGGTCCGCCTGCATATCGGCCTCGAAAGCGCCGAAGACCTCTGGTCTGACCTGGCGACCGCAATCGAGGCAAGCCTGAAGTAAGAAAACTATCGTTAAAAACAGGGAACTTCACAATGAACTGGAAAACAACGCTACTGGCAGGTGTGACGTCTATTGCGCTAACAAGTCAGGCCTATGCCGACACAACATTGAAACTGGTGGAAGTCATCTCCAGCCCGGAACGTACCGAAACCCTTAAAGGGCTGGTCGCCGAGTATGAAGCCGCGAACCCCGGTGTAACGGTCGAAATCACCTCCCTGCCCTGGGGTCAGGCATTCGAGAAATTCGCAACCATGGTTTCAGCCGGCCAGACGCCTGATGTCGTCGAGATGCCCGACACCTGGCTGACGCTTTATGCCAATAACGGTGCCCTGGAAAGCCTGGAACCGTATCTGGCAAAATGGGATGGTGCCAAGACGCTGAATGACCGTGCACTGGAATTTGCGCGTTCGGCAGGCAACACCGCCTATATGCTGCCTTATGGTTTTTACCTTCGTGCGATGTTCTATAACAAGAAACTGTTCGAAGAAGCCGGTGTCACCGAAGTCCCCGCAACCCTTGAAGATTTCCGGGCGGCTGCCGAAAAAGTCTCGGCCCTTCCGGGCAAATACGGCTATTGCATGCGTGGCGGACCGGGTGGTTTGAACGGCTGGGTGATGTTTGGTGCCGCCGAAGCCGGTTCGAACAAATTCTTCACCGAAGACGGTCAAAGCACGTTTAATTCCGAAGGCTGGGAAAACGGTCTGGAATATCTGATCAATCTTTACAAAGACGGCCTGGCACCGAAAGACAGCCTGAACTGGGGCTTTAACGAAATTGTCGCCGGGTTCTATTCCGGGACCTGTGCGATGCTTGATCAGGACCCCGACGCACTGATCGCGATTTCCAGCCGCATGAAGGAAGAAGATTTCGGCGTGACCACCATGCCCAAAGGTCCGTCAGGAAAGGCATTCCCGACCATCGGGTATGCCGGTTGGTCGATGTTCTCGAACAGTGAACATAAAGACGAAGCCTGGAAACTGATCGCCCATCTGGAATCCAAGGAAAGCAACCTGACCTGGAACAAGCGTATTGGTGCCCTTCCAATCCATAATGGCGCCGAAAGTGATCCGTTCTTTGCCAGCCCGCAATTTGCCGGATGGTTCGCCGAACTTTCCGATCCGGATGTCCATCCGACCGTGATGCCGACCCACCTTGAAGAATTTGCCTTCTTCAAGGACAGTCTGGTCATCCGCACCAGTCAGGAAGCGATGCTTGGCCGGATCAGCCCGGAAGAGCTTGCCGATCAGTGGGCAGACTATCTGACCCCCGCACAGAAAAAATGGATGCAGGCAAATCAGTGAACACTGGAACCCAAACCGGAAAACTCCCCGTCGAAAGACGGGGAGGCTTCTCAAGGAAGTTTTCCGGGATCATCGAACCCTATCTTTATGTCTCGCCGGCCCTTGTCCTGATCATTGCGGTGATGTTGATGCCGCTGATCCTTGGACTGAGTTATGCCTTTCGCGATATCCGTATCCTTAACCCGTTCAGTGGCGGCTTTGTCGGTACGGCCCATTTCGAAGCCCTGATATCAGATCAGGCGTTTCTGGACGCACTTGCCAATACCGCATGGTGGACATTCGGGTCGCTGCTGTTTCAGTTCGGCCTCGGGCTTGTTCTGGCACTTCTGCTCAATCGGCAATTCCTTGGACGCAGACTTGTGCAGGCGCTGGTTTTCCTGCCCTGGGCTGTTCCGACATTTCTCTCGGGTCTGAACTGGGCCTGGATGTTTAACCCGGTTGTCGGTCCGCTGCCGCACTGGATGACATCGCTTGGACTGATGGCCGAACCGTTCAATATCCTGTCGGATCCCGATCTTGCCATGTGGGGGCCGATCATCGCCAATATCTGGTTTGGCATTCCGTTTTTTGCCATCACCCTGCTGGCGGCCCTGCAATCCATCCCCAAGGAATTGTATGAAGCGGCCTCGATTGATGGCGCCACGACCCGCCAACAATTTATCAGCATTACGCTGCCCTTCCTTGCGCCAACCATTGCCATCACACTGATGCTGCGCACCATCTGGATTGCCAATTTCGCCGATCTGATCGTTGTCATGACCAATGGCGGCCCGGCAGATTCCACCCAGATTGTTGCTTCCTACATCTTTACCCAGGCCTTCCGCCGACTTGATTTCGGCTATGCCTCGGCGATTGCCGCAGTCCTTCTTGTTCTGTTGCTGGCCTATGCGCTGAGTGTGATTGCGCTTCGTCGTGCCATGACGCATACAGATAGCTAGGGAATTCCCCATGACCCTGACCGGACAAACTTCCACACGCAAGCTGCTTTACTGGGGCAGTCACTATTTGATGATTGCGGCCTTTGTGATCTTTGCGTTGTTTCCGCTTTACTGGTTGCTCAAGGTATCGGTAACGCCCAACGACATCCTTTATACCGAAGGCGTGCGTTTATGGCCGTCCCGCACCTCGTGGGAGAACTATGCATTCGTTCTGACCCAAAGCAACTTCCCGCATTACTTCCTGAATTCCGTGATCGTATCGGGGACAACCGCCCTCGTCACAACACTGATTGCCGCCCTTACCGGTTATGCATTTTCGCGTTTTGCCTTTCGCGGCAAGGTGATCATCGTTGCTCTGATGCTGATCACGCAGATGTTCCCGCTGGTCATGCTGATTGCACCGATCTTTAAAATTCTGGCGCCACTTGGCCTGACGGACAGCCTGACCGGACTGATTATTGTCTATACGGCCTTCAACGTCCCGTTTGCCACCTTCCTGATGCAGTCCTTCTTCGACGGGATCCCCAAGGATCTGGAAGAAGCTGCAATGATTGATGGCAATACCCGCTTTGAGGCTTTTCGGGCGATCATCCTGCCCCTGACCCTTCCGGGTGTTGCGGCAACGCTTGGCTTTGTCTTTACCGCTGCCTGGAGCGAGCTTTTGTTTGCCCTGATGCTGGTCAGCAGTGAGTCGGCGTCAACCTTCCCGGTCGGACTTCTGTCATTCGTTTCAAAATTCAGTGTCGATTTCGGTCAGATGATGGCTGCCGGTGTGCTGGCACTTGTTCCCGCCTGCCTGTTCTTCCTGCTGATCCAGCGTTATCTGGTGCAGGGCCTGACGGCTGGCGCGGTCAAAGGATAAGAGGACGTTTCAAATGGCTTCCATTCAAATTGAAAATGCGCGCAAAAGTTATGGCGCGGTTGATGTCCTGCACGGCATTGATCTCGATATCTCGGACGGCGAATTCATTGTTCTTGTCGGCCCGTCCGGTTGCGGCAAATCGACCTTGCTGCGCATGATTGCCGGACTTGAAGACATCACATCGGGCGCTATTTCGATTGCCGGCACCGTGGTCAATGAATTGCAGCCCAAGGACCGCGATATCGCCATGGTGTTTCAATCCTATGCGCTTTATCCGCATATGTCGGTCGCCGAGAATATGAGCTACGCGCTTGCCTTGCGCAAAACCGCAAAGGAAAAAATATCGGACGCGATTTCAGGTGTCGCCGAAATCCTCGGCCTGACGGCCCTTCTTGACCGTCGCCCCAAGGCACTTTCCGGCGGGCAACGCCAACGTGTCGCCATGGGGCGTGCCATTGTGCGCAAACCCCAGGCATTCCTGTTTGACGAACCGTTATCAAACCTTGATGCCCGGTTGCGCGAACAGATGCGCACAGAAATCCGCAAGCTGCATCGTCGTCTTGGCGCGACATCGGTCTATGTCACCCATGACCAGATCGAAGCCATGACCATGGCCGACCGTATCGTTGCCATGCATGACGGTATCATCCAGCAGGTCGGAAGCCCGGTCGAAATCTATGACAGGCCCGCGAACATCTTTGTCGCCAGTTTCATCGGATCACCGGCGATGAACTTCCTTGAAGGCAGCTATGAAATTGTCGACGCCACCACCGCAGGCATCCGTCTTTCGGACGGGGCGCTGATTTCGGTTCTGCCGGTTGCTGATGCCAAACCCGGTCAGGCCATCACGCTTGGCGCACGCCCGGAACATATCTCGATTGTTGCCGATGCCCAAAGCGGCGGTCTTCCGGCAAAGGTCGAACTGATTGAACCGATGGGCCTTTCCACCCTTGTTCACGTCACGCTTGCCGGAAAGCCGATCAAGATCTTCACCATGGATCGACCTGATTATCCGGTGGACAGCTTCATCCATATCGCCTTTGACATGGCAAAAATCCATGTCTTTGACACCGCATCGGAAAAGCGCCTGCCCCCTGCCAATGCAGCCGGTATTCTGACCTGATCACCGGGCCTTTCCAACCAGCATCCCGGCAACAAAGGGTATCGTATTTGACCCCCGCGGTTGCCGGGATGTGGTGCAATCGGTGATTTCGCGGTGACGGCCTCTGCAAATCAGGAAATACATCGCCATATGTTTCAGATCGCCAAGTATCTGAGATATATAATGATCATCACCGCCCGAAATCTTTTCATGTTGCTTGCCTTGATCTGCGCACCGTTCCTTGCACGTGCAGATCATACCCTTGTGATTACCACCAATATCTATCCGCCCTATGTTCAGGAAAATGTCGAAAACAGCTTCCTCCCGGCCCTGTTTTACGAGATCGGCAAGATCATGGGTGTCACATTTGAAGTCAGGATAGAACCCTGGAAACGCGGCGAACAATCGGTCAGCAATCTCGATGCATGGGGAACCTTCCCCTATACTCTCACCGAAGAGCGCAAGGATAAATTCACCTTTTCCGATCCGATATATTTTGCGGACTCGCGCTTTTTTGCCTATCGCGATCCCGGCACAAGCGCACATGTCTTGCCGTCCGAAACCTATGAAAAGCTTGGCGACCTCAAACGATGGAGCATCGGCGGCATTCAGGGATATTATTATGAACCGCTCTTTGCCGAAGCCGGTATCAAGGCCGATTACGCGCTGAATGAAACTCAGAATTTTGAACGGCTGAAACTGGGGCGGATTGATCTGTTCCCGGCGGCAACCACCGTTGGCTGGTATCTGATCCATCAGATGTTTCCACCCGAAATCGCCGCCAACTTCTATACACTTGACCCACCGCTGACCGAGCATGCCCCGCTTTTTCTGATGACCTCAAAAGACTATCCCGATAACGATAGCCTTCTGGTCAGGTTCAACACCGCTCTTGCCGAGATCCGCCAAAACGGAACCTTTAACGGCCTGATCGAACGGTTCGGGCTGGTGATGCGGTATTGATAGCGTGGCCAAAGGACACGGAAAGGTCACATGCGGTCTATCCATTAACCGACAGACCTGCCGGCGCTGACACACCATTGAAGTCGATCTCCTGTCTGATCCGGCAATCAACAATGCCAGGCCCCTGGCCTCGCCCCCTCGCCCTCGCCCTCGCCCTCGCCCTCGCCCTCGCCAGCTTTGGTCAACACGGACCACCTTGAAAGCCTGAAAAGGCCGTGACCGAGGGGATGATGGTTTCTTTGGCGATGATCTGATTTCCCCCTCGTTTGATCCGTTCCCGGCGACGGCACGATCCGGACTTCACAATTATTTGATCGCGCCAAATTAAATCGCACCCGATTTATTGTTGAACGATTTAATTTGGCAGGGTATCTACATCTCCATGAGCAACACAGCGCTTCGCGATCCGAAGCCGGGAAATGGAGAGACGAAAATGACCACACTGAAAAACCTGCTTAAGGCCACGGCCATCACTCTGGGTCTGGTATCAGCCCCCTTCAACGCCTTTGCAAATGACAGTGCTTTGACAGACCGCCCGACCATTGTTCTGATTCACGGGGCCTTTGCCGCCTCTGATAGCTGGGATGGTGTCGCCGATATCCTGCTGGCTGACGGTTACCCGGTGGTCAGCATTGCCAACCCGCTGCGCAGCGTTTCCGGCGATGCGGCCTATGCCCGCTCGGTCATCGACAGCATCGAAGGTGATACAGTTCTGGTCGGTCATTCCTATGGCGGGATGATCATCAGCGCCGCAGCTTCGGGGGCCGCAAATGTCAAATCGCTGGTTTATGTTGCATCTTTTGCCGCTGAACCGGGTGAAACCATAGCACAACTTGCAGGTCAGTTCCCCGGCAGCACGCTGGGTCAGGCACTGGCGACACCGGTACCGCTCGGCAACGGGATCAATGATCTTTACATCGATCAGGCAAAGTTCGGACCACAATTTGCCGGAGACCTACCGGTCGAGAAAACCCGCCTGATGGCAGCCGCCCAGCGCCCGGTCACCGACTTTGCCCTTAACGAACCGGCGCAATCAGCCGCATGGAAGGATTTGCCGTCCTATCACATCTTTGGCACGGGCGATAAAAACATTCCGCCTGCCGCCATGGCCTTTATGGCCGAACGCGCAGAGTCCCGCAAAACCGTTGTCATCGATGATGCGTCACACGTCCTAATGGTTTCACGTCCGCAGGCTGTTGCCGACCTGATCATCGAGGCAAGCCAACCGGAATAATCCCTGGAATATCGGCCTTCACGGCCGCGAACATATCCAGATCCAGCAAACGCAATTGGCGGGAAGCCGAAACTCCCCGCCTTTGATCATTCACTGACGGGTAAACACCGCACAATCGTTTATCCGTTACCGTGTCTGATCATTCTTGCAAAGGCCCCCTGCCAGGCCGGATCGGGTTCGATGCCAAAGATGTCCTTGAGCGTCTGGGGGATGTCACCAACACTAAGCGTATGTTGCTCTTCCTCGCCAGTGACAAGGCGGATGGTCAGACGGTTATTGAGCAGGGTAAAGCGCGCAAACGGGGCGGACCGCGCCACCATCAGCGTCTTGCAAAAACCGCTTTCGGGGTGATCGGATGCGTACCAGTTCATGACCTCGTAATCGATGTCACCGACCGGGGCGATATCGACTTCATGCACCGCCTTCCACACACCATCGCGTTCCAGTTCGGTACGATAGCTGTGTTCGCCCCGGATCACGCGATAGGTATCATGCGGGGTGACCTGCGGCATGGCGGTATCCAGCATCAGCGGCGCGGTCGGCACACATCCGCCAAGCCCGACATCGGCAAGCCATGCCTCGCCATCAATGATCACCCGGTTGGCCATATGGCAGCGCGGACGCGGCATGTCAGCTTCGCTATATCCCCACAAAACCCGCCCGGCCAGTCCTTCGACCTTAAAGCCAAGGCTGCGCAATACCCGGCGGAACAGCCCGTTTTGCTCAAAGCAATATCCGCCGCGCCCGCCATGAATCAGTTTCTGGTCAACCCGATCCGGCGCGATGCTGATCGGCGTGTCATTGAACACGTCAATCGCCTCAAACGGGATCACGGCCGGATGCAGGGCATGAAGGGTTTGCAGAACTTCAAGGGTTGCTTCGCGCGGGCCGTCATATCCGATACGCGCGAAATAGGCATCGAGATCGACCTCTGGCCGCGGCACAGGAACCGGTTTGGCCCAACTGGCATCGATCCGGGTTTGCACGCTGCCCCGGTCATTGGCGACAAGGACGTCACGGTTTGCGGGCTGGTGGCTATTCATCTCGTGGCTCCATCTTTTTTCGATGATGTTGTGGTCTCATGGAGCAGGACGATAGAACCTCAACTTATGTTAGGGTCAAAGGAAAAAATTCTTCATTTTCAATTTTTTTGATCTGCCAATTTGAAATCGAATAATCTGCGACGATTCACCCATATCAGGGACCATTCGTCATTCATCACCCCCTATTAAGGCCCCACACAAGCAACATTCGATCATTTGAACGCATGATCCACAGCTTTTGCACGACAGGGCCCCTCGCACTGTGATAATCAATACCCAAATAGTTCTCAGACGGTCGCCATGAGATGCGCTGCATCCGGCCCGACCGCAGGAAACGTCGCCATATCCAACAAAGACGGATATCCCTATCCGTTCCTGAGCCAGGAAAGTTGCCATGCGTACTGTTTATGTGAACGGCGAGTTTTTGCCGGAAACCGAAGCCAAGATTTCGATCTTTGACCGATCCTTCCTGTTCGCCGATGGCGTTTATGAAGTGACCTCGGTGCTTGATGGCAAGCTGATCGATTTCATGGGCCATATGAAACGTCTGGAACGTTCGCTTTCCGAACTTAAATTTTCCTTCAAGCCTGATATCGATCAGCTGCTTGAAGCCCATCGTGAGCTGGTAAAGCGCAATGACATCACCGAAGGCCTGATTTATCTTCAGGTCTCGCGGGGGTCGGCGGGTGATCGTGATTTCGCAATCAACCCGGAAACCACGCCGACCATCGTTATGTTCACCCAGTCCAAGTCGCTGATCAAATCAGCCCTGGCCGAACGTGGACAGAAAATCGTCACCTTCCCCGATATCCGCTGGCGCCGGTCCGATATCAAGACCGTGCAGCTGCTTTATGCGTCGCTTCTCAAAACCGAAGCCGCAAGCAAGGGTGCCGACGATGCATGGATGGTTCTGGATGGCTTTGTCACCGAAGGATCAAGCAACAACGCCTATATCGTCACCCAGGACGGCACGATTGTCACCCGCGAACTGTCAACCGACATTCTGCATGGCATCACCCGCGCATCGGTTCTGAAATGCGCCGAGGAGCTCCAGCTGAAGGTCGAAGAACGCCACTTCACCATCGAAGAAGCCCAGAACGCCAAGGAAGCCTTTTCGACCTCGGCCTCGGCCTTTGTCTGCCCGGTTTCTGAAATCGATGGCAAGAAAATCGGCGATGGCGTTCCCGGCCCGATCGCCAAGCGCCTGCGCGAAATCTATATCGAAGCCAACCGCGCAACCGCACTCTGATTGGCTCCACCATCTGCGTCCCAACGCAAACGCCGCCCGGCTTCGGGCGGCGTTTTCTTTTGCATCGGGGTTTGATTTGCGGGGTTTGCTTTGCGTTTCAAACCGTTGCCTGCATCGCGGCAAGTTCTTCTTCGGTAAAGTCCGCTGCAAGGGTGACGTCCTTGCCAGCTTCAAGCACCGCCAGACGTTCGGTCAATGCCGCGCGCACACCAGCATAGGCATCCGAGCCCAGCAACAGACGGAAGGGCATTTGGGGCGCATCCGAAGCCGCAATCATTGCATCGACCATCCGGGCCGGATCGCCCTTGATCACCCAGCCACCGCCAAAGGCCGCTTCTTTCAGGTCATGGGCTGGCGTGCCATCATAGGCAGCAATCGGGTCAGGCTGAACGATGGAGCCGATAAACGGGGTTCGTGCCGGTCCCGGCTCGACAATCATGAATTCGATGTCAAATGGCGCGACTTCCTTGGCAAGGGATTCAACAAAGCCCTCAATCCCCCATTTGGTCGCGTGATACAGGCTAAAGCCCGGATAGGCGATTTGGCCACCTTCGGACGACACCTGAATGATGCGCCCCGATCCTTGGGCACGCAGATGCGGCAAGGCGGCCTTGATCACAACAATTGACCCCAAAAGATTGGTATCAATAATCTGGCGCATCTGATCAATGCCGGTTTCTTCGGCCGCACCAAGGATGCCAAAGGCAGCGTTGCTAACGATGAAATCAATGCGTCCGACATCGGCAAAGGCCCTATCAACGGTCGCCTGCACCGCATCGGTATCGCTCACATCAAGATCGGCGACACGAAGCCGTTCGCCATATTGCGCAGCCAAGTCATCAAGCGCCCCCGTGCGCCGCACGGTGGCGATCACCCGATCTCCACGTGCAAGCAGCTTTTCCGTAAGCCCGCGACCAAACCCGGACGATGCACCGGTAATCAACCATGTCTTGTCCATGTCAGTTCCTTTCTGTCTTGCTCTGAACATGGGGGGACTATAGAAACCAATGATTGATGCGATAACTGCGCTTAATTTGGATTTGTTAGTGAAAATATGCCAGTAATCAGTCAGCCGACCTTAAATGACATGCGGTTCTTCATCGCGGTTGCCGAACATCGCAGCTTTCGCAAGGCGGCTGATGCGCTGGGTGTTGCGCCCTCCACCCTCAGCCACGCGCTGCGCAACATGGAAAGCAATCTTGATATCCGTCTGTTTCATCGCACCACGCGCAGTGTCTCGCTGACCGAAGCAGGCGAACAGCTTTTGGACCGGTTACGCCCGGCACTGGTCAACCTTGAAGAAGCCATCGGCACGGTTGACAGCTTTCGCACCGGCGGGACGTCAGGCACGGTGCGCATCAATACATCCGATGGGGCTGCGCGCCTTTTGACCCGTCATGTTGTGCCGGAAATGCGCAAACGATATCCGGATGTGGCGATTGATCTTGTGACCGAAGGACGGCTTGTCGATATCGTCGCCGGTGGATTTGATGCCGGGGCACGATTGGGCGAAAACGTGCCACTTGATATGGTGGCAGTCCGCTTTGGTCCGCCATTCCGGTTTCTTGCCGTGGCTTCGCCGGATTATTTCAAGACCCGCCCGCCCCCTGTCGTACCTGATGATTTGCAAAGCCATGATTGCATCCGCCATCGTTTTCCCAGCGGCAAGATCTATCACTGGGATTTCGAAAAGCAGGGTCAGGAAATCTCGATTGATGTGTCCGGCCCGCTAACACTGGATCGACATGATCTGATGGTCGATGCCGCCCGTCAGGGGCTTGGCATTGCTTACGTGTCAGAGATTTATGCCGCACGCGCCATTGCCAGTGGTGATCTTGTCACCGTACTGGATGACTGGTTGCCCGAAATTCCGGGGCTGTTCCTGTATTACCCGGATCACCGGCGCGTTCCCCCACCCTTACGCGCCTTTATTGATGTGATGAAATCGCTCGACCCTGCGTTGCGAACCGGATATCTGGAAAGGGATATCTGATTTTAACAATGACAAAAACCGGATCAAAACGCGGGGACAGGGGCGATGACGTCCAGCAACACATCACGCCAGAACAACCTTGTCGGCATCATGACCATGTGCGGCGGTGTGGCGGCCCTTTGCATCAATGATGCACTGGCCAAGAGCCTGATGGATCATTATTCCCCGTTCCAGATCATCTTCCTGCGCAATATGATCGCCCTTCCCTTTGCCTTCCTGCTCGCACTTAAAATGGGGGGCTATCACGGGTTGCGCTCGACCCGGGTAGGCGTGCATTTCATGCGCGGTGTGATCTGGATTGCCGCCACAGTCATGTTCTTTACCAGCATCCATCACCTTGGCCTGGCAGAGGCAACCGCACTCGCCTTTGTCGCGCCGCTGTTCATCACGGCCCTTTCGGCAATTTTCATTGCCCGCGTGGGATGGCGGCGCTGGCTTGCGGTCATTGTGGGTTTCATGGGTGTTCTGGTCATTGTCCGGCCCGGGGCCGCCACGTTTGAGCTCATATCGCTCCTGCCGATTGCGACCGCGCTTGCCTATGCGTTTTTGATGCTGAGCGCGCGCTTTGTCGACACCCGCGAAAGCATGTGGACATTGCTGCTCTATCTCAGCCTGACCAGCGCCATTCTGACCTGTATTCCGGCCTTGTTTGTCTGGACACCTGTCCGGGCCGAGGACATCTGGCGGTTTGTTGCGATTGCGGCTTTTGGCTCAGTCGGGATTACCATGATCACACAGGCCTTCCGCTTTGCCGAGGCGCCGACAGTCGCCCCCTTTGACTACACAGCCCTGATCTGGGCCACCGCCCTTGGCTGGCTGTTCTGGGGGGAAACGCCCGATGCGCTGACCTTTGTCGGGGCAGCAATCATTACCGCAAGCGGCCTGTTCGTCATCTTCCGCGAAAGTAAGATCAAGACTGACGGTTAAGTCCCACCACCTCAGCTATATGGATGTCAGTTAGGTTTTCCTATAACCTGTCGAGGTAAGGAGAGGGGGTTTAGATGACAGCTATTGAAGTAGTTTCTTACTTGTTAGCAGCTAGCATTCTAGCTGTTGTGGTTGGCGGCATTTGGCAACGAATCAGTTCTGGCAAAGGGATTGGTTGGCAATTCATCCGATACACAGTAATAGCCACATCCATCCCTTTGGTCGGCCTTTTAGCACTAAACGGTCTACTCACCGGTGAGGCTGCAACGATAATCACAGCGGCAATGGCGTACGCATTTGGGAAAACTAGTGACAAAGAAGAGTAAACCTCTCAACTGCTAAGCTAGCAAAAAACCGAAATCCGCCAACACGAAACTCCTCGATCAGAAACAGAAAACCCGCCTTTCAAACGAAAAGCGGGTCAACAAACGCACTTAATTTCAGATCAGTAATTGGCCTTGAATGGCGGCTCTTCACCACGCTCCACCGCAGCAGCGGCAGCTATATTGCGCAGAAGAGCACGTTTGCTTTCGGTGCGGAATTCCCCGGAGTTGCGCGCAACATAATCCTGCTCGGAATAGCCAAGTTCGGCTTTATTCCGCTCAATGGATTGACCAAGCTCTTTAAGAGTTGTTCTGCGCATCGCTTACCTAGTGTGGCAGGAATTACAACAATAGAAACACCCATCGACATTGGCGTATCCACGATTTCTCGCGGCGACTAGTGCTTCTCGGCAATTGGAATAAGTCCCTAGATGATCTTGATTAAACGTCTCAGGAAGATGACCACAACCAGTCTCGTGTACTTCATGTTCACCAGTTGGTTGGGCATTCCGATTTACCAAGTAATACGGCATAGTTTCCTCCAATAGTGATGTACCGGAGGAAAATTAGATCACAATAATATAAATACCAAAACCCGATACAGTCCTTGCTACCCTCAATGGGTAGACCTAAAGGGGTGCCTTACCAGCAAAAATCCCCAATCGCATAGGTGATGTGACGGCCCGTGGCGGCCAGAAGCGCATCAAGCTTTTCGCGGGTCGGCAGGGTACCGCGCGGGGCATCCAGTTCGGCGGCGTGGATGCCGCCGGTGACAAGCACGACGTCAAGTCCGGCATTGTTTGAACCGGCAATATCGGTCGAAATGCTGTCACCCACCACCAGAAGCCTGGCATCCGGGCCCTTGTCAAACATCTGCAGGCAGAAATCATAGGCACTGGCGAACGGCTTGCCTTCCCAGCGGACATTGCCGCCAAGTTCCTCATACCGCCCGGCAATTGCACCGGCACAGATGATACGCTTGCCACCCCGGATTACCTCGCGGTCCGGGTTCGGGCACAGGACCGGAAGGTTGCGCGCCAAAAGCGCATGCAGCAGGTCTTCATATTTCGAAACCGGGTCGAAATCCTCGTTCGGGCCAGTGATCAGGACCCAGTCGGCATCTTCGACGGTTTTGACGATCTCGACATCCTGATGTTCAAACATCGACATATCGCGCACCGGCCCCACCATCAAAACCTTGCGGCCCAGCTTCGCATACCAGGGATCGGTGCGGTCCACGAGCTGGCGATAGGCGATCTCGCCCGATGCCACCGCCGGACCATAAAGATCGCGCGCAATGCCCATCTCTTCCATCCGGCCGGTGACGACCGATGAACGACGCGGTGCGTTTGATAAAAGCGCCACCGCAATGCCGGCTTCCTTCAATGCGGTCATTGCCGGGATCGAGTTTGGATAGGGATCAACACCGTCATGCACCACCCCCCAAAGATCAAGGATCACGGCATCATATTTGCCGATCACTTCCGAAAGGCCGTTGATCATTTCATAGGGGGCAGTTCGCATTTACATGTTCCTGTTCAAATATGATCACCTGCGGGTCGAGGTCCCCGCCTGCGCGGGGATGACGATGCCGGATCATGGCATTGAAAACTCATCCGTCATGCCCGCGAAGAGCCTGTGCCCGCGAAGGCGGGTACGGGCATCCATCACTCAAGCGGGCTCAATCTTTCTTGGCTTCAACCGCATCCTTCGCCGCACGCGCCTCATCCACCGGGATATTCTTGCCCGAAATTTCCGGGAAGGCCGCTCCGACCGCATCCGCAACATTGGCAAAACCGTCCTTGCGAAGTCTGCGTTCAAGGTCTTCCTTGATCTCGGTGACAAGCTCAAGCCCGTGATAGACCAGCGAGGAGTAAAGCTGCACAAGTGATGCACCGCTCAGGATTTTCTCATAGGCATCCTTGCCCGATGCAATCCCGCCAACCCCGATCAGCGGCACCTTGCCCTCGGTCAGGCGATAAAAATCGGCCAGAACCTTGGTCGATGGCTCCATCAAAGGCGGGCCGGAAAGTCCGCCCTTTTCATCCTGATCATAGGAATTAAGCCCGACCGGCCGGTCAATGGTAGTGTTCGAGACAATCATGCCATCGACCTTGACCTTAAGCACAACTGCGGCAATGTCGGATTTGTCTTCATCGGTCAGGTCCGGTGCGACCTTAAGCAATACCGGAACCCCCTTGGCAAAGCTGTCGCGCGCCTTAAGCACCGCTTTGAGAAGCTTTTCAAGCGGCGCACGGCCCTGAAGCGCGCGAAGGCCCGGCGTGTTGGGCGAAGACACATTGACCACCAGATAATCGGCATAGGGACCAAGGGCTTCGACCCCCTTGACGTAATCATCGGCGGCATCTTCGGAATATTTGTTTTTGCCAAGATTGGCCCCAAGGATGCCACGGCGCGCACGTTTGCGCAGGCGGGCGGCAACGACCTCCGCCCCGTCATTATTAAACCCCATGCGGTTGATCACCGCGCGGTCGGAATAAAGACGGAAAAGACGGGGTTTGGGATTGCCCGGTTGCGGCAAAGGCGTGACCGATCCGATTTCAACAAAACCGAACCCGTGCGAAAGTGCGGCATTGGGGACTTCGCCGTTTTTATCGAACCCTGCGGCAAGGCCGACCGGATTGGCGAATTTGCGCCCGAAAACTTCACATTCAAGGCTTGGCGTTGCGTCGGTTGCATCATCCGCACGCGGCACCAGATTGTTTTTCAATGCCCAGATGGCAAGACCATGTGCGGTCTCTGCATCAATCCAGCGGACAATCGGCAAAACCAGTGACTTGTACCACCCCACGCGACAGGCTCCTTTTGCGTATGACAACCTGTCCTGTTCTTACGCGCCCCGGCCCCGATGGGCAAGGATCAATACGGGGTAAATTCCCCTCACAAGGCGGATTAAACGCCCTCTTTCATCCGTTCGTCAAACGCCGCGCGCGCGGCTTCGACTTCGGGCATTTTTTCCTTGGTCCAGTAATAAAGCGCCTTGAACGGCTCGATCAGGGTGCGGCCCAGCGGGGTGATTTCATATTCAACCGCCACGGGCGATGTCGCGATCACATTGCGCGAAATGATGCCGTTGCGTTCAAGCTTGCGCAACGTCTGGGTCAGGGCCTTTTGCGTGATGCCCTCAAGCCCGCGCTTGATCGCGTTAAAGCGCAGCGGCCCGTCGGCCAGCACCGCCAGGATCATCATCGACCATTTATCGGCGATCTGGTCAAACAGGTTCCGGCTCGGGCAATCGGCCCGGAATTCCCTGACCGAGCATTCCTTCATTTCCATGACGGATCCTTTCCAACGCGCAGTTTAATGGCCCCAACCGCCTCAACCAGAGCTGTGCGGTTTCCTTGAGTATACCTGGTTTCCTCAAGGTGCCTCATTGACACCAAGTATATAACATATATCTAGTCTCCAACATAGACTTTCATGAACCGGAGATTTCCGTGATGACCAATACAGATATTCTGTTTCAGCCTTTTGCGCTGAAAACCCTTGATCTGCCCAACCGCATTGTCATGGCGCCGATGACCCGGACCAAGGCCGAAAACGGCATTCCCGGCGCGATCAATGCGGAATATTACCGCAAACGCGCCGAAGGCGGCGTTGGCCTGATCCTGTCCGAGGGTACGGTGGTTGACCGCCCGGCTTCGCGCAATGATCCGGGCATTCCGTTCTTCCATGGCGATGCGGCCATTGCCGGCTGGAAAGCCGTTGCCGATGCCGTTCATGCCGCCGGGGGCAAAATGGGCCCGCAGATCTGGCACACCGGATCAACCCGCGCCTTTACCGAATGGGAACCCGATGCCCCGGTCGAAAGCCCGTCGGGTCTTCTTGGCCCGGATCAGCCGCGCGGCAATACCATGACGGATTCCGACATTGCCGACACCATCGCAGCCTTTGCCAAGGCCGCCCTTGATGCCAAAAATGCCGGATTTGATACCTTTGAAATTCATGGCGCGCATGGCTATCTGATTGATCAGTTCTTCTGGTCGGGCACCAACCTGCGCACCGATCGTTTTGGCGGCAAGACCATTGCCGAACGTTCGACCTTTGCCCGCGAAGTTGTGGCTGCCATGCGTGCCGCCGTGGGTCCGGACTTCCCGATCATCCTGCGCGTCAGCCAGTGGAAACAGCAGGACTTCACCGCCCGTCTTGCCACCACGCCTGATGAAATGACCTCATGGCTGGCCCCGCTGGTCGAGGCCGGCGTGGATATCATCCACGCCTCCCAGCGCCGTTTCTGGGAACCGGAATTCCCTGAAATTGATGGGGAAAAGGGCCTGAACTTTGCCGGTTGGGCGAAAAAGCTGACCGGGGCTGCGACCATTTCGGTCGGTTCGGTTGGTCTGAATTCCGACTTTATCGGCGCGTTTTCCGGTGAATCCTCGCAGAAATCCAGCCTTGATGGTCTGGTGGAACGCATGGAGCGCAACGAGTTTGACCTGATCGCGGTGGGCCGTGCGCTGATCACCGATGCCCAATGGCCCAACAAGGTCGCCAAGGGTGCGTTTGACCAGCTCGAAGATTTCAGCCCGGCTGCACTGGCAGAACTGGTGTAAACCCTCTGCCCCACTGCCTTGCACATGCAAAACAGCCCGCCAGGATCCTGGCGGGCTGTTGTCATATCAGGCCGGGTGTTTTTCGCACTTTGCGCCAGAACAATGCACAGGGCTTTTGACAATGGTCTTATGCCTGCCATGACGAAACTTGACCTCACCCCCCTTAAGGCCGCCCTTGCCACCCGCAATCCGGGCCCGTTCCATTTTGCCGCGCTTTATGGCCCGGCATGGGCACAGCTTCATATCGGTGACAAGGTCAAATACGGCCATGCCTTCCTCAATGCCGTGCGCGCAGGAAAGCTCCCCGGTGTGATCGATACCGGCACGAAAAAGGGCGGCGGGCGGCTATATCTGTGGCAGCCTGACGGGCCGGAATTCCGGCCTTAACGCAAATCTTCGGGCAGAATGTGAACACCGTTTTCATCAAGGCGGATATCATCGACCTTGGTGACATATTCGACCGACAGGGTGTCATAAAGATGCGGGAACAGCGTGCCACCACGGGCCGGTTCCCATTTCAGCTTGGCGGCAATCGGTGCTACCGGCACCCGCAACAGCTTCAGATGGTCCCGCCCGGCATAATGCAGCGCAAGCGTTGCCGCCAGCGTGTCCTGGGTCGAGAAATGGATAAAGCCATCGGCGATATCATGGGGCGCACCGTCATACTGTCCGGCACTGAGCGCCTCCGCCCATTCGTCCGAACCCAATACGCGGTAAATGGTTTCATGTTCTATATTTGTCATGGACGGAATTTAGGATCAGAACGCAGCAACAACAAGGCAAAAACGCATCTGATCAAACTTTACCCAGAAGTAAACTTTCGATTTCCAAGCTCTGAATGAAGGTATAATTTACCCAAAGGTAAACTTACATTGAATTTCCTCCGCCCCTTGCCTATATTTACCCATAGGTAAATTTGGAGGATATGATGCACATCTCCAGCATAAACCAGCTTGGCCCCGAAATCCGCAATGCCCGCAAGGCGCTCGGTTTATCGCAAACCGACCTTTCGCTTGCGACGGGGCTTAGCATCAAATTCCTCAGTCAGCTCGAAACCGGCAAGGCCGACAATCCGGGCCTTGCCAATGTGATTGATATTGTCCGCGCCCTTGGCGGGCAGGTTGACATCAACTGGCTGGAGGTCACGGCAAGCTCCGATCCAGATGCCAGTGACGATGCCGGTGCCGGTGCCGGTGCCGATGAAAACCCCGACGGAGCCCGGGCATGAACAAGTCACTCCTTGTTCTTGCCAATGGCCAGGATCGCGTCGGGACCCTGAATGCCGATGATCGCGGCTATATGTCCTTTGAATATGCCCCGGAATGGCTGGCACGTCCGACATCCTATCCGGTATCGCAAAGCATCCCGCTGCGCAAAGGCCCGTTTGACCACACATCTATCGAACCCTTCTTTGACGGGCTTCTGCCCGACAAAAAGGATGTCCGTCGCCAGATTGGCGAACTTTTTGACGTCGCCCCGAGTGACGAGTTCGGCATGCTTGAACATATCGGGCGTGATTGCGCCGGGGCCTTGATGCTGATCCATCCCGATCAACAAGCCACATCCGGCAACGCCAAACCCCATCTGATGCCAATCGCGCCAGATGATCTGGCTCACCGCATTGCCGAGCTACCCCAACGCCCGCTTTTCATTGACGAGGATGAAGTCGTTCTGTCCCTTGCCGGGGTCAATGACAAGGCCGCGGTTTATATTGATCCTGATAGCGGCGAGATTTCCCTGCCGATTGGCGGCTATCCCAGCACCCATATCCTTAAAATCGATATCGAACGCCTGCCGGATTCCACCCGGACCGAGCATTTCTGTCTGAAACTTGCCCGCACCATCGGGCTTGATGCCGCCCACACCAAAATCCGGATCTATAACGACCGCCCGGTTCTGTTCGTCACCCGCTTTGACCGCGCCTATGCAAGGACCTCGGACGGTGTGCGCGTCACCCGCCTGCATCAGGAAGATTTCTGTCAGGCGACCGGCATCAACCCGGACCTGAAATATGAAAAACAGGGCGGACCGGACCTTGCTGCCATGTTCGCCATGACCAAAAAGGCCGCAACGGTTCCGGCCCGCGACATTCCGAAATTACTCGGCTTTGTGATTTTCAATTTCCTGATCGGCAATCCCGATGCGCATGCCAAAAACTATTCGCTGATCTATCGCCAGAACCCCAAATCGGTCCAGACCGCGATCAGCCCGCTTTATGACGTCAATAATGGCGCTGCATTCCGCGACTGCTTCAAAAGCCAGCGCCCCCGCCTCGCGCAATCCATCGGCGGCGAATTTGACCCGACCAAACTTGACTGGTCCCACTGGGAAGCCCAGGCGCGCACCATCGGAAGCTCCCCGACCGCGCTCCGCAAACAGGTCAAAACCATCGCCAAAAAACTGCAAGATGCCCTCAAGCCGCTGCGCGAGGAACTGCGTAACAGCGACGCAGACAGCCCAAGACTGGACATCATCGTTGACGATGTATCACACCGCTGCAAACATTGGCTGACACAACGCGGGTAAGCATGATGGATGATCAACTGACATTGCCGCCGGGCATCGGCCCGCACGAAGGACGCGAACTGGAATTGATGCTGGCAGACAGCAAGCCGATGGCAATGTTTTCAGACGCGCTTAATGTCAGCGACTATTTCCCCGATGCCGATTTCGCCCCGCATGTCGCAGCGGGCACCATCATCCGCGTCGAAGAAATCATCCCGCGCCCGCCCTTTGAAATGCGTTACCTTTTCTTTGCCCTCCCCGGCGAAGAATGGCGGATCGAGGAAGCCCTGATCATGTCACGCAATTTATGCGCCGGAACGGTCGAAGATCACGAAGCAGATTCAGCACGGATGGGGAAGCTATTGGGATATTCACTCGAAGATATCTCAGTCTTTCTAAACCACTCGCGTCACCATCGGGACGCTCCCTCAGACTGACCCAATATCTGCACCCACTTAACAATTAGCTGATCTTAACGAAGACTCAAAAATTTCAGATTATTTTGCAAGTTATGGAGAGTTCTCACGCATTTTCTCGCTGGAGTTGAGTCATGGCCGAAACAGAAATTGAATGGACAGACGCAACTTGGAATCCTGTCGCCGGGTGTAGCATCCAGTCAAGCGGTTGCAAAAACTGCTATGCAATGCGTATGGCGAAACGTTTGGAAGCAATGGGTGTTGAGAAGTACAACGGCTTAACCAAAACTGTAAACGGCAAGGCTGTCTGGACCGGGAAAATCCGCGAAGATGAGCAAGCTCTTGAAGCGCCTTTAAACTGGAAGAAGCCGAAAAAAATATTTGTCAACTCGATGAGTGATTTGTTCCATGCAGACGTGCAGGAGAGCTTCATTCATGCCGTTTGGCAAGTCATGCAACAAACGCCCCAGCACAACTACCAAATTCTTACGAAGCGCCCAGACCGTATGCTGGAAGTACTGAGCAGAAATGACTATCCCGTCTTGCAAAATGTCTGGCTCGGAACAAGCGTTGAGAGCAGTGACGTCATTGAACGTATTGATTATCTGCGCAAAGTCCCTGCCGCAATTCGTTTCATTTCCTTTGAACCGCTTATTGGGTCTGTTGGTCCCACCAATTTGCACGACATTCATTGGGCTATCGTAGGTGGCGAGAGCGGACCAAACGCACGTCCAATTAAAGAAGAATGGATTGATGAAATTCATGACCAATGCGCGATCTACGATACCGCATTCTTCTTTAAGCAATGGGGCACTTGGGGATCCGATAACAAGAAGCGATCAAAGAAGGCCAACGGCCGCGTTTATCGCGGCCAAACATGGGATCAGATGCCAGTACATTCTATCTCATCGTCCTTTTTAGGTGCTTAACGATGTTGCTTGCAACGGCATGAGCCTTTGGGCTTGGGTTAGATAGTGTAAAAAAGAGAGAATATAGCTGAGCACCTGTCGGTCCATAGAGCTGGATTGGATCAGAAACCCAAGCAGTAAAAACAGTCTTTAGGCGTTCTTTCACATACACTTCTAGAGCCTGGACATCCTTCTCCCTAACCAGCTCCTCGGCTTGATCAAACAAGCCAAACTGAGGCTTCGGTTGATAGAAAACACTCCTCCACTCATCGGTTCCCAAACATTTATTCAACGCATTTATCTTTGAGTCATCAACGCTGGACCAATTTTTGGCGGCTTGTCGATACAGCCCCGAAATTGGAAACAAGAACCAAAGGTCTATCGCTTCTGTTGCAGCAATAGCTTGCAAGGTTTCCCACTCAACTTCCATGCCATACGGGTCAAGAAATAGAACAGCGCGAGTTCCCCAAGGCCCTCCTGACTTTTTCCAGTTAGTCTTCCGACAAATAGATGTCACTATTGCGTTTGCATCTCCCTCGATACATCTAGCTACCTTCTTCGGATAGTCTTTTACGAGTTCGTTCAATGCCTCCACATGCTTCGGGTTCTTATCGATGAATATATGCTCATCAAACCCATCTTCGATGTCGAGCACAAGCCTGACTGAACCTGGCACGTCAATTGATTGAGGTTGCTCCCCAGCAAAAAGAGGCACATCTCCCTGAAGCTGAGTTCTACTTCCCGTTCCAGCAAACGCATCGATATAGATGTTCTTGAACTGTGATTTGCGCATAGCAACTAGGTACGCATCTAGATAACTCTTCACAATTTTGAGCTTGAGCTCCGTGTGCTTCCCGCCAAATTTGTGCTCAGGTATCATTAGCTTCCACCATCTATCGATTATATGAGGAAGAACATTAGAAACCTTTAGTGTTAACGTATTCTGAAAAAACAACCATGAGCTGCCGCGCAATACAGCCCTACTTTGGGTCAGCACGAGGCACTTTATCAGCACTCCTCTTAACCACACTCACCCCCAACACCCCCAGCTCAATGCCCCAGATCAGGCTGATATTGACGAGTGCGGCGATGATTGCCGGAGCTTGAAGCAAGCGTTCACCAATATTGCTCATATTCCTTGAGCAAGAGCGCCGTCGTCATCAAGCCACGGCTTTCTGCAAACTGAATGATCTTGTCTGTCGTAAGGGCCGGGTTTTGGTAGCGCCCCCGCATGGCTTTCAACGCACCGAACGCTGTCTGCTCATGAAGTGTGATGGTATCGGAAATAAAGTCATCCGGTGATTTGAGCTCAATCCCGAACTTCGCCAGTTCATCCGGCGGAAAATCCTTGAGGTTATCTGTCACCAGAACCTGCGCATTGGTGTGAATTGCCGCCGCCAGAACATGGCAATCATTCACGTCTGGCAGCGACACCACCGGGATGAGTGCTTCATACCCGGTCACGCAGGCATCCCGAAACGCCCGCTCAATTACCGCACGCTGCTTTGCGCCATCCGCCTCACCCTTGGTAATTTTCAGGATCGTCCGTTCGGTCTCATCAAGGATTTGGGGGCTCCAGCGCGGACGAAATAGCTCAGCTCGCGCCAGACTGAGTAGCAAGTTCCGTTTGAACACATCGGCCAGAACACAGGCATCAAGAAGCGCTGTAAAATGATCTGCCCGATATGTCATACGCGCTCAGTATCCTTTCAGAAGAAGCTCTGCGTCCATCTTCGCCAACTCAGACAAAGCCTCGTCGCGTTCTGCATCCCGCCGGGCTTTATAGGCAAACAAATCCTCTGCCTTGATCCGGCGATGCCGCCCGACGGTGGCGTACGGGATGTCGCCCGCTTCAAGCAGCTTGATCAAATAGGGACGCGACACATTCAGCAAATCTGCTGCTTGCTGCGTCGTCAAATCTGCCGACAGCGGGATCATCTGAAACCCCTGACGGCCAGAAACCAGACGCAACAAATTCATCAGGCTTTCCGTCAGGGCCGGGCTGAGCGTGATGGTTTCCGCCCCACCCTCACCACGCACAACAGTCAGTTGGGTATCTTCACCCTCCTTTGCCTGCGAAGCAATAATCTGGCGAAGCTGATCGGCCGTATCACTCTCAATCTGCGTTGGCAATCGACCGCCAAAGTCGTCTTTGCGAATTGCGGACATATTGCAATCTCCATTTATCTTCCCAGCGAATGGCTACAATTTTTATTGTAGCTTGCTTACTTATACACGCCCCCTCATACATTCGCAATATTCGAAACATTCGAAACATTCGAAATCACGTAATCTTCTTGTCCGCACTCCTTTTCACAACACTCACCCCCAAAACCCCCAGCGCAATGCCCCAGATCGGGCTGGTATTGACCAGTGCTGCGATGATCGCCGGGGCCTGAAGTGGTGTCAGGATGATGGCATAGGCAATCGCGCCCATGGTCATGATCCAGGTGAGTGCGACCGCATAGCCGAAGCTGGGGCGCCAGCGCCGCACGAACGCGTCTTCGCTGGCGACCTCGGCGCGGATCGTGCGATTGACCGATTTAAGCGTTTCGGTATCGCGGGCCAGTTCGATTTCGGCCATCCGTTCGGTGTGGCGGTTGGCCTCAAGGATTTGGGCGGGCGTGACGTCGCCCTTGGTGACGGCAACTTCAACCTGCTTAAGGCCCTCGGCCGCCGTTTTGGCGATCGGATTATCGATATGATCAAGCCCTGCACCCACCGCCTTGATCAAAAGCGGCAGGCCGATTTGGGCGAGAAGTGCCGGGATCATCAATGTTCTCCATCAAAGTCAAAGGCCCAACCGATGGTCGGGATTGTCGTTAAGGCGTGACGAAAAGGAGCATTGGCGAGAACCGGCGCGCAGCGTACGTTTTAGTACGTGAGCACCGGAAGCGCAGCCAATGCTCCTTTGCAGTCCGTCTTGGCGGCAAGAGCGGCCATTGGACTAGCCGATGTTCTTGTAGAACAAGTGATTTCCGATCTCGGCAACCGGCACCTGCCCGCGCGCCCAATAGGGATCAACCGCGTGGGTGTGATAATGCGTCGCTCCGTCGGTCTGATCGGCAAGCTCGCCGGTCACTGCACGTTTGGCAATGCGCTTGCACAGCCGATAGGCCGGGTCGCGCGGATTGATCGCCAAAAGCTTCTTGCGGTTGGGATCATTGGCGTTCCAGCAGGAAAACTGCCCCGGTTTCAGGCACACCGATGTGATGTCATTGCCCCACCAGTATCGACCGCGCTTTTTGGCAAAGGCCACGCGGTTGAGGATGACGGATGCCACCGCCTCGATCCCGGCAAGCTCTTCGCCGCGCGCCTCGCCATACAGCGTTCGGGCCAGAATTTCGGCTTCTGGTAATGTTTCCGGTTCCGTCACCGGGCGGGTCATAAGATCAGTCATGGATCAGTTCCTTTTTACGCGGGCTGTCAAGTTTGGCCTCGATCCGGAGCAAATGACCGGTCAGGCGTTTTTCAATATCCTTGAGATACGGGATCGAGACATAGTTGCGCGCCACATCAAGCTTGAAGTCGGCAAGATCGGCGCGCAGATCACCGGCTTCCCGATCATGGCGAATGCGCTGATCCTCGATCCGGCCAAGCAGCTCGGAGCGCATCCGCCAATGCAGCCAGAACAGGCTGGCAACCACCGGGATTTCGACCGCCGTGATCCACCAGATCACATCCACAGGCTGGCTTGGATCGTTCATTGGGGGGCCTCGTCATCTGGTCAAAGAAAAACCCGCAAACCGGAAGGCTTGCGGGTCAGTTCAGGGAGGTCATCGTGACCGGGGCAACACCCCCGGTTTTGATGAGCGGCATAAAACTTGTGTTGGCAAAGGGTGCAGCACAGATCAGTCCGCGCGCAGGCCCCATGCCCGTGACCAAAGCTCAGGAGGCATCAATTCAATGCCTTCTAGGCAGCCGGTCCCTTGATCTTTTCTTCCAGTTCCTGCCAGGCTTCGCCAGATGCAACAAGGCAGCTGGGCCCGGACGGATAGGTAAACAGGATCGTCCAGGTCTGCCCGTCGGGTGCCTTGAGCACCTCGATCACGCCACCATTGGACGTCACGCCAACCGCAACCGGTTCTTCGGAATATTTGGCACTCAGACTGTCGATAACCTTGCTACGGTCACCGCACACCGGAGAAGCCGAGGCTTCGGGGATTGTCACTGCAACGGCAGCTGCCATTACAGCCATCAAGCTCAATGTTTTCCACATGGTCAGGCCTCCTGACAGTCAGGTGCGCCCACAGGGGCGTCTTGGTGTCCTGAACTGCTAAATTGATCAAAAAATCGATCTGGCCGTTTCCTGCAATCAACGTGTCTTGTGTCGGCTTAAACCGCCCTTTGGTATAGGATTAAAATTGCAATACTATTCTTTCATATAATAAACGTAGGGATAAAAGCTGAAAATTCCATGAATATTTCACATTTGTGATACGCAAGCCCGCTAACCATTTGGCATTGTGAGAAAAGTTTTTCCTCTCGCTCAGGTTTCCGGCCTGCTTTTCATGGATTGAAATGGTTCTCGGCGCGAAAAACACCGCCATTTCCCCGCCAGTCGGCCCGATAAAGTGGCAAATCGACCCGTGGAAGGCGCACCGGCTCGGCCAGAATGCATCCGGCCACCGCATCAAGCCCGTCATCATGCCCGCTGCCATCGGGGTGCCATTCGCGAAGCTGGCGCAGAAACGGTGTTTTGATCACCGCTTGCCCGATATGAAGCAATCTTGCCCCCATTACCGCGCCAAAGGCATCCTCGATCCGGGTGGTCTTGTTGGTGGCTTCATAATGTTCTACGACGCTTGCCGCCCATCCGATTGATTTAAGCTCGCGCCGCAGGATATTGGGCAAAAACCGCCCGATGCCATTGGTCTCGACCCGCAGTGATGGCAAATGATGGCGCGCGACAAATGCCGCGACCTGCGCACAAAGCTGGCTTGCCTCATCGCGCCAGGGCGTTTCACCGCTTTGCCCGCCTTCAAGCGGGTTGGTTGCCCGCAACCAGGCGATATCATGCAGCCAGTATTCACCCTGATCACAGATATAAACACACGCCACCACCGCCCCGTCACCGCGCAGCCCGCCAAAGCTCGGATCAAAATGGCAGGCACTTGCGACCATGGTGCGCCCGGCAATCGACAGCCGCATCTGGCCATTGCCATATTCAATATCGGTTTCCGCGTCGTAATGATGCAGGCGCGCCGGGTCAAACGGCCCGGCCACAGGCGCAACCATTTCAAGCATCATCTGGCTTTGAAATTTATGCGCGGGCGTTCTGGCCCGGATCGCTTCAATCGCCTTGTCATCAAATCGTTCGGGCCAGTTTGACGATCCATGTCTATTGACGATGGGCAGCACAAAACGTGAGAAATCGTTTAAGAACGGCGCGACCTCGCCGGTTTCCGGCCGGACTTCATCGGCATAGATCGAATAGTAACTATGCGGTGTGCCGACATAAAGCTGTGCGCCGCCCGGCGACAGGACATAGGAAATCTCGGAAAGCTTCTCGCGAAGCTCGGCGCGCTTATGCGCGGTATCGCTGTTTTTCGGGACCTCGACATCATCACAAATCACGATATCGGCCCTTGAGCCCGTAATATTACCGCCAATACCGACCGCCTGCATCGATGGATCGCGCAAAACGGCCCTTCGGGCCACCGTAAAACGCTCGCTCCCCCAGTCGATCAAACGTTCGGGCACGTGACCTGTCATCAGGGGATGGCGTTCAATCACGCGTTTGACGTTGCGCACCATCTTTTTCGCAAGATCAAGATCAGCCGCCAGAACAAGAATACGCAGATTGGCATCACGATAGAGCAGCCAGGCACAAAACAGCCCGACAAGCGTTGATTTCCCGGAATTACGAAACGCCATCAACAACATCTCGCGCCGCCCGGACCGCCAGCATTCCTCAAGCCAATCCGCCATCCGGCGATGATGCCGCGGCAGGCTCAAACCCAGCATCTGATCCCAGATCCACACGAATTCAGCGAAGCAGGCAGTTTGAAGACTTGGCATCATCCCGCTCTCCTGTCGGCATTATGAATCTAGACGTCCATCTGGCGCCTTGCGAAACAGACATGACCAACCATGCCGCCCGTTCGACAGGCGGTGATGTTGATAACGTTGGTGATGTTGGTGATCTTGGCGCTCTGAGGCAGCAATATCTGATATTCCCGGACAAAGCTGACCAGCGATAAAAGATCAAAGATGCCGGTTCACATCCATCCGGCCATGCAGGACACGGACAACCTCAATCGCATCACTTGCCTGCCGGTAATAAATCACATGTGCCCCAACCGGGACTTTGAAATATCCGTCACGCACATCGCATTTCTGCCCGGTGCGCTTTGATGCAGCCAGTTCAGAAAAGACCTTTAAAAAATCGCGGATATATTTGTCGGCCTGCGTCACCGACCAGCGTCGATGCGTGTAACGCCAGATGTCTTCAAGATCGGCCTCCGCCCGCGGTGTAAGGCGATATCGCGCATTAACCGCCATGCTCGGCCTTCATCCGGGCCAGAAAAGCATCACCGTCAAACGGTTTGGCAGGCCCGGATTGTTCACCCTCGATCAAGGCTTCCTGAAGGGCTTTAACTTTCGCCTCATGCTCTTCCAAAAGCCGCAATCCCGCCCGCACAACATCACTGGCAGAGCCGTAACGCCCCGACTTGACCTGTCCGTCAATAAAACCGGTAAAATGCTCACCCAAAGAAACTGATGTGTTGCGCGCCATGACTGACCTCCGTGGTACCAATATGTATTATATATTGGTACCTGCTATCTCCGCAATTGCGATATCACATCGCGCGAGTTCAAATCACCCCGTCTTAGATATGCTGGTCGGCCAGACGGTACATATTTCCCACCCTTTACGTTCCAAATCAGTTCAACAAAAGTGCCAAGTTTCCCAAACACATAAATACTTTCTGAGAATGCTCAAAAACGCCGAACCTTCCATCTGGATCAATATGGAATCTTGGGTTTGACGACGAAGACAAACAAACTCCCTGAGCCAGAAGCTCTGTGCACATCTGCTCTCTATCATTTAACCATCTGTGGTAAAAACTAAACAGCGCAGGCCAAATAAGCTTTTGATACATATTAGATAAATGTAGAGACAATCCTACCGCTGACATCGCTCCTGTTCCAAAAAATGTCTGACCATCAATTGATATTGATGAGTTAGTACCCTTACCCCTCTGAGTCAGATGTTCTGTGGCATTGTGCTCTCGCAACTCTTCTTCTTGAACGCTCTGGGGTCGAACCAGCAAATTATGGTTTGGCCAGTTGTCGACTATTGTTCTGAACAAACTACTATCAGCCCATAAACCGTCTTGGCTATGTGGCAAGATATCAATCAGATAGGCATCACTTTGCCTGAAAATACCGAAAAGAAGATGATCGGAACCAAAGCCTTTGCCTTCCGGGTTAGGCTTTTTGTCCAAATGCAAATGATGGACTCCGCACTCGCTTAACAGCAAATCCAAATGCCGACGCCCTGTGAGCTTCTTGTGACGATAGTAACCATAATTTACAGCCCGACTAAGATACGGCTCCAACGAACCACCTGTTTCAATCAGGCTTCTAATCTTTGCGAATGCATCTTTGTATTCTAAGAACAAAGGATTAAGCAGCAAAGATGATGATAGATGCACCCGCCTTGGGATGTTAGGCACCAGCCTTTGAAGCCAATTTATATAATAGCCCAACAGTTCTCCGGCACTCTTGGCCTCTAATTCGGCAACTGTGGCTGTTTTAGCGCGATCATATGGAAGATTTTCCAAAACAAATGCTTTGATATCGGCTTCCAGAATAACTTTAACTTGGTCATGATCCGACCCTATTTCTGCATCTCTGTTTTTCATTTCACTCATTAGAAACACCCTCAACGGTTTCCTACTGTTGCAGAATTGATCGAATCTTGCTCGGATAAAAAACCTATTTTAAGTGCTAACTATTGGTAAGTATCCTTCAACTCCCCCTCCCCCAACGCCTCCCGCGCCTCTTTAATCAACTTCTCAATATCCACATCCTCATCCCCCATCGCCTTGCCATTCTCGGCCGCACCTCCCCCACCAGATGCCCAGCGCAGCAGCTTGATCAGGCTATCAAGATGCCCGAGTGCGGTCTTGCACGCTGCCTGATGCGCATTAAAGTCCTTGGCATCGCGAAGAAGCGCTGCTTGCTGTGCAGCCCTGCGATAAGCATTGCGCACCCGTTTGATATCACCGGGCAAATCGCGCAGGATTTCCGCGCGCAAACTCGCGATTGGATCGCTCTTTTCTGCCTCAGTCATTCGCTATCCTCAAACCACCGAAAGCCCAGCCAACCGCGCATCCGAAAGCCGTTCCGGCCAATAGGCCAGATTGCGCAGATGGCCGTTCATATGCTTGTCGGTTCCACCATATGATCCCAGCACGATATTGGAAAAATTACGCGGCATGGCGAAGCCCGAAGGTGATGTCAAAACCACCCCGCCAAGTGCGACGGCGATACCATCATCCTCCCAGCCCAGTGCGATGCGATGGCGGGTATCGGGCGAAAGCCCGCCATAAAGTGACTGGGTGACGATTGGCACGCCATCGCGGCGCAAGGATAGGCGCAACTGACCGGCATCGCTGTCATAGCCAAGATCAAGATGATCATCATCAAGACTACTGGAATAAAGCTGCACGATCCGCCAGATGCCGCGCCATGCCGACGCAGTCTGCAAATCAAACACCATTGTCCCGGCCCCTTGCGCAAACCAGTCGCCGGGATCAAGGGTGACGCCCTCGGCGGCACGCGAGGCCGGGATGCCGTTGCTGATGATGTCTGACGTTGGCGCAGGCCCGGCTTCCAGCTGCGCATTCCAGATCAGGACAGATGCAGGAATCCCCGAAACTGCGGTGCTGATTTTCGGATATCGGGTCGTCCCCGATGCCGGTTCGGCGATTGAAACCCGTTGCCAGTTTTCACCCAATGAAATCGCATGCATCGATGGCCCGTCAATGCCGCCAAGGGTGATCGCAGCCGTTCCCGAAACCGCCCGCATCCAGATGGCAAAACTGTATGTCTCGCCACTGACCAGCGATCCGACATTCTGATAAATGCCATCTGTGCCACCGGGCAGATCAAGCAACATGGCATTATTGCTGCCATCGGGGGCCATGATTGCACTTGGCCCAACCGTTACACCGGCATTCTTTTCCCAAAGCGCGTTTGAAAAATCAGTGGAATAGCGCAGCAGATTGGTCGCAGATGCCTCGATCAAAAGCCCCAGACGCCGACCAAGCGCGTCATGATCAAAACCGGGCTGATCATTGCCAAGGGTTTCGAGCAAGCCATCCTCCCCCCGGATCAGTTTGAACGAGGCCCGCGCAAACCTGATCGAGGCCGCAAGCGGCTGATAACGCAATCCCATCGGATGCACTCCTTGATATGAAATCGGGAATTTTGTCCGGCACGCACCGGCTGCGCTAACCGCCAATCCGGTGCAGATGCAACCAGGTCAGCAAATCACTGGCGCCGATATTGCGCGTCTGGGCATCGCTATGAAGCAACCGCACCCGAAGACCGGTCGCAGGGGTTGCATCAATCCGTGCCACACCGCTAAGACGCAGGCTATGTTCCGCCCCGCTGCCGATTGCTGTGATGTCGCGTGATCTGAGGTGATAATTCCAGCTTGTCCCGTCAAACCGTTCGACAAACAGGCTGGTCATCACCGCCTCATTCGTGATCGGGAAACAGACACCGATATCGATCTGATAAAATCCCGGCGCAAGCCCGGTGATCGCATGGTTGCTGCTGTCATAAAGGCTGTGGCTGTCTTCGACCACCTGATCCCATTCAATCAGGAACGATCCCCCTGCCGGAATGCCTTGCGCATTGGTGCGCAGCAGCTTGACCAAAGGCCCGCTTTCACGCACCGGACAGGCAAACCACCGGGCGCTATTCCCGCCAGTACCGCCAGCACCTCCCGTGCCCCCGCCATCACAGACCAGATCAACCATATCGCCCCGGATTGGCAGCGGATAAAGGATGTTTTCCGCCCCGCCATGGACCGGCGCAATCACATCGCCACTGGCCGCCGAAATATCAACCATGGTGCCATCGCCATTAAACACCCGATACCGCACACCATTACGCGCAAGTGACGCATCCGGAAGGCTAAGGCGTGCGCCATTTGACAACCTGACAAGTGATCCGGTTTCACGAATATCCATGATCCGGCTGGTCGATGCATCAATCACCGGCATGCGGCGTTCATCTTCCCACACCAGGGCATTGGCAGTACGGAAATCAAGATCAAGTACCGCACCGGCGTCACTTTGCACAAATGATTTTAGCGCGGTTTGCGACCGCGCATCGGCGGCTTCTGCCCGGTTGGCGGCATCCTGTGCAAGGCTTGCGTGACTTGCCGCCTTGGCGATTTCCACCCCGTCCGGCCCGTTGGCCAAACCATCACCAGCCGGATTCCAGATCAGGACCCTGCCCGCTTCGATCCTTGGAAGTTTCGCCGATGCCTGATCACGATCTGCCGCATCAAGACGCAGCGTAGCTGCCAATGCGCCGTCAAGATCACCGATCGCCGCCGTGATAAAATCAAGATCACGGTCAATCGCATCACCGCGCGGTACTGACATCGCGTCATAGTCACTCAACCGGCGTAACCGCAACATCCGGGCAATGACGATCAAGCTGCCGTCTGCCGGGGGCGTTTCAAATGTCACCACGCCACCCGCCACCGCATCCCCGCGCGCCAGTGCGACGTGAAAGCCGGTATCAAGGGTGACACCATCAAGGGTGATCTTGATATCGCTGTCGTCAAACACCGCAAAATCAAAGCCAAAGCTGACACGCGCGCCATCACCGACAAAGGCGCGTGATGCACTGGTCTGATTGGTAAAAACCGTTCCCATTGCCTTATCCCCCGAACCCGTCACGCCGCGCAAACCAGGCGCTTAGCCGTGCGGCCGTGTCATCCTGTGCCGTGCGCAAAAGCGACTTTTCCCGCCAGCTGGCACTGGCATTGATCTGGTTGCGCTTGCGGGTGGCCTCGGCACGATCCGTTGCCTGATCATCAAGGGCGGCTTTTTCATATCCGGCCAGAACCGCACTGGCCGAACCGGTGCCACCGGCCATCAAACCCGATGCCCCCTGTTTGGCGCGCAAGCTTGCCTGACGGCGGCGCAGGGTCTCTTCGCGCTCGGTGTCCTGTTGCTTTTGTCTGGCGTCGATATCGGCCAGTTCGGCCTTGCGGGCTTCGTCAAGCTCGGCAATCCGGCTTTGTGCGCTGGCCTGACTTGCCTGAATTTTCTGTCCGGTCTGCAAGGCCGATGCGGCCAACGGCACGATTGATGTAAATCCGCCCATCAGTCATTCACCCCCATTTCCGATGCACATCCCAGCAATAAAAAAGGCCGGGGAAAATCCCCGGCAATCCGCCATAAACCCGCCGAAATCGTACCGCCACTGCCGCGCCGCCAGCCAAGGCTTCGCAAGGTGATATCGCCACTATAAAGCCCGTCTGCATCATCACCTGTGACCGGAAGGGCAATATCGCGCATGCCGCGCCCGGTATCGACGCGAAGCTGCCCGCTTTTTTGCAATCGCAAGGTCAGGGATACCAGCCGCACGGCATTGCCGCCATGCGGGCGACTGCCATCCGATGCCGCCGGTGGCAGGGCAAAGATTTCATGAGTAAACGGCAAACCGACGGCGATTTGCGATACCGCACCAGTCTCAAGCGGCAGGGTCACGGTCCCGCCCGCCACCGCCAAATCCGTGATCACAATGCCATCAGCCAGACCATTAACCACCAGACCGGCAACCACCAGACCATCAAGTGCCTCAAGCCTGCCCCAGTGACGGCGCGCTTCCTCGCCCGCGCCAAGGGATTGCGACACCTGCAAGTCAAAGCCGCAATCCTCGTCAAACAGGCCAAGATAATAGCGCTCGCCACGGCGCAGACTGACATAGACATCCCCGCCCGACACCGCGACCGATGTAAAATCACAATCCTTTACATTCTGTGCCGACCAGGCGGTGATTGCTTCAGACCGATACAGGGTCAGGGTGGCAAGCGATCCGTCACGCATTACCACATGCAAAAGCCGCCGGTCGGCGTCAAAGGCCTGATCGACCGGGCGATTGACCAGATGGCGCGACAATAATGCCAGATCGGCCGATCCATAGGCCTGCTCGACATCGGTAAACAGGAATTCGCGAATTTCACGCCCGCTGCGCCCGGCAAAGATCGTCGCCCCGTCAATATTGACCAGTGGCACGGTACGGTCACTCTGACTGCCAATCCGGGTTTGGCGCGTGACCTGAATATTGGCGGGCGTTAACGGATCCCCCGTCACCATCCATTCCGATCCGCTGGTAAAAACCTGAAGATGGCGACCGGCAAAAACCCCCGTAATCGCATTGACCTGATCAGCCAAAAGGGCAAATTCAATCGCCTCGTCATCAAGGCCTTCGCCCAGCTCGAAATTAAACAAATCCCCTGATTGCGACATCCAGAGCCGGTTGGGCAAATCCCGTGATCCGCCAATCACCATGCGGTCCTGATGAAACGTCACACTGCGCGGCCAGCCGCGCACAGCCGAAAAGGCCTGCTCGGCAAAATCGGTTGTCGCACTGCTATCTGGCAAGGATGCCTTAAGCACCATGGTCGCCGTTCTTGGCCCCGACACAGCCGTCATTTCGCCTTCGATCCCGGCAATCCGCCACAGGGTCCCGACATGATTGGCAACAAACAGATCAAGATCGGCTGTGACCGTAATCGTCCCGCTGGTCCCTGATGGCGTCAGGGTCGCGGCCGGATCGGTGAATTTGTAATAGGGCTGGCTGGTCAGTTGACCGGTTGCCCGCCATGCCCATGATGTGACCTGCCATCCCCCGGTCGCAGTCCGGCTGATCCGTACCGGCGGCGCATCGGGATGCACGACCAGAAGCGTGTCCGCACTTTGCGTCCAGTTCAAAAGATCATGGTGCTCGACCCCGAACGGTGTTTCAAACCACAGGGTCGAAACACCGTTTTCAAACACGGTTGCCTTCATATCCCCAAAGGCCAGGATATAGGTCTGCTCGGTATTGAACTCGAACTGGATCAGGCGCACCGCCCCGTCCAACCCGTCAATCAGACGAATGCCCGGACGACGGCGCACGCCACCGGACGGCTCGATAAACACATTGCGCAGCCGTGCCGCCCCGTTGGCATAGGCATTCAGATCGGACCGCCCCCACAATTCCGGGGCCAGTTCCCCGGTCGAGAAGGTATTTTTCTCAAGAACCCTGCGGGCCATGAATGCCTCCTTGTTTGGATATCGCATCTGATGAGCTTACGGACCAAGATCCCCGCCTGCGCGGGGATGACGCTGGTGTTTCTGCTTCCCTGTCACCCGTCGCTCCCGCGCAGGCGGGAGCCCATTGAGCCGGAGGCTCCGCCTCTCAATTCCGGGCCGAGATAAGGGAAAAATCGTCAATCGCATGCGGTGTGGATTGCTGGGCATCGGCAAGGCGGGCGGCGCGAAACTGATCCTCGGACCGCTTGAACAGATATTCCGCCCGCGCACTGCTTTCGGTCAGCGGCAGACAGAATTCCGCTGCCAGTCGCGCAATCAGCGCCAGATCAAACCATGGCGGAAAACTGCCCTCGGCCAGACGTGCGACATAGGAAAGCCAGGCCGCATCCGCCGAACACAGCACCGCCCGGTCGCGCAGCTCGAACCGGGTGATCTTGCCGCCGTCATTTTCAAGCGACAGCAAGCGGATAAAATCGCGCGGCATGGCAAAAAGATGCGATCCATCACCGGGATCGCGCGCATCATCGGTATTTGCCAGTCGCGCCAGCCAGCACCCGCGCGCGGCAAATCGCCAGGGATAGCTTGCCAGCATGCCGTCGCGGATGGTCGGATAGAGAAGGCGGGCAATTTCGGCCTCGGCACTGTCTTCGTCAAAGGATGACACCGGGCTGGCCCCGATCATCACTTGCGCGCGCGCACAAAGCGCTATGTCACTGAGTGCCATGTGCTTTTCCTCCTCTCTATCCGGTTAATTTCAGTTGCCGTTCAGGTTGATTTATTGTCAAAATCAGGCCAACCGGTCGCCCAAGATGACCAAAGCCAACGGCCCGCAAGAATGGCCGCCTTTGCTGGAGCACGCATGTCCCGATCCCCGTTTGCAGTCCCGTTTGCAGGAATGATCCTTGCCGCCCTGATTGCTGCTATGCTGCCCGTGTCGGCTTCACGTGCGGATGAAACGCTTGATGCGGTCCGGCGCGATGCCTATGCCGGTGATGCCACATCCCAGCGCCTTTATGCGATCATGCTGTCTTATGACTATGCCGAGGATGACGGCGAGATCGACGAATACGAGGCCAAACAGATCATCCGCTGGTTCGAATGTGCGGCCCTTCAGGGCGATGACATCGCCATCGAACAATTGCAAAATGTGCCCTACAATTTCGATATCAGCGAAACCGGCGAATGCGAATTTACCGGGGCGGGTTACACCGCCGACGATCCGAAACCTGAGAGTTCGTCGACGGCCACGGCATCCGTTTGGGGCGGCCATACCGACATGTGGGCCGCAGCAATGGATGGCTATCCCGATGCCCAGTTCAAACTGGGCCGGAATTTCGAGCCGACCCTGTTTGATCCGGGCAATATGGAAGTGGCCGAAGCTTGGTATAATTGCGCAGCAAGGCAGGGCTATCAGGAAGCCATCGACTTTCTCGAAAATGATCCGCTTTTCAGGCTTTATCCCGCCTCACAGCCCTGTGCCTTTACCAACAAGATGCGCGATGAAAACGGCAATCTGACGCAGGTATTTTCCTCAAGGCCGATCCCGGCAACAGGGTCGTCGGCACCATCATCTGAAACGGCCCCGGGAACCACAACCGCCCAGCCTGCGGACACCGCCGACGTCCCCCAAACATCGTCATCGCAAACAGTTCCGGCTCCAACACCGACACCGACACCGACACCGACACCAACACCGGCGCCTCCGCCATCCGTCTCTCCGGACGATGCCAAGGCGGACGAACTCTATGGCGCGGCCTATGATGCCTTTTACGGAAACGGCCGCGCACAAAGCTATGAAGATGCTTTCAGGATCGGGCGCGAGGCCGCGGTACTGGGACATGCGGCCGCGTTCAATTTGCTGGGTGTGCTGTATCGTGATGGTCTGGGTGTTCCGCAGGATGCAACCGAGGCGGCCTATCATTTCCGCCATGCTGCCGAACTTGGTGAAGTGATTGCCATGGTCAATATCGCCGATTGCTATTTGCATGGCACCGGGGTCGAGGTCAACCTGACCCGGGCGATTGAATGGTATCAAAAGGCCGCCATTGGCGGCAATGCCGGGGCGCAATACAATCTGGCAGCGGTCTATCAGTCCGGGGGCGGCGATATCGCACCTGATCCGGTCCTTGCCCGCCACTGGATGGGGCTTGCCGCCGAAAATGGTGATCCGGATGCCCCCTATTATTACGGCCATTTTCTTGAATATGGCATTGGCGGTCCCGAAGAACCGGCAAAGGCCGTGCCCTGGTATCAAAAGGCCGTGGAAAACGGCAATATCGACGGCTATGCCGCCATGGGACGGATGTATTATTACGGCGAACATGTCCCGGGCGATCTTGAACGCGCATGGCTTTATCTTGCCATCGCCGAGGATGGTGGTCATCCCGATGCCCGCGAATGGCGCGAAACCATCGAACCGGAAGTTTCCTATGAACAGCGCAGCCGCGCCATTGTTGAACTCAGCAAATACCGCGCCCAAAAGGCCGAGGCCGTAAACAGCCAGAACTGAAACGGGGCCCGGAAAACCGGGCCCCGTCCAGATCAGATCAGACCTTGATGATGTAATTCACCACCAGGAATGGCTGCATATTGTTATGCGGCTGATCGCCGCCGGTTGGCGAAACGCCGTATTGAACTTGCGCAGAGGGGCTAACCCCAGCGTAGGTATACGCATTCATACCGTAATAGTTTTGGTGCATTGCGCCGTACTTGTGATCATGCGAAGGCATCTCATCAACGGTCAACTGATGGGCTTCAGCACCATCGACCGCACCAATGACACGATCTGTCAGGCCGTCGCCCTGACCGGCACCGACCGGAATACGACCGCGCAGATCCGGCAGTTTGAAACCACCGGCTGACTGGCCATCGCCATAGGTGGTGCCAATGGCTGCAAACAGATCGGCAAACTCGCTTGCGGGCACTTCCGCGCCATCACAAATCAGGAAGCCTTCCGGGGCCACCGAACCGGCAAAGGGCAGCACGGTCGCGACGGGCACCGAACCGGAGGAGCTACCACCACCAAACATGACCTGAAGCGCTTGCAAAAGCTGGGTATCGTCCATGCGATCCGGAACGATGTCTGCTGCCAGAACAACATTCAGGACTTCGCTTTCAACCGGGCTCAAACACTGCATTTGAATTCTCCAATTGCGGGGCAAAAAGAACCCCGGCAAGCGGTGCCTGCCGGGGGAAATATGTCTTATTTCAGAAAGACTTATTGAGCTGAAACACTGGGATAGAATCAGGGTTAGGGATGACCCGAAACCGTCATATCAAAGCCGATTACGCCACTACTTGTTCCGCCATTTGGTGATCGCATTGCAATCCCGGCAAGATGGTAGCCTTCGGTTAGAAGGCCGGCATAAGTTGGCGCAAGAGAAGCCTGCGGCTGAACTCCGCTGGCATAAGCTCCGATTGGTGATCCATCAATTGCCACCATAGCTGCCGATCCATTCGAGCAATCGGCATAACCAGCAGCACTCAAACTTACAGCATCATCAGCCCAGCACAGGAAGCCAATTGAGTTTGCTGTAGTGGTAACGATCTGGAAGGATGTTGACGAAACAGAAACAGCACCAGTGGAAGAGTTTTTGGCAATCGGCTGACGATTATACCAGCTTGCCACAAGTTCTGGAGCTGCAGGCCATGCATCGTTTTGCAGCACATATACCATGCCTACCAAGGTTCTGGTTTCATCGCCAAGTTTGATTTCGATACCTGTGACTTCGCTCTGCGTATGGCCGACTGATGACCATTCCAGCACCAATTCCCCATTGATTACCGCTGCATAGACGTAATACAGGTTGTTTGCTTGGGTTGATGTCGCAGCGATAGAAACCCCTTCCACTGGGATATCGCATAGCCCACCATTGATCACAATTTTACGACCACCAAAACGACGGAGTACCAACATACCGTTGAGCTCGACCAAACGGCATTGGCTTGTCGTGCATGATGCAGCAAAGTTTGCGATTGCGGCACAGAGGTTCATTTGTTCGTTAGTTGTCATTCGTCACTCTTATGTACTGGTCGATAACGAAAACCCCGGCAAGCGATGCCTGCCGGGGGAAAGATGTCTGGTTTCAGAAAGACTTACTGAGCTGAAACAGTGGGATAGAACGCCTTGATTGCATAAGTCATTGCGACGTTGCGCGGGCGAACTGCACCGGAATAACCCTGATCTCCCGAGACGCCCGGCAAGGCTGTGATGGATTGTCCCGGAGCACCTGCAAGTCCTCCATCCAAGTAGTTGCTTGAGTCATATGCCTCGTAACCGAGGGCACCCGCAACATCACCAGAGGTGAGAGTAGTGGTAACGCTCCAAACTGAGTCATTACCCGTATCAAAACCAGCAATGCTTGGCTTTTGCCAGGAGCCGAACACACGCCCCGCATCCACGCCGCGACCATCATCAAAGCCGCGAACAAACTCGCCGCGTAGATCAGGAAGGTTGAACGTCGAAACCTGATCACCATGGCCCCAAAGCGTGCCAATCGCAGCAAACAGATCAGCATATTCCGTGCGCGAGATGGCAGCGCCATCACAGACCAGCCAGCCTTCCGGGGCGGTCGGCATCGCAAATGCCGAAACCGAGCCGATTTCGCTGCCGATGATAACGGTGTTACCGCCACCGGAAATCAGGGTGTTGATCGCCTGAAGCAGCTGGGTTTTGTCATCGCAATCAGGCCAGATGCCAGCCCCCTGAATGACATTGAGGATTTCACATTCGACAGCAGTATTCCCCTGCATGGGCAGTCTCCTTGGTTGGGAAAAGAAAACCCCGGCAGCAGTGCTACCGGGGCCGAGGGTGAGGGAGGAAATAAAAGAGATGCGCGCTTAGTCGGTATTGGCCGTGCCAATTGCCGTCATGTCGCGGACATCAACGCCCGCAGCACCCGAGCTTGCGACCACGAAAAGGCCGCCAGACAGGGTGGCGTCGCGGTTGGTGTTGGCGATGATGAAATCACCGACGCGCAGCATGTCGCGCGCATCGGCAAAATAGCCCGATGTATCAACGTCGGCGGCGACATCCGGGGTGATGTAATGCCAAAGCGTAAAGCCGTTGGCATAGGCCAGAACACTGAGGTTTCTGGCTTTGAAACCTTCTGCCATCTATGGGCTCCTGTGGTTGTCTTTGTCAGAGATTTGAGCCTGCCGGTCGTCATCCCCGCCTGCGCGGGGATGACGATGGGTAAAACACGTGCGTGGAACGAACGTCATTCCCGCGCAGGCGGGAACCTCGAGCAGCGTGTTGAGCAAGACTTCGTCCTTATTCCTGCGCCTGCAAACAGGTCACCCCATCGCCGTCAATCAGGGCAGCGCCCTGTGACATCGAGTTGTTCACGAAATGCGCCGCATGATCGCCATGCCAGGTGATATCGGATTGAACGTCCGAGCCAATCGCGTGACCGATGGCGGTGCGGTGATACCAGAAACAGGACCGGATGCCCGCCGCCACCGGAAGCCCCGAATGGGGCATCCAGAGCGTTCCCAACCATCGTTTGGCCTGTGTGCCCTTCCAGGGCAGATCATCATCACCGATATAATCTGCATTGGAAAATTCGTTGATCTGCAACAGTTCCGACCATTGTTTCCAGCCGACAATCGCATAGCGCTGCCCGTCATCGGGAACATCGCGTTCGCCCAGTCCCTCGAACGCCATCATGACTTTTTCAAGCGTCATGCCCTCGGCATTATCGGGCACGATATCATCGCCCTGCACCAGTGCATTGATGATCAGCTCGTCGGTCTTGCGGCCCAGCGCATAGGCCCCGGCATTGGCCAGAACCATCTTTTCGTCATGGTTGATTTTAAGTTCATCAAGCGCATCAACCCAGTCCCCGGCATAGTAATCGCGCAGATCACACCGCACCGCTTCATGATCGACATTCATCACCGGTACCTTGCCGTGGCGCGCCTTGGTCATTGCCGTGCCCTTGCCGACTTTCTGGAAAACCGTGGTCGCGCCCTTGATCGAATTTTTCACCCGGACCGTGTTGCGCAATTTTGATCCCATGCGCTGATAGGCCTGATGCACATCGGCCTGAAAATGATCAATAAAGCTTTGATCAATGGTATCGCTCATCGCTATTCGCCCCCTTTGAAGAAATGAAATCCGGGCATCAAAAGCCCGTCACCAAAGCCATCGGCCCCTGGTGCCCGTTCCTGTGGCCCCCGTTACACGTATCTGTTGGAAAATGCGGTTGTCCTAATCGCCACGCAGGCGCGCAAAGCCCGCCTGCACCTCGGCAATCAGGGCCGGATCGCGATCACGCCAATAGCGCGGATCATTCATTTTGGCCCGGATATCGGCGCGCAAATCGCCACTGCCATCGGCATCATTCGTACGACCCAATGTGATCTCGCCTGCCTGCGTCATCAAACGATGGAGCGCCATCACCCCGTCCCTGGTCTGACAAAGTGTTTCAAAGGCCGCATCGGGCAGATTGGCCCGCCCCCATTGTTCGATCCGCGGTGCCAGGGCCTGCCATGCGTCCTTGCCACCAAATTCAGTCATCAGGGCCGCCCGGTCCGATGCCCGTTTGGCGGCCTGATCCATATCGGCCATCATCGGACCCAGAATTTCCCCGGCGAGATCATAAACAAGCTGGGCCTGCGCATTGTTAAATCCCGCTTCATGCAGGCGCTTGTTCAGATCGGGATCCATACCGCCAAGCGCATCATCAACCGAAATCGCATAGTCATCAGCACTGGCAGGCACATTGAGCATATCGGCGTTATTCCCGTCATGCTCATCACCCTGATTATCCGGCAAGCCCCCAGACAAAAGCCCCGCATCAGCGGGGCCCGGATCAGGAATTTCAGTTTCAATTTGTGGTTCGACACTACCGCCCGACAGGCTGTCATTTGGCGGTGTTTCATTATCCGCGATGATGTCAGTCATCTGTCTCCTCCACAGTGTTGTTTGATGTTGCAAGCCGCCTGATCAAAAGCACCAGTGCGCGTTGCCCTTCGCGCATCCAGATCGCCCCCGGACTTGCATCCGGGCCAAGGGCGCTGTGCAGAATATGGGCTTCAAGATCATCCAGAACCTGTTGCCCGGCGGGACTGTCAAAGCAGGCCTGCCAGTGATCCTTTTCCGCGCCCGGATTTGGAGACTCTTGCGGTTCGAACCAGTCCCAACCGTTTTCGGTGTTCATGCCAGTTCCTCCGCCGTGATGGTCGTCAAGGCCGGTTTCAAAAGATGGTCCGGCACCCCGAACTGATCGGCAAGCCAGCGCACCATGACCGGCAAGTCGACCTCGCCTATCGCATCGGGGCCAAGGGTTGAGATGCGTGAAAGCCAGTCAAGCGCCTGTCCGGCCTGTACCCGTCTTGGCAATTGCGCCAGCGGCGCGGAATGGCGCAAAACCACAACATCCCCGTCAATCGGAATGTCGGGAAGTTCCCCGGTCCGGCTCAGAATATGAAGCGCCCGGCGGATCAGCGGATAAAGCAATTCCGCCTGCAACCGGCCATAGGTCGCACCCAGCAACCGCGCATTTTCCGATGCACGTTCAAGCACCTCGGTCGCGGTCATGCCCGGTTGATCAACCTGCCCCAGCCGGTCGGCCAGAAGACAACGGCGAATACGGTCGCGCAGGTCAGACAACACAAGATCGGACACATCAAACCGGCCTGGCGCATCAAGCGGCTTGAGCCCGGCTGATCCCACCGCCTTGGGAATGATGCTGCCCGGTACAAGTCGAATGGTGGCCGGGTTCAGCACCCCGTCATCATCGGCCTGCCAGATGCCGGTCACCGCGATGGAGGCGTTTTTAAGCACCAGCTCGACCACCTTGTTCGCGGTTTTGATATCAGGCAGCGCCTTCATCACAGGCGACCTTCCATAAATCTCGCCCGGGGCCTTCATCCAGCGAAAGGCGATATAGGGCGACACATCAAACTGCCCGCGATAAATCAGATCATCCTGTGATGCCCCGCCTTCCTCGCGAAAGACGCAAATCTCATATCCCGATTGCCCGCTGGTGGCCGGTATAACCGCTTCGATCACGGCAAAGCGTTTCTGATGATCTTCCTCATCATTGCCTGCCCCGAATTCGGGCAGCTTCCCGGCACCGGGCCAGTTCGACATGATGTCATCACGGGTCAGCATCAGCTTGCGAAACACCGCGTCCATCTTGCCATCAGATCGTTCTTCAAAGGCCAGATCACGCAGCGGAACAGCACTAAATCGAAAGGCCGACGGGTTTTGCAGACCGGCCTTTTCAAGACGCAGGCATGCGGTGCCAGCCGTGACCAGATCAAGAAAGGCCTGATGCATCTCGACTGCAAAGTTCGACCGGTCAAAATGCCCCTGAAGAATGCGCACCGCACGGCCAAGCTGTTCTGTCAGAACCTCGCGATCATCGGACGCAACATTGCCGCCCGGTTCAAGATCAAACCAGCCACCCGCAGGCGGGGTAATTTCGGCCATCAGACTTGCGGCAAGCTGTTCGACCGCATCAGGTGCGGTTGCGTCAAACACCCGGTCAAGGCGCTTGCCCCCGCTGGTTTGCCGGGCGGCACCATTGCGTTGAGGCAGGGCAAATTCATAACATTCCTGCCAATGGGCCAGCCAGTTGCGCCGACGGCCCACCGCCTTTTGATAGCGGCTGCGCAGCTGGGCAATACTGGTGTTGGTGTTATTGTCCCTGGCGCTGGCGCTGGGCTTTTGCGGCTCCTGTCCGGCGGCACCATGGGTCATCTGTTTTGCCGGTTTTGCCATGCCTATTCCCCCAAAAGGTTTTTGCCACCGCCAAGCCCGGTGATGCGGTCATTCAGCAAGCCGCGAAAGCTTGTGGTGATCAGGCTGGACCGGCCATAACGCCGACGTTCAAGGGCTCCCTTGCGGGCATTGCCGGTTGCGGTTTCCGTGCCGGTTGGCGTCTCCGCAGCCGCATCGTTGGTGGTGGTTGCGGTCGTAACCGGATTGCTGACCATGACCGGCTTTGGCGTTGAAAACAGGCTTCCCATCGCGGTCTCCGGGTTGTGAAGTTTGGTGATGGTTGCGGAAGAGCACGTTGCACGAGCCCCCCGCCTTCGCGGGGATGACGGTGCCCAAAACAGCTACAAGGAACGAACGTCATTCCCGCGAAGACGGGAAACGCGATCCACAAGCTCAAGGCCAAACGCAAAAACGCCCGCAAGGGTCGGAACCCTGCGGGCGCAATTATCGCGTTGATTTGCCTCTTATAGCATCACAAAAAGAACAAATCAAGAACATTTTTCAGAAAATAAACATGGCCGTTTTCAGTCGTCCGGTCCCTGCCCGTTTGGCTTTGCGCGTACATATGACGATAAAGCTGCCAGGGGGTGATGATCCAAAAGGCCGAAATACCCAGCAATCGTTTAACCAGTTCGACACAGCTCATCGGGCCAAACCGGGCCTTGCGCGTGACCATGTGCGGGTAATGGGCCCAGATGCAATGATGGCCGATTGACCGGTAATAGGCCGCCGGATCAAAGATCGGCGAATAGGCCCAGCTTTCACAGCGCACCCGGTGGCTTTGCGGATCAAGGCAAATCCATTCCCCGGCCCGCAATCCCGACACCAGCACAAAGCAATGGCGAAATCCGGGTTTAAGAAACCGCAATAACCGCTTTTCCGGGGCATCGGCAAAGACCACCAGAACCGATACCTCGCGCGCCGATGTCGACTGGCTGATCCATTGATCAAGCGACGTATCGTTGCTGGCATCCGCGTTCGGGATGGCATGATAACTGCCGTCGTTACCTACCCTGCCCGGCGCGACAGAACACAGATTTTCAAAACTCAGATTCCGCATGGCGACAAATCCCCGCGCAGTTTGATCATGACCTCGTCATGGTGGAAATCCTCATCTCGGCGGCGCGTGACAATCCCGCGTGTGATCAGGACATTTTCAAGCGCCTCCATGGCCTGCCGCCACAGGCTGTCCTTACCTTTTTCACGCGGATCACGGGGATCGGGTTCGCGTTCCACCAGCCCGAAATATTCAAGAACCTGCAAATGCCGGTCGGTCAACGTGCCGGCCTGTTTCAGCCGCATCACCGCGTTATAGACATCATCGGGATCGCACGGGCGCACCACCTCGCCCGCATCGGCGATCACGCGTGCGCCCTCGATCCGCGCGGTCTGACATCGCACGAACCAGAACCATGCCTGACGCGCACTGGCAAAGGGCGTAATTTCACGCTCTGACAGGGGTTTTGGAAAAAGTCGTTGTTCGGTCACGTCGCCCTCCTGCTGGCTGGATTCTCATCGCAACGCCGACCATGCAATCCCCTGGGATGGGGCACCAACCAGCCATTTCACCCGCCAAAAAGCCAAGCTGAACCCATCGCACGCACATAGGTGCGCATCGTTACGATGATGCTGGTTTGTGATTTCCCCAAAGACGGCCATGCCGCCCAATTCCGGCAACGGTGCCACAGCCGTTGCATATTTCAGGCCACCCCGCCGCCTATGAGCAGATGGAGAAAACCCTATTTCTGGATGCAGTTCCGGTGTTGCTTTGCAAGTTATAATCCCCTTTTGTTCTCATTGTAAAGGATTAATTTCCTATCCTCGATAAATTGCACCCTCGCAGGAAACTGCGCATCCTCGCGAAACCCGTTCAAATATGAGAGTATCCCTTATGCACTCAGTAGATATTTGGGGGAATATAATGAGGCGTTTAGCGATCTTTACTTTCCTAGTGCTGGCCAGCTGCACAGGGCAGATCATGAAAGGCTACATTGGACAGTCGATCCAGGAGCCAATTCTTGACTATGGGCCCCCAATAAACGTGATCGAACTTGGAGACGACCGACGCGCATACCAATGGAACATAACCACAGGCGGCATGGTTCCTATTTCCGGTCCCACGACGACGACATTGGTACCGTATTCAGATTCTTGCGTACATACACTAACCGCTACCAAGTCAGGCGATGACTACATAGTTGATGGCCACAGACAGACTCACGCCTTCTGCGAATAAGCTGACTAAACTGCGCTTTTAGGCCAAGCTCCGATGACGGCACACTGAAACCGAAAGGAGCTAAAGGCGTGGGAGCTATCAAAGATGCACCATTTGGGATTGGGATTTTCGCAATGAAACGCCTTGTCACTACCGTTGCTTTTCTGTGCTTTTCGGCGAGTCCGCTTGCGGCCGAAACATTCCGGGCCGATGTCTGGGCGGATAACTGGTTTGAAATGCGCATCAATGGCGTTCAGGTCGCAGAGGACAGTGTTCCCATCACGACCGAGCGATCCTTTAATGCCGAAAGCTTTGCGTTTGAGGCCGAACGCCCCTTTGTGATCGGTTTGGTCGCCAAGGATTTCAAACAGGATGATACAGGGCTGGAGTATATCGGCACACGGCGTCAGCAAATGGGTGATGGCGGCGTGATTGTCCAGATCAGGGACCGTGTAGGCAAGACCGTCGCGGCAAGCAATGCGGATTGGCAATGCCGGGTCATTCACACCGCCCCGCTTGATAAATCCTGTGCCCGCGAACGCAACCCGGTTGCGGGTATTGGCCCCTGCGGTTTCACAATCACACCCGAACCGGCAGGTTGGGATCAGGCCGGTTTTGATGCGTCTTCCTGGCCGCAAGCCGTTGAGTATTCCGAGCGCGCCGTGCGTCCCAAGGACGGTTACGACAGGATAAGATGGGATGCAAATGCACGGCTGATCTGGGGACCGGACCTTGAACAAAGCAACACCATCCTATGTCGCCTTACCGTTCAATGATCCGGGCATGAAAGCTGTGATGTCCTGGCAGGGTGGTCCGCCGCACAGTGCAGTTATGAAGGGCTGGTTTACCCACGCACCATGCAGAGTTACGGCAAATTCTCTTTGACCACCACTTCCATGGTCAGTTTGGCCAGGTCCTTGTCGACCTGACCACCGGCGCGCAGATTTTCAAAGATGCGCAGCACATTATGCGCGATCACGCCGGGGCTTTGGGTGATGACGACATCCATGATGTCTTCAAGCAGGAAACGACGGGTATCGGGTGTCAGGCCATGGCCGATAAAGATGATGTCGCGTCCACGACCGCTTTCGCGCAAGGCGCGCGCCACCCCGTCCGATGCCCCGCCGACGTTATAGATGCCAATCAGATCGGGATATTCTTCGAGCAGTGATTTGGTGTGCAGATAGTTTTCGCTGCGATCATCATGACCTTCGCGGGCTGCAACCACGCGCAGTTCGGGAAATTCTTCTTCCATCAGGCTCAGGAAGCCCATTTCGCGTTCTTCATGGGCGCGATAGGTGCGGCTGGCCGCAATCATTGCCACCCGCCCGCTGCGACTGCCCTTGAACCGGCCCAGCAAATATCCCGCCGTCCGGCCAACCGCACGGTTATCAAGCCCGACATAGGCGGCATGGGGCACACCGGAAATATCGGACACCACCGTAATCATATGCTTTCCGGCATTCTGAAGTTCGGACACGGTTTCACGCACCAGCGGATGATCAATCGCCATAAAGGCAATGCCATCGGCCTTTTCGCCATGCTGACGAAGCGCCTCGGACAGAAGTTGCGGATTGAAACTGTCGATGAAAAAGCACCGCGCGCGGATGTTATAGCCCGTGATGGCCTCGGCCGCAGTTTTGATGCGATCACCAAGCAACTGCAAATACGGGTTGGTGCCCGATGGCAACAGGAACACGACCCGCATCGGTTTGGGCCGAAACGCTTCGGCCATATCGGTTTCGGGCAGATAGCCAAGCTCGCTTGCCGCTTGCAAAACCCGCTTTGCCGTGCGTTCACGCACGCCCGGACGTTTGTTCAAAACGCGGTCAACCGTTGCCGGTGAAACCCCGGAAAGCTCGGCGATATCCTTGATGATGGGGCCGGTCGTTTTAGGCATCTGATCCTCAAAAAACATCAAAACACATCATTTTATGATGTTTGATGAGGCAAAATGTTTCACGTATTCTGCGTCCATTCAAGGGAAAAGATATAACAATCCCGACCGGAAAACAGATAAGGTACGAACATATCTTTCAAAGGTGCGTTCTGCCGTCAAAACGCTCATAAACCATCATGGGAGGAAACCATGGCTATGCATAAAAAGTTTCGCCAGCTCGCGACCACCTTTGCAGCGGCAGCTTCGTTTGCCGTGATCGCACACGGCGCGCAGGCACAGGAATATGAACTGAATTACGGCCACATGAACTCGCCGACCAGCGTTGTTGGCATGCAGGCAGACTGGCTGGCCGAAGAAGTCGCCAAGAACACCAATGGCGCGGTCAAGATCGATGTTTACCCGTCCTCCCAGCTTGGCAAGATTCAGGAACTGGCCGAAGGCGTTTCGATGGGTTCCATCGCGCTTTCGCACAATACCGCTGGTGCGCTGAGCTCGCTTTACGAAGATTTCGGTGTGCTCGACACCCCGTATCTGTATCGCGACTATGATCACCTGATGAAGGTTGTCGACATCAATTCCCCGATCATGGCCGAACTTAATCAGGGTCTGATCGACAATACCGGCATGCGCGTCCTGTATGCGTTCTATTTCGGCACCCGTCAGCTGACCGCCAATATGGCCGTCAAGACGCCTGCTGATCTGGCTGGTGTCAAAATCCGCGCCATTCCGTCCCCGGTTTATCTGACCGCGGTCGAGGGCCTTGGTGCTGCCCCGGTTCCGGTTGACTGGTCGGAAGTCCCGACCGCCCTTGCAACCGGTATCGTTCAGGGCCAGGAAAACCCGGTAAACGTTGCAGTTGACCACAAGCTCTTTGATGTTCAGTCGCACATGATGCTGACCGGTCATATTTCGGCCGCAGAAATCGTCGTGATCAACGAAGACCTGTGGCAGAGCTTCCCGCAGGACATCAAGGACGGCCTCACCAAGGCGGCTGAAACAGTTCGTCAGAAAGCCTCCCAGATGATCCTTGATAAGGAAGCAGGCGATCTTCAGAAGCTTAAGGATGCCGGCATGACCATCATTGGTCCGGATGACGGTCTTGATGTTGCGGCCTTCCGCGCCGGTGTCGAGAAACTCGTCCACGAGCGCTTTGACGACAAATACGGCAAGTATTTCGAACAGATCGCTGCTGTAAAATAAAACGATCAGGGCGGCATCAGGGAACCTTGTGTTCAGGGATGTCGCCCGCCCCTTTTATCCCGCTTTTATTCAGGTATCGTCATGCCGTACAGGAACTCCCCGATCTACAGGGGACTGGACCGCATCTGCCGCTTCATGACCGCATTATCCATGCTGATGCTGGGTTTGATGGCTGTGCTGGTGGTTGGTCAGGTGATCTTGCGCAACTTCTTTGATCTTGGCCTGCCCTGGGCCGATGAATTGTCGCGCATTTCCAATATCGCCCTGGTGTTCTTTGCCGTTCCGGCCTTGATGCTGCACAACCGTCATATCGCAATTGATCTGCTTTATAGCGCCCTGCGGCCTTGCGGAAAGGCGATCCTGCGATTTTCCAATTATGTGCTGATCAGCGCATTTGCAGGCATCTTCCTGTTTGGTCTTTACAAGTTTCTGATCCGTGCGGGCAAATTCACCACCCCGTCGCTCAGCCTTTCGAATTATGCAGTTTATGCGCCGGTTCTGATCGCGATTGTGCTTTTGCTGATTGTTGCACTCTATCGCCTGATCACCGGCACCGAACCTGCTTCTGACTTTGACACCGAAGAAGACGAAAACCCGATTGCCAAGGCCATCGCCGAGGAAATGTCGGAACAGGTATCGTCTGGGGATTCCCGCAAATGATGAGTGCAACCCTTCTTATCCTGTTTCTCGCACTCATGATCATTCGGGTGCCGATTGCGGTCTGTCTGGGCCTGTCATCGGCTGTGGTGATGATCCTGTTTAACCTGCCGATGGCGGTTCTGGCGCAGCGCACGGTCAATGCGCTTGATTCAACCCCGCTTCTGGCTGTGCCGCTTTTCATCTTTGCCGCCAATCTTCTCAGCCTGTCGGGTGTGACCAACCATCTGTTTGAACTGGTCCGCATGATGGTTGGCTGGATCCGGGGTGGGACCGCACAGGTCAGCGTTCTGGTCAGCCTGATTTTCTCGGGCGTGTCGGGCGCGGCCCTTGCCGATATCGGGGCCCTTGGTGCCGTTCAGATCAAGATGATGCGCAAACAGGGGTATTCTTCCGAGTTTGCATCGGGCATCACCATGGCTGCGGCCACCATCGGTCCGATCTTCCCGCCAAGCATTCCCTTGATCATCTTTGCGTCGGTCTCGAACGTCTCAGCGGTCAAGCTTCTGATTGCAGGCATCGTTCCGGCCATCCTGATCACCATCCTTTTGATGGCACAGGTTGCCGTGATGGCGCGCATCTATAAATTGCCGCGTGACGAGGTGAAATTCAGCCTTGCGGCCTTTGCCCGCAAATTCGTCGTCTCGCTTCCTGCCCTTGCCGCCCCGGTTCTTCTGATCGGCGGTCTGATTTCGGGGTATTTCGGGCCGACCGAAGTGGCCGGTGTCACGGTTGCCTATGCGCTTTTGATCGGCAAGTTCATCTATGGGCAGCTTGATCTCAAACGTGTTCTGATTGCCGCACGCGACAGTGTCGATGCCACGGGCAATGTCCTGTTCATCGTTGCCACCGCCGCCCTGTTTGCCTGGGTCCTGACCATGGATCGCCTGCCGGCAACGGCCAGCGAGTTCCTTCTGGGGCTTTCAAGCGATCCGCTGGTGCTGCTTCTGATCGTCAATGTGCTGTTGCTGGTGGTCGGCATGTTCCTTGAATCCATTGCCGCCATCCTGATCATCGCACCGATCATTACCCCTGCCATGACGGCAGCCGGTGTTGATCCGCTGCAACTTGGCATCGTGTTCGTTCTCAATCTGATGATCGGACTTCTGACCCCGCCGGTCGGCATGAGCCTTTATATGGTCAGCATCATCGCCAAGATGCCGCTGCACCGCGTGATCCGGGGCGCCTTGCCCTTCCTGTTACCGCTGTTTTTGTCGCTGCTCGCAGTGACCTGCATACCGGCAATCTCTGTCTGGTTGCCCAACCTTCTGGATTAAGTGAGGAAACATGAGCAGATTTCTTGGTGAAATTCGCCAGCTCGGTTATGTCGTGCCCGATATCGAAGAGGCCATGGAATACTGGTCCACGACCATGGGTGTCGGCCCCTGGTACTATAACCCGCGCGTGCCGATCGAGGATTACCGTTATGACGGCAAGGCCTATGACGTCCACAACTCGGTCGCACTTGCCAATTCCGGTTACGTTCAGGTCGAACTGATCCAGACCCGCAATGACGCGCCGTCCATGTATCGCGACTTCACCCAGGCCGGGAATGTCGGCCTGCAGCATGTCGCCTACTGGACCGAGAAGTTTGATGATGATCTTGCCCTGATGGAAAGCAAGGGCTTCAACGTCAAAATGAGCGGCAAGGTCGGTGACAATGGTCGCTTTGTCTATTTTGACCGCGAAATGCATCCGGGCACCGTGATCGAACTTTCCGAAGTTGTCGGCCCGAAAGGCCGTCTGTTCAAGTCGATCTATGAAGCCTCGATTGACTGGGACGGTTCTGATCCGATCCGTCCTTTCCCGTCGCTTTCGGAAATCTGAGCCATGGACCTGATCGAAGCCCGCTATCTTATCGAAACGCCGATGGATCCTGCAAAGATCGCCGCCATCATGGCTGGCGAACAAAGCAGCGGAACATTCGTGCGCGTAGCAGGTGAAACCGACGAGCTGCGCGAACGCTGTTCGGCGCGCGTGCTTGAAGTCCGCGAACTGACCCCGGTCAATCACCCCAGCCTGCATAGTGCCTATCTGACTGAGCGCGGCATCACCGGCCCCTATCGCCGGGCCGAGATCCGCATCGGTTTTCCGACTGGCAATATTGGCAAAAACCTTGCGACACTGGCCGCAACGGTTTCGGGCAATCTTTATGATCTGGGCGAAATCACCGGGCTTAAGCTGATTGATGTCACAGTGCCCAAGGCCTATCGCGATCTTTATGATTATCCGGTGGCCGGAACCAAGGGCACGCGTGATCGCATGAATGTCCACGGTCGCCCGTTCTTTGGCACGATCATCAAGCCGAATGTCGGCCTGCGCAGCGAAGATATCGCCCGTCTGGTCGGGCAGCTTTGCGAAGCCGGTGTCGATTTCATCAAGGATGATGAAGTCTGCGCCAATCCGGCATCCGCCCCGCTTGCCGAACGCATCCCGGCCGTGATGGATCAGGTCCGTCGTTATCGGGATCGCACCGGGCGCGATGTGATGATTGCCTTTAACATCACCGATGAAACCGATGCCATGCGTCGCCATGCCGACCTGATTGAAAAAGAAGGCGGATCATGCGCGATGGTCAGCATGAACTGGACGGGTCTTTCAGCCCTTCAGACCTTGCGCAAATCGACCGGCCTTGTTTTGCACGGGCATCGCAACGGCTTTGGCGCGCTGTCGCGTCATCCGATGATCGGCATGGCCTATCCGGCCTATCAGACGCTGTATCGTCTGGCGGGTATGGATCACATGCATGTCCATGGCATGGGCGGTAAATTCTGTGATGAAGACAGCGAAGTCGAAGCATCGGCCCAGCTGTGTGGCAAGCCGCTTGCCGCTGGCAATGGCGATGAAGATCGCGTTCTTCCGGTCTTTTCGTCGGGCCAGTGGGCTGGCACGGTTCCGGCCACCTGCAAGGCGGTCGGATCGGCTGATTTCATGTTTCTGGCCGGGGGTGGCATCCTTGCCCATCCGTCGGGACCTGCGGCGGGCATCACCAGTCTGCGTCAGGCATGGGAAGCCTGCGAAGCCGGTGTCAGCCTTGAACAACATGCCAAAACCAACCCTGCCCTGTCAGAAGCCCTGGCATTTTATGGGGCACGAGGCTGACAATGACCAAACTCGTTTTTTGTGCTGATGACTTCACCGGGGCGTCCGATACGCTGGCCACGCTGGCCCGGGCAGGACTTTCTGCACGCCTGTATCTGACTGCTCCGGATATGTCGGAACACAAAGACGACATTGGTCACGGGTCACCGGGTTCAGACCCTGGCAGCCTCGATGCCTTTGGTGTTGCAACGTCGCTTCGTGCTATGGGGGTCGAAGACGGCGTTGCCACCATCGGCAAACTTGCCGATCAACTGGCATCAGACCAGTGCGGCATCTATCATTTCAAAATCTGCTCGACCTTCGACAGCGCACCGGAAACCGGCAATATTGCCGCCGTTGCGGATCGTTATGCGCAGTCCGTTGGTGCAAAATGGAAAGCCATCATCGGCGGACAGCCATCACTGCGCCGGTTCTGTTTCCTTGGCAATCTTTTTGCCGGTGTCGGCGCGGGACAAATCCACCGCATTGACCGCCATCCGGTGATGGCAAATCACCCGGTCACCCCGATGAGCGAGGCCGACCTTCGTCGCCATCTGGCAACACAGGGCTGGTCCAATGTCGGGTTGATTGATTTCACCATGATCCGGCAAGGGCGCACCGCCCTGATTGCCGAAATCAAACGCCGGATCGCCACTGGCGAAACCGAAACCCTGTTTGATGTGTCCGATGAAAACGATCTTCTGACGATTGGCGAAGCCCTTCATGAGATCGCCAGATCCGCCCCGATCCTGTGCATTGGCGCAAGCAGCGTCGCACAAGCCCTGTTTCCGTCATTCCCGCCCCTGCCGCAAAATGCTGCCAAGGCATCGCGGCGCGCAGGGCCGGTCTTTGCCTTTGCCGGAAGCAGATCACCCCTGACCGCCGAACAGGTGGCAAGCGCACAGAACTATGTCAAATACCGCGTGTCTCCATCTGATCTGCTTGATCCCGATGCCGTCAATCTGTTGAAAGACGAATGTCTTTCGGCCCTGAAAGACGGCAAGAACCTTCTGGTGTCGCTGTCTGATGACCGCAATCACACGATTGCCAGCCATGACCTTGCACAGGCCAGCGCGCGTTTCATCGCCGATATCAGCCGGTCGGTAGCCCTTGGTTTCCTTTTGATTGCCGGTGGCGATACGTCAAGCCTTGCAGTTCAGGCCCTTGGCATTGACAGCCTGTCCTATGTTGCCGATTTCGATGCCGGTGCGCCGGTCATTCGCGCCCATGCCCAAACACATGACAGCGCACAGAACAGCCTTGATGGCCTGCCGATGCTGCTTAAGGGCGGGCAGATGGGCAAAGTCACCCTGTTTGACAATATCGCCAATCTGGCCATCGCCAAGGCTTAGCCGGGCGGTCTGTTGCGGCCTGTAAAATCCCCGAGCGATAAGGAATAAATTCCTTCGACTGCGTCCCGCCCCCCTGCTAGGATGGGTCATGATCCGACATCAGAAAATTTGGGCCGCCCTTGACCAGATCGCCAAAGACCACGGTTTGACACCGTCGGGTCTTGCGCGTCTGGCCCAGCTTGACCCGACGACATTCAACCGGTCCAAACGCACCACCACACAGGGCAAGGCGCGCTGGCCCTCGACCGAAAGCATTTCCAAGGTGCTTGCGGTGACCGATGTCAGTTTCCGTGAATTTTCCGAACTGGTTGATGGCAACGGGGCCGGGCGTATTCCGGTGATCGGCTTTGCGCAGGCTGGCAATCAGGGTTTTTTTGACGATGCCGGTTATCCGGTTGGCGGATCATGGGAAGACATCACTTTTCCGGCCCTGCATGATCCGACCGCCTATGGCTTGCGGATTTCCGGGGACTCAATGGCGCCGGTATTTCGCAATGGCGATCTGATCATTGTCAGCCCGGCATCAAACATCCGCCCCCATGACCGGGTTGTCGTCAAAACGGTTGATGGCGAAGTTCTGGCAAAGGAACTGATCCGGCGCGGCGCGCTTGGCGTCGAGCTGAAATCGTTCAACCCTGACTTTGAAGACCGGTTCATCCCCGCCGATCAGATTGACTGGGTCGCGCGCGTTTTGTGGTGCAGTCAGTAACCCGCACAAAACCCGCGACAGGTACTGAAATGCCCCGCCATCGGCATTTGCCAAATTCTGTTGTATTTTTTTCATCCTGATCATCCGTGATTGCGTCGAAACCGTATTCAAAATCACGTTGCGCATCCTTACATTAAGGAGAAGACACACAGACGTGTCGCGCATGGGGGAAAGGGGAATTCGTTTGACGCTGCAACGCCGCTATATCTTGCGCGCTCTGGCGATTGCACTTGCCTATTTCCTTTTTGGTTATGCCGGTTTGCAACTGCCCTTTTTTGGCAGCAGCGTCACCCTTGTCTGGCCGCCGTCCGGGATTGCACTTGCCGCCCTGATTGTCTGGGGCTGGCGATATTTTCCGGCCGTCTTTATCGGTGCGCTGGCTGTTAACCTTGCGACGTCGCCATCCATTAGCCTCGCCTTTCTGATTGCAACAGGCAATACCATTGCCGCCATCGGCCCGGCATTGCTTGTCCGGCGGTTTTGCGGGACCTACCCGATTGGCCTGTTCCGAAACATGCTGATTTTCCTGTCGCTCGGGTGCGTGCTCAGCCCTGCCCTGTCCGCTCTTTTTGGCGCGACATCGCTCAGTCTTGTCGTGATCGGGAATTTTGGCCAGTTCCCGCAAATCTGGCAGGGCTGGTTCTTGGGGGATCTGGTCGGCGCAATTGTTGTCGGGCCACTTGTGATGCGCCTGATGAAATGGCGTCAGTTTGGCCGGATGGGCCAGCATTATGGTGAACTGGTCTTTATCTGTGTTGCCGCCATCGTTATTTCCTCGGCGGTACAGACCACACCACTGGTCTCGAAACCCGAATTTCTGTTCATCTTTGTCTCCCTGCCTTTTGTGATCTGGGGGGCGACGCGGTTCGGGCTTCTGGGTGCGACACTCGTCAATACCATCATTGTGGCTGACATCATTGTCTTTGCGGCCCTTGGCAACAATACATTCGGGTCGGTCGGGATCAATACCGGCCTTCGCAACCTTTATGGCTATCTGATCGCCGTATCGGTCGGGACCCTGTTCCTTGCAGGCGGACTGGAGCGCATTTCCTTTATCACGACGCGCGCACGTGACGGCCGCCTTTCTGATGACGTGCATCGCATGCGGCGCACCCTTTCGATTGTGATCGGTGTCATCGGTTTTGGCGTGTCATCACTGGCATCCTGGTACACCTATAGCCAGCTGGTTGCGGCAGAACGCGTATCGACCGAACAATACCGGCTGGCCTTTGAGGCGTCCCTTCGCGAAGAACTTGGCCGTGCGACCGATGCACTGGTCGCGGTCAAAACGCTGTTTGACGTCCATGGCAGTGTTTCTGCCAATACGTTTGACGCAATGATTGCCCCCTGGGTCAGTCGCCGTCCGGGGATTGCCGCCCTCGAATGGGCGCCGTTTATCGAAGGCCGCGCCCGCGCCCTGATAGAAGAAAATGCCGCCTTGCGCGGGGTTCCGGATTTCCAGATCCGCGAACTGGTCGATGGCAAGCGACAAGCCGCCGCCCAGCGCGACGGGTATTACCCGATTTTCTTTGTGTTCCCGCGTTCAGGTAACGAAGCCGCTATCGGCTTTGATCTGGCCAGTGAGGAAACCCGCAGACGTGCGCTTGAGACGGCCCTTCTGACGGGAAATGTCACCCTGACCGAACCGATCAAACTGATCCAGTCAAACTCGGCGGTTGCCACTGCACTTGCTTTTTTGAGCGTTGAGAACCGGCGCAACCCCGATGGTCCGCCACTGGGACTTGCCGTGGGTGTCCTGCGCCTGACCGACATGATCACGCGGGCTGCGCGCGTGGCACGCATGCCGCTTGATTTTGAAATCCATCTGGCCGACCTGAAATCCAGATCCGATGCACAGCTGATCTATTCCAACCGGCCGACTGACTATGCCATTGATCATATTCAGCACGAACTTGAAAGACCGTTCAATCCAACTGTTTCAAATTTCACCTTTGGTTATCGCGACTGGACAATTGTCTTGCATCCGACCAAGTCCGGACTTGCCAGCCTGCATTACTGGCAACCCTGGGCGATCCTTGTATTTGGCAGCATGATCAGCATTCTGTTGCTGATTTATCTGCGGTCGCTCAACCGCACGGAAAAATATGTTGTCGATCTGGTTGCCCGCCGGACCGAGGAACTTGAAAACGCAAGTACCGCTGCCGAACGGGCAATGAATCAGGCCCAGCAGGCCGACCGGGCAAAATCGGAATTCATCGCGCATATGAGCCACGAATTCCGATCCCCGATGACATCTATCCTTGGCTATACCGAACTTGCCAGTGACAGTCTGGACAACAAGGATTTCTCTGTCGAAACCTTGCGCGGGTACCTTTCGACCATTCGCGGGGCGGGGCGTCATGTCCTTTCGCTGATCGGTGATGTTCTTGATATTTCCAAGATCGAGGCCGGACGCCTGATCCTTGAAGAAGTGCCCTTTGATCTGCGCGGGATTTGCGAGGAAGTCACATCAATGATGCTGGTGCCCGCACGCGCACAGAATAACCGGCTGCATCTTGAAATCCCGGCGGACATGCCACGCTGGGTCACCGGTGATCCGGTCCGCTTCCGACAGGTCCTGACCAACCTTGTCTCCAATGCGATCAAATTCACCAAATATGGCAATATCCATGTCACCGTGACACCGACCACGGTCACCGATGATGATCTTGGTTTCCGCATTTCCGTGCGCGACGAAGGGATCGGCATTCCGGCCAACAAACTCGAAACCATTTTCGAGGCCTTTGCACAGGTCGAAACATCGACGTCACGCCGCTATGGCGGCACCGGGCTTGGGCTTGCGATCTGTCAGCGCATGGTTGAGGCAATGGGGGGCAAGATCAGGGTCGATAGCCAGGAAGGAAGTGGCAGCACATTCTGGTTTGAATTGACCCTGCCGCGCAGCTCTGCTGCTGCAGCGGCGGAAAATGCGGAAATCGAAGCTCAAACCGACGAAGATCTTGAAAAGGTCCCGGTTACCGGCAGGAACCTGCTTCTGGTCGAGGATATCGAGATCAATCGCATCCTTGCCCAGAAACTCCTTGAACAGCAGGGGCACATCATCACCCCGGCAGCCAATGGTCAGGATGCCCTTGATATCCTTGCAAAACGGGATTTCGATGCGGTTCTGATGGATGTGCATATGCCCGTCCTTGACGGGATTGAAGCCACGCGACAAATCCGCGAATTTGATGACCCCGTAAAGGCCACCATCCCGATCCTTGCCCTGACGGCAGATATTTCCAATGACAATCTTGCCGTCTTCCGGGCAGCGGGATTTGACGCCCATTGCACCAAACCACTTGATATCAAGGCCATCAATAGCGAATTGATGCGCCTTGAAAGCCGGATGCTGGAAAACCGACGCGCAGCACAGCAAAAAACCGCCCCCTGATCGTTTGATCCATTGTAACAGGGGCGGTACCGGATTTTATTTTTCAATCCCGGTCATCGCGCGCAATTCGGCGGCAACATTGGCCCCGGCAGTCAGGATGGGCGCGCCTTTTTCAAGGGCATCGGGCGCACCAAGATAATCATTGGCCCAGCCACCGGCCTCACGCATCAAAAGGATGCCCGCCATGCAATCCCACGGATTGATATGGGGTTCGTAGTAACCGATCAACCGGCCCGCCGCGGCATAGGCCATCATCAATGCCCCTGATCCGTTGCGGATAAAGATGCCCTCGCGGTCGAGCAAATCCTTGATGAAAGGCGTGATTTCATCACTGCTGGTGCGATGAGACATGCCAAGCCCCATCAGGCCCTCACTCACAGAATTCGCCGTGCTGGCCTTGATCGGCTCGCCATTGGCCTCGGCCCCCTCGCCCAGTCGGGCGGTGAAAAGTTCCTTGTTGCAGGGCTGATAGATCAGACCCAGCACGATTTCACCGGCCACAACCAGTGCAATGGAAATGCACCAGCTTGGCATCTGGTTGACAAAACAGGCCGTGCCGTCAATCGGGTCAATCACCCAAAGGCAGTCATTGCTGCCCTGCTCGATCCCCATTTCCTCGCCAAGAAATCCGTCTTCGGGAAAGGCATCATGAATGCGGTCACGAATGATTGCCTCGACGTTCTTGTCGGCAATACTGACCATATCAAGGGCGTTGGTCTTTGCCTCGATCTCAAGGTCACCGGCGGTGCCATCGTAATAGGACATCGCGCGCTTGCCCGCGGCCTTGATCACATCCCGTGCATGATCAAAGCGCGCGTTGATATCAAGTTTGATGTCACTGCCCATGATGGCTTCCTTTCGGGTAATGGTTCTGATCGGTAAATTTTGTTCATAATCAAACAGATATACAAAATCTGCGGCCCGCAGATATCGCAACTTTTCATGACAATTTTCAGGCAGCGCCAAATGCGATCTTTTCTTTGACCATCCTTGGGCAAAAATCCTATTCTCACCCCCGGAATTGACCGCCCCACCGGCAGCGCCGCGCCAAGCGGACGCGCACAAGACTGATCAGGAGTACAAGAATGGGCCACGCCGCCACTGATAGCACCCCCACCACCTGGACCTGGTACAAGGGCGAATGGCATGAGGGTAACCCGAACATCATGGGTCCGCAAACCCATGGTGTCTGGATGGCATCGACCGTGTTTGACGGTGCGCGCCGTATGAATGGCAAGATGCCCGACCTTTATCCGCATTGCGCGCGTGTGCTGCGCTCCGCCAAGTTGATGGGTCTGACACCCAAAATCACGACCGAGGAAATTGTTGCCCTGGTCAAGGAAGGTGTTCAGAAATTCGATCCGGCACTTGCCCTTTATATCAAGCCGATTGTCTATGGTGGTGAAGGCTTCCTTGCCCCGAACCCCGACAGCGCGCAGTTCGTGCTGTGTCTTTCGGTCTCTGACATTCCCGACGCCATCGAGACCGGCTTTACGGCACGCAAATCAAGTTTCCGCCGCCCGTCACCGGAAAGTGCCCCGACCGAGGCCAAGGCAGCCTGCCTCTATCCGAATGTCGGCCGTGCCGTGACCGAGGCGACCGAGTCCGGTTTTGATACCGGTGTGATGCTTGATCCGATTGGCAATGTGGCCGAGTTTTCCTATGCCAACCTGTTCTTTGCCAAGGATGGCACGGTCTATACCCCGGCCATCAATGGCACGTTCCTTAATGGTCTGACCCGTCAGCGCGTCATTGCCCTTCTGCGTGAAAACGGCGTCGAGGTTGTCGAGAAAACCTGCAAATACGAGGAACTCGAAGCTGCCGACGAAATCTTTGGCACCGGCAACTATTACAAGGTTGCACCCTGCGTCAAACTTGATGACCGCAACCTGCAGCCCGGCCCGATCACACGCCGCGCACAGGAACTCTATATGGCCTTCACCGCGGCCAGCGAAGACTGACAGCCTGCGTATTCCAGACAAAAGGGCCGGTTATCCGGCCCTTTTTTATTGCCCGCCTTGTATCGCGGCCTTGATGCCACTGGGGAAGTTACTGTGCCAGCGGCACGGCAACGTTACTTCCGGCAACAAAGGGATATTTGGCAAAGATCGATGCCACTGCTGATCTGACTGTTTCATTAGGCGCCTCGCGCACCGCACTTGTCACACGCGCAACCGCCGTTCCTTCCCAGACCATCTGTCTGGTCACGCGGTTGACCATATCAACCGTCAGGGTCCCCTCGGTATAGGTATCGACATAACCGGGTTCGACATAGCCCGGCCAGCCAACATACATTCCGCTGCGATATCCGTAATAGCCGCCAACATAGACCGGCGGGGCTGTTCGCGTTTTTTCCTCGGTCTTGAGATGGAAATTGATCAGGATATCGGGATTGCGAATATCAACGCGATAGCCGCGCGCTTCAAGGGCGCTACTTATGGCATCCTCGATCCGCTGCCCTGACAGGGTCTGATACCGGGCCTCGGTATCCTTGCCTGCGGATTCAATAAAGGCAAAGGTCTGGAACTGGCCGAAATCGGCCGCCGGATCAACATCGGTATAGACGCGCGGGCCGCTTGCACAGGCCGCAAGCATTCCAGCCAGAAGCCCCGCAACCGCCAGTTTCAATCTTTGCATAATGTCGGCCCCTTTTTGTTCAGTACAGAACTGTCTTTAATATATGACGTTTGAACCCGACAATACCATCACCAGAAATTGGTTTCATGATGGCAATCATAAATTGCATCACAGCAATTGCTGCGCCGTCTGACGCAAATCCTCGATTTCGTCATCAAGGATGGCACGGTCATTCATCGCATGGGCCAGAATGATCGCCCCTTGCCAGCGCACAATAATCCGTCGGCCTTCGGTTTCGGCCTTTGTCGATACCATGCCCGCTGCCACGAACTGCATGGCCAGCCAGTCAACAAGGTCATCAAACACCGATTGTCCGATTGCGCGCGCATCATCAAAATCCGCATCCGGCGGCAGATCAATCATCAGGCGCGCTAACGGGCAGCCATGGCGCACCCGACGCGGGGTCATGGCATCAAGATAATCAAAGAATTTGGCAACGCGTTCGCGGACCGAACCATCTGGCGCAATACTGGCCAGAAGCGGTGCGAATTCACCCTGAATGGTTTCAAGTGCGGCGCGCGCCAGATCATGTTTCCTGGGGAACCGGTAAAATACCCCGCCTGCGGGCAATCCGGCTTCGTTGGCGACGGCCTGAATGGTGGCCGCGTGATATCCGTCGCGCCAGATCACATTCATTGCCGCACGGGCAAGCTTTGTCCGTTTTTCCTCGGAACTGAGTTTGCCCGCCATCACAGATCCTTATTCTGATCAATTAAGTAAGTTAACTAACTTGATATGTGAAACTCCAGATATTGTCAATGTGACATCACCTCTTCGCAGCCGTTCCCGATACACCGGACCTCGTAAAAATGCCGCCAGACGGATCTGGCGGCATATGCAGGTAGTTAAGATGTCTATCGGTTCAGCCCGGATCGTAACAACAAACCAAGATTGCGGGGATTTTCCCCGACCCGACGCCAGGCATAAGCCCACCAGTCATGCCCGAACGGCGCATAAAGCCGCAACCGGTATCCGGCATCACGCAATTCACGTTGCAAGGGCTGGTTCACGCCATACAGCATTTCAAATTCAAACCGGTCGCGCGTCCAACCATTCTGATCGGCAATTTGCCCGATCCGGATCGCAAGATCGCGATGATGGGTACCAAACACCGGAAAGAACCCGGCATTGCGCGCAGCATCCGACAACATCCTGCCTGCAAGCTTCAGATAATTGGCATCGATATCGGGACGCTTGGTAAAGGCCACCGTATCAGGCGGGGCCATGGCGCCCTTGACCAGCCGTACCATCGCCCCGCGCGCAATCATGCTCTCAAGATCGGTTTCTGTTCTGAACAGACGGGCCTGTAACGTCTGGGCGACCGGAATGCCCGCATCGGCAAGACGATGATGCAGGGCAAGCGTATCATCGATCATGTCGAAATCTTCCATATCGATCATCAATCGGATAGTGCGGTTATTTTTGCGCTGCGCGGTTCCGTTTGCAGCCGTTCGGATCAGTCGGGCAATGTCATCGACATTTTGATCAAGGACTTCCTTGCCCTGCATATAGCCAAGCTGCGACGGATCGATGGAAATATGAATATCCCCGCCCGCCTGATCGAGCTTGGGCACAAGCGCCCCCAGCTGTGCTGCTGTTTCATGGACCTGGGCAATGTCGGTGACATATTCGCCAAGATAAAAGCTTGATATTCCGATGCCCTGTTCGTGCAACCGGATGGCGCGTGCAACATGTCCTTCAATATTGCTCGCACTGACAAACTGATCGGCAAGACCGGTCTTGCGTCCAATGGCCTCACCGGTGCGACGTATCGGCTTGTTGCAGGCAACAGCGATCATGCATTTCTGCCAGATACCCATTGATTACTCCTTCGTGGTGGCGAATATGCAGGTAACATGAAAGCCGATATTGCTTATTGAACGATATGCGCCACAGACCGGACAAATTTTGACGATTTACTGCGAAAATTGAACCCTTTGTCATTGCGGTGTATCACAGTCACGTCTGACACGATTTCAGAAAAAATAAAACGGGAGCCCCCTTGAAAAACCGTCAATTCACGCTTGCTGACATTCGTAATGCCATCTCGGCCGGTGTCATCAGCGAAGAGTCTTTTACAAGGCTTGAAAGCTTCCTTGTCGCGCAATCGCATGAAGCCGCCGAAACCGAAAAATTCACCCTGTTTCGCGGTATGAATGACATCTTCATCGCGCTGGGCGTCGTGGCATTAAGTGTTGGCTGGTTCATCCTGTGGGGCATGCTGACCGATAGTCCGGCCTTCTGGGTTGCGCCGCTTCTGGCGATTGCCGGTTATGTCGCATTGGCTGAATATATCGCGGGCAAACTCAAGGCGACCCTGCCATCAATCGCGATCATGGCTGCCCTTGGCGCGACCATCATGCTGTACGCCTTGGCGCTGTTCATGCCGTTTTACGGCACAGGAAGCGGCCTTTCGACCCTTGAAAGCATCATCGAATTTGGCGAGGAATCTGCCAATATTCTTGTGCTTGTGACCGTGATCGGCTTTGCCTTTCAGGTGGGCTTTTTCCTGCGATACAGATTGCCGGTATCCTTCGCACTGATTGCGGCGGGGATCCTTGGTGTGGCCTGGGCGGCACTGACGGCCGCCATCGGCCCGGCGATTGCCGACTATCTGAATTACCTGATTACCGCGACCGGGTTGCTGTTGCTTGTCCTTGGCGTCTTTATCGACAGCCGCGATCCCGAACGCATCAATGGCTGGGCGGAATGCGCGTTCTGGCTTTATGTGATGGGCGCACCGATGACCATCCATTCGGTTGCCATCGCCTATGAGGCATCGGCCTGGGTGATGGTTCCGCTGATTGCCCTTGCCATGCTGTTCTCGCTGGTCGTGGATCGCAGATCACCGATCATCAGTTCGCTGATCTATGTCGGCTATCTGCTGCAATCGGGCTTTGAAGGTGTCGCCATCGACCCGTCTGTGACCATTGTTCTGGTCTGCTTTATCATTGGCGGCCTCGTCATGGCATTCGGGGTTGGCTGGCAAAAAGCCCGTCATGTCCTGCTTGCACCATTTGCCGACCAGCCCTGGCGGCGTTACCTGCCGCCAAGCTAGGTCACAACCAGCCACACAAACAAAAGGCCCGCATCATGACGATGCGGGCCTTTGTCATTTTACGTTCTGATTGCTAATCAGGCGCTCAGATCTTCACCGGCAAGCGCGCGGTCGATCAGGGCAACGCTTTCATCAATGCCATACAGGGCAATGAAGGAACCCATACGCGGGCCCTGTTCCTGACCGAGCAGGATTTCATAAAGCGTTTTGAACCAGTCGCGCAGGTTCTCGTAATTGTGGTTTTTGCCAACCGTGAAGACTTCGGTCTGGATGTCAGACGGATCGGTGCCCGGTGCGACTTTGGCAAGCGTATCGCGCAGTTCGCGCAGGGCGGCCTGTTCGGCCTCGGTTGCGGCACGGTATTTCTTCGTCGGTTTGACGAAATCGCTGTAATAGTTGATGGCATAGCCAACCAGCTTGTCGAGATACGGCGAGCTTTCCGGGGTGGCACCCTTGGCATAGCGCGAAATGAACTTCCACAGAAGCGCACTGTCATCGGTGTTGCAGACCGAAACAAGGTTCAGCAAAATCCCGAAGGACAGCGGAATTTCGCGATCCGGCGCCGTACCGGCATGGATGTGCCAGGCCGGGTTCTGAAGGATTTTTTCCGGGTCGGTTTCGGTTTTCAGCTTTTCGGCAAAGGTCAGATATTCATCCACGGTTTTCGGGATGACATCGAAATACAGACGCTTTGCGGTTTTCGGTTTCTGGAACATGAACAGCGACAGGCTGTCTTCCGGCGCATATTTCAGCCAGTCTTCCATCGAAAGACCATTGCCCTTGGATTTCGAAATCTTCTGGGCGTTCTCGTCAAGGAACAGCTCGTAGTTAAAGCCTTCTGGCGGCGTACCGCCAAGGGCCTTGACGATCTTGTTGCCAAGCTCAACCGACGGAATAAGGTCCTTGCCAGCCATTTCGTAATCAACACCCAGCGCATACCAGCGCATCGCCCAGTCGGGTTTCCACTGCAATTTGCAGTTCCCGCCAGTAACCGGGGTTTCGACAAGCTTTCCGGTTTCCGGATGTTCGTAAACGATGGTCCCGGCTTCGACATTAAGCTCGGTCACCTTGGCCATCAGAACCTTGTTGGTTTCCGGTTCAACCGGCATGAACGGGCTATAGGTCGCGCGGCGTTCTTCACCAAGGGTCGGCAGCATGATTTTCTGGATCGCGTCATAGCGTTCCAGAAGACGCAAAAGAGCGGTATCAAACATGCCCGAACGGTAACATTCGGTCGAAGATTTGAATTCATATTCAAAGCCGAAACCGTCAAGGAATTCACGCAGCTTGGCATTGTTATGATGCGCAAAGCTTTCGTGGGTGCCAAACGGGTCCGGAACACTGGTCAGCGCCTTGCCAAGATGCTCGGCAACCATTTCCTTGTTCGGGATATTGTCCGGCACCTTGCGCAGGCCGTCCATATCGTCCGAGAAGCAGAAAAGCTTGGTCGGGATATCGCACATGGTTTCAAATGCACGACGGACATAGGTCGTACGCGCAACTTCACCAAAGGTCCCGATATGCGGAAGCCCCGACGGACCATAACCGGTTTCAAAAAGGACATAGCCCTTTTCAGGCGCCTTCTGTTTATACCGCTTGACCAGCTTGCTGGCTTCCTGAAAGGCCCAGACGTTGCTGTTAAGTGCGGTATCTCGAAGATCGGCTGTCATTTTTGAAACCTTGTTTGTCAGTTGTATCGTTGAAATCACATGGAAATCTTATGCACGCCCGATCACCCGGATCGCGTGCGTGCGCGAAGCTATACCTCACTTTGTCCCAAGATCAAGCCTCTGTTACGCATGGCTGCCAAATAATCGCGGAACGCATCATAATTTTTGCAGCCCTTCTCCACATAAAACAGGCATGGGAAAAACCTAAACAGAGGCCCCATGCCCCCCTATGCGTAAGTGTAGTTGAATTCCGGCCATACCGTCCAGATATCCAACCCAAGCGCGCACGCGGAAAAGAATTTAAATTTTTCGCACAATATCCGCACACAATAACGCAGATAAGAACTGATCAAAAACCATACGGAAAGATAAAGCCACGACCGGATTCAGTTTGATGTTTTCGTGTTGTTATGGGGAGCCACAACAAGGTGACGCACGATCAGGTCGTCCAACAAGGAAGCGACGAGCTTTCGCCAGACAGTGCCGATCAGAGATTTGAACGCGTGGTCGAATACGCACCAAATGCCATGATCCTGATCAGCGCAGGAGGCCTTATGGAAATGGTCAACGCCCAGACCGAAATCATTTTTGGTTATGCGCGATCCGAATTGCTTGGCCAACCGATTGAAATGCTGGTGCCCGAACGGTTTCGCGCGCGCCACCCGGCCCTGCGCGGGTCGTTTTCAAAAAACCCGAACCCGCGTCCGATGGGCCCGGGACGGGATTTATATGCCTTGCGCAAGGATGGCAGCGAGTTCCCGGTCGAAATCGGCCTGAACCCGATCACCAGCGGCGACCGCCACCAGATCCTTGCGGCGATTTCCGACATTTCCGAACGCAAGCATCGCGAAGAACAGATCGCGCGATCCCTCCGTGAAAAGGAAACCCTGCTTTCCGAGGTCCATCACCGGGTCAAAAACAACCTGCAGATCGTGCATAGTCTTCTGGATATGCAAACCAGCTCTGTCATGGACAGCCAGGCCCGTCAGGCGCTGATTGACAGTTGCAACCGTGTGCGATCAATGGCGCAAATCCACCAGTCACTGTATCAAAGCGAAGACATCGCCAAGGTCAATTTCGCCAATTTCTGCGAAGGCCTTATTTCATCGCTTTTTGCCGCCTATAATATCGACATCGAACGCATCCGCGTCATTACCGACCTGACGGAAGTCGAGCTGGCCATTGATCAGGCTGTTCCATGTGGGCTGATTGCCAATGAATTGATTTCCAATGCACTGAAACACGGCTTTTCTGACGGTTACAGTGGCGAAATCCGGGTCTCCACACGCATGGAGACCGAAAATGTCGTGGAACTTTGCGTTTCAGATACCGGGCGCGGCATGCCCAAGGATTTCAACATGTCGACAAATAGCGGCCTTGGCTTGCAGCTGATTGAATTGCTGGTCGATCAGATTGGCGGAAATCTGGTCGTTGATACTTCAAGGGACACCACCTTCATCATCCGGTTTACTCTGGGAAACTGAAAAGGAACTGATCGGGGATGCATCATCCGGTCCATGTCATGATTGTCGAGGATGAACGTGTAATTGCCCTGCATTTGCGCAAGCAACTCGAACGACTGGGCTATGAGCGCACAAGCGTTCATAACGCCGGCTATGATGCACTCAAGGCAATCGAGCGCGATCCGCCCGACATCATCCTGATGGATATCCGCATTGATGGCGATATTGACGGTATTGAAACGGCTGCGGGCATTCCACCGCACCTGTTGATCCCGGTGATCTATCTGTCTGCCCATTCCGAAGACGCCACCCTTGTCCGTGCGCAGAAAACCCGTCCCTATGGTTTTCTGATCAAGCCGTTTTCCGAACGCGAACTGCATGCCACCATTCAGATGGCCCTTGAACGTCGCGTTGCCGAACTGGCCCTTCGCGATACGCAGCAACGTCTGTCACTGGCAATGACAGCCGCCCAGATGAGTTGCTGGGAAATTGATGTTGCCACCCGTCAGGTCCAGCGCACCGGCCTTGGCAGTTTCAGCCACCTTCAGGAAACCGAAACCATCACCGAAAGCTGGGATGATTTCCTTGAACGGGTGGCCCCCGAAGATCGCGCCATGGTCCGCAAGGCCTTTACCTTTGCCATTCACAATGGCGAGTTCTACGACATCGTTTTTCGCACCATTGATGAAGAACGCGGATATCGCTGGCTGCGTGCACGCGGCAAACTGTTTCCCGCGGATCGCACCAGCGCGATGCGCATCATCGGCATGACCCAGGACATCACCGATCAACGCCATACCCAGGATAAATTGCGCGAAGCCATGGCGGTCTATGAGACCACGCAGGATGGCATCCTTATTCTTGATCCCAAACTGAATGTCACCAATGCCAACAAGGCCTATTACCGGATTACCGGGGCCAATGCCAAAAACACGCTGCATCATCCGCCCTATTTCATAACCCCTGAAAAGCTGCCCGCAGAACAGTACAAGGAACTGCTTCTGGCCTTGCAAAATCGCAAACACTGGCATCAGGATATTGATACCCAGAATACGGGCGGCGGTCCGATATCGCTGGCGATCCAGATCATCGGGGTCGAGGATGATGACGGTAAACTGACCCATTTCGTTGCCATCGTTTCGGATCGCACCGCCATCCGGCAAGCCGAACAGGAATTGCATTACCTTGCCCAGTATGACGGCCTGACCAGCCTGCCCAACCGTCTGCTGGCCACCGACCGCCTGAACCGGGCGATCGAGCGTTCCGAACAAACCGGCTCGATTGTCGCCTGTCTGTTTCTTGATATTGATGATTTCAAGAATATCAATGACACGCTGGGTCATGCGGCAGGCGATCAGGTGATCCTGATTGCCTCGACCCGTATCAGGGCAGTGACAGAGCGCACCGACACCATTTCGCGTCTTGGCGGGGATGAATTCCTGATCATTCGCGAAAATCTCAAAAGCGAGGTCGCGGCGGCAAATCTTGCCAACAAGATCATTCAGGAACTCGAACGCCCGTTTTACATTGTCGGTCAGGAAATGACGCTTTCGGCCAGCATCGGCATATCTTTCTATCCTAACCATGCGTCCTCCTCACAGGACCTGATCCGGCTTGCCGATACCGCGATGTATGCAGCGAAGGATCGTGGCAGACGGACCTATGCGTTCTATGAAACTGAAATGACCGAGAACGCCACCCATTACATGACCAGATCGCTTGAATTGCGGCGCGGCCTTGAAAACAATGAACTGGTCCTGCATTACCAGCCACAGATCGATGCAAGAACCGAACAGATGGTCGGTGTCGAAGCGCTTCTGCGCTGGAACCATCCCCAGCACGGTCTTCTTGGCCCGGCGGAAATCATCCCGATTGCCGAACAAAGTGGCCTGATTGTTGAAATCGGGAACTGGGTCATTCGCGAAGCCTGCTCACAGGCCCGCCAATGGCAGGACGAGTTTGACAAGAAAATCCGCGTTGCCGTGAATGCTTCGGTTCGGCAGTTACGATCAGAGGGCTTTGCCGAAGCTGTCCAGCACGAGCTTGCCCTGTCGGGCTTGCCCGCCGAATTCCTTGAAATTGAAGTCACCGAAAGCATGATCCAGGACGAAGCGTCAATGATCAAGACGCTGCATGAATTGCGCGAAGTCGGCGTCTTGCTTGCGATTGATGATTTCGGGACCGGCTATTCCTGTCTGCGGTCGATCAAAAGCCTGCCGATCAAACGCATCAAGATTGACCGCGCCTTTATCAAGGGCATTCCCGACAAGACCGATGATGTCGCACTGGTCGAGGCCATGCTTGCCATGGCCGGGTCGCTTGGCCTGCTTGTCACGGCCGAAGGCGTTGAAACCCGTGAACAATACACCTTCCTTCGTGCCATCGAAGGCATCGAGTTGCAGGGCTATCTGTTTGGCAAACCTGTCCCTGCGTCAGAAATCACTGCCGACAAAACCCCCAAGGCAAAGTTTTCATAAATCCGTCCCATATCGCCCGACCCCGCCGAACGCCCCCAAAAGCATTGTCCTTTCCCAATACTTCCGATCAGGTTTCAGCAACTTGTCGATGTAAATTCACTTGCAAGTTATTGAATTAACGGCTGGTGTCGCCATATGCGATAAATCTCACCAAAGCATAGGTCGGAAGGACGGCTGCATGAATCTCTCCTCCTTGTCGCTTGGCGCAAAGCTCACGCTTGTCAGTGCGTTCGCCATTGCTGTTTGCCTGATTGCGGGCATTACCCTGCAAACCATTCAAACCAGCAAGACAACAGAACAGTTGACGGTGGGTGAGGCGCGCGGTGTTGCCAAACACCATGCCGAACAGGCCAGTCAGGTTCTCAATAGCGGCATGTCGATTGCCAGACAGCTTGCCGGCGGTTTCCGTGCCATCCGTGAACAGGGCGGCGCAGACCGCAAGGTCTATAACGAAATTCTCAACCGCACCCTGATTGATTACCCGTCGCTTGCCGGTGCCTGGTCGGGGTTTGAACCCGATGCCCTTGATGGCAAGGATGCCGACTACAAGGACGAAGGTGAGCCGTTTGGCGAAGGATCAGGACGCTATGTCACCTATTTTTATAATTTCGGTGACGGCATTACGCCCTATCATCTGACCGGCCTTGATGACCCGTCGGTCAATGAATATTACACCTCGCCGCGTGACACCAATAAACCCTATGTCACCGATGCCATCACCTATGACATTCAGGGCCGTGATGTTGTTCTGACATCCTTTGTCTATCCGGTGCAGGACAAATCTGGAAAATTCCTTGGAGTTCTGGGCGTTGATCTTGAACTGAATGCGCTTTCCGAACGCTTTGCCGAACTCACACCGTTTGAAACGGGAACGGTCAATCTGGTTTCGGCACAGGGCACCTGGGTTGCCCACGAAGATCCGGCCATTCGCGGCACCAAGCTTGACGCCAATGACCCGGTTCAGGCCGCCATCCTCGAAGTGATGAAAAGTGGCGAACCGCAGCGCATCGACGATGACAAAGACATGCATATGATCGTGCCGGTGGAAATTTCAGGTTACCCCAATCAGTGGGGTGTGGTCGTCAATGTGCCGCTTGCCACCGTCTTTGCCCCGGCAGACAATCTGCGCAATGCAACCCTGATTGGCGGTGTGGTCCTTTTGGCAATTGTGATTGCAGTTGTGCTGTTTTCGACCACCACGATGGTGCGTCGCCCGATGACATCTGTTGCCGGGGTGATTGACCATCTGCAAAAGGGCAATTTCGCCATCGACGTGCCCTATCTTGAGCGCAATGACGAAATCGGTGCCATTGCCAAGGCACTTGAGGCCTTCAAGGAAGCATCGGCTGGCATGCAGCAGGCCGAACGCGAAAAGCTTGAAGCCGAACAGCGCGCCAGTGAGGAACGCAATCGCACCCGGCTGCAAATGGCTGACGAGTTTGAAAAGTCGGTCGGCTCGATTGTCGTCAATGTGTCTGACAGCGCTGAAAACATGGAAAGGGTTTCCCGCCAGATGCGCAATGCTGCAGATCAAAGCGCTGAACAGGCCGTTGTCGTTGCCGCCGCCGCTGACGAAGCCAGTGCCAATGTTCAGACCGTGGCATCCGCAACCGAGGAACTGTCTGCCTCCATTCAGGAAATCAGTTCGCAGGTGGCAAAATCGTCTGATATTTCCAGCACCGCTGTTGAAGAGGCATCGCGGGCCAATGCCATGGTCACCGGCCTTGCCGAGGCTGCGGACCGCATTGGCGAAGTCGTCAGCCTGATCAACGATATCGCAGCCCAGACCAACCTGCTGGCCCTGAACGCCACCATCGAGGCTGCGCGTGCCGGTGAAGCAGGCAAAGGCTTTGCCGTTGTTGCACAGGAAGTCAAAAACCTTGCCAACCAGACCGCCAAGGCAACTGATGAAATTGCCCAGCAGATCGGATCTATCCAGTCCGAAACCCAGAACACTGTTGGCGCGATTGAACGGGTGACCGAGACGATTTCAAACATCAATGAAATCGCCACCGCCATTGCATCTGCCGTCGAACAGCAGGGTGCCGCCACAGCCGAGATTTCGGGCAATGTTCAGCAAGCTGCGGCGGGCACGAACGAGGTATCATCCTCAATCGGGATCGTGCGCAATACGTCGCAAGAAACCGGCGAAGCAGCATCAAACGTCCAGGTCGGGGCAACCCAGCTTGCACAGGAAGCCCGCAATCTTGATGCACAGGTCAAAAACTTCCTTGATCGTCTGCGCAACATCTAGGCGCACGACAGGCGGACATCACACAAAATTAAACGGCGGCACTCCTCGCGGGTGCCGTCATTTTGTTGATAGCAATCCCGTTCGGTGGTTGAATTGCTTTTCGATACAAAGACCTTGCGCCCTTATTCAAGGAATATACCGATGCTGCCACTTCCTGTGACGACTGTGACCGTTGCGATATTTGCCCTGATGCTGACTGTGCTGAGCCTTGCGGTATCGTTCAGGCGGCGTGACCTTAATCTGGCGGTCGGGGATGGCGATGATCGCATCTTGCGCCGTCGCATCCGCACCCATGGCAACTTTATCGAGAATGCGCCGCTTTGTGCGCTGGTTGTCCTTGCGGTTGAAGCCATTCTGGCAACATCGGACATGGTCTGGGTTGTGGCCGGTCTGCTGATTGCAGCACGTGTCCTGCATGTCATCGGCACCTTCAAGCGCCTCAACAAGCGTCTGGTGGCCCCGGCCATGGTGATCCAGCATGTGACCATGATGATTTGCGCAATCTGGCTACTGGTGCAAAGCTTTCACAATGTAATGGGCGGGATGATGTGATGACCGGTCCGGTCAAAATGTCCGACGTTCCTGCCAAAATCGCAACCTGCCCTGCCCCGGCGCGTCAGATACTGACCCAGATCAGAAACTGGGTTCATAGCCTTGCCGTAGGGATGGATGGTGTGGGGCCGCTTGATGAAAGCCTTAAATGGGGCGAGCCCGCCTGGCGTCCGAAATCGGGGGCCGGCACCACCATTCGCGCGGACTGGAAGGCAAAAACCCCCGATCAGGTCATGATCTTTTTTGACTGCAAGACCGATCTGATCGACCGCACGCGCAGCCTGCTATCATCCGAACTGACCTGTGAAGGCAACCGGGCGATCATCCTGCCCCTTGACCGCCCCTTACCGGAAGACGCGATCAAAACCGCACTTGGCTGGGCACTTCGATATCATCTGGATCGCAAGGCATCCTGATCGAAAGCGGGCCTATTTCGCAACCGCCGCCAGCGTATCACGCATTGCCTGCAGATCACTGTTCAGGCGCTTGGCCGTTTCGATATCAAGCCCGGTCGCCTCAAGAATGCAGGGCGGGACTTCACGCGCCTTTTCCCGCAACGCCTTGCCCGCGTCGGTCAGATTGATGCGCACAGACCGCTCGTCTTTCGGATCGCGCTTGCGCATGACAAGGCCATTGGCCTCCAGCCGTTTCAAAAGCGGGGTCAACGTACTTGATTCCAGATACATCTTTTCCCCGATACTGCTGACCGACTGATCATCTTCCTGCCAAAGCGTAACCATCACCAGATATTGCGGATAGGTCAGGCCAAGCGCATCAAGCAGCGGCTTGTAAATACGGTTAAAGGCATGGGTTGCAGAATAAACCGAAAAGCACAGAAACTTTTCAAGCTGCAAAAAGTCTTGGTTTGATGTGTTTTCCATCGGTTCATCCTGTCTGAAACGGGGCGGGATCTGGCATATGCCGGATCATTACGGCTTGTCTTGACATATATCGGCATGCGGGTCGGGTCAAATATCTGCGGCGACTTTCAACACGACATCCGCATAACCCATTGATTTCATATATATTTCATCACACTCCCTGATCCTGCATCCTTGCAGAAAATCAGGAGTTCTGGAATCAGGGTCAGAGATATTATATCTCACACGATTTAATTACAAGCGATTTAATTGCATTCCTGATATCTCCATTTTTATATCGCACACGATTTAATTGTATGCGATACATAATTCACCGAAACGACACACCGCCCGGTCACCGGGCCTTATCAAAGGAACAGACCCATGAGCCCATTCAAAACCAAAGTTGCCGCCGCTGCATTTTCTGGCGTACTGGCACTCTCGACGGCGATTGCATCTTCGGCTGCCTTTGCTGAACCGGTTCTCGAACCGGCCACCCAGAACTTCATCAATGTCCTTGAAGCATCCGGCGGCCCGGCGATCTACACCCTGACACCAGCTGAAGCCCGCAACGTTCTGGCCGGTGCACAATCCGGTGAAATTGCCAAACCGGCTGTTGATATCACCGACACCGTCTTTGCCGTCGGCCCGACCGGCCAGACCAATGTACGCATCATCCGTCCGGCGGGTAATCAGGAACGTCTTCCGGTGATCGTGTATTTCCACGGCGCAGGCTGGGTGATGGGTGACAAGGGAACCCACGACCGACTGGTTCGCGAACTTGCGGTTCGCGCCAATGCCGCCCTGGTCTTTGTCGATTATGAACGGTCGCCCGAACACCGCTACCCGGTCGCCATCGAACAGGATTATGCGGTGACCAAATATGTCGCCGAACATGCCGAACAGCTGAATGTCGATCCGACCCGTCTGGCGATTGCCGGTGACAGTGTCGGGGGTAACATGACCGCCGTGGTCTCGTTGCTGGCACAGGAACGCAAAGGTCCGGCGATCACCGCACAGGTCCTGTTCTATCCGGTGACGGACGCGAACTTTGATAACGGATCCTACACCAGCTTTGCCAATGGCCCCTGGTTGACCCGGCCCGCCATGGAATGGTTCTGGAACCAGTATCTGCCCGAAGGCATTGACCGTACTGATCCGAAAATAACGCCGATCCATGCGACACAGGATCAGCTTGCCGGTCAGGCCCCTGCCCTTGTGATCACGGCTGAAAACGATGTCCTGCGTGACGAAGGCGAAGACTATGCCCGTAAATTGTCGCAGGCTGGCGTTGATGTCACCGTCACCCGCTATAACGGCACGATCCATGATTTTGTGATGCTCAATGCCCTTGCTGACACCCCGGCCGCCAAAGCAGCAATCGCCCAGGCCGGTCAGTATCTGCACAACGCCCTTCACGGGGAATGATCACAAAACTTTCATACTCTCTTTCGGGTAGGCGCGGTTGCGCCTGCCCACCCCCGGCGACATATGGAAAAGACAGCCGGGTAATCACCGAAACCAAACCATTGATCAAACAAAGGATGAAAACCATGTCTGTTGATGTCAAATACACCGCACAAGCTTCTGCAACCGGTGGCCGCGATGGTCGCGCCAAAACCGCTGATGGTTCGCTTGATGTCAAGCTGACCACGCCAAAGGAACTTGGTGGTGCAGGTGGCGACGGCAACAACCCCGAACAGTTGTTTGCCATGGGTTACTCGGCCTGTTTCATCGGTGCGATGAAGTTCGTTTCTTCCCAGGGTGGCCCAAAAGTTCCGGCTGATGTTTCTGTCACTGCCGATGTCGGTATCGGCCCGCGTTCTGCCGGTGGATTTGGTCTTGCTGTGACCCTGACCATCTCGCTTCCGGGCCTTGACAAGGCCGAGGCCGAGAAACTGGTCGAAGAAGCGCACAAGATCTGCCCGTATTCGAACGCAACGCGCGGCAATGTCGAAGTAACTTCGGTGATTGCCTGATTTTATCAGTTCCCCCCTGCTGGTCAGCAGCCCCCATTTGCTGATCGGCATTCAAAGGCCCGGTGTCACCCCGCACCGGGCCTTTTCTTTGTTTTTCAGATCGTCGTTCATTAAACTGTTGCCGATCGGGTTGTGGGCGCCGATGATCCAGCCCGTCACAATAAATATTCAGAAAATCGGGAACTTATCATGTCCAAGCAGCTTACCCTTGTTGTCTATTCGCGCGCCAAACCGGGCATGGAGGAAGAGCTGGGCAAGCGGCTTCTGGCCCTTGTCGAACCGTCGCGCGCCGAAGAAGGCTGCATCAGCTATGACATGCACCAGTCGCAGGAAGATCCGGCCGTCTGGCTGGCCTATGAAAACTGGCGCTCCGAAGAAGACCTTGCCAGCCATTTTGAACAGCCTTATCTGCGCGCCTTTGCCGATACCAAGGACGAAGTCCTTGACGGCCCGCTTGATATTCGCAAATTCACGATCAAGTCATAACATCTGACCGGATCGGCTTTAAACCCGTGCTGTTTGCCCTTTTCCTTTCGGCCCTGACATCGGCAACCATTCTGCCCGGAACGTCCGAGGCGGCCCTTGGCGCAATGGTTGCTGCGGGCGATCATGCCATCTGGCTTCTGGTCGCCATCGCAACCCTTGGCAATGTGCTGGGCTCTATCATCAATTGGGGGCTTGGTCTTTATGTCGATCACTTCAAGGATCGCCGCTGGTTCCCGGTTTCGCCCGACGCACTGGACCGTGCATCACACTGGTTTGGCAAATACGGGCTCTGGTCACTCTTGCTTGCATGGCTTCCGGTTATTGGCGATCCGCTGACCCTTTTTGCAGGCGTCATGCGGGTTCGCTTCATACCGTTTTTGATCCTTGTCACCATTGGCAAGGCCGCACGCTATGCCATGATTGCCGGTGGCACAGCTTGGCTTGGATCATTATTTTAACACCCGAAATCACGCCAAATATCTGAACATGTTTGATAATAAAAGTGCGACATGTTTCAAAATAATGTCAAAAAATCCACCAATGATTTAAATATAAAAATATAAATCAATTGTAATTGTGCGCCGATAATGTCTTCCTTTGGCACAACAGCGCTATGGAAAATGCATTTCATAGCCTGACCAAAAGGATCTTTATTATGCCAATGACAATCGCCACATGGGTTAAACCCGCAATCTGGGGCGGCGTTGTCGGTGCTGTCCTGATCACCATCGTCGGTTTCAGCACCGGCTCGGTCGTATCTGGCAGCACAGCCGAAAAGATGGCTGAAACCAGCAGCAAGGAATCTGTTATTGCCGCCATGGCGCCTGTTTGCGTTGCCCAGTTCAAGACGCTGACCCCGAACAATCAGATGGCGGAACTTGCCGCCCTGAAAGAGGAAAGCTCTTACAAGCGTGATGATTTCGTCATCGCCAAGGGTTGGGCAACCATGCCGGGCAGCGAAGAGCCGCGCAATGACATTGCCCAGCGCTGTGCATCGCTTCTGATGGACATGACCAAAAGCTGATTGGTCCATCTCCGGGCCCGTCACGGCCTTTGGCCAAAACGGCAAATGAACCAAATCAAAAAACCGCAACCGGCATCACATCCGGTTGCGGTTTTTTTGTAAAAATCGTCCCCGCCTTCCTCTGAAGGTCAATTTTGTTCAATAAAGCCCGCATCCGTCATGGCAGGTTTGGAGCAAGGAAAAGCCCCACAGAGGAAACCAAACGCATGCTCCCCTTTAGCGCAACCATGAGCCTGTATCTTTCGATGGCAAGCTTTGCGCTTGCCGCCTCGATCACCCCCGGCCCGGTCAATATTCTTGTCCTGAGCTCGGGCGTTCAGTTCGGTTTCCGGCCCTCGCTCCGCCTTGTTTTCGGGGCCACTGCCGGATTTTGCCTGCTTTTGTTGTTGATCGGGCTTGGCCTGCATCAGTTGCTTGAAACCTTTCCGCAACTGACCACCGTCATCCAGTGGGCCGGTGTTGCTTTTCTGTTATTCATGGCCTGGAAGCTGTTTTCATCAAATGGTGAACTTGGCAAAAGCGATGCCGGTTCCGGCCCCTCCGTCATGACCGGGGCGGTGATGCAATGGCTAAACCCCAAGGCATGGCTGGCCTCGATCGCCGGGATGGGGGCCTATGCCTCATCCGGGGCACCGACCCTGATCTGGGAATTCACTGCGATCTATTTCGTCATCTGTTTTGCGGCGATCGCATGCTGGGCCTATGCCGGGGCGTTTTTATCGCGTTTTCTGGGCGAACCATCGCGCATCCGCATGTTTAACCGGGCGATGGCCATATTGCTGGCCGCCAGTGCGATCTATCTGATTTTGGGATAACCCCCACACCTTGCTCCCCCTGCAAACCTGCAAATATCAAGGTGTGAACTTCAAGGCGGATCATTGTATCCGCCTTTCTTTTTTGAACGGTCTAGACCGCCCGTCGTTGAACCTATGAGCCCGAAATTCTAGTAACTTTCTCTCGACAGCCAAACCTCTTGGTCGAGTATCTTGCCACTGGAGCGAAATAACTTAATACGCTGAAGTTCCGTTTTCACGCGAGCCATTAGTGCTGCCTTGTCTTCTGCTGAGAAAGCTTCAGATGCCTCCAGCTTTTTAGCAAAATCCTCTGGAAGAGTATTAATATGTTCGCGAACAAACGCCTCGATCTCGCGCACCTCCGAAGAACTCTCCTTCTTCTGATTTGGATAAGCTTCCTCCAAATATCCTCGGACCAGTGAACAGATATCGCTGGCCATATCAATGAGTTCATACTTCTTACTCTCGTAAGTCACTCGCTCGATTTCGTCAGTCGAGACACCTGCCTCAGTTAACATTTTCTCGATCTTCTGTCGTAGTTCGAAACGTTCTCGGCGACTAAGGTGCGAGTCCCAGCGACCTAAACGGACGGCTACAGAGAGCAAGTACTCGGAAGTCAAAATTGAGAGCCCTCGCAGCTCTGCAACCAAATCCCTCGCCTCTTCCATAGTCTCCTCCCACGTCTCAGCTTCAACTCCAAACCCTTTAAAGCGCTTAAACTGCGACAAGAAGGCAAAAATCAGCATAACAGCGCCACCACCAATCGCGGTCCCTGCCTCTGCCAATTTACCGAGATAAACGTGATACGTGCCTAGGCAAAAACTGATACATCCCAAGAGGGCTAAAACGCCTTTGACCACATTTCCCAAAGACCCGCCCATCGTTTTGAGCCTCATTGCATCCGGCCGTTGCTTCAAATGCGCTCTCCTTGGAATGAGTAAGGAACCGAATTGATTTTACTTAAAGACTAAAAAATTATGCAGCACGTCCCTGTGCATATTGCCGTGGCGTCGTCGCCATCAGGCGTTTGAAGATGCGCTGAAAATGCGCCTGATCGGCAAAGCCGGTTTCAAGCGCAACATCAACGATCTTTTCCCCGCGCCGCAATGCATGACGGGCGCGTTGGACCCGACAATTTATCAGATAGGCATAGGGCGTCATGCCAAAGGTCTTTTTGAAAGCCCGCACCAGATAGGACCGCGAATAACCAACCAGTCCGGCCAGCGCATCAAGACTGATATTCTCGTCATAATGCGTGCGGATATAATCGGCGACCCGGATCATTTTCCGGTCATTGACCGAACCGATCCCGCCATCGAGATCACCGCGCAGATCAAGCTGCACATGCAAATCGCCAAAGAACGACACCATGGCGGTTTCCTTGCCCAGCACATCAATATCCGGATTGATCAGCGTATCGGCAAGATCGGCCAGCCCGTTATAAAGCCTTGGATTGTGGCTGATCGTATCGGAAAACATCGCAAATTTTCCGGCCGCATCGGCATCAATTTCGATCTGCAGATCCAGAAGCCAGCCCGGATCGACAAACAGCATGTCATAACACCAGTCCGCCCCCTTGACCGGGTTGCAGCCATGCACATCCTCAGGATTCAGGATCACCACCGAACCGGCTTGCGTTTCATGGGTCTTGCCGCGGTTCCAATAGGTGCTGTGACCACCATTCACCGTGCCAATCGAAAAGGTATCGTGGCTATGGCGCTCATAACAGACAGCATGCCCGTCCGCCACACGCCGCAGCTCGACAAACGGCAACGCGTCGTCACGCCAGAAATGCTGGTTGCGGGTATTCGGGGCTGCCATTCGGTACGGTCATCTTGTGGTGATTGTCAAACTTGATAATTTCAAAGATAGGTCAATTTCCCCGGTAGCGCCACTGTCGCTGTCTGCTTATAGTGCCCCAAATGTTCGATGATCGTTCCGAAGAAGCCACACCGCGTTTTATGCCGCCCAATGCGCCAGTCATGGTCGTTGGATTGCGTCATGCTGTGTTTCTGTCGCCAGATGGCGAGATCGAGGAACTCCCGCACGGGGCTGCGGCCAAAAAGGCACGTTCGACCCGCCCCATTCTGGTGCATACCCCGGCCTGCGCGCGGCGTCTGAAATCCGATCCGTTTCCGGCCCATGACCTGCTTGAACTGTTTGCCTTTGTTCGCCCGGCACAGTTTTGCGTGCCGACCCCGCGTGGCATTGCGTTGGCGACGGGCCAAAAGCCCGCCGATGACCTGATCGGTCAGGCCGAGGCACTGGCAGAAGCCATGAAGCGCCTTTTGCAGGAACTGGCCACCCTTCATCGTAACAAGCGCGGACCGGCTCTTTCGGTTGCATGGCCGATGGCGCGCGGACATTGGCCGTGGGGTGTTTCGGTTCTGGCCGCCCTTGGCGCAGATGGGGATGGACCGCATCGCTATGCGGTCTATGAAGGGCTTAAGGTTTGGAAAAAGCTTGGCGAATGGTCCGAACATGCGCCGCCACCGCCACCCGCCAATTATCCGGTTGATCCCAAGGATGCCCGCAAGCGCCTGAAAGAACTTCTGGGCGAAGGGGCCGAGGAACGCCCGCAACAGGCCGATTATGCATCATCGGTCTGTTCGGCCTTTGGCCCGCGTCTGCATGATGGTGCGCCCAATATTGTCTTGGCCGAGGCCGGAACAGGCACCGGCAAGACGCTGGGCTACGTGGCACCAGCATCGCTTTGGGCCCAGAAAAATGACGGCGCGGTCTGGATTTCGACCTATACCCGCAACCTGCAACGCCAGATCGATCAGGAACTTGACCGGCTTTATGATGACCCCAAGGACAAACGCCTTAAGGCCGTGGTCCGCAAGGGTCGCGAAAACTATTTCTGCCTGCTGAATTTCGAAGAAGCGCAGCGCCCGTTAAACCAGCAACCGCACCAAGCCACCCCGCTCGGCCTGATTGCGCGTTGGGCATCCCATACCCGCGATGGCGATATGGTCGGCGGTGATTTCCCCGCCTGGCTGACCGAGCTTCTGGGCAATCGCTTTACCGGCGCATTGGCCGATCAGCGCGGCGAATGCATTTATGCCGCCTGCCCGCATTATTCGAAATGCTTTATCGAAAAGACCGTACGACGCGCCCGTTCGGCCGAGATCGTTGTGGCCAACCATGCCCTTGTCATGGTGCAGGCAGCCCTTGGCGGGCTTGATGACAGTTCGATGCCGACGCGCTACGTCTTTGACGAAGGCCATCATTTGTTTGATGCCGCCGATAAGGCATTTTCATCGCACCTGACCGGGATGGAGGGGCAGGAATTGCGCCGCTGGCTGCTTGGGGCCGAGCAAAAGGGATCATCGCGTGCGCGCGGTCTTAAGCAGCGGCTTGAAACCCTGATCCTTGATCGCGACGAACTGCGCGATGCGGTCAATGCGGTGATTGTTGCCGCCCAATGCCTTCCGGAACAGGGATGGCTTTCGCGCATTCATGACGGATCGCAACATGCCAAGGGCCCGGCGGAAACCTTCCTTGCCCATGTGCGTGCGCAGGTCATGGCACGCTCAGCCGAAGGTGATCGCGGATATTCCATCGAGACCGATTGCAAACCGGCCCTTAACGAAGTCCTTGCCAGTGCAGCCGATCTTGATCGCGCGCTTGAGGCCATGGAAAAACCGGCCAAGTCGCTGATCAAGATCATCGCCCATATGCTCGATGAAAAGGCTGATGAACTTGAAAGTGCGGAGCGTCAGCGCCTTGATGCCGCGATCCGATCGCTTGAACGCCGGGCGATCATGCAGGTCGCGGCATGGCGTGAAATGCTGGCATCCCTGGTCGAGGAAACACCCAAAACCTTTGTCGACTGGTTTGCGATTGAACGGCAATTTGGCCGGGATTTTGATGTTGGCATGCATCGCCATTACCTTGATCCGACCTTGCCCCTGACATCGGCATTGGCCCCCACCGCCCATGGCATGGTGGTGACGTCCGCCACCCTGCGCGATGGCACCGGGGACGAGGATTTTGACTGGGCCGTGGCCGAGGATCGCACGGGGGCCGCCCACATGCCGCTTCCGGCCATCCGGGCGGCGATGAAAAGCCCCTATAATTACCGCGAACAGACCCGTGTTTTCATCGTCAATGATCTGGGCCGTGATAACCCGGACCATATTGCCGCGGCCTATCGCGAACTGTTTCTGGCGTCCGGTGGCGGTGCACTTGGCCTGTTTACCGCGATCACGCGTCTGCGCGCCATTTATGAACGCCTGACCGGGCCGATGGATGACGCAGGTTTGCAATTACTCGCCCAGCATATTGACGGCATGGATGTCTCGACGCTGATCGATATTTTCCGGGTTGAACGCGATGCCTGTTTGCTGGGTACGGATGCGGTGCGTGACGGGGTCGATGTGCCGGGCGACAGTTTGCGCCTGATCGTCTTTGACCGCGTGCCATGGCCCCGGCCCGACATCCTGCACCGTGCGCGCAAATCAGCCTTCCACGGTGCGCGTTATGACGACATGCTCACACGCCTTCGGATGAAACAGGCGTTTGGCCGCCTTGTCAGGCGTGCCGAAGATCGCGGGGTGTTTGTCCTGCTTGATAACCGCATGCCATCCCGGCTTCTGGGCGCCTTCCCCGAAGACGTCGAAGTCCAGCGGGTTGGGTTGCGCGAGGCGATTGAACAGACGCGGATCTTCCTTGGCAACGACCAGAGCAGCGAAAACTGATCGGCTGCCTGCCAGCCTTTATCGTGCCGAATTTCCGCGACAAGACCTGCTAAACTTCTTAGGCGCAGGGTGTTCTTGGAACTGCAAAAAGGATGGATCATGCATGTCATGCTGATGACCTATGGGACGCGCGGCGATGTGCAGCCCTTTGTCGCGTTGGGGCGTGGACTGATCCAAAAGGGGCATCGGGTCACCGTCGCCGCCCCGGAACGCTTTGCCGGTTTTATCACCGATCATGATCTAGAATTCGCAGCCCTGAGTAATGCGCTGATTGCGCTTATGGATGATCCACAATTTGCCGATGCGTCTGATCCGAAGGCATCGGCCTTGGCAAAACTGAGATCGTTGTTTGCCATCGGCAAAAAGGCGCGTGGTCTTCAGGACAGGCTGCTTGATGGCATTTTCCGCGCGATAGATCAGGGCAAACCGGACGTCATCGTTTTTCATCCGAAAACCTTTGGCGCGCTGCCGATTGGCAGGCATTTCGGTATCCCGGTTGTGATGGCGCAACTGATCCCGTCCTTTATCCCGACCGGCGATTATCCGCATATGGGCGTTCCCAATCTTGGCCCAAGAGGTGTGTTGGGCCGCTGGTATAACCGCGTGACCGGCAAGCTGATCTATAGGCTGTTGAACTCAACACTGCGTCGGCAAGTTCACAGATGGGCAGCACGACGCCAAAACGGGATCAATGCCAACTCTTTGGACATCCTTCAGTCTTGTAAATCCGGCACGCTGCCCATCATCCACGCCTTTGGCAACGCTGTGATCAATCGCCCCACAGACTGGCCGAAACACGCAACTGTCACCGGATACTGGTTTCTGGACGGGGGCGCACAAACAAACCTGCCAGATCCGGCAGTACAAAACTTCGTCGAACGCCATAAAAACCTGATCTATATCGGTTTCGGGTCAATGCACGGGAATGATCCGATCACGATGGCAGAAATGATTGCCGAGGCCGTTTCACAATCAGCAGGCTCGGACATCGCAGCGATTGTGGCGACCGGCTGGGGCGGGATGGGCGACATTGACTGGCCATCCAACATCCTTGCGGTGTCTGAGGTTCCCCATGACTGGCTGTTCCCGAAAGTCGATATCGTCATTCATCATGGCGGGGCTGGCACCTGTGCGGCAGCCCTGCGCGCCGGTCGCCCGTCGATCATCATTCCGTTTTTCGGTGATCAACCTTTCTGGGCAAAGCACCTGCACGGGCTTGGCGTTGCGCCACGCCCGATCAAGCCTGCAAAACTTGATGCCGCGATCCTGGCCCGTCGGATCAAAACGGTCCTTGAAACACCGGCCTATCGCAACAACGCCGAACGCGTTGCAAGCAAGATCGCCGATGAAGACGGCATCGCGAATGCCATTGCCGAAATCACGTGCGCGGCTAACCAATAACACTTTCCGAATACTGTTAGCTGGACCGCAAACTTGGCGTCTCAGGCGTTTGGCTGCTCTACAATATCGGCATCAATATCATGCGCGATTGCCAGTCTGAGCGCATTGAGGATCGCGATGATATCGATGCCTTCCTGCAACAGCGCACCCGCAACAGGCGTAATATAGCCAGCCGCGGCAAAGCCCATGGCAACGATGGAAAGCACCATGCCACCAATCACGCTTTGCAAAAGGATGCGACGCATCGCCATGCTGATGTGAAGAAGCTCGTCCACCGTGACCAGCGATGCTTCGGGGATCACGGCACCGGCGGCATCCGCCGTCACCGCACTTTCCTTGCCAAAGGCAATACCGACGGTGGCAACCGCGAGTGCGGGGGCGTCATTGATGCCATCGCCCATGAACAGTGTCGGGGCCTTGGCGGCCTCGGCCCGGACGATGGCGACTTTCTGTTCCGGGCTTTGTGATGCCAGACTTTCGGAAATACCCAGCAGTTCCGAAAGATAGCTGACCTCGCTTTCGCGGTCGCCTGACAGCAACATCACCTTTTTGAAATGATGTATGTCGCCCAGATGCCCGACGAAGCTTTCACCTTCGGCGCGCGGCGTGTCGCGGAACCGGAATGTCGCGCCATATTGGCCATTGATCAGCACCACACATTCAAGCCCCGCCGTGGTGTCGGGCAGAAGCTTTGCCATCTCGGGATCGGATTTCACAAGCTTGTTGCGGTGGGTGACCACCACTTCATGGCCATCAACCTGCCCGCTTAATCCCTGTCCGGGTTTTTCCGAGGCGCGAGAAACTTCATCAAGCGGCAGCTTGCGGAGCTTGGCCGCCTTAAGCACGGCGGATGCCAGCGGATGCTTGGAATAGCGTTCCAGCCCCGCTGTCAGGCGCAGGACAAAATCCCCCTCAAACCCGGCACCGGGCACGACATCGACCAGCTCCGGCCGCCCATAGGTCAGTGTCCCCGTCTTGTCAAAAATCGCGGTCTGGCAGGTCGGCAGGCGCTCCAGCACCGTCGGGTCGCGAATGACGATGCCGCGCCGGGCAGCAATGGAAATCGCACTCATTACCGTGATCGGAATGGCAATCAGAAGCGGACAGGGTGTTGCCACCACCAGCACGGCCAGAAAGCGTGATGAGTCCTCGCTCAGATACCCGACAAGAATGGCAAAGATCAGGGCGGCGGGCGCAAACCATGCGCCGATCTGATCACCAAGACGGCGGATGCGCGGACGTTTTTGTTCGGCCTCGGCCATCACATCCATGATCTGGGCATAACGGGAATCGCGGGCGCGTTTTTCCGCCCGGATGATCAGGACCGCCTCGCCATTGATCGCACCCGATAACACCGCCGTTCCCGGTGCCTTGGCCACCACATAGGGCTCCCCGGTCAGATAGCTTTCATCCATCGAGCCATGACCATCGACAACGGTGCCATCGACCGGGGCTGTTTCATGGGGAAAGACCGCGATCAGATCATTGATCTGAACATCATCAAGGGCAATGTCGGTAATATCGCCCCCGGCTTCCTTGCGATGCGCGACACTGGGCATGCGACGCGCAAGGGCATTGAGTGCCGAGGATGCCTTGCGCATGGCAAAGCTTTCCAGAACCTGCCCGCCGGTCAGCATCAGGATGATCAGGCTGGCCGCCAGATATTCGCCCAGCCACACACCGGTCACAAAGGCAATGGCAGCCAGAAAATCCGCACCCATTTCGCGCCTGAGCAACTTGATGGCAAGCTGGGCGAGGATCGGCACGCCCCCGATCACAAACAGCGCCAAAAGCGGGATATCTGCGGCCTGATACGCATCGACCCTGTAAGGCCCTGCCCAAAGCAGCACAAAATGTATCCCCATGGCGACCAGTGTCGCAATCAGGATCACACGATTAAGGACAGGTGTCGAAAGCCTGTCATCTATCCGGGCAAGAAAATCTTCAAAAGCCTGTGCTGCCATGGTCAAATCCCGAATGTGGTTCTGCGATCATGCCATGAATGCACGCCGCTACGCAGCCCCGTCTGAACAATACGGTCACCACAGGCCTTTGGGGTGTCAAAGACGCGAAACCTTGCCCATCGCAACCGAGACCATCAGATAGCTGAAACCCGATGACAGCAAATTGATGCCCAACAACAGGCCAATTGCCCAGCTGGCAGAACTTGGCAATTCGGCGAAAATCAGGACACCGGCAAGGATGGCAACCCCGCCCGAAAACAGCATCCATTTCCAGCCGGGAAACTGGCTGAGCCGTGAGGCCATCACGATTTCAAGCAGGCCCTGCAGGATAAAGGCAATGGCAAGCAACACCGTCAGGGTCACGATCCCGGCCAGCGGAAAGAATGCCAGCCAGCCACCAATCACACCAAAAATGATGCCCTGAATAACATCAACAGATCGCCGGGTGGGCGTATCGGCATTCCAGGCGCCATAGAAATGACCAAGCGCGCCGATAATGAACAACCAGCCAATGATGGTTTTAAACGCAATCGTCGTTGCCAATGGAAAAGCCACAGCCAGAACACCAAGGATCAGCATGATCACGCCAACATTGCGCAGCCGCTTGCGGCCCTTGTCGAGAAGTCCGCGCATTTCCGGGGTACCGTCATTTACGACCTGGGTCATGGATTTGCTCCTGTGTGAGTGCGGATGGCATCAACAAATCTCAACCCAAAATAGTTCATTTTGTTCCGACTGAATACAAAAGTTTATGAGTTGCAATATGTTGGACCATCATCCCCAATCAGATCACAGATATTCTTGCGCCCTTTTCATGACGCTTTTAAAAAAAATCCCGACAAAAAATCTGCCCGCGAACCATCGGCCCGAACGCACAAACCACGGGTTACCTGCGATCACGGGATTTGTTTGAATCATTATAAAGAAATTCTGATAACTGGTTCACAATTGCAGGCTTTGACAGGGCGCTTTCAAAGGGCTATTGAAAACCCGTATCTTTCCAATCTGGATAGAAGCCGTGTCAGTTACCCGAAAACATATTCCGGTCATTCGACGCACACTGTCACTCCTTGTCGGATGGCTGTTGCTGGTTAATGGCATGATGTTCGGGTTCATGCACGCCCCTGTTGCCCTTGCTGCGGTTCCGACCAGCACGACGGCATCCGAAGTTACCTATGTTCCCCTGATTATCTGTACGGCCAACGGCATCAAGACCATTTCCGTCCCGGCCGAGGTCGCAAATGATGGTGCCACCGCCCCGCACAGTTCGAACGCCTATGAGGGCTTTCAATGTGCGAGTTGCGGACTTGGCAATCATGCTGTCGGCATGCCGGTCGAGCCGGAACTTCCAGATGTTCAGCGGGTCAAGCTTTCCAATCAGGTCACAGCCCTTCACATCACGGCACGTCTGCACGACTTTTGCCCGATTGCAGCATCCCCGCGCGCACCGCCCGCTTTGATCTGATTTTGTTTCCGCGGTTTTCGGCATTTTACGCCATCACTGTATCTTCACGCCCGGAATCCGTCTGAAAACAATGTGCAGCGCCCATCCAATCGGGCCATCCCGGATGCCATGCCGGGCCTAACGACTGGTGTCGATACGCGACCCCGCATTTGCCGCGTATCCTGAATTTGCCAATGGGGGACAACCCATGAACAAACAAGACGCCTTGAAAATTATGGAAATACTCGCCGAGCCATCGGCCCTTAACCTGCCGGCCGATGCCAGCATCGGTCATCATGCCGAAGATCAGAGCTATATCTATCTTCTGGCAAACGGCCTTGCCCTTCGCTGCAAATATACCGAAGACGGCGAAAGACAGGTCTGCCGGGTTTACCGCCCCGGCGATGTGATCGGACTTGAAATGCTTGCGGTCTGTGATCCGACCCTGGTGATCGAAACCATTGCGCCTTCGATCATCAAGAGGATCCCGATCAAACGGTTGCAAGAAACCCAGCAGCACGATCGCCAGACTCAAATGGCGGTCATGAGCCTGCTTGCGACCGAAGTCATGGATGCCCAGCAGCTTAAAATAAGCTTTGGCACCGGATCGGCCATGCGCCGCATTTGCCGGTTCCTGCTTTGGGCATCGCACAAGGACCAGGTGGCCCTGCCCAACCGTGAAAAGCTTGGCAATATCATTGCAACCACGACCGAAACGGCCAGTCGCATGATTGCCAATCTTAAACGTGAAGGAGCCATTTCCAAAAGTCCGGCCCTGCCCACGGTCATGCAGATCAACCGGGCAAAGCTCTGTGCCGGGGCTGGCGAAGCCCGGCAACAATCCGCCGCCTGATCAAAGATCGGTGCAAACATGAAAAAAGGTGCGTGGCGGTTATCCCCATGCACCTTTTTCAATTTCGATATTCTGCGGTCACGCGCGCGCTGCTTAATGCACGGCATTCCCGGTCAGCGGGAAATGCGTTGGCGCAGTTTTGTTGGATTTCAGCAAGGCTTCCATGTCGCTCGCCGAGACAGGTTTGCTGAAATAGAAGCCCTGCACCTCGTCCACGCCCTCGGACGCGATATGTTCAAGCTGGGTTTCGGTTTCAATACCCTCGACATTCACAGCCATCCCGAACGAACGCGCCAGGAACACCACCGCACGGACAATCGCGGCATTGCCGTCGGAACTGTCGATATCAATGATAAAGGACCGGTCGATCTTGATCTTGTCGACCGGGAAGCGTTTCAGATAGGCCAGCGACGAATAGCCGGTGCCGAAATCGTCAATCGCAATCCGGATGCCCTGATTACGCAGAATGCCAAGGGTAATGGCCGCCTCGCGCGGGTTGTCCATCACCGCACCTTCGGTGACCTCGAACTGCAATTGGCGCGGATTAAGGCCCGAACGCGCCAGAACTTCGCCGACACTTTCAATCAGGTCTTCGTGGCGCGCCAGTTCAAGCGGCGACAGGTTGACCGAAATCGTCAGCTCCCCGAACCCCTCATCACGCCAGATCTTGGTTTGTTCGCAGGCACGGTTCAAAACCCATTTGCCGATATCGCCAATGATGCCCATGCGTTCGGCAACCGGGATGAAATCAACCGGACTGACCGGGCCGCGTGACGGACTGAACCAGCGAACAAGGGCCTCCATGCCGATGATGCGATGCCCACCCATTTCAATGATCGGCTGATAGAACAGTTCCAGCTCGTCATTTTCAATCGCGTGGCTAAGATCGCGTTCCATCGCCTTGCGTTCCTGAACCTCGACCTGCAATTTCGGCTCAAAGAAATGATACCGGTTGCGGCCTTCGGCCTTGGAACAATAAAGCGCAAGATCGGCATTGCGCAGAAGGTCCTTTTCATCGCGACCATCCTGCGGATACATGCAAATCCCGACCGAGGTCGATGCCTGAACCTCGTTGCCATCAAGCATGAAGCGTTCGGAAACGCGTTCAATCAGGCGCTGGGCAACGAATGTGACTTCCTCGACCGATCCGGGTTCATGGATCAGAACGGCAAATTCATCCCCGCCCAGACGGGCGACCACATCCTCGTTGCGCAGACAAACGCGCATGCGTTCCCCTACCCCCTGTAAGAGTAGGTCACCGATGGGGTGGCCGAGTGTGTCGTTGATGTCTTTAAAGTTATCCAGATCAAACATCATCAGGACAAAATTGCGGCGTTCGCGTTTGGATCGTTCGACCGCGGCAGCCAGTCGCTCCTGAAACAGCGTGCGATTGGGAAGACCGGTCAAGCCGTCATGATGGGCAAGGAACTGAATGCGGGCTTCGCTGCGCTTGCGGTCGGTAATGTCGGTAATCGATCCTTCGATCAGGTGGGGACGCCCCTTCTCGTCGCGGACCAGACGGGCATTTTCCTCGACCCAGATGATCTTGCCATCACTGCGGCGCAGCTCTGTTTCAAAGCCCTGCACAATTCCATCGCGCAACAAACGCCCCGTTAGGCGCAGGCGGCTTACGGGGTTCAGGTAATGATGTTGAAGTTCGTCATTTTGCAACATCAACTCATCAACGGACTCATAGCCCAAAATCGAAACGAATGCCGGATTGGCGGACAGAACCGGCCCCATAGGCCTGCTTTGATAAAGCCCCTCGGCAGAGTTTTCAAAGATACCGCGGAATTTCTCTTCGGCGTGGCGAAGCGCACGCTCGACCGCCAGTTTCTCGGTTACGTCCTGGCCGATACAGATCACACCGGCCACGTCGCCATCTTCACCGAAATGCGCGCGGGCATTCCATTGCAACAGGCGGACTTCACCATCACGGCGCTTGAACGAGAAAACCTCATCCTTGATGATTTCACCGGAAAGCAGACGACGTACCGCCATACGCACCCGCGCACGGTCACTTTCAATCAGCAGGAAATCAAAAAAGTTCTGACCGGCCGCCTCCATCCAGGAATAGCCAAAGGTCCATTCGCATTCACGGTTATATTCAAGAATGCGTCCCTCGGCATCGAGGAACATGATCACGCTGCCTGCGGTCTGAACCAGTGCGCGATAGCGTTCCTGACGCCGGCGCAGGTCATATTCCGCCTGACGGCTTTTGGTGATGTCGGTCATCGTGACGCTATAGCCAAGCAACCCCCCGCCTTCGCCACGGATTTCGGTCGCATTCAGGCGAACCCAGATCTGGCTGCCGTCCGAACGGCGCATTTCGATATCGCGCGCATGGACACCAATACCTGTTGCCAGATCACGGCGCAGCTGCACACGATCGCTGTCCTGGGCATAGAATGTCTCGGGATGGCGCAGATAGGCCTGCATGACTTCGCGCACACTGTCATAATTAAACAGGGCTGCGGTTTCTTCGTTTACATGGGTGATCGTGCCATCGGCACTCAGTTCAATAATCCCGTGCACCGCATGTTCAAGCGCGCGGCGATAACTTTCCTCGCGCGTGCGTTCCTGTGCAAACAGGACGACAAATTCGGCACCGAAAAGCGGCATGCATTGCCACTGGAAGAAACGCTGTCCGTAATGAACCGTGCGTGAATTTTCTTCGTCAAATTGCGGACCATTCTGATCAACAAGGGAACGCTGATCCACCGGATGGGCCAGTGCGAACGGGCTTGCAAAGCCCATCTCAAGGGCCAGCTGTTCGGCCGCGCGGTTGGCACATCGCATTGCGCCATCGCGTTCGAATATCAGAACCGGTTGTGGCGATATCAGGCTGCCCATGCCGGATGACACATCGTCATCCATCACCATCAGGCGGATATAGTCAACTCCACGAATGCTCAGCTTCCAGCCAAACAGCACATGGTCTGCGCCGCCAACTGCAAGAGTACGGCTGTGATATCCGCTATTCTGAAGAATTTCGTCCGCAAGTTCCGGTAGCAGATCCGACAAGCTGCCGAGATCATCAATCTCGTACCACCGGGACTCTTCGATGTCCTGATCAAACCAGGGAACCCATAACGCATTGACAAGCAGACACTTTCGGACAGGATCAAACAATCCAGCCGGCATACGCAGGTGGCTGATCAATGCCGCCAGTGTGTTGGCGGAATTGATTGCGTTGATGTCTCCCATATCCGCTTTAATCGTCATTTTCGTTATCGCTGCGAGACCATAACTGCTACCCCATGCACTGCAAAGGCTATTTTTCCCCAAAGAGAGTAAGCAGCCACTTTATGTCGCTATTATTTTGAACCGGCTTAATTTTTTTTAGATTGCCTGAATCACGCACATCTTTCGATGCATTTTTTTACCCCGCGTGACCGACTTGAACAGATTGTGTCAGATTTCCCTACGTAATCATTAAAATCCAAAAAATTTAATCGGTTAACTGTTGCCCGCTGATTGTTATCAGAATACCATTCCTCCGCCTAATGGTTGTCACAGTGTAATGCGACGAACGTCAACGGTCTGCACAGACACGATTCTGATAATCATACTGGAAAGGAGTAACCAACGTGATTTCGCATCAGGACGCCTTGATCTACACAATGGTTATGGTTTCGGCCGCCGATAATGACATTACGGATGCCGAGCTTTCCGCTATGGGACGCCGGGTACGGTATCTTCCGATTTTTGCCGGATTTGACAATGACGGTGTCACCAGTGTGGCCCGCGATTGTGCAAGCCTGCTTGGCGAAGAAGACGGCATGGACCGCGCACTGACCATGATCCGCGATGCCCTGCCGCGCAAATTGCGTGAAACCGCCTATGTCTTTGCCTGCGAAATTGTTCTGTCTGACAGTGAAATCAGTCAGGAAGAACTTCGTATCCTTGAACTTCTGCGCCACCGGCTTGATATCGACCGTCTTGTCGGCGCGGCAATTGAACGTGCCATGGCTGCCCGCTATGTTCGCCCCGGTGATTTCTAGGGGTCGGGCATTGTGGCAACACGCGTCAGACGACATATGTCTGGCATGACGAAACAAAGCAGAATTCATCAGCAAAACCCGAAACAACGAGGCCGTGTCTGACACAAATTGTGGTGTACCAAGCGCATTTCGGGCAAGTTCCCCTTGAAATCGCAGCTTTCATCAACGCCACAATGTGATATGGCCTAGCCACAAGAATCACCGCATACGTGCCATTCGGCGCGCGTGGGGTTGCGTATCGACCGATCCGTTGTCGTTCACCGCCACAAAAGGGACCGCTGTCATGACTGCTCTTTCCGGGGAAAATATCGCCTTTATCGGACTTGGACTGATGGGACGCCCGATGGCGCTCAATCTTGAAAAGGCCGGTGCGATCCTGACGGTCAATACCCGCAATCCCGAAACGCTCAATGCCTTTGAAGATCTTGGCATTGCAACGGCAGGCACCCCCGCAGACGCTGCCGCCGAGGCCGATATTGTCATCATCTGCGTTGCCAATACGCCCGCCCTTGAAAATGTGCTGCTCGGCGAGGACGGCGTCATTGACGGCATGGAAGAAGGCACCATTGTCATTGATATGGGCACCACCGCCGTTGATGCGACACGCCGCTTTGCCGATGCGGTCGAGGATGCCGGTGGCCGCTGGATTGATGCCCCGGTTTCGGGTGGCACGCATGGAGCTGAAAACGGCACGCTTTCGATCATGGTCGGCGCCGACAAGCAGGATTTCGAACGCGCGCATCGGGTGTTTGATGTTCTGGGCGCACGCGTCACCCATGTCGGCGATGTAACGTCAGGCCAGATCGCCAAGGCCGCCAACCAGATGATTGTCGGCATCACCATCGGTGCGGTTGCCGAAGCCTTCTCGATGGCCGATGAGGCAGGTGTTGATCTTGACAAGCTGCGCTCGGCCCTGACCGGCGGATTTGCAGATTCTGCAATCTTGCAAAAGCATGGCGAACGCATGATCGAGCGCAATTTCGAACCGGGCGGCAAGGTTGTTACCCAGCGCAAGGACCTCTATCAGGCACTTGAATTTTCCGAAGGTGAACTTGGCCTTGAACTGCCCTTCTCACGGCTCGCGCTGGAGCTTTATGACGAAGTCATCGCCATGGGCGGTGGCGAACTTGACCATTCCGCACTGATCAAAGTCTATGAAGAAGACTGACCCGCAAAATGTCGAACTGACATCGGTTCTGACATGCCCGGAATGCGGCCATGTTGAAACCGAAACCATGCCAACCGATGCCTGCCAGTATTTTTATGACTGTAAGGGATGCGGGGCGGTACTGCGCCCGCTTGCCGGGGATTGCTGTGTATTTTGTTCTTACGGCACGGTCCCCTGCCCGCCGGTTCAGATTGATGGCAAGAATGCTTCCTGTTGTGGCGGCAATGGCACCACGAAGTCGGACCAGGCGGAAATCCCCTAACGGTCAGCCCGGCTTGTGCTTTCCAAACCGGTATAGATACAACCGGTCCGGACCGGATTTCATCGGCACTTCGCCAAAGGCCTGCCAGCCGGGAATGGAAAAGGCGCGTGAAATGACAATCGCGCCATCGCGCATCCGTTCTGACAGGACATCGCCGACATCGGCCATGACGCGCGGATCCAGAAAACAGATCACAACATCGCCCGGATCACGATCAAGCTTGCGAAAGTCCCCCCGGATCAGCGTCAGGTTCGGCTTGGCAGCCAAGACCGCCCGCATCCGGCTGATCGCATAGGGCACCGGGGACAGTTCGATCCCGGTTACACTGATCCCGGGACGCGCACGGGCAATGGCAAAGATCAAATCCCCCCACCCCGATCCGAAATCTGTGACGGTTGTGACGTCAGCCGGGATATAGGCAATGATTTCATCAGCCGCCGCGGACAATGTCGGCATGGGAACCGAGTGCAGCCAAACGGCATAAGCCGCAATCAGCCCCAGAATGATAACGACGAAAACAAGTACCGATAAATCAGTCATAAGCCCGCTAAATATGTTAGTGTCCGGGTGAATTCAGTCTTTAGTCCTGCCACACGGTGGCCCCCAAATCCAGAAGATACCAGCATGCATAACGAAGACACGGAAACCCGCATCACTGAACTTGAAACCCAGCTCGCACACATGGATTCCGTGGTAAGCGACCTTTCAGACATGATCAAATCCCAGTGGGATCGTATTGATCTTCTGGAACGCCAGAACAAATTAATGTCTGCTGATATTAAACGGATGATCGATTTTCTGCGTACAGCACCAGAAGACGATGCTCCGCCTCCGCACTACTGATCGTCTGAAAGGTCCGTAAAGACCTGCGGCACCAGCACCAGATTGCGAGTAGGACGTGACCAACCTGTATCTTGATATTCCGGTATTTGACGACTTCGCCAGAGTACTCGATGGCGATGTATATCATCGACTGCCTGACGACTGGTGGGTAGGCACATCCGATATCGTCGGATCAACCAGGGCGATTGCCGCCGGGCGGTTCAAGGATGTGAATATGGTTGGCGCATCCGTGATCTGTGCGGTCAGCAACGCATTGGGCCATTCCGATTATCCCTTTATCTTTGGCGGTGATGGCGCAAGCTTTGCCTGCCCGCCTGACCGGATCGAGGATGTGCGGGCGGCCCTGGCTGCGACCGCCACCTGGGCGCGCGAAACCCTTGATTTTGATTTGCGCGTTGCGCTGGCCCGGATTTCCGATATTCGTGCCACCGGTCGCGATATCCGGGTTGCGCGCTATGCCGTCTCGCACCCGGTTTCCTATGCGATGTTCAGTGGTCGGGGCCTTAAATGGGCCGAAGATCGCATGAAGGCAGGCGACAATATCGTGGCCCCGGCCCCGGCCGGGGCGCGTCCGGATCTGACCGGGCTCTCGTGCCGCTGGTCGCCGATCAAGGCCAAAGGCGATGATCATATCCTGTCGATCATTGTTCAGCCGACCGATGACCGCGCCAAATTTGATACGGTTGTCAAACATCTGTTTGAACTTCTTGACGATGCTCCACGCAAAAGCAGCCCGATCCCGGCCAAGGGGCCTGATTTTGCCTTTCCCCCGCCGGGGCTCAAACTTGAAGCCATTGCCACCGAACATCAGGAAGGCGGATATTTCAAGGCCTGGTTCAAGGCGTTCTATATCTCGCTGATTGCGCTTGTCCTGATGAAAACCGGATGGAAGCTTGGCGACTTTGACCCCAAACGCTATCGCGATTTCACCGGCAATAACACCGACTTTCGAAAGTTCGGTGACGGTCTCTGGATGACGGTTAATTGCAGTGCGGATCGCAGCGCAGAGATCGAGGAATATTTGCATACGGCAGAACAGCGCGGCGACATCCTGTTTGGCACCCATCATCAACGCAGTGCGATCATGACCTGTATCGTGCCCTCGATCACCAATGACGCGCATTTCCATTTCCTTGATGGGGGCGAAGGCGGCTATACCGCCGCCGCCGCTGCCTACAAGGCCAAGATCGGTGCAATCGGGCAGGACCAAACCCCAGCCACATAGCCTTGACATGCGCAAAACGCATCAATGACATGATACCAATAGATTCATTGCATGACGTCTTGAAATGTCTGACACTGTCCTGATCCCTGACAGATCAGGATACGGATGATGGATACCCGCGAACTCGAAGCCCTGATTGCCGTTGCAGATGCGCAATCCTTTCACGGTGCCGCCGACAAGCTTGGCCTGACACAGCCCGCCGTGACACGCCGCATTCAGCGTCTTGAAGACCGTATTGGCACATCGCTGTTTGACCGGTCGACCAAACCGTTGCAACCAACCCCTGCCGGTCACCGTGCTCTTACCGAGGCCCGAGATCTTTTGCGCCGCCTTGACGGGTTTACCGACGCCATTTCCGGCGACACCAGACGACAGGGCCCCTTCCGGCTTGGCGTCAGTCATGGTTCGGCACCGCTTCTGACCGCACCGGAACTGCGCGAACTTCATCAATCCTTTCCCGATATATCGCTGTCCATCAAAAGCGGCTGGTCAAGTGAACTTCTACCGCTTCTGCGACGTGGCGAGATTGATGCCATGCTTTCGCTTGATGGCCCCAATGGCATTGTCGGCGGCATTCAGACCCGCGATCTTCCGGCAAGTCTGGTCCCTCAAAGGCTGCTGGATGATCATATTGTTGCCATCGGTCCGAAATCGGCCCGCCATCACCCGACAAGCATTGCCGAGCTTGCCAGACATCCGATGGTCCTGATGCCCGAAGGCTGTACTTTCCGTGCCCTTGGCAATGCCTGGGCGCGCAAGAATGGTGTCGAATTCAATTCCGTGCTTGAAGTCTCCGCCCTTGAATTGCAGATCGAAATGGTCGCGGCCGGGGCCGGATACGGCATCATGGCACGGCGTTTTTGCATGCATAGCCCGGCCAGCGATCGCATCCGGATCCTTGATATTCCCGGCATGAACTGGGATATGGCCATCACCCTGATCCGGCGCACCTCAAGCGGCGATCTTAATGATATCATTGATAAAATCGGGGATATCGTGATCCGGGCTGGCGAAATGTCAAACCCTGATCATGCGCAAATGTTATCAGCATCATAATTCGAATGAATTGGACGCATGACCGCAATGCGCCCACTATCGCCACCAACATACTCATTCCCCTTGCGGAGGAACATTCATGAGCCCCACCCAAAATGCCGGCAGCTCATCCGGCACCCCCAGCCCGACGCGTTTGGCGTTGTTGCGGGCAACCAAATGGTTCCCCTGGCTGGTTCTGCTTTGCGGTTGCCTTGTCCTGTCGCTGAACCTTGGTGTGCGTCAGTCACTTGGCCTGTTTATTCCCGACATGCTCAATGATACCGGCTGGACGGCTGCGACCTTTGGTCTTGCCTTTGCCATCCAGAACCTGATGTGGGGGATATCCGCCCCGATCGCCGGTGCGCTTGCCGACCGGTTTGGCACCACCCGGACCCTGATCGGTGGCTCCATCCTGTATGGTCTTGGCCTTTACATGATGGGCACATCATCAACCCCCGGCGAGTTGCACCTGACGGCTGGCTTCCTGATTGGCACAGGTGTCGGTGCGACCAGCTTCCCGGTTATTCTGGCCGCAATCAGCCGTGTTTTCAGCCCCGAACGCCGCAGCTTTGCCCTTGGTCTGGCATCGGCGGGCGGTTCGGTTGGTCAGTTTGTCATGGCCCCGACCACACAGGCCCTTAACGGATCGCTTGGCTATGTCGCAACCCTTGGCATTCTTGCCGCCATTTCGATGCTGATTGTGCCCGCTGCCTTTGCCCTGACCGGCAAGGCCGAGGGCAACAGCCCGACCGCCACCCCGGATCTGGGTCCACAGGGCCTTGCCGCGGCCTTTCACGAGGCACGCAAACATCGCGGCTTCCTGCTTTTGAATGCAGGGTTCTTTGTCTGCGGTTTCCACATTGCCGTGATTGCCACCCACCTTCCGACCTTTACCGAGCTTTGCGGCCTGCCGCGTTCGGTCGCGGCAGAGGGTCTGGCACTGGTTGGCCTGTTTAACATCTTTGGCACGCTGACGGCGGGCTGGGCTGGCGGCAAGTGGCGCAAGAAAAATGGTCTGTCCTTCATTTACGGGATGCGGGCACTGGTCATTATTGTCTTTATCTTCTCGCCAAAGACATCGGAAACCATCTTGCTGTTTTCGGCATCGATGGGCGCCCTTTGGCTGTCGACCGTCCCGCTGACCAGTGGCCTGATCGCACAGGTATTTGGGCCGCGCTACATGGCCACCCTGTTTGGCATTGTCATGCTGTCCCATCAAGTTGGTGCGTTCTTTGGCGCATGGATGGGCGGGATTGTCTATGACCTGACCGGCAATTTCGATGCCGTCTGGTGGACCTCAGTCGGGCTTGGCATCTTTGCGGCCCTTGTCCATATGCCCATTGATGACAAGGAACTGCGCACGGCCAAGGCGGCCTGATCGGGCATTCCGAACAATCACGATTTTGACGGGCAGCGACAAGGCATTCTTGTCGCTGCTTTTTTATGCGTTCATCGCATTGCTCACCGGCAAAATATTTTCACCTTTTACTGGATGAATTCAGGGTTGGTCTGTTGTCAGGGTGGCTTTGGCTAGGCACTGTTGCGACCGGTTTTCTGCGATCTGAAAAGCAAAAAGGAAGCAACGATGTCGTCACCGGACACACCCCGTTCTGAAATCCTGGCGCACTATCCCGAAGTCGGAGCACGGGCCAAGGCCAAAGAACTTCAAAAGCTTGACATCCACTGCAAGAAGTTCATTTCCCTGTCGCCGTTTTGCATCCTGTCAACCGCGACACCCAGTGCCGAACCTGATCTTAGTCCACGCGGCGGATTGCCGGGCTTTGTCCATGTCAAAGATGACAATACGCTGGTCCTGCCTGATCGCCCCGGCAACAACCGGTTGGACAATCTGGGAAACCTTGCCCAAAACCCGCAGGTTGCACTGCTTTTTATGATCCCCGGCGTCAATGAAACCTTGCGCATTCGCGGAACGGTCAAGATCGTCACCGACCCTGACTTCTGCGCCGAATTTACCGAACGCGATACAGCTCCGCGTTCGGTCCTTGCCATCACCGTCACCTGTGCCTTTTTGCATTGTGCCAAGGCGTTCATGCGCTCCGAACTTTGGTCAGCCGATGCCCGCATTGACCGTGCCGAACTTCCCACCATGGGACAGATGCTTAAAGACCAGATGAACAGCGAAGGCCCCAACGAAACGCAATCGGAAATGGAAGCCCGTTACCGCCAAAGTCTTTAGGTCATTGCGATCGTCCATCAATTGCCCGGCCTGACTTGCCGGGGTTTGATTGCATCTTTCCGAAGAGAGCAAGTTGGGTTAAAACCCGCGCATGGACAGACCGATTTACATCACGCCCGAGGGTCTTGCGACGCTGCGCGCCGAACTTGATCACCTTTGGAAAAAGGAACGCCCCGAAGTGGTTGCCGTTGTGCATTGGGCGGCGGGCAATGGTGATCGTTCGGAAAATGGCGATTACATCTATGGCAAACGACGCCTGCGCGAGATTGACCGTCGCGTAAGATATCTGCGCAAGCGGATCGAGGATGCCGTTGTTGTCCGCCCCGAGGAACAGCCCGATCATTCGCGCATCTTCTTTGGGGCCACGGTCACCTATGTAAATTCCCGCGACGAGGAAAAAACCATCCGCATCGTCGGCGAGGACGAGGCAGACAGCCTCAATGGCAAGATCAGCTGGATTTCCCCGGTCGCGCGCGCATTGATGAAGGCCACGGTCGGCGATGTTGTCACCTTCCGCACCCCGGCGGGCGAGGATGAACTCGAAGTCCTTGAAATCAGCTATCCGGGCTAGTTTGTGACAGGATCGAACCTCGGCAATCTGCCTGTCAAACGCGAAACAACGGGATTTCTTGCAAAAGTTGTGCTGCCCCCGGCAACTCCGCGCAGTCAGATAATTGATTTCGCGGGGTAAACAGCGCACCAGCTGGCAGAAAGAACAGACGACAAGAAACAATTTATCGTCAGAGGCCTTGCGCAATGATCCAAATCGCGCTCATGATTGGCGACATACAGTTCAAATTTTAAAACAGATCGTTTCCCGGAAATAATTCATTTCTGGCGAGCCAGTACGATATAAAAACGACCGGAATTTAAAAATGAGTGATCCTACATTCTCGATTGGCACGAAACTGCGCCATGCACGCAAGATCAAAGGCATGCGACTTTGCGATCTCGCCGATCAGGTAGAATGCTCGGAAGGCTTTCTGTCCAAACTGGAAAATGACAGGGTCAAACCATCACTCCAGCTTCTGCACAGGATTGTCGCTGTCCTTGAAACATCGATCAGCAACCTGTTTAGCGAAAGCAACGACAGCATTGTGTCGCGCGCTGGAACACGACAAGTTCTTCATACCAGTAACATTCGGCCCGGCGAAGGTGTCGGCCTTGAAACACTGGTTTCCCCATCCGCCGGTCATTTGCTGTTTGGCGCGATCCATATTGTCCGTGCCGGTGGCGGCAGTTCAGGCACCATCGTCCATGAAGGCGAAGAACTTGGTTATGTGCTTGAAGGGGAGCTCGATCTGAATGTCGATGGTGTCGAATATCACCTGATGCCAGGCGATTCATTCTTTTTCCCGTCACGAATGCCGCACGGCTATCGCAATCCGACCGATAAGGAAACCAGGGTTTTGTGGGTGAACACCCCGCCAACCTTCTAGTTTTCACGCTCTAAGTAAAACTACTTTCTTATTGGTCAAGTCACTTGACCAATAAGAAAGACTTGGTCAGTATGCCTCTGCTGGCTAAGTCGGAATTCCACCGTACACAAGGTGGCCGGGTCATAAGACCCAGGTTCGGGAAGGAACATAAATCTCGCATCGATATGGCTGGCGAAACCTCCGGAGTCCGAATTCGGCTCCGTATGAGTTGTTTTCCAAAAAGCCAACAGGGGGCTTATCTTGATGAACATTCTACGCAAATCGACCGTTTCTGCGATTGCACTGACGATGGCACTGACGGTTGGTGCCGGCATCGCCGATGCAAAAGACAAAGTAAAAGTTGCCTTCATTGGCCCGCTGACCGGTGGCGTATCGGCAATCGGTGTTGGTGGTCGTAACTCGGCAGAGCTTGCTGTTCAGCTCCGTAACGCAGACCCGGATGCCAAGTACGAATATGAACTGGTTGCGATGGATTCCGAATGCAAACCGAACGTTGGCGTTCAGGTTGCGACCAAAGTTGCCGCTGACAGATCGATTATCGGCCTTGTTGGCCACTATTGCTCGGCTGTGGCGATGGGCGCTGTTGACATCTATCACAAATTCAACCTGCCGATGTCGGTGTGGGGTGCTGTTCTTCCCGATGTCACCTATGGCAACGATTACAAAGAAATCCATCGCGTCAACGGCACGATGATCAACCAGAACGATGTCGCGGCAAAGTTCATGGCCGAACAGGGATATAAAACCTGGGTCATCATTCACGACACGACCGATTACGGCAAAGGCCACAACAAATACTTCTCCGAGTATCTGACCCAGAATGGCGGCGAAATCCTTGCTGATTTCGGCGTTCCGGCCGACCAGCAGGACTTCACTGCCGAGCTGACCAAAGCCAAACAGCTGAACCCGGATGTCATCTATTTCGGTGGTCTGGTTCCGCTTGGCGTCCGCGTGCGTTCGCAGATGGAAAAGCTTGGCATCACCGCACAGTTCCAGGGCGTATCGGGTATCAAGTCTGATGCCTTCATCGAAGGCGTTGGCACCGAACTTTCCGAAGGTGTTGTCAGCTTCCTTGAAGGTGCACCGGTCGACAAACTTCCGGGTGGCCAGTACTTCACCGAGAAATACAAAGCAGCCGGTTTTGCCGAAGACGAAGAAGCCTATGGCCCGTTCGCCTTTGCTGCAATGAGCCTGATCCTTGATGGTATCGAGGAAGTCGGTCCGAACCGCAAAAAACTGACCAAATACCTTGGCGACATTCAGGGGCATGACTCAATCGTTGGTAAAATCTCGTTTGATGATCACGGCCAGAACACCGTTGCTGCCATCACCAAATATGTCGTCCAGGACGGCAAATGGGTGGTCTGGGAAGACAGCGAATACGCAACCGGCGCCCGTAAACTTGCTGGCAAATAAGCCGGTCTGATGCGGCCCTTCCTGTCCGGTTTTTCGGGCAGGAAGGGGCTCATTGCATTTCTCGCAAGCAATTTAAATCAATCAAAACAAAAAGGTAGGTTGGCCATGGATGTGGGCCTTCTCGGTCAGTTTGTTGTTAACGGCATGATGCTTGGCATGATGTATGCCCTTGTCGCTGTTGGCTTCACACTGTTTTTCGGTGTGCTTGATGTCATCAAGTTCTCCCATGGTGATGTCTTGATGGTCGGTACTTTCGCAGGTTTCTCGACCTATCTCGGCATGACTGCGATCGGGATCGACAACGCTTTCATTCAGTTGATCGGTGTTCTGGTTATCTCCATCGGATCGATGGCCATTCTCGGTGCTGTCATTGCCCGCTATCTGGTGCTTCCGCTGAAATCGGCACCGCCACTTAATACCCTGCTGGTTACGCTGATGCTGGGCACGGTTCTGCGCGAAGCCATCCGTCTGTTTTACCCGGACGGCTCGAACCCGAAACATTTCCCGGCCCTTCTGCCGACCGATTCATGGTCACTGGGGTCCTTCACCCTGCGTTCCGACAGCGTCATCCTGCTGGTCGGTGGCCTTCTGGTGATTGTCGGCGTCAATATGCTGATCAACCGTACCCGTCTTGGTCTGGCAATCCGTGCTGTGGCCCAGGACGAAGAAACCGCCAAATGCATGGGCATCAATTTCAAAATGATTGTGCTTCTGACCTTTGCGCTGGGTTCGGGTGTGGCGGCCTTTGCCGGTGTCATGAACGGCCTTTACTACAATGAAATCAACTTCGGCATGGGCCTGTTGCTTGGTGTTATCGGCTTTAGTGCGGCCATCGTTGGCGGCCTTGGCAACATCTATGGCGCCATTCTTGGCGGCTTCCTGTTTGCCGGATTGCAGACCCTTGGTGCCGTCGCCCTGCCCTTTGCCAGTGCGTACAAAGACGTTTTCGCGTTTGCAGTTGTTATTGCCATCATCGCCTGGCGTCCAACCGGCCTGATCGCCGAAAAAACGAGCGAAAGGGTCTGATCGATGACGCAATCGTTAAAAGACAAACTTGTCATCATTCTTCTGGGCGCTGTGATTGCTGCCTTTTCGATCACCTTCATCGCCATCGAAGAACAGGTCGAAATCTTTGCCCTGCTGGTATTTGCCGCTGCACTGGTTCTTGGCGGTGCCAAACTTGGCATCACCGCCTCCATCGCGCAAAGCCTGGCGCGGAATGAACGGCTGATGAACTTTGCCTTCATCGCGGCAACCATTGCCGTTGTTTTCTGGTTCCGCGAAGATCACTTCCCGCTTCTGATGATCGCGACTGTCCTTTTGTATGTGATTGCCTGTTGCGGCCTGAACATTCAGTTCGGCTTCACCGGTGTTGTGAACTTTGCCGGGGCGGCATTCTTTGGGGTGGGTTGCTATACCGCAGCTGTGCTTGGCGATACATCCGTGCCGCTGCTGCTTGTCATCCTGCTTGGCGGCATCATTGCAGCCATTGTCGGATCGGTGCTGATTATTCCGGTTCTGCGTACACGCGGCCATTATGCCGCCGTTGTCACCATCGCCTTTGGTCTTTTGTTCCGTACCTTCCTTGAGGTCAACGACACGCTTGGCGGCCCGCAAGGGCTGGGCGTTTCGGGCATGAACCTGTTTGGCTGGGACTTTAACAACAACATCGAAATCAGCGAAAACCTCGAAATCTCGTTCTATATGAACTACGTGGTTTTGGCGCTGATTATGGTCATTCTGACCTTTGTGCTGATGCGTCGCATTGAACGGTCATGGATCGGGTTGAATTTCGATGCGGTCCGTCTTGATGAAACCGCTGCGGCCTGCTTTGGCATCGATATCAAACGCTGGAAAATTGTTGCCTTTACCCTTGGCAACTTCCTGGCCGGAACGGCTGGTGCGCTGTACGCCATGATGCTTGGCTTTATTGCGCCGTCGAACTTTGCGTTCTCGGACTCACTGATCCTTGTTTCCATCGTGTTGCTCGGCGGCATGGGAAGCCTGTGGGGCACGATCCTTGCCGCCGGTCTTGTCGTTCTGCTGCCTGAAAAGCTTCAGGTCATTCAGGAATACCGGTTCCTGATCTATGCGGTCGTGATGATCCTGATCCTGCTGTTCCGTCCGCAGGGCATCCTTCCGCGTGGTTTGCGCGCATATATTCCAGGCTGGAGAGGTTGATATGGCCCAGCAACAAGAAACCGTACTGACCTTTCGCGGACTGACCCGGCGTTTCGGCGGCGTGATTGCGCTTAACAAGTTCGACATGGAACTTACCAATGGCCAAATCCTTGGCCTGATCGGGCCGAACGGATCGGGCAAGACAACGTCGTTTAACGTGCTGACCGGCATCTATGAAGCCAATGGCGGCAGCATCGAATTTCTCGGACAGGACATCACAAGCTGGCCTGCCCAGAAAGTCTACGAAGCCGGGGTTGCCCGCACGTTCCAGCGTTCCCGCCTGTGTCTTGAATTGTCGATCTTTGACAACATCATGATCGGCAACCACAAGCGCCTTAATCAGGGCCTGCTGTTCAATATCTTCCAGCGCAAGGCCCTTAAGGAACAGATCCAAGAAAATCACGAAGAAGCCCGCAAGCTTCTGAAGATTTTTGATCCTGCACTGGCCGAGAAGATGTTCGATCCGGTCGGAAGCCTGCGCATGATTGATCGTCGCCGTATCGAAATTTGCCGCGCCCTGATCAGTCATCCGCGTCTGTTGCTTCTTGATGAACCTTCGGCGGGCATGACCCACGAAGAAACCCGCGAATTGATGGATGACATTCTCGAAGTCCGCGAAATGATCGATGGCCTGTCCATCATTCTGGTCGAACATGAAATGGGCATGATCGAACGCGTGACAGACAAATGCATTGTCCTGAATTTCGGTCAGAAAATTTGTGAAGGTGCGTATCGTGACGTCGCCTCGGACAAGCTTGTCCAGGAAGCCTATCTGGGGGGAGAATAATCATGGCCACTGCAAGTGCACTTGAAGTCAGGGACATCTACGCGGCCTATGATTCCGCCGATGTTCTCGAAGGCGTATCGCTTAAGGTCCCGGCAGGCAAAATCACCTGCCTGCTGGGATCAAACGGTGCCGGGAAATCCACCATCATTCGTGCCATTCTTGGCCTGACGCCGCCGCGTGCCGGCGACATTCTGATTGATGGTCAAAGTCTGGTCGGGCTTCCGACCCACAAGATCATTTCAGCGGGCATTGCCTGTATCCCCGAAGGCCGCAAGGTTTTCCCGAAAATGACGGTTGTCGATAACCTCCGTCTTGGCGGATATCAGGAAAATACCGAAGCCGTCCTGAAAGATCGCATGGATCAGGTGTTCGAAATTTTCCCGCGCCTTAAGGAACGCCGCAATCAGCTGGCCGGAACGATGTCGGGTGGTGAACAGGCAATGGTGTCCATCGGGCGCGGCCTGATGGCGGCCCCCAAGGTCCTGTTAATTGACGAGCCGTCTCTGGGCTTGTCGCCGCTGTTTGTCAAAGAAAACTTCAACATCATCAAGCGGATCAACGATCAGGGCATCACAGTGTTCCTTGTCGAACAGAATGTGCATCAAACACTGGCCATTGCCCATTACGGCTACGTGATGTCGCAGGGACGTGTTGTCGCCGAAGGAACGGCACAGGAACTGTCCGAAAACAAGGAAGTCCACGAGGCCTATTTCGGCTAGTCACCGAAACACGCTTCTGAAAATATCAGGAACACAGGGGATAAAACGTGCCCAACACCAAAATTGATGCGGTCGAACTGACCCGTCAACTCATCCGGTTTGAAACCGTCAATCCGGTCAATCCTGAGAAGGATTGCGTCGAATATGTCGGTAAGCTACTGGCAGAAAACGGTTTTGACATTTCCTATCATGACTTTGCACCGGGTCGAACCAACCTGATTGCGCGGATCGGCGGGTCAGAAACCTGTCCCCCGATATGCTTTACCGGTCATCTTGATACCGTCCCGCTTGGTCATACCGAATGGTCCATGGCGCCGTTTGGTGCCGACATTGCCGATGGCAAACTTTATGGTCGCGGATCAAGCGACATGAAATCAGGCGTCGCCGCCTTTGTCGCCGCCGTGATCGAAATTGCGCCTGATCTTGCCAAGGGTCCCGGTGTGGTTCTTCTGATTACGGCGGGCGAAGAAACCGGCTGCGAGGGTGCTGCCTATATTGCCGGACTTGGCGATGTGATTGGCAAGTCCGGTGCCATCGTCGTTGCCGAACCGACATCAAACTACCCCTATGTCGGGCACAAGGGTGCGCTTTGGATGAAAGCCACGACCGACGGTGTCACCGCACACGGTTCGATGCCCGAACTTGGCGTCAATGCCATTTACAAGGCATCGCGCGCGATCACCAAGCTCGAAGACTATGACTTCAACGTCGCCCGTCATCCGGTGATGGGGCCCGCGACCTTGAATGTCGGGACGGTTGATGGCGGCATTAACGTCAACTCCGTCCCCAACCGTGCGGAAATCGGCATCGATGTGCGCACCATCCCCGGTCAGGATAACGAGGTCATTCTTGAACAGCTGGCCTCCTATCTGGGCGACGAGGTGACATTGACCCCGACGGTCAATCTTGAACCGGTCTGGACATCGCCGGATGATCCGTGGATGCAGTCGGTGTTCGAGGTGGTCGCACCGCTTCATGACGGCCCGATTGAAAACAGGACTGCGGCCTATTTCACCGATGCCTCGATTTTCACCCGTGCCTATGACTTTGCCCCAACCGTCATTCTTGGCCCGGGCGAAGCTGCCATGGCCCACCAGACCGACGAGTTTTGCTATGTCTCGCGGATCGAAGAAGCCGTCGGTATCTATCGTGCGCTGGCTGAAAACTGGAACAATCAATGATGTCACAGCCAAACAGACTGTCGCTTCTTGAAGCCGCCAGCGCACTTTCGGACGGTAAACTGACCGCTGAAACGCTTTTGGCATCCTGCCTTGAACGCATTTCCGAACGTGAAGGGGATGTTGGTGCCTGGATGCATATCAATGCCGACAGCGCCAAGGCACAGGCAAGCGCCCCTGCCGCCAAGACCACCACTGGCCCGCTTTCGGGTCTTCCGATCGGGATCAAGGATCTGATTGATACCGTCGACATGCCGACCGGGTATGGATCACCGATCTATGAAGGTCATCAACCGGCACAGGACGCAGCCTGCGTTGCAACCATCCGCAATGCCGGTGGCATTGTCCTTGGTAAAACCGTCTCGACGGAATTTGCCTATTTCCAGCCGGGTAAAACCGCCAATCCCAACGATCTGACCAGAACTCCGGGCGGATCATCAAGCGGTTCGGCGGCCGCAGTTGCCGATTATCATGTTCCGGCAGCACTCGGCACCCAGACCGCCGGTTCGATTATCCGTCCTGCATCCTATTGCGGGGTTGTTGGCTATAAACCCAGTTACGGGTTCCTGCCGTTAACCGGCATCCGTCCCCTCGCGCCATCGATGGATCACCTCGGGGTTATGACCCGCACGGTGAAGGATGCCGGTTTCCTTGCCTCTGTTCTTGGACGACGCCCCGAACTTGATATCAGCAACCTGTCCGGCGACTTCGTTCCGACAATCGGGTTTTGCCAGACGCCGCAATGGGATGCGGCCGACGCAACCACCCAGTCACTGATCGAAGATGCTGCAACCAGACTTGGCAAAGCCGGTGCGAAGGTTTCGAACTTCACCCTGCCCGACATCTTTGCAACGCTTGCCAACGCCCATGGCATTGCGATGGATTATGAGGTCAGCTTTACCGGCCTTTATGATGTTTCAAGCCACCCGGATCAGGTCAGCGCAAAGTTCCGCGAACGATTTGATGCCGGGATGAATGTTCTGACATCTGATTATGACAAGGCACTTGATCAGGCAAAACTAAGCCGCACCGCCCTTTCCGACGCCATGGGGGATTATGATATCCTGATCTGCCCAAGCGCCCCGGGCGAAGCACCGGTTGGCCTCAACGCCACGGGTGATCCGGTGTTTAACCGTATCTGGACGTTCTCGGGCGTGCCTTGCATCAACGTTCCGGGTCTGTCTGGCCCGAACAATATGCCGGTTGGCTTGCAGGTGATTGGTCGCTTTGGTGATGATGCCCGCATGCTCAAGGCAGCCGACTGGATTTCCCGTCATCTTTGATTTCGGACAGGAACCTACATCCGGCTTTTAACCCGGCGTGTGGGTTCCGCCTGAAGCGGATCATCGGGCCAGTAATGTTTGGGATAGCGTCCCTTCATCTCGGCTTTGACCTGCGCATAGGATCCGTTCCAGAAACCCACAAGGTCGCTGGTCACCTGTATCGGGCGCTGGGCCGGGGATAGCAGATGCAGGGTTACGGCAACCTTGCCCCCGGCGACCTTTGGCGTTTCGGTCGCGCCAAACATTTCCTGTATGCGCACCGGCAGGGCCGGTTTTTCACCGCTATAATCAATGCGGATGTTTGATCCGGTCGGCACTTGCCAATGGGTGGGCGCAAGGCGGTCCAGTTCCTGTCGCTGGTTCCAGTCAATCCCGGCCAGCAAGGCCTCGGACAGATTTATCTGTTTAAGCTGCCCGCGCTTGGTAATGCCGGTCAAATAGGGTGCAATCCACGTTTCAAGCGATCCCAGCAACCCGTCATCAGACACATCAGGCCAGTGATCGCCATCCACCCGATGCAGGAAGGATAACCGTTCACGCAGACCTTCTGATGCCTTGTCCCAAGGCAGGCAATGCAGACCGATCTTGCGGATACCTTCGATCATCGCCGTTGCAATGGCATCGGGATCGGCTTCGTCATGGGTGGCTTTTTCATCAAGCACCAATGCCCCGATCCGGCGCTGCCAGCGGGCCTGAACCGCATCTGATTGGGTATCCCAGAAAACCTCTGTGCCTTCGGAAATCTGATCGGCGAAATGTGTTTCAAGCGTTGCCCGCGCCACCGGGGCGGCAAGGTAAATTCTGGCCTCGCGCGCCTGCCCGTCCAGTTCGGCCACCGCGATATAGGCCTCATTCGCAAGGCTGTCTTCATTGGGCAAAACGCCGCCGCGCCCACCTGACAGGCGATAGCGCGCATCGGCCCCCTTACGCCGTTCGCCAATCCGGTCGGGATAGGCAAAGGCCAGAAGCAACCCGACCTCATCCGCGCGATCAACCTTTGTGCCTTCACCTTTGGGAAGGTTTGCCTGACGCACCACATCAGACAGCCTGCGTGCTAGTTGCTTGGCGGCCTCGCTGATCATTTTGGGGGCATGACCGCGCAGGATGGCCTCAATCCGCAAGCGCAAATCCGCCCCGCGCCCGCGCATGAAATCCCGATCCGAAAGCAGTGCCGCCAAGGCACAGGCAATCTGATCAAGCCCCAAGGCCGCGCCGCGCAACATCATATGCGCCAGTCTGGGATGAACCGGGATCCCCGCCATTGCCGTTCCCATGGCGGTGATGCGGTTGTCAGTATCAATCGCCTCAAGCCCGCGCAGGATATCGCGCGCCTGATCAATCTTGGCAGCTTCCGGCACATCAAGCCAGGGCAGGCTTTTGGGGTCTGTTACACCCCAGCGCGCAAGTTCAAGGGTCAGCGGGGCCAGATCGGCCTCGGCAATTTCGGGCGCGGTAAAGGGCGCACGGGCCCGCTGTTCATTTTCCGCCCACAGGCGATAACAAATACCGGGCTCCAGTCGTCCGGCACGCCCGCGGCGCTGTTCGGCGCTCGCCTGTGATGATTTCACCGTGATCAGCCGGGTCATGCCCGATGCCGGATCAAAACGCGGCAGGCGTTGCAACCCGCTATCGACCACGACGCGAATGCCATCAATGGTCAGCGACGTTTCGGCAATCGCGGTTGCCAGCACCACCTTGCGCTTGCCATCGGATGCTGGCTGGATCGCGATATCCTGTGCCTTGGCATCCATTGCGCCATAAAGCGGGGCGATGATGGTATCGCTGCCAACCACTTCTTTTAATGCCGCCTCGACCCTTGTGATTTCGCCCTGTCCGGGCAGGAAGGCAAGGATCGATCCGTTTTCTTCGCGAAGGGCGGTTTTGATCGCCGCCGTCATTTCCGCGTCAATGCGGATATTGCCCCAATTATCGTGCTTTGGCGGGAAATACCGGGTGTCGACCGGGAAGGCACGGCCTTCGGATGTGATCACCGGGCAGTCACCCATAAGCGTTGCAATCGGCCCGCCATCAAGGGTTGCCGACATCACGACAATGCGCAAATCATCGCGCAGTGCCCCCTGGGTTTCCAGCGCCAAAGCTAATCCAAGATCGGCATCAAGGGATCGTTCGTGAAACTCGTCAAACAGGATCGCGCCAATGCCCGAAAGTTCCGGGTCATCCTGAATCATCCGGACCAGAATGCCCTCGGTCACGACCTCGATTTTGGTCCTGGCCGATATCTTGCTGTCAAAGCGAACGCGATAGCCCACCCGCTCGCCAACCCCCTCGCCCAGAAGCTGCGCCATGCGGCGCGCAGCCGCCCGGGCGGCGAGCCTGCGGGGTTCAAGCATGATGATCTTCTGATCGCCACGCCACCCTGCATCCAGCAAAGCCAAGGGCACCTTGGTCGTCTTGCCTGCGCCCGGCGGAGCCTGCAAAACCGCATTGGTTCCCGTTTCCAGCGCCGCGCAAAATTCGGGCAGGACGGCATCAATCGGAAGGGCCGGGAATGCAGAGGTCATGTGATCTTTCGATATTGAACGGACGACATCGTTGCTCTGCCTAGCAATATCCCTGTGCTATTGTTTGGCGCAAGCGCTCAGTTACATCGATATTTCACCAGATCCCTGATCCTTGCCCTTTGATCGGCCTCAATGCGGCCCGATGTCATACCGTGATAGGCTCCCCTTGTTGGTTATGCAGATGCCTGTTCTCCCATTTCCATATCAGTGCTCAGGCAGCTTGCAGGAAAACACCCCAGCCCAGAAACCGGAGACGATCGATGAAGAACATTCTCGCAGTAACCGTATTTAGTTTGGCACTTGCAGGCTCTATTGGTCTGGCAAATGCACAACAAGGCTCGCCGATGATGAAACAGCCCGGACAGGGCATGATGCAAGGTGGTCAGGGTCCTATGCAGGGTCAGGGAATGATGCAGGGCCAGGGAATGATGCAAGGACAAGGTTATGGCAATATGGCCTATTCCTGTAACGGCATGCCGGGTGCCGGAATGATGATGGGATCTGGCATGATGGGATCTGGCATGATGGCGGGCAGGATGCATGGACCCGACATGATGATCGTCATGATGGACACCAACGGTGATGGCAGCCTGTCACTCGAAGAATTTCAGGCCATCCATGCCCGGATGTTCAAACATTTTGATGCCAATGGTGATGGTCAGTTGACCAGTGACGAGATGTCGCAACGCTGACAGTCCACACACTGCCCCGCTTTATGCGCCTGAACGCGCAATCCGAAGAATGATCCCGCGTTCTCCGCCAATCCGTTGCAGGGTTTTCATCCCGCGCGTCAGGCCATAAAGCGCCTCCATTTCCCCCGCGGCTTTCATACGCGCGGCTTCGGCCCGCGTAATGGCATAAAGCGTGCGAAAGGCGTCTTCGGACAGGTTGCGCAATGCCGCTTCCTTGTCCGCCCTGTCCGGATCGGGATGGGGAAATGAAAGTGCTGCGTTTGGATCAAGCGTTGGCATGGGCGTGTCTTGCTGTTTCGATGCCATTCTTTCTATCACGATCGAAAGGGCCCAGACCATCCAGGCTTGCGTCCAGCGCAGATAGTTTTGCCGATCAACCCCAAACCGTCCGATCCCGGCATGAAAGATATCGCGCGCCGGATCAAAAAGCATCTGCACCGCCCAATCTGCCAGCCTGACCGCATCGACCACCTCACCAAACCGGCACAGGCTTGCCATCGCCTGCGCCACCGCATGTGCATCAAGATAACCATCCTTTCTGGCAAAGCTTCTGGGAATACCGTCCGGATCAAAGCAGTTGGTACGATAAAACTGCCAGCCACGTGCGATCACGCCATCCAGCCTGCCAATCTCCGCCCCTTCAACGCCAGTCGTCCGAAACCGGTCAAGCAGATCAAGGATATAACCGGTATGAAAGCCATCGACAAAACCATGATGCCCGCGCGTGCCATAGGCCCAGCTGCCATCATCGCGTTGCGCGTTGATGACGCGCACCAAGGCGCGCCGGGATTTTTCATTTCCGGGCAGAATGCGATTTAACGCAAAGGCCGCCCATAGGCTGGCATTGTGAATTTCGCTCGCATCATGATCAAAATAGGCGAAATAGCCATCGCGCCAAAGATCACGTGCAATGAATTCCCCCGCCCGGATCAGGGATGCATGGTCTGGTGTCATGCCGCCTGCCAGCAATCCATCAATCACAAAACTTGTGACAATCGCATTGCTTTGATGACGTCTGGCGTAAAAGGCCCGCGCTTGCCATTCAAACGGATATCCCCACCCGCCATCGGCATTTTGCATCGCGATCAATTGCCCGGAAAAATCACCAAGCCGGACACCACCCGCACCACCATTCAGCAGCGCCAGCGTTTTGGGACTTATCATCGGCGGGATCATGGCAAACCGTCGCACGGCACCCGGTCCGCGCTTGATCGCCTGCAACCAGATCAGACGGGCAATTCGAAACCGCCCAAGACCCGATGCCTGGAACAATCGACTTTCAAGCCCGTCAAACGGATCGGCACCGGCAAAATCCGCTTGCCGCATGCGTGCCAGAACCCTGTCCCGAACATTGATCAGAACGGCCCTATTCACGCGGTCCTCCTGTGCGTGCGGCAATCCCCGACGCAATTGCCGTACACATCAGATAGTGCCCGTAATTCAGACTGTTATCGGTCACCATCGTCACAAATACCGAAATCAGGATACAGACCGATAACCGCACCTGACGCACCGACCAGATCATCATCCCCCATGCCCAAAACCACAAAATGGCCCCAACCATCCCGGTTTCAAACAGGATACGGAAATGATCATTATGAAGTGCGCCAAATGAGGCAAATGACGATGATCCCGACAGGATTTCCTCAACCGATCCGGCCCCGAAACCAAGCCATTGCCGCGATGGCGGACCATCACGCCAGAGATCGGCAAACTCCTGCCAGAAAACCAGCCTTCCACTGTCATGGGTCATCAAAAGACGTGGCAGATACCGCGCGATCAATACCGCCATGATCCCAAGACCTGTGACCCCGACCAGCACGGTCACGGCCCGTCCGAACCTTATCCCGCCGACCAGATTGATCAGCATCGCAATCACCGCGATCCGCGTCTGGCTCAGCAAAATGGCGATGGCCGCAACCCCGCCTGCCCATCGGCCGCCCGGCAACGCCATGACCGAACAAAGCGCAAAGAACCCCAGAAGCAGGAATGCGTGATTAAGCCGAAACCCTTCATGGGTCAGATAAAAGGAGCTTGAAAGAACAAGATAAAGTGCGAGTGATGGCACAAGAATACGCAAACAATCACGCCCGATCACATATCCAGCAGCAAGCCCGACCGGCAACATCATCAGATTGCCAGCAAGACGGATTTTCTCACCCGGACTGCCATCCCCCAACCCGATCAAACCGATCAGGGCACAAAGGATCAAACCACCCACCAGCCCGGCCGGTTTGAAATGCAGATTGCGACCATACGCCGCCAGCATCATGACCCAGAAGACCAGCAGGATCAGCTTGGCCATCATTCCGCCCGCGCCCAGCAGCCACAGCGATGCGATCATCACAGCGTTGCCAGCAATCACCAGCCACAGTGGCAAGACCTGCGATGCAACGAAGTCAACAAGACGTGTTTCTCCATCCCCGCGCCCGGCCAGGGCATAAGGCCTGCCTGTCATATTGCACCTCGGCACACAGTCCCTGCTTCTGTTGATTGGCGCGCGACAGGCAAGCAAATCTTCGCTAGACTGAACCCCTTGTTTTCAAAGCAGATTGGCACGGCCTGATGCATCGTCTGGCGCAATTTTGCCTGATCGCACAGATTATCCTCGCCCCGGTAATGCTGGGCGGGGCACGGCCATGGGCGATGGCGATCCTGTCGATCCTGACCGGCATTGGATCGCTTGCCATGATCGCGGCGGCGCGCAATCTGATCCTGCGCCGTTATGTGCTTTATGTCTGGATACTTGTGGCAGGACTGATCGGCTGGTCTGTCCTGCAATCCATGCCAGTCTGGCCCATTCAACCCTTCCCGTTCGAGGCACCTTATATCGCGCTTTACCCGGGTGGCTGGATTGACCTGTCGGCCCGTTTGATCTGGCTTGCCGGAACGATCACGCTTGGATCGCTGATCACGCAACTCCATCCCGGTCACTGGCAGATTATTGTTGGCAAGGCTGTTATTGCATCCTGCTGCCTGCAACTGATCCTTGCCACAGGCAATGCAGCTTTTGACTGGCAGACCACCTTCTGGTTTGTCAAAACCGCCCATATCGGGGACTGGACCGGAAGCTTTGCCAATCGCAATGCCTTTGGCATATTGATGGCAAGCGGATCGATGACCTGTTTGTGGTTCTTTGTCCGGTATCCGGATCAATCGACGGGCAAGCGGCTTGATCAGTCGGGCAGTTATCTGGCACTGGCCATCCTGTTCACCGCCGCCCTGATCCAGAGCCATTCGCGCAGTGCGATTTTTGCGATCATTATCGCAACCATCCTTTTCGTTACCCTGTGCAGTTCCAGACAATCCGGTCTTGCCCGCCTTCGACGCTTTTTCGCTGCAACAGCCGGTGCCGTAATTGTTCTTGCCCTTGTTGCTTCTGCCGAACCAGAATTGTTTATCCGCTTTGCCGATCTTGGCCGGCTTGATCTGATCCAGCGCGATGATGCCTGGCTGACGGCCATACATGCCATCGCCGAACGCCCGATCACCGGATATGGCGCAAACAGTATCCCCCTTGTGATGGCTCATGTCGCGACACCGGATTTAAATACCAATGCCCACTGGTTTAGCAGCCACAATCTGTGGCTTGACGGGGCAATTATGTTCGGGATTCCGGTAACTATGGCCGTTGCTTTATCGCTGATTACAGCAATTGTTTTCATTCTCCGCCATGCCGCAAACCTGCCAAACCGGGCATTTGGGACGGCTTTGATTTCCATTGCGCTGATCGGATCATTCTCGGACTGGGTCATCTCGCTTCCCGCCCTTATTCTGCCAATGGTGGCAATGTGGGTGGCGGGCCTTGAAGGCCGTCTTGTATCGCCTTTCGAATTTCCCGAACGCGCCGATCACGCGGCGCAATCGCCACTGCCTGATCAAGAAACCCTGCGCCAGTGACAAGATCAGGCGTCTTTCCTGACATTCTGGCCACCGCCAAAAGTGACAGCAATACCGGCTCAAATGGTGCGGATTGCAGCTGATCCTGTGTCATGCGTTCCATCTGGCGCGGATCACCCGACGCAACCGCGTAACGCATATCTTGTGCGCGGGCAGCCGCCCCCATGCCATCGCCGTTGCGCCATCCTGCGGTAACCTGATCCAGCGTCTGAAACGCGGCGATTTCCGATCCCATCCGGAAAAGACCGACACCGATCAGAAGCCCCGCGACCAGAACAAGGAAAGACTTCATGATACCTGCCTGCTTTTGATTGCCGTGGTATTTGCCTTGCCATAGGCCGGGCGCGGCACCACTCCGTTCAAAACAATCCCCTCCGGGATCACATCGACTGTTCGAAGCTGATCAAGCGCCTCGGCACTATCGCGACGTTTGCTTTGCCCTTTGCGCAGGACCAGCAGCCTGACATCAGCCAAACGCAAGGCAACAAGCCCGTCGGCAACTGACAGGACCGGCGGCGTATCAATGATGATGTGATCAAACGGAAAACAAAGCGCCTTGATAATCGCGGGCAGGCGGTTTTCGATCAGCCCCGTGGCAATATTGCCCGGCACCGCTAGTCGCACCCCCAGATGACAGTAGCCCGGCGCATCCTTCATCGCGCCAAACACATCCTCAGGTGCGATATCCCCCGATAATATTGGCATCAGATCGGCAAACACACCCGCATGCCCCCGCATCATCGCCGGATCATGAAGGTCCGCATCAACCAGCACCGTCTTGCCACCAAGGGCGGCAAGCTTGGCAGCCAATGCCTGCGCGATATGCGATTTGCCTTCCCCGGTCTGGGCCGATGCAATGGCAATGACCTGTCCCCGGCCAGACCGTTCCGAACGGTTATCTGATTTCTGATCAAGGAGACGCATCAACACTGCAAGATGGCCTGTTGCCTCGTCACTCGCACCTGATGATTGTTCGGTGCGCACGGATGGTCCTGTATCCGGGATCCGGGCATAAAGCGGAATACCCAGCATGGTTTCCGGTTCGAAATCATCACCGATGGTTTGATCAAAATAATGCCGAAGCAGGGCGGCAATCATCGCTGCAAACAGGGCGACCATAACCGCAAGCAACAACAGGTCGCGTCTTGCCGGAAATTCTGCCGAAACCGGCAATGTTGGTGATCGCAGGATTTCGGCATCGCCCTTAAAGGATGCCAGTTCGCGACGCAGCCCCTGAACCCGCTGCCCCAAATCCTGAAGGTTATCACGCGCCATGGCGACTGCGCGCACCAAGGCAGCCTGTCCCTGCATGCTGGTATGGCGGTCACTCATGCGCGCCTGCCATTGATCACGTTGACGTTCGATCAGGTAGAGTTTTTCCTGCGCATTGATCAGGGCACTTCCCATTTGATCGGCAACCGATGTTGCCACGGTCATCAGTTCCGCGCGCAGATCATCAAGTTCACGCTGCTTGCCTTGCATAAGCGGATGTTTGGGACCGTAACGCTGATCAAGTGCAAGGAATTCCTTCCTTTGTGCGTCATACCGTGTGGCAAGTTGCGCCACCATCGGATGGGTCGCGATATCGGGAATGGTCAGAAGATCCTCAAGACGGTTTGCACCGTCACGCTGAATTGCCGCCAGTTTGAGTGCCGCCACATCCTGCCCGATTTTCTCGGCCTGCTCATCAAGGGCATAGATGCGGTCAAGCATCAGTTTGCTTTCGTCAGGATCAAGGACACCGGCACGTTGTTGCCATTCCGACAAGTCGCTCTCGCTGGCTTCAAGTTCTGTCTGCGCACGATCAAACTGACCCGTTATTTCGGCAAGTTCGATCCTAAGGGACCGCTTTTGCCGGTCCTCGCGTTGCCAGACATAACTTTCGACAATGGCGCGCAGAACCGACTGGCTAAGCGCCGGATCACCGGATGCAAAGCTGACCGAAATTACGGCGGAATGACCGATGCGCTCGGCCTTCAACCCGGCATGCAGCTGATTGATCAGACCTGTTTCATCTGGGTGTGGCGAGGTCTGTGATTGTCTGGCCACCACATCCTTGAACAATCCCCTGTTCGCCTGCCCCGAAACCAGTCTGGAAAACATGACAGGCTCCCCGCGCAAAACCGACAAGGCGGTCGAAAGCGTTTCTTCACTTCCGATCTCGGCAATGACCGTTTCAATATCCTGCGCGGTCAATTGTCCCTGTCCTGTCGGCCCGCCATCCTTGAGCTCCCCCCGGGTCGGGGGCATTGATGATGCCAACCCGATCTCGGCACTTGCACGATAGTCAAATCGCCAGTTGGCAATCACACCAATTGATCCAACCAGCACAAGAACAAAGGTCAAAGCCGCCACTCCGCGCCGTTGCCAAAGAATGGCAACCAGATCACGCAAACTCGGGTCAAAGCTGTTTGCCAGTTTTTGTGTCATCGCGGGCTTGCATCCCCGACAATTGCAACATCAGCATCGCGCTCATCAATCAGGGCACCCCAACCACCTTGTTCCGGAGTGCTTGTCGGGCCCTGACCATAGACAAGATCAAAAACCCGGATGACCCGGCGATCGACATTCTGAACGTAAGTTTCCGGTTGATCGACAGACTGAGACGGGACTGCATACGAGACCGGCAAGGTCGGCCTTGTGTCAAAGTCATCATTCCTGAAGGCACGATCATGGAAAACGCGTGCTGCAAATTCCGGGGTACTATCGGCAATCATTCGGCTAAGGCGGCTTGGTTCGGGATGCAGGCCCAGCAACTGTTTCAATGTCCCGCCCAGAACCGTTTCGACCAGAAAGCTGTTTCCACCTGCCGCTGTCAGGACAACCTCGATCACTTTAAGCAAAGTCAGGATCGCGGCATCTGCTGTCTGCCAGTCAATTTCCGTCTTTTCGGGATCGACAGGCACATCTTCGACCTTCCCAAACAAAACCAGATCGACCAGCTGATTGATGATGACCTGTATATCTTCGGGATCGGATATCGCCGCGATACGGCTTTCGATCCATGCCTGCGTTGCCTTGGTATCTGATGTTGTCAGATTATCCGGAACGACAATTTCAGAACGCCCGTCCGTACCCCCCATCAGGATCAGAATTGCCAATACGGCAAAAGCCATCTTTACGGCCCAGTTTCTGAACCTGGTTGCCTGAAACTTTATGACGGCGGGAACAACCAGCCTGGCAAAGGCAGTCAACCCGCAAGCATAACGTGGCAGCATGTATCCCGGCTGACACAGGATACGCCAAAGAAATTCCATCCCGGTCCTTTGCCAGATAGCCGGTGCACGCCTGATCCGACCGGCCAGAACATCAAATGCTCCACCAACACCCATGGCAAAGCCGCACCCGGTCAGATCGGCATAGCGTTCGATAAACAGCTCCTTGCGCGGGGATGGCAATGCGACAAACAAGACATCAGCACCGCTTTGCCTGACAATTTGCGCAAGCTTTGCATCATCTTGTTCATAGCCATGATGCATTCCGGCAATTAAAAGATCCGGGTGACCGGCAATCAGTTTGTCCTTAAGCGCGACCAGGACATCTTGTCGCGCGCCAAGAAGGAAGACACGCAGACCTTGTTTTGCAAAGCGTGGCAGCAAATCCGTCATGACGTCAATGCCCGCAACACGCTCGGGCACCGTGATACCCAAAAGCCTTGCCGTCCAGACAATGCCCATGCCATCGGCATTCAGGCTATCGGCATTGGCAAGTGCGTCAAACAGCTGCCTGTCCGCAATTGACTGCGGCAATTTCAAAGCATTCAGGGAATGTTGCCGGAAACACGAAACATGCCCGGTTCGATGGCGATGCACCAACCGTTCGCAGATATCAGTACAGAGTTGGTCACGCCGCCGCAGATCAAGGCGCAGTCCAAATAAAGCCGCTTTCCCCTGTCGCATTCATCATCCCCGCCAGCCCCGTTCTGACCGCCCGGATATCCAACCAGATTGCTTTTTTATTGTGTGTCCCTCGATACTTGTGCCGAAGAACAGGCGTCACTTAATTCATTGATATCGATGGTAACTTATGATTGAGTTAACAGCAACAATAGCATCTTGGGGTGATTGTTCCGGTGAAAGTAACATTGCTGACAAACCTTGTTGCCCCTTACCGGTTTGCCAGTTATTGCGCCCTGCATCAGCGCGCCTGTAATGCCGGTGGCGCGTTGACGGTTATCTGTACCAGCAACACAGAACCCCAGCGCAACTGGCCGGAACGCACGCCCCCTTTCTCACAGCAACATCTGCGCGGACTGCATGTTCATCTTGGTGAAAATCGTCTGCTGACCATCCCGTCCGGGATCTCTGATGCAGTTCGATCAACTGCCCCGGATGTGTTGGTTCTTGTCGGATTTGGCATCGCCCAGTGGCGGGCATGCAATTGGGCCGCCAAGGCCGGTATTCCGGTTATCGTGCAGTTTGATGGCTGGTCCGGATCGGACGATATCTATAGCAATCCCATTCGCCGCTATATCCGCCGTCACATGCTGCAAAAGGCCGATGGATTTATCGCCGCCAGTATGTTGGGCAGGCACTGGTTTGAACTGCAGGGCGTTTCAGATAACCGCATCCTGATCTCGCCAATCCCGATATCTTTCTCCGTCAACGGGGATGCAGAACTTCAATCACATCGCAGATTTGACGACCGCGAATATGATCTTCTGTGGTGCGGGCGGACGACAACGCGCAAGGGATTTGGATGTTTTCTTGAGATTGCCAGTGCTCTGATTACTTCCGGGACCATCAGCAAGATCGGCATCATTGGCTGCATCGATATGGATCGAACCAAATCCGAGCTGCAAAATTTCGGCCTTCCTGATCAGATCGATCTTTATCCTCAACTGCACCCGGATCAGCTTCCGGCATTTCTTGCCAACAGCAAACTTTGCCTGTTTCCAAGCCAGAATGATGCCTATGGCCTTGGTGTGATCGAGGCGATTTCTTGTGGGGCTGTTGCACTGGCAAGTGATGCGGTTGGTTGCGCACCTGACATGCTTGATCCCGATGAAATCCTGTCCTCGAACGGGTTGGCGGACTGGGTTCGCGCCTGTCAAAGACTGCTCGACAATCCCGCCATTTGGCAGCAAACCCGACAAAATCAGGCGTCTCGAATAACGCAAAACACCCCGACACATCATGCCGAAACCCTGTGGCAGGCGATCAATCAGGCAGTACAGAAACCCGCAGGGGTAAGGCAATGGAACTGATCCGGCCTGTATCCCGACCACAAAAATCGGCCCCGACCGTATGGATGGTCAGCCGGGTTGATCAGGCAGCCATTCTCGCATCACATCTTGCCCGTCACAACCGGCTGATCCGTTGGGACAGTTTCTGGCGGCATGACGGAACCGGCCCCCTTACCCCGGCCAACCGTCTGACCGATCCGGTATTGGCCAAGGTTTCCGGTCGACATCTGGTCCCCGATCTTCTGGCCAAGGTCGCGCGCAAAATTCGTCTGCCTGCCTATAATCTTTATTCGGATGTTCCCCTTTCGATGCTCACAGCCCTGCACGCCCCGAGAGCCGATATTTTTCATGGTCAGGGCAATTACAGTCTACCCGCCATGCAGCGCGCCAAGGCCCGGGGCATGATAACCATCGCGGATATTACCGGCCAACTCGCCGAAACCCGTCACAAGCAGTTGGGCGAGGAATATGCATCCCATAACCGGACCTATCGCGAAATTTCCGGTTTTCTCGCCCGTCGAAGAACCAGGGAAGCCCTTTTTGCTGATGCCGTATTTGCGCCATCCGATACGGTTGCGGGCGGCCTTCTTGATTGCGGCGTCGCACCGCAGAAGATTTTTCTGGTTCCCTTTCTTTCACCGCATTGCCAGGCACTGCTCGCCCGCGCACGTCCTGAGCGACAGGAAACCGTCATCCGTGTTCTCTATGTCGGCAATCTGTCGCTTGCCAAGGGGATCGCCCATCTGCTTGACGCTTGGTCCTTCTTGCGTACGACATACCGGGTGCGCATCAAACTGACTTTGGTCGGGCGGGTTCAGCCATGCGCCCGATCACTGATCGAAAATCTTCCCGATGGATGTGAATGGCTTGGTCCCTTGTCGCAAGACAAGGTCGCAGAGTTGATGCTGGGCTCGGACATTTTCGTGTTCCCCAGCCTGTCGGAAGGCAGCAGTCTGGCCGTGATGGAGGCCATGGCAGCAGGTTGTTGTGTCATCACCACCTTTGATGCCGGAAGTCCGGTAGTTAATCACATAACCGGGCTGATCATCCCGCCGCGAAATTCCGATGCAATCACCAGCGCCGTTTCTGCAGTGATCGAAAATCCGCAGATGCGCAAAAGTCTGGCGCAGTCTGCCCGCGATCAGATTTCGGAAGATACAAAGACCGGCTATGGCAACCGGGTGGATGCGGCCTATGACGCCGTTTTATCGCGTCATGGATAAAGTCATCAGCATCGTTGCAGGCAATCTTTTTCCACTGTGGCTGGTCGGAGCAAACCTGATTGCGCGGCTGGGCGGGATGATCATCCTTCTATTGATCGGGCACAGCTTTTCCCCGGAAATCTTGGGCAGCTATTTTACGATGCTGGCAACGGCCGGGCTTGCCGTCACCGCAACCCAGGCCGGAAGTGGCCCGCTCCTGATCCGCCTTATGCAAGGTGGCGCATTGCCCAAAGCCTTGTTTGTTGTTGCGATCAGATTGCTGATTGCCGGGCTGGCTGTATCGATCCTTGTCAGCAGACCTGAATTCGAACTCAATATGCATTGGCCGTTTCTGATCATGCCGGTTGCCGCGGCCCTGTCCCCGGACTGGGTGATCGCAGCACGAACGGAGTTTGGCCATCTTGGAAAAATTGCGCTGATCGCGCAGGCAACCGGCATCACCTTCGCCGTCATTGCAGCGGAACAAACCAACGATTTTCTGTTGTTTACCATCGCCCCCGTAATCTCTTTTACGGCATTTCTATCAGCCATATTTCTGGCCCTTAGGCCCACCACATCGCGACGAAAACCCGTCAATGCAGATGCGCTGGATATTCGACAAAGTATTGGCCTGATCGGCTTCACCCTGCTTGCGGGGTTCTTGCCCAATCTTGATTTCGTTTTGCTTGGCAATGGTGAACACAGCCTGTTCCTTGCTCAACGCATTTTCCTGTTTTGTGGCGGCTTGGTTGCGGCCATTTCCGCGACATTCTTTGCCAAACAACATGGCGGACTGGCACGTGATTTATGGTTTTTTGTTCCGATGTCGCTGGTCTCACTGGCATTGCTTGTCGGCCCGGATCAGATTGCAAACCTGATCTATGGATCATCTGAGGCCACGCTGATTTCAGTTCTTCAAAACGGCGCGTTCTGGCCGTTGCTTCTGGCACTTGTCACCCGGCAATGCCTGATCTTGCAGGAAACAGCTCGTGCTGCCTGGGTGGGATGGTTTCTTCTTTTCATGCTTGTGGGTTCAGCGGCCATTCTGCCGAACCATCAGGACGCAATTGAGCTGATCATCACCTGCCAACTTCGCCTTGCCGCGATCTATATCGTCCTTTCTGCTTTCCCGTTTTGGTCCAAAGGTCGTGAGGCCCGCTTATGACCAAACTCGATGTCAGGATCGCAAATAATCGACTGGTCACCGGACAATTTGGTGATGTCAGGTTTTCGAATTGGGGCGTTGAATGCTCTGACCGCCATTCCTTTGTCACCCTGACGGATATTGCGCGCAATGCACACCAGACGGACGGCATCTGGCATCTTTCAGGCGGACGCCTCAAGATTGATCTGGAAACAAGGCTGATTGAACCTGACGGCCTCAGCATTCAGGCCCGATTTACCGCACTTGATGACATCGCCCTTCAGGATGCTGTCGTCCGCCTTGTCTTTGACAGGCAGGGTATCGACCATGGCGTGATCGCCGACAAAAAATTCCGGCACACCAATAGTGATAAATACCGTCTTCATTCCGTTGATCACGCTCAACTGATCAGCACATCAGGCAAGCACGTGTTGGTCACCCTCAAAACTGCCGATGGCGCGGAACGATTTGCGCCGTATCTTTACCTGCGGGATCGCGATGATCACTGGATCATTCATGCCCGGTTGCTACCACTGGAACCGGTTGACCATGTCTGGCTGCGCTGGGCCAATCGTTTTTTCACCCTCTCAGCCCCCGATTGCCTTGCCCGGCTGCTTTGGCATTTCGGTCCGACACGCCATTTCCTGTGGCGTCTTCGCGAACGGGTGGGGCGAAACTGGCCCGAATTTCAGGCCATACCGCTTAATAAAATCAGGCAAGGCCAGTCCCTGTCGCTGGAGGTCACATGTCACTTTCGCTAACCCCCGATGATATCACCCGGCGGTGCAACAGACTGGCGCGGATCATCGCCGATGACCTTGCAGACCGCCAGACCCGCGACGGCAATTTCCCGCTCCCGGAGTTTTACGCAAAGGGTTTTGCATGTGCCCTTTGGACGAAGCTTGATCCGCATAACTTCAAGGAAAACGTAAACCGCGCACTTGATGCCCTGATCGCCGAAGTTCCAGATCGGACATATCATCGCGAATTCATCGAATATGCCCTGCTCGCCATTCCCGGCTTAAGCAACGACACCCGCAACAGCATCCTTAAAAACACGCGCAATCTGGCCCCTGACGTCGCGAACTGGCAAATCCTTGGGCTGAGGAACCATCAGGCAAAATCTTCCAGCTTTTTCAACAAATTGCTTGGACTTCTGCATACGGGTTTCATTCGTTATCGTTACTGGCGTTCACCCGTTTTCCTTGACCGCCCCGGATGCTTTTCAGCGCAATATCATGCATTTTGCGCAGCCCTGCTTTCGGACAGCCCGAACCCTTCTGATCGGGTCATTGCGTCAAAGGCAACCGGATTGATCGCCGCACTGGTTGGGGATCATGGTTATGCCAATCTGCTGGGGCGTGGCGCAGGACAAAGCTTTGGCGCTGTTTGCGCGCTTTATGTTCTGATGAAACACGGGTTCCATCCACAGGCGGAAGCCGTCCTCTATCGACTTGAAGAAGCCATCCTCAATGCTGCCACAATGCCGCTCAATCCTCTGGCGGCAAGGCCATTACCTGAAAATCCGGGCCCGACGAACCCGCAAACACCGGGCTGGTACAGCTATAACCGCCATGATGACTATCTGGCCTTTGCGGGATACTGGTTACACCGGGCAGCGACCCTCAAACCCGCTGATACGCCAGCCGGGCAATCCATTCAGTCACCTCTGATCTTTCTGAAAATCACCCAATCCTATCACGCCCAAATGGCCCTTGTTGGCAAGCAGTCCTTCGACGTTTCTTCATCGCCCGTCATTACCGCAGGGCATGGGCAGGATGCGATATTGCTTCTGCCCCCGACCGGTGGCGAGACGGATCAGCAAAGCCTTTATACCCCCACGTCCACCCCGTTACCGATGGCCTCCGACGGACAGGTCGGCCTATTCCAGAAGGCCCAACGCGTTTCCAAAACGGAAGTCCGAATACAATTCTCCCTTGCCGGAAAACAGGGGTCCCGAACCCTCACCTTTGCCGATGACGAAATCTGCATCACGGATCACTGTCCCGACCCTGTTTTCGGGAAACCCGACCTGTTTCGATTGTTATTCAACGGCGAGCTGGGCCTTGCCCGTATTTCAGATCATGAGCTTTATGTTGAAAGGCTGGGTGTCCGAATTCACTGCGATCACCCCATTTCGATTGATCAAAACGATACCTACACGACTGCCGGACCTGCGCAGCGCATAACGGCACCGGGCTGCAATCACGCAAAACTTTCGATCCGTTGGGGGACGGGCCATGTCTGACGCAATCACCGTCGTCACAACGGTTTATAATGGCGAGGGCTTTCTGCGATCCTGGGCCAATAACCTGCAATCTGTCCTTCAACCGATTGATCGTGCCATTCTTGTTGATGATGGATCAGATTGCCCTGTAGCACTGCCTGAGGACCTTGCAAAGGATCATCGTTTCAAGCTGATCACCTCTGCTCGGATCGGGCGGGGAGCGGCGCTTAACCTTGCCATTGAAAACAGCTCGACCGACCTGATCACCATTCAGGATATTGATGACATTTCTCTTCCCGACAGATTTGCACGACAGGCAGCCATTCTTGCCAAATATCCTGAAGACCTTGTTTTTGCGCGCTCTCTGACGGATCGAAACACCCTGTTCAACGCGCGCCTCCGCAAGATTAATCCAGCGCGCTTGTATCTTGGCAATCGCCTGCATCATTCGTCCCTCGCCTTTCACCGTCGCGTCTGGGCCAGGGCAGGCGGCTACGCCACCGATCTTCCCTGTTGCATTGACCTTGATTTCTATCTGCGCGCAAGCATCCATGCCGGTGCGACCTTGCGGCAATTAACTGCGCCCCTGATCAGTCGCAACCTCGATCCGACAGGGCGCTATTTCGCCACCATTGAACCGGATGTCTATGACACCACGCGACGCAAGGTTCTTGATCAATATCGCCCGGAAATAGCCAGCTCTCTGTGGTTGCTGCTTGAACGTTTTCGCGAAAGACGGGGCGGAACAAACGCATGAGCAAGCGCGCCAAGATTATCGCCATGGTACAACTCCCGCCCCCCATGCATGGGGCTGCGAAAATGAACCGGCATGCCATCGACGCCCTGTCACGGGTGTTCGACCTTCATGTCATCGAGATGCATTTTTCAAAGGATCTGTCCGATATCGGTCGCCCGACCTTTGGCAAAGTTTTTCATGCCATATGGCTAGCGCTTCGCCTGATCTGCACCCTGCCTGCCAGCCGTGCATTTTACATATGCTTTGCACCACGTGGTGCGGCCTATTACCGCGACAGCCTTTATGTCCTGATTGCCAAACTGTTTCGGGTTCCGGCCATCATCCACCTGCATGGGCGCGGGTTACCCGCAATGCGACAAACGCGTTTCTCCGCATGGTTCCAGAAAGGGGTCTTCTCCGACCAAACCGTCATCCTTCTTGGCGAAACACTGCGTTCAGAAATCACCGGTCTGAATTGCGCAAGCACCATCATTGCCAATTGCCTTGATGATGATGCCTTCGCCAAGCCCGTATCCGAGCACTGGAAGCCCCAAACACCCTTGCGGTTATTGTGGCTGTCCAACCTGTTTCGCGCCAAGGGCCTTGAAACCCTGCTTGCAGCATGTGCTCTTCTTGATAATCAGAACATCGCTTTTGAACTCACCATTGCCGGGGCGTCTGGCGACATCAATCCGCCGATGCTGCGTGAGTTACTGCACAGCTATGGCATTGATGCCAATACCCGATATATCGGCCCTGCAACGGCGCATGAACGGAAGATTTTGTTCAGAAGCACCGATCTGTTCGTCTTTCCCACCAACTACGCAAACGAAGCACAGCCGCTTGTCGTGCTCGAAGCCATGGCCTCGGGTATTCCGGTGATTACAAGTGCCATCGCAACCCTTCCGGAATTTGTCATCCATGGCCAAACCGGTTGGCTTTGCAGGCCAAATGGCCCTGAAAAGCTTGCCCAAACCATCATCGATGTGACCCGTTCAGCAGATACAACCCATCAGGTACGGGTAAATGCGCGCTCAGTCTGCGAAACCCGTTTCACGCGCGACCGCTTTACAAAGGAAATCATATCCACCATTCGGAATGCGATGAGGTGAGATGAAATAAGTCACCTGACCTCTTCACAGGGTGATCAAACCATCCCACAATGACGCTAATTCAGTAGATCGAGCACAAACACATGACCCGCGATGAGTTCAATGCCTTTTGCAAATCCCTGCCCCAAACCACCCATGTGGTTCAGTGGGGTGGTGCCGATGTCTGGAAAGTCGGTGGCAAGGTCTTTGCCATTGCCGGATGGACCAAAAACGAGACGCTTGGCATCACTTTCAAGACATCTGAAATCGGCTATGAGGTTCTAAAGGAAATGCCGGGTCTGCGCCCTGCCCCCTATCTGGCATCACGCGGGATGAAATGGATCCAGCATTATGACGAACCGGGTCTTGGGGATGATGATCTTCGTGATCATATCAAAAGCGCGCACCGCATCGTCGCCAAGGGTTTGACGAAAAAGCTGCAGCGCGCGCTTGATCTTTATCAGGATGAATAAGCGAAGGTCTTGAACAGGCTTACAAACGCCAAAGATCAATACCGGCCGGAACCGCATCGCGCGGCAGAACCGCCCGAACGTCGGCAACAAAGCCCTTGCCATCTTTCAGAAGACCCTGAACCAAAGGCCAGCCCTTGGCGACATATTCCTTGTGCGATACCGCAAGAATAAGCGCATCCGCCGGTTTCAGATCAGCATCACCACACAGCTTGAGGCCATCGAACTCATGGATGACTTCCCCGGCATCGGCATGAACATCATGAACCTGTACCGTGATACCGGCATCTTCAAGTGAACGGATGATATCAATCACACGCGTATTGCGGATGTCAGGAACATCTTCCTTGAAGGTGAGGCCAAGGACCGTCACCGTCGGGTTCTTGGTTGCCCCTTCACGCAGCAATGCTCGGATCACTTTATTGGCAACAACTTCACCCATCCCGTCATTCACACGACGACCGGCCAGAACCACCTGCGGGTAATAGCCAAGTTCTTCGGACTTGTGGGTCAGGTAATAGGGATCGACACCGATGCAATGACCGCCGACCAGACCCGGGGTGAATTTCAGGAAGTTCCACTTGGTCCCGGCGGCTTCAAGCACATCACGGGTATCAATGCCCGCGCGATCAAAGATCAGCGACAATTCGTTCATCAGCGCAATATTCAAATCACGCTGGGTGTTTTCAATCACCTTCGCAGCTTCGGCAGCCTTAATCGTCGGTGCCTTGTGAATACCGGCGGTGACAACACTGCCATACACATCGGCAACAATATCAAGGGTCGCCTGATCCTGACCCGATACGACCTTGGTAATCGTGGTGAAGCGATGTTCGCGATCACCCGGATTGATACGTTCTGGCGAATAACCGACCGTAAAATCAGATCCGGCTTTCAGACCAGAAAGTTCTTCAAGGATCGGAACGCATTCTTCCTCGGTCGCACCGGGATAGACCGTGCTTTCATAGACAACGATGTCGCCCTTTTTAAGGATGGTGCCAACGGTTTTTGATGCGGAACGAAGCGGGGAAAGGTCCGGACGGTTTGAGCTGTCAATCGGGGTCGGAACCGTCACGATATGGAAGTCTGCCGCACGCAGATCCTGCGGATCTGCAGTCAACAACAGGTCCGCAGCGGCAAGCTCATGATCATCGACTTCGCCCGTCGCATCATGTCCGGCTTTGAGCTGCGCAATGCGTGCCTTGTTAATGTCAAAGGCAACAGTTCGCCCTGTCGCGGTCCCGAATGCAACTGCAACCGGCAATCCGACATAGCCCAAACCGATAACTGAAACCTTACGCCCGTGGCTCATTGCTCAACCCTTACAAGATATGCTGAACTGACTTCTAGCCAGCCCCCGTCCAACCGTCAATAATCGAGATCAAATAGAAACAGGGCACCAAAGTTTTTGGTGCCCTGTCTGAAAAATCAATGTGCGACGGGCCTTAGCCCTTCACAACAATATTGACCAGCTTCGGGGTCGGCTTGGCGATGTAGATCACCTTGACGATCTCTTTGCCTTCAATATGACGGGCAACGTTTTCGTCTGCCTTGGCAAGGGCTTCAACCGTTGCCTGATCGGCATCGGCTGCCACCATAACGGAACCGCGTTTCTTGCCATTGACCTGAACCGGGACTTCGAACTCGTCATCCTTGGCCTTTTCGGCATCGAATTCCGGCCAGTCGAACCTGATCACCGATTTTCTGGTACCGAATTCATCGGCTGCCATCCGGCTCATCAGCTCCTCGCCCAGATGCGGGGCAAACGGGGCCACCATCAGGGCCAATGCCTTGGCATGGTCATCATGAACCGCATTCTGCTTGGTCAGCGCATTGGTCAGTTCGATCAATGCCGCAATTGCCGTGTTAAGGCGAAGATCGGCAATATCGCCGGTAACCTTGGCAATGGTCTTGTGCAGAAGCGTTTCGATCTTGCCATCAACGTTATCGGTCCGTTCCATCTGGGTCGTGACTTTCCAGACGTTGGACAGGAAACGCATCATGCCAACAATGGCATCGGACTGCCATGGCTTGGAGCTGTCAAGCGGCCCCATATACATCTCGTACGTTCTGAACGTATCGATGGTGTACTGGTCGCAGATTTCCTCGGGCGGGATACCGTTCTTGTAACGCTTGCCCATCTTGCCCGGAACCGTAATCAGGGCCTCGCTGGTTTTGGCGTTAAACGGTGCCTTTTTGCCGTCGACATCGCGCATTTCAACATCATGGATGTCGACATAAACGCCACGCGCGTCGGTATAGGCATCGGCCGTAATCATGCCCTGGTTAAACAGTTTCTGGAACGGTTCAGGGGTTCCGACATAGCCAAGATCAAACAGTACCTTGTGCCAGAAGCGCGAATACAGCAGGTGAAGAACCGCGTGTTCCGCCCCGCCAACATAAAGGTCAACCGCGCCCGGAAGCGCCTTGCCATCCTTGTCCGTACTATTTGCCCAATAGGCCGCCGCATCGTCGGAGGCAAATTTCACATCATTTCTGGCATCGAAATAGCGCAGATAATACCAGCAAGACCCCGCCCAGTTCGGCATGGAGTTGGCATCACGTTTGAACGCGCGTACTTCGTAATCTGCAGCATCATGGGCGTATTTTGAGCCGACCGCAGCATCGACCGGCAGAACAGATCCGTCCGAAAGAACAATCCCGGTGACTTCCATCCATTCCTTGGCGCGCGCCAATGGCGGTTCCGGCTCGGAATTGGGGTCTTCGTTCGATTGCGGTTTGAAATCGGTCATTTCGGGCAGAACAACCGGCAAGGCCGCCTGCGCAATGCCGTGAACCTGATCGGTTTCCTTATCAAACAGAACAGGGAACGGCTCGCCCCAGTACCGCTGACGCGAGAACAGCCAGTCGCGCAGTTTATACTGCACACGACCACGACCAATGCCCTTGCCTTCCATCCAGTCGATGATTTTGGCCTTGGCATCCGGGGTTGAAAGACCGTTGATCGAAACCTCGTCATTGGCGGAATTGATCGTCTCGCCAATTTCGGTCTGGGCAACCTTGAAGCTGCCCGGCTCTGCTTCATAGCGAGCAAGCAACGCTTGCGCATCCAATTCACCCGCATCCGCTGGCGCATTGTCCTTAAGCCAGCTATCAGACGGCTTGGTGGTTGCCTTGATCGGCAGGCCGAATTTATGGGCAAATTCAAAGTCGCGCTGATCGCCGGCCGGAACCGCCATGATCGCGCCGGTGCCATAGCCCATCAGGACATAATCGGCAATCCAGACCGGGATTTCTTCACCGGTGACCGGGTTGGTCGCATGGGCACCAATGAACACACCGGTCTTTTCGCGTTCGGCATCATCCTTGGCCGAAACAGCCTTAAGCTCGGACGCCTGCGCACGATAGGCAGCAACATCGGCCTTTTTGTCGTCAGCGCACAGCACATCGACCAGCGGATGTTCGGGTGCCAGAACCATATAGGTCGCACCAAAAATCGTGTCCGGGCGGGTGGTGTAAACGGCAATCTTGTCTTCAGAACCGTTCGAAAGTTTGACCGGGAAATTGACACGCGCGCCAACAGAACGGCCAATCCAGCCCTTCTGCATTTCAACAACACCGTTTGGCCAATCCAGCCCTTCAAGATCGGCCACCAGACGATCGGCATAATCGGTAATGCGCAACATCCACTGTTTCAGCGGGCGCTTGTAAACCGGGTAATCGCCACGTTCGGACTTGCCTTCGTTGGTGACTTCCTCGTTCGACAGAACCGTGCCCAGCATCGGGCACCAGTTGACCGGAACTTCATCGACATAGGCCAGACGCCCGCGATCAATCGCACGGTCGATTTCCTTGCCTTCGGCCTTAACACCTTCGCCGATCACGGCTTTGGGCTGCGGCACGCCATCTTCGTCCAGCAACCACGCACCACTTTCAAGCAACGGGCGCAGCTCGGCAATCGGGCGGGCACGACCAGTGATGGTCTGACCCTGCGGGCCTTTCCATTCAACAGTCGGGTCATAGAAGCTGTTAAACAGCTGCAGGAAAATCCACTGCGTCCATTTGTAATAGTCGACATCGGTGGTGGCAAAACGACGATGCGGATCATGGCCAAGGCCGATCACCTGCAACTGGCGCAGCATATTGTCGATATTGGCTTCGGTCGTGATGCGCGGATGCTGACCGGTCTGGATCGCGAACTGTTCTGCGGGCAGGCCAAAGGCATCAAAGCCCATGGAATGCAGAACGTTATAGCCACGCATGCGTTCGAACCGTGCCTTTACGTCGGTCGCGATATAGCCAAGCGGGTGACCGATATGCAGGCCAACCCCACTTGGATACGGGAACATATCAAGGATGACGCTTTTCTTTTTGGACGCGTCAAAATCGGCATCGCCCGGGTTCGGGGTACGATAGGTATCGTTTTCCCGCCAGTAATCCTGCCAGCGCTTTTCAAATTCCCGCGCACTTTCCTGATAGTTCGCCACGCTCTCTCAACTCCTGCATGTCGGGGCCCGTGGTCGGCATCGGGCGCCGGTCCAAAACCGCGCCTGCCATACCCAACCGGGTTCAAAAATAATCTTAAGCAGTGTTCATAAGCGGGCTTTGGCCCGCGTGCAACATCAGATCGACTGGAATCAGCGGAAATACAGACGATTTTCGCAATCTCCCATCCGCAATTTGCAAGGCGGCATTGCAGCCCCATCAACCCGCGCTTGCGTGACAAGACTGGATTTTTCACCTGCACCATGCCATATTAGGGTCACGGATTTATCAGGCAACGGGTCGCGCATGAAAATGCCACGCGGCTTTTGTCTGGCGAAAGTGCTGATCGCAAACGATTTGTGTGTGGCACAGCTCTCAAAGATCTCGTCCAGGGAGGACGATTATGGATATCACCATTGGTGGCCTCACGTCCCAGCAGTCTGGCGCGTCCTCGCGTTCGGCCCAGTCCTATTTGCCCGGACAGAGTGACTCTGAAAAGACCGGCAATAACGGCACTTCGGCCTTTGCGGCGGCGACCTCTGTGTCGCTGTCATCGGGTTCTGCCAATCGTCTGACCGCTGATCAGGTTGTCTCGGCAATCAATGAAAGCCTGTCCTCGACCGGTATTTCAATCGGCAATGTTGATCCGGGCGATTACACCCCCGAAGCTGTTGCCGACCGTATTCTTGCCCGTGTTGGCGATCTGATTGCCGCCAATGCCAGCTCGGAATCCGAAGCCCGCGACATTTTCGACAAGGCGAGCGAAGGCATCCAGAAGGGCCTTGATAATGCCCGTGAATTCCTTGAAGGCCTTGGTGCGCTCAATGAGGAAATCAACGGCAATATCACCGAAACCGAAGATCGCCTGAACGAAGGCCTTAAATCGATCGAGCAGCGCCTGACCGAGCTGTTTAACAGCAGCGCATCCGAGGAAGCCGCCGAGGCATCAACCCCGGTTCGTGACGAGCAGGTCCTGCAATCGCAGATCACCCAGACCGCACAGGCAAGTCAGGCCTATGCCGAAGCAGGCAGCAACGCCCAGCGCAATGCGCCGCGCTACGGCACCACCGGCTAACAGCCTCCCCTATACAGAGATTCACAAAACCGGCGGCCTTGGCTGCCGGTTTTCTCATGAGAAACGGACAAAAAAACTGCCCACACTTAAGGGTAGCCTGAAATTAAATCGTTTAATTTCAATAATTTAATGTGAATCAATTCTTTCCCTATACACTTGTACTATCCGGTTGGCTGGTCTATTTTGACAAATAATAAACTGCTCATGTAGAGCAGATCACATTCTGTGACTTTCGAAACGCCTTGCTTGTTCAGGTAGGAACTGCGACATGGCTTTGAACATCATTTCCAACTATGCGGCGAATCTTGCCCATCGGAACCTTTTGGCGTCCGATGCATCGGCAACGCGTTCGCTTGCCAAACTTTCATCGGGTACGCGTGTGGTTTCTGCGCGTGACGATGCGGCCTCGATGGCCATCGGGGCGCGGCTGAATGCCACGGCCCAGGCACTTAAAACTGCCACCGTTAACGTCGGGCAGGCCAATTCCATGCTGCAGATCGCCGATGGCGGCATGGCAACGATTGACGATATCCTTGTTCGGATGAAGACGCTTGCCGTACAGGCATCGTCGGGCAACCTGTCCGATACCGAACGCGGTTTTCTCAATGATGAATTCACCCAGCTCCGTGACGAGATTGACCGTATTTCATCCTCGACCAACTTCAACGGCATTCAGCTGCTGGGCGATGGCGGCGATGTGTCGATCAACTATGCCAACCTCAATTCCGCTGGCCTTGCCGAAGACCTTTCGCCTGCCAACGGTTTTGATAGCATCGGCATCACCGATAATAATTACTGGGCAACAGATGCCAATAATAACGGTGTGACCGACAACCAGTTCAAGCTGCATTTCGTCAAGGTCGGCAATACCGTCATGCTCAATGTGTTTACGACCATTGACGGTGCCACCGACCGCGAACAAAGCATTGATGTCACCGATTTTGCCACCGGCGGGACAAGGGCCCTGACGGCAGGCGAAAAGACGACTGTCAATTTTGACGAACTTGGGCTGACCTTTGATCTCAACCACAATATCAGCACGATCATTGCCAATGCCATCACCCTTGGTTCTGATGGTGCCGGGGCCGATGGTTATGCCACCGCACAGGTGATCGGCGGTGGTGCAACGGTCGGCGACAACAGCACTGTTCAGATGCTGGCCGATAATGGTCAAAAACTTTCGGACAATATCTCGTTCCAGATCGGGGCGGGAAATACATCCAATGACCGTCTTGCCATCTCCTTCCAGTCCGTTGACAGCAGCGCGCTGGGATCGGGGGCAACCGGCACCGAAGACGGGCTTGATGATCTGGGAGCCAACGCCATTTCAACGGCGGCCAATGCCCAGAACGCGGTCGAGGTTGTCACGCGTGCGATTGATGATTTGCAACGCGCGCGCGCCAATGTCGGCACCTATCAGAACCGGCTGGATTTCGCAGGGCAAAACCTTGCGACCATGCTTGAAAATGTCGAAGAAGCCCGCTCGACCCTGCTTGATCTTGATGTCGCTGCCGAGATGACCAACTTCACCTCAAAGCAAATTCTGGTTCAATCAGGCGTCGCCATGCTGGCCCAGGCCAATCAGATGCCGCAAAACCTTTTGCGACTTCTGCAGGGGTAAAACCCCACTACCAAAAAGTCCCAACGAAAGGAAAACCGGCGCGCTGTTTCGCCGGTTTTCTTTTGCCTGAATGCGATGCCTAAACCGTTGGATTATCGGGGCCCTTTCCCCCGTTCTCATCGACCGTAACGCGAAAGATTTTCTTTCCGGCAAACTGGATGCGGGCAAAGGCATCCTCGGCCATAAAGCCCGAAACAAAGGCCATGAAGGTCACAAGATAGGGGCTGATATCGACCTGCCCCGTGCCATCGGGCCCGCCTTGGGTTAACATCAGCATCCCGGCCTCGGTAAACAGGAATATCGCCATGGCGGCCGCTATCCCCTCGCCGGTCAGAACCAGCAACCTTGCCACCGCCGCCCAGCCATTTGCCGGTGCCTGCCGCCCGTCCCTGATCGCTGCCGGTGCAATAACATCCAGATCCGCATCCTCATTCGCATGGCCCTCGCGGCTGGCCTTGGCAGTCGGCTGTGTGCGTGCTGCGAAATTATCGCGGGTAAAGGCCACCACTGCGCCAAGCCCACCTGCGGCGATTGTCACCAAAAGGGTCAACATGATGGTCGGTAACTGAATAAGGTAAAAAAGCGCATTGCCGACCGGATGGGCAAAAAGTGCAACCAGCGCCCTATATTCCGGCCCGCCTTCGCGCTCAAGGCGTTCGATCTCGCGACTGGTCTCGGCAATTTCGGCTGTCAGGTTGGATCGCAACCGGTCCTCATGGTCCTGCCCGGACCGGATATTGGCCCATTCGATCTGCGCCCGCACGCTTTTGGCATCAAACGCCTTGGCCGCCGCACGCACAGCTTCGACCTCGCGCGCGATCTGTTCCTCAAAGGCCGGGTCGGCATCAGCACCAAATTGCAGGCCTTCCAGAACCCTGCGCAACTCGACCATGACCTGAACACCAGCCGCCCGGCGTTCCGCATCATCGCCTGCCTCGCCGACCGGCACATCAAGCAACCCCAGCGGAACCGTATTTTCCCATGGGTCACCACCCGCCTCGCTGGCAAAGCCAGAGGCCTCCAGATCCGTGACAAGTGCAAAGGCCCGGTTGACCGCATCACTTAAACCCGCGACAAATCCCGGATCAAAGGCCGCGCGGTTACGCATCACGATATCGCGCAAACCGGCATATTTGTCATAGGCCGCCCACCAGCCCGCAATCGCCTCCTTGCGCACCAGAAGCCCGATCCGCATCTCCTCGGCCGAACCGGCCTCAAGCATACGCAAATCACGCTTTGAGCGCCGCAAATCCTGGCGCAACTCGGCCTCAAGATAACTTTGAAGAACAATCCGCTCGAGCTTGCCGGGCGTTGACGCCCCAAGCTCCCGCCCCAGAAAATCCCGCTGGATATCGGCGGTAAATCCGGCGAACAGGATCGCCACGAACCCGACATAGAGAACACAGGTCAGGGCAACCAGAATGCCTGATCCGGCAACTTTCCGTAAGGTAATGCGTTGTTCAGGTGCTTCGACCATGCATCATGTTCTCCATCGACACTTTATATCGACGGACAAGCTCTGCGCATGTGAGGGCAACAAAGGATCAACTCAGCCTTTGTTTCAAATGACATTTCTCCTATTGTCAAAGCCAGCAGATCAAAGAAACGAGACACCATGACCGCACAGACACAAACCACCTGGCACCACCTCTCCTCAGACTGGATCAACTGGGCGGACCGGCTGGCCCCGGCAGCCGAGAAGATCAACCGTCATATGATTGAGGCGGCTGATCTGGATGGTCTGGCGCGACTGCGCGCTGGTGCGCCGCTTGATGTGCTTGATCTGGCATCCGGGGTTGGCGAGCCTGCCTTTTCCTTTGCCCGTGCATTGGGCGACGCGGGCGGTCATGTCACCGCATCCGATATCGTGCCGGAAATGTGTGATGGCCTGTCGGCCCGCGCGGTCGAGGAAGGCATTACCAATATTTCGGTGATCCCGGCGGATATGGAAAAGCTTCCATTTTCCGATCAAAGCTTTGATGTGGTGTCGTGCCGGTTTGGCGTGATGTTTTGCACGGATCCCGACCAGGCATTGTGCGAGGCCCACCGGGTTTTGCGCTCTGGCGGGCGGGCGGTTTATATGGTCTGGGCACCGATGGTTGATAACCCGCTTTTTGCCGCCATGGATGCGGTTCTGGGCAACATCCTTGGCGTCGGGTTTGAAAGCGCCGGACTTGATCCCTTTGCCTTTGGCCATCCGGATAAATCGATGATGCGCCTTGAGGATGCGGGCTTTACCGATATTGCTGCCACCACCCATAGCCCGGCCGGGCGCATCCCCGAAAAGGTGGCCTTCTGGAAGCCGCAGATGGATATGCTGTTTGGCAATGTGTTGCGCACCGCATCGGATATGGATCGCGGGGCGATTGATGCGGCGATGTTTGAAACACTTTCACCCTATATCGAAGACGGTCATTTTCAGGTTCCGATTTGTTTTCATGTGCTTAGCGCCAAGCGGGCCTGAGACGCGCATTCCCGTTACCGCCTGATTGTATAAAAATCACAGCATTCCTGCGCGTAACGCATGGTTGCATGCGTGGATTTTTGCTTGCCTTTTGAAGCACAGCGTGGCAAATGCCCGCCCTGAAGCGATGTTCGCTTCCCTGTCGTAGCACCAGGTTAAAAACACGAAAGACATATGATTATGAAGACGATTGTCGTCTGCTCTGGCGGGCTCGATTCCGTCACGCTGGCCTATAAGGTTGCAGCCGAGCACAAGCTCCATTCCCTGATTTCGTTCGATTATGGCCAGCGCCATAAAAAGGAACTCGATTTCGCTGCGCGCACGGCACGCGATCTTGGCGTCAAACATCACATTGTTGATCTGACCCCGGTGGGGGCACTTTTGACCGGATCGTCGCTGACTTCTGATGATATCGATGTGCCCGATGGTCATTACGCCGAAGAAACCATGCGCGTGACTGTGGTGCCCAACCGCAATGCCATCATGCTTGCGGTTGCCTTTGGCGCGGCCGCCAGTGCCGGTGCCGACGCGGTTGCAGCAGCCGTTCATGGCGGGGATCATTTCATCTATCCCGATTGCCGCCCCGATTTCATCAAATCGTTTCAGGCCATGCAGGACCATGCGCTTCAAGGGGTCAGGGACGTCAAGCTTTATACCCCGTTTGTGAATGTCTCCAAGGCCGACATCGCGCTTGAGGCCGGTCGCCTTGGCGTGCCGGTTGATCTGACCTGGTCATGCTACAAGGGCGGGGAAACCCATTGCGGACGGTGCGGCACCTGTGTCGAGCGGCGCGAGGCGCTTGAACTGGCGCGCGTCAAGGACCCGACCGTTTATGTCGATCGCGATTACTGGAAACAGGCCCGTGCCGAACATCGTGCACGTCAGCTGGCAAATAGCGAAAGCGCCACCAGCGTCACCAGCGCGGCCGAGTAATCCCTATAACTTCCTTGCAGCATGGATGCCTGCCTTTGCGGGCGTGACGGATAAGCGGTGAACCTGTCTGGTCTGGCACCGTCATCCCCGCAAAGGCGCGGACCTCGATCCGCGTGCTCATACTGCAAGGCATGAAGACACCGAAAGAAAACCGATGTTTACCATCACCAAACAATTCGCCTTTTCCGCCAGCCACCAGCTGGCCGGTCTTGAAGAAGACCATCCCTGTTCGCGTCTGCATGGCCACAACTATATCGTCGAGGTCGAACTTAAGGGGGCCAACCTTGATGCGCGCGGTTTTGTGCGCGATTACCGCGAACTTGGCCCGCTTAAACGCCTGATTGATGACGAATTTGATCACCGGCACCTCAATGATGTTCTGGGCCATGATCATCCGACCGCAGAACAGCTTGCCCTGTTCTTTTACGAATGGGCGCATGATCGCTGGGAAGAAGTATCGGCGGTGCGCGTATCCGAAACGCCGAAAACCTGGGCGGAATATCGTCCATGACCGCCCTTGATCCCCAGATTGCCGAAATCTCCGAACAGCGGGGAAAAATCCGCATTTCCGAGATTTTCGGTCCCACCGTTCAGGGCGAAGGCGCACTGATCGGGGTGCCGACCGTGTTTGTGCGCACCGGTGGTTGTGATTTTCGCTGTTCCTGGTGCGATACGCTTTATGCGGTCGATCCGGCCTTTCGGGCCGACTGGAAGCCAATGTCTGCGACCGAGGTTCTGGACGAGGTCAAAAGGCTTTCGGGTGGCAAGCCGATCCTGATCACGCTTTCGGGCGGCAATCCGGCGATCCAGCCGCTGGGCACCCTGATTGCCATGGGCAAACAGGAAGGGTTCACCTTTGCGATTGAAACCCAGGGCAGCATCGCCAGGGACTGGTTTGCGGACCTTGACTACCTGACACTTAGTCCAAAACCGCCAAGCTCATCGACCAGCTTTGAGGCCGACGCCCTTCGCGCCTGCATTGATGCCGCACAGGCGCGCGGGATGCTGGATGGCCCGGCCATTACCCTTAAATTCCCGGTCCGTGACGAGGCCGATCTGATGTTTGCCGATTATGTGAGGAACCTTCACATTAGCATTCCGGTCTGTTTGCAGCCGGTCAATACTACCCCCGCCGAACCTCATCCCGATGGTGTGAACGGTGTTGATATCGACGGCCTGACTGCCCGTTATCGCTGGCTGGTGGATGAGGTTGCCAAACGTAAATGGTTTGACGTGCGCGTCCTGCCGCAATGGCATGTCCATGTCTGGGGCAATTTGCGCGGGGTTTGATCCCCGTCCATTCCCGGCAATACCGATAATGCCGCACCCCGGATCAGCTCCAGATCCGGGTAGCGTTCAAATCCGCCAAATGTCGGGATTTAAAGCGGGATCGGGAAAAATATATTTTATGCGAAATAGCTGATCCTTTTCATGGGCATCAGGGTTTTGCCATCCATGGATGCGTGTCCCTGCATTTGCTATTGCCGTGAAAACAACCACTTCCAAGAAGCGGGCGTATTTTGCGCCGCCATATGGAAAGTATTTATCATGTCATTTCGCAGTTTCTCTAAAGACCATGCGAACGCGGCTAACAAGACCGAAGCCCTATCTGCTACAGCCGCCCCGACATCCCCGGCCAAAACCGCCGAGCCAGCACCTGATCCCGAGCCGGCCGGGCCAGAAGCCCCGACAGCAGTCCCCCATCAGGGCGCGAACGACTGACCTGCATCGCGGAGGGGTCATACCCTCCGTCCTGCCCTGTTTCGTGCAGCGGCATTGTTACGCTGACCTTGCCAGGGGCAAGACACCATCGCAGGGCATATTCCACCATCAAAAAGAGCCTGTCCGATGTCCCATGAGCGCACCTCACAAAAAACAGTAACCTTTGACCATCCGTTTCATCTCAAGGGGTTTAACGATCTGTTCCCGTCCGGCAGCTATGTTGTTGAAACCACCGAAGAACTGGTCGAAGGCATTTCATTTACCGTCTATCGCCGGGTATCGACGGAACTTCACCTTAAGGCAAAGCTGAACGGGATGCTGGTTGACCGTATCCTGAACGTCAATCCGATTGATCTTGATCTGGCACTTTCAAAGGATGGTGAACAGGAAGCGGGTCCTGATATCCACTAATCCGTCATCGACCTGCATACAGGCCGCTTTTCGGGGGCAATTTGCCCTTTGCCTGCAACCATCCCATATATAAGACATCAGCCGTTTCAACGAAGGATCGCAAAACGGCTATGGCGCTTCGCCATATACCCCCGTGGTGATGAGCAAATCCGGGGCAGAAGCGCCTGGTTTAACAGCCGGAAAGTTCGGCCCATGGCCGGATTGATCGCCCGACGGGTGCGATATCACAATAAAAACCAGATCAGCCCCGAGAACGATCATCTTCCGGATGCTCGAAGGAGCCATGATCATGAGCATTACCCGCACAACCCATCGCACGGTGACGTTCTTTCATCCGTTCCACCTGTCTTGCCACGACGGACTGCTTCGCGCGGGTGAATATGAAGTCGATACACTTGAAAAGCTTGATATCGAAGCCGCAACGCGCAGCTATATCAAACTGGAATGCCAGCTTCATCTCTGGTCCGAGGAAGATCTGGCACAGGGGATCAAAAGCCTGACAGTCATGCCCCAGGAACTCGAAGCAGCCCTTGCCCTTGATTCCGATCCACTACGCGAAGATGAACGTAACCGGATGATCAAATCCTTTGGCGGCGTATCAGAAGACACAGCCGCCTGAACAACAGGTAAGCGTCCCAGCGCATCCCTTCCGCCTGATCGGGTGTTTCCGGCATTCAAGGCAGCCGGATCACCGGTGTCAGCCACCCCATGGACTGCATCATTTTCACCGCTTCAAACACCGGTATTGCCATCAAGAACCACAATGCATCGCGTGTGGTCGTTAAAAACAGGGCCGGTTTGCAGACAAGGTCAACCTCATCACGCCAGCGATACCATGCAGGACGGAAACGCGGCGTATAGTTGCGATAGCGCGCGTACATAACACCGAACCGTTCAGCCAGAAGTCTTTCTTCGCGGATGACAACACCGCGAAACACAAGCCAGCCAGCCACCGCAAAAATAAACCCGATACTCAGGCTTCCGGTTTGCAGTCCCGCGCCAAACGCCCCGATGATGCTAAAGACATAAAGCGGGTTGCGACATAGGGAATAGGGTCCGCTTGTTACCAGTTCGGTTTTCTTGCGCCCGCCAATATAAAGCGAACACCAGCCGCGACCGAAAATGCAAATGGCAATTGCCCCGACGCCAGCCCCCTCGATCAAATCATGAAGCGGGCTGTCAGGTGCCAGAACAGACCCGCTTCCACCGACCAAAACCAAAAGGACCAGCACGCCAAGACGAATGACCCGCTTTCGGCGGCGCTGGACATTTTGCAGATCGTCGTAACCAATCCTGATAGCCGGTTCGGAACTGTCAGGAAGACGGGAGATATTCGGTTCGGACATTCAGGGCACCCTGTATCTGGTTGTGATACAGGAACCCTATTCCTGTCAGACCGCGTCTGACGTCCTGTGCTGCGCATCCGGTCGTTCGGATGCAGCTTCGGACGCAGTGCCCGATGCATCGCCCCTGTTGCTTTCCCGATTTGACAGATACTTGTCTCTGGCGGCTTCGCGCACGGCACTGGGCGTTTCGCCCGTGATCTTTTTGAAAGCCAGATTAAAGGTCGATTTCGAATTGAAGCCGACACTGAGCGCGATATCAAGGATCGTCCGATCAGGTTCAAGCAACAGTACCGCATGGGCCTCCTCGATCCGGGCACTATTGACGAAATCAAAGAAACTTTGCCCGACATGCCGGTTGAGCACATAGGATAGCTGGTTGGGGGTAATCCCAACCGCCTTTGCCAGTTTCGGAAGCGAGACCAGCGGGTCGAGCAATATTTCCCGCTGCTTGTATATGGCCGAAAGCCGTGCGACAGCCGCCCTCACCCCGTCTTCATCCAGAAGCGGGCGTGCGACACTCCCGCGCATGTCGCCCGGGTTTTCCCGATCAGATAGCGTATTTTCTTCGCCCGACATGCTGTTCGACAGACTATCCGAACTTCTGTTCGATACCGGGGTTGATGTTCCCGTCGCAATGGCATCGGAGTCAGCATCAGCCATATCGCCCGGCCAGTCCGGCAGGACAAATAGTGTGGGCTGCGTCGCGATCACATAACTCATGGCAAACAGCACCAGCACAATTGCAATCCCGACCCCGGTCATTTCCATCCTGTCGGGCAGATAAAGACCCGCGATCTTGCCGATCAATACGGTAACGAACATCAGGCTCACCCCGCCAAGGATCACCGTGATCCAGCGTTGCATTGCCTGCCGGTCTGCACCCAGCTGTTCCTGGGTCTTCCGGAAATAACGCCGCGACACACGCCAGATCAGCCAGATATAGAGCGATGACTGCGTCAGAATCGCAAGCCAGCAAAACACCCTGATCCCGGCAATCAGAATACTCAGATAACCTGTCGACAACTGTCCTGCCGCCGCATCTGCGTCTTCAAGACTGTCCAGCCCCCCGACCGTCAGCAACCATAACATCAGATTGAAGATCAGCCCGGCCAACAGGAAATGCCCCCATGGCCGCTGCGATGGCGTGCCCGAAATTTCCCGGAAATACAGATAAATCGCCGGAGCAATCAGGAAATTGGCGGGAAAAAAGAATACCAGCAACACATCCTTGCTTGCACCGTTCAGGAAAACTTCACCGATATCTTCGAGCAGATTGACCATGACTGCGGCCAGAAAAAGCATCATCCAGCGGTTTGCCGCGAAGGCCCCTACACCTTCGGACCGTAGCAACAGACACAGGAAAATGCCCTGCATCACGCCGATCACGGAAATCGTCATGTCAAAAATTTCGGGAAACCCGACCACCATCTTAAATCACCACCTGCTTTTTCTGGCTACATCTTGCCCGGACTTTGCCTGTCCGAACCAACTATACCGTTTCAATAGACACAGTCGGACATAAAAGGCGTCCGACTATGCACAAACGGACGCAACCATCCGCACTTTTCGCCAGATTGGTTACCAGACGCCTGTCACCAAAACTGGATGATCCGATCCGTAACAAATCGGGTTCCATAATCGTCCCGGTAGAGGCAGCGTCATAAAAATTTCTATCATAATCGATTGACTGTATCGAATTGATATATGATATTCCGACATATATCGAACTGATATAGCGAAACTGGCAGCTTCCCCCGCCAGTTCGCATTCAGTTCGGGGGAAGAAACAAGGACACAGAACAGAAGATGGACGTACGCACACTTTGTCTGGGCGCTCTAATGGGCGGCGAGGCAACGGGATATGAAATCCGGAAGATGTTCGAAGATGGCACCTTCAGCCATTTTCAGATTGCATCGCTTGGCTCGATTTACCCGGCACTGACCAAACTGACGCAAGACGGTCTTGTGACCTTTGTCGAGCATGAGCAGGAAAACCGTCCCGATAAAAAGGTCTATCAACTGACCTCCGAGGGACGGCGCACATTCCTGCGCACGCTTTTGCAAACGCGCCCGGCCGAGGACCGTTACCGTTCCGACATTCTGTTCATGCTGACCTTCGCCGAAGAGATGCCGATAGAACTGACCGAAGCCCTGATTGATGAATTTGCCGCCCGTCATGAATTGATGAGCCATCAGATCGACCCGGAAAATGACGACAAGCCCGGAACCATGTCGACCTATGGCCGCGATGAAAACGGGGCCCCGAAACCGGGATGTTGTTTTGTCGCCGGTCTGGGACAGGCCATGTGCGAGGCAACCCTGAAATTCATCCGTGAAAACAAACAGGGTCTGCTTGATGAACTGCGAGATTTCAAGGCACGCAAACCGTGATCGGGAAGCCCTGAATTGTCTTGAATAAACACGCAAAAAGACGTGCCTGCAAAAGCGCCAAAAACACATTCCGCCGACGGAATATTTGAGGGAAAGAACATGAACGCTTCACGCCTGATCGCAATCCTTCTGGTCTTGGGGACCGTTGTTTGGGTCGGCAGCGCCTATCTCGGGGATGATCCCGCAGAGGCCGCGAACACGTCCGAACAACAGGCAGCGCAAGCTGACGAACAGACAGCCAAGCCGCGTGCGAGTGTCCGCACCATCACCAGCAAGGCGGTTGATCACGTTGATTATCTGCGCATTTCGGGCCGTACCGAAGCGGTGATTTCTGTTGAAATCCGCGCCGAGACAGAGGCCCGCGTAACCGAAATCGGCGCGACCAAGGGGCAGACCGTCAAGAAAGGCGATCTGATTGCCAAGCTGTCCGTCGATGATCGTCAGGCACGTGTGGAAAAGGCCCGTGCCCTTGTTGCCCAGCGTGAACTTGAACATTCGGCAGCCAAAAGTCTGGCCGCGAAAAATTATCGTTCCAAAACCGGCGTTGCCCAGACACTTGCGCTGCTTGAAGAAGCCAAGGCAGATCTGACCATTGCCCGGACCGAACTGAACAATACCGAAATTCGCGCTCCGTTTGATGGCATTGTCGAAAATCGCCCGGCCGAGATCGGTGATCTTCTGTCGATTGGTGATCCGGTTGCAACCATGATCCAAGCTGACCCGATGCTGGTTGTAGCCCAGGTCCCCGAACATTCGATCAGCGCCATCGAACTTGGTCAGCTGGCATCCGTATCGCTTTATGACGGCACCCGCTATGACGGGATTGTGCGTTACACCGCGCGGGTATCTGACAACAATACCCGTACCTTCCGGGTTGAGGTCGAAATCAACAATGCCGATCTGAAAATCCCCGATGGCATGACGGCCGAACTTGAAATTCCGGTTGGCACCAAGCGTGCCCATCAGGTTCTGCCATCTGTTCTGACCCTTAATGATGACGGTGAGCTGGGCGTGCGCGCCATCACCGATGGCAACAAGGTTGACTTCCTTCCGGTCGAACTTCAGGGCGGCTCGCGTGAACGCGTCTGGATTGGCGGCCTGCCACAGGAATTCGAACTGATCGTGGTCGGTCATGACTGGGTCAAGGAAGGGGCACTTGTGAATGTTGTCCATCTTGAAACCGACGAGGCCGGTCTTCCGATAGCACCCGATCCCGCATCAATCGATGGGGAAAACGGTACGACAATTTCGGAACGGACCGCGCAATAAGCGCGTGCATGAGGAGATAGAAAATGTCCCTGATTGATCACGCGTTACACAGGTCGCGCACCGTCATTCTGGTTCTGGTCCTGCTGCTTGCAGCTGGCTGGGTTGGCTATAACACCATCCCCAAGGAAGCCGATCCGGATGTTCAGATCCCGGTACTGTATGTCACCATGCATCATGATGGCATATCGCCCGAAGACGCTGAACGCCTTCTTTTGCGTCCGATGGAACAGGAATTGCGCTCCATCGAGGGTGTCAAGGAAATGAGCTCGCAGTCCTATCAGGACGGGGCATCGGTAACGCTTGAATTCTATTCAGATGTCGAGATCGACGAGGCATTGGCAGATGTTCGCGAACGCGTTGACATTGCCAAGTCCGAACTGCCCGAAGAAACCGACGATCCCGAAGTTCACGAAGTCAACCTGTCGCTGTTCCCGGTTCTGGTTGTCACCCTGTCCGGGGACGTGCCCGAACGTGCGCTCTTGCGTATGGCGCGTGATCTTAAGGATTCAATCGAAGGCATCCCGGCGGTTCTGGAAGCCAAACTGGCCGGTGACCGCGAGGAACTTGTCGAATTCGTTATTGATCCGATGAAGGTCGAGACCTATCGCCTGAACGGGATCGATATTGTATCACTGGTGCGCAGCTCAAACTCGCTGGTTGCAGCAGGTGCTGTTGATACCGGTACCGGGCGCTTTAACATCAAGGTCCCCGGCCTTTTTGAAAGCGTGAATGACATTCTTGATATGCCGCTGATTGTGGACGGGGATTCTGTCATCCGGTTCCGCGATATCGGCGATGTCCGCCGGACATTCAAGGATGCAACAAGCTTTGCGCGCCTTAATGGCGAACCGGCGATTGCGATCGAGGTTTCAAAACGTGTTGGCGAAAACATCATCGAGGTGATTGATGCGATCAAGGCCACCACAGCCGAGGCTCAGCAGGCTTTCCCGCCGAACCTGACAATCAGTTATTCGCAGGATAAATCATCTGATATCCGCACCATGCTGTCTGATCTTCAGAACAGCGTGATCCTTGCGATCCTTCTGGTGATGGTGGTTGTCATCTGGTCGCTTGGATGGCGGTCGGGACTGCTGGTTGGTTTGTCCATTCCGGGCTCCTTCCTGACAGCGATCCTGATCCTTTGGGCGCTGGGCATGACGGTCAATATCGTTGTTCTGTTCAGTCTGATCCTTGCGGTCGGGATGCTGGTTGATGGCGCGATTGTTGTCACCGAATATGCCGATCGCAAAATGATCGAGGGCATGCACCGCAAGAAAGCCTATCCGCTGGCGGCCAAACGCATGGCTTTGCCGATCATCGCATCGACCGCAACCACCCTTGCAGCCTTCCTGCCACTGGCTTTCTGGCCCGATATCGTCGGCGAATTCATGAAATTCCTGCCGATTACGGTACTGTTTACGCTTAGTGCGTCGCTTGCCATGGCCCTGATCTTTGTACCAACTGTGGGTGCATGGTTTGGCAAACCGGGCAGCGAAAACAATGCAAGCCTTGAAGCCATCGCCGCAGATCATGCCGATGACATTGACAAGGTCACGGGCGGTACCGGCCTTTATGTTCGCATCCTTAAGGGGTCGCTTCGTTTCTATTGGCTGATTGTACCACTGGCCTTTATCGTACTGATCGTTGTCTGGGGTGCCTTTGGCAAACTTGGCAAGGGTGTTGAATTCTTCCCGGCAGTAGAACCTGAGGTCGCTGTTGTTCAGGTCCGCGCACGCGGCAACCTGTCCTATTACGAACAGGATGCGCTGCTTAAGGAAGTCGAAGACCGTATTCTTGCCCTTGATACCCATCATGAAGGCGAGAACTGGTTTGACACGGTCTATGCCCGGTCGGGCAAAAGTGCCGGTGGCAACGAAGCCCCCGAGGATGTCATCGGGGTGGTTCAACTTGAATATGCTGACTGGCAGACCCGCCCGAAGGCAACCGAGATTGAAAAACGCATTCTCGAAGATACGGCCGATCTTGCCGGTATTCAGATCGAAGTACGTGCCCAGGAAGCAGGTCCGCCACAAGGCAAGGATATCCAGATCCAGCTGCGATCCTTCTATCCCGAACTGCTTGATCAAACAGCAACCATGCTGTTGACCGGCCTGCAGGACATGGGGGGTATGTATAACTTCGAAGACGGCAAGTCGCCCCCGGGCATTGACTGGGAATACACAGTCGACCGTGCCCAGGCGCTTAAATTCGGGGCTGATATCAACCAGATCGGCAATGTCGTCAAACTGGTGACCAACGGGATCAATTTCTCGACCTATCGCCCGGATGATTCGACCGAGGAAATCGATATTGTCGGCCGTTATCCGGCGCGTTACCGGTCGCTTGACGAGCTTGAAAACCTTCAGATCGTTACCGAAAAGGGTCTGGTGCCGCTTGCAAACTTCATCTCGCGGACCCCGAAACCCAAAACCGGAACACTGACCCGCGTTGACAGCCGCCGCGCGCTCACCGTCAAGGCAGACGTTCAGGATGGGATTCTGGTCGATACCAAGCTTGGCGAGGTCAAGGCATGGATGAGCACCCTTGAAATTGATCCGCGCGTGTCGGTCGAATTCAAAGGTCAGGATGAAGAACAGAAGAAGTCAGCAGAATTCCTTGTGAATGCCTTTACTGTCGCACTTTTCATCATGTTCATCATTCTGGTCACCCAGTTCAACAGCATCACAAGTTCGCTTCTGATCATGATCGCGATTATCATGTCAACGGCGGGCGTGTTCCTTGGTCTGATGATTACAGGACAAGCTTTCTCGATTGTGATGAACGGGATCGGGGTGGTTGCGCTGGCCGGTATCGTTGTGAACAACAATATCGTTCTGATCGATACCTTTGACCGGCTTAAACACACAGCAGGCAGCATCGAAGCCGCCATTCTTCAAACCGGCGCACAACGTTTGCGCCCGGTGATGCTGACGACGGTGACGACCATTCTTGGTCTGGTGCCGATGGTACTTCAGATCAATATCGACTTCGCTGCCCGTGCGGTTTCGGTTGGCGCACCGTCGACCCAGTGGTGGGTACAGCTTTCGACATCCATCGCATTCGGTCTGGCCTTTGCCACGGCACTGACACTGATCTTTACGCCCTGCGCCTTGATGATGCGTCACAAGCTTGGCGGCAAGTTCCGCGGCTTTGGCCCATGGATCAGGTCGCTTGTCAGCGTCTGGACGGGACGTGCCAACAAGACCCAGCACGATCCGAACGCCTAGAACAGAATAGCCGCGCGACTTTTCCCCCGACCCCGCCGCGCGGTTACACCGGCCCCCTCCCCCGAGGGGGCCGGTGATTTATTTCCGGGAAATTGTATTGATCAGTTGGATGGGGAAGATGTCGTCATCGCCCAGATCTGATCATAGCTGCCGCTGTTTTTGAGCTGATCAAGTGCTGCACGCAGAACTTCTACCGCATCATCATCGGTCGCAAGGCTGGCCGCCAGATAAAGATCGCTTGAAAGTTCGGGTATCCGGGCAACAACCTTAAGCCGATTGCTATCGACATCAAGCATGCGCACCCGATAGGGCAATGACAGGGCATCACCAGCAATCAGATCGGCCCTTCCGGCATATAACATGCGAATGGTGGCTTCTGCGGACGGGACCATTTCCACATCGAAGCCCGACTTCTGCAAATATTGCGCCTTTACGTCACCCAGCTGTCCGGCCACGTGAAAATCGCTTAGTTCCCGCCAGTTGTCCGTAGCCTGCACGCCGTTTCTGTCTAGCGCAAACAAACGCACCTGATAGGGGGCCACGGTGCCAATCCATTTGAATTTCGTTTCGCGATCCGGTCGACGGGCGATACTGAAAATCAGGGTGTTCGGCTGTTCAAGCGCCGTCGCATAGGCCCGCGCCCAGGGTTCGACATGGATTTCACATTTGGTCTGGCTCAGCACGCAGATCCTGTTGATCACATCCACTGCTGGGCCGTGCGCCTCGTTGGTTGCTTCATCAAAAATCACATAAGGCGGAAAGGATGTTGTCATCACGCGCAGGTCGGCCGCAAAGGTCAGGACAGGGAAAACAGCCGCAAGACCGCCGACAAACCAGCCAAGCCATCTTCCGGCCACTACCCTTGATTGATTAACCGACATCACCCAACCTCGCTAAAATACTCTTTTAAGGTAGATATTGCTTATATTGTTCGGATCAAGACGTCGCGGCATTCAAATACATACTTTACTAACAAACTGACCTGTATCCTTGCGATAAAGCAAAACAAAAAAAGTGAATGCGAGGAGCAGCGGAATGGATTGGTGTTGCGCATGAAATGTTCTGCAAGGTCGGGCTTGTATATCGCCGCATGGCTTTTTGCGTCACTTGCCGGTGAAAATGCGAATGCACAATCTTCGCAAACCACGTTGAGCTGGGCGGTCCCGCCATTTGCACCAGCCTTTATTACGGATGGTGATGAACTCCGTGGTTATGCCGCCGACACCCAGAACTGGTTTGTTGAAAAACTTCCGCAATATCAGCACGAAATCCTTCAGGTTCCGCTGGCCAGACTTCTGGCCGAAATGAAAAACGGAAACAGCGAATTACGCTGTTCGACAACCCTGATCCCGACAGAAGAACGCCGCGAATATATTACCTTTGCCAAGACAATCCTTTTGCATCTGCCGATCTCGGTTGTCATTCGCGTCAAGGACAAGGCGATGTTTGCCCCCTATGTGAACCAAGCGGGCCACATCGATCTTGCACAGCTGATCGCAAACAAGGACATGACAACCGCAATTCGCATCGGGCGGGCCTATGGTACACAGGTTGACAAATATCTCGACATGCATCGCGAAGACGCCAATGTCATGCAGGTCGCCGATGACACCAAGTTTTTGCGCATGCTTGAACTCAACCGGATTGACTGGACCCTTTATTTCCCGTCCGAGGCGGAATTTTACCGCCGTCGCCATGCGCCCGATCTTGATATCATGGCCATCCCGATTGCCGGAAACACCTCCTTGCTGACAGCAACGATCGGCTGTGCCGACACCCCGGAAGGGAAACAGGCGGTTGCTGAAATCAGCAAGATTGTCGATGAATATCCATCCATGCCCTGGACAGATTTCTATGCCGACTGGCTGAGCCCGCAAGACCGGGAATGGTTCAAGGCCGCCCGCGAGCAATTCATCAATTCCGACCAGTTCGAAGCACGCCTGCAATATCGACAAGACACCCCAAAATAGAATTACATAACGATTTATTTGCATTTATGGATACAAATACCCTTATTAAATAGGCAGCTCTTATAGCCTGCCTGAATGGGGAGATGATCCGGATGCGGCCTGCAGGCCACTGTTCCCGTCGCCTATTGGCGCGCAGCATGTTTGCTTTTCTGATCGGGCTGGGATGCCTGATCCCCTTGACCTCGACTGCCTCTGCGCAAACGGGTGAAAAGCAGTCTGTGACATGGACGCTTACCCCTTTGCCGCCTGCAATGCTTGAAAAGGACGGGCAGATTGTTGGTTACGGGGTTGATATCCTCAACTGGTTTTCCAGTCGCCTGCCACAATACAATCACATCAGGGAAATCGTACCGCTTCCACGGTTGCTTAAAACCATTACCGGACCGGGGACCTTTTGCAATATCGGCATGAACTCCACGCCGGAACGCAGGGAATTCCTGCATTTTTCCAACGCGGTTCTTCCCCATTTGCCCGTCAGCCTGATAACCAAAGCCGAACGCAATGAGCAGTTCAAGCCATTCATCAACAAGGATGGCGAAGTCGATCTTGAACGCATGATCGCCTTTGGCAAAATGAATGGCGCCCTGCGTTCACAGCGTTCCTATGGCCCGGTCATTGACGCCATTCTTCGACGCAACATCAATAATCCGGGACTGAGTTTTATTGGCAATGACGCCAATTTCCTGCAACTGATTTCTCTGGGGCGTCTGGACTGGACGCTTTATCTGCCCGCCGAGGCCGAATTTTATCGTCGCGCCAAACTTCCCGCAGAAATGTTTGCAAGCTGGCATATTGCCGGGAACGACCACTTAATGCCTGCATCAATTTCATGTAGCAAGACAGCAACCGGCGATGCCATCGTTGCTGCGATCAACAGGCTTGCCAAAGACAATCCTAACATGCCCTGGACAAGGTTTTATGCATCCGCCCTGTCCCGTCAGGACAAGCAGCATTACGAACAAAAACTGCAAGCCTATATCCGTAATGGTCCACCCGTACTGAACTTGGCGGTTGATCAGTAGGCCGGTTTCAGTCATCTGCGAAAACAACAAAAAAGCCGACGCATGCGTCGGCTTTTTCAATTCAGACCGGAAATCAGATCAGTTCTGATGGACGCGGTTCAGTCCCTCTTCGGGGTCGTCATCGGGTTCGCCATCATCATCTTCTTCATCGGCTGTGTCCTCTTCCTGCTGGTGCTCGACCCCCATACGACGATAGGACCGATAAGACAGCGGGAAGGTGATGAAATAGATCGCAGCGATGGCAGACAGCGTCAGCCAGGGCGAGGATACCAGAAACGCCACAGACGCCCCGAATGCCAGCATCAATGGCAACACCCAGGCACGCGGCACCTTGACCTTCTTGAAGCTGAATGTCGGCAAACGCGACACCATCAAACCCGCGATAATCACGCCATAGGGCGCAACGATATAGGGGCTGTCAAAAATGCCTTCGCCAAACTGGAAGGTCAGAACAATCGGCCACATCGCAAGGGCCGCTGCCGCCGGGGCCGGAACCCCGGTAAAGAACCGGTATGCCCAGGTTGGCAATTCCGGTTCGCCCAGCATCTGGGTATTAAAGCGCGCCAGACGCAGCATCATGCAAACTGCAAACAGCAATGACAATGCCCAGCCAATGCCGCCAAATTCATGGAGCGACCAGAAATACAGCATCATCGCCGGTGCAACGCCAAAGCACACAAAGTCCGACAGACTGTCAAGCTCGCCGCCAAAGCGGCTGGATGCGTTCAACATACGGGCCAGACGGCCATCAAGACCGTCAATAATCCCGGCAATCAGAATGGCGGCAACGGCGGCTTCCCAACGATCCTGCATTGCAAAGCGGATCGAGGTCAGACCGGCACACATGCCCATTATCGTTGCGACATTAGGCACCAGCCGCGTAAGCGACATCGCCTTGAAGCGACGCGGACGACGAATGGGATCGATGCCGCCACTCATTAGCGGATCTCCCCAACTGCGGCTTCCTTGCCCTTGACCGAAACATCGGCAAGAACAGTTTCACCGGCAATCGTGGTCTGACCGACAATCACATTGGGTGACACGCCTTCGGGCAGATACACATCAACACGCGAACCAAAGCGGATCAGACCGAAACGTTCACCTGCCTTAAGCTGCGAACCGGTACCGACATCACACAGAATACGACGCGCAACCAGACCAGCAATCTGGACCACACCAAATTCACGGCCTTCCTTGTCGCGGACCAGAAGGATCTGACGTTCGTTGTTTTCCGATGCCTTATCAAGCTCGGCATTAACAAACTTGCCCGGAACATAGGCTTCGCCAACGATCTCGCCATTGACCGGGCAACGGTTCACATGGACGTTGAAAACGTTCATGAAGATCGAAACGCGGGTGCGCGGGGTCTTGTCGTCAAGTTCCAGTTCCTTGGGCAGCGGCGCCTGCGAAATCATGCATACGCGGCCATCTGCCGGCGAAATCACCAGATTTTCATCGGTCGGGGTGATACGGTCCGGGTCGCGGAAGAAATACGCGCACCAAAGTGTCAGGATCACACCGATCCAGCCCAGCGGTTCCGCAATCAGGAACAAACCCACAGTGATCGCCGCGAAGATCGCAACGAATTTCCAGCCTTCAGGATTGATCGGTACAAGAACGGATTTCAAAGTCTTAATTCCCTGGTTGCCATCGATTGGGCATATCAAATTGGTACGATTGGTACCATGCGGGGGCGTTCTTAGCATCTAGTGATGACAAAGGGCAACGCAACCCGTGTAAAACTGTTCACCCAAAATTCAAAAGGGGCAAAACACACTTACCATGTGTTTTGCCCCCGGGAAAGAAAAGCAGTGCTTACTGCGCTTTTTCTTCGTTGGGCAGTGCAAAGATCTGCCCCGGATAAATCAGGTCCGGATCACGGATCTGTTTACGGTTCTGGTTGTAAATGACCCAGTATTTCAGGCCGTCACCATAGGTCCGGCGCGCAATCCGCCACAGGCTGTTGCCCGGCTGAACCACATAGCGCGAACCCGGTTCCAGAATTTCATCCGGCTTTGCACGCTCAAACGGAATTTCAACACGCGCGGTTACCTTGCCGCCATCATCAAGCTGATCGGCGCGCATCGTGTAATTGCCCGGTTCGATCGGCTCGCCAATCGTCAGCGCCCAGTTGCCATTTTCATCGGCCGGGGCAGTTCCGACATGTTTGTTATCAAGATAGACCTGAACGGTGTGGTCCATATCCGCCTTGCCCGACATCGCGACACGACCCTGCTGGTCATAATCGACAACATCGATGGAAAGACGCGGCAGACCCGGTGCGGTTTCGTCGGAGGCGGCATCATCGGCATCCCCCGCATCGTCCATCTTGGCCGGTCCCTGCAGGACGGTTGCGGCACCCTCGCCTTCGGTCGGGACCTTAAGGGCGATGATCGGCTGGGATTCTTCTTTGCTTTCCGTGGCTTCGCCATTTTCCGTTGCCTCGGATGCGGCGCGGTCTTCCGGCTTGGCATCGGGGATCAGAACGACAACCTTGTCTTCGGCCTTGGCCACAGCACCGGTTGCGTCTTCGGATTCAAGCGACAATTCGCGATCACCACTTGCCAGCGGCTTGCCCGGAAGGACCACCCACTCGCCGCGCTCGTCTGCGGTTGCCTCGCCGATAACTTCTTCACCTTCGCGAATGCGAACCTTGCTGTTGGGGGCTGCACGACCGGCAATCACGGCATTACCGTCCGGTCCGATGCGCACGACATCAAAGCTTGGATTGGTGATTTCCGGGGCGTCGGATTCCGGCGTTGTCGCCGGCTCGGGGGTTTTGACCTCGGAGGTATCAGTGGTCGTAACCGCGGGCGCCTGAGTGACCGGTGCAGTCTCTTCGTCCGCACTTTTGGTCAACATGTAATTCAGCGCAATCGCCGCAATGATCAGTACAACGCCGACAATGACGAGGATATAGGGTCGTTTCACCGGAAATATCCTTGAACGATGTTTATGTTATCGGGGTTTGCCCCCATGGTCGCACCCAAAACACTGGAATTGCTTGCCATATTCCCCTCAACCAATTCCTTTGGGCACGTTAATTAGAAACTTGTACTACTTTCAGATCACAGTTTCCATAACGTAACGAACAAACGATACCGCGGAAGCGTTAGGTAAAGATGAATAGAATCAGTCTCTTTGCTTAATTAACAGGAAGCTCATCTATCCATCAGAAGCGCGATGTTACGAAACCGTCCCTGCCATCTGAGCACCGACATAGGCGACCAATGCCGCCATGATCAATGGTAGTGCCAAAACTCCGAACCGGATCACGCTGCCAATCACAACCGCCTGTGCCGGATTGGCTTCGGGGACAAGCGCGCCAAGCTTTGCCGCCCCACGCCCCGAAGACACCACCAGAAGCAATACCGCAAATGAAACGGCCGATGCGGGTATGGCAATCATCATCACCGCTGCACTTGCCATCAGGGCCCCGACCACACCCAGCCATACTGCCGCACGATATTGCGGGGCTGCCTTTTCCGAGACCAGCGCCACCATCAGCGCGATCCAAAGTGCAGCCTGAAAGACAACATGCTGATCAAGGGCGAACTGATGGGCAATGATCCCCTGCCCCAGTGCCAGTGTCATCAGAACGGCAACCGGGCCGGGCTTTGCCGCATTTGCCACATCGCCCCCACTTTCAGTGGCCGTCGATTTAGACGATCTGGTTTTGGCGATCTTGGTCTTTTTGCCTTTGGCTGCTTTGCCATCAGGTGCGTCATCCTCGGTAAAGTCGGGACGCGTCACCCACAGGAAACAGCCGCCAATCACCAGAAATGCCAGCCAGGCCAGAAACTTGATCCCGCCCGGATGATAGGACAATCCGTTGACCGGTGCCGCCAGAACAAGCCAGCCGCCAAGCAACAAAAGAACGCCCGAGACTATCAGGCAAACACGTTCAGACAGCCTTGCAAAATCAAGGATCGCCCCGCAAACACCGCCCAGCACCAGCATCAATAATGCAGCACCAACACCACCGCGCGCCGTATCAGGCAAGCCGATGGCTGCCGGAACCGCAACGGCCACAGCGGGAATGATCGCTGCCAGCACCAGACGCCGGGCCAGGGCACGTTCAAGTCCCAGCCAAAGCGCCAGCATCAAAACCGCAGCGATGATGCCCGATACCAGAAGGGCGAGTATAAAGGGATTGTCGACAAACACGTTGGGCGGTCCTGCCATCTTTTCGTTGCTTCGCGATGTACTTCTTTATGCCTGACACAAATCCGTGCGCAGCATTACCCATCCCACAATCAGGTTCATAACTTGTTAACCCTGCGCCACAGCAGCACGGATTAATCAGAACAGGAGCCCTTTGCGGTGACTGTCCGTGGGCATCACCGTTCTGGCAAATAAAAGCAACGAAAATGCGGCGCAAACACGTCATTTAAATTTAAACTGCTGCCATGCACAAATTCCTGCCCCATCGCTGATTTGATCGGCTATGTTCGTTTCGAGTACGGGGCATCATTGAAAAATGTTGCCCCGCTACCTGCGAAACAAGAAACAAAAGGCAGGTCGCCATGACAAAAGTAAAATCAATCTGTGTATTCTGCGGCGCTTCGAATGGCAAAAATCCACAGCATATGGAAAATGCCGTCGCGTTTGGCAAAATGATGGCCGAACGGGGCATCGCACTGGTTTATGGCGGGGGTCGCATTGGCCTGATGGGCGCGGTCGCGGATGGCGTCATGCAGAATGGCGGCGAGGTTATCGGAATTATCCCCGAACACCTGCATGATATCGAAGTTGGCCATAAAGGCCTTTCCGAGCTGATCGTCTGCAAATCCATGCATCAGCGCAAGGTCGAGATGTTCAAGCGGTCCGACGCCTTCGTTACCCTTGCCGGTGGCCTTGGCAGTCTGGATGAAGCCTTTGAAGCCATGACACTGCGTCAGCTGGGCATTCATGACAAGCCGATGGTGTTCCTCAATGCGCTTGGTTATTGGGACAAGTGCTTTGACATGATCGACGGTATCATCGAGGAAGGCTTTGCACGCGAAAGCCACAAGAACCTCTATACGGTTGCCGATACGCTTGAAGAAGTATTCGAACAGCTTGCGGCAGAACCGGCACCGAAATTCGACCCGCGCGAAAAGCTTTTCTGATCGCGCTGCGAAACAGACAACCTTATGATTTGTCTGTATTAATCGATCAAAATTGACATTGTCATCTTGTCTGATGGCCCGAACGCCGCCCGATTTTTCGGGCGGCGTTTTTGTCACAATGTGACCGCCCGCAATCTCTGATCACCGGACTTTCATTTGATCATTTCCACGAAACCAAGGTTTTCCGCGGCTCTTATAACCGCCTGAATATTCATATGAATGTCATGCTTCTGAAATCTTAGTGACAACGAAGCCGCGTATGATCGTTTCATGTTCAAAGCAACAAATTGAACGATCAAATGAATATTTCGACACGACAACGCGACATCATCGACATTCTGCGCCGCGACAGCTTTGCCTCGATTGACAAACTGGCCGAACATTTTGACGTTACCCCGCAAACCGTGCGGCGCGACGTCAATATGCTAAGCGACGCCAATCTTGTGCGTCGGCGTCACGGCGGCGTTGAATATGCTGGCGAACCGGGCATGAACCTGTCCTATGAAAGTCGGCAGGTCACCAATATTGCCGCCAAGCACGCCATTTCATTGCATGTCGCAAACCTGATCCCGGACGGGGCATCAATCCTGATCGGGATCGGCAGCACGCTGGAACTGATTGCGCTGAACCTTGTCGAACACCGGCATCTGACGGTGGTGACCAACAATCTCAATGCCGCCATGGCCCTTGGCAACAATACCAGCAACCGGATCGTCATTCCCGGTGGCACCTTGCGCCTGCCTGATCGCGATGTCATCAGCCCCGATGCCGAGGCGATGTTTAACAATTACAAGGTTGATTACGGCCTGTTCGGGGTTGGCGGGATCGAGCCCGACGGCACGCTTACCGACTTTGATCATCGTGAAGTGTCATTGCGTCAGGCGATTGCCGCCAATTGCCGCAATTCGATCCTTGTGGCCGATCAATCGAAATTCGGCCGCCCGGCCCCGGCCAAGGGCGGTCATATCACGGACCCTGACCTGATTGTGGTGGATGGCGTGCCCGGCGGACCGTTCGCCCCGCTGTTTAATCGTCAGGACGTCCGCGCACGTCTGCAAATTGCAAAAAGCGAAAATTCCAAATGAGTGCCCAATCGCCTTTCATCCAGATCAAATCGGTATCGCGCGTCTTTAACGGCGGCAATGGCGTGCATGATCTGTCCATCGACATTCCACGCGGAAGCTTTGTCGTCCTTTTGGGACCATCGGGCTGTGGCAAGTCAACAACCCTTCGACTGATTGCCGGTCTTGAAACCGCCGATCAGGGCACAATTGCCATTGATGGCAAGGATGTGACCAATATGCCGCCCTCCAGACGCGGCCTGTCGATGGTGTTTCAGTCCTATGCCCTGTTCCCTCATCTCAGCGTTGCCGAAAACATCATCTTTGGCCTTAAGGTCCGCAAAACCGGCAAGGAAGAAATCAGAACCCGCCTTGATGATGCGCTTAGTGTCACCGGTCTTGCCGGATATGAAGATCGCAAACCTGCCGAACTTTCAGGCGGTCAGCGTCAGCGCGTTGCCCTTGCGCGTGCCATTGTCGCCGGTCATCCGCTGTGTCTGATGGACGAGCCGCTCTCGAACCTTGATGCCAAATTGCGCCATTCCGTCCGCCGCGATATCCGCGACCTGCAACAGCGCCTTGGTATCACGGTTGTCTATGTCACCCATGATCAGACCGAAGCCATGAGCATGGCCGATATCGTCATCCTGATGAAGGATGGCCGCATCGAGCAGGCGGGCAACCCGGCCGATCTTTATCTCAAACCCGCGACATCCTTTGCTGCCGGATTTGTCGGAAGCCCGCCCATGGCACTGATGCCGGCATCGGCCTTGCCGGGTGACGTGATCCCGGCTGGTTTGGATATGACCAAACTGACCTTTGGCATTCGCCCCGAAGATCTGGTTTTGACCACCAGTGCAGATCAATCGGCATGGAGCATTGCCGCCACGGTCACCGGAAGTGAGTTCCTTGGCGCGGAAACCTTTGTTTCCGTTGCGATCCCGGGAACAGAGGGCGCAACAGCCCGCCTGCCCGGTCAGGTCCATATCGCGCCGGGGACAAAAGTTTCGCTCAGTTGGGCTGGCGCTGCGGCCCACTGGTTTGATGGCGAGGACGGCCATCGTCTTGAACCGGCGATGCCCCGTCAAACAGCGCAGGAACCAAATACCTCCATCGAAACTGACACTGCAATTCCGAGTTTGTAACAGGGAAAACAAATCCATGCGGAACATCGTAACCAGTGCCGCCTTTGCGGCCGGACTGATGGCAACGGCAGCATCACCTGCTTTTGCTGCGACCGAGCTGACCATGTATTATCCGATTGCTGTTGGCGGCCCGCTGACCAACGTGATTGACGGCATGATCGAAGGTTTTGAAGCCGAACACCCCGATGTCAAAGTCAATGCCATCTATGCTGGCAATTATGACGATACCCGTCTGCGTGCCGTATCCGCGCTTAAAAGCGGCGATCCGGCACAGCTGTCTGTCATGTTCTCTATCGATGTTTATGACCTGATCGAACAGGACCTGATTGTTCCGTTTGACGATGTCGTCAAAACCGCAGAAGACAAGGAATGGCTCAAGGGCTTCTATCCGGCGCTGATGGCCAATGGCGAAGTCGATGGCAAAACCTGGGGCATCCCGTTCCAGCGTTCAACCATTGTCATGTACTATAACAAGGACATGTTCCGCGAAGCCGGTCTTGATCCGGAACACGCACCGGCCACCTGGGAAGAACTGGTTTCGGCGGGCAAGGTCCTTGCCAAGGACGGCAAATGGGGCCTGATGGTTCCGTCGACCGGTTACCCGTACTGGATGTTCCAGTGCTTTGCCATCCAGAATGGCAAGGAACTGATGAGCAAGGATGGTACCGAAACCTATTTCGATGATCCGGCTGTTGTCGAGGCGCTTGAATTCTGGCGTGGCCTTGCCACCGACGAAAAGATCATGCCCGAAGGCACGATTGAATGGGGCACGCTTCGTCAGGCCTTCGTTCAGGGTCAGACGGCCATGATGTGGCATTCGACTGGCAACCTGTCGGCTGTCAAACGCGAAGCCAAGTTTGATTTCGGCGTCGCCATGCTGCCGAAACATAAAAAGCCGGGCTCACCGACCGGTGGCGGGAACTTCTATCTGTTCAAAAACTCCAGCGACGAACAGAAAGCAGCATCGCTTGCGCTGATCAAATACATGACCGCACCGGAACGCGCTGCTGAATGGTCGATTGCGACCGGTTATGTTGGCGTCACGCCAGAAGCCTATGAAACCGACGCGCTGAAATCCTATGCGGCTGAATTCCCGCAGGCGGTTGTTGCCCGTGATCAGCTTGAAGTCGCGATCCCGGAATTCTCCACCTATGACACCGCGCGTGTCCGCGAAGGTCTGAACAACGCCATTCAGGCTGCTCTGACCGGTGAAAAGTCACCGAAAGAAGCCCTTGAAGGTGCACAGGCCGAAGCAACCCGTCTTCTTCGGGCGTTCCACTAACCCGATCTGCACGCCGAAGCGGGTTTCACGCCCGCTTCGGCACCCTTGTTTGTGACTTGTTTAATTCATTATCTTATACGGACGTGCCGACCATGAATGACATGGCCCGACTTCAGAAACAAAGGCTGGCACTTTATGGCTGGATGCTTGTGGCACCGGCTTTGGCGCTGATGAGCCTGTTTGCCTTTTACCCGGCCATTGCAACTTTGTGGCACAGCCTGTTTACCCGCGGCACCACGCGCCGCCCGTCGGTCTTTGCCGGATTTGACAATTACGGCGACCTGTTTGCCGACCCGACATTCTGGACCGTGGCCTGGAACAACATCATTTATGCCGGGATCACCATTCCGGTTTCGATCATCTTTGCCCTGATCATGGCGCTTTGGGCCAATGCCCATATTCCGGCACGGTCATTCGTGCGCAGCGCCTATTTCACGCCGACGATCCTGCCGATGATTGCTGCGGCCAATTTGTGGCTGTTTTTCTATACACCCGACCTTGGCGTGATTGACCAGATTACCGGGTTCTTTGGCGCGTCACCCACCAACTGGCTGGGACAGCCTGAAACGGCACTGGCATCCGTCATCATGGTGACAATCTGGAAAGAAGCCGGATTTTTCATGATCTTCTACCTTGCTGCCCTTCAGACAATTCCGCCTGATTTGCGCGAAGCCGCCCGCATCGAGGGGGCAGGTCGATGGACCTATACGCGCCGGGTATTGCTGCCGCTTTTGATGCCAACCACGATCTTTGTCTTTGTGAATGCGATGATCAATTCGGTCAAACTGATCGACCATCTGTTCATCCTGACCAAGGGCGGGCCGAATAACGCGTCAAAGCTGATCCTGTACTGGATTTGGGAAATGGCATTTTCCTATTTCGACAGCCCGCATGCGGCGGCCATGACCATTCTTGTTCTTCTGACGCTTGGCCTTGTTGCGGTCATTCAGTTCCGACTGGTTGAAAAACGGACCCATTACAGATGAATACTGCATTTGCCTCGCATCCGGCCAAACGCACCCTGCCTGATTTCGACAAGATCCTTGATGCCATCGGCGCATGGGTTCTGGCGATTGTCTGGATCTCGCCGCTTCTGTTTGCGACATGGGCTGCATTACAGCCATCGGGCACCGCCCTTGGTCTTGATTTTTCAAGCCCGCTGACAATCGAGAATTTTGTCTATGTCTGGAACGCGGTGCCATGGGCGGGTTATTTTGCCAATACGGTGGTTCTTGTCACCCTGATCCTTGCCGGTCAGCTGGTTCTTTGCACACTGGCGGGATTTGCCTTTGCCCGGTTTGAATTCAGGGGCCGCGATACGATCTTTATCCTTGTTCTGCTGCAGCTCTTCATTCTGCCCGAAGTTCTGATTGTCGAAAACTATGCCATCGTTTCCAAGCTTGGCCTGTTTGACACCGCGCTTGGCATCGGGCTTCCCTATATGGCCAGTGCCTTTGGCATTTTCCTGTTGCGTCAGGCTTTCAAATCGGTGCCGGTCGAACTTGAAGAAGCCGCCCGGATTGAGGGATGCAGCTGGATGGGGGTTTTGTGGAAGGTCTATGTGCCCGCGGCCAAGCCGGTCTATCTGGCCTATGCGCTGGTGTCGATTGCGACCCACTGGAACAATTTCCTGTGGCCGCTGATTGTCACCAACTCGCCCGACACCCGCCCGCTAACCGTTGGCTTGTCGCTGTTCGGAGCACCGGAAACCGGGGTGGATATTTCGGTCATCAGTGCCGCAACCATTATGACCGTGGCCCCGCTTCTGGTGGCCTTCCTGATTTTCCAGCGCCAATTCATTCAGGCCTTCCTGCGCGCTGGTATTCGTTAATCACCAAACAATCAGATCTTCCGCACCTCGCCACAGTTTCTACGTGGCGGGGTTGTCCTTTTCATGAATTAAATTCAGTTGTTTACGCACATATTCTGGTCGCCAAACAGAGGGATATGACGCAACATATCAAACCGTCATAACTTTTGTGATTTCTTCATATGCCTGTATTAATCCTGCTGTTTGGCACCACACTGATCTGGTCGCTGCTTTTGGTGAGCAACCGGATTGCATTGACCAGCTTTGATATTGATCCTTATGCCATGACATGCTGGCAACTGGTGTTTGGCGGGGTGTCGCTGGTGCTTCTTGCACCCGGTCGCAGGATCCCCTGGCGGCAATTCACGCTTCCGATCAACTGGGCCTATGGGGTTTTGCGGGTTCTGACCGGCGTAACCTGGACAGCGTCGCTTCTTTACATCAGCGCCCCGGAAAGCGGCATTCTGTCGCAGACCGGCATGCCGATGGCCGCCCTTGCCGCGACCTTTATCCTTGGGCGCACGCCGGGACGGTCGGAATGGCTGGGCCATGCGATCCTGATTTCGGGGGCGGTGTGGATGGCATGGCATTTACCGGATGGCTTTTCCAACCCGGCCGTGTTGCTGATGCTGGCATCCGAAGTCACCGCCATTGCATCAACTGTTCTGGCCGAACTTCATCCTGATAACCAGATCAAGGATACATGGGCACATCTGCGCTTCACCGGCGTCCTGTTGCTGATTACCGCGTCAGTTTTCCTAATCGTGCCGTCCTTTATCGAACTGATCAGTCCGGTTCCGATCCCGTACATTTCCACCGCCGGATTGTTTGGCACCGAAACATTGTTGGCAGGGCTTTTGATCGGGGTTCTGTTTCGCGGGCCTGCGATGGTTTTGTCACTTCGTTCTGTCAAGGTCGCAGGGATCGAGAAATACATCCTGTCGACCACGATCCTGCCCTTTGTCCTTCTGGCTCTTGAGATGCTGGCATCGCGGTTCGACCTCACGCCACCACCGACCCATGACAGTGTGTTCTGGATCTCTTCCCTTTTGGTGATGATCGGGATTATTCAGATAACAGTATCGAAACACCGCCATGCTGCGAAACTCAAGGCACTGGCAAAAATCGCGGCACCTGCCCCGACACCGGGCAAGGCCACCTGATTGGACTACCGGGCGCCTTTGACCCCGTCCCGGTATTCGACCAGTAACCGGCGTAATGTCGATCCCTGCAAGATGCGTATCCCCTTGTCCCAAGGAGATACCGTACGACTTCCCCGGTCGTTATGTTCCCATTGCATCTTGCCCCTTTCGGAGTCTCCCCCGAAAGGTCAAAACGCCCGGGCCCCCACCCGGGCGTTTTTTTTGGCGTGCAACTGTCCGGGCAAGCGATCAGAAGGCAAATGAAACACGTGCCTTGGCTTCCCAGATATCAAGGCCGTTCTGCCCGAGACTGAGATAGCCCGCCCCGACATCAAAATAGATCCGGTCATCATAAATAAACCGCATCCCGCCACGCAGTGTACCGGTCACGTCTGATGTTTCCTCAAGCGTCAGGTTCCCCGAAAGGATCTTGCCGTCATTGGGCCGGTCAAAGGCATAACGCAGGCCGAGCTCGCCATAGGGTATGCCCAGAAGATTGCCCTCAAGCTCGACATAGGTGCTGGCCTCACCGGCAATTTCGGCCTCGCCAAAGCTGAAATGATCCGAACCGATATCGACCTTGACCGGGGTATTGGACACAGTACCACTGAGATCATAGGCCTCGGTAAAGGTCTCGGCATAGGAAAGGCCGACGCGCGGACGCAGCGTCCAGTCCTTATAATTATACTGCCCGTGAAGGGCGGTGGCAGCCGACAGCTGATGGGAAAAATAGTCGCCCTCAAGCACCACAACATCAAGATCGTTATGGCGCAGCATATAGCCAAGCGATCCCTGAACCGCCCATTCCCGTGACAGACGATGGGCAAAATAGGGCCCGACGGAAATGCCATAGGCCTCGTTGACAAGCCCACCGTCATAACCGTCAGAGCCACTGCTTTCAAACGATCCGGAAACGCCAACAACCGTTTCGTTATCAAAATTGCGATCAAATCCCGCAATAACTGATCCGCTATACCCTTCGATATCCAGATTGTGACGACGGTCCCGGGCATAGACGCCGCGCGTTTCTGTCCAGAAATTCCAAAGGGGTTCGGCCACGAACTGCCGCCCGGATGTCAAAGGCACATCTGATTGCTCAAGCAAGGAGGCAACCGTAATTCCCTGATATCCGCCCTGCCGGACAAGCGTACAGGGGGCGGTAAAAACAAGACCCTCTTCGTTGCGATAAAGCTGCCCGCCACCTTCAAGAATGGCGCAGGTATCACCGGAAAGGAAGTCCTCCGGCCGCTTTGAAAGTTCGGCATTCGCAACGGTTTCGGGAACACTGATCGTCGGCGGAACCGTTGGTATTTCGGGGTCCGGGGATGTAATCACCGGCACTTCCGGCGTAATACCGACCGGTGGCGGGGTGATCACCGGAATTTCCGGCGTGATCCCTGTCGGGGGTAACACCCCAATCGGTGGTCTGGTTGCAATCGGCACTTCCGGCGTAATACCAACCGGCGGCGGTGTGATCACCGGAATTTCCGGGGTAATCCCTGTCGGGGGCAATACACCGATTGGCGGAAGGACATCAACCGGTGGCGCGACGATAATCGGGATTTCAGGCGTGATACCGATCCCCGGCGGTCTCAGGACCGGAATTTCCGGGGTAATCCCGACCGGCGGTACGATCCAGATTGGCGGTTTGGTCGCCACGGGAATTTCGGGTGTCAGGAAATCGGGAAACAGCTTGCCGATCGGCGGCAGGTTAAATCCGCCACGCTGGTTCTGACTGTCAAGCAAACAGCCCGAACCACTATTGTCATAAAGGTGATGAACACCACCATTTCCCGGCGAAACAACGTCCGAAAGCGTCAGATGCAATCCGCCACGTGTCTGGCTCCAGGTATCCTTGGTTGTCCCGGCGGCATCAAGACGAAAAGCGCCTGAACTTGTGCCTGACAACCACAAGGAATTTGCCTTATCCGAGGTCTTGCCAAGGAAAATCAACCCGCCTTCGGCCGAGCAACTGGCTGCGCGCGCCGCGGACATTGATGCACTTACCAGCAATGCGCCCACCCCGCACATCGCATACTGATACACTTTTGATCGCCGCACGCCCAGCTCCCCGCTTTGATTGCAATGGCCATTTACCGGCTTCTCACCATGGCACTATTTTGATCGCAATCCTTCTCACGCCCCGATAACGGAACGCCGTCTACTTTTAACCAACCCCAACCACCCGGTTCTTTTATTGTTCAGTCTAGCGCAAATTTGCGTCAGGAAAAGCATCTGCATGCAGACAATTTACAGTGACAATCAGAACCCCGAACGAGTTTCTGTTCGTTCAGGGTTCATCGACCAAGCCCCGTTCGGCCGCTTCCTGCCCCCTGAATGGCAGCTATTTCGGGAACAGGAACGTCAGGATGAACCGTGCCCCCCATCCGTCAGGACCAGCATCCGGGCCATCGACCCAATAGCGAACGCCAGCACCCAGACTGACTTTCTGCCCGCCAACATCGACCAGTTTCGACACAATACCGTTAACCGGAACCGACCATTTTTCGGCGTTCCAGTCATAGGTACTTTCGGTATTAAGTGCGAAGGTCCATGCATCGGGCGTCGTGTAATTGATGAAAGGCTGCAGGAATGTGGCATTGGTTGCCGATGCAGCTGATCCGTCATCGGTGCCCCAGATATGATTACTCAGAACACCAACGGTCCAGGCATCCTTCATGAACAATCCGACTGCCGTCGGTCCTGCACCCCATTGATCAAGACCAAGGCTGCTTTCCGACGCAGTGGGCAACAGGAAAACAGGCCCGGCACCCCAAACCAGCCCGCCGGGGCCCGGTTCAGTTGGCGATAAAAACAAACTTTGTACCGTATCGCCGATGCCGGTATCCGTACCGCTATTGCCATTGATGTCATTCTGATAAACGACCGGCAAAATCGTCCGCGAAATCAGGTTCCAGTCTTCATTAAGACTGACAGGCATGACCGGCTGCACATTGACATAGAACTTGCTGCCGTCTTCGGAACCATAGCCATGATCATAGTTGGCCTGAAATGGCAAACTGATCAGATTGGCCACCGGATTTGACAGTTTCTTGGCAAGATCGGCATCGCCTTCCTGCGCCAATGTCAGGGACGAGAACCCGCAAACACAGGTCAATGCGCCCAAAAAAGTGATCGACAGTCTTCTCAACAGATTGGACATCACTGTCTCCTTCGTTCTTCACAAGCGGCAGAAACCTCTTCGATCCCTGTTTCAATTCACATCACGTGCAATCCGGAATCCGATATGGTTTGACCCGATATGGCTTTCGGCGGGCTGTCGGGCAGCCGGACGATAGCGCAGACAAAAATTCGGTGCACAAAGCCACGATCCGCCCTTGACCACGGTCATCGGACCGACCGCAGGACTGGCAAAGCGCGCCGCAAGCTTTAAAGGTGGGCCATCGGGATCGGTTTGATCGGTTTGGGGATGCCCGGGCACCCACCAGTCCGACACATGTTCCCAGACATTGCCCGCCATATCCGAAAGCCCGTACCCGTTCGGGTCAAAACTGCCGACCGGGGCCGTGCCGTGATGTCCGTCATCTGCCAGATCGGTTTTCGGAAAGGTTCCCTGCCAGCTGTTTGCTTTCCATCCTTCAAGCGGGCTATAGCTGTCACCCCAGCTGTAATCCATACCATCAAGACCACCGCGCGCGGCGAATTCCCATTCGGCCTCGGTCGGAAGCCGCCCGCCAGCCCACTTGGCATAGGCACGGGCATCTTCGACGGAGACCTGCACCACCGGATGATCTTCCAGTCCTTCGATCGTGCTTCCCGGTCCGGCCGGATGACGCCAGTCTGCCCCGGCGATATAGCGCCACCAGTTGCGCAGATCGCCCATATCCACATCATCGGTCGGCTGGGCAAAAACCATGGACCCCGCCTTAAGGAGTTCGTCTGGAACGCCCGGATATTTAGCCGGGTCGAGCGGCCGTTCGACCGAGGTCACATATCCGGTTTCCGCAACAAAGGCGGCAAACTGGGCATTGGTAATTTCAGTTCGACTGATGGCAAAGGATGAAACAGTCACCCGATGCACCGGCGTTTCCTCGCGGTAATGACGGGTATCCCCCATCATGAAAGTCCCGCCTTTGATTTCGACAAATTCGGGCATCGGCTTTTCTTCGGCCAGTGCGCCAGCAGAAGAAAAAAGCACTGCCAGCAAGATCGGGACAGCCCGGCCCAAACGGCCGGGCTGATCAGGTATCAAACGCATTCCCACGTTACTGTCGTCCTTTGGCAAGGAAATCTTCCACAAGACGCGACATGTCAAATGTGGCCCCGCCCTGTACCGGCGGATATTTCGCCAATGTTTGCAGGTGATCGGCAATCAGGACATTCATCGGCTGGACCTGCCAGGATACCTTTTGGGCGAGATGCCCATAGGAATCGATGCTGTCATAACTTTCGAACGGATCCATCCGAAGGTTGAACACCATGGGGAAGTTACGCGGTGTCATGTTGTCGTAATAGTCTTCCTTGGTGGCAAAGTGCCATTTCCATGGCCCCATGCGCACAGCCGTCAGCTGACTTTCAAAGTAATAGAAGATGTGATCACGGGCTGATTTGTCCGTTTCACCTTGCCAGTACGGCAGGTTGTTCACACCATCGATATACTGGCTCTGTTCATCCATCACCTTTTTGGCTGCATCGTCGATGCCTGCCGCCGCGGCAAGGGATGTGAACATGTCCTGATGGCCCTGAATACCATTCAGGGTCCGGCCCGGTTGCAGATTACCCGGCCAGCGGATCATGGAAGGAACGCGCACACCGCCTTCGTAGGTCGTCATTTTTTCACCGCGGAACGGCGTGGTTGCCCCGTGGGGCCATGATGCATGTTCCGGACCGTTATCGGTCGAATACCAGATGATGGTATTGTCAGCCAGACCCTGCTGTTCCAGCCAGTCCAGTACAGTGCCGATATCGTGGTCATGCTGAAGCATGCCACTGCCGTGATAATCGGCCTCGGACGTGTATTCCTCGGCGGCATAACGCCACTTGTCATCAAGGCGGGTGTATAGATGCATGCGGCTGGTATTAAGCCAGACAAAGAACGGTTCATTGGCGTCCTTCGCAGCGGTCATGAAGCTCAGGGCAGCCGGGATCACCTCGGCGCTGTCAAATTCCTTCATGCGTTCCTGTGTCAGCGGGCCGGTATCCTGAATCATCTGTTTGCCGACACGGCCAAAACGTGGATCAACGGTGCTGTTATCTTGGTCGGTGGCAAAGCTGTGAAGAACGCCGCGCGTGCCAAAACGCTTGTCATATTCTTCGACCGAACCTGCAAAGTCCTTGGCGAAACGCTGGTAGTCACGCTGTTCGGACTCTTCCTGCGTGTTCAGGTGATAAAGATTGCCAAAGAATTCGTCAAATCCGTGAACCGTCGGCAAATGTTCATTGCGATCACCAAGATGGTTCTTGCCGAACTGACCGGTGCGATAGCCTTCTTCCTTGAGAAGTTCGGCAAGCGTCGGAGATTCTTTTTGCAGACCAAGTGTTGCACCGGGCTGCCCAACCGTTGTCATGCCCGAACGGATCGGATATTGACCGGTGATAAAGGCAGCGCGCCCAGCAGTACAGCTGGGCTGTGCATAATGGTCGGTAAACTTGATACCTTCATTGGCAACACGGTCAATATTGGGTGTCGTGTAGCCCATGGTACCAAGACCATAGGCGGACACGTTCTGCCAGCCGATATCATCGCCCCAGATCACAAGGATATTGGGTTTGTTCTGTCCCGAGTTATCTTGCGCGGATACGACACTTGTCGTTCCGATAACCGAACATGTCAGCATTGCTGTAAATAGAAATCGCTTCATCGTCTGCTCCTTGAAACAGGGCATGTGTGATGTGCACACAAATGACCGCATCCATACCAGTCGGTGGTATTGAGAGCGGCAACGTGTTTCCTTCAGGACAGGAACGACCATCACGTTCAGGTTTTGGTAGATGCGGGACCAAGACGATGTGTCGCCAACGGAACAGATGCCTCCGAGTTGTATCCGTATCCTGTGGGGCTTTTCTTATATTTCGTCCATGATACCGCACAACCACCTGAAATTGAATAAGATAATCCAAAAACCCAACTAATACACAAATCCGCAACAAATAAAAAAATGCCGACCCCCGTAAAACGGGGGCCGGCCAGGCCGCACTCGAGCGGGAAAAGCTCGCGGGGTCGGGGAATAAATGTGCGGCCCGTTTCTGATGCGTATTCCTGTTTGTTAATGTCCGCCACCGCCACCAGCGGCCTGCGCGCGCGGTGGTTTGGCAAATGGTAGCAACAAGAAGGCGATAAAGAAGGTTACGGCCATCGCAAGATAGACATCATTAAACGAAATGATCGATGCCTCGCGATTGACCAGATTGACAATGAACTTCATAGCCGCGGCATGCGGATCGGCAATGCCCATCTCGGAATAGCGTGCGATCACGGTTGCCAGATATTCCTTGAAGGCGTTGCTTGCCGGATTGATATGCTCGGACAGAAGCGAGAAATGATAGTCAATGCGCTTATCGAGAAGCGTGTTGATTGCCGCCATGCCGATCGCGCCGCCAAGGTTGCGCATCAGGTTATAAAGCCCGCTGGCATTCTTGATCTTTTCGGGCGGCAAGGTGCCGAGCGCAAGGTTGGTGATCGGCAGCATACAAAACATCAAGGCGGCACCGCGCACGATCTGCGGGAAAATCAGCTCGTTAAACGAAACTTCGCTGGTATTAAAGCCGTGCATGGCAAGACCGGTTGCAAAAAGCACAAGCCCGATCCCCAGCACCACACGCGGCGGGAATTTCGCGGTCAACCGACCGGCAATCGGGGCTGAAAGGAACTGGGCAACACCGGTGACGGCCATGATCATACCGATCTCAAGACTGTCATAGCCTCGCACGCGGCTAAGCATCAGCGGCATGATATAGACACTGCCATAAAGCCCGATGCCAAGCGTAAAGCTGAAAATGCAGCCCATGGTAAAATTGCGATCGGAAAAGGACTTCAGATCAACTATCGGCTTGTCGTAACTGAACATGCGCCAAAAGAAAAAGACGCCCGCAATCACACAGGTAATCGTGCCATAGATAATTGCGGTTTCATCAAACCAGTCATCCTTGGGCCCTTCGTCCAGAACATATTCCAGGCTGCCAAGAAACACTGCCATCGCCAGAAGACCGGTAAGGTCAAACCCCTTGAGAAGCGATCTGTCACCCTTGTCGATCCTGAGCGTCAGGGCAACCACAGCTGCGATCAAAAGACCCGGCACAACATTGATCAGAAACAGCCAGTGCCAGGACAGCGATTGCGTCAGGAATCCGCCCAGCGTCGGTCCAATGGTCGGTGCCATGGTCGCAATCAGGCCGATCATCACCGATGCGCCATTGCGCTTTTCGGGCGGGAAAATGATATAGGTCGTGGCAAAGACGGTCGGGATCATCGCCCCGCCAAGGAACCCCTGGGCCGCACGGAACCAGATCATGCTTTCAATCGACCAGGCAAAGGCCGATGCAATCGACATGACGGTGAAACCGATTGCCGACATCACAAACAGCCAGCGTGTAGAAAACAGCCGCGACAGGAACCCCGAAAGCGGGATCATCACGACCTCGGCAATCAGGTAACTGGTCTGAACCCAGCCGATTTCATCGGGGCTGGCAGACAGGCCTGCCTGAATGTTTTCAAGCGAGCTCGCCACGATCTGAATATCAAGGATCGCCAGAAACATCCCCACAACCATCGCCACCCAGCCAATGAACTGGGCATTGTCCACGTGCTGGCCTGCATCGGGAATGGCTTGCGGTGCGGACGGGCCTGCGCTGGTTGCCGAACCGCTCATCAGTTAAGCTCCGAGACTTCCGTGGACGGAATGATATTTTCGGCAAGTCCCGATCCTGCAATATGCCGGGATCCGTCAGCATCGCGGGTATCGACATCAACCACAACCGAAAGTCCCGGACGCAAGGCAGCCGCCCACTTACTATCGTCAAGCGAGATACGGATCGGCACACGCTGGGTGATTTTGGTGAAATTGCCGGTCGCATTCTCCGGCGGCAACAGGCTGAATTGTGCGCCGGTTGCCGGGGCAAAGCTTTCGACCTGACCAGTGATATCTGCATTCGGGAATGCATCTATTTCAATCCGGACCTTCTGGCCATGGGCCATGTGTTCGATCTGGGTTTCCTTGAAATTGGCCACAACATAAACGCCCGACAACGGCACCAGAACCAGAAGCTGCTCGCCCGGCTGGACCAGCGCGCCGGTCTGAACCGAACGGTTCCCGACCACGCCATCAAACGGGGCATAGATTTTGGTGTCATCAAGTGCCTGCATCGCCAGGTTGCGGGCTGCCTGAGCCTGACTTACGGCACGCTCGGCTTCGATCTTCTGGGCGCGCAAAACACCCAGACGGCCCTTTTCAACAGCCAGCGTCGCATTGGCCGCAGCAACCTGTGCCTGCGCTTTCTGACGGTCGGCCTTGGCATAGTCGAATTTCTGACGGCTTGCCGCACCCTTTTTGACCAGATCCTGATAGCGCTGGAAATCCTCGGTCGTACGATCCAGTTCGACCCTGGCAATACGAACATTAGCACCAGCCTGCTCGATTGCGGCTTCCTGCAAGGTGATCTGTTCGTCCATGGTAGTCACAGCAGACTGGCGCGCTTCAAGGGTTGCGGTCGCCTGCGCGACTTCAAGACGATAATCCTCATCCTTGATCGACATCAGAAGATCCCCCTTGCGAACCGACTGGTTTTCTTCAACTGCAAGCTCGCCAACATAGCCAGATACCTTGGGTGAGATGGCAACCTCGTCTGCCTGCAAATAGGCATTGTCGGTACTTTCAAAGTACTGACCCTCGGTCACCCAGTAGAACCCGTAATATCCACCGCCACCGATAACCGCCACAGCGATCAGGGGCAGGATGATTTTCTTCACACTCATTGTCCTGCTAAATCCTTTTGGTATTGATCAGTACCATTTACGCATTTATGGTACCAATCAGTACCAACCGTCAAGTACCGAATTGGAACAAATCATTTGTCTGACGCAAAAAAGATCGACCCCAGAACGCTGAAACGCCGCGAAGCCATGATCGAGGCGGCGCGAGAACTGTTTTGCGAACATGGACTTGCGGGCACGACACTGGAAATGATCACGGCCGAGGCTGGCGGATCACGCCGAACGATCTATGAGCTGTTTGGCAACAAGGATGGTGTCTTCGAGGCGGTCATTCGCGATTGCACCGGCCGGATCACATCAATCATGGCCGATCTTGAACTGTCGCAATTGCCGTTGCGGCAGGCGCTTATTCATTTTGGCGAAACCTTGATGACGCTTTTGACCACGCCAGACACCATTCGCTATATGCGGCTGTTTCTGGCCGAAGTGCCCCGCTTCCCGCACCTTGGGAAGGTGTTTTATGAAAGCGGCCTTATGACCGGTCGCCGTATCATTACATCCTATTTCGAACGCCAGATGGAAGAAGGCAAGTTTCCAAAGAACGATCCGAAACAGGCCGCTGTCTTTTTCACCAGCCTGCTTAAGGCCGACTATGACTTCCGGCAAATGACCTATGTGGGATGGGAACCTCAGGCCAAAGATTTGCATGCCCATGTCATCGCCGCGGTCGATATGTTTCTGCGCGGCTATGGCATTGAACCTGGCAATAGCAACGCAGATGGCTCGCCAATCAAACCTGAATTTGATTGAGCCAGGACCTGCAGACAATGCTGGCCTTTTTGTCCAGTGACTCCCCAAGCATCTTCGCATCAGCGCGAAGCCGGGGGATATTTATACCAGCACCCGCCAGTTCTGCTGTGTGACCAATCAGCCATTGCTCAAAACCAGTTGATGTTGCCTCTGGATGGAATTGGAACGCAATAATGTTCTCACCCAGGGAAAAGGCCTGGTTTTCATATAGCTGACTGCTTGCCAGAAGCTGCGCACCTCGTGGCAAATCAAAAGTATCTCCGTGCCAGTGCAAAGTTGTCGGGCTTTCCTGAAAAACCGCCAAACATGATTTCTGCCCGGCTTCGGTGAGTGTGATCGGAGAAAAACCGATTTCCTTCACTGTCCCGGGATACACACGGCTTCCGGCTGCCCGCGCAATCAGTTGTGCGCCAAGGCAGATTCCCATCATCGGCCAGCCACGTTCCAGTCGCTTGGCAATAAAACGGATATAATCCGTAAGAAAGGGATAGTTGCGTTCATCATGCGCGCCGATGGGGCCCCCAAGGACGATCAATAGATCGGGGTCCAGTGTTGCCAATCGTTCCCGGTCATCGATACCGACATCATGATAGAGAATTTCATATCCCGCTGCCCTTATCGCCGGGGCAAAAGCACCAAGGCTCTCAAACCCGACATGACGAATGGCGATTGCTGTTTTCCCCATCGGCGGCTCCCTTAGTTTATCGTGCCGGGCATTTTCAAACCACCGGCAGCTTCAAAGACATCGGTCACACACAAAAGTGGATCATGAACGCTGGCATTCACCTGCAAGGCAGCCGTCACCGCATCAAAATTGGCCCCTTCAAGATCAGCTTGTGCATCAAATGGGACCGTCACGACCAGACTGTCCTGGGTAAAGCGCGGATGCCAACCGGGACTGTCGATCAGAATAGGAAGGCCCGGCCAGGTTTTGGGTAGGTTGGGTGTTGCGCCCTCGGGAATATCGCGAACCTTCAACCCGTTCGGCCCACAGGCGTCATCCGGCACAAGAACCACCCAATGCGAATGCCAGCGGCGGCCGTCATTTTCCGGATCTCCATCACCGTCTTCATCAAAAAGAGGCGTGTCATCAAAGTCTGGATGGGACGTTACCGCAAACGACAGAATACCAGCATCTGCATCAAAACCGATTACAGAGGTGTCAATCGAGGTTGGCCACACATATGACCACACCGGGGCGCCTGCCAATTGTCCGTGTGCATCTGGTGTTTTGGTTCCTGGACGCCCCTTGAAATACATGGTGAATTCAAGGCTTGTATCTTTGCGAACGATATCTGCATGATGAATATCAAATGCAGGGTAATCCGCAGTCAGGGGAGCTTCAATCTGGTGTGCATATGCTGAGCTTTCAATCAATCCTGAAATCAGGATGGCGCCAGCCAAGGGGAGAATACGTGCAGTCATTTTGCGATCCTTGTAATAATAGTATCGAGTCGCTATTATCTATATTCGCAGACCGCGAGAAGGTCAATTGTTTAGTATCGAGTAGCTATCAAAATGAATACCGACGCACATAAGGCGGCAGATCTGATCGAACGGATCGCCCGCCTGATGCAGGCCGAAGAACAAAAAGGCCAGCTAAACCCGGCACAATGGGAAGCATTACGCTATCTTGCCAAAGCCAACCGCTTTTCAAGAACGCCAGCCGCACTTGCAGAATATCTCGGCTCAACGCGCGGGACGGTGTCCCAAACATTGATTTCACTGGAGAAAAAAGAGTGCATCAAGCGCACGCCCAGTGCTCGCGACAAACGCTCGGTGGATATTGCCCTTACCCCACTGGGACAACAGCACCTGACAAATGACCCGCGGCAAAAACTCGCTTCCTGCATCGAAGCAACCCGGAACGGCTTGTCCCTGCAAGAGGCCCTTTCACACGTTCTGAATGAGGCAATCCTTCGTAACAATGCGAAAAGCTTTGGAATTTGTGCAAGCTGCCGCTTTTTCCTGCGGACGGACAACCCCGAACACGCTGGCGCGTCACATCGTTGCGGGCTTTTGAACGTGCCGTTGTCAGACAAGGACGCTGAAAAAATTTGTGCTGAGCACGAAAAGTAATCTTGCGCTAATCGGCGTTGAGTGCCCCATTGGTCGCGCGAAGAGAGAAATTCTGCGCGATTAGACCCTTATCCAGAACAGAACCGGATCAGAAGATTTCAAGAGCTGCCCGATCTGCGAGCATGCCCGTGTCTAAAAGTATCTGACACTTTTTATGCAAACAGGGTCAGCAGTCGCCAAGCTATCGGACCAAGCATGGTCAGGACGCCGCCCCACATCATAGTGACGCCCCAGTTACGATCACGATTGGTAAAGCCGAAACCAAGCAGGCAAAAGCCGATAACGCAGATGATCAGAACAATGATGTTTTCGGTCGCCAAGTTCATGACAGCCCCCTTTTTGCCAAACCTTAATGCGTGGCGGAGTCTTCGCCGCCTTGCATCAATGCATGCAGTTTAGAACCATTTCGGTTCGACCTTCTTTGATCCGGATCATGCGACTGCAAAATACAATTGATCTGTCACCTGCTTTGAAATTTGCGCAATCATGCCCGTAAATGCCGGACAAACATGCGCTTTTCCAACGCGCAAACCCGCACAAACGCACCTTCTTACGACACAAGAATACGCAATTGAACGAATGACTACAGGTAAGTTGCGTCGCCCTCTTTGATTTTCTGATGGGTTCCTGTATGTTGCGGGCTCCCGACGCGGCCAGGGCGCTCCCTCGCGCGCCGGAAGACAAAGATTAACCATCTTGAATGGCAGCCGCGCTGTATTCTGGCCGCGGCCAGCAAGGGAGTATTCTATGAGCAAGATTCAAGTTAAGAATCCGATCGTCGAACTTGACGGCGACGAAATGACCCGGATCATCTGGGACTTCATTAAAAACAAGCTGATCCTTCCGTATCTCGACGTTGACCTGAAATACTACGATCTTTCGGTTCAGAAACGTGACGAGACCGACGACCAGATCACCATTGATGCGGCAAACGCCATCAAGGAACACCGCGTCGGCGTCAAATGCGCAACCATCACCCCTGATGAGCAGCGCGTTGAAGAATTCGGCCTGAAAAAGATGTGGAAGTCACCGAACGGCACCATCCGCAACATCATCGGCGGTACCGTTTTCCGCCAGCCGATCATCTGCAACAACGTTCCGCGTCTGGTTCCGGGTTGGACCCAGCCGATCGTTATCGGCCGTCACGCATTTGGTGACCAGTACCGTGCGACCGACTTCAAGGTTCCGGGCGCAGGCAAGCTGACCATCAAGTTCCAGCCGGCAGACGGCGGCGAAGCCATCGAACACGAAGTCTTCGACTTCCCGTCTTCGGGCGTTGCGATGTCGATGTATAACCTTGATGATTCGATCAAGGGCTTTGCACGTGCTTGCATGAACTATGGTCTGTCGCTCGGTTGGCCGGTTTACCTGTCGACCAAGAACACCATCATGAAAGCCTATGACGGTCGCTTCAAGGACCTGTTTGAAGAAGTTTTCCAGACTGAATTCAAAGACAAGTTCGAAGCCGCTGGCATCACCTACGAACACCGCCTGATCGACGACATGGTTGCATGTGCGATGAAATGGAACGGTGGTTTCGTTTGGGCTTGTAAGAACTATGACGGCGACGTTCAGTCTGACACCGTTGCGCAAGGCTTTGGCTCGCTTGGTCTGATGACCTCTGTTCTGATGACCCCGGATGGGCAGACCGTTGAAGCAGAAGCGGCCCACGGCACCGTTACCCGCCACTATCGCCAGCACCAGCAGGGCAAAGAAACCTCGACCAACCCGATTGCGTCGATCTTTGCATGGACCCAGGGTCTCAAGTACCGTGGTGAGTTCGATGGTACCCCGGAAGTCGTCAAGTTTGCAGAAACCCTTGAAAAAGTTTGCGTCGATACCGTCGAAGCAGGCTTCATGACCAAGGATCTGGCACTGCTGATCGGTCCGAACCAGAAATGGCTGACCACCACCCAGTTCCTCGACAAACTGGACGAAGGTCTGAAAGCTGCAATGGCCTGATCAATCTGATCACGCTGGCTGCTTTGCCAAATATCAAGGCCCTCGCCGATCACTCGGCGAGGGCTTTTTCTTTGTCACCCTGGTTTGCATTTCTGCCCGTTGATTGCGGATAAAAAGAACCCCGCCGGCGGGGGACCAGACGGGGTTTCCAGTTACCTGCGGTCTGGGTGCAGACCGCAGCGGTCAAAGCAGGATCAGCTGCTTTGCGTGGGAACTATTATGCTGCGGTATCGCCGGTATCACCTGTGTCTCCCGTATCACCGGTATCACCTGTGTCTCCCGTATCACCGGCATCACCTGTGTCACCCGCATCACCGGTATCGCCTGTGTCACCGGTATCACCGGTATCACCTGTATCTCCCGTGTCACCGGTATCCGGCTCGCCATCATCGGGGGTGTCCCCGGTATCGCCGGAATCCGGGCGGGTCAGCTCTTTCCAGCCATGGGTGATAATTTCCTGCTCGACATCAGGATCAACGTCAGGGCCAGTCGCCGCGCCAAAGACGCGCTGGATACCAGGCGGCAACGCGCCGGCAAGTCCAGGCGCATTTGCAATACCCCGCGGCATGCTTTTTCCATCAACTTCGCCTTCCTCGCCTTCTTCACCTTCGGCCGAAGCCGCACCCCGTCCTACGCCCCCGGACTGGAGACCAAGACCCTGTGCGCTTGACCGTGCTGCGGCACTGTTGCCTGGACCATCGGCACCGTTGCCGTTGCCACCACCGTTTCCATTGCCGTTGCCACCACCATTGCCATTGCCGCCGCCATTGCCATTGCCGCCGCCATTGCCGCTGTTCCCCGGACCATCGGGGCCGCCCGAACCGCTGTCGCCATTGGCGCCACCGCCATTGCCGCCACCATTACCGTTGCCACCGCCATTGCCGCCGGAATTGCCGTTACCGCCACCGTTGCCGTTACCACCACCGTTTCCATTGCCACCGCCATTACCATTGCCTTGCGCAACGGCGGTATTGCCCGACAGGTCAAACTTCGTGAAATCAAAGGAGACCGGAGCTGCAACCAGTGCAAAGGCACCAAAGCCCAGAATTCCAGCCGTCACCATCTTGTTGCGAAGTGATTTGTTCATTTGGATTGCCATCTTAAAGCTCCAGTCCATTGTCCAGAATTTCGCGTTCTTTGCTGGGACAACGCACCGGTTGAACAAATTCTTCCTCAACCCCGAAAATAATTTTCAAAACTTTTTTAAACTGTGACGGAAGAAACAGCCCCGCGCGAACGTTATATGCACAATAGAACCCAGAAAACCGAAACGGGACATCAGGTTTGGACACCGCACTTCGCTCAGAATTGGCTGATCTTCTGCCACGTGCCTTGCGGTTTGCCAGGTCATTGACGCGCGACGCCGTCGCTGCCGAGGACCTAGTACAGACTGCTTATATAAAGGCGGTCGAACGGATCGAACAATTCGAACCGGGCACGCGACTTGACAGCTGGCTTTATCGCATCATCCAGACAAGCTGGATTGACGAGAAGCGCCGTGACCAGCGACGTGGCAATGTCATTTCGTTTGAAGATGCGCGTGAAACGGCTCTTCCCATGCAAAACCATGGCGGAACCGACCGGATTTTCCTGCAAGCAGCCATGGCATCACTGGTTGAAGATCAGCGTGCGGCAATGACACTGGTTTTGATTGAAGGATACAGCTATCGCGAAGCTGGCGACATATTGGGCGTTCCCGATGGCACGGTCATGAGCCGCGTTGCACGCGCCCGCAAGATACTGGCCGCCCTGCATGACGACGATAGCAATTTGACAAATATGACGGCATCCAGCGAGGTTCGCCATGACCACTGAACTCAAGGAACAGGATTACGTCCTGTTGTCAGCCTATATCGACGGTGAACTTGCACCGACGGAATGCCGCAAGCTTGAAGACCGGATTGCAAATTGTCCTGTCCTGACGCGGCAATTCAACATCATGGCCGGGCAATCGATTGTCTTGCGCAACCAGTCTGACCGCTTGCTGAATGACCGGGTCTATCCGGAACTGAGCAAAAGCATCGCCGACATCCTTGATCAGAAGCCGGTTGCCAAAAGAAATCCCGCCCATGAGCAGACCGAAAGTCCGCTTAAGGCGCGTGCAGCAAACAATAATACCGCGATCTGGACCGGCATCGGTGCGGCTGCGGCTGTCTTGCTGGCCTTTGTTGGAGGCAACTGGTTCAATGAAAACCTGACCAATGATCAGGTGGTATTGGCCCCAAAGACCGACACCCATCTGGCGTCCTTCTCGCAGATTGGTAATCCGGTTCTTGATCACGAAATCAGCCTGACCCTTGAAAAAACCCTGAGCGGTGACATCCGTCATGTTGCACTGGCGCAGAACCAGACCCGCGACAGCGCATCCGACATCCAGATCGAACCCTTGCGGACCTTCCGTCAGGGCGGGCGTTTCTGCCGTGAATATCGGGTGACTTTCCCGGTCGATGCGGCCACTGCAACCCAAGACGGTTTTTATGGCCGTGCCTGTCGCACGGGCGAAGGACAGTGGGAAACGGTTTATCGCCTGATCCCCGGCGTTGAACTTCCCGACCTTGAGGAAGCGCCCCCCTCGAAACAAAAACTATAAGACAGCCGACAACGACGAAGAAGGGGTTTCGTCGTTGTCGGTTGCGGCACAAGACACCAGATAAAAAAGCGACATAAAATCTACCAAAAGAATATGCAGGATCAGGAAGATGAATAAGCCGACTATTCAGCGCCACCTTATGGCGCTTTCTTGCGTTTTGGGCATCGCATCACTCGGAGCGTGTCAAACGCTTGATGAATTTGGCGCGAAGCTCAATGAACTCAATGACGGCATGGGTCAGTATGCCGAAAAGACCGAGAATACCGGCCCCGATCTTGCCCCTGCATCGCTTCCTGATTTCGGCATCGGGGATGCCTTTGTCTATGACAGCGGACGCGCAATCTATGTCGAGGATATCAAGGGCGAAAACTTTGTCTGGAATGGCGGCGGTGATTATCTGTTCCAGACCAGCGCCGATTTCACCGGTCCTAATCTTGAATGGTCCTATACCGACAAGGAAGATCGCAAGCGGTCCGGATCAGCCTCCATCAAGGAAGGCTCCGAAAGCCTGTGGCCGCTGGAATATGGCAAGATGGTTCGTATTTCGACTGTCTCGGAAAACATTGATCCCGATACAGGAAAAACCAGCAGCTATGACCAGTGGCTGACCTGCAAGGTGCCCGCGACCGAGACGGTTGACGTCCCTGCTGGCACCTTTGACACCTATGTCATCGAATGTTCGCGCTATTACAAACAATGGTGGATGCAGACCACAAAATGGTGGTACGCGCCAGAAATCGGATTTTACGTCAAACGTGACCGTTCATGGAATTCGGGAACCGATCATAGCGAAGAGCTTCTGACTTATGGCCCGGCACCGGCAAAGATCCCGAAAAAGGCCCGCGATCAGCTTGCCATGACGGTTCAGACCGCACTTGAAAGCAATAATTCCGGCGATCAGGAAAGAACCAAAGTTGCAGGGCTCACAATTGCCGTCACTCCGCTCAAAACCGTTCAGACCGACAAGGGGGTCTGGTGCCGGACTTATCGTCAGGAACTTTCATCCCACAACCGCACCAGCCAGCAAATCAAATCTGCCTGTCGCACCAATGACGGTTGGGTGATCGAGGACGAAGTTGCCGACAAGACAGCAGTCACGAAATAAACCTGAATATCAAAGCCCCCATCCTTAACGGGTTGGGGCTTTTTATCCGGGTTTAAGCAACATTTTCGACCGAGGATCAGTACTCGACGGCATCAAGAATGGCGTCAAGCTCCCCGTTTTGCCGCAGTTGCTTCAGACCGGCATTGAACAGGCTGATAATGGTTTCGGCATCCGGATGGGTTTTACCAACGATGAAATGCAGCGGCACGTTTGAAAGCCCTTCTTCGATATGGGCAAAATCATCTGTGGAAAGTTCGGCAGCCTGAATGGAGCTTAAAGCTTCGGGACGCGGACTGATGACACAATCAACCCGGCCTGCTGCCAGAAGTTTGAAACATGTTTTCATGTCCGGTGGGGAAACGCGCTTGGCCCGGCCATTGGCAAACAATTTTCCGGTAAATCCAAGTTCGGCATGCCCCAGCGGCAGACACAGGTTTTTACCAATCAGATCGCTATTGGCATCAAAAGATCCGCGCTTTACCGCGTACCACCCATAAGCCGTCAGGTTGGTAATCGGATCTGAGAACAGAACGCTTTTGCTTCGAGCCCGTGTATAGGCATAGGGAAATGTTCCATCGACTTCCCCGTCGATGGTCATTTCAAACCCCTTAAGCCAGGATCGCCAGATGATCTCGACACTGTCATGACCATCGCGCTCAAACACCTTGCGAACAATATCGGTCACAACGCCGCCATGATCCATTTCACGATCAGCAAAGGGCGGAAACGCATCACCCGTTACAAATCGCAGGTTTCCGGCATGGGCCGGGGGTACAAAAACACCTGCCACCAGCACCAAAAACCACATAACCGCGCATTGCCGCGACTTCATCATTCTGACGGCTACCTTTCTATTGCCTTGCCTCAAAAGCCCGGACAATAGGGCCGCCATCCCGAGGCGACAAGCCTCTTGATTGACTGCTTATTGGAAGCATTACAAAAACACCCTGATCCGCATGAACCAGGGTGTTTCTTCTTAAATGCTCCAGAAGCATAGCTGATACGATTTGGTCAGGACGCCGCCTTGCGCACGAAATTTCCGCGCTGATAGTCGTCAAAGGCCTGCATGAGTTCCTGTTTGCTGCTCATAACAAACGGACCATAGCGAACCACCTGCTCGTTAATCGGACGTGCGGCAATCACCAGCATCCGGCCACCATTCTTGCCACCCTTAAGCGTGACACCATCGCCATCTTTCAAAATGGCCAGATGATGGGTCGGAACATCTTTGCCGCTCACCACCGCATCACCGATAAAGACATAAACCACTGCGGCATGCCCCTGCGGAACCGGAATGCTGACTTCGGCACCGGCATCAAGTTTGGCATCAACAAAGACCGGATCGGTTGAAATACCGTTGATCGGACCGGTCTTGCCAAACATCTCGCCTGCGACAAGGCGAAGGTCTGCCCCCTTGGAAACCGCAATCTCGGGAACATCAGGCGCTTCGATATTCTGATAGCGCGGATCAATCATCTTGTCCTTGGCCGGCAAATTGATCCAGAGCTGAAAGCCCTGCAAAAGACCGTCTTCCTGCATCGGCGTTTCGGAATGAATGATCCCCGACCCTGCGGTCATCCACTGCACGCCACCAGATCGCAGAACGCCCTTGGAGCCAATGCTGTCTTCATGGCCCATCGCCCCCTCGACCATATAGGTCACGGTTTCAAAGCCACGATGGGGATGTTCGGGGAAACCGGCAATGTAATCGTCAGCATTGTCGGTCGAAATGGAATCAAGCATCAGGAAGGGATCAAGCATATCAAGCTGTGGCGTTCCAATCGAACGCTTAAGCGACACACCCGCACCATCCGATGTATCCATGGCACGTAAAACGCGATCAACGGAACGTGCATTACTGATGGCATCAGTCATTTCAAAACTCCTCTTCCTGCCGGTGTGTTACACCGGATACCATTTCATGACTGACACTTTCGCATAAAACTGTCGCCAAACAAGGCACAATCAGGCACCTGATTGTTTACCCAGATGCAACAAAAAGGGCAGTACCGGTTTGACCCGATACTGCCACTTCATTCAGATAAATGTCTTGCGGATCAACCGGCAAGCTTGGCAGCCAGTTCGGCAACATGTTTGCCCTGGAAACGGGCGATCTCAAGCTCGTTCTCGGATGGCTGACGCGAACCGTCTGCACCAGCAAGGGTCGAAGCACCATAAGGCGATCCACCGGTGATTTCGTCCATATTGGTCAGGCCTGCGCAGCTATAAGGCACGCCAACAATTACCATGCCATGATGCAAAAGCGTGGTGTGGGTTGAGGTGATCGTCGTTTCCTGACCACCATGCTGGGTGCCGGTTGATGCAAAGACCGAACCGATCTTGCCAATCAGCGCACCCTTGGCCCACAGACCACCGGTCTGATCAAAGAAGTTGCGCATCTGTGCGGACATATTGCCAAAGCGGGTCGGAACACCAAAGATGATCGCATCATATTCCGGAAGATCGGAGACATCTGCAATCGGGGCAGCCTGATCAAGTTTGGCACCGGCTGCCTTTGCCACATCTTCGGGCATGATTTCAGGTACGCGTTTGATATCGACCTGCGTTCCCGCAACGCCGCGCGCGCCTTCGGCGACCGCATTTGCCATGGTTTCGATGTGACCATACATCGAATAGTAAAGAACCAGTACCTTGGCCATTTCTACCTCCTTGGTTGAATTTGACGAAGTACAATAATGACTTGCTGCTGTTCCCCTGATAATGACCAGATTGGAAACAGACTGCTTCGAAAATCGAAAAGATCGCCCTTATGACGCCGGGTTTTGCGCCAGAAACTGAACAACCTGATCGGGGAAATCGGTAAAGATGCCGTCAATGCCCGCGTCATCGAAAATCGCCTTGAGGGCAATATTCATGTCCCCTGCCCATTTCGGCAACTGATCGGCACGCAGCGTGTATGGATGCACCAGCAACTGGGCGCGCTGGGCAGCAATCAGTGTCGGGGTCATCACCGCCTTGCCATTTTCACCCAGTCCTGAAATCACCTGAGGCAACCATGGACCGATACCATCAACGATCTTGGCCATTTCAAGGATGCCATCACCGGATTTCAGATAATCGTAATCCGTGCCTTCTGGCGGCCCCCAGCGGTTTTCCCCCAGAAGCTGAACCAGTTTGCCCTGATAACGGAGATCATTGCGGATACGTTTGGTTTCTGCCCAGTCAAAACACTGAACAAAGGAATTGGAATCCGGGTTGTTATAACCCCATTTTTCCAAAACCGAGATCACGGCTTTGGAAATGTCCTGACCTTCGGCGTGATGGAATGCGGGATCCTTGATTTCCGGATAAATCCCGACATCGCGCCCGGTTGAATGGTTCAGACCGCGGACAAGCTTGATTTCTTCTTCAAGGGTCGGAATTTTGAATATTCCGAAATCACCGGGAAACCGGTTTTCATAAACCTGTTTGCCGCTATCGGCCTTGAACCGTTCGGTAACGGTCAGGGTTTTAAGTTCATCAAGCGTAAAATCAATTGCGTAATAGCGCCCGTCCTCGCGCTTGCGATCCGGGAATTTGGTGCTGACATCGGTTGTCGTATCAAGATGAATGTCATGCAGGATGACCGGAACCCCGTCCTTGGACAACACGACATCCTGTTCGATGTAATCCGCGCCCATGCCATAGGCCAGCGCCTTGGCCGGCAATGTATGTTCAGGCAGATATCCCGATGCCCCGCGATGGGCAATCACAACCATTTCGGCCTGAATATCCTGTGCCTGGACAGGGTTTATGGCACTTGTGACGAGCAACCCGACAACAAGCAGACCCGATTTGATCAGTTTTTTCACCGGCATCCCAGAATTCCTTTTTTTATCGCTGCCCCTTTGGCAGGGGTTCAGGACTATAGGCGCGGTTTCATGGTTCAGGAATGCCCGCAGGGCACCTGACAACAATCTTCATGAAACTGTTACCCTGTCTGGGTAACGCGGACCTAGCGGTTAAGTTCCCCGGTCATGCGATCAAGACCATCCAGCGTCAAAGGAAACATCCGGCCTTCCATCAGCTTATGCATGATCTGGATTGACTGGTGATGCCGCCACCAGTTTTCCGGTTGCGGGTTGATCCAGGCGGCATGATGGAAATGATCGACAAGGCGCTGCATCCACACAGCCCCGGCCTCCTGATTCCAGTGCTCTACCGCACCACCGGGATAGGTGATTTCATAGGGGCTCATGGTAGCATCGCCCACAATCACCAGCTTGTAATCCGCCCCATAGGTATTGATCACATCCCAAGTGGAAACCTGTTCGTTCCAGCGCCGCGCATTGTCCTTCCACAATCCCTCGTACGGGCAATTGTGGAAGTAATAATATTCAAGATGCTTGAACTCGGTTTTGACCGCCGAAAACAGTTCTTCGCAGACCTTGATGTGATCATCCATTGATCCGCCAACATCAAACAGCATCAAGACCTTGACCGCGTTATGGCGTTCCGGGCGCATCTGCACATCAAGCCACCCCTGGCGTGCGGTTGACGTAATGGTGCCGGGCAGATCAAGTTCATCGGCGGCCCCGGTGCGCGCCCATTTGCGCAAACGACGCAGTGCGACCTTGATGTTGCGCGTTCCGATCTCGACATTGTCATCAAGATTCTTGAATTCGCGTTTGTCCCAGACCTTGACCGCGCGCCGATGACGCGATTCATGCTGCCCGATGCGTACGCCTTCCGGGTTATAGCCATAGGCGCCGAACGGTGATGTCCCGGCCGTACCGATCCATTTATTGCCGCCCTGATGACGGCCCTTTTGTTCTTCCAGACGCTGTTTGAGCGTCTCCATCAGCTTTTCCCAGCCGCCAAGCGCTTCGATTTCGGCTTTTTCCTCGTCCGTCAGGAATTTCTCGGCAAGCTTGCGCAACCATTCTTCGGGGATTTCGGTTTCGGCAACCTCGTCCATGCCATCGGCCAGATTGACCACGCCCTTGAAATGTTCGGAAAACACCCTGTCGAACTTATCAAGGTGGCGTTCGTCCTTCACCAGTGCGGATCGCGCCAGATAATAAAAATCCTCAACCGAATACCCCGCCAGCCCCTTTTCCACCGCCTCAAGCAGCGTCAGGTATTCCCGTAATGAAACGGGAATGCGCATATCCTTTAGCTTATAGAAAAAGCCGGTGAACATAATGCTTAACGCCCTTCGCGGCGCGCCATGAATGCAAGCCGTTCAAACAGGTGCACATCCTGCTCGTTCTTGAGCAACGCACCATGCAATGGCGGCACGGCGGTTTTGGCATCCTTGGCGCGAAGGGCCTCTGGTGAAAGATCCTCGGCCATCAGAAGCTTCAACCAATCTAGAAGCTCGGACGTTGACGGCTTCTTCTTGAGCCCGGATACATCGCGAATGTCATAGAAAAGGTTCAAGGCCTCGGCGACCAGACGTTTCTGGATACCGGGATAATGGACCTCGATGATTTCGGCCATGGTATCGGCATCGGGGAAACGGATGTAATGGAAGAAACAGCGGCGCAAAAACGCGTCGGGCAATTCCTTTTCATTATTTGATGTGATGATGACGATCGGCCGGTTGGTTGCCTTGATGGTTTCCTGCGTCTCATAGACAAAGAATTCCATGCGATCGAGTTCCTGCAACAGATCGTTGGGGAATTCGATATCTGCCTTGTCGATCTCGTCAATCAGAAGAACCGGCGCATCTTCTTCGGCCTCGAATGCTTCCCACAGCTTGCCCTTGACGATGTAATTGCCAATGTCATGGACACGCTCGTCACCCAGCTGACTATCGCGCAGACGCGACACCGCATCATATTCATACAGCCCCTGCTGGGCGCGGGTGGTCGATTTGATCGACCATGTAATCAGTTTTTTGCCAAGGGATTTGGCGATTTCTTCGGCCAGAACGGTTTTGCCGGTTCCGGGTTCCCCCTTGACCAAAAGCGGACGCTGCAACGTGATCGCGGCATTAACAGCCACCATCAGATCTTCGGTTGCGACGTAATTCTCCGTACCCTGAAACTTCATTTTTGCCCTGCAACATAAGTTGACGTTTGCGTTAACCTAGGGCGTTGAAGAAATTTGGGCAAGAGGCCAAACCGACCTTCCCTTGCACCAACAGGCAACAACCATCCAAGAATGCAATCGCATCAACTGTTTGCCCGTCGCAATCACGCGCTATTGCGACTAAGCGCCTGTGCGGGGCTTTCCCCATACCAGTCCCGGTATGATCTTGAAAAGTTGCTGACATGGCTAAAACCAACCGCTGCGGCAACCTGCTTGACGGTGAATTCACCAGATGCCAGCAGTTCCTGTGCGCGTTCCATCCTTTGGGATCGAATAAAGTCGGCACAGCTTTTGCCCGTCTCACGCTTGAACAGGGTGTTCAGGCGACTTTCGGCCATACCAGCCACATCTGCCAACTGCGCTACTGCCAGCGGTGAAGCCAGATCGTCGGTGATTTTGGCGATTGCGTCCTCAATCACCGTCTTCTCAAGAACACTTGGTTCGGGTGCCCTTTCGGCATCTTCGCAAACAAGACAATAGGCATCTATCATCTCGGCCAGAAACAGGGTAGACAACCCTTCCAGTTTGAACTTGTGCCCGATCCCCGTCATCTGTGCCGAGAACATGGCGCTTACGATGCTTCTGATCTTGCTGTTAAGGACAAGTGGCCGGATTTCGATCACGCTCTGTTCATCAGACAGAAACGGAGCAAGTGCATCCGGTAACTCATGACCAAACCGTTGCCGAAGCGCATCGAGCTTGATGGTTACACCAGCGTGACGGATCAACTGCCCGGCCGGAAGAAAATAGCGCGTCCCAGCCACATCAACCCGCATCATCAAACCGATCTCGGGTGACATCATGTGTTGACGACCATCCGGACTATTGAAATCAAGATTGCCTAGAATATTCACCGACCCTGCCACCCAACCCGGCGTCAGGGCATTTTGCACATCAAATATGGAATCTTCACGGACATTCAGTTCTGCGCGGTGCAAACAGATACCATTGCCAAAATCGATCCGTTCAAGACGTCCGCTGACACCGGGTAATTCAAACAAATCCCCGTCGGCAAGCCTGAGCTCGCCAATGCCTTCTACGCGGTCATCGTTTGAAAGAATATCAAACGCATCTCCCGCGCCTTTCCGAAGGTCGCTCATAACTGCTTGTTCCTGACAGTTTGCTCATACTATCCACCGTCGATTTTTTTGACTGATGGCCGGTAAGGTGTCCTTGGCTTCATCGGTGCCCCAACACCCTGAACCCTTATTTGTTCCTTGTAACAATGGCTTATAATCATGACAGCCTAGGACTTTGGCCGTAAATGGGCAAGCCATTGGAACGACGTTTCCAAGCTGTCCGGTGACAACGGCCTCGCCCTAGCGGTCGTGAATGCCCTTGCCTTCAAGGATTTTGGGACGGTATTTGTCGATCCGGGCCATACGTGTCGCAGATTGTTTGGCCCCACCGATGTAAAGACCGTAACCGCGTTGACGTCCCGGCGTCAGAGCTTCGAACGCTGCTTTTAACGCGCTATCCTGTTCAAGCCGGGAAAGCAATTCAGCAGGCAAATCGATCTCGCTGCTTTTTTCGACCTTCAGGCCTGCTTGCTCGATTTTGATGGCCGCTGCGATATAAGATTTGATGCTGTTCTCGCATCCGGAAACTTCATCAACACTGGTAAAGCGGATCTGACGACCGGAATTTGAATTGGGACCGGGCGGAACCAGAATATTTGCCGGATCATCCATCAGTGCCCCCTTGAAGAACATCAGGGCCAGAAAATCCTTCATCCCCTGAATGATCGCGATGTTCTTGCCATCATGGGTATAGCAAGGCTTGGCCCATTTCAGGTCTTCTTCAAGGTCACATCCCAAAAGGATTTCGCGAAGGCGGGCGGTCTCAAGCGGCCAGTTTTCGTCCTTCTTGAAATAACCATCTGCCGGTGAGCTCATTATTTTCGGCTCCGTTCACATGTTTCAACCCTAAGGATTAAAAGTCATAACATCACGGTGCGAACACAACCATAAATAATAGCAGGCCATAAACGGCTCCTGCCAATCTGCTGACGACTTTAGAATATCGATATATTCGGACTTATGTCTGTGATGCGGAAACCCCCGGTCCTAGCCGGTTTGTGACACCAGATGGGCAAGCGGGATATTCTGGCGTGCGACCTGATCCTTGAGGCCGTCAACATCCATGTCCTCGTCCTTGACGAACTCGATGAACATCATGTTCACATTGTTAAAGACCAATTCGCCAATCGCGCTGCAATCGACATCCTTGCGTACAATCCCGCGATCCTGCAACGCACGGAAAAGATCGCAGACCTGTTTTGAAAGCCGGTGATCAAGGGCCGTATAGCGTTTGGAAAACGGTGTTTCGGGCTGCGCGATTGATAGGGACATCGCCGTGCGCCACATTTCCTTGGACAGATATGTCAGTGAGTGGTCGTAATATTTTCCGATCAGTTCAAACAGGGCATTGGCAACCTGATCATGCTTTTTGGCGATGATTACGTCACCTGCTGCCAGCACTTCCTCGACCTCCATCGAGACGGTTGCCATCAGCATGTCGCCCTTGTTTTTATAGTAATTATAGAACGTTCCGACCGACACACCGGCCATTTCGGCAATGTCCTCTATGCGTGCGCTGTCATAACCGACCTTGCGAAACAGGGTTGTCGCCGCCTCAAGAATTCGGCGGTTTTTATCGGCTTTTTTCTGGGCGCGCAGACTTGGCATCGTTACTCCGATAAAACTGAACGGGTTCAAAAATTACATTGACTCAAAAAATGAACGCGTTCAATATTTTTTCAACGGCACCGCAATGAGTGCCGATTTACCCAAGAAAAGGGAGGCCTCAATATGAAATCAGGGAGAGCCTATGTTTCGTCACGTTTCCACGGGGAAGACCCGCAATAAGCTTTTGGGTGGTGCTGCGACCTTCTTGCTGACTGCTGTTGCATTTGGCCAGGGCGCACAGGCGACCGAAGAATTGAACGCGCTTGTCTGGTGTGATCACACCGATCCGGCATTGATCGAGCCGTTCGAAAAGAAATACGACGTCAAAGTCAATCTCAAGGAATATGAAGGGACCGGTGCGGGCCTTTCGATCATCGAACAATCGCGTCCGGGGGACTGGGACGTGTTTGTGATTGACGGCGTTGATGTTCATCGCGCTGTTGAAATGGATCTTCTGGCGGAAATTCCGGCAGATGCCCTGCCGACGTCTGATATCTTCCCCGAAGTCGTGATGGCGGAAAACAATGTGGTGGATGGCAAGATCTATGCCGTCACTGAAAAGTTCGGCTACAACACCATTTCGTTCGACAAGACCAAGGTTGATCCCAAGGACATGGAAGACATGTCGGTGATCTGGTCGGACAAATATGCCGGACGCATTGCCATTTATGATTATTACCTGCCGGTGATCGGTCTTGTCGGACTGGGACTTGGTATCGATACGGCTGATCTTGGTGCGGACGATATGGACGCCATCAAGGACAAGCTGTTTGCGATGAAGAAGGTTTCCAAGCAGGTTGGTGAAGTTGTCTCCTCGCAAACGGCTCTGGCCACGGGTGAGGTCGATATTCTTGTTGGTGGTGGTGAATGGATCACGGCGGTTCTGTCCGAGGACAAACCGAACCTTGATTGGGTCATCCCCAAACAGGGCGGTCTGCGCTGGGCCCAGTCGATTGGCGTGATGAAAGAGTCCGCCAAGCCCGACCTTGCGCTTAAATTCGTTCAATACATCCTGAGCCCCGAAGGACAGGCACGTCTTGCGACCTCGTCCTGTTACTGGGGAATGCCCGCCAATGCCAAGGCAGGGGCAAATTTGACCGATGCGCAAAAAGCTGCCCTGCGATGGGATGATCAGGCGGGATACCTTCAAAACTCGCAGCTTTATCCGATCCCGGATGCCGATCTGGATGCCCAGATGCAGGATGCCTGGGTCGAGATGCTCCAGCAGTAAGCTTCCCTTGCTTATTGCCACCTGCCATTGCCCCGCTTTTTGCGGGGCAATGGTTCCGACTTGCGCTAAGCTTGCCACAACGGCGACCAAACCCTCCACGACACCCAAAATAGCAACCGGATCCATTGCCCGATACGTTGCTAGCAAAGGACACCGTGATGGCCCAAGCCACCCTTGAAACACGCGAAAACCGCCGCGCATGGGGATTTGTGACCCCTGCCTTGCTGTGGACCATCGCGTTTTTCGTGATTCCGTTCATCGTCATGGCCGCGATCAGCCTTGCCACCCGCAAGGGCCGCGAAATCGTCATGGCGTTCAATCTGGACAATTACATCACGTTTTTTGAAAAAGCCCATCTGCTTAAGGGGCTTTTCGTCTCGCTTGAGATCACATTCACCGTCACCATCATCTCGGTCGTTCTGGCCTATCCGCTGGCATGGATCATTGCCGAGCGTGTCCCGCAAAAATGGCAGCGCATGGCACTGATCATGGCGATCCTGCCATTCTGGACCAGCTATGTCGTGCGGTCCTATTCATGGCTTCTGGTTCTGGCCAAGAACGGCGTGATCAATAACACGCTTCTTCATATCGGCCTGATTGCCGAACCGCTTGAACTGGCAAGTACACGCACCGCCACCGTGATTGGATTTGTGCATTTCTTTGTCATGCTTTTGACCCTGACGATCTATGCCAATCTTGTGCAGATGCCGCCAAACTATCGCCGTGCCGCAGCCGATCTTGGTGCCAACGGGTTTCAGGTGTTCTGGCATGTGGTCTTGCCGCTGACCCTGCCCGGTATCATGGTCGGGGCGTTTCTGACATTTGTTCTGTGCATCGGGGATTATATCACGCCCCAAATCCTGGGCGGCAATAACGAACTGGCGCTGCCACAGGTCATCATGCTGCAACTTGGTCGCCGGGCCGACTTCCCGATGGCAGCAACGCTTTCGATCATTCTGATGGCGGTTGTGACACTGGCCTATATTGCCTGCGCGCGCTGGCTCAAGATGGAGAGAACATAAAATGATCTCTTCACGCTTTTCCAAACTGCTGTCCTGGTCTTATCTGATCGCGCTGTATGGCTTTATCTTTTTACCTGTAGCGGTCCTTGTCCTGTTTTCCTTTCAGGATGGCCGCCTGCCCGTCCCGCCCTTTAACGGTGCGACCCTTAAATGGTATGGCGAGGTCTTTGCCGATAGTCGCCTGATGTCTGCCCTTGGCAATTCATTGATGGTTGCCATCGGATCGTCGCTGGTTGCCTGTGTGCTTGGTTTCTGTGCGGCTTATGGTCTTGCACGTTATATGCTTCCGGCATCGCGCTTGCAGCGCGGGCTTCTGGTCGCCCCGATGACGGTAAGTTATCTGATCATTGCCCTTGGCCTGCTTTCGACCTTTAACTGGGTGGGGATTTCCCTGTCACTCTGGACGGTGGGGATCGGGCATGTGGTGATCAACTTGCCGCTATGCTTTGCGATCATTTATGCATCCATGGGCGACCATCAAAAGAACATCGAACGCGCCGCGCGAGATCTTGGTGCCGCCGAATGGCAAGTCATGACGCAAGTTTCCGCCCCGATGCTGATGCCATCGATCCTTGCCGCATTCTTCCTGTCGGTCACGTTCAGTTGGGATGAATTCATCATCGCATTTTTGCTGTCGCGCTTTGACGTCACCCTGCCTGTCGAAATCTGGAGCATGCTGCGTTCAGGTCTGAACCCGAAAACCAACGCGGTCGGAAGCGTTGTCTTTCTGGTATCGGTTGCGCTGCTGCTTATTCTTGAACTGATTGTCTTTAGAAGGACGGCAAAGAAATGACCGCCCCTGTATCCATTCGCAATGCAACGAAAACCTTTGGCGATTTTACCGCCCTTAATGATGTCAGCCTTGAAATCGCCGCTGGCGAATTCATTGTCCTGCTTGGCCCATCGGGCTGTGGCAAAACCACTTTGCTGTCCCTTCTGGGCGGGTTCCTGTCACCAACCAAGGGGGTGATAGAAATCGCCGGGCGCGATATGGGCGATGTTCCACCCGCCAGACGCCCGACCACCACGATGTTTCAGGACTATGCCCTGTTTCCGCACATGACCCTGCGCGACAATGTCGCGTTCGGCCTCAAGATGCGCAATGTCGCAAAGCGCGAACGCCAGACAAAAGCCGAGGAACTTCTTGATATGGTCGGGCTTAAGGCATCAGCAGGCAAGAAGCCCCATGAACTTTCCGGTGGTCAGCGCCAGCGTGTTGCCCTTGCCCGCGCGCTTGCCGTCGAACCTGATGTCTTGTTGCTTGATGAACCGCTTGGTGCGCTTGATCTGAAACTGCGCCGTCAGATGCAGGATGAACTCAAGGCGATCCAGAAACGTGTTGGCACCACATTCGTTCATGTCACCCACGATCAGGAAGAAGCCATGGCAATTGCCGACCGGATTGTGGTGATGAATGCTGGCAAGATCGAAGATGTCGGTCGCCCGGAAGATATCTATATGCGGCCCAGAACCCTGTTTTCGGCAAGCTTCATGGGTGAAGTCAACTTTATCCCCGGCACACTTGAGGCCGCTGGCAATGAAAGCATTTCGGTCAAGACGGTGCTTGGTGCGGTCACCTTGCCGAACGCGGCGCTTGGTGATCAGGCCCTTAAGCCCGGGCAAAAGATCACCCTTGCCATTCGCCCGGAACATTTTCGTGCCAGCACGGGGACCGGCCCGCGCATCACGCTGGGCAAGGCCAAGGTTGAAGACGGATCGTTTTTCGGCACCCATCATCGTGCCCATCTGAGCCCGCTGGATTATCCGAATATGGTGATCACCGCCCATATGCCGCAATCGGCCATCATCGAACCGGGCGCATGGGTTGATCTGACCATTGATCCCGCATCGGTGGTAATCCTGCCCGGTCATCCCGCCGCCACAGCGCAAGAGGACGCCGCATAATGCCCCTTGATCATGCAAAACCCGAAGACTGGTACAGCACGAAAACCGTCGGCGATGATGTCACCAATATCAGCGAACCGTTTATCGAGGAGTTTTATCGCTGCAATATCTGGCATGTGCGCGGACGCGACGGTGACATGCTTGTCGATAGCGGTATGGGCGTGGTGTCACTGACCGAGTGGGTCCCGCTGGTAACCGAACGCCCGGTTCAGGCGGTTGCCAGTCACACCCATTTTGACCATATCGGTTGCCACCACGAATTTGATCACCGGATTTGCCACCGCTGTGAGGCCGACCTTTTGGCTGCACCAACCCGCAAAAACACGCTGGCCGATCCCTATGTCACCGACGAGATTTTCACCAAACTGCCGCCGCTGCCATATTCATCAACCACCTATGCGGTCAAGGCGGCACCGGCAACCCGGATTGTCGAGGATGGCGATGTGATTGATCTTGGCGACCGGCATTTTGAGGTCATTCACACACCGGGTCACTCGCCGGGCGGCATCGCCCTTTGGGAAGCGGCCACCGGCATTCTGTTTTCTGGCGATATTGTTTATGATGGACCTTTGATCGAAGACACTTATCATGCAAATGCAAAGGATTACGTGCGATCAATGGAGCGGCTTTATGATTTGCCGGTCCAGATCGTCCATGGCGGACATTTTGCCAGTTACAGCGGCGAACGCCACCGCGAGATTATCAAAAACTGGCTGAGGGAACGGACCTGAATTCAGGCACTCAGCGTCGGGAACACATAACCCGACCAGTCACCACCATATGATCAGGAAGGCTTCCTTAATGGAAAACGCAGGCAAATTTTACATCAATGGCAAATGGGTTGATCCGATCTCGTCCCAGAAAATGGATGTCATCAATCCGGCCACCGAAGAAGTCATCACCCGGATCACGCTGGCCAGCGAAGAAGATGTCGACCTTGCAGTTGCCGCGGCCAAGCGTGCCTTTTCAACCTATAGCCAGACGACGATTGATCAGCGCCTTGGCTGGCTTGAAAACCTGCTTGCGATCTACAAGCGCCGCTACGAGGAAGTCGCCCGAACCATCAGCATGGAGCTTGGCGCGCCGATCACCATGGCCCGCGAACAGCAGGCCGATGCCGGTACCGCCCATCTTGAAGATTTCATTCATGTGCTGCGCGATCTGAAGCTTGAAGAAACCCTGCATAATGGTGAAACGTTGTTGCGCGAACCGATAGGCGTGTGCGGTCTGATCACGCCATGGAACTGGCCGATCAACCAGATCGTGCTCAAGGTCATTCCGGCCCTGGCAACCGGCTGCACCTGTGTGCTTAAACCGTCCGAATTCACCCCGCTTAATGCCACCCTTTATGCCGAAATGATCCACGAGGCGGGATTCCCGGCCGGGGCATTCAACCTTGTGCAAGGCGCAGGCCCGGTTGCCGGTGCCACCCTTTCGCAGCATCCCGATATTTCGATGATGTCCTTTACCGGATCGACCCGCGCGGGCAAGGCGATTACGCGCGATGCCGCGGAAAACATCAAGCGCGTCACGCTGGAACTTGGTGGCAAATCGCCAAATATCGTGTTTGACGATGTTGATGTCGAAGACCGCATCACATTTAGCGTCCTTGATGTCTTTAACAATACCGGCCAGACCTGCGACGCACCGACCCGGATGCTTGTTCAGCGATCCATCTATGACGAGGCCCTCAAGGTTGCAAAACGCGTTGGCGAAGCCGCAAAGGTCGGCGATCCGTCCCTGGAAGGCAATCATATCGGCCCGCTGGTCAGCCATATTCAGTTTGAAAGGGTACAAACCCTTATTCAGGCGGGCATCAATGAAGGTGCGACCATTTTGGCTGGCGGAGTTGGCAGACCTGACGGGATCAATGAAGGCTATTACACCAAGCCGACCATCTTTGCCGATGTGAACAACACGATGCGCATCGCGCGTGAGGAAATCTTTGGCCCGGTTGTCGCCATGATCCCGTTCGACACCGAAGAAGAAGCGATCAAGATCGCCAATGACACGCCCTATGGGCTGGCGGCCTATATCCAGACCCCGGATGCCGCAAAGGCCGATCGCGTTGCCCGAAAATTGCGTGCTGGCATGATCCGCATCAATGGTGCCTTCCCGCGTCCCGGAAGCCCGTTTGGTGGCTATAAACAATCGGGTATCGGGCGCGAAGGCGGCCTGTTTGGCCTTGAAGATTTCATGGAAATCAAGATGCTACATAAACCATAAGCGAATTCATGCATGCGTGACGGGCGGCATATCAATGCCCCCGGCACGACCATTGCGGGGAAACCGATGATCAAACTGTTGCTGGTGTTTTTAACGGGTCTCTTGATGTCATTTTCGGCCTTTGCCGAAAGCCTGTTTAAGGACAATCCCCCCATCGGGACAGTGATGGTTCAGCAAATTGAAACGCCACACGGTCAGGTCATGTTGCCAAAGGGGAACTGGATACTTGCCGGTGTCAAAACCTTTGACGCTGATGGCCCATACCCCCTTGGCAAAGCTGTTCTTGCCCGGATCGGGCAGGACCACACCCTTGATGGCCTGATCTTTCTGACAGTTTCGCTCAATGACGGCGCGGATTACCATCCCGGCACTGAAAAATGGTGTGCGCGAAACTCCAACGCCCTGTTCTTCAGGGAAATAGCGCCATCTGCCCCATCGGAAACCGGTTGCCTTGTCCTTGAAGAACTGGTCAGCCGGTTTGACAATCTGACACCACCACACTTCAAACAAGCATCAAGCTATCTTGCCGATCGCAAAATAGTGCATCCCGACACGATGTTTTTTGCGACATTTCAGATCGCCCGCGACCATCAATTCCTTTCGGTTTCCTACGGCTTTGACTTCCGCCTGCCACCAACCGAAATGCTGCCCGGATACGCGCCGTCAAACGATACCCGTTATGACGGTCCCTATTCAGATCTGACGCGACAGTCCAATTTTGATCTTGTTGTGGATTGGGCACAGGCCACGAAAACAGAAATCCATCGTGCATTTGTGAACCGATGATCGCGGTTTCGCGACATTTCCAAAGCATCGCCCGCAATCAATCACCACTTATGACATAAGGCTGGTGACATAGGGCTGGCAATGCCCGTCCCGGACCTTATAATCCTATCGTTGATCGATAAATCTAAAGATCCGGGCAACGGATCAGGAATGGATTGGGAAACCGGTTATGAATGCAATGTCCTTTGCAGATATGGGGCTTGCAGCACTGAAAAGGCGACAGTTTGATGCCGCCATCAATATGCTGCGTCAAGCCCTTGGCGAAGATATGGATAATCTTGAGGCCCGCTTTGGTCTGGCGCGCGCCCTTCACGAAAAAGGTTGGATTACCGAAGCTCTTGGCGAATATCGCACGGTGCTGCAATCTGATGGGGACAATGCCGACTGCCTCTATCACATTGCACGCGCCCTGTTGCAAAATGGCGATGCGCGCAGCGCACTCAATCATGTCGATATTGTTCTGCGAACCAAACCGACCGATGCTGCGCTGCTGACGCTGCGTGCGCAGGCTTTGCTGGAACTTGATCGCAGCGAAACGGCCCTGTCATCACTTCAGACCGCCGCCCATCACCGTCCGGGTTCGCAAACCATCCATCGCCTGATGGCAGCCTGTTATCGCGCCAATGACGATATTGAAGGCGAAAGGCGAGCGGTTGAACAGTTGCTTCGGATTGATCCTTCGTCGCTTGCCGCATCGAATGATCTGGGCGTGATCAATCTGCGCGAAGGCCATCTGATCGCAGCCTTTGAAGCTTTCGAACAAATCCTGTCGCAGGATCCCGACCATATCGAAGCCACCCTGAACCGGGCCATTGCCCTGACCGTCATGGGCGGGATGGATCATGATGCGATCTGGGCGCGCGTGATGGAGGTATGCTCTGATCTTGATGAACTCGATATCACCCGCAGCCTTGCCGATGATCTGGCAAAAATGCCCGATGACAAACGCAAGGGAACTGATGCCGCCAGTGCGCTGATGGCACGCGCCGCCCTTGCCCCTTACGATCTCACAGATATCTGAAACAAAAAACGCCCGCAAACGATGCGGGCGTTTCATGATTTTCCATGATCATCAGACCCGGATTATTCGGCGGCGACTTCCGCCGGTGCGGGTGTCAGTGCGCGCGACTTTACCCAGCTCAGAATACCGATCACACAAATCATGGCCGCCACCCCGCCGACCATGAAGGGCGACGTGTTATTGAGCCCCGCCAATACACCGCCGGTCAGAACGGCTGCAGCCTCGGCCAGAACATGGACGGATCTGTAAATACCCAATGCCTGCCCCTGTTCATGGGCCCCGGCCCCGTTTGAAATGAACAGGCTGGTGGTGACTTCGCACCATGCGATCCCGAAGGCGGCAATGCACATCGGCACAAACACCCAGACCAGACCATCCGGCAAAACAAAAGTAATCAGGCCAATGGCCAGCAACAGATGCCCAAGGGTCGCAACCCCGCGAAGCCCGAGCGGACGTTGCGCGCGTTCCACCGTCAATCCGGCCAGAATAAGCGGGATCGAAATGATCGCCGAACACATGCCAAGGAAGCTGCTGGTGACGTCATGGGTCTGGACCAGATAGACGCCAAAGAAGCAGAAGAACAGATAGATCGCAAAATAGCTGGCAAAGGACACCGCATAGCCCGGCAGCAATACCGGATCACGCAGCGTCGCCCATACCGAACGCCCGGCAACGATCTGATCATCCTTGGTCCGCCCGCGACGGCGCGCATATTCGGGAATATGCAGAACAACCGCGACAACCAGAAGGTTAAACCCGTACATGCCTGCGGCAAAGAAGAACGGCCAGGACACGTTAAAGGACGGATGAATGGACGGGTCCGAGAAAAAGCCCCCCATCAGGGGGCCGATGATCCAACCGACATTGATCGCAACCGTGATCAGGCCGAAATTGCGCACCTTGTTTTCAGGTTTGCTGATATCCGATGCAATCGACTGTGCGATTGCCATATTGCCCTCGCACAGACCCGACACAAAACGGCCGATCAGAACCATCGGCAAATTGGCATTCGCCACGCCGACCGCAACCACGACATAGCCACTCGCCGCGCCCAGAAGGGATGCCACCAAAACCGGCTTGCGCCCGACCCTGTCTGAAAGTCGACCAAGCCAGGGAGCGCCAATAAATTGCCCGATGGGATAAAGCGCCATCGCAACACCCAGCAGGATGGTGCGATATTGTTCAGGTACCGAGGGATCAAGAAAACCAAGTTCGGGTTTCAGGAACATCGGACCGAACACCGGATAGGGCAAACTGAAACCGGCAAAGCCAAACAGCACAGTCAGAAAGACTGCCGACATTGCCTTGTTTTCCTGCGACATGGGGAACTCCGTGGGGCGCTATTGGTGGCATCGTAAAAGGGGTAAAAGGGGGTATTCAAGTCATCATCAAAGGGCGCTGGCACTGGCATAGGTGACAGCAAGGGCGCGGACCTTTTCGCGGGCATCATCCACCTGCCAGCCTGCCCCGATCATCAGATCTGCAAGGCCGTCACACAGGATACCCAGCGCGTTCTTGCGCAGCTCCTGACCGTAATGCCGGTCGGTAATTTCAGACAGAACCAGCACATTGATCCCGTAACCAAGCCCCCAACTTCCAAGGTTAAGGTTGCGGCTACGACTGGTCATGTCCGATGCAATGCCAAGCTCGTCCTCACCCTCTGTCAGGAAGGTCTGAAACATGGTGGTAATGGCATTGATCTGATCAAGCTGCGCCTGATGTCGGGCCGGTGTGGCACGCTTCCAGACCGACGGCGCAAGGGCAAGATATTCGGCCTCGAACAATTGTGGATGATCGATGGAAAAGCTCAGATCAAGCAAATTGGCGATGATATATTTCTCGATCGCGCTGCCATCGTGATTGCGTGCGATATCGAACTTGTCGGCCCGTTTGGCACCGGCCATGACGGCAAGCCCGATCAGCAAATCCTCCTTGCTGGCAAAATGGCCATAAAGGGTGCCGACCGAGATATCACAGGCCCGCGCAAGATCGGACATCTTGAGCTCGAAAAAGCCGACTTCTGCAATCAGCTCCCCCGCAGCATCAAGGATCATTTTTTCGCGTTGCCTGCGTTTTTCCATGCGGTTTTGCGCAACCATGCCAATGCAGCCCTCTGCCAATGGATCATTTTTGACGTAAAATCGAATTTGGTTCAATTTCTTGATTTAAACAATCACCGTTTTTGCATGGGTGGGTTTCACGCCCGCATGACAGGTCGACAGAACACTGAAATTACGAAGAACAGGAAAACATAGAAAAAGCCCGGCAATCAGAACTGCCGGGCTTTCAAGCGCGTCTTTGGTGGCGCGTCGGGGGTCTGTTGTGTTTCAGGCAATCTGCCGAACAAGGCGCGATGTAATCCTGTTGACGGTGCCCGCGCTGATCATCACCAGCGTAAAACCGATCGGCCATGCAACGATAAAGGCACGCGCCCAACGGGACGGGTATCCGGCATCAATGCCGGTATTGATCAGGGTGACAATGCCGGTCATCAGGAAACACAGCCAAAGCGACATGAAGAAGGAAAACACAAAGCGCTGCATCTGCGGGGGGAACATATCGGATCCTCATATTGGGGCTGTCGTCTGGGTCAAACATCCCCTATTCTTGTTTTTGAGAAAAGACGATAATACTGGAAGATAAATTCCCATAAATGGAACACCTGCAAAATCTTGATGATCTCGCGATTTTCGCAAATCTGGTAGATGCGGGCAGCTTGCGCCGCGGATCAACCCAGATGCGCATTCCGGTTGCGACCCTTAGTCGGCGCTTGCAAAAGCTTGAAGCTGCCCTTGGCTGCAAATTGCTTGATCGGGGTGGCGGAATCTTTTCCCTGACCGAGGCAGGACGGGAATATTATAACCGCATCAAGCCGATCATGTCCGAACTTGCCCTGCAGCTGGACGAGATCGATCAGCGCCAAAGCCAATGCGCCGGACTTCTGCGTCTGGCGCTTCCGGTCAATCTTGCCAACTATTGGCTGCCCGATTTCTTTTCGGATTTTATGACGCGCTATCCGCGGATTGAGCTGCATCTGACCCTGTCCAACGCCATTCTGCCCGAAGAAGACTTTCCGTTTGATATCGCCATCCGGGTCGGCAAACAAACCCGCCCGTCCCTGATGATGCGCAGGCTGGCAGGCACTTGGCTTGTCCCCTGCGCCGGACCGTCCTATCTGGCACGCAAGGGATACCCGACATCACCGGCCGATCTTGCCAATCACGACATGATCATCTCCCGCCCGCTTCTGACCTGGCGATTTTATGATCGCAAGACCGGGAACGAAGAAAGCGTTCCCGCGACAGGCCGGTTCAATGTCGATGAAATGGAAATGGCCATCAAAATGGTCCGCAAAGGCCACGGGCTTGGACTGTTTGCCCATAACATCATTGCCGATGATCTTGCCGCAGGCACTCTGGTCCCGATCCTTTCCGACTGGGATACGGAAATGCGCGATTTCTATGCGGTCTGGCATGAAACCGATTTCATGCCGATGCGCCAACGGGTGTTTATCGACGAACTGGCGGCCTTTGCACTGCGCAATCCGCCTGACAAGGATGCGTTGCTATCTGGGTGACAGGGGCGGCATGCGCCGTTCTACCGGCTTGGATTTGACAATGGCGGTATTGGTTTCGGCCTTGTCGACAATCTGATCAAGCAAACCGTCCAGCTCCTTCATCGACCGGATATAAAGCCGTGCGACAAAGCAATCATCGCCCGTTACCTTGTCGCATTCGCCAAACTCGGGAATTTCGGAAATCAGCTGCTGTACGATATGTAACTTCCCCGGAAGTGGCCGGATGCGCACAATGGCCTGAAGCGGATAGCCCAGTGCCTCGGGATCGACATCGATGGTAAATCCACGAATGACCCCGCGTTCTTCGAGCCGACGGACCCGCTCGGCCACACCGGGTGCAGACAGGCCGACCTTGGCCGCCAGTTCCTTTTGCGAGATTCGGGCATCGCGCATCAGGATTTTAAGAATCTTCTGATCGATTTCATCCATGACTTTATAAATCCCGTAAAAATCGTAACCGTGCTTTCATTAAAAAGGCTACATGGCAATTTTACCTTTCACAAGCCATATAAAACCGGTCGCAAAAAGCGGAAAGTAATGCCATCAAATGAACTCCTGAACGGAGCTTTCCGATGAAAGAACAAGTACGCGGCACCATCGAAATGACGGCTGCCATGACAATTCTGGGGACCATTGGCTGGTTTGTGGTGATGTCTGACCGCCCGGCAATGGATGTGGTTTTCTGGCGCTGCGTGTTTGGCGCGGCATCCCTTCTGGTGATTTGCACCGTGATGGGTCTTTTGCGCGGGCTTTTGAACCTGCGCATGCTGGGCTGGGCAGCACTTGGCGGTGTTGCCATTGTGACGAACTGGTACATGCTGTTTCAGTCCTATTCGATGGCCTCGATCTCGGTATCGACCGCGGTTTACAACACCCAGCCCTTCATGCTGGTGCTGTTTGGTGCAGCCTTCTTTGGCGAGAAACTGACTGCCAACAAATTCATCTGGCTCGGCATCGCCTTTGCCGGACTGCTTTTGATCATTGCCGGAAAACCCCAGGGCGGCCTTGGCGGATCGGACTATGCCGGGGGCATTCTGATGGCGCTTGGTGCGGCACTTTTCTGGGCAACGGCAGCCATCATCACCAAAAAACTCAAAGGCACGCCGCCGCATCTGATCGCCCTTATTCAGGTCTGTGTCGGCATCCTGATGCTTGTCCCGTTTGCCGATCTTGAAAATCTGCCAGACAGCGCGCTTAGCTGGGGATCACTGATCACGGTCGGGGTGGTTCATACCGGGATCATGTATGTGCTGATGTATGGGGCGGTTCAGAAACTGCCAACCCATTTGCAAGGATCACTCAGCTTCATCTATCCGGTGGTCGCGATCATTGTCGATCTGATTGCCTTTGGCTATCGCCCGGATATGGGCCAGATCATCGGCGCAATTGCCATTCTGATTGCAGCGGCGGGCATGAATCTTGGCTGGCAGATCATCCGCCCGCGCACTCCGCGCAAAGCGGTGCCCTGAACTGGCAAACCTGACATCGGCACATTCATCATACAAAACAAAAGGGCCCCGAACGGGGGCCCTTTCATTATTCATACTTTTGTCTGTGACGGCATTAGCCAGCCACGTGCGCCTCGATGGCAGCCAGTGCGGCATCAGCCTGCGACGGGTCGGAACCGCCACCCTGTGCCATGTCCGGACGGCCACCGCCGCCTTTGCCGCCGAGTTTCTCGACACCGATACGGACAAGATCAACCGCGCTGAATTTTGCGGTCAGATCTTCGGTCAGGCCAACCACGATGGACGCCTTGCCACCATCACCCGAAACAAGGGCCACGATGCCCGAACCCATCTGATCGCGCAGTTCGTCAACCATGCCTTTGAGTTCCTTGGCAGGAATACCGTCCAGCGAACGCAGGGCAAGTTTGACGCCATTGACTTCCTTGAAGGCATCGCCACCCGATGCACCACCGGAACCGGCAGTCGCAAGTTTCTTGCGCAGATCGGATACTTCGCGTTCAAGACGACGACGTTCTTCCTGAAGCGCCTTCACGCGCGCCGGGACGTCTTCGGCTACGGCCTTAAGATCAGCTGCCACAGTTGCCAGCACGTTTTCGCGTGCGGCCATGTATTTGGCAGCATCGGCACCGGTCAAGGCTTCAATACGGCGCACGCCGCTTGAAACCGCACCTTCGGACACGATTTTGAACATACCGATATCGCCGGTGCGCTTGACATGCGTACCGCCGCAAAGTTCGAGCGAATAAGCGTGTTCGTTGCTTTCGGGCAGGCCCATGGAAACAACACGGACTTCATCGCCGTATTTTTCACCAAACAGCGCCATCGCACCCAGTTCAATCGCCTCGTCCGGGGTCATCAGACGGGTGGTGACTTCGCTGTTTTCACGGATCAGGCGGTTAACGTCTGCTTCGATCAGTGCGGCTTCCTCGGCGGTGACAGCCTTGGGATGGGATACGTCAAAGCGCAGGCGGTCCTGTGCGACGAGCGAGCCCTTCTGGGTCACGTGACCACCAAGATGCTTGCGCATGACCGCATGCAGAAGATGCGTTGCCGAGTGGTTGGCACGCAAGCTTGAGCGGCGGGTATGATCAACGCGGAACTCCGCAGCATCACCAACAGCAACATTGCCTTCGACAACCTTGCCCAGATGCACATGAAGGGCACCAAGCTTTTTCTGGGTGTCGGTGATTTCAATGACCGCACCCTTTTCGGTTTTGATCACACCGGCATCGCCCTGCTGACCACCGGACTCACCAAAGAAGGTGGTCTGGTTGGCAAGAACAGCGACCTCGTCGCCCTTCGATGCGGATTTGACTTCGGCACCATCCTTGATCAGCGCGGTCACAACGCCTTCGGCGGTTTCGGTTTCATAACCAAGGAATTCGGTCGCGCCATCACGGTCATTGATGTCAAACCAGACTTCTTCGGTGGCCGCTTCGCCCGAACCCGACCATGCAGCGCGGGCCTTGGCTTTCTGTTCTTCCATGGCCGACGAGAAACCGTCTTCATCGATGCCGATTTTACGCGCCTTAAGCGCATCAGCGGTCAGATCAAGCGGGAAGCCATAGGTGTCATAAAGCTTGAAAGCAACATCACCCGAAAGGGTCGCGCCCTCGCCCATGCCATCGGTCGCGTCATCAAGCATCTTGAGACCGCGGTCCAGCATGGTTTTAAAGCCCTGCTCTTCAAGCTTGAGCGTTTCTTCGATCAGTGCCTGTGCACGCACCAGTTCCGGGAAAGCACCGCCCATTTTGCGGACCAGTGCCGGGACCAGCTTATACATGACCGGATCCTGGGTGCCGACCATATGCAGGTGGCGCATGGCGCGACGCATGATACGACGCAGAACGTTACCGCGACCGGCATTGGACGGCAGAACGCCATCCGCAATCAGGAAGCTGGTCGAACGCAGATGGTCGGCAACCACGCGGTGCGACACATTATGCGGACCATCCGGATCGGTATTGGTGGCGTCGGCCGATGCTTCGACCAGTGCGCGCATCAGATCGATGTCATAGTTGTCATGCTTGCCCTGAAGGACGGCAGCAATACGTTCCAGACCCATGCCGGTATCAATCGACGGCTTGGGCAGATCAACGCGATCACCATTTGCCATCTGTTCATACTGCATGAAGACGAGGTTCCAGATTTCAATGAAACGGTCACCGTCTTCGTCGGCACTGCCCGGAGGGCCACCCCAGATGTGATCGCCATGGTCAAAGAAGATTTCCGAGCACGGACCACACGGGCCGGTATCGCCCATCGACCAGAAGTTATCCGAGGTCGGAATACGAATGATGCGGTCATCGGAAAGACCGGCAATCTTTTTCCACAAACCATGGGCCTCGTCATCGGTGTGATAGACCGTGACCAGAAGCTTGTCCTTGGGAAGACCATATTCCTTGGTGATCAGGTTCCATGCGAATTCAATCGCGTTTTCCTTGAAATAATCGCCAAACGAAAAGTTGCCGAGCATTTCAAAGAAAGTGTGATGGCGGGCCGTATGACCGACATTTTCAAGGTCGTTATGCTTGCCACCGGCACGCACGCATTTCTGCGAGGTGGTCGCGCGGGTATAATCGCGCTGTTCCTGACCGGTGAAAACGTTCTTGAACTGGACCATCCCGGCATTGGTAAACATCAGGGTGGGGTCATTGCGCGGCACCAGCGGGCTGGAAGAAACGACTTCGTGGCCGTTCTTGCGGAAGAACTCCAGAAACGTGGTGCGGATATCGTTAACGGTCTGCATATCTCTCCAACCCGGAAAACGCGGAACAAATTCATCCGCCGTGTTGGCGGACGGACTGCCCTATTTAGCGGGTCGGCCCTGCCCTGTCCAGTCAGGCGAAAGCGTTCAGCGCCAATTGTATCAAGATTTATGAGATTACGGCTTGGCTCATGCTCGAAACCGCTGGATGCTATACAGGCTTCAAGACCATTGAAAACCGATCCCTGTTCATTTGCCTCACAAAGCCAAGCTTCTCAAAACCCAGTCGACGCAATAACTTGGCAGATGATCTGTTTTCGTGATGGGCAAAAGCCGTCAACACGGGAATGGCTGTTTGGTGGCGGGCATGATCAATTGCGGTCTTTGCCAGCTCTGTGGCATAGCCCTGCCCCCAGAAATCGGGATTAAAGAAATATCCCAGTTCCTGCCCCCAGTCCGGATCGAACGGATCGATATACAATCCACCCCAGCCGATTATTCTTTGATCCTGACGCAACCGGATGACCCAGGGGGCGAAACCGTCAGATTTGCGGCGCGCCTCAAAGGCACTCAATCGCCTTTCGCAGTCATCAATTGTTTTGTCGCAATGGGTAAAGCGCATTGCGACGGGATCTCCCAGGAACGCAAAAAGGTCGCCAATATCGGCGACCTGCAACGACGTATAGAACAACCGTTCGCTTGAGAACTCCACAAAGGAGTTAGTCATTGATGCCTTCCTGAATTTGCTGACCAAGCTTTTCCACGTCGCGGCCGAATCCCTGAGCGGTTTCGCAGGCTGAAAGAGCCATGCCAAAGCCAAGAACCAGTGCAAGTGCCAACAAACGCTTCGTTATCATTACCATCGTACCAGGTTGCTCCGTAGCTGGGCGGATCAGATGCCGCTTATTGATTATGGGGCCATTCTGGCGTGACCGCGCACAGCTTGCAACTGATAACGCAGCCCTTTGCCCCGATCACCCTTACAGACCAAAAGGACGCCATTATGGCGCCCTTCTGACCTTGTGCCGATCCGGGTTCCGGACGGCCAATCCTGGAATTGCATCATCGGCCTACATCGGCGGACGACGACCGCGCAGCGCATTCACCAGAAGTGAAATGGCAAAAAGCACGATAAAGACAAAGAACAGGACTTTGGCAATCCCGACGAATGTCCCGGCCAGACCACCAAATCCCAGAACGGCGGCAATAAGGGCAAGGATCAGACAGAATATGGCCCAACCTAACATGGCCTGTCTCCTGTGATGAGCGGGGGATGTTGCACATCTGGCAACGGATCAGACCGTCACACTTTCAGACGGTCACATTTACTGTGCGCTATCCTGAATGGCTTCACCGGCATCTTCGACGTCTTCGCCAAAACCTTCGGCGGTTTCACAAGCGGCCAGGCCAACGCCCATACCCGCAATCATCAGAACGGCAAAAATCTTTTTCATCAGGTCCGACATGTTTGTTCTCCTGTTTGCTCGTAAGTGAAATGTTTCACAACACTCAAAACGGGAAGAAACGGGTGATGTTCCCGCAACTCACGCCAATTGCCTGATTTGAAACAATTAAGGCAGCCTCAACCCTTTTATTTCCGGGCCCCTTGACCAATCGTGATCATTTTGAGGCAGGGAAAAAAAGAGGACATATTGGTCCTCCTTTTTCCTTGAAGCTTTCCCGAATTCAGGACCCCGGCAGGTTCAGGAATTCAGCAATCGTTGTAACAATCCTTTGATGAATCTGGCCACGGTCTGTGCCCGGAGGATCAGAGCAAATTGGATCGCTTCCTTCTTCTTTCAGAAGTTCAACCGCCCCCGGCACACATTCCGCAAGAAACGTCAGGTGATTTGCCGGTGCAAAGATTGCCGAGGATGCGTTTTTGATCCGTGCAACCAGATTGCTGCCCGAAGGGCCAAAGTCGGTAGCCACCCACCTGTCTTCATCACCAAGGCCAACAAACAATATGGCATTGCTTACATTCGACAGGCTGGCCTGCGTGGCTGCAAACCCCATGCCCGGTTCGATTGCGACGATGCGTTTGATCCGGTCGTCCGGCTTCGAAGCGGCGAAGTCATTTGGCAAATGATCGACATCGACACCGCCTTTGCGCAAAAAGTCACAATCCTGCGCCGCATCACCAAGTCTTTTACAATATTGAGCATAAAGCGCCTGATCGAACTGCACCCCGGAAAGACTCAGCACCGTCGTCCCCCCTAAAGAAAACCCGATTCCCGCGATATTCCGAGGATCAATGTACGGGGCAAAAGCCGGATTGGAGAGTATCTGATCAAGAGTGGCACTGATATCTTCAGCACGTTCACCTATAAATGGCGTCCGTCGGGGCGAAGAGTCCCCCGATGTTGTACCTGGATGGTTTAGCGCAACAACGATCGCCCCGCGCAAAGCCAATTGTGAAGACAGCCAGCCAAGCCCGTCCATATTTCCTCCTGAACCGTGGGACAGAAGGATCAGGGGATGGCGTCCCGGCGCAATTGCAGCACCAATATAAGCATCCGTACCTTTCCAGATGACGTTCCCGCCAACAGGAGCACGATAAATGAAGGTATCAGCGGGGTACCAGACTGAGGCTGCCAATGGCATGGAACGATGGGCTGCCCGCACATCGAACCGATCATATCCGGGGTAATCTGATTGCTGTTTTGCGTGAACAAACGATGGGGACAAACCCGCCACCAGAAGATGGGAAAGCAGGACGACGACATAATTAAGTTTCATGATCAGGTTCCTTGTTCGCAGTTTAAGCTTGTGGGAACCTTCTGGCGCAAACTAGAATTTCCTGCGTCCTCGAACGGGTTTGTGAACGTATCAAAACCGGTTTTGATACCTTTTGTCGGGAACTGACTGTCCGATGCTTGTCCTTCCTGTCCCAATCATTGTTGCCCTGGTTCTGGTTTTTCTTTTTGTCCGCGCGGCCGTGGGGGGAAAAACCCCCAAGATGCTTATGGCGCTCCTGCTTGCGTCTGCAGGGCAAAGTGTTTTGGTTGGGACTGTGCAATATTATGGCTTCACCAGTCTAAGGTGGCTTCAACCCGTTACTGCGTCGGTAATTCCCGCCCTGGCATGGATTGCATTTGTCGAAGCCAGTATCCGTATCCGACTGCATAGCCGGGACTGGTTGCATTTTCTGGTACCGGCCGTTGTTTTACTGTGCGTGCTTTTTTTGCCTGCAATCATTGATGTGGTACTTTGCAGTCTTTTTGTAGGGTATGGATGCGCGATCTTGGTCATGCTTCATCGCCAAGCTGGCGATTTTGCACATATGCGACTGGCCTCGGGCCACATACCATCACTGGTTTGGCGTTTCATCGCGTTGGCATTAATCGCTTCTGCCATAAGTGACGTTATGATCATTGCCGCAAAGACAGGCGGAAATGATCAGATTGTCGGTGTCATTTTAAGTGTCACATCTTCGATGGCTCTGCTCACCATCGGCTTTCTGTGTCTTTCCCCGGATATTGCAATTGATATCGATACAAACGATCCGCCGGAAAATCCGGCATCCAGCCACATTCCCCGAAACGTCGACATCACAGAACACAAATCCACAATGATCCAGCTTGAGGATTTATTGGTGGGGCAGCGGCTTTATCTCGACCCGGATTTGACACTTGCGCGCATTTCGCGGCGTATGGGTATACCGCTAAAGCAGATTTCGGCCGCGATCAACGCCACGACCGGTGAAAACGTATCGCGCTATATCAACAAATTCCGGATCGAACATGCCTGCAACGAACTTGGCCGCGGTCAGAATGTGACAACGGCCATGCTTTCGAGTGGCTTTAACACCAAGTCAAACTTCAATCGGGAATTTCTGCGCATTACTGGCAAGACGCCCAGCCAGTGGCAACAACAGTCACAAGCTGACTGACCCTGTAGGGTATCCCTTTTTACCGTCGTCAGCCATTACCGGGCGCATGAAGCTGCGCTCATAGGAAATGATCGAGCGGTTCCGAACTTCCATATTCAGGACTTCCTGACATTCCCCGTCATCAGCCATGCGAGTTCGATAATCTTCATATTCGGCAAGGCTCGGAAAGCTGAACAACGCATAGGCGACATTACTGGCCCCTTCGTGGGGCAGGAAATAGCCATGATGCGTGCCGCCCATGCGGTTGACGATGGGAATCCAGCGTTTGGCATATTCCTCGAACTCGGGGATTTTATGGCTGTCGATGATATATTTCAGATAGCAGGTGATCATGGCGGGGCTCCTGACCGGTGGCAGCTATGTTAACGTCCAAAAGCAAAAGGACGGACCGCAATCACGGCCCGTCCTTTGGAAAACTAAGCTGAAAAACCAGCTCGATCAATCGTCATTGACCGGTTCATCTTCGCTCATATTGGTCATGCTTTCGGCAATCAGACCGGCACTCTCGCGAATGCTCTTTTCGATTTCCTGGGTCATTTCCGGATTCTCGCGCAGGAAGGTCTTGGCATTCTCGCGGCCCTGACCGATCCGGGTCGAGTTATAGGAGAACCATGAACCCGACTTCTCGACAATCCCGGCTTTAACACCAAGATCAAGGATTTCGCCCATCTTGGAGACGCCTTCGCCATACATGATGTCAAATTCGACCTGCTTGAAGGGCGGTGCCATCTTGTTTTTGACGACCTTGACGCGGGTCTGGTTACCAACGACCTCGTCACGATCCTTGATCTGGCCGATACGGCGGATATCAAGACGAACCGAGGCATAGAATTTAAGCGCGTTACCACCGGTGGTGGTTTCCGGGCTGCCAAACATCACACCGATCTTCATACGGATCTGGTTGATGAAGATCACCATACAGTTCGACCGCGAAACCGAGCTGGTCAGTTTACGCAAGGCCTGGCTCATCAGGCGGGCCTGCAGACCAACATGGGTGTCGCCCATCTCGCCTTCAAGCTCGGCACGCGGTACGAGGGCAGCAACCGAGTCAACGACCAGAACATCAATCGCCCCGGAACGGACCAGCGTGTCGGCAATCTCAAGAGCCTGTTCACCGGCATCAGGCTGCGAGATCAGAAGTTCGTCGGTATTCACACCCAGCTTGCGGGCATAGCCCGGGTCAAGCGCGTGTTCCGCATCGACAAAGGCACAGGTCCCGCCAAGTTTTTGCGCCTCGGCAATGGTGTGCAGGGCCAGCGTGGTTTTACCCGAACTTTCCGGACCATAAATTTCAACGATACGGCCACGCGGCAAACCGCCGATCCCAAGACCGATATCAAGACCGAGTGAACCGGTCGAAATGGCTGAAATGTCAACGGCGCTATCCCGCTGACCCAGCTTCATGATCGAACCTTTGCCAAATGCCCGTTCGATCTGCCCAAGGGCGGCTTCGAGTGCCTTCTGCTTATCCATAGTATCCTTATCCACCAAATGCAGCGCGGTCTGAATCATTGCTCGAACTCTCTTATTCCACAGGGCCGGGTAGGATGCAACGCAGGCGGTTCCCCGGACCTATAATGCGGAACGCCACCGCTTGAAGAACCTGCTGCCCAGACAGACTGTTTTCCCTGTTCACGTCAGCAGAACGTTTGAGAACATAATGCGAACACTCTCATAAAAAATCGGATGTTGCAAGTTTGTTCTTTTTCTCTTCGATGCCAGAATTTATCGCCAGAATCAAAAACCCCGACCAGAATTCGGTCGGGGTGCAGCATTTCCGGATAATAAACCTGGCTTTAGTTGGTGATTTTCAGGTGTTCGTGCTTATGCGCATGACCATGATGATCATTGCCATGATGATGGGTTTCAACATGCAGTTCGCCCGGAACCGTATAAAGCTGTCCGTGACGGACACCGGGCTGGGCAAGAACCTTGTCGGCGAAGGTCCGAATTTCCGATAACGCACCACGCAGGGTCACGCTTTCAAGACAGGTATCGTGATCAATGTGGAAATGCACCGTCGAGACCGTCAGGTTGTGGTGTTCATGCTGGGTACTCATCAGACGGGATGCCAGCATGCGTTCTTCATGGTCATAGACATAATTCAGAACGGCGATACCGACGCCGTCGGCATCCTCGTTGAGCTTGGTGTTCTGAAGCTTTTCCCGGATCAGATCGCGGAACCCTTCGGACCGATTGGTATAGCCACGGCCTTCGAGGAAGGCGTCAAAGGCCTCCATCAGATCGTCTTCAATCGATACCGTCACGCGGGTCATGGCAATTCCCTTTCAGAATCATCGTCTTGACATGTATGAACAATTTTGAAAAATTCATACCACCTGTTTTACAGACCTAATTTCCCAAAGGATAGCAGATGTTTCAATCAAAGTTCGCACGCGCCCTGATAATTGGTGCGACCGGATGCCTTTTGGGCAGTGCAGCGGCAGCCCATGAATTCATTGCCAGCACGAGCCAGACAGATGTCGCCCCCGGCAGCAGTGCGGTCCTGACGATGGATTCGACCCATCAGTTCGGCATTCCCGAAGAGGCCGAAGCCACCAGCCATGTGCGCGCCCAACTGATCACACCAGCGGGAAAAACCGACCTTGAAGTGGTCACAAACCCCGATGCCCCCAATCTTGTGGCGTCCTTTACCTATCCTGATCAATCAGCTTGGCTCCATAGCCATCGCCTTCCGGTCGTGTGGTCGCAAACGCCTGACGGCTGGCTTGAAGGCGGGCTTGATCAGCATGCCGATGCAATCACATCAACGCGGTATGAAAAATTCGCCAAACACCTGGTTGGCTGGTCACAAGATAACGGCCTCATCACCGCATCACTTGGTGACAAACTTGAAATCGTGCCGCTTGCCGATCCGCGCAAAACCGCAATCGGGGCCGATGCCGAGTTTCAAATTCTGCTGGATGGCCACCCTTTAACGACAACTGTTCTTGCGACCTATGCCGGGTTCACCGATACCCCGTCATCCTGGGCCTATTACAGTGAAACACTCACCGACGAGCGCGGCAGTGCAATTGCCAAAGTCCGCATTTCGTCACCGGGTCTTTGGGTTGTTCGTGTGGCAGCCGACGTTTCCGACCCGCAAGAAGATGTTCGGGTTCACAACCTGCGTGCCACGCTGAGCTTCTATGTGGATGGTCAGGAATAATGTTCGCACGCCCTCTTCGATGGCTGCCAGTTCTTCTGGTCCTGCTTTTTGCCGGACCAGAAGATGCTTTTGCCCATGGGGCTGGATGGCAGCTGGTCGATAGCAATACGACGGTTCGCTATCGCTTTGGCTATACCGACGGAAGCCCGATGGCTTTTGCCGAAATTGTTATTACCGCTCCGGACGGGAAAATCTGGCAAAAGGCGCGTACAGACCGGACCGGCCATTTCGCCTTTGCCGTAGACCCCGCCTCAGAAACGGACGGTCCCGCCGGGAAATGGCACTTAAAGGTCGCTGACGGCATGGGGCATATCGTGCAACTCAGCCATCAGCCGGACAGCGCACCGAACCCCGAACAAACCGAACATGCATCATCCAATGCAATGCAAGGCACCTCTGCGCTGTTTGACCTGCCCCTTTGGGCAGATATCCTGTTCGGGTTAAGCCTTTTGGCCAACCTGTTTGGCGGCTTGCTGATCTGGCGCCAACATGCCTGGAAAAAACTGTCAATGCATGAACAATAGTGCAACACCGGCAAAGGCAAGGCAGGTTCCAGCAACGGCCTGCCAGCCGACCGGCTTGCGCATGACCAGTCCTTCATAGACGATCAGCAAGACTGGCGGCAAAGCCATCAATGTCGAGGCAATCCCGACATTGGCATTCTGAACCGCCGCCATCGACAGCCACACCCCGATAGCAGGCCCGATTAACGCCCCAAGCAGCAACCACTTGCCAACATCAGGTGCAATACAGGCAGTAACGGTCCGTCGCACCCGACCCAAAAGGATGGCAATGCCCCACATGACAATGACGGCAACCAGCGTTCTGATCCAGGTCGCTGACAAGGCGGAATAGCCATCAATCAATGCATATTTCGCGGTGATCAGATTGGCGACCTGCCCGATCGCCCCGCCAAGCCCGAACAAAATCCCCAGAACATAGTTGCGCCTGCCGAGGCCGACAGGTCGCCCCTTTTTACCAAGAATAACAATCAGAACACCACTGACGCCAAAGGCGATGCCCGCAATTTCAATCGGGCGCAGAGTTTCGTCAAACAGCAACCATGCCAGAACTGCCCCCATGATCGGCACGGTCGACATCAACAACATCGAAAGCCGCGCCCCGATCAGGACAAAGGCCTGAAACAGCATGGCGTCCCCGATAACAAGCCCGACAATGGAAGACAGGCTGAGCCAGCCAAGCTGTTCCCAACTTACGGCCGCAGGCCAGGGGGATCCTTCAAGCAGCAAATGCAAAATCGTCAGACAGAAAATCGAACAGGCCAACCGCCCGCGATTGACCGTCTGGGCCCCGGCCTTGCCGCCAATATTGGAAAAGATCATGCTTGATGTTGCCCAGCACAGGGCGGCGGTAAAGGCGGCTGCCTCACCAAACAGGGGGATCATGGGGCGCGTTTCCTGTCATTTATATCATACCGGACTTTTGACCGGCTTCGGGCGTTGGTGGCCAGCTATCCATAAGCGCAAATTCGGGGGCGTTTGCAATCTGAATTATCGGGGCTAACGGCATCGCGGTCGCAACTTCTTGCGAATTTCTGCATGCATCGTATGTTCATGAAATCACGCATGTAAGGATCCAAGCATGACCAAGGCCCGACAAAAAGACAGCAACGGTAAACCGTTCAAGGGAATTCGCCGATACCTTCATGACGGTGAAGTCGTGATCATGGATTTGCCGATATCGGCGGTGTCGGTTCTCGTCCCCGGTTTGATCAAGATCATCTGGATTGCCGCCCTGATCTATGCGTCCTATCACTGGCGTGAGATTTACAATTTCCTGATGCCGGAATTCCGGAGCCTTCTGACCGGGCCGGAGGCATTTGCCGCCCTTGACCGGATCTGGGAGGAATATGAATTCGTCTTTTCCTTTGCCCTGATCGGTTTGATCCTGGCTGCCATTTCGATTGTCTGGAGCATCCTGCGCCGCGTCCTTGGTGTTTCAACACGGGCCGCAAAAGACAGCCTGCTTTTGCCCCTGACCGCGATCCGTGATCTGTTCTTTTTTGAACGCGTCATTACCAATAACCGGATTGTCACGCGCAGCGGTGTTTTGCGCAAAGATCAGGATGATCGCGGGTTCGAGGCGATCAAATCCACCCGCATCAGCAAAAGTGTTGTCGGCAATATCTTTGATTATGGTGATCTGCATATCACCGACCGGATCGGGCATACCTTCACCCTGCATCAGGTCAGCCATCCCGAAGATGTCGCCAAGCAGCTGTCGGATTTCTTTGGGCGTGTTTACGCCAATCAGAACCAGAACGCCCCGATCGACATCACCCATCTGGGCTCAAATCAGGCGATTGAAGCTGATCCTCAATCCACACGCACACCGGAAATGTAAGGAATATCTAAGCTTACAGGCCTGCGAATGAATGTCCTTGGGCGTAAAATTCACGCAGAATACGGGCGACGTCCGGCACCAGATTTTCATGTTCTTTGGAAAGCCAGATATAGACACCGCTCTGTTTCAGGACGACCTTGTTCACCCCGGCGAGTGTATCCCTGTATTCGCGAAGGTTCAGATCATCGATCAGAAAGGCATCAATACGACCCTTTTTGAACATCTCGACCATCAATTCGTAGCTCGGCACAGTGATCCTGTTTTCATGGCCTTGCGACAAACTATCTGACCATTCTGTGCCGCGACGTATCCCGAGAGTAGCCTGAGAGATATCTTCAATCGCTGACACCTTGAAATCACGGGTGACAAGAATGGCCTCACCGATGATCAGGGGAACCGGCACCATAGCCATGCCTGCTGTCTTGTATGGCTCGAACCCTTCTATCCGAAGTAATTCACCATCCACTTCACCATCAAGCAGCATTTGTGCAGATCTGGCAGACGGATTGTAACTGACAATGAAACAGGGACTCTGCAGGGCAAAAAGATGTTCAAGCTCTTCGCCGATTTTCAAGCCAAGATAGTCGTTTGGTGAAGATAAAGACAGACAGTTGCGCGCCTGTGCTGACGACATAAAGGTCAAGCACACTAACGAGGCCAGAAAAACCCGGGCAACGGACGATAACGGCAACAACGCAACTCCGGTCTCAACCTTCTCAATCACTTTGGATCAGGCACTTAGCAGATCAGCTCCGTATCAGGCAAGGAATTCAGTTGTTCTGGTTGTCGGTGTTCACATGCCCTTGGTGCCGACTGCACACATATGATTGTCTGTATGGCACAACCGGGAAGGCAAAGCCATTGTAATTGCGCCGGACACCTGTCGGAATCAATTATGTTCTGACACGGTCACGAAGGATGCTGGCGCATCAATCCCATCTGCCTGCGCAGACGGTAGCAATTCAAATGATAGCAACAAGGCCACGATAAAAATAATAGCCACCATGCAGGATCGTGCGATCCCGGTCGACGTGCGTTTCGCCATTCTTACCCCCAAGCCAGCATCACGACAGGTTCATTTATCGAACCTTGTCCATGTACTGTTTCTCGCCTGTTTTCCGGTCTTCATTTATTGAGTACCGGACCTGTTCGTATTCTTTTTTGGTCTTGTCGGCGGAATGTTACCGCCAACCGGATTCAACTATAGATAAAAACGAAACAAACATGCAAGAAATCTAAATCACTACCATGGATTTAAAATATCCAGTCGGGACATCGCGCACATCACATGGCTTTGTAGCGTCGCGGCCTAGGGATTCACGATCCGAAGATAATTCGCAGTTGCCATGTCAAACCGGGGCATCAAATAGGCAAATTCTGCTTTCAGCCAGCTATAAACAAGGAACTCGTCAACGGGGACAGCCTTAAACCCGTCGGGAACACCCCCCGAGATTTCCAGCGAATAGGCGTCAAGCAACATGGCATCAATCCGCCCTTCTTGAAGCATCTGCTTTAGCATATCCGCCCCTTTGGGGACTTTGGCGACATTCGGATAGTTCGCAATAAGCTTCTCTGGCCAGGTCGCGCCTAATGGCACGCCAAGAACCTCGTTGTTCAGATCCTGGATGTCGGCTATCGGGCCGTTGCGTACGACCAGAAAACCTTTAAGCCTGCCAAGAACGACCTCACCATGCACCATCGGCACGTCAAACTGTTCGGGAAGATCATCCCGCGCGGCAAACACACCATCAATTTCCCCGGAACGGATCTCGGAAAAGGCCCTTATTTGTGGCAATGCGACGGGACGAACACACAGACCGGCATCTTCCATCACCTGACGATACAGTTCCAGTTTCTGCTCATCGACGTGAATTTCCGGCAATGCAATACGCAGACAAACCTGATCAGCCTGAACCGGTGACATAAAAGCCAGTGACAAAACCAGCCCGAGCAAAGTGTATGCTGCAAAAACACAGTTTCGTTCGAAACCGCGTTTGTGATTTGGCGTCACCTTGTTTGTCGCACGGCGTCCGCTTTCCCGGCTATGGCGGCCCAAACAAATCGTCACGATTTCAGCGACACCTTTTACATTCTATCAAGCGATTCTGATTTGCTGTTCGTCAGGATAGGACGGCTGCGGTCATTTGGCTATATCTAGAAATACGACATCATGATGTCTTTTCGCGCTTGACCAAATCCATTGCCCCACGCACCATCGCGTCGCGGTGACCTGCCGCAATTTCGGGGCCTGCGCCACCACCATGACACGTCCCCGGTCTTTCAAAATGTCGCGCCACATCCCTGACGGATGAAGGTGCCCCAACGCCGGACGTCGACCAAATGAAATTCGGGGATATTGCCCGTTACCTGTTCCTTGCCATCGTGTGGGGATTTTCATTCCTTGTTGTTATCAAAATCGTTGAAGCCTTTGGCTGGGTGGGCGCTGTCACGTTCCGCGCTTTGATCGCTGCCGGATCGCTTTATCTGTTGGCCCGTCTGTTTCGTCGGAAGCTGGATTTCGCGGCTGGCTGGCGTCCGTTTGCCATTGTCGGGGCAACCACGGTTGCCGGACAATTGATCGGGCTGTCTTATGCCGCCCCGCGGATCGGAACCGCCATGGCGGCGATCTTTGTTGCCGCCATTCCACTTTTTTCCATGATCATCAGCCAGCTTTGGGGCCTTGAACGCGCCACCCGTCAAAGCTTTGCCGGTCTTGTTCTGGGTATTGGCGGCATAGTGCTTCTGGTTGGTTTTCCAGCTGTTCCGGTTACGACCGAATTTGCACTGGGATGTGTGGCATCCGTCCTTGCTGCATTCTGCGCCGCCTTTGGCAGCAACTATGCCAGCCGTCACTTGCGCGAAACGGGCAATTGGGAAACCACCATCGGCGCATTTCTGACTGGCGGATTGATGACCTTGCCACTGATCCTTGCCGTACCGCTTGAACGCACACCGGTCGCAGAAGACTACATGTATCTGATCATCGCGGCCGTGCTGATGAGTGTTTGCACCTATATCGTCTATTTCCGACTGGTCGCATCCATTGGCCCGACACGGGCTATCAGTGTGGAGTTTCTGGTGACGGTGATCGCGGTATTTATTGGTGCCACCGTACTTGATGAAAAGCTTTCCGCCATGCAGTTCGCAGGCGGGATCACGATCATGGTTGGCTGCGCACTGGTCTTGAATCTTGTGCCCGCCTGGATGCGCCCGCGCGCCCAAATGCCCGATATCCCGTGACAAGATCACGCCGAAGAACAAAAGAAAAAGGCGACCACATGCTGGTCGCCTTTTTTGTGATTAGAGGACTTCCTTGACCTTGGTCGCAAGATCCTTGAGCGAGAAAGGTTTGGGCAGGAAATGCACACCGTTTTCCTCGTCAAGCTCGTCGCGATAGGTATCTTCGGCATAGCCCGAGATGAAGATAACTTTGAGCTCCGGTTTTTTCTCGCGCAGCATGCGGATCAGGCTGGGGCCGTCAATGCCGGGCATGACGACATCGGAAATCACAAGATCAATGGTCTTGTCGGTCTTGTTGAGGACCTCAAGCGCGTTTTCACCATTATTGGCTTCGAGCACGTCATAGCCTTTGCTGCGCAAGGCACGCGCGCCAAAGGTCCGCACTGCATCCTCATCCTCGACCAGAAGGATCGCACCGGTCCCGGTCAGATCGCGTGACGGGGCTTCTTCGGTTACGGCCTGGGTTTCGGCCAGTTCCTGTTCGGTCGCCTCATAGCGCGGAAGATAGATGGTAAAGGTCGTGCCTTTGCCTTCCTCGCTATTGACCGCAATAAAGCCGCCAGTCTGTTTGACGATGCCATAAACCGTCGAAAGACCAAGACCGGTCCCCTCGCCACGCTGCTTGGTCGAGAAGAAAGGCTCGAAAATGCGGGTCAGATTGTCTTTGGGAATGCCGATGCCGGTGTCGGTCACCTTGATGCCGATATAATCGCCCGGCGGAATGACTTCGGTGCCGGTTGCTGTCGGTTCATCGACGATCTCGCTGCTGGTCTGAACCGTCAGCGTTCCGCCCTCACCCGCCATGGCATCGCGCGCATTGACGACAAGGTTAATGATCACCTGATCAAGCTGGCCCGGATCGACCTTGACCAGACCAATGTCACGGCCATGGGTGACTTTAAGATCAATCTTCTCGCCAATCAGACGACGCAGCAGGTTCGACATTTCTGCAAGCGCGTCAGTGATATTGATGATTTTCGGCTGCAGGGTCTGACGACGGGAAAACGCCAAAAGCTGCCGGACAAGATTGGCAGCACGATTGGCATTCTGTTTGATCTGCATGATATCGGCAAAGCTCGGATCACCCGGCCCATGGCGCGATAGCAGCAGATCACAGAACCCGATCATCGCGGTCAGAAGATTGTTGAAGTCATGGGCCACCCCACCGGCAAGCTGACCGACAGCCTGCATTTTCTGGGACTGGGCAAACTGTTCTTCCAGGTTCTTCTGTTCGGTCGTATCCAGGAAGTTCAGAAGCAGCGCCCCGGCTTCGCCTGAACGGCCCGCCACACGTTGCAGATAAATCTGCGCGGCCACCCCTCGGGCACCTGCAAGGCGGGCTTCGATCTGACCGCCCTTGCCCATGCCCATCACGGCCTTGGACAAATAGCGGGCCACTTCATCACGATCCTCGGGCAGGATCAGCTCAAGGATCGAGCGACCAACGACATTGGAATGGTTCTGCCCGGCGGTTTGCATAAATGCACGGTTGGCATCGGTCACCGTGCCCGACATATCAGCCAGAACGATCGAAAGCGGGCTTTCATCAAAGAACCAGCGCACCCGGCGCTCGGTCTCGGCAAGGGCGTGTTCCCATTCATGGGCTGGCATCGGATCAGGGAAGATCACGGCCTGACTGCGGACCGGGCCTGTACCCGGTGCATTGATCGAATGGGTCACAAAGCAGCGAATGGGTTCACCGCCAGACACCTTGAATTTGACTTCACCGTTGATCCCGTCGCCAACAATCAGGTCAGCCAGTTCGACCGTACCGTCATTGAACTCTTCGGGTTCCCCGCCAAGCCAGCTTGCCAGACGACGGTTGAGATAAAGAATGCGGCCTTCTTCATCCAGCCCGCATACCCCGACCGGAAGCCGTTCAATCATCTGATCGGCATGCTCAAACCCGCCCGCGGCCTGGGCAACCGGCAAGCTCGACACCATTTCAGGCGCAATCGGCGCAGACAGGGCAAAGCTGGGCTGGCTTTCGGTCGATGGCAGCAACAGCGAAGCACCGCTTTCCGACATGACAGAGCCATCAACACCATCAACCGTCCAAAGCATCTGACCGGCACGGGCATTTGCCTCGGTCACGGAAATGCGCAGGCAGACAACTGCTCCCGCTTCCGCATTTTTGGCTGCATCAACCCTGTTATCGACGTCAGTATTTTCTGCTTCGCCGCCGTCAGGCGCGGCAGCATCTTCGGAAGTTGCGTTATCGGCTTCGAACTTTTCAGAACGCGACAGATCAACAAACATCTGACCGCTCTCACCACGCATTGCACGTGTGCGCAGTTCGGCCAGATCGTCACTCCCGATCCCCAGAAACGACAGGCGCGCTTCAAGCGCGGACAACATGTCCGATCCGGGTTCGATACCAAGTTTGCGTGAGAAGGCAGCGTTGGCATAAAGGGTGCGGCCATAGGCATCAATCAGCGCAATGCCGATGTCGGATTTGCCAAAACCGGAAATCAGCGGTCCAAGTTCGGAATGACCGCCATTGCGCCACCGCGCAGACAGGGCCAGTGCCGCCACCGAAATAATGGCAACACCTGTGACCATCGCACCGATGATCCACATTAAACGCGCATCAAGGCCTGCCTTTGCCAGAACATCCATCAGGACAAAGACAAACACAACGAATGCGACACTTACAGCAAGGATGAGCCCCCGAAACAGCACGCGACCGCCTTTAACGACAATAACTTATCAAAATAGTCTATACTTTTAGCTGGTTATCACGCGACTGGCTACCGGCAAGTTTTGCCGACACCCTTATCTCGCGCGGCCACCCTTTCCGTCAGCAACAGGACCCCCCCCTGATCAAAAAGCAAAAAGGCAGAACCATTTCCGGCCCTGCCTGTTCATCAGAGTGTCGGGCACCCGCAACGATGCAAGCCCGTTGCGATGCTTTGTCTTTTGGCACGCCAGACGCTTGACCTGTGCTGCGTCAAGTTTGGTTGCATCAAACTCGACGCAGACAGCGCACACCATTGTTACGATCCCTAGCCCAGCTTCTTGCCTTTTTGACGGAAGACGAAGGAGATGATCTCGGCCACGGCCTTGTAGTGTTCTGGCGGGATTTCCTGATCGACTTCGACGGTTGCAAACAGCGCGCGTGCCACCGGCGGGTTTTCCATGATGGTGATCTTGTGCTCTTCGGCAACTTCACGGATTTTAAGCGCGATATTGTCCTGCCCCTTGGCGACGCAAACCGGGGCTGCCATCGCGCCAACATCATATTGCAAGGCGACCGCATAGTGCGTCGGGTTGGTGATGACAACGTCGGCTTTTGGCACGTTTGACATCATGCGCTTCTGGGCGCGTTCCATCCTGATCTGACGGACCTTTGCCTTGATTTCCGGGCTACCTTCGGTCTGTTTATATTCGTCCTTGATTTCCTGCTTGGACATTTTCATCTGCTTGTTGAACTCGTACCTTTGATAGGCAAAGTCGAGCCCGGCTATCACCGCTGTCAGAGAAATTGTCGCGATCAGCAAGATCACAATCATGTCGTAAAGCCGTTCAAGCGTCAGACCGAGTGACATCTGGGGGTACAGCTCAATATCCAGCATTTCGGGCATGATCACCAGAGTGAGCACCACCCCGACAAGCACAATCTTGCTGACGTTTTTCACAAACTCGACCAGAGTTTTTAGCGAAAACTGGTTCTTGAGCCCGTTGAGCGGATTAAGCTTGTCAGGTTTTGGCTCGATACGCTCCGTCGCAACAATAATGCCGTTTTGCATGATATGGCCGGCGGCAGCAAAAAAGACCAAAAGTACAAACGGAATACCCAAAACCAATAACATGCCCAGAATGACGTCCTTGAATAACAAGGGTATCCCGGCATTCGAAACATCGAGCATATGGGGATGTTCGATGAAGCCGACAGCAAGGTCACGCACCCCCTGGGCCATGGTTGGCCCCATCATCAGGATGACCAGACCACCACCAAACAACAGCATGAAGTTGCCGACTTCCTTGGAAACCGGTACCTGACCCTTTTTTCGGGCATCCTCAAGCTTTTTACTTGTGGGGTCTTCTGTCTTTTGGCTGTCGTCTTCTTCTGCCATGCATACACTCATGCTGGGCGGATACCGGAACCTTACCGGCCAATCACGCCTTACGGATTGAGAAACGCCTCAAGCCCGTTCTCGAAATATCCAAGATAGGCCATCATCATGGATGGCAGGGCCAAGGTCAACAAAAGCAAGGCCAGCGCAATCTGAATTGGCATCGCAACAAAGAATACGGGCAGTTGCGGCATCAGCTTGTTGAGCAAACCCAAGGCAACCTGCAGACAGATGGCAACGATCAGAAAAGGAGCCGACATCTGCATTGCGATCACAAAACTGTCGTTCAATGCCCTTGAAAAGAATTCACTCATGTCGCCGACAGGAAGGACGCCCCCCGGCGGGAACAGTGTATAGCTTTCGAAAACGGCCTGGATCATCAGATGATCCATCCCGGTCGCAAACAGCAACACCAGACCGATCTGCATCAGAAGGTTGCCTGTCACCGCACTTTGCGCCCCGGAAAGCGGATCAGCGGTAAAGGCGTTCGCCATCGAGGACAGATAGGCAATAATTGACCCGGCTGTCTGAATACCTGCCATCATGACCTGGGCAAACAGACCAAAAAACAGCCCGACCGTAACCTCATAACCGATCACAAGCAAAAGCGACGGCGCATCGGCCGGCTGTGGCGGGAATAACGGCCCGGCAAGCGGTGAAATCACCACGGCAACCCAGAACGCAAAAACAAGACGTGCTCGCGCAGGAACCGAACGCGCACCAATGCCGGGCATATAGGCAAACGCCGCCCCCACCCTGGCGAATGTCATCAGGACGACATAGACATTAAGCGTAAGAAGCTCCTGAAGATCCATCTTGTCTTTGACCGCCTTGCATCAGAAGCGTTCCGGACGCGCTCTGGGCCAGAATCCCCGTTTCGTCGCTAATTGGGTAACCCGATGAAATGATCGACCATCCGCCCCATAAACTCGGTCATCTCCGTGATCATCCACGGCAGCAACACCAGAAGCGCAATGAAAATCACCAGGATTTTCGGAACAAAGGTCAGTGTCATTTCCTGAATTTGGGTCAGGGCCTGAAACAGCGCAATAATCAGACCGACACCAAGCGCAATTAGCATCAACGGCGTGGTCACCTTCAGCAGTGTCCACACCGCGTCATAGGCCACATCCATGATTTCAGCTTGATCCATCGGTCTTCCCGCCTTGCCTTCATACGCAGTACATTGAAGTACCACTGTTATTCATACAGGATTTGGCGACATGATTGCCATGATTTCCTGTATCCCCGACTGCCCAAAACAAAAAACCGCACGATTGACGTGCGGTTCTGTCACAGGATGTCGATCACATAAAAGATCAGACCGGCATGTTCAAAATGCTCTGATAGGCTTCAACAGCCTTGTCACGAACCGAGACCACAGTACGCAGGGTTACCTCGGCTGCCGAAACCGCTGTGACAACTTCATGGAGTTCCGCGTCACCGGTGATGGCCTTCTGGGTCATTTGTTCACTGTTGGCCATGGTCGCGCGCGCATCATGAGCAGCACCACGAACCATGTCGGCAAAACTTTCCCCCGGATTCACCTTCGTACCGGTGCCGGTTACGGTTTCCGCAACGGTATTGGTCTTGCCCGAGGCCGCATTGCGGTAGGCAGAAATGGCATCGTTGAAGCTGGCGACCATGGGTCTTGTTCCTTAAGCGTCTTAACTGTCTTTGGATATCGACTGCCTATTGCAGAATATCAAGGGTCTTGAGCAACATGCTCCGCGAAGACTGGATCACATTGAGGTTGGCCTCGTAGGAACGCTGCGCTTCACGCATATCCATCATCTCAACAAGCGTTTCAACATTCGGGGTCTGAACATAGCCCTGATCGTTGGCCGCCGGATGGCTTGGTTCGTACTTCATACCAAAATCGGAACGGTCTGGCATTACCTTATTGACCTTGACCATTTCGACACCGACCTCACGATCCATGACGTTCTTGAATGTCAGAAGCTTGCGGCGATACGGGTCCTGACCCGGTGCGGTCGGAAGACTGTCGGCGTTGGCCACGTTTTCCGCAGCAATACGAAGACGGGTTCCCTGTGCGCGCATGCCGGCAGCCGAGATTTTAAAAGCCTTGTAAAGTTCCATGGTTCTAACTCTCCAGCTTCGGATTACACGCGACCAAGGGCCGAAATGAACATTGATTTCTGTTTGGCATACAGCCGGGTCATGGTCTGATAATCGACCTGGTTTTCGTTCATCTTGACCATCTGTTCTTCAAGGATGACGGCGTTTTTGCCCGGCGCGACTTCATAGTTCTTGCGCACTTCCTCATCCTTGAAGTTCTGGGGTTTTTGAAGCCCCTGACTATGGCCCGGCGTGGTTGCCTCCATCGCAAGGATGAACTGGCGGTCACGACCAATATTCTTCGGGTCGAATTTCTTGAGATCGCTGGCGCGGTAGTTTGGCGTATCGGAGTTGGCAATATTCTGCGCAATGACTTCCTGGCGCTGTGTCAGCCAGTCCATCTTTTCTTTCATGTTGGCGAACATGCCAAGTTTGCCGATATCCATTTCCTGCTCCTTGTCTGCGCTTTCCGAGTATTGATCGCGCGGGTAAAGCCGACGTTAACGCCATCGCCCTCATCGGGACCGGATCTCCCGGACGGATGATTTTGCCGCCTCGATTGACCTTGCAAACTGAAATGCATGAAGCGTGCCAAAGACCAAAAGATCTTTGAAATTGACGGCATTTCACCCAATTAACGGCGGGCACTAGACCCCGCGTTTGAAAGCGGGCATATTGTGTCCGATCTGGTAAATTTTGTTTGCCATCTATCGAAACCGGGACACTGTATGCTCTATCTCACACGAAAAGTTGGCGACTCCGTTGTCATTGATGACAATATCGAAGTCACCGTCGTTGAGGTCCGTGGCAAGACCGTCAAGCTTGGCTTTACCTTCCCCGAAGATGTTCAGGTTCTTCGACGCGAACTCTATGACCGTATTCAGGAAGAAAACCGTTCGGCGGCCGTTAGCGAAGACATCATTCGCCATCTCGGCGGGGTGAACAGTCCGGCCAAGGACACCAACGAAAAAGAAGCAGACACCGACGAGAATGTCGGTAACAGCTGATTGATCCGGGCAAGGCCGGAATGACCGGCGCCTGTAATATATCTTTTGCCTGGCAACAGGCACCGTCATCTTCCGGGCAGGTAGCCAGGATATTGACCCCCGACCCGGCTCTCCCCCGCTTTTTTATCTTCGAGAATTTCCTCTACTGTCCGATGCTGGTTCGACAACGATTTGTTGACCATCTCTGATCTATGGTCGAGGCTTGATGAAGAGATCAGGCAACAGCGTCCTGAATTGAAGGGTCGTATGAGCGGGAAAAAAACCACCTATGACATCACCGACGAACCGGCAGGCAGGACAGGCAATCTTGCGGCACCGGGCGAAGATGGCCAGAAAGCCGTCGCACTTCGGTATGCGCATGGACGTGACAATGCCCCCATACTAAGTGCCAAGGGCGAAGGCAGCGTTGCGGAACAGATATTGCAAGTCGCTTTTGCCAACGGGATCAAGGTCCGCAAGGACAGTGATCTTGCTGAAATTCTGATGGCAGTCGATGTCGATAGCGAAATCCCGCTGGAGGCCTTTGCGGCTGTTGCCGAAATTCTGAACTACATCTATCGGATCAACCGCATTTACGGTGGTTCGTCACGCAGCAAGACCGAACCACAAGACACGGTCAAGGCGACGACATCATTTGATCGAAATTTTGATCGCAACGGGGAAGGCCAGTCATGAGCCCTGAACAATTCAAGCCCGATCAGTTCAAGAAGGATCTAAAACGCGTTCTGTCCCTGATCCGGACCGGACAGAGATATCTGGACGATGGCAAGGTTGTCGAGTTATCGGCCCTTGAGCACCGGATTGCCGATCTGTGTGAACAGGCACGTGCCATGGGTCCCGAACAGCGTAGCGACATTGCGCCGCTTCTGGCTGCTCTTGGTGACGAACTCGGACAGCTCGAAACCAACATGCAAAAAGAATATTCCGATATTCAGCGCCAGTTGCGCGGCATCAGTAACACCGCACAGGCAACAAATGCCTATGCGCAGGCTGCCCGCACCAAATAGGCCGTGATCGGCCAAATGGCTGATTTCAAACAAACTGCCATCGATGATCTGTTCGATGGCAACTTGCCTGTATGTCGGTGGCGCGGTAAACAGAAATACCGATGGCAAACACAGACAACAATCACATCGGTCATTCTGACCAGAGTTCGGGATTGTTCACGGGGAAAGCGACCTGATGGATTTAAGCGCCTATTACCGGTTTGTTGCCGCTCTGCTTTTTGTGCTGGGGATTATTGGCATCTTCGCACTGGTTGCACGGCGGATTATTCCCGGTGCGCGCAATATCAACCGACGGGGTTCGAAGCGTCGCCTGTCCGTGGTTGAAGTTGTTCCGGTCGACACAAAAAGACGACTTGTTCTTCTGCGTCGCGATGATACCGAACATCTTGTCATGCTTGGTCCGCAGGGCGATATGGTGATTGAACGTAATATCGGCACCCATTTTGTTGATCTGATCGACACATCCACCACCGACTTTGCCCCCGAAAAAGACAAAGCCGATACGTCATCAGATATACCCGAAGCAACCCCGACCGGTCCGCGCCCGACGACCAACGACAGGAACAACCCTGCATGAGCCGCACCGACCTTAAGACACCCACTGCCCCCAAGACACAACCGGGCAAAACAGGATGGCACGCGCCGCGCTGGTTGACCTTGTGTGCGACTTGGTCGCTGATCCCTTTGATCGCACTGATTGCCGGGGGCGACACGGTTCAGGCACAGACCTTTAATTTTGATCTTGGTGATGGCCCCGGTGTGACGTCATCGGGTCGCCTTATTCAGTTGATCGGTCTGATCACGGTTCTGAGCATTGCGCCCGCCATCCTGATGATGGTGACATCCTTTACCCGAATCATCGTGGTGCTCAGCCTGCTCAGGACAGCTCTTGGCATTCAGCAATCTCCCCCAAACCAGGTCCTGATCAGTCTGGCGATGTTTCTGACCCTGTTTATCATGATGCCGACCTTGGAACGCGTCTGGGACGAGGGATTGCAGCCGATGATCAACGGCAATATTGACGAATTCGAAGGGTTCGAGCGGTCCGTAAGACCGGTTCATGATTTCATGATGACGCAGGTGCGTGAACGTGACCTTCAGCTGTTTGTCAATCTGGCCGGCGTTGAAGTCACCACCCCCGAAACCATTCCGCTGCGCTCCCTGATCCCGGCTTTCATGATCAGCGAATTGCGCCGCGCGTTTGAAATCGGCTTCCTGCTGTTTATTCCGTTCCTGATCATCGACATGGTGGTCGCCAGTATCCTGATGTCGATGGGGATGATGATGCTGCCACCGGTCATCATTTCCCTGCCATTCAAGCTGATCTTCTTTGTAATGGTCGATGGCTGGTATCTGATTGCCGGATCGCTTGTCGAAAGTTTCGGGCGTTAGCCAGGGTAACCCAGCATCGACCGGAATGATAAAAGCCGCCAAGCACAAGCTGGCGGCTTTTTTCGGGGTTTCACCCCTTTACTTCCCTAGACTCAGGCACTCTGGCAGCTGCCAGATCCCCATACGCACATCGTGCGCAAGACCGTCAGGACCGTCGTCTGACGGTTTTGAATACATCTTGTTCCAGCGGTTTCAGACCAAAGCTGCCCCGGCGCGGACCAGGGTTGTCGGCCACGAATTTCTCCGCAATGTTACGTTCACGCTCTGTCATGCGGGCATGGATTGCCCCCATCTCGCGCTGGGCCTGACTGCCTTCTGTCGGTGACGACATCCGCAGCCAGTAATAGGCAAGAATGTTATCCTGTTCGACGCCACTGCCAATCGCATAGAGACGCCCAAGGGCTGCCTGACCATTCGCGGAACCCTTGCGGGCCGCACGTTCATACCAGGTGGCCGCACGCGCCATATCAACCGGCACGCCAAGACCATGTTCATACATCACCCCGATCAGGTGATAACCGCCCGGATGCCCAAGCTCGGCCAGATCCATCGCCAGATCAAGCGCACTGGAATAATCGGGTTCGCGATGGGGCACGCCGAAAATCAGGATTTGCGTCATCTGATATTTCGCAGATGCATCGCCCTGATCGCAGGCATTCATCAACATGGTCCAGCCGCGATTGAAAAGCTTCAAATCCGGCGAATGACAGAAATACATCGCAAGGTTTGCCTGCGCATAGGCATCGCCTTCGCTTGCGGCAAGCTCAAACCAGCTGATGCTTTCGGCAATATTGCGTTCCGCGCCAAGCCCGACACCCAGCGCATAGCCAAGTGCGGATGCGGCTTCGATGCTGCCGGCGCGTGCTGCGCGCATGTTGAATTCAAACGATTTTGCCGGATCACGGCGCACGCCGCGGCCTTCAAGATAAAGATAGGCAAGAACGCTGGCCGCAGACGGATCGTTAAGGTCGCTGGCGCGTTCGAAATATTCGATTGCCTTTTCGTCATCCTGGGCAACGCCCCAGCCATTCAGATAGCAGACACCAAGATTATAAAGCGCTGCGACCGAACCGAACTCGATGGCTTCTTCAAACCAGTGAGCGGCGGTTTCGGCATTTTCCTGAACGCCCAATCCCTTGGCATAGAGATAACCAAGATTATTGGCCGAAACCGGTTCGCCAGAGGATGCTTCTTCATGGAACCAGTAGGCCGCTTCACGATACCACTGCTGCCCCTCGCCCAGATCTTCGGAAACACCGAGTCCCTTGCTACGCATATAGCCATAGCAAACGGCTGCAAATGCACGGCTCTGGCGGTGAATCTGGTCCAGAATACGACGGGTCGCAGACTCGTCGCGCGGCATTCCATCGCCTTGAAAATGTTTCTGGGCAAGCGAAAGCTGTGCAAAAATGTCCTTTTCGACATTCGCATCATCGTAATAGACCATTTTAAGTGCACGATCCATCACAGCACTACACTCGCAATCACACGTTCAAACCAGCAGAAAATGGGCGAAAACCTCGCATTTTGGCGAACGTCACCCACGTTACACATTTATCGAACGTTAATTTATAGCACTAAGCTGTGACTTTTCCAACTGGTCGCGATAGGTCGCAAGGAAGCCCTGAAAGTTTTCAACCTCGTCGACCTTGTCGGCAAGGGTACGGTAATCAATCAAGCCTTGCGTCGGAGATGACGTAATCAGATTGAATGCCTCGGCGAACGGGCTTTGTGCCATGCCCTCGCCGTAACGGCGTTTGAGCATGTTAAGTGTTCTTTCCTGACCAGCCATTGCAAGATTGACCGCCCAGTTCAAAAGATAGCGGGCGCGCTCATTCGAAATTTCACCGGTCGGGCTTTTTTCATCATCGCCGACAAGACGCTGGAAGGTCTCAGCCGCCGACATATAGTCCCGCGTCTGGCGATAATAATCGACCCGCAAAAGCTCCGCATTCTTCGAAAAATCACCTTCAAGAGACGCAATTGCCTCAGCTCCCCGGTCGGTATCAAGCAAAGCCCGCGCCTTCAGGTGACGGCGCTGGGTTGACAGCTCGTCGGACAGATCGGGGGTCTCCGTATTGTCAATGACGCGTATTGTTTCCTCGGGCTTGCTATCAAGCAGATAGACCAGACCAAGTCTGGCCCCGACACGGGCCTTTTCAACCCCCTGCAGTCGGAAATCGACCTGATGCTCGAGAAGGTCCTCGGCACGTTCAAACAACTCGACATCGACCATACGGTCGGCAAGCCTGCGGATCAATTCATCCCCCTTCTCGCCCGCCGGGGTCAGTTCGCGGAATTCGTCATAAAGCGCAACCGCCTTGATCGCCGAAATATTGTTGATGTCATCGCCGAGATAGAGGTTCTCGAACGTGGTATGCATCATGTCAGTCGCCTCGGTTGCGACCGGCTTGTTCGGGAAGAAAATCGCAACCTGACGAAGCGTATTAAGCCCGTCGCGGAAATCCTTGTTCTCGATTTGCAACTCGCCAATGCGTTTGAGTAACGCCATCTCGAAACCGTCGCCACGCCAGGCAAAACGCAGCTGCTGGAGCTGTTCGATCGCATCTTCGATCGTCAGGCGTTCCAGACGCATAAGAAGCTCGGTACGATCAAAAATTGCATGCGCGCGCGCCTTGCGGTTATCTCCTTCGGCCACCTGATCCCAGGTGGCGACCGCCTGTTCGAGTTCACCGGCCTCTTCTTCAAAGAACCCTTTAAGATATTGCACATCCATGATCTTGGACTCGGAAAGTCCATCCGTCAGCAGCATCTTGTCGATCAGATCCATACCGGCTTCCGGGTTGCCAACAATCAGGGCCTGCTCGGTCGCAAGCGGCCCTAACCGCGACAGAAGCTCTGGCGGATAGAAATCAAGGATGTGGACACTTTCAAGCAGATCACGCGCACCTTCATTCGGACGCCCCAGTGCAGCAAGGGTCACAGCCCGCCACAACTGCATTTCCGGAATGGCGCGTAACCGTTCGTCTTCAAGAAGACGCTCCGCTTCGGCGTAATCGCGATACAGAAACTTCACAGCAGCCTTAAGCGCACGGAATTGCAGTTTCTGGGCAATCAGCGGATCGTCGCCTTCCATTGTGGAAACAACAGCATTGGCCTCTGGCCCAAGGCCGTTGGCCAGATAATATTGCGCAAGTTCAAGGCGGGCCTTGTTGCGGTGTTCATCTCCGCTTTCGGCAATATTGCCGCGCAGCTCGCGAATGGCATCATTGAAATCATCAAGTCCGCCACGGCGCCAGGTATCAAGATCAAAGATCAGACCTTCACGGCCATCACCGGTGCTTGCCCGCACACCGGTTGCCGAAGCCAGCAGACGTGCGCCTTCGGGTGAAATGTTCAGGCCATCGGCGGCAGTAACAATTACGGCCTGCCCGTCATCACGACCGGCCACCTGAACACTTTCATTCATCGGCGCAACAACAACCCCCTGCACGGACGGCAACACTTCGAATTCCGGATAATTCAGGGCGACCTCGATGCCATAACCCGATTGTGTTGTTGTCACAACGCGCAGGGTATCACCGACTTCTGGATCATCAATCGGGACAATCGGCCCGACATCTTCAAGCGGAACAATCAGGCGTGCACGGGTCTGGTCATCAAGCTCAATCGACGGACCCAGTTTTTCAACCGGCTGCATGGTGCCTTGCTGCAATGTCACACGCCAGTCACCGACTTCGGTTCTGGTTGTGTAAAGGCCAACCCCGTCCGGAATGGTCATCCGCAAGACGGTGGCATAGGGGCTGTCGATCTGTTCGATTACCCCGATGATCTGTGACGCTTCCTGACGCACGGTTTCAAGATCAAGATTTGCCCGAACATCAAAGGCCATCCACAGGAAACCGGCACGCGACCACACCGCTGCCCCGCCGGGCTGCCCAAACGGGAAGCCCAATGTGAGTTCTGTCGTAGTCTGTTCAACCGTAACCGGAATTTCACCGATGCTGGTACGTTCCTGCGGCACCCCGCCTGTGCTACCGCCATTGCCCTGCCCGGTGGCAGCTGCGCGTGCCAGTGCTTCGGGTGAATTCGGGTCCAGCACCTCACCGGTTGACGCAGCTGGCTGCGTGTTGGTTCCGGTCTGGCTATCCGGCTGTTCATTTTGCTGTGCCGGGGCGACCGGGGCATCCGGTGCAGCGACGGCAACCGCTTCGTCCCGGGGTTCTGCTGGCGACGCTGAACGTGACTGTGCGGTTTCACTTGCGGGTGCGCGCTGGGCGCCCATTATGTCAACGACAACCTTGTTGCCCGAGCGGAAATGACGCAGCTGGCGCGCCGGGCTGGTTTCAATCACAACATCAAGCGGGTTTGTCGCGGCCTGGCGAATACGCACACCTTCGGGCAGGCGTCGTGACAGACCCGTGGCATCAATACGCGCCGGAGACTGAAAGGCAACCGTCTGCGATCCCTGATCGCCTTCCAGGGCATAATCCGTACGCGTTGGCCAATCAAAAACCAGCCGATAGAACGTCGGGTGACGTCCGACACGAACATCAAGAAGATCTGCTGACGCATCTGCCGAAGCAGTCGCATCTTCGGTTGCCACCGTTTCAACCGGGCTGGTCGGTGCGGGCGTGATTTGCGGCTTTTGTTCCGGGGTCGGAACCGATGGTACTGCCGGTTCCGGTGCAGCTACCGGTGTCGGCGGTTGCTTGTCCAGAATATCAAGGACAACGTTGCTTCCGACATTAAAGGCGCGCACTTCGTAATCGTCGCTCAGAACAAAGGCGACGGTGCGACCATCCGGATCAAAGAACCCATCCGAAACATATTTGGAAATCGGGGTCAGCACCCCGCGCAAGGAAGCAACAAGCGGCTCGTCAAAACGCACAACAAGCTGGTCGCCGATGATCTCGGCGCTGTAATTGACCGGCTTGCTCCATTGCAGAACAATTCGTCCATAACCGCTATGCAGCCCGGAGCGGATGATAACTGGATCAACCGCCTGGGCCATTGCTGGGCGCATTCCGCCTAGGGGCAACAAAATTGCCGTGGTGGTCGCAAGAACAACCGCCAGCAGGACGCGCACGGCAAGTTTTGCCATACTTACGTGCCTCCGATCCCGCTTCCACCATGAGGCTCGATGACGATGTCAACCCGGCGTGCCATTGCAAAGCGCGCCTCCTCATCAAGCAGCTTGGGAAGCTGGTCGTATCTTGATGCCGCAAATCCGTAAATATTTATGTAATCTGTGTAGCCTGATTTTTTCAGTTCGTTGGCAACAGCACCGGCACGGGCAAGAGACAGCTCCCAGTTCGAGGCATATTGGCCTCGCCCGCTAAGTGGTCGCGGATCGGTATGACCCTGAACACCAATACGGTTCCCGATATTGCGCAATACCCCGCCCAACACGAACAAGGCCTGCTTGGCCTTTGGCGTCATTTCAGAGCTGCCAGCGACAAACAGGATATCACCGGGAAGCGAAATCACCAGCTTGTCGGCATCACGCGACATCTTGGCGTCACCGAGAACCGGGTTGTCATCAATGGCGTCGTCAATCACAGCACTCAGATAATCTAGGTTCATCGCCGGTTTGCGATAAACGCGCGGAATGTTCAGACTTGCCATCGGCTCGTCATTTTCTTCCTTGGGAGCGGGCTTGATGCTTTGCGACAGCGCATCAACAACCTCGTCCCAGCGGTCAATCTTGACCTTGGACATCGCAAACAGCATCACGAAGAAAGTCAGCAACAGCGAAATCAGATCGGCAAGGCTGAGCATCCAGACCGGCGGGCCACTTGGGCCGTTGTCTTTTTTGACTTCATCACTCATCAGCCACCTCCTCCGGCCTGCGGTCCAAGCGGAATGGGCTGGTTCACCGCGGGCTGATTGCCCCCCGGCAGCGGAATAGCCATTTTAGGCGGGATCAGCATCTGGCTAGGCGCCCCGTTTGCCGCCCCGTTCCCACCTGTCCCCGCACCAGTACCGCCATTGGTAGAGGTGCCATTCTGACCAGTGCCGGTCGCACCGGTTTTCTCAATCGGAGCTGGTGGCTCTTTGGGGCCAAAATCCCAGAAAAACCGGAAAGTCGCGATAAACGGATCCGCGCCCGGATCAATACCGACATAAAGATGATTTTCCGGCGCGCCTGCATCAATCAGTTCTCGTGCAAAGGAACCGGCACGTGCGATCTGGAGATTGTTCTCGATCTCGATCACGCCTTTTGATTCAATCTGGCTGCCCATCACCATTTCCATCTCATAGGACGCATAGCCCTCATCATCGGCAAGGACAGATGCGAGCTGCTTCATGAAGCTTGCCTGCCGTTCCCTGATAAGGATGGAGTTGGGATCAAACAACTGATCAACATGCATGATGATTTCCATCAGCTTTCCGGGCTGAATGACTTCGACCCGGACAACCTTGATGGCGGTCTCAAACAACTGACCAAGCTTTTCCTGCATGTCTTCTGCCGCAACCACCGGGCCCTCAATCGAGGTCACGGTTTGCAAACTGGTTGTTGGCGGCAGAATGGCGGCAAAAGCGGAGGAAAGGCTTTCCTGCACTTCGCGCGTTTTGACCTCTTCAAAGGTCGAAATGGTATTGAGCAGAATAAAGAACGCCAGCAGCAGAAGATAAAGAGCCAAAAACAGCGCCACAGCCCCGTTGGCAGGGGGGGATGGTGGTGTGGGTCCGTCGTCCTCTATCTCCGCCATGTCAACGCCACTTAATTGAACATCGCGTCGATGTCAGCCTGCGAAACGCCTTTACCCTCAAGCTGAGGCCCGTTGAGCAAAGCTTCCTCGCCTTCCGGTTCTTTTTTCTGCTTTGGATTTGCGGCAGCGTATTTGGCGATTTCGTCGCCGAATGCGGTGACCAGTCCCTCGACGCGTTCCTCGATGGATTTCAGGGCCTTGATCACCTTGGTGGTGCGCTGCCCGGTGATATCCTGAAAATTACAGGCTTCATAAACCCGCATGGTCGCATCGGTGACAATCTTGCCCTGTTCAGGGGGCAAGGTCGATGCGAATTCTTCGAGCACATCCATGGCGTCAAGGATCTCGTGGGTTGCCCCGGCCGTCGCATCCACAATGGCATCAAGCTCATCGGTGGCATTGGGGATATATTCGGCCTTGATATCGTCCGGACGAAGCGATGCAATCTCCGACTTCATCTTGCGGATGATGCCGGACAATTCATCAAGTTCACCAAACAGGCGTTTCTGATCGTCAGACGGCGCGTCCCCCATGAAACGGGAAAGCTGATCCATCAGATCAGACAGCTGCTCAACCTTCAGGTCATCACCATCAAGGCGTGCTCGAAGGTCATTAAGCAGCTTCCGGAGTTCGTCCTTGGACGCTTTGGACATAGCGGTATCGCGGGACGCAGGCCCCGCGCTCCTGATCAGAAATCGCCAATAACCGTTTTCATCTTGCCCTTCAACGTCTCGGCGTTGAACGGCTTCACGATGTAATTGGAGACACCGGCCTTTTTCGCCATCACGACGTTTTCGGTCTTGGCTTCGGCGGTAATCATGATGAAGGGGAGGTCCTTCAACTTGGCATCTGCACGGACTTCTTTGAGAAGCTGAAGACCGGTCATCGGCTCCATGTTCCAGTCGGAAATCACAAGACTGAACGGAGCTTCACGCAGTTTACGAAGCGCCATGCTACCATCTGTCGCTTCTTCAATATTCGTAAAGTTGAGCTGCCGCAGAAGGTTACGGATGATACGCAACATGGTTTTGTAATCATCCACAATCAGGATCGGCATATTCGGATCGACGGCCATTCACAACTCCATCAGCTATCTGATCTCTCACCCTTGCTGCATATTTCAACGCACACAGACAAGGCCCCTAATAATCGTGATGTACATATTTAATATTGGTTAATCAAGGTTTTTAACCAGAGATCAAATCATTCCATCACATTGACTATTCTCGAAAAATTGGCCGTTTTTCTATTTAAAGGCACGAAAATCGAAACCAACCTATTTTTGTAACCCCTATTGCAATGGCAGCATGTTTATATCTTGCTTATATGCCAGTTCAGCTGTCAATGCCCGCGCACGTTCCGGCGTCATTTGCGACAGAACAGCAGCAGTATTGGCCTCGCGCATCCCCAGCGCCACTTGCAACAGGATATCCATATCCAGATCGTTCCAAATCCGCGCAGCGTCTTTCGGTTTCATTTTCTCATAAACGCTGATCAGTTTCTTGATCCGGTCATCTTCCTGGGCTTCCTTGGTTTCGACCAATCCTTCGATGGCCGTTTTCAAGGATTTCATTTCTTCGATCTTGGCATCAATCCGGGCTTCGGCTGCCGCAATCAGGCTCTCGCGTTCGTCAAGGCGCTGTTCCTTGCGATCAAGCTCGCCACGGCGCACCGAAAGGTTCTGAAGAAGGTCGATTTCTTCCTGGGTAAACAGGGTCGGATCACCGCCAAGGGTCGGCGCAATATCACTTGCGCTCGCCTCCCCCTCAAGCGGGGTACCTTCCATCGTCATCGCCGCCGGATCATCAAGGCCGGGGCCCGCAGCCTGAGAAGCTGCATCCTGTCCTGCAGGTGCGCTTGCCGGTGCAGGAGCCTGCGCCTGGGCCATCTGGACCATGCTTACACCTGTCGGCTGGGACTCAGACGTCGCAACGACATCATCCCCTCCCGAAAACAGGTTCACCACCCGCATTGACAATACCATCAGTCCAACCAGAACAACCAATGGCAAGATACGCACACCAGACATCTATTCACCTAAGCAATGAGGCATCTTGTGCCCATGCTCCTTCACGCTTCAATTATCTTTAATTCCATCAGAATGACGGATCACTCTTTAGATATAAAGAAATGTCATGATCTCAAGTCCGGACCGGAAGCCCGAACAAATTTCAAATCTAGCGTACGGACCGCAAAGCCGCGAGCAATTCGCGCTCTGCCTCTGAGCGACCGGCATCTTCGTCCTGATCGTACGGGTCTGCACCACCAGCATCACCATATCCGGCAGATGATCCCCCAAGAGACACATCATCGCGGTCACGATCACTCATCGCGTTTCCGCCGCGCTCGAATTCGCCCACCATGCGCGCAGCCAGTTCTTCGGCACGGGTTTCCACACCGAGGCGGTCCCGGTCATCAATAACATCGTGGCGATCCTTGCCGCCGCCCATCATACTTCCAAGTCCTGCACCGCTGCCCTTGCCCGAACGCACAGGCGCACTGTCAGCACCGCCCGCCACCTGCCCGGCACCAGACGCCCCCGAACGGCGCACAGCATTCACATCACTGGCAGCCTTTTCGAGACGGTTTGCGATGCTTTCACCGCGATCGACCATAAAGCTCAGGTCTTCGTTAAGGCCACTGGCCTTTTCGATGTTTTCGCGCAGTTTTTCGCCTGACTGTTCGGCCATGTCCTTGAGAGCCATGATCGAGGTTTCCGCCCGTTCATTGGCCGCATTGAACGCTGTCAGGAAGTTCTGCATGTCTTCCCGGCTGCGCCGGAATGCGGCGAGCTTGCGATTCAGAATGATGGCATAGACAATCGTCACAACCAGCAGCACGATCATCACAAGATCAAGATAGAACGCGAAGTCCATCACTTCTCTTCCTCGTTTATGCGCGCGCGATCACGCACCTGAATGGCGATCCGGTCACCCTTGCGTCCCATCATGCCCTTGAACAACGGAACATCGCCGCAGCGGACCTCGACAGGTGAAGTCGGACTGGTATTCAGAACCAGACGGTTGCCAACTTCCAGATTGAGCACATCGCCCAGCGCCATCACCTGTTCATCAAGGACTGCTAACAGGTTAACATGGGTTTGCCACAGTTCGTTTGCGAGGTGGTTTTCCCAAATAGAGTCACGACCAAACTTTTCCCCCATGAACATCTGAAGCAGAAGTTCACGAACCGGCTCCAGCGTCGCATAGGGAATCAGCAGCTCAAGCCGGCCACCGCGGTCTTCCATATCAATGCGCAACTTGGCCACAATCGCCGCATTGGCGTGACGGGCAATGGTTGCAAAACGCGGGTTCGTTTCAAGACGTTCGAACCGGAAAGTTACCGGGCTTAGCGGATCAAACGCAGCCGAAAGGTCGCCAAGCACCACATGGATCATACGTTCGACAAGGTTACGTTCAATCGTCGTATAGGGACGACCTTCAATACGCATGGCCGCCGTACCACGACGCCCGCCCAGCAAAACGTCGACGATGGAATAGATCAGGGCTGAGTCAACGGTGAGCAAGCCATAGTTATCCCATTCCTCGGCCTTGAAAACACCCAGCATCGCCGGTAGCGGGATCGAGTTCAGATAATCACCGAAACGCAGCGACAGAATGTTATCGAGCGACACTTCAACGTTATCGGACGTGAAGTTACGCAAAGATGTCGACATCATGCGGACAAGGCGGTCGAACACGACCTCAAGCATCGGCAGACGTTCATAGGCAACCATCGACGAGTTGATGATTGCCTGAATACCGGACTGGTCGCCAGCGCCGGAACCGTCATCAAAGCCCAGAAGACTGTCGATTTCGTCCTGGTTCAGAACGCGTGCCGAACCACCGCCCATTTCGGCGGCCATATCATCGCCACCGTCATCGCCGTCATCGTCGCCGAGCATGGATTCCCATTCGGCGGCCATATCCTCGCCGCCGTCGTCTCCACCTTCGTCATCTCCACCCGCCATGGCTTCCCATTCGGCAGCGAGTGCATCATCATCGTCTTCATCAGCCATCAGCGATTGCTTCCTGATTTTGGCATTCGGGCCGCTACAAGTTTATTGTACCAGCATTTCCTTGAACAGAACGTCGTTAATTTTTGCAGGCTTGGCCGCGGCACTGACCCGGATCAGCAATTCTTCACGCAGTCGGAACATGCCTTCGGAACCGGAAAGGTCTTCCGGACGCAATTCACGAAGATAAACCTGAAAGTTGTCAATAATACGCGGCATCATCTGTTCGACCTGCGGCAACATTGACTGATCGGCCACTTCCAGACTGACACGAATTTTAAGATAGCTTTGCTTGCCTGCACCGGTATTCAGATTGACCAGAATTTCCGGCAAATCCACGAACCCGACATTCTCAGGCACACCTGGTGCCTGCTCAATCGCATCTTCGGAAATCACTTCTTCGGTTTGCTGGCCATCACCGCCGGTCAGCATGTCAATTACCGGCTGAAGCAATCCGGTGAAATAGGCCGCGGCCGCTCCGCCAAGCAGTAGCAGCACAAGCAGCACGACCACGATCAGCATTTTTTTGCTGCGACCGCCGCCACCTTCGTCCATTTCGATTTCGTCGACATCGTCGCCCATAGCTTCGCCAATTCCCGCGCTTGAAATTATGTCGTCATCTCCAGCAAACACTGTGCCGGATTAACAGCCATAACGCTATCACGTTAAAAATCCGTTTCGTTTCCGACAGCTTACGTACCTTCAGACCATTCAACCACCAAGACTTGAAACGAAATTCCCCCACAAGATCAAAGCGATCCTCGACCTGGCAGAAATAGCCCTGCTGCATTTTACGACATTCCTCCGACCCCTCGAAAAATCCGACCCGGAAAACTTTGTCCATTTGAATGGCTTACGTCGCGGCAGTTTCTGCCAATCCCCACGTTAGACACCCCGGCAACAAATGCCGAACACGAAATTTTTTGTTTATTTTCAATGTCTTGAATGTTCTGGCATGGCTTTCGCATTTGTGTTGGCAAATCATTGCCCCAACCGGGAAACTGACCATGGAAAATATTTCATATATCGCGCTGTCCCGTCAGAAGACGCTTCGCAGCATGATGAACAACATTTCGCAGAACCTGGCGAACATGAACACGACCGGGTACAAAGAAGAGCGGATGATGTTCACCGACTGGATCGCGAAGAACAAGGACGCCCCGTTCCGCGGCGAGCGCGAGATTTCCCTTGTTCAGGATATTTCCCAGTATCGCAACACGACGGTCGGCAACATTGAGCATACCGACAGGCCGCTCGACGTTGCACTAAGTCAGCCCGACATGTTCTTTGCCGTCGAGACGCCAACCGGCGTCCAGTATACCCGCAACGGTAATTTCACGCTCGACCCCGGCGGACAGCTCATCACCAATGACGGTTACCCGGTCCTGAGCGACGCTGGTCAGCCTATGTTTTTCAATCAGGCCGATGGGCAGATTGAAATCAAGGGTGACGGGACCGTTTCTACTGACATTGGCCAGATTGGCAAATTGCAGGTCATCACGGTTGATAATGTTCAGCGCATGATCGTGACTGGTAATACGCTTTATCGGGCGCCCAACGAGCAAGCTGGGGATGACGAGGAAATTGCCGTTCAGCAAGTTGAAAACCCCGGCATTGTTCAGGGAGCCCTTGAAAAATCCAACGTCAACCCGATCAGCGCCATGACACAGATGATCGACGTCTTGCGAACATATCAATCCGTCACCCGCTCTTTGGAAAGCGAGAACGAGCGGATGCGCAACATGATCAGCAAACTCGGGGATGTTCGCGCCTGATTTGGCCGCTGACACCCGTACCACAGAAATTTGGCGCAAAACTTGCGCAATCGAAGGAGAAGACAGATGCGGTCACTTGATATCGGCGCTTTGGGGATGCAGGCCCAGTCCACCAACGTGGACGTTACATCGCACAACATCGCCAACATGACGACGACCGGCTACAAGCGCCAGCGCGCGGAATTTCAGGACCTTCTTTATCAGGATCTGCGTCGTGCCGGCTCGCCATCATCTGATACCGGAACGATTGTCCCGACCGGGGTCCAGGTTGGTCTGGGTGTCAAAACCGCCGCAATTGGCCGTTATATGGGGCAAGGCACACTTACCCTGACCGAGAACGAACTTGATATCGCCATTCAGGGCCGCGGCTATCTTCAGATTGACCTGCCGAGCGGTGAAACCGCCTATACCCGCGATGGCACGCTGAAACTTGATGCCAACGGGGCGCTTGTCACCAAGGACGGCTTTGCCGTTCAGCCGGGCATTACCGTTCCGAACAACGCAACGTCGGTCACCATCAACACCAACGGCGAGGTCTATGCCGAAATCGATGGTCAGGTTGCCCTTTCCAATCTGGGACAAATTCAGCTCGCAACCTTTATCAACCCGGCCGGCCTTGATGCTCTTGGTGATAACCTTTACCTTGAAACGGAGGCCTCGGGTCAGGCGAATACCGGCGCACCGGGTGATGTCGGTTATGGCACGGTCCAGCAGGGCTATCTGGAATCCTCGAACGTCAACGTGGTTCAGGAAATCACCAACCTGATCAAGGCACAGCGTGCCTATGAGATGAACTCCAAGTCGATTTCGACCACCGACGAAATGATGAGCGCAGTCAGCAATCTGCGTTAATCCGGCGTTCTGAATACAGTTATTCGCTTGCACAAGTCGCGGTCTGAAAGATCGCGGACTTTTGCGAACTGTATTTACGCGATGTATACCGTTCCGTGGTATAGTAGGCGCATGAAGATAAAGAAATTAATCCTCTCGTTCGCGATCTTGTCCTTTGCCCTTTCGACCGGGGATGCCTTTGCGCAGTCCACAAGGAACAGCAGTTCGCGCACCAGCCAACAGGTTGACGAAAACATCCTGCTGAAACCTGATGCGCTGATCGAAGGGCAATATGTGACGCTTGGGGATATTTTTTCTGGCATCGACCCGCAACAGGCAGATATTGCCGTTGCCCACGCACCGCAGCCCGGCAAACAGGCCGTTCTTGATTACCGCTGGCTTTATGGCATTGCCCAGCGGCACAAAATTAACTGGCGCCCCCGCACCACGGCCGATCAGGTTCTGATCACCCGGGCAAGCCAGATCATCACGATCGAAGAAATTCGCGACGCTGTTGAAGTTGCCCTTGTTGATTACGGGATAAAACGCCCTTTCACGATTGACCTTTCGAGCGAGAACTTCCAGATCCATTTGCCCGTTGATGCTCGCAGTGATGTCACCGTCAGTTCGGTCGAACTCAATTCCCGAACCCAGCGTTTTGTCGCCAGCGTGACAACCGGCGCACAAACTGCACAACAACGCACATATCGCATCAGCGGCAAATATTACCCGCTTTCAACCGTTCCAGTTCTGGTTGAACCGGTTGCCCGGGGGCAAATCATTCGTCCTGACCAGGTTGAATATCGTGATTTCCGAACAGAACGAGTGCCGAACGGCGCTATTCAGGACATCAATGACGTCATCGGAAAGGAAGTTGTCCGAGCAGGCACCCCAAACGAACCGTTGCTGTTCCGTGACCTGACCAATCCAATTCTCGTTCGACGTGGCGCATTGGTAACCGTTCGACTTGTCACCGCCAATATGTCGCTAACCGCACGCGGCAAGGCCCTTGAAAACGGATCCAAGGGCGACATCATCCGTGTCGTCAATCAAACCAGCAACAAGACCATTCAGGTTGAAGTCGTTGCCGAAAATGAAGTCCGGGCCCTGCCTGCAATGTCACAATAACCCGTAGCCTCAAGCCCGATACGACACATTTCGCACCCGGCAAGCTTTTCCCGGACTTCCCTGCTACAACTGGCATGATCCTTGCGTAGATACCGGCAGGAACCCAGGAGGAATTCATGCCCGGTAAAAACACACAGATTTCATGGCGGCGTATCGCGCTTGTCAGCGGACTGATTGGTGCCACGGCACTGCTTTCAGGCTGCAACGCGATGAAACGTCTTTCCGAAGTCGGCGAACCGCCAAAATTGTCGTCGATCGACAATCCGACCCAGTCGGAAAACTATCATCCTGTCAGCCTGCCGATGCCGGCACCGCAAGTTGCCGAAAGCAACCCGAACTCGTTGTGGCGTGCGGGTGCACGATCCTTCTTCAAGGATCAGCGTGCCAATCAGGTCGGTGATATTCTGACCGTTGTTGTCAATATGTCTGACAGCGCAGCCCTTGCCAATACCACGACGCGTTCTCGCACAAATTCCGAGGATCTAGCGGTCCCGAACCTGTTCGGCCTTGAAGCAGAATTCACCAAGGTGTTGCCAGAAGCGATCAATCCCAGTTCAATGTTCGATATGGACAGCAAAACGTCCAACCGTGGCGCTGGATCTTTGGATCGTACCGAGGCAATCAATCTGCGTGTTGCCGCCATCGTGATTCAAGTTCTGCCGAACGGCAATTACGTCATCCATGGCCGTCAGGAAATTCGTGTAAACAGCGAGGTCCGCGAAGTTCAGATCGCTGGCGTTATTCGCGCTGCCGACATTACTTCCGCCAATGAAGTCGGATATGACAAGATTGCAGAAGCACGCATTTCCTACGGCGGACGCGGCACGATTTCCGATGTCCAGCAACCACGCTATGGCAGTGAAGTTCTTGATATCATTCTGCCATTCTAGGGAGTTGCTGTGATCTGATCCTGATCCGTTGCCCGGGTTCCTGTCAGACAGATCATCACACAGTAAACCTGACAAAAGACCGTCTCCGGACGGTCTTTTTCTTTAGAACCCCAGTATAAACGGGAAAAGCCCGGTCATATGACCGGGCTTTTGAATTTGGTTATCCCTAACCAGTAATCTCCCACAAGGCCACATCGTTGCATGGCACGGGCCGACTTTGCGGCTCCTGATTTTGTCACCCGGCGCGATCAATCGTCGCGACGTGTGCGCTCCATCCGTTCATGGCGTTCCTGGGCTTCGATGCTCAGGGTCGCAATTGGACGAGCTTCAAGTCTTTTCAAGCTGATCGGCTCGTCGGTTTCTTCGCAGTAACCATATGATCCGTCTTCAATTCGACGCAAAGCAGCATCAATTTTTGAAATAAGCTTGCGCGCCCTGTCACGAGTACGAAGCTCAAGCGCCCTGTCCGTTTCCGCCGACGCGCGGTCGGTCAGGTCAGGTTCTTGAAGCCCGCCATCTTGCAGGTTCGCTAATGTTTCCGAAGATTCGTGCAGAAGTTCTGCCCGCCAGGTCAGAAGTTTCTGCCGGAAATATTCCCGCTGACGCGGGTTCATGAACTCTTCGTCCTCAGCAGGACGATAGTCAGGTGGTAATGTGATAGTCATGTATGCCCTCTATACAGGACTCATCGATCGCGCGGCAATATAGAGGGAGCCAGCGGGTGGTGCAAGCCGATTGAACAAATAAATCTTGATTTACCCTGAAACGGGCAGAAACCTGCGGCTTTCACCCTCAAATACCGCAAATTAAAAAGCTAGATCAGGCCGGAAACCTCAAGTTTCGCCAGCTCTATTCGGGCACGCAGGTCAATCTCGTCAAGAACCGCCGAAAGCTTGGGATCGTCAATCGTTTCGCGCTGCTGATCCATCAAGCCGACAAGCTGTTGCAGGCGTGCCCCAGACAGAGCCCCGCTCAGCAAGCCGTCACGAATGGACTCAAGCTGTTCAAGCAGGCTTTTGGCCCGCAAAACAGCAGCCTTGCGCGGAGAGTCGAGCGCGTCTCCGCTTTGCTGCAAGGCCAATAACGCATCAAGCGCACTGACACTTCCCGTACTATGAACGCCAACCGAACCGCCAGCATCCCCCGAACCGTCAAGCGAACGCATGGTATCTGCAAAGCCGCTGCCGCCTGATGCGCCAGATGCCTTCTTACGTGATGTTCCGCTCGTCCCGGTTGCCTTGGAACCGCTAACCTTCATGACCTGTTTCCGTCTCGTTATGATACGATCATTGCGCAATCCGCAACGGATGAGCTGTCAGATATGGCCCATGGCCACCAATGCCAATCCGTTCGCCGAACTGAATCATGCGTCGATTACGATATAAGAGTCTCCCTCAATCGCAGAAACCGCGCAACGGGAAAAAAATGCCGGGTAGACGGCACCGATATGTGTGAAGCGGCCCCATATCTGAATTTGATGGCACATTTTCGCGGAATCCTTGGCGTCTTTCGCAAGAAGCCCCGGAAAGCCTGACTTGGCATGATTTTCGCAAACCATATGACAAACGCGATTAACGTCTTCTATCGCACCATTTGCCGGATGCCCATGCATCCCATGTCAAAGCGGAATTGAGAATATGATCACAGGTCTTGGCAAATCAGCGCGCAAAGCGACAGTCGCAGTCGCACTGGCTATGCTCGCCCTGACGCAGCTTGCCCCGGCACATGCACAGTCACGCATCAAGGATATCGCCGACTTCGAAGGCGTGCGTGACAACATGCTGGTCGGTTACGGTCTTGTGGTTGGTTTGAATGGTACTGGCGATGATCTTGGCGACGCGGACTTTACCCGCCAGAGTCTGGTTGCCATGCTTGAACGCCTTGGCATCAACGTCCGCGACCAGATTGAAGATCTGGAGTCTGACAATATTGCAGCAGTCATGGTCACCTCGACCCTGCCACCATTTTCCCGTCAGGGGGCCCGTATTGATGTCAGCATCAGCGCCATTGGTACTGCTAAAAGCCTTCAGGGCGGCACCCTTCTTGTCACCCCGATGGTCGGCGCAGACGGCGAAGTTTATGCTGTTGCCCAGGGCAACCTTGCCGTTGGCGGATTTTCTGCCGGTGGCGCTGCCGAAACCATTGTCAAAGGTGTCCCGACCTCCGCACGTATTGCCAATGGCGGCATTGTTGAACGCGAGATCGATTTTAACCTGAACTCGATGCAGGACATGTCTGTTGTGCTGCGCAACCCGGATTTCACCACCGCTCGTCGTGTCTCGGAAGCAATTAATGCCTATCTTGGCGAAGTTGCAGCACGTCCGAGTGATCCCGGTACGGTTCGCCTAAACATTCCGGACCGTTACAATCAGAATGTTGTCTCCCTTTTAACCGATATTGAACAGTTGCGCGTTGAACCCGACCAGATTGCACGCGTTGTGATCGACGAGAATACCGGAACCATTGTCATGGGTGAAAATGTCCGGATCAACCGGGTCGCAATTGCCCAGGGCAACCTGACCATCCGCGTAACTGAAAGCCAACAGGTCTCCCAACCTTCGCCCTTCTCGCAGACCGGCACGACCCAAACAGTGGACCGGACCAATGTGGAAGTTGATGAAGACCAGGACAATCAGCTTGGCATCATGGATGGCGGCGTAAGCCTTCAGGAACTGGTGAATGGCCTTAACAGCCTTGGCGTTGGACCACGCGACATGATCACCATTCTTCAGGCGATCAAAACGTCCGGCGCGCTTCAAGCCGAAATCGAGGTGATGTAATGCAGACCGACAGCTCAACAGCCCTGATGGCACAGGCGCAAGCCAGCGCACAATATGGCGCCCAGAACAATATGGCTGCCAAGATGAGCTCGCTTACGGACGGTCACATCAAAACCGAAGCCGAAGCCCGCGAGGCCGGCAAAGAATTTGAATCCATGTTTCTTGGCCAGATGCTGAGCCACATGTTTTCCGGGATCGAAACCAACGAGTTGTTTGGCGGTGGTCATGGCGAAACGATGATGCGCTCCATGCTGGTTGATGAATATGCCAAAGAAATGACCCGCGCAGGTGGCATCGGAATTGCAGATGCTGTCACACGCGAAATCCTCAAAATCCAGGAGGGGTAAAAATGACCACCCAAGAGTTGGTTACTGAACTGAAAAGTGTCACTTACGACCTCATGTCCCTGCTGGAACGTGAAACGACCGACCTGCGCACCCTGTCGCATGGCGAGTACGAACAGTTCATCTCGGAAAAATCTGCCCTGTCGATGCAGTATGAGCAGCTGGTTGTGAAATTGCGCAGCCGCGGCGATGAATTGCGCGCCATGCCCGAAGAAGACCGTGCCGAATTGCGTGAACTCCAGGCCGAATTCCAGGAAACTGCGCGTCGCAACATGACGGCCCTTCAGGCAGCCAAGGCAACCAATGAACGCATGGTTCAGGCGATCGTCCGTGCTGTCAATGACAAGGCCAAGGAAGATTGCACCACCTATAACCGCTCGGCCAAAACCAGCAAGGCAACCCTTGGCGGCTATGGTCGTACGATGAACAAATCCGGCGGCGCGTTTAGCGTCAATGAAACGCTCTAGGGGTAAAGGCACATATCATGTCACTGACCCAGGCACTCAATACGGCAATTTCCGGCCTCAATACTGCTCAGTCACGTATTGCCATCACGTCTTCGAACATTTCGAACGTGAATACCGAAGGCTATTCAAAGAAGATTGCCGGACAAGAAACCCTGACACTTGACGGTACGGGTGCCGGTTCACAGATCGCCGATATCTATCGTAACGTCAATGAAGGCCTCCTGCGTGAAGTTCGCGGCGAGCTGGGCAAAGCCGGGCGCGAAGAAGTCCGCTACGAGTTTTTCCAGCGTGTTCAGACCCTGTTTGGTACGGTTCAGTCGGATGCAGCCATCAGCCAGCGCATCAATGATCTGGCCGATGCTTTTGAACAGCTTGGCGTTACCCCGGATCAGAACTCGCCGCGCATCGAAGCCATTGAAAGCGCTATTCAGGTTGTTGAGTCTTTTGAAAAGCTCTCAAGCCAGCTTCAGGACATGCGCGATGACATCGACGATCAGATCACCGACGAGGTCAACACCGCCAATACCCTGCTCAGCCAGATCGCAGATCTGAATACCGGCATTATCCGCCTGAAAAACCTTGAACAGCCAACGACCGAACTAGAAGATCAACGCGACCAGAAGCTCAACCAGCTTTCCAAGATCATTGACATCACCACTTTTTCCCGCAGTGACGGGTCGATGGTGGTTTATTCGGCCGCAGGTGCAAACACCCTTCTTGATCGTACCCCGAACAAACTGACCTTTACCCAGACGGCAGGCTTCGAGCCGGGCACCGGGGGCTCCGGAATTACGCTTAATGGCGAAGATATCACCGCCACCCTGCGTACAGGCACTCTTAAGGGCCTGTTTGAAATGCGCGATTCTGAAATTCCCGCCATCAACGATCAGATCAACGAGCTTGCAGGCGAATTACGTGATGCCCTGAACGAAGAACACAACAAAGGTACAGCGTTCCCGCCGCCAGCCAACCTTTCAGGCAACCGCGTCGTTGCAGCAAGCGATCCCCTCACTGCAACCGGTGCGTTTCGTGTAGCGGCCCTTGATGCCGACGGGCAACTTGTTGCGACCGACAGCTGGGCCGATATTGCTCTGCCGACCACCCCTGCTACGGTTCAGGGGATCGTTGACGCCATCAACAGCTCCGATGCCGGAACCTATCTGACAGCGTCACTGATTGACAACAAGCTGGTTATCGAAGGCACAGATGGTAACCGCGTTTCGATCAATGAAATGGACAGCCAGATTACAACCGGTGATGGCCGCAAACAGGGTATGTCCCACTATTTCGGCCTGAATGACTTTATTGCGACAGTCAAGCAGTCGGACACCATAACAACCACGGCACAACGCAACTCGACAGATGCACTCAATATTACCGCCAGCTCCTTTACGCTTTCAGCGGGATCGGGTGTATTGGTTGGCGGGGTTACGGTCAACTACACAGCTACGGACTCTCTTGAAGACATTCGCGATAACATTCGCACCGCCCTGCAAGGGGCCGGCATGACGGTCGCAGATTCAGAAACAACCGCGTTCATTGTCGAGGATGGCAATCGTTATCGTCTTGTCATTGACTATAACGCCAATATGACAGTCACAGATTCAGGCACCTTGTCGAGCAAGCTTGGCCTGAGCGAAGATCAGCCCAATCTTTCGGGAAATATGAGCGTTTCGGCCGCTATTCAGAATGATCCGTCACGCATTGTGCGTGGACAGCTGAATGCCGACACTTATGAAACCTCGAACGCCGTGGTCAATCCGGACAATGCCATTCCGAACCTTGGCCCGCTGGTTCCGCCGCCGCTCAACTATACCCTGACTGTCAGCGGTGATTTCACCGATGTCGATATTGATTATGACAGCAACACAACCCTGCAGGACATTGCAGATGCGATCAATAACAGCGCGACATTGACCGATAACAACATCACGGCAGAAGTGGTTTTTGACAGCCAGATTGGCGGCTACAAACTCAGCGTGACAGACGCCGATGGCGATCCGTTCTATTTCAGTGATAATGGCCTGCCGAATACGGACTCCTTGACCACCGTTCTTGGTCTTGGGATCAATTTTGGCGTTCATGAGGGCGACAACAGTGCTGCCCTGATGATGAGCCATACCTTTGAGCGAACCGATATCGAATTCGAGGCTACCGATGGCCTGTCTGGCGAGCGCACGTCCCTGACGGACTTTGCAGCAGGCATCGTCGCCACCGCAGCGACCAAGACCAAGGTTGCTGAAAGCTCTTATGAATTCCAGTCAGGACTGGTCACCGATTTGACCACCCGCATCCAGAATGAAGCCGGCGTTAACCTTGATGAAGAGATGTCTGATCTGATCATCTTCCAGCGCGCCTACACCGCATCGGCCCAGGTGATCTCTACGGTTGATGAAATGTTTGATGCATTGCTCAATGCAGTTTAAACTTCGGCTTATGAAGTGAGGATATCATGGTATCTCGTGTCGCAACCTATACGAACCATACGCTGCTTTCGGATCTTGCCATCCGGAACGCGGCAAAGGTAACGGATCTGCAGAACCAGGCGTCGAGCGGCTATAAATCGCGCGACTATGCCGGTATTGCAGACAGCGCACAGCGCCTGCTTAATCTGGAAGGCGAATATACCCGAACTGAACAGTATCTGCGCAACACGACGCAGGCCAAACTCCGTCTGCAAAGCATGGAATCTGCTGTCGACAGCATGATGACCATCGCAACAGAGATGAAGTCGCTTCTGATTCAGGCAAGCTCGGCCCAGCAGGCCGACGATGTAAACATCAAGGACGAAGCCAAACAGGCCTTGCAGCAGATTGCCAATCTGCTCAATACGAACCTTGATGGCCGTTATCTGTTTGCGGGTGGCCGTTCCGAAGAACCGGCTGTCGATCTCGACAAGATTGGCGCACCGGATAACTATATGAGCGACATGGACGTTGCCCTGACCGGTGCGACCACACTGGCCTCCCTCGGGGTCACAACCGGACAGCTTCAGATTGTCAGCACCGATGTCAACGGCAACAGCGTGACGACCAACGTCAACTATAATGCCGCAACAGATGACATTGATGACATTCTTGATGCCATCAACAGTGTCACGACCAATGGCGCAATCGCCTCCTTGCGCGGTTTTGGCGGCAATGGAAATCCGCTTCTGAATATCGAAAATGTCGGCAATGGGTCCATTACCATTACCGAAACCGGTGCAGGCGATTTCCTGACCCAGCTTGGCATGGAAAAGATCCCGAACCCGCGCCCGGATGCAGATTATTATGACGGCGATCAACAAATCCTCGAAGTCCGTATCGACGAACAATATAACGTTTCATACGGAATTCTTGCCGATAACCCGGCTTTCCAGAAGCTGGTTCAGGGCCTCGGGATTGCGGCAGGCACGGAAGACCAGGACGCAATGACCGTTGCACTTGGCTTTATCAACGACGCCATCAACGATCTGCCAAACGTTCAGGGACAGATCGGCCTTGATATTTCAAACGTCGAACGGTTCGAAACGCGCCATCAAGACTTCAAGGTTTTCGCGGCCCAGGCAATTAGTGACATTGAAACCGTTGATGTTCCGCTGACGCTCGCGGAACTGTCGCAGTATGAAACCGCCCTGCAGGCAAGTTTTATTGCCATTTCGCGGGCCTCGGATTTATCATTGGCTAACTATTTGCGTTGATTATCATACATATTTAATTGCTTCTTTACCTGTTTTGTCCGCTTAATAGCGCGAAATGTGTAAGTAGACAGAACCTTTCGACCGTCGGAGTATTACGGGAATGGATACCGAAAACGTCGCCGAAAACGGAACCCCTGAATCCGTCACAGTGGAAACACGCTTTGGCGATATCGAATTCAGCTGGGACAAAGGCATTTATATGCCGGTCGGCCTTCTTGGCTTTCCCGAGCACCACGTCTTCGGACTGGCAAATATTCCCAATACCTCACTGGATCAGTTCAAGCTCTATCAGAGCCTGACGGACGCGAACCTCTCCTTTATTGTCGCACCCTATAATATGGAAAGCGGCGTTTATGCAGAAAAAGACCTGACGAATGCCCAGAAAAGTCTCGCAATTGATGCTGCGGACATGGCCATTCTGATGGTTGTCACGATCCGCAGCGCACCTGGTGGTCAGGGCATCACAATGTCGACCAATCTGCGTGCACCAATTCTTGTGGATACCGGCCGTCAGGTCGCCTGGCAGCATATCCTGCCAAACGAGAAATACTCTGTGCAGCACGACCTGTAATTTTTGCCTAGTAAATTTGGCACGCGCATTGCTTTATTGTCCCGTAAGGCAATGTAGCCGAAGGATTGAATGGCTGAGCCATTCTGTCTTATCCGTGTAGGAGGAAAAAAATGGCTCTCAATATTATTTCCAACTATGCAGCGAACGTCGCCCATCGCAACCTGACCAATTCGGACACGATGGCGACCCGATCGCTTGCAAAGCTTTCTTCTGGTACCCGCGTTGTTTCCGCTCGTGACGATGCGGCGTCAATGGCCATTGGTGCACGCCTGAATGCAACGACCCAGGCGCTGAAAACCGCAACGGTTAACGTTGGTCAGGCCAACTCGATGCTTCAGATTGCCGATGGCGGCATGGCAACGATTGATGACATCCTCGTTCGCATGAAGACACTGGCTGTTCAGGCTTCTTCGGGCAACCTGTCTGATACTGAACGCGGCTTCCTTAATGACGAATTTGTTCAGCTTCGTGACGAGATCGACCGCATCGCATCCTCGACCAACTTCAACGGCATTCAGTTGCTCGGCGATGGTGGTGACGTTGCACTGGATTACACAGATCTTGCCGCTGCCGGCACTGGTGCTGCACTGTCAGCCGTGAACGGCTTTGATGCGATTGCCATCACTGACAACAATTACTGGGCGACAGATACCAACACCAACACCGTTACGGACAACGATTTCTCCGTTGCTATAAACTATGCGGCGGGCGGTCAGGTGATTATGACCGTCACTGCCAATATTGATGGTGCTGTGACCACCAATGACCGCACTCAGTCAATTGACGTAAGTGATTACGTTACTGGCGGCAGCAAAGTCATGAGTGCTGGTGACAAAGCGACCCTGAACTTTGACGAGCTTGGCCTTACATTCTCGCTAAACAGTAACTTTACGGCATCTGTCGATGTTATCGCTGGCGACAACACCGGAGCTTCGGACTTCGGTACGGACACAACCTTTAACGGTGTCGCCGGCAACAACTCTACTTTGAACACCGTTACAATGGCCGCTGACAACGGCCAGCAATTGCAGGCGACTGTCGATTTCCAGGTTGGTGCCGGCAACACTGCAAATGATCGTCTGGCGATTGAGTTTACCGCAGTGGACTCTGAAACCCTCGGTTCTGGCGCTGCTGGCACACAGGAATCACTTGCCGATCTTACCGCCAACGCGATTGATACTGCTGCCAATGCACAGAATGCAGTCGAAGTCGTAACCCGGGCGATTGATGACCTGCAGCGCGCACGCGCCAATATCGGTACTTATCAGAACCGCTTGGATTTTGCCGGTCAGAACCTTGCATCTACGCAGGAAAATACTGAATCAGCTCGCTCTACCTTGCTTGACCTTGATGTTGCAGCAGAAATGACTGCCTTCACTTCCAAGCAGATCCTGGTTCAGTCGGGCGTTGCGATGCTTGCCCAAGCCAACCAGATGCCGCAAAACCTGCTGCGTCTGCTTCAGGGCTAACAGCTGCAGCAGCTATCGCAGCGACAACGGCGGCAAACTATTTTTGCCGCCGTTTCCTTATGCGTACACCGATTATTTCCTTCTGATCACTAAAGTTTGTTTACCTCATCGACGAATCTTAGACCTTGACCGGATTCGCAAGCCAAAAGTTAGCTTATCTTCTTTTGTAAGAAAGACGTCGTTTTTTCACCGCACAACAACCAATCTTAAAATAAAATTTCCTCACGATATCAACGACTACAGGCCACAGTCAGCATTTTTTTTGACATGAATTGATTTTTTTTCTGGACTCATTCGTAGTTTGAATATCTAATCAGCAGGTCTGGACTAAATAGAGTTGTTCAAGAAGAACTTCTGGTCCGTATTTTTCGCAGATCGATTCTGCGCATTCCAAGTAGGAAGATGAAAAATGGCTCTCAATATTATTTCAAACTATGCCGCTAACGTTGCGCACCGTAACCTGACAGCATCTGACGAGATGGCGACCCGTTCGCTGTCGAAACTTTCGTCCGGTACGCGTGTTGTTTCCGCACGTGACGATGCTGCCTCTATGGCAATCGGCGCACGTCTCAACGCAACCACCCAGGCTCTGAAAACGGCAACCGTTAACGTTGGCCAAGCCAACGCGATGCTCCAGATTGCCGACGGCGGCATGGCAACCATCGACGATATCCTTGTTCGCATGAAGACGCTTGCTGTTCAGTCCTCCTCGGGCAACCTGTCCGATACCGAACGTGGCTTCCTGAACGACGAGTTTACCGAACTGCGTGACGAGGTTGATCGTATTGCCTCCTCCACTAACTTCAACGGTATCCAGCTTCTGGGTAACGGTGGTGACGTGGCGCTGGACTATGCAGACCTTGAAGCAGCTGGTACAGGTGCTGCTATCTCGGCTGCCAACGGTTTTGATGCGATTGCCATCACTGACAATAACTACTGGGCAACCGACACGAATGCCGGCGGCGTTACTGACAACGACTTTACCGTTGCCATCAATTATGCTGCAGGTGGTCAGGTCATCATGACCGTTTCCACCAACATCGACGGCGCAGCAAGCCGTGCCCAGTCGATCGACGTCAGTGACTACATCACCGGCGGCAGCAAAGAGATGAGTGCAGGCGACAAATCAACTCTTAACTTCGACGAGCTTGGTCTGTCCTTCACCATCAACAACAACTTCACCGCTTCGGTTGACTCGATCGCTGCCGATAACACCGGCGCATCCGACTTCGGCACTGATACCCAGTTTAACGCTGGCGCAACCAACAACTCGACTTTAAACACGGTTACGATGGCTGCTGACAATGGTCAGACCCTGGCAGCAAGCATCGAATTCCAGGTTGGCGGCGGCAACACTGCTAATGACCGTCTGTCGATCAACCTGACTTCGGTTGACTCTGAAGCACTCGGCACCGGTTCTGCCGGCACCGACACGTCGCTTGCTGACCTTGGCGCCAACGCCATCAGCACCGCGGCTTCTGCCCAGAACGCTGTTGAAGTTGTAACCCGTGCGATTGACGACCTGCAGCGCGCACGTGCTGCGGTTGGTACCTCGCAGAACCGTCTGGACTTCGCTGGTCAGAACCTTGCTTCTACGCAGGAAAACACTGAATCGGCTCGTTCTACCCTGCTTGACCTTGATGTGGCTGCAGAAATGACTGCCTTCACCTCCAAGCAGATCCTGGTTCAGTCGGGTGTCGCCATGCTTGCTCAGGCAAACCAGATGCCGCAGAACCTGCTGCGTCTGCTCCAGTAATTCTGGCGACATACAATCTTTCGAAAGGCAGCCTTCGGGCTGCCTTTTTTGTTTTTTACTCACCAGTTTTTGCGCACGCTCAATCATATGCAGCTCCGCCACACACATTTGGTGCACCTTCTCCACGAAGCTTCCATATCAATGCTATGAGACGAGTCATCCCCAGCAGCCCTCCTCATCAACGACCTATACCAATGGATTTTCAATATGGAAGCCATTGAGAAAATCATACGGCATACAATTGGATTCGCTTGAGAATACAGGGAAAATTCCATCAATCATAATTTCCGACTCTGTTAACCTTTTGTTTTATATTGACATTTACCACCTGTTTTTTTCTCTGGACTCAGGACTAACCTAAAAGTATATTTCATCTTACCTGTAATATCGTTTTTGTTCCCATATAGGGTAACCAAAACACTTCTGGCGATGTGCCGGATTTCGAACAGCAAGAAGTTGTTCAGAGCTATCCAAGTAGGAGATGCGTCATGGCTCTTAATATTATTTCGAACTATGCTGCGAACGTAGCACACCGTAACCTTTCGGCCTCTGACACGATGGCAACACGCTCTCTGTCAAAGCTGTCGTCTGGTACGCGTGTTGTTTCCGCGCGCGATGACGCAGCCTCTATGGCAATCGGTGCCCGACTGAATGCGACGACCGAAGCTCTGAAAACCGCCTCCGTTAACGTTGGACAAGCCAATTCGATGTTGCAAATTGCTGACGGCGGCATGGCAACCATCGACAATATTCTTGTCCGTATGAAAACGCTTTCTGTTCAGGCCTCCTCGGGCAACCTTTCTGATACTGAACGCGGCTTCCTCAATGACGAATTTGTCCAGCTACGCGAAGAGATAGACCGCATAGCATCCTCAACGAACTTCAACGGCATTCAACTGTTGGGGGACGGCGGTGATGTTGCTTTGGACTTCGCCGATCTTGATGCAGGCGGCACAGGCGCGGCACTCTCGGCGGTTAACGGTTTTGATGCCATTGCCATCACCGACAACAACTACTGGGCAACCGATACCAATACAGACATTACCGATAACAGCTTTACCGTTGATATCAACTATGCTGCTGGCGGGCAGGTAATCATGACCGTTGCTGCCACAGTTGATGGTGATAACCGGACCCAGTCGATTGATGTCAGTGACTATATCACTGGCGGAACCAAAGTAATGAGCGCAGGTGACAAGGATACACTGAGCTTCGACGAGCTCGGCCTGTCATTTTCGATCAACAGCAACTTCACTGCTTCGGTTGACTCAATCAACGCTGATGCGACTGGTGCATCCGACTTCGGTACCGATACCCAGTTCAATGGCGGCGCAACCAACAACTCGACGGCGAACACCGTTACGATGGCTGCGGACAATGGACAGGAGTTGCAGAGTTCCATCGAATTTCAGGTTGGGGGCGGCAACACCGCAAACGACCGCCTTTCAATCACCCTGAATGCAGTTGATTCTGATACACTCGGTGCCGGCGCACTGGGTACGCAGACTTCACTTCAGGATCTTGGTGCCAATGCCATCAGCACCGCAGCATCAGCACAATCTGCTGTTGAAGTCGTTACCCGTGCCATTGACGACTTGCAGCGGGCCCGCGCAGCAGTGGGCACCTCTCAGAACCGTCTGGATTTTGCTGGTCAGAACCTTGCGACCACTCAGGAAAATACTGAATCAGCACGTTCTACCCTGCTTGACCTTGATGTGGCTGCTGAAATGACAGCGTTCACTTCCAAGCAGATCCTCGTCCAGTCAGGCGTTGCGATGCTTGCACAGGCAAACCAGATGCCGCAGAATTTGCTGCGTCTGTTGCAGTAAGCAATTCAATTAACCTTGGGCATGTCCATGTTGGATTGCCTCTTTAATTCAACATGATGTCCTGCGATTGCAGGAAGACGGCTTGGGAGTTTGGAAAAATGGAAGTCGTAAACAATTACAGTTCACCAGGTGGTTCGACGGGCAGCTATGCTACCCCGACCCCGAAGGTTGAAAATACTTCGGTAAACAGCGCAGCAAGCACTGCGGTCGCTGCCGCCAGCAAGCCGTCTGCGGTTTCGCAGAAGCTTCAGGATGCTCTTGCAAACCTTGATCTGCCCGATGTGGCAAACGGTTCTGCACGTGTCGAACTGAACTTCAATCAGGACACAGGTCGGGTCATAGCCAAAGTCACTGACCGTGTCAGCGGTGACGTTCTTCGCGAAATTCCGTCTAAAGAGTTGCAGCAGCTGTTTTCCCAGATGCGCGAATATCTGGGCAGCTTCGTGGACGAAGAAATTTAACGGGACGATCGGGCAGGCTTAGGCACGAATTTTGCTGTTTCGTAGAATGGTATAGTCCGAAACTAGGTAAAATCGACCGAGCGGGCCCAAGGAGCTAAACCAATGAGCAGCTTGAATTTAAATAACATCTATGTTGGCGACAACGGTCGCGTCCAGTTGTCTGGCGGCTCGTCAAACATCGATTTCGTCGACACCGTCGACAAGATGATTGCTGCTCGTCGCATTCCTGCGGACAATCTCCAAAAACGTATCGAAGCAAACGACGAGAAGATCACGGCCCTCAAGGAGCTGCAGACACTTGTCGGTACGCTTAAAGATTCGATGGCGAACCTTTACGGTGCGACCAGCTTCGACAACTCGAAGAACATCTTCGAAGCAAAACAGATTTTCGCCTCCTCGAACGGAAGTGAAGCTGGCAAGCTGATGGGTGTTACGGCCACCAACGCTGCTGCAACTGGCAGCTACAAGTTCGAAATCGTAGACGTTGCAAGCAAGCACAAGCTTTCAAGCGATACCCAGGCCGTCGCGGCAAGCGCAGATATCACCGGCATCACTGGTACCGGCAGCTTTACCATCACTGGAGGCGCCGGAAACTCGACCATTACGGTTTCTGCTGGCGATACGCTTCAGGACATTCGCGACAAGATCAATAACGTCAAGGATAGTACCGGCGTCCAGGCTTCCATAGTCAAGGTATCGGATACCGAAAGCACGATCATCTTCACCTCGACCGAAGAAGGTGTGGATAACCGTATGTCGTTCAGTGACGATACCGGCTCTGTGCTTCAGAACCTTGGCGTTCTGAGCAACGCAACGACCATTAAAGGCAGCAACGTCATCGATGACGGCAATGATGCCAACATCATGCTTGATGGTATTTCTGTCACCCGCGGGTCGAACGAGTTTTCCGATCTGATCGATGGCCTGACCATCAGTCTCTATGATTCCGAACCTGGAACCGAAATCACCATCGAGATTGAGCAGGACCTGAATCAGGCGAAAACGGCAATCCTTGATTTCGTGGATGCCTATAACGCGGTTCAGACCTTTATCAACGAAAAAACCTTTGTCGACCCGACCACCGGTGAAGCGTCCGAAGATGCCATCCTTCTGGGTAATACGTCAGTTAAAAGCATTGAATCGGCCCTGCAGCAGATCGCCGGCTCATTCGCCAATGGCGTAACCGACCGCGCAGGTGAGGACGATTATTCGGTTCTGGCAGAAATTGGTCTGGACTTCGTGGCATATGGCTCTAACGAAGATCCACTTGTCAAAAAGACAATCCAGATTGATGAAGCAGCACTCAATGCTGCACTTCTGAACGAACCTGACGAAGTCATGGAACTGTTCCTGTTCCGCGGCAAATCGGATAACTCTGATGTGACCGTGACCGGCTTCAACAGCAGTACAAATGCTGCGACTTATGATTTCACTATCAATGCATCGGCTGGCTCGATCACCAGCGTGACCTATGACATCACCGTCGATGGTGTGACGACGACGGGCAAAAACGCCGTTGTATCGGGCAACAGTATCCGTACTGCCGATGGCCTGCGTCTGTTTTACGGTGGCGATGCGACTGCCAACGACACGGCCTCTGTTACAACTTCTGTTGGTATCGGGGCGCAGTTCTATTTTGAACTCGACTCAATTCTTGATGAAGAAAACGGTACACTTACCCAGGCAATTTCCGATCTTGAGACACAAAACACGTCTTATGACGAAAAAGTCGAACGCATTGATGATCGACTGTCACGGCAGAGAGAAGTCCTGATGGATCAGTTCATTGCGATGGAATCGGCCCTTGCTCGTATGAAGAATATCCAGAGTTCTCTCGACGAATTGATGGCTGCAGGTAAAAAGAGTAGTTAACTTTTCCATGCCATACATGCACACTAAGTAGACGTATCGCATACCAAGGAGTGTCGCATGAATGAACACGCCGCCCAAACATACAAGCACCAACAGGTAAATACAGCCTCACCAGCCAAGATGGTGTTCATGCTGTTTGAAAAGACCCTGTCGCGCTTGCAAGAGGCGAAAAACGCGATCGAGCGAAACGATATCCAGGGGCGCTGCAACGCCAATTGCAGCGCACAGGAATTGATCGCCCATCTTTCAAATACGCTGGATATGGAACAGGGTGGCGAAATTGCTGCCAATCTGGAGCGTATCTATGCACATTGCCTGATCCGTTTGATGGATGTTGATCGGAAAAATGATCCGAAGGCCGCCGATGACGTTGCCCGGGTACTGACCCCGCTGCGTGATTCCTGGGCCGAGCTGGCCGAACGCAGCGAAGGTGAATTGCGTCAGGCAATCATGATTGCCCAACAAGACCGCCCTGCTCCTGTTGCCGAAGCAAGCCAGACGACAACTTCTGAGGCTGAAAATGCTCCTGCACCGGCAAAAACCGGACTGTCCATTTCAGCCTAACCCCTGTCGGGCGTATTCGCCAAAACAACCCTCCTGTTCAAAGGCTCCTGCTTAAACGCGGGGGCCTTTTTGCTTGGAACAATCGTGCTTTCCTTTGCAACCACAGGATCATTTTTGCCCGGTTCCATAGGCGTGACATATCACCAGAAGCTTCGAGGAATGGCACGTCACATCCTAACGCGCTGAAATCCTGTATAAATCATTAACGCGCAAAACTGGCCCGGCACTTGCAATTGTTCTGACACTGTTTCCAAAAGGACCAAGGTCATGAACAGCTCTGCGATTACAAACAGCATTATGCCGACTGTCTCCATTCCGGGCTCAACCGCCAGTGAAAGCGCGGGTTCCGGGTTTGGTGACGTCATGGCCTCAATTACAGAAAACTGGTCTGAGCGTAAAAATCAGACCAAGATTGACGCGGCAAAATCTGCCCAGAGCACTTGGGACGATCATCGCGCGGAAATGCGTTCAAATCGTAATACTGACGATACCGACACGCAGAGCTCTGCACGCAATGATGATCGCCACGATGATGAACCTCTCCGCGCGGATCACAACAACCACGAAGATCATGTAGAGACTGATGATCCGAAGCCTGAAGACAAGCGCGATGTTGAAAATAGCAGCCGCGACACAGCCTCGTCGGACAACGACACACAGCATGTCGACAACGAAAATTCCGTAGAAGAGGTAGCTACCGCCCCTGATGACGAAGCCGAATCTTTAGGCCAGCAAGAAGCGGCACCTTCCGATGTTGAGCCAAGCGACGCCACCAACGCTCAAGCGGCACCGGGCATCATAACCCCGAACCAGCCTGCGGCAACCGTTCCACTGCCAGGATCCCAGCAAGCCATAGATCTTGCCAAAGCCAAAGCAGCTGCATCCCAGTCGATCGCGGGCACGAATGCTGCTCAGAACGGCGCAGCAGCAAATGGTCAGGCTAATCCCGGCATGGCGACGAATGGTGCTGCCGCTGATGGCACCACTGACGGCCTGATGAGCTCGACTGCACTATCACAGCCTGCAACCGCATCTTCGGCAAAACTCGCCTTGAACGGTGCTGACGCAGCAACCGGGGATGACGCATCCGCTGACAAGTTCCTGTCACACCTTGTTGATTCCATGAGTGGCGACGGCAAAGCCAAAACCGATACATCGGGCGTTACCAATGCAACGGCCAACAGCCAGTCATCGAACGCAACGACAACACAAACGACTGCGACGGGTAACCCGGCACAAACTGCCCAGGCGGCACAACAAGCCATGGCCGCAGCAGCAAGTGCACAGAATATGCAAAATAATGCTGCCAGTACGGTTGCCAATGGCACAGTAACAGCAACTGGCGCAACCGATGCCACTCCGCAAGTTGGCACCGGTCAGCTTAATACCACCAACAACCTGCACCAGACCAACACCAGTGGACATACGGCACAGACGGCCCGCCATGCCCCTGCACAACAGGTCCAGCAGCAAGTTGCGGTTTCCATCAAAAACGCCGCCAGTGACGGCGTTGACAAGATTTCTGTCCAGCTGCGCCCGGAACATCTCGGGCGCGTGGATGTAAAATTGGAGATCGGCCACGATGGCCGTATCCAGGGCGTCATTCAGGCAGATACACGTGAAACACTGGACATGTTGCGCCAGGACTCACGTGCATTGCAGCAGGCTCTTAAGGATGCCGGCCTGAATGCAGACAGTCAGAGCTTCACCTTTGAACACAGAGATCAAGGTGGGCAAGGTCAGGAAGGCCAAAGCCAATCTCGGGTAATCGCCGATCAGGGCAGCAGCCCTGACGAAGGCGACATCCTGAGCGGAGCCGAACTCGCCGAACATGTTGGCATTGGCTATGGGATTAATCCCAATGGTCTTGTCGATATTCGGATTTAGAAAGGTAAAGGGAAAATCCCATGGCCATTTCATCCCTGACCAACGTTGGTCTTGCCGGGGCAAATAACAACGCAGCGTCCAGCAGCTCGGCCAGTCAGCTTGCGCAGAACTTTGATACGTTCCTGACGCTTCTGACCACCCAGCTCAAGAACCAGGACCCGACGTCGCCGATGGAAAGTGACAAATTCACTGACCAGCTGAGCCAGTTCGCCCAGGTTGAACAGGGCATTCAGAGCAACAAGAACCTTGAAGACCTGATTGCCATGCAAAGCCAGCAGCGTCAGCTGTCTGCACTTTCCTATGTCGGCGCAGAAATCGAAGCCGTTGGTGATACCAACTGGCTCGAGGAAGGTGGCGAGCTCAAATACAAATACAACGTTTCGCCCGAAGTTCCGCGTCTGCAACTGCAGATTCAGGACCAGGAAGGCAAAACGATCTATTCCGAAGAACTCACCGACGTTTCCGGTCTCCAGTCCTTCACCTGGGATGGCAAGAACAACAGCGGCGTTGCACAGGGTGAAGGAGCCTACACCCTGGTTGTCAAACCGATGGCCGCAAATGGTGACACCTTCAAAACAGACAAAGGCAAACCTGCCTCTGTCGCGATTGGCATCATCGGCTCTGTCGATAGTGTCGATATCGACGATCGCGATATTTATCTCCGTATTGGCGATGTTTCTGTACCGTTCTCGACCCTCACCAACGTGAAACTGGGCGCGAGCGGAACCGATACCACCGATGGCGGAAATGATTCCGGAAGTGACGTACAGGACGAAGCAGCCTGAGGGCTTTCTTCCGATTTTGATCAACACCCTGTAAGTGCAGGAGAAGAAAAATGAGCCTTTTTGGTGCAATGATTTCCGGTGTTTCCGGCCTGAACGCGCAGTCTCAGAACCTGGGCGTCATTTCGGACAACATCTCGAACCTTAACACGATCGGTTACAAGGGAACCATCGGTCGCTTCTCGACCTTGGTGACTGAGTCCGCATCTAACACCCGCTATACACCCGGTGGTGTGCTGTTCCATCCGACGGCGCTGATCAGCAAGCAGGGCTTGCTTCAGGCAACTTCGTCCACCACGGCAGCAGCAATTTCCGGTGATGGCTTCTTCATCGTCCGCGACAATGCAAACCCGGGCACGAACGACGAGTTGTTCTTCACCCGTGCGGGTGACTTCAAGCCCGATGACGATGGTTACCTGCGCAACACTGCGGGATATTATGTTCAGGGTTGGGCGACCGACCGTGAAGGCACCCTGCTTGACGCAAACGGTAACACTACCACGTCAAACAGCTCGGCTGTGACCGACCTTCAGGTTCTCGATATCAACTCGATCCTGACCGCGGCGGCATCGACGACCTCGATCGAATTTGGTGCCAACCTTAACGCCGACGAAACCGCTGTAACCGGTGGCACTGCGACCTCGACCACGGTTGGCCTTGATTATGACACCACCGATCTGACGACCCTTGCCGGTATCGCCAACGGTGACCAGTTCTCGATTACCCATAACGGCACGACAACAACTATCACTATCAATACCGGTGACACCCTTGAAGATCTGGCCTCGGCTATCAGTGCGGTCACGGGCATCAACGCCACCACAACAACGACCGGCACCAACGATACATTGACTCTCACCGCTGCATTTGCCGATCAGGGTGTGACCTTTGCCAACGTGGCAGGTACGCCGTTCAGTGCAACCGGTATCACCGTTCCGGGTGTTCCGGGTACTCTTGCACCGACCTATGTCGCTGGTAACCTTGCCACAGGGACCGTTGCCGAAGACAATACCATGCCGGTCACCATTTATGACTCTCTTGGTTCGGCGCACACCGTCAATCTGCAGGTTGTCAAACTTGGTCAGAACCGCTGGGGCTTTGAGCTGACAGGTAACACCACCACGGGAGAACTTGACGCAACGGATCACCCGAACGGACTGATCCAGGCAGGTATCATCACCTTTGACGGCTCGGGTAACCTTCAGACCTTCACCGGTGTTGCTGCAACCATCGGCACTGTAACCGTTGGTACGACCGGCAACCTCGCTAATACAAATATCTCGGCAGAATGGACGAATGGCTCAGATGACAGCTCCTTCACTCTTGATTTCGGGACAATCGGTCTTGGCAACGGCATAACGCAGTTTGCGGCCGGTGCGGATGCCAACGGCAACCTTGTTAACTATACCACCCACTTCATCAACCAGAACGGCGCACAGGCCGGCACCATGGTGAACTATGCCCTGACCGAGGAAGGCTTCCTGCAGGTCGAGTTCGCAAACGGTGTAAAGCGTCCGGTCTACAAACTGGCCATCGCAACGTTCGAAGCACCTGATGAAATGGAAAACCACACTGGTAACGTTTATCGTCAGACCCGTGAATCGGGTGACTATCTGCTGCGCGAACCGGGCCTGAACGGTGCGGGTAACGTTGTGGCATCTGCCCTTGAAGGCTCGAACGTCGATCTCGGAGAAGAATTCACCAACATGATCGTGACCCAGCGTGCCTACTCGGCGAACACCAAAACGATTACCACCACCGACGAAATGCTCGACGAGCTGATCCGGATCAAACGGTAATTGACTTCTGTTGCAGGGCTTTAGCCGGTCCTGCAACGTTCTGCGATTACAGGGACTCGCCCGGCACTTGTGCCGGGCTTCTTTTTGGCGCATTGACTCACTACATTAAACGCAGGCCAACTTGGTTAACAAAGATACAAATGACTCAAATCGCTAGTGAAATTGAAACAGACAACTGGGCAAAAATTGCCGGTTGTTAACCTGTTCTTCAGCATGGAGAACTATTCGTTGTTGATGCTGGTCGGATTCCGTACGGAGCGACCTGCATCGGGGACAGTGGTTTAAATTGGTTTCGGAGCAGTCGAAAGTGGGCGGCTTGTTACAGACACTCAAGAGTCTTGGACCTACGCGCCTGATGGCCATCAGCGGCGTGGGTGTGTTGCTGCTTGTGTTCTTTGCCTTCCTGATATTGCGTGTTTCTGCCCCGAACATGGAACTGTTGTATCGTGATCTTTCGCCTGCAGATGCCAGCCAGATCGTAAACCGCCTCGAAGACCAGCAGGTGCAATATCAGCTTCTCAATGGCGGCACCGAAATTCTGGTCCCGTCTGATCAGGTCAACCGCATGCGCCTTTCCATGGCCGAAAGCGGCCTGCCGGCTGGCGGCTCGGTTGGTTATGAAGTTTTTGACAATTCCGATGGTTTTGGCGCGACCAGCTTCGAACAGAACATCAATCATGTTCGTGCTCTTGAAGGCGAACTGGCCCGAACCATTGCGTCAATTCAAGCCATTCAGCAGGCCCGTGTTCACCTTGTACTGCCGAAACGCCAGATGTTTTCGCGTGAAACACAGGAAGCCAGCGCCTCGATTGCAGTCAAAATGGCCGGTGGCGAACTTAAACCCGAACAGGTTGTCGCCATTCAGCACCTTGTTGCTGCCGCTGTTCCCCAACTTCAACCTGGCAAGGTTTCGATCATTGACGAACGTGGTCGCCTGCTGGCCCGAGGGGATGGCGAACAGCAATCATCGACCTTCCTGACCCAGACGGCCGATGAAATGCGCATTCGTACCGAAAGCCGCCTGCGCAATACCATCGAAGATTTGCTGTCACGTTCGCTTGGTTACGGTGAAGTCCGCGCTGAAGTCGCCGTTGAAATGAACTTCAACAAGGTCACGACTGCGGATGAACGCTTCAATCCTGATGAACGTGTCGTACGTTCCAGCCAGACAATTGAAGAAAACTCGACCAATTCCGAGACCGAAGGCACGGATCCTGTTACCCTGCAAAACAATCTGCCCGATCCGAACCTAGGCAATCCAAACGGTGCCGGGGCACAAAGCCAGGAAAGCCGTTCCGAAGAAACGGTTAACTACGAAATTTCCAAAACCACGACCACACAGGTCAAGGAAATTGGCGAGATTTCACGCGTTACGGTAGCAGTTCTGGTCGACGGCACTTACACAACCGATGAAAACGGTGAACGCCAGTATCAGGAACGCTCGCCCGAAGATCTGGAAAAGATCGCCGCCCTCGTTCGCAGCGCGATCGGCTATGATCCGCAGCGCAGTGATCAGGTTGAAGTGATTAACATGCAGTTTGCCGATGCTGGCGATCTGTTCCCGGATGAAGAAATTGAAACCTTCCTCGGGCTCGATAAGGCCGAAATCTTCCGCATCGCCGAGATGCTGGTACTGGCCATCGTCGCAATTCTGGTCATCCTGTTGGTGGTTCGCCCGCTTCTGACCCGTGCTTTCGAAACGCTGCCTAGTGCCGCAGATATGGCACAACGTCAGCTTCTTGCCGATGATATGACGGCCGAAGGCACACCGGCACTTGAAGGCCCCGCACCGGTCCCGATGGCACCGGGCATGGATGACGGCGAGGAACTGATCAACCTGTCGCAGGTTGAAGGTCGTGTTAAGGCATCCTCGGTCAAGAAAATCGGCGAGATCGTGGAAAAGCATCCGGAAGAAGCTCTCTCGATCATTCGCAACTGGCTGTATCAGGAGAATTAACGCTCCGATCAGCCGTCGGCTCACTGGCAGCCCTGTGGCTGCCTTCCTTTTGTCGCACAAGGCAGTTTAACGGTTTGATATGACGGCCATTGAAAAGTTCACCTTTGCTCTTAGCTTCGATGACGCAGACAATGTTATTCGCTCTGCGGGTGATAGCGATGAGCATTACGAACTCGGCAAAAAGAAGAAAAAGAAAAAAGACGACACACCGCCTCCGCCGCCAGCTGTCTATACTGAAGAACAGGCAGCCCAGATGGTGGCCGAAGCCGAACAAAAAGCCCATGCACAGGGCCTTGCCGAAGGTCACGTCCAAGGCCTTGAACAAGGGTATCAGGAAGTCATGGCGTCGGTTGAAAAAGCCATTGGTGATGTTGAATCCGTCATTGCCGAGAAGCTGGGCCAGATCGACGAGCAGCAAAAACGCGCCAATGCCAAAATCAACGAAGATGCAATCCATGTCGCACTTGGCGTCATCCGCAAACTGGCCCCGGCTTGGTCCAAGAAATATAACCTGGTCGAAATCGAAGACATTGTCCGTCAGTGTCTGGCCAATCTGTTTGACGCCCCCAAAGTCATGATCAAGGTCAATCCGGATCTCGCCAATCAACTGGCCGATGTTACCCAGCGCATTGCAGAATCGCGCGGGTTCTCGGGTAAGGTTGTTGTCGTCGCCGAGCCGGATGTGGCGGTTGGTGATTGTGCGGTTTCCTGGGGTGATGGCACCGCTGTGCGCGACAGCGCACGCCTCTGGTCGGAAATCAACGGCATTGTCGAAACGGCCCTTGCCCTGCATGCCAGTGAACATGGATTGCCGAAAAGCGATATGGGCGATCCCAAAGTTCAGGAATCACCTGCGCCAGCCAAGCCCGCTGCAACGACACAAACAGATCCCACCCCGCCTCAGCCTGATCATTCCCGGGCACAGGGTGCGGCACAAGCCCCGACGCAAACAGCACAACAGTCGGCACCACAGGCAGCACAGCAACCATCTGTTGCGTCAGGACCGGCAACACCCACCACAAGTCAGGCACCTCGGGACGTTGTATCGAATGGTGTAGGGGCCCCTCAGCAGCGACCAGCCCAGACACAACAGGCACCGGATGCCGGACAGGTCCAGCCCCCGGTACAGCGTCCGGTTCAAAATGCGCCAACACCATCCGCCGGTACTACCCCCCCCAATCCCCAGCAGCGCTCCCCGGCTCCCGGGACCGTTAATGCAGTTGGCGATGGCACCGACGCACGGAATGTGCAAACATCGACAAATGATGCAATGCCAAAACCTGACAACGCACTGGAAAACCCGGCAAATCAGGCAAAAGCATCTGCCCAGAACACACAACAGGCAACAGGACGGACAGGCGACGTAAGAACGGATGCAAAACCTCAGGAGACCGGGTCTGCTGGCACCGCTTCCCCCACGCCAAATGCAGCAGCCGCTGGCGTTTCGGGGCAACAACAGCCAGCAACACCATCACCGGGACCACAATCAGCATCCACGGCATCGCAGGGACTGAACCAACAGACCGCGAATGCCGCAAATGGAACGACCGCGCCCCCGACCGATGCCGAAAAGATGGCTGCTGTGAAGCAACCAACCAAAGACGCAGGAGACGAAAATGGCTGATGATGACGATCTTGAACTTTCGGAACTCGACGATGATCACATCGAACTAGAGGGCGAAGGGACAGAACTTCTTGCCGCTGCCGAAGCTGGCAGCGAACAGATGAAGACGTCAAAGGACCTAGAAGCCGTCTATGACATTCCCGTCCAGGTTTCCGCAGTCCTTGGCAAAGCAACCATGCAGGTCAGCCAATTGCTGAAACTTGGTCGTGGGGCTGTCGTAGAGCTTGACCGCAAAGTTGGGGAAGCTATTGATATCTATGTCAACAACCGTCTGGTCGCACGTGGCGAAGTGGTGGTTGTCGAAGACCGTCTTGGGGTGACCATGACGGAAATCATCAAATCAGAGAAAAGCTAACGTAAGAGAGGATTTGCGACTATGGCCGAAGGGGGGACTAAAACGTCGTTTGACATTGCGACAGTCGGGGGACTGATCATCGGCTTTGCGTTGGTGATTGCTGCTATTATCTTTGGCGGCTCGCCGGGCGCGTTTATCGATATCCCCTCTGTCCTCATTGTTATCGGCGGTACGGCGGCAATTACGGCCGTCAGCTTTGCAATGGGCGAGTTCCTTGGTTCGGGCAAGGTTCTGATGCGCACGATTTTCCATAAATCGCGCAACCCGGCAGACGCGGCACTGCAAATCCTGCAACTGGCAGAAATCGCCCGTAAAGGTGGTGTCCTTTCGCTTCAGGGGCATCTCGACAGCCTGCAAAGTGAAGAATATCTGTGGAAAGGCCTGTCTCTGGTCGTTGATGGTACACCGGCCGAAGAAGTAGAAGCGATCATGCGCAAAGACATGAACGCTACCATTGGTCGCCACCAGAAAGGTGCCAATATCTTGAAAAAGGCTGGTGATGTTGCTCCGGCAATGGGGCTGATCGGTACACTGATCGGTCTGGTGCAGATGCTTGGCAACCTTGACGATCCGTCATCGATTGGTCCGTCCATGGCTGTCGCACTTCTGACCACCTTCTATGGTGCGGTTCTGGCCAACATGGTGTTCATGCCGCTTGCCGGTAAACTTGAACGCAACTCAAGCGACGAAGAACTTCTGAATTCTGTCTATATGGTCGGCGCTGTTTCCATCGGTCGTCAGGAAAACCCGCGCCGTCTGGAAATGCTGATCAACTCGATCCTGCCGCCGTCAAAACGCGTCAGCTATTTCGATTGATCTGAAACGTGAATACGCAAGGCCCTGATGACCGGTAATTCATCCGGTCACCGGGGCCAACTGGAACTGATCGGAAAGAGATGAGACTATGCAGGTACTGATCGTTGGTGGACTGGGCGGACAGATAGGCGCAGCCAGCAAGATCGCTATGGCGCGCGGCGCTTCGGTCCAGTTGGCCGAAAGCGTAACAACTGCGCTTAATATCCTGCGTGCCGGCAACCGGATCGATCTGGTGATGGCAGACATCGCACTGGATGTCGCTGCCCTGATTGATGCCATGGTACAGGAACGTATCATTGTGCCGGTGGTTGCATGTGGTATCGGTAACGACGTCAATGGTGCAGTCAATGCGATCAAGGCAGGCGCCCAGGAATTCATCCCTCTGCCGCCGGAAGCCGATCTGATCGCAGCAATCTTTGAAGCGGTCACCGAAGAAAGCCACGCGCTGATCCATCGTGATGCGCGCATGGCTGAAACCCTGCGTCTGGCAGCACAGGTCGCCAACAGTTCCGCATCCATCCTGATCACCGGCGAGAGCGGCACGGGTAAGGAAATCATTTCGCGCTATGTCCACCGCAAGTCGAACCGCTCGGACAAGCCCTTTGTTGCTGTGAACTGCGCAGCGATCCCCGATAATCTTCTTGAATCCGAACTTTTCGGACACGAAAAAGGTGCCTTTACCGGCGCACAGGCCAGACGTATCGGCAAGTTTGAAGAAGCCAATGGCGGGACATTGCTGCTTGATGAAATCAGCGAAATGGATGTCCGCCTTCAGGCCAAGCTTTTGCGTGCCATTCAGGAAAAGGAGATCGATCGTCTGGGTGGCAAAAGCCCGGTCAAGGTCGATGTTCGCATTCTGGCGACCTCGAACCGCAATCTTGAGGCCGAAGTCAATGCCGGCAATTTCCGTGAGGATTTGTATTTCCGCCTGAATGTCGTCAATCTCGACATCCCGTCGCTGCGCGAACGCCCCGACGATATTCCGGTTCTGGCCGAATTCTTTGTCAAGAAATACTCCGAAGCCAATGATGTTCCGGTCCGCCCGATCAGCCCGCTTGCGATTACCCGTCTGCTTTCGCATCACTGGCGCGGCAACGTGCGTGAACTTGAAAACACCATGCACCGCGCTGTTCTGATTGCCGGTCCTGACGAAATCGGCCCGGAAGCCATCATGTTGTCGGGTTCTGCAAGCAGCGAACCTGCCCGCGCCCCGGCGCCGCAGGCCCCCAGCCCTGCCCCGGTTGCACCGATGTCATCGGCCTCGGCACGGGCAAGCTCGGCCTATGCCAGTGCAAATGCTGCCTATGGTGCTGCTTCATCGGCTTATCAGTCCGGTGCCCCGGCATCCCAGCCGCCAGTTCAGCACGAACCTTTGGAACCCTCGGCAGACGAGGTTGATCCGGGTGCGCACGAGGACACGGCATCCGATAGCACCAAAGGCAATGACGGTTCGATAACCGCAGCACTTGTCGGACGCACAGTCGCCGATGTAGAGCGCGATCTGATCATTGACACCCTTAAGCATTGCTTTGGCAACCGTACCCATGCCGCCAACATTCTGGGCATTTCGATCCGCACATTGCGCAACAAGTTGCGTCAATATACCGACGAAGGTCTGGCTGTTCCGGCACCAGGTGACGGCCAGGACTGAACATGACATCTTGTCGATGGCGCCCCATATCAATGGGAAACAACAAAAAGCGCAAACGGCACAAAGCAACCAACAGGATAACAAGCAAACACCATGGCCGAAGGTCAAGAAATCACACCGACCGGATCTGGCGGCTCTGATGGCCCCGGTGGCGGTGCGTCCGGCGGCATAAATTTCGGCGCATTGCAGGCCCGTGTGGCTTCAGCGATGAAGCGTGGCGACATTGCGATGGCGCTTGGCTTCATCATGATCCTTGTCGTCATGATGTTCCCGATGCCGCCATGGTTGCTGGACTTCATGCTGGCTCTGTCGATCAGTTTCTCTGTGCTGATCCTGATGACGTCCCTGTTCATTCAAAAACCTCTGGAATTCAACTCGTTCCCGACGATCCTGCTGGTGGCGACATCGCTCAGGCTTGCATTGAACATCGCGACCACCCGTCTGATTCTGGGCCATGGTCACGAAGGCACGCATGCAGCGGGCGCAGTGATCGAGGCGTTTGGCAGCTTCCTGATTTCCGGCAACTTCGTAATCGGGATCATTGTTTTTGCCATCCTTGTCATCATCAACTTTGTGGTTATCACCAAGGGTTCCGGCCGTATCGCCGAAGTTGCGGCGCGCTTCACCCTTGATGCAATGCCCGGCAAGCAGATGGCAATCGATGCCGATCTGTCATCGGGCCTGATCAACGAGGAACAGGCAAAGGCCCGCCGTAAGGAACTCGAAGATGAAAGTTCCTTCTTCGGGTCCATGGATGGTGCATCCAAGTTCGTTCGCGGAGACGCAGTTGCCGGTATTCTGATTACCTTCATCAACGTGATTGGCGGGATCATCATTGGTACCGCGCAGATGGGATTGTCGCTTGCAGAGGCCACTGAAACCTATACGATCCTAACCGTTGGTGACGGTCTGGTGTCGCAGATTCCGGCTCTGATCGTATCGACTGCAGCCGGTCTTCTGGTCACCAAGGGTGGCCTTGATGGCGCGACAGAGAAAGCCGTCTTTGGTCAGGTCAGTAACTATCCTGCGGCCCTCGGTGTTGCAGCAGCCCTGATGGCCGGGATGTCGCTTCTGCCCGGTATTCCGATGATCTGGTTCCTGGGACTTGCGATCGGACTTGGGTATCTCGCCTATTACATGGGCAAGCGCCAGAAAGACGCCATCACCCAGAAGGAAATGAAAGAAACCCAGGCCGCAGCAGATGCCGCTGGCCCGCCGCCCGAAGAACCCATCGCCAATGCCCTGCGCATGGACTATGTGCGTCTTGAACTGGGTTACGGACTGCTATCGCTGATCAGTACCGAACGCGGTCAGAAGCTGACCGATCAGATCAAGGCCCTGCGTCGTCAGCTTGCCGGTGATATGGGCTTTGTCATGCCGTCTGTCCGAATTCAGGACAATATGCAGCTTCCGGCAAATACCTATGTTCTGCGCGTCAAGGAGATCGAGGCAGGTCGAGGCGATCTGCGCCCGAACATGTTGCTGGTAATGGACCCGAGGGGCGAGGAAATCACCCTGTCGGGCGAAAAGACGATGGAACCGACCTTTAACCTTCCGGCCATGTGGATCGAACAGGGCATGAAGGAAGAGGCCATGTTCCGTGGCTATACGGTCGTTGATCCGCAAACCGTGATCACCACGCACATCACCGAAGTGATCAAGGATCACATGCCCGAACTCCTGTCCTATGCGGAAACGCAAAAGCTGCTTGATGAACTTGATGACGATCAGAAGAAACTGGTCGAAGACATCGTGCCGGGTCAGGTTTCGGTTGGTGGCGTTCAGCGCGTTCTCCAGAATCTGCTGACCGAACGCGTATCCATCCGCGATCTGCCGACCATTCTTGAAGGCATTGCTGAATCCACCGCCTTTACCCGCAATCCGACTTTCATGACCGAGCATGTGCGTTCACGCCTTGCCCGGCAGTTGTCGGATGTGAACACCAATCAAGATGGCGTCATTCCGCTGGTGACCATGTCCCCGCAATGGGAACAGATTTTTGCCGAAAGCCTTGTTGGCTCAGGCGAGGAAAAGCAGCTTTCCATTCCGCCAAGCCAGCTTCAGGAATTCATCAACAAGGTGCGCACGACCTTTGAACGCCTTGGCATGATGGGCGAGTCTCCGGTTCTTCTGACAAGCCCGGGTATTCGTCCTTATGTGCGTTCCATCGTTGAACGTTTCCGCCCAAGCACGGTGGTGATGTCGCAAAACGAAATTCACCCCAAGGCACAACTCAAAACACTGGGGCAGATCTGATGACGGATACATGCAGACACCCCGTGTTGCGGTCAATTCTTGCTGGGAGGAGATGAATGCGTCTTAAGACCTTTACCGCTCCGACCATGACCGAAGCCATGGCGCTTGTAAAAGAGCATATGGGTGCCGACGCCATCATTGTATCGACACAGGATATCCCCGGAAGCGGCGTGCGCCTGACGGCTGCCCTTGATCGCGACCCGGACTACGAAACCGAAATCACCCACACCCCGACCTTGCAGGAACAGCTTGATACTGCAGAGGCGGCATTGACCCGGCACAATTTGCCTGAACGGTTGCGTATCCGTCTGTGCGACATCATGGCACGCGAAACGGCTGCTTCATCTGCACAGCAATTACTCGCCGGGGCTCTGGACGAGATTTTTGATTTCTCGCCCTTGCCCGAAAAAAACACGCCACGTGCATTGGCCTTTGTCGGCCCGCCCGGTTCGGGCAAGACGCTTGCCGTTGCCAAGACAGCCGCACGTGCGGTGATGAAAAAGCGCAAAGTTGCCGTTCTTTCAACCGATTACAAACGTGCGGGCGGGATCGCCCAGCTTGAAGCCTTTACCCGTATTCTCAAGGTCAACCTGCTTCAGGCGAAGTCACCCGAAGAGTTGAAATCGCGCTTTACCGATGTTCGGACCGCGGATGTCATCCTGATCGATACTGCAAGCTGCAATCCCTATCTTGAAACCGAGATTGGCACGCTTTGTGAATTCATGAAGGCAATACCGAGTGAACCCATTCTGGTAAACCCGGCGGGAATTGATGCTTATGAATCGGCCGATATTGCCAATGCGTTTGCCGATGGTGGTGCAACACGTGTCATGATTTCACGTCTTGATGTTGCCGCCCGCCTTGGCGGTGCGTTATACGGGGCGGATTCAGGAAATCTTTCCCTTTGTAATGTCAGTATGACAGCCCAGGTTGCGGACGGACTGACCGCATTAAGTCCCCTTGCCCTGGCAAAGCTTCTGATACCGTCCCATCGCGCTGATACCGCGAAACCGAGCTTCTCCGAGGTCATGAAATGACTACCAAGTCTGATGCTGCATCCAAATCTGCCCCGCGTACCAGAGGCCGCAATATTATTGCGGTCGCGTCTGGTAAAGGTGGCGTGGGCAAGACCTGGTTTTCCATTACCCTGACCCATGCGATGGTTCTCGAAGGTCACAAGGCACTTCTCTTTGATGGTGATCTGGGCCTTGCCAATATCGACATTCAGCTTGGCCTGATGCCCAAGCACGATCTGGGGGGCGTCATTGCCGGGCGCATCAGCCTGAAGAACGCCATCACTCCGTTCCCCGATGGCGGGTTCGATATCATTGCCGGGCGCAGTGGATCGGGCAGCCTTGCCAATCTTCCGGCAACCCGTTTGCAGGCACTTTCCGACGATCTTATTCAGACCGGGAAATCCTATGACAAGGTGCTGATTGATCTTGGTGCCGGTGTTGATCAGGGCGTGCGTCAGATGACCAGTCTTGCCAATACGGTGATTGTCATTACCAATGGCGACCCGACGTCACTGACCGATGCCTATGCCTTTATCAAGGTTACCCATATGGCCCGCCCAAAAACCGATATCCGGGTGGTGATCAACATGGCCAAAGATAAAAAAGAAGGTCAGGCGATCTATAACAAGCTTCTTAAGGCGTGCGAGGGTTTCCTCAAGATTTCGCCTCCTTTGCTTGGCGTTATCCGGGCGGATGCACGTGTATCTGAATGCATCCGTAACCAGACTCCTCTTTTGACCCGTCATCCCAATTGCGATGCCGCCCACGACATAGAGGCCATCGCCCAGATCATTCTCGAGGAGTAATCCTGTCATGACGATCCCGCCACAGCCTATATCGCCCGGAAACGCGGTCGGTGGACAGGCCTCCTCGGCGGGCGGCACAACAGGACAACCTTCACAGGGATCGGTCCCGGCGCAGGTAACCGCAACCGTTACCAACGCCACTTCGCCACAGGTCGCAGCGGCACTGGCAAAGCTTCCGGTGGAAACCCTGTTACAGGCATCCATCCAGTCCCAGTCGGGAAATCAGCTTACCCTTGCCACTGCTCTCGGGCAGGTTACGGTCAAGCTGCCAACACAGTTGCCAACCAGTCTGGGTGATCTGATCTGGGCGCGCTTGCCGACATCCAATGCCGCGACACAATCTTCCGGGGCGGGCAGCCCTGCCGATGCCCTGCGTTTGCAACTTTTGCCACAAACGCTGACGTCGGGTGCATCCGGCGCAGGTGGTAGTCTTGCTGCCGGCAATATCGGGGCAACCACCCTTACCCCCGGTCAGACCTTCAATGCGGTTACCACCACCATCCTCACCATGCCAAATGGCACACAGTTACCAGCAGGCAGCCAGACACAGGTCATTTTTCTCGGTCAGGGCACCGTCACCGCACAACAGGCCAGCAACGTCCTGAACGCAGCAACAGGGGCGCCTGGCAGCGTTCCGGGGGGTGCTGGTCCGACTGCCGGTATCACACCGACAATCGCCGCCCAGACAACGGCCGGACAACCTGCGCCAACATTGCTTCTGACCGGCACGGTTCTGCCGCCTGACAGTGCAGAAGCCCGTATGTTGCCACAGGGCTATACGGCCCTTCGGACCTCAGCCGGTATTGTCGGGATAAAATTGCCGGTTCCCGCGCCGACGGGCGCCACCCTGTCCTTTAGCGTCAATGCCACTGCCAGTGGCCGGGTTGCGCCAACCGGCATGCCAATGACCGAGGCCGAGCTGATTGCGCGCGGCCACAATGCAGCGCTTACCCATGACTGGGACAGTTTGCAAAAGGCTGTCACTGCCTTGCAGCAACATGATCCGGGTGCGGCGATGACGCTTTTGAACAATCTGCCTCAACCCGGTCCCAAACTGACCACGGCGATGATGTTCTTCTTTGCTGCCATGACCGGACAACGCGGAAGTCTGCGTGGCTGGATCGGTGATCGGGCTGCCAACAGCCTGTCGTCACTTTCTGATGCGGATGGCGGCGGCCTGAAACGGCTGGAGGGCGACTTTGGCCAGTTACGTGCAATGGCCGCAGACGAACGCCCGGATGGCTGGCGTGTGATGGCCATGCCATTCAATATGGGCGGCAAGGTCGAGCAGCTGCAACTGGGCTGGCGCCACGGAGATCGGGACAATGATCCCGACAAAAAGGATGATCAGGGCACACGCTTTCTGCTTGATTTGTCCTTTAGCGGTGTGGGTCATACCCAGCTTGACGGACTGGTCAAAGGCGAAGACAGCAAGTTTGACCTGATCATTCGCACGGAAAATCCGCTGCAATCCCATAATCGCGATGATATTCGCGGGATTTTCCGCGAAGCATTGCAGATTTCCGGCTACAAGGGGCATATCCAGTTTCAGGATGGATCACGCTTTGTCCAGATTGCCCCGCCGGGCCACCGTAGCGGCCCCAATTCCCATCATGGAATTGAAGCATAATTCAGAACAAGCTTATGAAATGAATGCTTTTCCTGCCTGTGACAGAGGCGTATCGTGAATGATCCAGAAACATCAAACCGGTTAAACGTCATGCTTGAAATCTATCAACGTCGAAACCTGATCCTGACCGAGGTAAATCCCGGCCCGCAGGTTGATTACGTCGTGACGTTGCAAAGCAACCTGACCGGTGTTGAAAATGTCTTTCCGGCCCGCATGACCTTGCGCTATGTGCCCGACCGGCTGATCCTGAAAACGGACTCACTGGCCGATTATTATGCCGAAATCAAAAGCATCCCGTTCGAAAGCTTTGAAGCGGCCGCCGTGCTTCTGATGGATGATTTCAACAACGAGCTTGTCCCGCGCTGGATCAGCCTGCGTCTGGACAAGCAAACGGCTGACAATGATCAGGTGTTCCATCACGAAACCGCGCTTGAAGACCGTCAGCCGAAATGGGGCAACCCCCGCCTTCTTGATCGTCTGGAAAGATATTAGGCCCGATCTCAAAGAACCCCTTCATTCCGGTTAGCGGAACGGATTTCCGTGTACCCATTGGGTCAGGGAATAGCGAAGGCCCGCTGTGGTCGGGGCCACACGGTGCAGAACAAAGCTTGGAAAGAATATCGCCGTTCCGCGTTCCATCGGTGCGTCAATGAAATGTCCCGCCGGATTAAGCTGCAACTGCCCGCCTTCATACTGATCGGGTTCGGAAAGCTGGATCACCATGGTCAGTTTGCGACGGCGTGCGACTTCGGATGCACCGACGTCACTGTGCCAGTCATAATGACCGCGCAAGTCCCCGGCATAACATGCAATCTGGGCATCCTCGGCAAAGTCGGTCAGGCCAAAATCAAACACGTTGCGGTTAACATCGGCGACAAGATCAACGATCCGTCGTGAAACGACCGGTTCCTGTTCCTCGTTAAACCAGGTGATTTTTGAGCGGCGAATATGGGTTGCCGTTTGCCCCTGAACCAGACCGCCTTCATCCATCTCATGGGCAAAACCATTGATCAGGCGATCACAGGTTGCCGCATCAAGCGCATTGGGGACGACAGCATACATTTCTTCCGGGAACATTGACGACACTCTCCATGCCGCACGGGCCTTTTGATTTAATGTCTCAGACCCAAGACCATTCTTTGCGGTAATCTGCTATAGGGCCAAATAATCCGCAATGCCAGCAAATTTGAACCCGCTGGACATGACATAATTCATAACCAACTATGCAAGATTGATCACCCGTCCGCCTGCTGCAATCCCGTCCTCGGGATCGTGGGTCACCATCAGGGTCGGCAAACCGTTCTTGCGACACAGGTTAAACACAAATGACCTGATCTGGCCACGCAGGTCACTATCAAGTTTTGAGAACGGTTCATCTAGCAACAGCGCACAGGGCTCTGACAACAAGACCCGCATCAACGCGATCCGGGCGCGTTGTCCACCCGAAAGTGTCGCCGGATCGCGATCGGCAAACCCGTCAAGGTCGGCACTCCTCAATGCTTCCTCAACGCGCGCCCGCCGGTTTGCCTTCCCCCGTACATTGGTTGACAAGGCAAAGGCAAGATTGCCGCCAACCGAAAGATGGGGAAACAGCAAATCATCCTGAAACAGGATACCGACATGTCGATCCTGCGGCGCTTTCCCATCAAGGCTTTGCCCATCAAGGATCACTTGCCCGGCAACCTTGAACTGATCGGGCAAGGTGCCGCAAATATGGCCAAGCAAGCTTGATTTCCCCGACCCGCTTGGTCCCATAAGGGTCACGATTTCGCCCGGTTCGATCACAAGGTCGACCGCAACCAGTTCCCGTCCGTCAAGGCCGATCCTCACATCACGAAGTTCCAGACCTGTTTTGATACCTGATGGCATCCCTTATCCCCTGTTATGCGCACTCATGCCCCGCCGATGGCGAAACAAAATGGCCGGTATCAGTAATGCACAGGCAAATCCGGCAAATGGCAAGACCATCTGCAACAAGCCGTAAATCCCGATCATCCGCCGATCTCCGCCAGATGCAAGTGCCACCGCCTCGGTCGTAACTGTTGCAAAACGTCCCGCACCGATCAGAAGAGTTGGCAAATATTGTCCGACGGTTACCGCCAGTCCAACCGCCATGGCAGTCAGGATAGCACGGGTCAAAAGGGGCAGCCGAACCTTCCAGAACACCCCGCTTGGCGATGCGCCAAGACACAGTGCCGTCTGGCCATATCTGGGATCAAGCGCCCGGAATGGATCGGATAATGACAGAAACACATAGGGCAGAACAAACACCAGATGAGCAAGCACCACCGATATCAAGGTGCGCTCCAGCCCGATCAGGGTAAAGAATACCTGCAAACCGAACATGAAGCTGATCTGGGGGACCAGTAGGGGCAAATAAATCAGCCACATCACACCACGACCGGGTTTGTGTGCCTGACGCACTTCGTTTTCAAGACACCCCAGAACCAGTGCGACCGCTATAATGACTGTCGGGACGGCAATCAGCAAGGTGGTGCCAAGGCTGCTGCCAATCGCGTCATATTCACGTTGCCACAGACGCAAGGTGAAACTGCGCGGTAAAATTTCGGGAAACCCCCAGAACCCTGCGACACTCCAGATCAACAGAATAACAAGACCCAGAATGATTGCTCCTGTGGCAAGGATCGCCAGCACTGCCGAACCATGCCGCGCGCCTTGGTCCCGTTTGAAGCGTTGCCCGTTCTCGGCCCAATGACGCCCTATCACCCCGATGATTTTTTCCCCGGTCATCCAGATGACCATGGCCATCAGGACAATGATCAATTGCAGGATTGCAGCACTTGACGCCATGAACCGCAAGGCGAGATCAGGATCGGACAACCATCCCAATATACGCACCGCAAGCGGCGCTGGCGTTGTCGGGCCCAGAATGATCGCAACATCGACAACCGATGTCGAATAGGCAAGCACGGCCAGAACCGGCAAGCGTATCTGGGGATAAATGCGCGGCAATGTCGCCTTGAACCATCCGGCAATCCTGCCATAACCCAATGTGGCGGTTATCCGGGCGGTGCGTTCCGTATCGGCCTGGGGCAAGGCGGCCAGCGTCATGAGGAACAGAAACGGGATTTCCTTGGCAACCAGTCCGGCAATCATGGCAACCCCCAATGGGTCATGAATGATCGCCAGATCAGGGGGCCGGTCCCATCCGGCAAACTGGGCCACAAGTCGGGCAATCCAGCCCGAAGGTGCAATCAGGAATGCCAGACCAAATGCCGCCGCGGCATGGGGCACCGAAAGGATCGGTGACAATATGCGCTGCATCACCCGAAAGATACGCGTGCCCTGCCATGCTGCACAGAACAGCACGACAATCGCAACCGAGACAAAGCTTGCGATCAGGCCATTGACCAGCGACAGACGCACCGAATGCCAAAGACCGGGTTGTTCAAACAACGCCACCCACGGGTCAAGCCCGGGCCCAGTTCCGCCAAGAGCTGGCAATATCCCGAAGGCAGGTAACAAAGTGCCAATCAGCCCGGCGGAAACCGGGCCGATCATAAAGGCGATCGTTATAATGGGGACAAATCGCAACATGCGCGATTATTGCACCACGCCGTAATGTTTCTGCCATTCGGTTTCGACCAGTTCCATCCAGCTCGGATGGGGCTCGGGCAAAACCGTGCCGCGTTCGGCCGGTGACAGGGATGCGATGCCAAGATCAAGATTGGCAAAGGCGTCTTGCATATCCTTGGGCAGTTTATCCATCGCAAGAACGGTATCCGCCCCCCAATATTGCGGGTCCTGTTTGCGCAGCTGTGCTTCGGGTGACATCAGGAAATCGGCCAGAACAACCGCACCGGCCTTGGCCGAGGCATTATACGGAATGGCAACAAAGTTGGTGTTCCCCAAGGTCCCGCTGTCAAACACATAGGACCGCACGGTATCGGGAAGCTCCATGGCTTCGATAGCCGATGATACCTCGCCCGAACTGAATGAAAACGCGATATCGACCTCGTTATCGCCAAGCAAGGTCCGCATCGCCGCACCATTTTGCGGATAGGCCTGCCCGTTACGCCACAAAAGCGGCTGTAAATCTTCAAGATAGCCCCAAAGCGGCGCAAGAACCGCTTCTGCATCCGCCTCGTCTGCGGGCTGCTGCAAGACTTTCGGGTCCTGGACCAGTTCGGTCAGAATTTGTTTGAGGAAAGTCGAGCCCATATAGTTTGGTGGTTGCGGATAGGTAAAGCGTCCCGGATGTTTCACAAGCCATTCCAGTAGCGCCTGTGCCGATTTCGGCACGCTATCGAGCTTGGCGGTATCGTAATAGAAACTGACCTGTGCCATCCCCCACGGGGCTTCCATACCGTCGGTCGGGACCGTAAAATCATTCACCACCGTCGGTTTACCTTCGACATCGACATAGTCGAAATTCGGCGTGTCCTCAACCCACGGACCAAACAGCAAATCATTGCGCTTCATCGCGGCAAAGTTTTCACCGTTAATCCAGATCATATCAACTGCCCCGCCATCATTCACACCGGCGGTTTTTTCCGAAAGAACCTTGGTCACGGCATCAGCGGTATCGGTCAGCTTGACCTGAATGACCTTGACCCCGTACCGTTCAAGAACCTGATTGCCTGCCCAGGCAATATAATCATTGATGCGCGGCTCTCCGCCCCAAGCGTGCCAGTAAACGGTCTGACCACGTGCCTGATCAAGAACCGACTGCCAGTTGCCGACATCGGGTACGGGATCGGCATATGCCGACATGGATAGCGATGCGGTTGCAATGCCCGTTGCAAGGGCCAGCGCAGAGACAAAAGCACGCATTCTTAAGCGCATGTCGGACAATCCTTTTTACCTGACGACCTGTTTACATTGCCCACTTCACTAAGGGATGATGAAGGCAGCTGTCTGATTTTATTGATGGCATTGTTTTAAGCGCCCGATGAGTAAAATCAATTCACGCTTGCGTTAGAACGTCGTGCCTTACACTTTATCAGTTGATAAAGGATTGTCGGCACAGCCTGTACTGGAATTAAGACCATGTTTGAATGGATGAGCGATCCGCATATGTGGATGGGTCTGGCAACCCTGACCGCACTGGAAATCGTTCTGGGGATCGACAATATCGTTTTCCTGTCGGTCATTGTTTCCAAACTTCCCCAGAAGCAACAGGCTGCGGCCAGACGCATTGGCCTGATCGGTGCGATGGGCATGCGACTTTTCCTGCTGGCCGGGATTGCCTGGGTGATGGAACTCACTGCCCCGCTATTCACAGCCTTTTCCCAGGAAATCAGCGGACGGGATCTGATCCTGATTGTGGGCGGCTTGTTCCTGATTGCAAAGGCATCCAAGGAAATCCATCACACGATCGACGAACCCGAGGAACACGGGCCGGGCAAACTGATGTCAGGCTTTGCCATGACAATTGTCCAGATCATGCTGCTTGATATGATCTTTTCCCTTGATAGCGTCATTACGGCCGTCGGCCTTGTCGATCACATTTCCATCATGGTGATTGCGGTGATCCTTTCAGTTCTGGTGATGCTTGCCGCAGCCAAGACCATTGGCGAATTTGTCGAAAAGCATCCTTCTGTCAAAATGCTTGCCCTGTCTTTCCTGATACTCGTCGGGTTTGTGTTGTTGCTTGATGGCGTCGAGATTCATGTTCCCAAGGGCTATATCTATTTCGCCATGGCATTCAGCCTCTCGGTCGAGACGCTTAATCTTCTGAACCGTAAACGCAAACTCAAACGTCGCGCACAAGAGAACGGATAATGAAAAAAGTTTCTCCGCCCCAATGCCTGCAAAATGCGTTCGAAACCAACAAGCTTGACCATGTCGAGGTCTTTGAATTCCCCGATGGGACACGTTCGGCAGCAGACGCTGCCAACGCCATTGGATGTGACATCAGCGACATTGGCAAGTCACTGGTTTTCATGACGGAAAAATCAAAACCCGTTCTGATCATCATGAATGGTGCCGATCAGGTAGACCTTAACCGGGTCGCCAGCCTGATCGGTCTTTCAATCCGCAAGGCCGATGCCAATGAAGTCCGCGAACATACCGGCTACGCAATTGGTGGTGTGCCACCCTTTGGCCATGCAAAACCGGTTGAAACCCTGATTGATGCCAAGTTGCTGGCCAAGGACACCATCTGGCTTGCCGCAGGCACACCCAAAACGGTTTTCTCGCTTACACCTGATGAATTGCGTGATGTCACCGGCATTGAAACCGGGGTGAATATTTCGGCCTGATTACAAGGCTGTCAGATCAGGCCATCATCGCGGGTGGCAGAACGGGTGCCGATCTCGTCAAGTTCGTCCTGTTCTTTCTTGTCGGCTTCAGCCTGTTCTGCTTCGGCGCGATTGCGTTCGGCAATCTCGGCGGTTTTCAGTTCCTTGAAGGCATCGGCAACCTCATCACGAAAGGCGTCGATCTTTTCTTCCTGTGCGGTAATCATTTTGCTGATCGCTTCACGTTCGGCGATCACGGCATTGGCAAAGCCGCCATAGGCAAAACCGGCAAGTTCGGGATTTTCGGCAGCGACTTTCTGCTCGGCGATCACGGCCTGTTCAAGTGCAGCTTTTTCGGCCTCAAGATTACCAAGAACGCCAAGCATCTCGCCCAGTTGGCGTTGCTTGTCATCAAGCGCCCATTTGCGCATTCGAACCAGTGTTTTGAAATCCTTGGCCATGGCCTATGTCCTGACACGCGTCGCGCTCAGCAGCGGTACCGGACCGATTGGTAAAACCATCATCACGAACGGTTATCCTTTATTGTCTGTCCCGGCCAAGTGCGCGCTTGGCTTCGTTAAGGTCGCGCTCATTGTCGCCTTTTGATCGGCTATTGACCTTGGGGCCGCGATTGATCTTTGGACCGGTCGAGGGCGGTGGTGCGGGCCGTGGCGGCGGCATCTCGTCAGGGATGCCTTGTGCAGCTTGAGCATTTTGGGCCGCCTGCTGGGCTTGCTGTGACTGTCTGCCTTTGGCAATGCGCGGGTCTTCGGGTTCCTGTGGCAACATGTCAAGTCGACGCGCCAGTTCAAGATACCCTTCGTTTAACCGGGTACATTCGGTTTTACGCTGCTTGAGGAATTCCTCGATCAGCGGGAAATAGTGGATGGCTTCATCGACCTTGTGATCTGTTCCCTGACGATAGGCGCCCAACCGGATCAGCTCGGCCATATCTTCGTAGGTTGCAAGCAACTGACGGGCACGGGCAACGATCTGGTTTTCTTCCTCACTGTTACAGCCGGGCATCGTACGCGACACGCTACGCAGGATATTGATTGCCGGATAGCGTCCCTGTTCGGCGATACTGCGGTCCAGAACCACATGACCATCAAGAATGCCGCGCACGGCATCGGAAATCGGCTCATTATGATCATCGCCGTCAACCAGCACCGTGAACAGGCCGGTAATGGATCCCTGCCCCGGCCCGCCCGGCCCCGCACGTTCAAGAAGACGTGGCAGTTCGGCAAACACGGTTGGCGTATACCCCTTTGACGCGGGGGGCTCGCCGACTGACAGACTGATTTCACGCTGTGCCATGGCAAAACGGGTAACGGAATCCATCATGCACAGAACGTCTCGCCCGACATCGCGGAAATATTCCGACAATGCCATGGTCATGTAGGCTGCCTGACGGCGCATCAATGGCGGCTCATCCGAGGTTGCCACCACGACCACAGAACGGCGCAGGCCTTCTTCACCCAGATCATCCTCGATGAACTCGCGCGCTTCGCGACCACGTTCGCCGATCAGGCCGACGACAGATACATCCGATGTTGTATGGCGGGTCATCATGGACAGCAAACTTGATTTACCCACACCCGACCCGGCAAAGATGCCCATACGCTGCCCGCGACAGCAGGTCAGAAACGTATTCATCGCCCGGATGCCCAGATCGATCTTGCCTGCGACGCGCTGACGCGAATGGGCCGATGGCGGCATGTTGCGGATCGGATAGGCCCTGTTGCCCTCGGACAATGGCCCCTTGCCATCCACCGGTTCGCCAAAGGCATTGACCACACGCCCAAGCCAGCTTTCATCCGGATAGACTTGTGGCTGGGCATCCCCCAGTTCGACCTCGCAACCGATCCCGATACCGTCAAGAATACCGAATGGCATCAAAAGGGCCCGTTCATTGCGGAAACCGACGACCTCGCAAATGACTTCCTTGCCATCGCGACGTTTTACCTTGCAGCGATCGCCGACCGAAAGCGCCCCCTCAACCCCGCCAATCTCGACCAGAAGGCCCAAGACAGCCGTCACGCGTCCGACCACACGATAGTCGGGAATGCGTCGGAGTTCGGCGATGATGTTGCGACCAATCTGAAACACGCATCAGACCTTTTCAGCCAGCGGTTGATGTCAATTTCCATGGCGCGGGAAATTTCCCCGCCAAATTCAAAGGGGACTGGCAAATCGCGCCGCGTCGTACCAGATATATTGACATAATTGACGTTAAAAAGCTGTGTAGACGAAAAAAAGACAATTTTTTTGTTTACACACCCCTTCGAGGTTAACGCCGCAAACCGTTGGGAAATCTCGTATTCCGCCCCCGAGTCGCTTCTTGAGATCAAAAAAAGTTAACAAGATGCGACTCGCCTGCTTGCCACGAGTCGCAAAGCAACGTATCGTTAACGGAATGGGAAAAAATTTCCCACCGACAAACGTTGGGGCGCTTGTCAAATAACCGGATCAACACGGACTTATTGCGGAACACGGTAACGGAGCAGAGACATGCGGGTGCTGCTTGTAGAGGATGACAACACCTATGCTGACAGCATCGAATTGATGCTGAAGTCGGAAGGCATGGTGATTGACACAACCGACCTTGGGGAAGATGGTCTCGAGATCGGCAAGCTTTACGATTATGACATTATTCTTCTGGACCTGATGCTGCCAGATATTGACGGCTATGAGGTTCTCAGACGTTTGCGCGACGCACGCGTCGATACGCCGGTCCTGATCCTGTCGGGTCTGACCGAAACCGAAGACAAGGTCAAAGGCCTTGGCTTTGGCGCAGATGACTATCTTACCAAGCCGTTTGACAAAGTCGAGCTGCTGGCACGTATCCAGGCGATCGTTCGTCGTTCGCGTGGCCATGCCCAGTCGATGATCTCGACCGGAAAACTGAATGTGAACCTTGATGCCCGGACTGTCGATGTCGATGGATCACCGCTGCATCTGACCGGCAAGGAATATGGTATCCTTGAATTGTTGTCGCTGCGCAAAGGCACGACATTGACCAAGGAAATGTTCCTGAACCACCTTTATGGCGGTATGGACGAGCCGGAACTCAAGATCATTGACGTTTTTGTCTGCAAACTGCGCAAGAAAATCCAGTCTGCAACCAAAGGCGACAATTACATCCATACGGTTTGGGGCCGGGGCTATGTGCTGCGCGATCCCGATACCAACAGTGCTGCCGCCTGACATCTGACTGTTCCTGTCCAAAGAGTCCGGAAACGTCACAGCAGTGCTCGTTACAAAAAACGCCCCGGTCTGCACCGGGGCGTTTTTGCATTCAGAATGCCTAAGGCAGATGAATAAACGGGTGAATGATGCCATTGACCTGTAGCCAGTCAAACAGCTCGAATAGCGGCACAGCCAGAAAGAACACCAATCCGTCACGCAATGTTCGCCACAGTAATTTGGGCCGAACTTCAAGCGCGTCCATATCTTTCCAAGTGGAAAAGCGCGGGCCAAACCGGGGAACACGCGCCCGGTAGGCATCGAATTTCGGGCCAAACAATTGCGCAAGCGCGCGCTCTTCCCGCAAGGTCACCGGCAGAAACACGGCAATCGCACCAAGAACAAAAACGAGTGAAATCACAAGGCTGCCTGTCTGCGCGCCGATACCGGCAGCACCGATAAAGCTGAAGACATAGAGCGGGTTACGACTGATGGAATATGGGCCGGTGTCGGTCAGTTGCCGGGCTTTTCGGCCACCGATATAAAGTGTGCACCAGCCACGTCCCAAAATGGCAAGGACAATCAGGCAAATCCCGATCACTTCGACCAGCTCATGGGTCGACATCTGAACTTTGGCAAGCGACTGGACCAGTGGCAGGGTGCCAAGCAAAAGAATGGCAAGTCCGGCAATCACCAGCTTGCGACGTCGCTGCAATAGTGAAAGTGCCTGACGCGGCGCCGATACAGTCCCGGTTGAGTGGTGGAGCATATCAAATCCCGACGTTTCAGTTTAACGGAAACAGTCGGGACACACCGCCTGCCGACTACTTCTTGTCGTCCGGTTTGCCGAAACGTGATCGGTCAAAAGTCGTTGACGGGCGGGTCGTTCCCGAGGAACTCCCTGTGCTTCCTGTGCCTGTCGTCGGCCTTGGCGTCGTTCCACTGGTACTTGTGCCGGTACCAAGCGGGCGGCGATAGGTCGAACCGGTTGTCCCGGTCGTTCCTGTGGTTCCCGGACGGGTCGTTGAACCAGTACCAGTCGAACCTGACGGTTTGCTGAACGTGCTTCCCGTTGTTCCAGCCGGACGGATCGTGGATCCCGTCGTGCCAAGCGGACGCTGGGTTGCGCTGCCCGCGGTGCCGGTTGTGCCCGTCGTCGAAGGACGAATACCGGCTGTACCGGTCGTGCCGGTGCTCGCAGGACGTGGCGCAGTTGCGCTGCCCGCTGTACCTGCAGTCCCGGCACCGGTTTGCATATGCTTGGGTTTGGGGAATGCAAAGCCCCCCGCAGCAGCACCGCCTGCGGCAGCCGCAGCACCGCTTGCCTGCACCTTTTCAAGGGCTGTCAAATCGACTTCTGGTGCCCCCGGACGGTTCAACTGATAAATCCCGCGCTGGCGGGCCAGCGGTTTGAATTTGTCGGAAATCCCCAGAACCGTCTCAGCACCGCCAAGGAACAGGAAACCGTCATCAGGCATCAGGGCCGAAACACGGGCAAGGACATCACTTTTGGTCGGCTGATCGAAATAGATCAGGACGTTACGGCAATAAACGACGTCAAACTGCCCCAGCGGACGGAAATCCTCAAGCAGGTTGAATTCCTTGTATTGCACCTTCGAGCGGATATCGGCGGAAATCTGCCACTGATCTTCCTTTTTCTGGAAATACTTGACCAGAAGCGTAATCGGAAGGCCCCTTTGGACCTCGAACTGGGAATACAGACCGGCGCGGGCCTTGGCCAGAATTTCGCGCGAAATATCGGTTCCGATGATCTCAACCCGCCAACCAGCAAGCTGGGCCTTGAAGTCATCAAGGATCATCGCCAGTGAATAAGGCTCCTGCCCCGAAGACGCCGCCGCACACCAGATACGTAAATGCCGTTTCGCGGCACGTTCCTTGATCATGTGCGGCAAGACAACGTGGCGGAACTGATCAAAGGGTTTTGTATCGCGGAAGAAGAAGCTTTCATTGGTGGTCATCGCGTCGACGACTTCTTCAACCAGATTGCGGTCGCCGCCACGCAGCGTACCGATCAGTTCACCCAGATCCTTAAGACCGCGCTTGCGCGCAATCGGCATCAGCCGGCTTTCGAGCAGATAAGTCTTGTCCTCGCTCAGAACGAGCCCGGACTTGGACTTTATCAGTCTGCTTACGAAATCGAAGTCTTCCGGCTTCATCATTATGGGTTAACGACCCCCCGCAAATTTTTTGATATAGGCCGCAATTCCGCCAACTGGCAGGATAGCAGAACAGATACCCGCATGTGCTGCTGCCCCTGGCATTCCCCATACAACACTGCTTTGTTCGTCCTGCGCAACAACCATGCCCCCTGCATTGACGACGTCGCGCCCCCCCAACATACCATCCTGCCCCATGCCGGTCAGTATCGCGGTTAGAATATTTCCACCATAACTCGCAACCAGACTGCGCAACATCGGATCCACCGACGGGCGGCAGAAGTTTTCTGGCGGGTTCTGGTTCAACATCAGATGGCGCGAACCACCGCGCCCCTCTACTGTCATGTGGTAATCGCCGGGCGCAAGGTAAACCTGTCCACCGGCAATCGGCATATTGTTCTTGCCTTCCTGACACTTCAAACCGGTCAGACGGGTGATATGTTCGGCCAGAATGGTGGTAAAGGTTGCCGGCATATGCTGGGTAATGAAAATCGGCTGACGCACACCGTTCAGCCCCCGCAAAACTTCAAACAGCGCCTGCGGACCACCGGTCGAGCTGCCAATTGCAATCGCTTCGACAGTCAGGCGCTTTTCAGGCAACAGCGTCACTTCGCCACGCGATGCCGGACGACGGACAGGTGCCGGTGCAACACCACCGCGCGCAGCACGACTGACCTTTGCGCCATCTGCAACATTCGCAGATGCGCGCTTGGGTGCCGCGACAGTACGCGCTGCTGATGCAGTGGGTGATGTTCGTGACGGCGTGGACGCGGACTTGTGTCCGCTTCCGCCGGCCGCGATGGCCGCATCCCGGATCAGACGCCCCGGATCACGCGAAGGTGTCTGGGGACGGGTTGGGATCGCATTTGAAACTGCAGCGCTGCGGGTCGCTGAAACACCGTCAGAAGAAGCAGCCTTGTCGGCCCCGGACGACGGTTGTGCCGATGTCGGGGTCTGCGATGCCGGGTTTGGCTGTACCGGTGCCGGACGCGTTTGCATGGCTTGCGGACGCGGATGCTGTTGCATCGGGCGCGGACGCAGTTCGGCGGTAAACCTTTTGCGCTGAATGCGGCCCTGTTTATGAAGCTGCTGATGCTCAACCGACATTTCAGCCCGGAAGGCTGTCGCCTTGCCGTCCTGATGGCCTGTTGTGTCATCATGTTCATGATCTTGTTCGGGCGAGTGCGCCGCCAGCCGCTCGGACGCCTGACCTGCCTCGGGTGCCGGAGTATCGGCTAATTCCTGCCGAACTTCGGCCTGCTGTTCGATATGGGCATGTTCGACCTCGAGCATCTTGCGACGCTGTTCGGCCCATGCCTTTACCTTGTCCAGAAGCTCGGCCCGGAAACCTGCCCCGACATTCAGATCCTTTGATGAACTTGGTTTGGGGATATAATCCACCGCACCAAGGGTCATCGCCTGGAAACTGATATCGGCATTCCGCTTGGTCAGGGTCGATGCCATGATCACCCGGACTGTCGGATCGATTTCCAATAGTTTGGGCAAGGCAGTCAGCCCATCCATCACCGGCATTTCGATATCAAGAACAATGACTTCGACGCCACCCTGTTCCATTACCGACAATGCTTCTTCGCCATTATTGACCGATCCGACGACTTCAATCTCGGCGTCCTCGGTCATCATGCGTGTCACAAGTCCGCGCACAATGGCGGAATCGTCCACAATCAGAACTTTGTATGGCGAATGGATAGGCGTGTCTTCCACGTAGCAGCGTCCCCGCGTGAGTCAGGAGATCAATCTCGGAAGTCCGGAAAGGACAGAAACAGGGTCGACCGGACTAGATCAGGCCGACCTGTTCAAACTTCGCCTGAATGATCTCACTGTCGAACGGTTTCATGATGTATTCGTTCGCACCGGCTGTAATTGCTTCCTGGATATGTTCCAGATCGTTTTCCGTGGTGCAGAATACGACGACTGGCTCATCCCCGCCCGGAGTTGCGCGCAAGTCACGCAGGAAATCAATCCCGCTTTTGACCGGCATGTTCCAATCAAGCAGAACTGCTTCAGGCATGGATTCGAGGCATTTTTCCAATGCCTCCTGTCCGTCCACTGCCTCTACGACCGCAAAGCCCAATTCTTCGAGGATGCGGCGCGCCACCATTCGGATGACTTTCGAATCATCGACGACGAGACAACTCTTCATCGACTTCCTTCTCGTTTATTTAGGTCGTTAAGCCACTAACGGCAAAATATCGGACGCATTGCGCGTCCGACACATCAAAATAGGTTACCCAGCCTGCTTGATCGATGAGGTAAAATCAAGCAGACGCGTAACATCAAGAATAACCAGAAGCTTTTTATCCAGACGGAAAATACCGTCGGAAAACTCCCGCCAGCGCGGATCAAGGGTCGCCGGATTCTGTTCAAACGCCTTTTTGGGAACGCTCAGAACTTCTCCGACCTGATCAACCATCAGGCTGTAAAGCTCGCCGCCCTGATCGACGACGATGCTCATGCCCGGATCATCATCGTCCTTGTCACGCAAGCCAAGACGCTTGCGAACATCGATGGCCGTAACGATACGACCACGCAGGTTCAATGACCCTGCGACTTCTGGCGGTGCCAGCGGAATGCGGGTGATGCGCTGCGGTCCAAGAACATCCTGAACCGTCAGAACCGGAATGCCAAAAAGCTGCTTGCCGATATAGGCCGTGACGAAATCCTGGCTGTCACCACCAAGATCAAGTGCGCCGCCTCTTTCATGGCTCGGGACGAGTGCGTTGCTATCGCTCATTGTACTTTCTCCCGATTACACGTTGCTCAATGTCTGGACCAGGGTCGAGACAAGGGCATCACGATCAAACTTCGCGACATAGTCGCTGAAACCGACCTGACGACCGCGTTCGAAATCTTCTTCGCTGGTATGCGAGGACAGGGCAATGATCGGAACTTCACCCCACAGCTCGTCATCCTGAAGCGCTTCGGCGAATTCAAAGCCGTTCATGCCCGGCATTTCGATATCGCTGATAATCGCATCAAACAGGATACCACGGTTCTTGAGTTCCATGGCCTGCTCAGCAGTTTCAACCGCTGTAACCCGGAAACCGGCAACCGACAGCATCGGCGTCAACAGGTTCCGGAAGAACGGGCTGTCATCGATCAGAAGAACACGCTTCTTCTCGCCGCCATTGTCCTCGGTCCCGAACCAGTCGCTGAAGGCCAGTTCAAGATAGTAACCGGCATCGATCAGATCGGTTGCCTTGCCATCGATCACAGCCGAACCGACAAGTCCGTCCTGATCTGCGGTCAGTTCAACATTGAGAACATCGTCAACGATATCGACGATCTCGTCGACGACAAGACCCATGGTCCGTTCGCGATCCTGGAAGACAAGGGTCGGCTGGCGACCTTCGGCCTTCATCTGATAGCTGCCGTCAATAAAGACCAGCGGCATCAGCTTGCCACGATACTGAACCAGCGGACGTCCGTTGGAATGTTCGATATTCTCGACATCGATTTCCTCAAGGCGGGCAACAAGTGCCAGCGGAACCGCACGCACTTCGCTACCACCAGCCCGGAAGACCAGCATCGAGGTTGTTTCGCGATCCGACGAATCGGTTTTGGCTTTGCCTTCAACACCTTGCGAACCACCAACGGTGATTTCGCCGGTACGGGTCGCAATACCGTTCGGGTCAAGGATCATGATCACGCTGCCATCACCAAGGATCGTATTCCCCGAGAACAGCGACAGATCGCGCAGGATCGGTGCAACCGGTTTGACCACGATTTCCTCGGTGTCAAACACGCGGTCAACGATGATACCGAACGAATAGGTCCCGACCTGTGCGACAACGATGAATGCTTCTTCATCAACACTTTCGTCGGTCTGGTCCTGGGTATCGAGACCCAGAATTTTCTTCAGCGTCACCAGCGGCAACAGGCGGTTACGCAACCGCAGGACCGGGGTGTCGTGAATACGCTCGATCGAATGTTCGGAATTGTTCGATGCACGAACAAGTTCCAGAACGCTGATCTGCGGAATGGCAAAGCGTTCGCCGCCACTTTCGACGATCAGCGCCGAAACAATCGCAAGAGTCAGCGGGATTTTGATGATGAAGGTCGAACCACGGCCTTCAACCGATTTCAGTTCAACCGTACCACCGATCTTTTCGATGTTGGTACGCACAACGTCCATACCCACACCACGACCGGAAACCGAAGTAACCTTTTCCGCAGTCGAGAAGCCCGGCTTGAAGATGAACTGCTGAATCTGCTGTTCACCCATGCCTTCAAGTTCACCTTCGGTGGCCAGACCGTTGGCAATGGCTTTGGCCTTGATCCGATCAAGGTTAAGACCACGACCATCATCGGAAATCTCGATGATGATGTGTCCACCTTCGTGATACGCATTCAGCGTCACGGTGCCGGTTTCAGGCTTGCCTGCTTCACGACGTCCCGGAATATCTTCCAGACCATGGTCGGCAGAGTTACGCACCATGTGGGTCAGCGGGTCCTTGATCAGTTCAAGAACCTGACGATCCAGCTCGGTATCGGCACCGATCATCTGCAGATCGATCTTCTTGTTCATCTCAAGGGCAAGGTCGCGAACAATACGCGGCAGTTTTGCCCAAGCGTTGCCAATCGGCTGCATACGGGTCTTCATCACGCCTTCCTGAAGGTCGGTCGTGATATGTGACAGGCGCTGCAACGGAACGGTAAATTCACTGTCATCCTTGCCGCGAACCATCTGCAACAGCTGGTTACGGGTCAGGACAAGCTCGGAAACCAGCGTCATCAGGTTTTCAAGCAGCTCGACATTCACACGAATGGTCTGAGCCGCGACCGAGCTTTCCTTGGCCTCGCCGCGCGGCGGTTCGGCTTTTTGCTCGGCGGCCGGTTTCTTGGCCGGGGCAACTTGCTGTGACTTCGCTGCCGCAGGCGGTGCCGCAGGAGCAGCCGGCTGTTCCTCCGGTTCCGACGAGGTTGCGAATTCCGGATCAACTTCGGTGGCATCAAAAGCAGCCTGAAGCGCATCACTATCAACCGCGACAGCACTTTCGCCAACGATCAGAGGTTCGTCCTCAACCGGTTCGGGCTCAGGTGCGGCTGCCGGTGCAGCACCACCCAGGATCGTTCCGGTGTCCGCAAAATGGTTCAGGCGGGCAATCAGATCGGCATCATCGCCATCCGGTTCGGCTTCATTCTGCTCAAGCTCGCCAAGCAGGTATTTAATTGTATCGATGGACTCAAGAACCAGCGTTACGGCTTCGGCGGTTACAACCAGCTCGCCGTCGCGGATCTTGCCCAGAACGTTCTCGCCTGCATGTGCGACGGCTTCAAGTCGCGGCAGACCAAGGAAACCACAGGTCCCCTTGATGGTATGCACCAAACGGAAGATGTTCGACAAAATGTCCGGATCATTCGGGTTCTGCTCAAGCTTCACCAACTCAACGTCAAGCGTCGAGAGACTTTCCGAAGTCTCGGTCAGAAATTCACTTAATAGATCGTCCATATACCCCCTCCAAATCTCCGGCAAAGGGACGTTTGCCGGAACCGGAACTCCCATTCTAAACGCGCATGGCGAGAAACGTATGTTACATCGGTTACTTACGTAGAAGCTACCACACGTTATTACCAGACCCGCAGATCAATTTTTTATCCATAGATCAATGCAATATTTGCTTCCTGTTGCAAGACTGAAAGCTCCCCACCCGTCCGATTGGCCAGATTTAACACAAAAAATCCATGTACAGTACGTGGATCAAGCCCGTCTGCGGCGACGTCTTTCTCCAATACTGCCATGACTTCCGGACGAAATGCCGCACGTTTGCCTTCTGCAAGGACGGTTGTGCGACCGGATTCGTGTGAAACCGCAATCTTTCCGCCAAAAGGCAGAGCTTCACGGGCGAGCATCACCATATTGAGAACGACTCGTCCATGAGCTGGATCAATCGGCAAATCAGGCCAATCAAGGTTGACCTTGCCCTCGGCATCATAGGTCTGACGCACCGCATCGCGCATGGATTTGGTATCGACACTGTTGCCCGCCCGGCCAAAGGCCAGCCGGAACAATTGTAGACGCCGTGCAGCTTCGAGGCCGCTTTTGCGCATCAGGGCAAGTGCCTCGTCATCGGCAACGCCATCTTCGCCCATCAGTTCCGCCCCGGCATTGACAGCACCAACCGGGCCGACAAGGTCGTGGCAAATGCGCGAACTGATCAGTTCGATCAGCGTCATTTCAAGGGCGAGGTCCTGAACCATTTTTCGGGTTCTCCAAGGTATTTCTATTTGTTCTTCAGCGCATCACGTCCCCAAACATGACACCCGGTCTCTCTGGTGGCACAGATTGCCCCCTGATATGTTAAGAGCTTATTTAGCGGAGGCGAAATTTAAGCCGCCCAACCCGGCAAATATTGCCGCCTGCCTGTTGCCAGGATGACAGCGCGACGTCCCCGCCGTACTGAATAATTGCGGGATGTCAAAGGCCCAACTATATATATCCCAGACACATTGCAGACTGGGAACCCAATGGATTTCTTGCTGACTCCTGGCACCATCGTTCGCCACCCGAACCAGCCCGATTGGGGGCTCGGCCGTATTCAGGCCGTTGATGGCGACAGAATCGCCGTCAATTTCGAAGAGGCCGGCCGCCAGATCATCCGGCCCCGCCATGTCGTGCTCGAAATTGTCGAGGCCGCTGTCGGCTACGAATAAAGTGCCCTTCATGCGCGCTCGCGCCGGTTTCGAATTACGGGTCCGTGATCAAAGGCCCGAAGCGCTGTCCTTGGCACACGAATTGCTGACACCAATTTATTAATAAATTCGGCGTATGCAGGATCAGGGCCTCATGGATTCTATCCTTACAGATAGATCTGCCTGATCATGTATCACCGTGATAATCAAGGTCTGGACACTTCATGATTGCAGCCAATAAACCACCACGCGACAGTTTTAAGCAGCGCCACCATGTTGCCGCCTTTACGGTACTGGAACAATTCGCCCAGGGGCTGATCCATCACGCGCGCAACCATGGCGGCGCGATTACCGAAGAACAAATCATCAAGGCAATTGACGGTCTTCGCGAAAAGGAAGACCTGTTTGACGGGGCATGGGCGGTTCTTGAAAGCGACCTTGAATCGATCAAGGCCCGTGAACATGCTGCTGTCCGGCACGATCCGTTCGGGCGTTTGCTGGTGTCACGCTTTGAACATCTGCTTGAAGGCGATGCTGCGGGCACGCTTGAAGAAGGCGCATTGTCACGCGACATCCTGCAGCCGTTCTTCAAGGTCATCCGCATGATGGTCGGCATGGACATGCTTCAGGAAATCGACCGCGAAATTCACGAAATCATCGAAGCCCACGCCGAAGACGAAGACGAATTGCGCAATCCGTCGGAATATTGGGACCATCTGGCCAAGGAACCGGCGGTCAAGCTGCGCATCAATCTGGTCTTTGCCCGCATGGCGCTTCATTTCCGCGATTACGATCATCGCAAAAAATGGCTGCTGCAACTGGTCAATGACAACCTGCCGTCTGGCGAAGTCCACTGGCACTTCACCGAGGCCCATTGCGTTCGCCTGCTTGATGCCCTGTTTGGCGATGTTCGTGAAATCCTTCGGGTCCCCGAACATTCCGCAGAACTGGTTGCCAAAATGGGCAGCGAAGATGTCGCAACCCTGCGCGAAGTCATGAAGTCGATTGACGCCGACATTGCCCGCCATTCGGCATCGTAAGCCAGATGCGCCCAAAGCGACGCACAGTTACCCGTCGGTTACCCGCCGGTGACCTATAACAAAGGCCGCACAGGTGATATCATTCTGCACCCTGTGCGGCTTTTTTCGTTTGCACCTGACGGAAAGGTGATCACAGACATTCTAAACGGGCTGGTCAACACCGGGGCTGCTGTGCCACAGTCTGATACCAAGGCCCCGCGAAACCAGAGTTAATGTTGCAAACCAACGCCATGACCAAACCACTGATCGACAAATACGGCCGGCATGTCTCCTACTTGCGCGTTTCTGTAACGGATCGCTGCGATTTCCGCTGCACCTATTGCATGGCGGAAAACATGACCTTCCTGCCAAAATCCGAAGTCCTGACACTCGAGGAACTCGATCAGCTTTGCTCGGCCTTTATCAATCGCGGTGTCCGCAAATTGCGCCTGACCGGCGGTGAACCGCTGGTGCGCCGTGGCATAATGGATCTGATTTCAGACCTGTCGCGTCATCTCAAAACCGGCGCGCTTGATGAACTGACCATGACCACCAATGGCAGCCAGCTTGCCACCTATGCCGATGATCTGGCCCGCCTTGGCGTCAAGCGCCTGAACATCTCGCTTGATAGCCTTGATTCCCAGAAATTCACCGAAATCACCCGCCGTGGCCGCCTTGAACAGGTTCTCGCCGGGCTTGAAGCCGCCAAGGCTGCCGGGATCAGCATCAAGATCAATACGGTTGCCCTTCGGAACTTCAACGAAGATGAAATGTCGCGTCTGGTGTCATGGTGCGGGAAAGAAGGTTTCGATCTTTGCCTGATCGAAACCATGCCGCTTGGCGATATTGATGGCGACCGCACCGATCAGTATTTGCCACTGACTGTGGTCCGCGAACGTCTGGAACAGGAATTCACCCTGATCCCGTCCGATCACGTCACCCCGGGCCCGGCCCGCTATACCACCGTGGCCGAAACCGGTGGGCGTCTGGGCTTCATCACCCCGTTGACCCATAATTTCTGCGAAGGTTGCAACCGCGTGCGTGTGACCTGCACCGGTACGCTTTACATGTGCCTTGGTCAGGAAGACCATGTGGACCTGCGCGCCGCCCTGCGCACCGGCGATCCGCGTGCACTCGATCAGATGCTTGATGCCGCCATGGACCTTAAACCCAAGGGCCATGACTTCGTGATCGACCGCAAAGGCCAGAAACCGGCTGTCGGTCGTCATATGAGCATGACGGGGGGCTAAACGCCTTCTGCGATGGTTTCCGTGAAGTTACTTAATTGATTTGTCAGCACATACATCAAGTGTGACGGGCAATCGATGCAATCGCTACTGCCGAACCCGATTACCGGGATATCGGGCGCATGTAGTTGCAAGCGGGCCCTAAGCTCGCACTCATTCCCGCCCGGCACCACCAGCACAGACACAACCCGCCCTGCCCCGTTTGAGGTCAGTTCATCGACATGCCAATGGGGTTTCTTGTCAGCTTTGCAGTGGCGTTTGACGCGCGCAGCAATGCCGCCGGGGCCGTTGGCCGAGCCACAATAAAGGTAGGTGCCTTTGGGCAAAATGGTTCCGGCAAAACGTTTGTTTCGAAGGGCAAGGTCATTTGCCAGTTCGATCACCAGCACATAGGCCCCGGCAACTTTGGGAAGCTGCCGGAGCGTTTGGTCATTTATCGTTTCAATAAACTGTGTCACTGGCCGTCTTGATCGCGCAACAGCAGATCAATCGAAAGCCCCGGCCCGGCCATGCCATTGACCAGAACCGGTTCGCAATGTTCGTTGATCCGTGACGCTATGCGCTGGCGATAGCCGCTAAAGCGCTTTGATTCCACTACATCCACCGGTTCATCAAGATGCACCTCAACCCGGAAAACGCCCGGTGTCGGGGTGGCCGTCACACTGCGGATCAATCCGGTGACCGCATGGCCAAGGTACGATCCGGCAAAGCGTTTGCCGATGCCAAGATCGGAAACATTGGTCGGGATGTTCCGGCGCGCCATGGCGACCGCGGTATTCCAGTCCCGGAAACCGTGGCTTTGCGCCAAAAGTTCCAGCGATCCGGCATGCGAGATTGATACATCGCGCGCGGCCAATGCTTTGCGCAGGCGTTTTGCCTGTGCCTTGAATTGTTCAGTCGCATCCGTGTCGATATCGGCACGGCTGATATTCAGACTGTTTGAAGTCATTTTCGTCTCCACACAGGAGGCCGGGGGTCCGCATTGCCGGGCCGTACCCTGATCGGGAAACGGGTCCGTTTTATTCATAAGCGCCACTTTACCAAAGGATAACCTTGCGGACGGCGGGTGTGCGCAACCCAAGGCTAGGTAATTAGCGTAATATCGCTTCCAAGACAAGCTTCACAGCATCTTTCACCAATGTTTGTTCCTGCCCCGCGCGCAGAAATTGACAGCCCCCGTGACAACAACATATACCAGAGAAAAGAGGTTTAATCGGGGTCCGCCACATGCCACCGATCATTTATAAGGAATAAACGCCATGGCCATGGAAGCCTATGAAATCGAAAACATGATCAAGGAAGCCCTTCCTGACGCCGATGTCCGGATCGAGGATCTGCGCGGTGATGGCGATCATTATGCTGCAATTGTTGTATCTGAATCCTTCCGCGGCAAAACCCGCGTGGTTCAGCACCAGATGGTTTATTCCGCGCTCAAGGGCAAAATGGGCGGCGATCTGCATGCCCTTGCCCTTCAGACGTCAGCACCGGAATAACCCGCCAGTTGCATGCGCCAGTCGGTATTTTGGCAAAAGGCAAGATTTTTTCGGGCGCCGACCACCTATCGGCGCCCGATTTCGTTAAAACCGGAACCGCCCGCCACCACGCCCGCGATCCGGTTTGACCAGCCCCATTAACTGACCACGGCTCATCAAATGTCATCACAGGAAAAGCCTGCTCTGATCGGTGCCGGACCACTTGCCGGACTTGGTGCCTTTACCATCTGGGGCATTTTTGGCCTGTATTTCAAAATGGTATCCTTTGCGGTGCCGCTTGAAATCCTGTCACACCGGATCATCTGGTCGGCGGTTTTGACATTCGCGATGATCTTTGCACTTGGCCGTCGCAAACAGCTTTGGGTTCTTATTTCCTCGGCCAAGACGCTGGGGCTTTTGTTCCTGAGCAGTTTGCTGGTGGCGGGAAACTGGGTGATCTATATCTGGGCGGTCAATAGCGGCAACGCGCTTGAAGCAAGCCTTGGCTATTACATCATGCCGCTGATCATGCTGATCCTTGCGCGGATTTTCTTTGCCGAAAAACTTAACCGGATTCAGATCCTGTCGGTTGGCATCTGTGCCATCGGGGTCATAAACCTTCTGGTCTTTTACGGCCAATTGCCCTGGATTGCGCTTAGCCTGTCATCCCTTTTTGGCTTTTACGGGGTAATCCGCAAATTTGTACCAGCCGATCCGATTGCCGGACTGTTTGTGGAATGTGCGCTGATCACGCCAATTGCCCTTGGCTATATGGTCTGGCTAAGCGGACAGGGCGGCATGGCATTTGGCCATACCGACACGACCAATGATCTGCTTTTGGTCGGACTGGGTGTTTGCACCACAGTCCCGCTTGTCCTGTTTGCCTATGCCGCGCGGAACATGAAATTCTCGGTTCTGGGCTTGATGCAATATCTCAATCCGACCCTGCAGTTCTTTGTCGCGGTTCTGGTATTTGGAGAAACCTTTACCAGCGCGCATATGGTCACCTATGGTCTTGTATGGTTCGGACTTGGTATTTTTACATGGGATAACTTTCGCACAGCCCGTAAAAACCGCCGCAACAGTTGACAGAACCACAGGTTCCAGCCATATCTTCGGCCATAAAAGTTTAACTCGTTTCCGCGGCCACAAGATCGCCGCTCAAGCCAAGGACAATCATTATGACCGACAATCCGGTTTTCGATCGCATCCAGAAGGACATCAACGATAACGACATCGTTCTGTTCATGAAGGGCACCGCAATGTTCCCGCAGTGCGGCTTCTCTGCTGCCGTGGTTCAGGTCATGGCCGAGCTTGGCGTTCAGTTCAAGGACATCAACGTTCTGGTAGACCCGGCAATCCGCCAGGGTATCAAGGACTTCTCGAACTGGCCGACCATTCCGCAGCTTTACGTCAAGGGCGAGTTCCTTGGCGGTTGCGACATTGTACGCGAAATGTTTGCTTCGGGCGAACTGGCCCAGCATCTTAAAGACAAGGGCGTTGCTGTCGCGGCCTAAGGCGCGCAACACACCCGACGCTAAAACGCGCTGTGGCCATGCCCGGCGCGTTTTTTTTGTGCCTTTGACTGTTCAAAATACATCCTTGGCGTTTATTACCCCTACGTCGCAAAACTATTTCTTGATGCTTGGGACCAAGTTCCCCATCTTTGTGAGATGCGAACCGTCGCGTAACAGGGGAAAAGACCAGGGATGAAACGAGCAATCAAAACAATGGCATGGCTGGCAATCTGGCTGGTTTCTACATGCTTTGTCGCCCAGCACACACCTGCATCTGCACAAATGGCTGCCGTTGCCGCCATGGCCGGATCAAATGATGCTGCCCCTGCCACATCCAGCCCGACCAGCGCGCCCGATGATGTTGCAGCCGAGGCCTTCAGCTATTACGCGTTCCTTGATGATGGCATCAACCGCACCAAGGCCCATATTGACGAAACCCTTCGCGGTTTTGGCGCCTTCCCCGACGAAGTTGACGCCACCCTGGCCCTGATGTCTTCGGATTTCGGCAAGACCGGTCTGATGTGGGTTGCCATTTTCACGGCTGTTTTTGTTGGTGTCGGAATCATTGCCGAGATCATCTATCGCCGGTTTTCTGCATCCATGTGCGCCTATCTTGAGGCCCAGACACCCGAAAAATTCTCCGACCGCCTCAAACAGATCATCGCCCTTTGTGTGCTTTCACTGCTGTCACTTGGTGTATTTGCCATCGGGTCGGTGGGCACATTCCTGATCTTTGACTGGCCGCCGATCATGAAAGCAGCGGTAATGTCGCTGCTGACATCGTTCTTCCTGCTGCGTATCCTGATGATCATTTTGCAGTTCCTGTTTGCGCCCAAGGCCGATGGTCTTCGCATGATCAATGTTGATCCGCTTGCAGCCACTGCCCTGACCAAAAGCCTGACCTGGGCGGCGGGGATTTCCCTGTTTGCCTTCGGGCTGGCCGGTGTATTCAGCGCCGCACCAACCATGGTCCTGGGCGATGTGATCCTGTTTGACCTTGCTGTATTGATCGCAGTCATTTCATTCTGTGTCGCGACATGGTGGCTTGGCCGGTTCTTTGCCAGCCACACAGCAACCAATGAAGTCGAAAAGATCGCCCTGCCAACCTCGATTGCCCGTCTATGGCCCGCGATTGTTTCGGCCTGGCTGATCCTTGTCGGCGGCGCGGCAATTGTCGGGGCGGAGCGCGCGCTCAAGGCCTTGCTGGTGATCGGTCTGGCCTGTCTGTTTGATGTGATCTTCCGCAACATCATCGAAGGCCAGCATCGCATCAAGGTCAAAGCCGCCGAACAGGAAGCAACCGAGCGAAATGCCGCGGCACAGGCAAATGCCCTTGAACATGACGAAGAATACCAGCCGGTCAAACCCAAGCTTCCGGTCTTCACCACCGTCTTGAAACGCGGCGTGCGCCTGCTGGCTCTGGTCTTTGTGCTGGCTGGCATGTGGCGCATCTGGGGTCTGGATCGTCTGGCGATGGCAGAGGATGCCGGGATCTTTGCCCGGATCATTGATGCATCAACCGAAATCATCATGATCCTTCTGATTGCTGATCTGATCTGGTCGCTGATCAAGACATTCCTTGATGAACGCATGAGCGCGTCAAACAGTGGTCACGGCGGTGACGAAGGTGGTGGCGCCGGGCTGTCACGTATTGAAACCCTGCTGCCGCTGCTCAAGAACTTTGCCCTGACGGTAATCGTGATCATGGTGGCCATGGTCACGCTGTCATCGCTTGGCGTTGATATCGGGCCGCTGATTGCCGGTGCAGGCGTGGTTGGTCTGGCGCTTGGCTTTGGCAGTCAGGCACTGGTGCGTGACGTTGTCGCGGGTGTGTTCTTCCTGCTTGATGATGCATTCCGCCTTGGCGAATATATCGAGGTCGATAACCTCAGGGGGCGGGTTGAAAACATCTCGATCCGGTCGATGCAGTTGCGTCACCATCGCGGTCCGCTTCAGACCGTGCCGTTTGGCGAAATCAAATCCATCGTCAACCACAGCCGCGACTGGGTCATCGTCAAACTGGAATTCCGTGTGCCATTTGAAACCGACGTCAACAAGATCAAAAAGCTGGTCAAAAAGCTTTCTGCCGACCTTCTTAATGATCCGCTGATCGGCGACAGCTTCATCGAACCGCTGAAATCCCAGGGCGTGCGCCGGATGGAGGAATTCAACATGGTGATCGGGTTGAAATATACCTCCAAACCCGGTGAACAATTCACCATTCGCAAAACCGTCTATCAAAGCGTTCTGGCGATGTTCAAGGAAAACGGCATCCAGATGGCATCGCGCAACGTCAAGGTCGACGTCCCTGCCGACGCCACATCGGAACAAAAACAGGAAGCCGTTGCCGCCGCAGCCCAACAGGCATCCGAGCAACTCAACAAGCCATAGCTGTTGCTGGCATCCTGACAGGCCTGAAAGACAAAACCCCCGATGCGACATCGCACCGGGGGTTTTCTTTGATCGTTTGGCTGTGATCGGGTTTCTAGCGTGACGCTGCCATGATTGCACTGCCACCAAGCATCAATCCACCACCGCCATAACCAAGATACTGACGGGCCTTTTTGCCCTTAAGCAGGGTCTGCACCCGTGACGCGGCAAAGACATAACTGCACAGAACAGCTGCAACAATCACAAGCGACGTCACCATCAGGATCAGGAACTGGGCCGTCTGATTGCCGGTCGGATCAATGAATTGCGACAGAAACGCCATGTAAAACAGAATGATCTTGGGGTTCAGAACGCCGGTCAGGAACCCCGCCCGCAAACCTGTCCAAAGACCCTGTTCGGCAGGATGGGAAACCACATTTTCCCCGCCATCTGAAACAGCGTGCCCGCCAAATCGGCCTTCACGGCGGGCCTGACGAATTTGCAGGACACCAAGGATCGCCATATAGGCCACGCCCGCCCATTTCACGACCATGAACATCTCGCTTGATGCGGCAAGAACCGCACCAAGCCCAAGATAGGATGCCGTCATCACCGACACACCCCCGGCAAGATCCCCAATCACGCAATAAAGCGCCGCACCGCGTCCGCGCGACACAGATTGCCCCAGCACCATCAGGACGCTTGGCCCCGGGATCAGGCAGATCATGGTATAGGCCGCAACATAGGCAAGCCAGGTTTCAAGATGCATCGGTGTTTCCTTGGCTTCATAACGCACCCAAAGGGTTCGTATGACATTTTTTATATTTTTCCTACCGTCAAGATGCGGCCCGCGGCATGGAAAATCAAGGAAACTCTTTGGGGCAACAAAGTTTGAAATCTCTGTCTGTCAACAAAGCCGTTTGGGCAAAAAACAATCCCGCCAGAGCAATTTCTGACAGGATTATTTCAAAGCTGGCCGATGGTGGCCCGTGATACAGCCAAACAAAAACGCCCGCTGTTTCCAGCGGGCGTCTTCGTATCGTTTCGTCGCGAAATCCGTAAGGATTAACGCGAGTAGAATTCGACGACCAGGTTCGGCTGCATCTGAACCGGGTACGGAATTTCTGCGAATTTCGGAACGCGAACGAAGGTACCTTTGAAGGCTTTCGCATCAACGTCGAGATATTCCGGAACGTCACGTTCTGCCAGGTTGGCTGCTTCCATAACCATCGGGATTTCGCGCGAAGCGGATTTCACTTCGACAACGTCACCTTCTTTAACAAGGTAGGACGGAATGGTTACTTTCTTGCCGTTAACAAGAATGTGGCCGTGGTTAACGAACTGACGTGCAGCAAACACGGTCGGAACGAATTTCATGCGGTAGATAACCGCGTCGAGGCGCTGCTCAAGGATACCAACGAGGGTTTCCGAGGTGTCACCCGGACGACGCGATGCTTCTTTGAAGTAACGCAGGAACTGTTTTTCGGAGATGGAACCGTAGTAGCCTTTAAGCTGCTGTTTAGCGAACAGCTGGGTACCATAGTCGGTCGGCTTCTTACGACGGGTTGCGCCATGCATACCCGGTGCGTATTCGCGCTTGTTCAGCGGCGACTTTGCACGACCCCAAAGGTTAACACCAAGGCGGCGGTCAATCTTATGCTTTGCAGCAATACGTTTCGACATTTTGTAACTCTCTTTTTTTAAAGATCACTTTATTGTCCCGATAGTTTCCACATGCCGGTATCCGGACATACGGAACGGGGACGAAAACACCTGTTTCGACCCGCTTTCTCGGAAGTGAGGCGCAATATAGAGATGATTGACCAAGAGTCAAACATTAATCGCCCGCCTGACAATGCATGCAAGCCCTGCATTTCTGCCGCATCGGATGCGATAGCGGTCAAAGCAAACCGCCCCTTTGCCAAACCCGGCGGCGCTTCCCCGATAACCTACTGGACAATATCGGGTTTGCAGGATCAATCCTTGGCTTTGAACTTGCCGCCGCGCATCGCAACGATCATGCCGCGCAATGTCTGGACTTCCTGATGGGTCAAGTTCGCACGGTTAAAGATGTTGCGGATATTGCGCTGCATGTTCGGACGTTTTTCCTCTACCCGGAAGAATCCCGATGCATCAAGCTCGGTCTCAAGATGAACAAACAGGCGTTCCATATCATCCTTGGTCGCCGGGAAGGTATCGTTCATCATCATCTGATAATCGGGCACATCGACGCCGGCCTGCCACCATTCATACCCGATCAGCAGAACCGCCTGCGCCAGATTAAGCGACGTGAAACCGGGATTAAGCGGCACGGTCACAACCGCATCACCCATCGCAATATGTTCATTGCGCACACCGGTCCGTTCCGGACCGAACATCACACCAACCTTTTCACCACGCCCGATCACGGTGCGCATTTCCGGTGCCAGACCTTTCGGGGTAAAGACCGGTTTGATCGCATCACGGGTGCGGGCCGTGGTCACATAAACGCGGTTGAGATCAGCAAGGGCATCTTCCTCGCGCTCGAACACCCGGGTGTTATCAATCACGATATCGGCACCCGATGCATTGGCCGTCGCCCGTTCATTGGGCCAGCCATCGCGCGGCCGCACCAGACGCAGATCGACCAGACCACAGTTCAACATCGCCCGCGCAGCCTTGCCGATATTGTCGCCAAGCTGCGGTTCAATCAGAATGATTACGGGCGGATTGGCAATGCCCCCAGTTTCGGGTTTGGCACTCCCTACGGCGTCGCTCATCGGGTCAGATCTCCGGTCGTCAAATGCGGGTTGGTGACGGATATTTCCGTCAATATTGGCGCTTACTTAGCAAAAGCCAACCATTCGCGCCAGTCTCGATGACGGCAAGCTGCGATCACATTGCTCCGCGGCATCCATCCCCCGCCCCAAATACAAACGACCGGACAGATACTGCCCGGTCGCATGATGCAGCGTTCAAAGGCGTCGGGTTTAGCCGTGCTGGCTGCGTACGCTGGATTTGAACAGCTTATAGGTAATGGAATCGCGAAGCGCGTTATAGGACGCCTCGATAATGTTGGTCGAAACTCCAACCGTCGACCAGCTATTGCCATCCTTGTCGCGGCTTTCGATCATGACGCGGGTCACCGCGCGCGTGCCATCGCCACGGGTTATGATGCGGACCTTATAATCGATCAGTTCGATCTGCTCGACCGCTTCGCGATATTCCGGCACCGTTACCAGAACCTTGCGCAATGCCGCATCAAGGGCGTTGACCGGACCGTTACCTTCGGCGACCGACATGAACTGGTCTTCGCCGACCACGACCTTGACGGTGGCTTCGGACATGGTGATGACCTGCTCGTCCTGCTCATCAACCCAGCGACGTTCGTCAATCACACGGAACGATGTCACACGGAAATAACGATCAAGCTCGCCCATCGCCTTGCGGGCCAGAAGTTCAAAGCTGGCTTCGGCCCCGTCATAGGCATAACCGTCAAACTCGCGCTGCTTGACGGTTTCAACCAGCTTGCCAATCGCTTCGGATTTTGGATCGACCTCGACACCGATTTCACGGAAACGGGCCAGAATATTCGAACGCCCCGCCTGATCGGACACAAGGATATGGCGCTGGTTCCCGACCAGTTCCGGTTCGACATGCTCGTAACAGGCCGGGTTCTTTTCCACAGCCGATACATGAAGCCCGCCCTTATGCGCAAAGGCACTGTCACCGACATAGGCTGCCTGACGCAACGGTTCACGGTTCAGGCGCTCGTCAAGAACATGCGAAATCCGGCGCAAATGGGTCAGTTGTTCATGCGAGATACCAACATTATATCCCATCTTGAGCATCAGGGTCGGAATGATCGAAATCAGGTTGGCATTGCCGCAACGCTCGCCCAGACCATTCAGCGTGCCCTGCACCTGTCGCGCCCCCGCACGCACCGCCGCAAGCGAGTTCGCGACCGCGTTTTCCGTATCATTATGGCAATGAATGCCGACGTTGCCGCCCGGAATGACTGAGCAAACATCGGTCACGATGTCAAAAATCTCGTCCGGCAGCGTGCCACCATTGGTGTCGCACAAAACCACCCAGCGCGCACCGGCTTCATAGGCCGACTTGATCGCCGAAAGCGCGTAGTCCCGGTTGGCTTTATAGCCATCAAAGAAATGCTCGGCATCGAACATGACTTCGGAAACTTGTGATTTCAGATGGGCAATGGATTCCGAAATCATCGCCAGATTTTCATCAAGCTCGATCCCCAGCGCCTCGGTGACCTGAAAGTCCCAGCTTTTGCCCACCATACAAACGATCGGCGCATTCTGCGCGAGGCTTGCCAGCCCCGGATCATTTGATGCCGAACGGCCGGCACGACGCGTCATGCCAAAAGCGGTCAGTTTGGAATTCTTAAGCTTGGGCGGATTGGCAAAGAATGCATCATCGGTCGGATTTGCCCCCGGCCAACCACCTTCAATATAGTCAATCGACAATTCGTCCAGTGCCTTGGCAATCGCGGTCTTGTCCGCGGCCGAAAAATCCACGCCCTGGGTCTGCTGCCCGTCGCGCAAGGTACTGTCATATAGATAGACGCGCTTGTCTGACATATTCATTCCAACTGATCGAATTCTCTTCCCGGGTGGCCTTGCTTTCCCTTACGGATCGGCTCTTTCCGGTAAACGGGTCTGGCAAATTGCCGCAAAACCCCCCTCAGCGCAACAGCATTACGCAAATCAGGCTGCTTGGGACGTTTTCCACCCTATCCCACCCTGCACCCACCTTAAGAATAGCTCACCTGTCCCCTTGAATGGTTGTAACCCCCACCTTTCAATGCTTAACTCTACCATACATTGTAAAGCCTGCGGATACTGCGCCGCAGTTTGAAGCACACCCTCCGCGGTCTAGGGACATCGACGATGGCATATGAAGCCACCACCAGCGTTGATATAATGATGCTTGCCGGTCTGACTTGGCAACGCACAGGCAAGAATTGCTGGACGGCATCAGACAGGTTCGCCCATTACACCATTTTCCGCGACATCGACGAACGCTGGTACGGCGAATGGGAACGTGACGGCGAACGTATGCGTGCTGACTGGTCTTGCCCGATCCTTGAAACATTCGCCGAATATATGGTCGACAATGCCCGGCGCAGTCCGACAGATGGACCAAGCTGAAAGCTGAAACCCGGCTCCCGTTTTCCACATTCAGATTTCCGATATGACCTTCCGATGCCTTGTACCCGGCATTCGTAAAGATGTGCACCAGCCTCTTTCGCATAAAGCTTTGCGATCTGTTCTTGCGTTTGGCCCCATACCTATTATGTGATGGGCAGTATCGAATTACATAACGCAAGGCTTACCAATGACGAACGCCATTCCCATGCAGATCGACATCGTTTCGGACGTTGTCTGCCCCTGGTGCATTATCGGGTATAAGAACCTTGAAGATGCCATCAGCCGTCTTGATGGCGAGATCGATGTTAAACTGCGCTGGCATCCGTTCGAACTGAACCGTGACATGCCGCCAGAAGGTCAGGACCTCGCCGAGCATCTCAAGGAAAAATACGGTCTTACTGCTGACCAGAGTGCGGACAATCGCGCACGCATTACCATGATGGCCGAAAATGTCGGTTTCCCGATCCATTTCAGCTCGGACAGCCGCATCTACAACACCTTTGATGCCCACCGCCTGCTCTATTGGGCTGGCAAGGAAGGCGAATACGGCCAGCAAACCGCGCTTAAGCTTAATCTGTTTGCTGCCTATTTCCAGGGTGGGGACAATATGTCTGATCACGGTGTTCTCACACGTGCGGTCGAGGACGTCGGACTGTCGCCGGAACGTGCGGCGGAAATTCTTGCCAGCGATGAATTCGCCAAGGAAGTCCGCGCCGAGGAAGACGAATTCGGCGAAGCAGGTATCAGCTCGGTTCCGACCTATGTCATTAACGGCAAATTCGCCATTTCCGGCGGCCATCCGCCAGAGGTCTTTGAGCAGGCCCTCTCCGAGATCGCCCGACAGGGTGACGAAATTCTGGCCGAGGCCGAAAGCGAAGCCTGATCAACCCGGTCAAACCGGATCTATAGATATAATATAAAGCAAAGCCCCGGCATTATACCGGGGCTTTATTATATCTTCGGACGCTGACAGACCGCCCGAAAGACGGACTGATTACCTCAGGAAAGGTAATCGGCCATTTCCGCGTTGAAATAGGTTTTCGTGCGCGGGCCGGTGATGATCGGGTCGATGCGACGCACACATTCCTTGTAATGTTCGGTCTGGCGATGCGCCTGAAAAGCATCTTCGGAACTGAAAACTTCGTAAATCATGAACTTATGTTCATTTTCCGGGTCGCGCAGCACATCAAAACGCAGGTTGCCCTCTTCGTTTTTGCGCGTTCCTTCATAGTTGATCCGGAATGCCTCGATGAATTCATCGACATGTCCCGGTTTGACTTCAATATGCACCATTTGTACGAGCATGATTTATCCTTTTTGATTAATTCACTTCGATCAATTTTCTTGCCAGGTCAGATGCCCGGCGCTTTCCACATGGAGGTCGTAACCCCCTGATCGACCAATTGGCGCTGCGCGGCATAGGCCTGCGCCCAGCGTTCACCCAATGCGTCGTAATCGGCTTTGACCTTGTCGTTGGGCTCGAACGTATTTTCCCACCGCACCCATTCACGCCCAAGAGCGGCAAGATCATGATGCAAACCGCCACCAACAGCCGCGGCTGCGGCACAACCAAGTGCGGTTGCTTCCTTGATCACCGGTGTTGCCACCGGAATACCGGTCACATCGGCCAGCATTTGCGACCAGTGCGGGCTTTTTGCCGCACCTGCAGCGAACACGATCTGCTCCGGACGTTTACCACTAAGCGCAAAGATCGCTTCCAGGTTCCGCGCGGCCACGATGCAGGCATTTTCCTGCAAGGCACGGAACAAGACGGCCTTACCGGATTTTTCCGGATCAATGCTGAGATTAAGGAAAGACGGGGCGGCGTGATACCAGCTGCCATAGCGCATCACATCGGAGAAAATCGGAATAACCCCGTGCGCACCAAGCGGCACATTCTTTGACTGGTTTTCAAGCAGGGTATAGGCCTTGCCGGGATCATCGACCTGCGCAAGCTCTGCTTGCCCGAAGGCATCACGGAACCAGCGCATCACAGCCCCGACAAAGAAGCTGATCGCCTCGGCCTGATTAAGGCCGGTGATCACGTGCGGATTGATGCGCAAATTCATCGACGGGTCGGTCAGGTTCTGATCGACATTGACGATCTGCTGCCAGAATGTCCCGCCCAGAACCGCGCAATCCCCGATCCCGGTGACACCAAGACCAGCGGTACCCAACTGGCAATCACCACCCCCGACAACAACGGCGGTTTTGGTCGACAAACCGGTTTCTGCTGCGGCCTTTGCAGTGACATGACCAACGGCCGTTCCGGTTTCACATGCTTGCGGGAAGATATCATCACGCAGACCAACCGCACGCATGGCCTCGGGCAACCAATTGCGTTCCTTCAATCCGAAAATACCGGTAGTCCCGGCATTGGACGGATCAGATGCGATTACCCCCGAAAGACGGGCAACCACCCAGTCCGAGAGCATCGCAATGCGATCAATCTTTTCATAGATGTCTGGCATCTGCTGACGGATCCAGAGAAGCCGTGGCAAGGCGCCCAGCGCAAAGGTCTGCCCGGTCTTGCCATAAAGGTCTTCCTCGACACCCGGGAAGTTTTCCTTAAGCTCGCGCACCTGATCAACGGCACGACCATCAACATTGGCACACGCCCAGATTTCCTTGCCATCCGCATCAAAGGCAACAATTGCCTCGCGCATGGAAGTCGCACTGACGGCGGCAATTTCGTCACCTGAAACACCGGCTTCGGACAGCGCACCGGCGATGCAGTCGCAAATCAGTTTCCAGTTGCCCTCAACGTCAAAATCCATTGAACCGGGGAAACGCGGGTCTTCCTTATGCCACCATTCACGCTGGCATGCGCCAAGCTGATGACCATCGCGATTAAACACAACTGCCCGACCGCTGCCTGTTCCGGCATCGACCGCAAGCAGGTAATCTCCTGCTGACATTGCCTAGACTTCCTCCAACAATTTTTCTGCCGTTTTTTCATCCGTTATCAGGATGTCGACATATTTTCCTTTAAGGGCGGCACGGATCGCGCGCACCTTGCCATCGCCACCCGCCGCAGCGATGACGTTCTTTGATTTATTCAGGGATTCAAGACGTGCCCCGATCACACGCTGATGCAGCGACAGATCAAGCACATCGCCATTATCATCAAAGAACTGACACAGGATGTCGCCCACCGCACCCTTGCGGCGCAGCGGCTCGACCTCGGCCGGGGTGACATAGCCACTGCGGACCACGGTCGACTCGTTATTCAATTCGCCGATACCGACAAGCTGATAGGCAGCATTCATCGCCATCTCGAGAACGTTGGAAATGCCCGGCTCACCCATCAGGGCCCGGGCGACCGAATCCTCGGAAACCACAAGCGGTGCCGGTAACAGATGGACACTGCTGCCCCAGTTCGCGGTGCGCATCCCGTCAACATAGGTCGCAACCCCGCCGGTCAAACTGACCAGCGATACATTGCGTTCATTGGCCATATGCCCGATGCGCTGAATGGTGTGACTGACCGTCGCCCCCCAACCCACAGCAAGAAGATCGTCGTTCCCCAGACGCTGCATCAGAAACTGCGCAGCCGCCTGACCAAGACGTTCGTTCAGATCACCGTTTTCCAGATTCGGCACAACACGTACTTCGCGAAGGCCCCAGGCATCCAAAAGACGCTGTTCATGTTCAAGACAGCCCTGATACCGGGAATTGATCCGCACCTGAATAATGCCGGTTCGTCGACCGCTTTCGAGCAGACGGGAAACCTTGATACGCGAAAGACCAAGCTTGTCGCCGATTTCGCCCTGGGTCATGCCATCGTTATAGTAGTACCACGCAATACGGGTTAGAGTTTCCTCCTCCGCATCCGCATAACTCCAGTCGCTTCCGTCCGACGCCATATTTCCAGTCCCTGAAATTCTGATTTGATGTTCATTTGATTATTCATGAAACAAATGATCACGTCAACAGCTGTGCGCACGACATGGAATTGCATAAAAATTTTCCGCATCGCAGCACATTTTCGTTCAATATCCTTGTATATCAGCGAAATTCATCAAAAAATCATGCTTGTTGACGAATTTGGAATCATGTGATCAAATGTTTTTCATAAAAACAAATGAACAGGCTCCTAGGGATGGAACAGAATACAACACCCCGGATCGCAGTCCGTGTTGCCGACATATGGAAATCCTATGGCGGAACACCGGTTCTCAAGGGGATCAATATCGAACTGCTAGCCGGGCAGGTTCACGCTCTTCTGGGCGGGAACGGCGCGGGTAAATCCACCTTGATGAAAACCATCGCCGGTCTGGTTGATGCTGATCAGGGAACGGTCGAAATCAATGAACAGCTTCTGGGCAAGGCATCTCCATCTGCCGCACAGGCGCTTGGTCTCTATCTTGTCCCGCAGGAAGCTCACATCCTTCCTAACCAGTCCGTGCTGGAAAATATCTGTCTTGGTCTCAAGGCCAAACCGCGCGCCCTGCGCGCCGAGGCAGAAGCCCTGCTGCGCGATCTTGCGGTTTCGCTTGATCTTGATGCGCAGGCCGCAACACTTGAAATTGCCGACCGCCAGATTGTCGAAATCATGCGCGGCCTGATTCGCAAGGCCAGTGTCCTTATTCTTGATGAACCGACATCGGCCCTGACCCCGCACGAGGCAAACGCCCTGTTTGACCGCGTCCGTCAGCTAAAGGCACAGGGTGTTGGCATCTTCTTTATCTCGCACAAGCTCCGCGAGATTCGCGAGATTTGCAGCGTGATCAGCGTTTTGCGCGATGGTGCAATTGTTCTATCCGGCCCGCTTAGCGAATATGACGACAATCAGATCGTCGAAGCCATGACCAAAACCGTGCAATCGGCCCAACCGGTTGCACGTGCGGCCAACGACATTGATTTCGGCACACGCGATGTGGTTCTGGAAATTGACCGCTTCAGTGGCGAAGGTTTCCGCGACATTTCGTTTAATGTTCGGGCGGGCGAGATTGTCGGCCTTGCCGGTGTTGTCGGTGCCGGTCGGTCTGAGCTTGCAGAAACCCTGTTTGGTTTGCGTCCGGCACGCGGCGGCAACCTCAATCTTCTGGGCACCCCGCTGACCAAACGTTCGCCGCGTGACTGTGTCGATGCCGGTCTGGTCTATCTGCCCGAAGACCGTCAGCAAAACGGACTGTTCCTTGAGGCATCCCTTGCATGGAACATGTCTGGCTACACCATGCATCGTCTGGGTTTCTTCCCGAAACGCAAGGACGAGACATCTGCCTTTGACGCATTCCGTCAAAGCCTTGGCATCAAATGCGAGGGCGAAGGACAACAGGCCGGTCGTCTTTCCGGCGGGAACCAGCAAAAGGTCCTGCTGGCGAAATGTCTGGCCGCTGACCCACGGGTTTTGATCCTTGATGAACCTACCCGTGGTGTTGACGTTGCCGCCCGCAACGACATTTACCGTCTTATTCGTGAACTGGCTGCCAAGGGATTAGGCGTTGTTCTGATTTCGTCTGACTTTGACGAGATCGAACAACTTGCCGACCGGGTTGTCGTCATGGCGCATGGCCTTCAATGCGGCGCACTTGAACACGACGCCGTAACGGTTGATGCCATCGCCCATCTTGCCTTCGAGTCCGGGAGCCACACCGATGCTTGATTTCTTCGCACGCAATCGCGTGGCGACCCTGTGCGCGGTCACCATTCTTGCCTTTCTTCTGATCGGGGCTGCGGCACCGGGTTATCTGTCGCTGTCGACCGCATCGGTTGTCATGTCCAACAGCCTTGTTCTGATGTCGGTTGCACTGGGCACCATGCTGGTGATCCTGACCCGCAACATCGATGTTTCAAGCGGTTCTGTTCTCGGGCTGAGCGCCGTCGTCCTTGGCATGATGCTTAATGACGGGCACAGTCTTGGGCTTGCCATTGCCGCCTGCCTTTTGACCGGTGCCATTGCCGGGCTGATCAATGGCCTGCTTGTCACCATGCTCAATGTGCCATCAATCATCGCGACCCTTGGCACACTTGGCCTGTTCCGCGGCGTCATGCTGATCATGACCGGCGGCAACTGGATCGAGGAACTTCCCCTGTCGCTTAAGGCCCTAGCCGATAATGGCTCCGTCGGATTCTCGGTTCTGACCGTCATTGTCATTGCTTCCCTGATCGTGGTCGGGCTGTTTGTTCGCCAAACCCGTTTTGGACGCTATTTCTATGCCGTGGGCGATAACCGCGAAGCGGCCCGTCATCTTGGCATTCCGGTCAAGCTTGTTCAGATCGCAGCCTTTGTTGCCGCCGGTGTGTTGGCATCCGTTGCGGGCATGATCTTTGCCGCGCAGATCGGCTTCATCCCCAATCAGGCTGGCAACGGGCTTGAGCTCAAGGCGATTGCAGCAAACGTTCTGGGTGGCGTCAGCCTTTTGGGCGGAAGCGGAACAGTTCCGGGCATCTTCGTTGGCGTCATTTTCCTGACCTCGATCGACAGTGCGCTGGTGTTCCTTAAAATCCCGGCCTTCTGGAACGATTTCATTGCCGGTGCCGTGTTGCTTCTGGTGCTGCTGCTTGATGGCCGTGTTCGCATGGCTGTTGATCGCGCCATCCGCGCCAAACGCTATGCGGTCCATCATCACAATCACTCCGATCAATCTGCGGCACCGGGTTCGGATGTACTGCCTAAAACCCGCATTCAGGAGGCTGGCAAATAATGAAACGTTATCTTCTGCGTTGGGAAACGGCCCTTCTGGCCATGCTGGTCGCCGAATTTGCGATCTTTGGCATGATCAATCCGCGCTTCCTTAATCTCTCGAACCTGCTTTACAGCACCAGTGACTTTGCCCAGATCGGGATCGTCGCTCTGCCACTGACCATTGTCATTATCGCTGGCGGGATCGATGTATCCTTTGCATCTGCGGTTGGCCTTTGCGCCATTGTCTTTGGCATCGCAAACTTTTTTGGCATGCCTCTGCCGGTATCGATGCTGGCATCCCTGACCGCCGGTGCGATGGCAGGCCTTTTCAATGCCACGGTCATTCATGTCTCGCGCATTCAGCCGCTTGTCGTCACCCTTGGCAGTTTGTACCTGTTTGGCGGGGCTGCGACCGTGCTTTCGGGCGTGGTCGGTGCCAGCGGTTATGAGGGGATTGGCAATTTCCCCGATGCCTTTACATCCTTTGCCTATTTTGAACTGGGCGGGCTTCCGGCACCGTTCCTTGTTCTGCTGATCGAAGCCGCCATCCTGTTTGTAGTTCTGCATTATTCGCGCTTTGGCCGCTCGGTCTTTATGTGCGGACTAAGCGAACATGCCGCCCGCTATAGCGGCCTTCCGATCAAAACCATTCAGACCATCACCTATGTCATGACCGGCGTCTTTGCCGGGGTCGCGGGCCTTGTTCTGTCATCCTATTTCGGATCGGCACGTGTGGACCTTGGCACCGCAACGCTGTTGCCCGCAATTACCGCAGCAGTCCTTGGTGGTGCGTCAATCTATGGTGGCCAGGGGTCGATCATCGGCACCCTGCTTGCCACCCTTGTCATCGGTTATTTGCAGCAAGGCCTGCAAATGAGCGGTGTCCCCAGTCAGATTTCCAGCGCGCTCTCCGGTGCGTTGCTGGTGGTTGCGGTCGCATTGCGCCATGGAAGCGCCGTGCTGGCCGATTTTGTCGCTGCGCGAATAACGGCGACGAACCGAAAACGCGCAGCATCATAAGGAGGAAAGAAATGTCAGGAAGAACGCTTAAACTGATGACCGCAGCAGCCTTTGCCGGCTCGCTTCTGGCAGCAGCACCGGCTTTTGCCGAAAACCAGATCGCCTTCATTCCGAAACTTGTCGGCGTTGGCTTCTTTACCAGTGGCGGCAATGGTGCGACCACAGCCGGTAAGGAACTGGGCATCGATGTCACCTATGATGGCCCGACCGAACCAAGCGTTTCCGGTCAGGTCCAGTTCGTGAACAACTTCGTGAACCAGGGTTACAATTCGATCATTCTGTCGTCGGTTTCCCCCGATGGCCTGTGCCCGGCCTTGCAGCGCGCCATGAAGCGCGACGTTCTGGTCATGACCTGGGACAGCGACGTGAAACCGGAATGCCGCAGCTACTATATCAACCAGGGCACCCCGGAACAGCTTGGCGGTCTTCTTGTCGATATGGCAAATGACGGCATCAAAAAGGAAAAGGCAAAAGTCGCTTTCTTCTATTCAAGCCCGACCGTGACCGATCAGAATGCGTGGGCCAACGCCGCCAAGGCAAAGATCGCAGCCGAACATCCGGAATGGGAAATCGTTACCACCCAGTACGGTTATAACGATGCTCAGAAATCCCTTCAGACTGCCGAAAGCATCCTGAAAGCCTATCCGGATCTTGATGCCATCATCGCACCGGATGCCAATGCTCTTCCGGCTTCAGCACAGGCTGCTGAAAACCTTGATCGCGCTGGCAAGGTCACCATTGTCGGCTTCTCGACCCCGAATGTCATGCGCCCCTATGTCAAACGCGGCACTGTTGAGCGTTTCGGTCTTTGGGACGTTACCGAACAGGGCAAGATTTCGGTCTTTGTTGCCAACCATGTTCTTGATAATGGCCCGATGAATGTTGGCGACAAGCTCGACATTCCGGGTGTTGGTACCGTCGAAGTCTCCCCGAACAGTGTTCAGGGCTATGACTACGAAGCCGACGGTAACGGCATCATCCTGCTGCCGAACCGCACCGTCTTCACCAAAGACAATATCGATAACTTCGATTTCTGATCTTTGGTACCACGGGTACGGCAATCCTGGGGGTTTGCCGTACCCGGATTTGTTTAGAAATTTTTTGATAGAATTACGGATATTGCCCGATGGAGAATCTCTGGAACGATAATGACGCGGCCCGTTATGCCAACGAGGCACGCGCAGCCGGTCAGCCCGAAGCACTTGGTCTGCGTGTTTACACCTCGCGCATCATCGGTCAGGTCGCCGATCTGGTCCTGCATGGCGGTGGCAATACCTCGGTCAAAGTCACCGGTGCGGACGGCGAAGCCATCATGCATGTCAAAGGCAGTGGCTGGGATCTTGAAACCATTGAGGCCCCGGGCCTTCCTGCGGTGAAGCTCGCCCCGCTTCATGCCGCACGTAAAGGCAAAAAGCTGTCTGACCCGGAAATGGTTGCGCTGTTGCGCAGCAACCTGCTTGACCCGTCCGCCCCGAACCCGTCGGTCGAAGCATTGCTGCATGCCTATCTTCCGTTTGATTTCGTCGACCATACCCATTCCACGGCCGTCCTCGCGCTCGCCAACCAGGACCATTCCGAAGAAATCATGCGGGAAATTTACGGGGATCGTCTGGCATTCCTTCCCTATGTCATGCCGGGCTATGATCTGTCGATTGCCGGTGCCGATCTGTTTGACCAGTTCCCCGATTGCGAAGGATTGTGGCTTAAAAACCACGGGCTTTTCACCTTTGGTGATACGGCCAAACAGTCCTATGACCGCATGATTGATTTCGTCACCGATGCCGAAAACTATCTGACTGCCAAGGGCATTGCACTTCCCGGCCCGGAAAGCTCGGACCGGGAAATTGACCCGGCACTTGCAGCCAATCTTGAAACCGTCCTTCGCGCGGATAATTCACCGTTTGCTGGCGGACTTGCCCTTGATTTCCGCAGCACACCGTCGATCCGTCGGTATCTCGAAAACGATGCACTTGAAACCATAGCATTGCGTGGCACGGCAACCCCGGATCACGTCATCCGCATCAAGCCGTTTCCGCTGATCATTGCGGCCAACGCAAATACCGATGACATCGCAGCAGCACTGGCGGATTTCAAAACCCGGTATACGGCCTATTTTGAACGTAATGCCCCGAATGCCAGCGAACCGAAAGTCATGCTGGATGCCTGGCCGCGCATGGTTCTCATCAAGGGTGCCGGTCTGATCGGCCTTGGTGCCAATGACAAGGCCGCACGCATTGCCGGTGACCTTGGCGAACAGACGGCCCGCATCATCAATGCAGCGGAAGAAGTCGGCACATTCCAGCCGCTCAATGAGGCCGATCTGTTTGACATGGAATACTGGTCTCTCGAACAGGCCAAGCTGCAGAAAAAATAACTCCCTGTTGTTCCAATGCCTCTAACTCCCCCACTTGGGGCTGGAACGACTGCAAACCACCTCGACCCCTGTCTTTGGCAGGGGTTCTTTTTTGGTTGCTCGACATCGGACACCTGTCGACTTACAGTTACGCGCCACCAAAAAAGGAAATCGCCCCATGCCATCCTTTGCTGAATTCGGGCAATATCTGCCGGGAATCTTATTGTCCTATACCGCACTTCTTGTCGGTCTGATCAGCCCCGGCCCTGCTCTTTTGGGATTGATGGGCGTGTCGCTTGATCAGGGACGCCATGCCGGTCAACGCTTTGCCCTTGGCATCGGAACCGGATCTTTTTCCATCGGGCTTCTGACCCTGACCGGGTTGTCCGCCGTCCTTGCCGCCTATGCCGATGCCATGACGGCCATTCGTATCTTTGGCGGATTATATCTGTTGTGGATGTCCTATCGGGCCTTTCGGACGGCCTTTCGCAAGGCACCTGCCCCCACAGATCAGGCGGAAACCGCACCGTCGCGCCAGATTTCAGGACGCGGTTATTATTTTCGTGGCCTTGCCCTGCATCTGACCAATCCCAAAGCGATCCTGACCTGGATTGCGATCATTTCGATCGGCTTTCATCAAGGGGCGCCGCTTTGGGTCGGTGCCGCCATCGTGATCGGATGCGGCATCCTGTCGACCAGCGTACATCTGCTTTATGCCACCGCCTTTTCGACGGCACCTGCGATCTCGATTTATCGGCGCGCTGCGAACTGGATCAACGGGGTGCTTGGTGTGTTCTTTGCGGTCGTCGGATTGCGGCTTCTGGTTAATCGCTAAGCGATGCGGGGGTGGCAAGCTCCGCCTCGGTCAGGCGGCGGGTTGTCACCCCGTTCTTAAGATCAAGCCATCCTGAAAAGATGGTCAGCCAAACCGCAACAAACATCACATAGGCCACCTGCTGATCCATCACCCAAAGGGTCGCACTGGCAAACACACACCAGATCAGTGGCACGGGCAACAATAACCAGCGCCATGTGCCCCGCGCCATCAACACAAATCCCAAAGTGCCAAGTGCGGTCGGATCGGCTGCACTGCCAAACAGCTCTGCCTGTATCAAATCACGTCCCTCGATCAGACCGACGAAGGGATAGATCACAAAGGCCACCACCAGCAACCCGGCCCCGACACAGGACGTCAGATCACCGCGCCAGCCAAACCGCAAAGGCAGGGGACGGGCGGCAAAAACCGCAAGTAGCACCGCCTCGATCACAAAGCCTGGCAGGATATAGGCCACCGCCCAATTGATCGGCTGGTAATATTGCCAAAGAAAGCCATAACCGGCCCAACCCCAGATCAGCGACAGCAACACAAGGATCACCCGGTTGCCGCGATGCCCGTGACGCATGGCCAATCCGGCGGCAACAAGGCCCGCAACAAAGGCCGCAAGAACGGCAATCCACCACACACTATTCATGGTTTCAAACAGCCGGTAATAGACCCGCGGAGAAAACAGCAGAAAATCCGCCAGTCCGTAATCCCACCATTCACTCATGACACCACCCCCACATCCGTTTCCTAAACCAGAACGCCAATGACAGCGGCAATCTGTTCGCGCATCTTGTCATCGGGAAGTACGCCGGTCGCTGCACGCATGTTTTCGGCAGCATGGGCCGGATTGGTTGTCGCCGGGATCGGACAGGTCACCGACGGATGAGCAATCAGATATTTCAAGATCAGCTGCGCCCAGCTTTCCGCTTTGAGGTCGGCGGCAAATTCCGGCAAGGGTTCGCCTTCCAGCTGCTGGGTCAGGCTGCCGCCGCGGAACGGCCGGTTCACAACCACGGCAATCCCGCGATCATAGGCCAGTGGCAGCAAATATTCCTCGACCTTGCGGTCTACCGGATTATAGGTCACCTGAACAAAATCAAGCCGCTCGTTTTTCATCAAAGCAATCATGTCATCAGTCCGACGCCCGTGCGAGGTCGTAATACCGACATATCGCAACCGGCCTTCATCCTTCATCCGGAACAAAAGCGGCAGGTTTTCATTGATCCCGACCAGATTATGCACCTGCAAAAGATCAAAATTCCTTGTATGCCAGCGTTCTGCCGTCTCGGCGATCTGCCCGGCACCATCCCCCGATGTCCAAACCTTGTCGGTCGAAAAAACCCGGTCATGCGCCCCAAGTTTATCAAGGCAATACCCGATGACTTCCTGAGCCGATCCATACATCGGCGAACTGTCAATCATCCGGCCACCTGCATTGAAAAACGCCGAAACCACGCTCGCACACTGATCCCGCAACACCATGTCATTGCCGACATTGAACGTGATCCAGCTTCCCAGCCCGACAGCAGGTATTTTTTCACCCGTCGATGCAACGGTTTTACGGATGACGTCGGGCACCGTTGCCGACGACGCCGCGCGCGCCAGTCCCGGCACAGTCAGCCCGATTGATGCAGACATGCCTGCAATTCCAAGTGCACCCGCACCCTTGATAAAATTCCGACGGTCGATTTCAGACATGGAAGACACTGCCTTGCTGTTGCATCCAACCCGTTTGAACTGATGATCCAACATGAATTGGGCAGAAATCTGCCCATGCGCAACCTTTGGTATATGCACCCGATCACAGTTTTCCCGCCCCTCATGAAAATCGGTCAAAGAATAATGCTTGACCTAGATTGCACTCTAGCACCTAGCCTTGTTCAGGATTGAATGACCTCAACACAAAGGTGACCGTCATGATGATTGGCGAAGTGGCAGAGAAAAGCGGTTTTTCTGTCCACACCCTGCGGTATTACGAAAAGATCGGCCTGCTACCCCTCTCACATCGTGATCCGGGTGGGCGACGTTCCTATGATGATGATGTCTTGCGCTGGCTTGAATTTCTGGGTCGGCTCAAGGATCTCGGCATGCCGATCCGTGACCGGGTTTTATATGCCCGCCTCCGGGCCGAGGGAGACAGCACAATCGAGGCCCGCCGCAACCTGCTTCAGACCTATCGCGATGAACTGGCCATTCGCGTTGCCAGCCTGACCGAAACGCTTGAAGTTCTCGATGCCAAAATCGCCGGTTATGACACGACGGTTCGCCCCCTTCACGGAGCCCCGAAATGACAGATAAAACCTCCGCCCTTGATGCCGGTCGCGACATTGTGACCAAGCTCAACCCGCCACTCGAAGGACAACTGGCCGAGGCCTATGACGAACTTGTGCCTGATTTTGCCGAAACACTGGTGGAATGGGCCTATGGCCGTCATTACGCTCGCCCGGGACTTGATCTGAAAACCCGGCAGCTCTGCACGATTGCCGCCCTGACCGTATTGGGCGGGCAAACCGCCCCACAGCTTAAGGTCAATATTCGCCATACACTTTCCGCAGGCGCATCGCGCACCGAAATCATCGAGGCGATCTGGCAGATGGCGGTTTATGGCGGGCTTCCCGCCGCGATCAATGGCCTGAACGCGGCAAAGGAACTGTTTGCCGAACTTGACGCGGCCGCCTGACATTGCGCCCCCGCCAACGCAAAAGGCCGCAGTAAAACTGCGGCCTTTTATCATTTCACAGGCGGATTAAGCCTTAAACGCGTTTCCAGCTAGTACCTTCCTTGAAGTCTTCAAGGATGATGCCGCGCGCCAGAAGATCGTCACGGATCTTATCGGCGGTTGCGAAATCCTTGTTCTTCTTGGCTTCTGCGCGCTGGGCAATCAGGCCATCAATCTCGGCAGCCTCATCTTCATCGGCGGACCCGGTAAACCAGGCTTCGGGGTCAGCTTCAAGAATGCCCAGAAGCTTGGCCGCAGCAAGGATTTCACCTTTGGCCTCGGCACGCTCGAATTTCTTTTCCGCCTTGTTGAATTTGGTCACAAGGTTATGGAACTCAGAAATCGCAAGCGGCGTGTTCAGATCATCACACAGCGCTTCAAGTACCGCGCGCGGCACCGGCATATTTTCCGGGGTCACGTCGGAACTCTGACGAAGGGCTGTATAGAACCGGTCAAGCGCCTCTTTGGCCTGACGCAGGTTTTCTTCCGTCCAGTTGATCGGCTGATGGTAATGCGTTCCCATCATCGCCAAACGGATCGCTTCGCCCGGCCATTTTTCCAAAAGCTCATGCACGGTGACAAAGTTGCCAAGCGACTTGGACATCTTTTCACCTTCGACCATCAGATGGCCGTTATGCATCCAGTATTTGGCGTAGCTCGACCCCTTGTTCGCGCAGCAGCTTTGCGCCAGTTCGTTTTCATGATGCGGGAACACCAGATCCGAACCACCGCCATGAATGTCGAAATTCTCGCCAAGATAACGGGTCGACATGGCCGAGCATTCAATATGCCAGCCCGGACGACCACGGCCCCACGGGCTGTCCCAGCCGGGGATATCGTCATCTGACGGTTTCCAAAGAACAAAGTCCGCCGGGTCCTGTTTATAGGGGGCGACTTCAACGCGCGCACCGGCGATCATTTCCTTGCGGTCACGACGCGACAGCTTGCCATATTCGTCGAACTTGCTGACCGAAAACAGAACGTGGCCTTCGGCGGCATAGGCAAAGCCCTGCGCGATCAGGCTTTCGCACATCGCAATCATCTCGGCGATATGTTCGGTCGCGCGCGGCTCGATATCGGGTTTGGCGGCATTGAGCGCACCCATGTCATCCAGATATGCCTTGTGCGTGCGCTTGGTGATTTCGGAAATCGGCTCGCCGCTTTCCTTGGCTCGCGCATTGATCTTGTCGTCAACGTCGGTGACGTTCCGGACATAGGTGACTTTGGGATAGATGTGGCGAAGAACACGCACCAGCGTATCAAACACCACAACAGGCCGCGCATTGCCGACATGGGCATAGTCATAAACGGTCGGTCCGCAGACATAAAGGCGGACATGTTCCGGATTGATCGGCTCAAACACCTGCTTTTCGCGGGTGAGCGTGTCATAAATGCGAAGGGTCTTGTTCATTATCATTTTGTCCGTTTGGCTATGTTTGCGGTTAAGTGCAGGCAAGTTTCCGGCGATCAAAGCAGATGCTTAGACCGCCTTCCCACACAACCGCGCACGCGCCTTTTCAGACCCGATCAGAACCAGCATTGCCGACATTTCCGGGCCATGTTCGCGGGCTGTCAGTGCCTTGCGAAGCGGCATGAAAAGCTGTTTGCCCTTGCGACCGGTCGCATCTTTCAATGCGGTGGTCCAGGATTTCCAGCTGGTGGCATCAAGTTCACCTTCGGGCAGCATTTCTGCAGCCTGTTTGACGAAATCACCATCCTCGGCATCGATTTCCGGGATCACGGTCTGATGGATGACATCCCACCATTCCAGTGCCTCGGCGACGCGCCAGCAATTGCCACGCACCGCATTCCAGAACATTTCATTGGCATCAGCCATACCCGCAGCAACCAGTTTCGGTCGGGCGGTTTCAAATGACATGTCATGAATGACTTTTTCATTCAGGCTTGCCAGCTCGGCCGGATCGAATTTCGGCGTTGAACGGCCATAATGATCCAGGTCGAATTTCTCAAGAACCTGCGTCAGGCTTGCTGGTTCGATTTTATCCGACGCACCAAGACCGGTCAGCAGACCAACCAGTGCTTCGACCTCGAACCCGTCATTGCGCAACTCACGCAGCGAAAGGCTGCCCAGACGTTTGGAAAGCTGCGAGCCACCCGGTCCCGCCAAAAGCGGCATATGGGCAAATTCAAGCGCACCGGGCTTACCGCCCATCGCCAGATACAGCAAAATCTGTGACACGGTGTTGGTCACATGGTCCTCGCCGCGGATGATATGGGTCACCCCCATTTCAAGGTCATCAACCACCGAGCCCAACATATAAAGCAGCGAGCCGTCTTCGCGGATCAGAACCGGGTCCGATACATGTTCCGTATCAAACGAGCATAGGCCGCGTGTCAGATCATCCCACTCGACCAGACCATCGGTCAAAAGGAAGCGCCAATGCGGCTTGCGGCCTTCGGCCTCAAGTGCGGCGATTTCGTCATCTGAAAGGGTCAATGCCTTGCGGTCATAGATGAAGGGCTGGTGACGCTGGCGGGCCGCCTTGCGTTTCCAGTTCAGTTCACCTTCGGTCTCGTAGCACGGATACAGCAATTCACGCTTTTTAAGGTCCGCAATGGCGGCGTCATATTTGTCCTGACGGAGCGACTGGCGCTCTTCACGGTCCCAGTCAAGGCCAAGCCATTCCAGATCTTCGCGGATGGCATCGACATATTCGTCTTTCGAGCGTTCCGGGTCGGTATCGTCAAAGCGCAGGATGAATTTCCCACCTGATTTCCGGGCATAGAGCCAGTTCATCAGTGCCACACGGGCGTTACCGACGTGAAGAAGCCCGGTCGGGCTGGGGGCAAATCGCAGTACAGGTTTTGTCATTTCAAACTTTTCAATCACGTAACAAGGTTCGTGAAACCATTGGTAATCGGATAGCGACGGTCACGGCCAAAGGCACGCGGGGTGATCTTGACCCCCGGGGGCGCCTGACGGCGTTTGTATTCGGCCCGATCCAGCAAACGCCAAACCCGGCGTACTGTTGCCTCGTCGTGACCACTATCCACGATATCGCGAACAGACCGCTCACCTTCAATCATCTGATGAAGAATATCATCAAGGACGTCATAAGGCGGCAGACTATCTTCGTCTTTTTGATCCGGGCGGAGCTCGGCCGATGGCGGTTTGGTAATGATCCGTTCCGGGATCACCATGCCATCGGGGCCCATCGCGCCAGAAGGTTTGTGTTCATTGCGCCAGTGGCACAATGCAAACACGGTCGTCTTGTAAAGGTCTTTCAGAACCGAATAGCCACCACACATGTCGCCATAAAGCGTTGCATAGCCGACCGACATTTCCGACTTGTTGCCGGTGGTCAGCACCATGTGGCCAAACTTGTTTGAAATCCCCATCAGGATGATCCCGCGTGAACGGGCCTGAATGTTTTCTTCGGTAATATCGGCATCACGACCTTCGAAGGCAGGCGCCAGCATCTGTTCAAACGCGGCCATTGCCGGACCGATATTGATGCTTTCGATCCCGGTTTTGAGCATACCTGCGCAAATCTCGGCATCTTCAAGACTTTCGCGTGACGTATAGGGCGATGGCATCATCACCAGACGCACACGATCCGCCCCCAATGCATCCACCGCCACAGCAGCCGAAAGCGCACTATCAATCCCGCCAGACATGCCGATCACGACACCGGGGAAATGGTTTTTGTTCACATAGTCGCGCAGGCCCAGAACAAGGGCCTGATAAATCGCATCAAGACCCGTCGGGTATTCAGCCTTGGGCGCGTCATCGGCACAGCGCCACTTGCCGTTGTCACCCTTGCTCCAGTTCGTGACAACCACATCTTCAGCAAAGGCCGGAAGTGCCACCGCAAGCGATCCGTCACCATTGAGCCCAAACGACCCGCCATCAAAGACCAACTCGTCCTGACCGCCAACCTCGTTGCAATAAATCATCGGGGTCCTGGATTCAGACACGCGATCTTCGATCAGATTGCGACGCAGCCCGCCCTTGTCGGCCTCAAACGGTGAACCGTTGGGAACAAGGAAAATCTCGGCACCAGCGCGGGAAAGATGGGCAACAACATTTGGCGTCCAGACATCTTCACAGATCGGCACACCAAGTTTCACTCCGCGGAATGAAATCGGTTCCGGCATCGGACCGGCACTAAAGACGCGCTTTTCATCAAACACGCCATAGTTGGGCAAATCCTGCTTGGCGCGCACATCAACGATCTTGCCCTGATCAATCAGAAGCACCGCGTTATGGCGCAGGCCATCAATTTCCCACGGCGTGGTCAGCAACAATGCCGGACCATCAGCACGTTTGGCCGTCTCTTCGCAAATGCTGGTCACTGCTTCATGCAGATGGCGCATGAAGGCGGGCTTCATCACCAGATCTTCTGGCGGATAGCCCGACAGGACCAGTTCGGAATAAAGGACAATGTCCGCGCCCCTGTCGGCCGCAGTTTCCCAGGCAGCCACAACCTTGTCCCGGTTTCCGGCGACGTCACCGACAATCGGGTTCAGCTGGGCAATCGCAATGGCAAGATTCTTTGTCATGATGTTGGAATAGGAGCCGCCTTACGCGCTGTCAATTGCGGAATGGGCAATGCTGCATTCCACAAGTATTTTTCACGTAAAAATCCGACCGCTTCGCCCGTTACAGGGCAAGTGCCGCGTCGATTTCATCCTGACTCATGGTTTTGGCCGATCCATGGATGATCCCGCTGGCCACATCCATGAATTTTTGCAGCGATACCGTGATCGCATGGGCTGTTTCACGCAAGAGCTCCTCATTACCCTCGGCAATGATCATTTCAAGCTGGGTGATGGCGTGGCGGACAATCGTATTAAGGTGATTGATCGTTTCTTCAAACGGCTGACGGAATCGGGCCGGCACATGGTCATAGGCCTCAATCGCCAGTTCACGATCGGAAAATGCGCTGTCACGAAAATGGTCCTGATAGCTTTTCGGGGCCCATTCCTTACAGTCCTCGATCATGTCGGGCATGTCGGGCACCATTTCGAGAAGCATCACGATCTCGTTGAAATGGTTGAGATAGTCAGTCGCCAATAGCGTGGTCGAGGAAATGTTGGTTCCCTCTACTTTCTTCTGCCATTCGGTGAAATCAGCTTCATCCACCATACGCGTTGCGACCTCTTGAATTCTATTCCTGTGCAGGAATGCCCTGTAATTGTTTATACTTAAGAATATTTCATCCCCTTTGGTAGAGGTTTTTTTACATCAGTGCGCCTTGATTGCGAGACAAAACATCCCAAAGCAGCCTTCAAGGTAAGGAAATTCTGATATTCCGCGCACTCCGTAACGTTTTTACCTCTCAACAGTCGATCTGCTTTCCGCCGAAATAAAACAAGGCGCCCGGTTTCCCGGACGCCTTGTTTGCAAGAATACAGCCTTCCAATCCCGAGAGGATAATCAGGCAGAAGCCGCCAGCTGTTCTGCGCGAACAGTGTCACGTTCTTTCTTGATCATCTCGGCGATCAGGAAGGCAAGCTCAAGAGCCTGTCCGCCATTCAGGCGCGGGTCACAATGGGTGTGGTAACGATCCGAAAGCGCATCTTCGGTCACTTCGCGTGCACCACCGATGCATTCGGTTACGTCGGTTCCGGTCATTTCGAAATGAACGCCACCGGCATGGGTGCCTTCGGCCTTGTGAACATCAAAGAAGTTTTTAACCTCGGACAGGATCGAGTCAAACGGACGGGTTTTATAGCCGTTGGTTGCCTTGACCGTGTTGCCATGCATCGGATCGCAGGACCAGACGACCTTGCGGCCTTCGGCCTTAACGCGTTTGACCAGACGCGGCAGGTTATCAAAGACCTTGTCAGCGCCCATACGCGCAATCAGGGTCAGACGACCGGCTTCGTTCTGCGGGTTCAGACGGTCGATCAGACGGATCAGATCATCTTCATCCATGGTCGGGCCACATTTCATGCCGATCGGGTTTTTGACCCCGCGCATGAATTCAACATGGGCACCGTCAAGGTTACGGGTACGATCCCCGATCCACAGCATATGCGCCGAGCAATCATAATATTCGCCAGTCAGGCTGTCCTGACGGGTCAGGGCCTGTTCATAGCCCAGAAGAAGGGCTTCGTGCGAGGTATAGAAATCGGTTTCACGCAGCTGCGGAGCACTGTCAGCCGTGATGCCGCAGGCCTGCATGAAGGCGACAGCCTCGTCGATCTGCGTGGTCAGCTTGCTGTAGCGCTCGCCTGCCGGGCTGCCATCGACAAATGACAGGTTCCAGCGATGGATTTTGGTCAGATCGGCAAAACCGCCCTGGGCAAAGGCGCGCAGCAGGTTGAGCGTCGCCGCCGACTGGTTATAGGCGCGGATCTGACGCTGCGGGTCCGGAATACGGGCTTCTTCGGTGAATTCGATGCCATTGACCACGTCACCGCGATAGCTTGGCAGTTCAACACCATTGATGGTTTCGGTATCAGCCGAACGCGGCTTGGCAAACTGGCCCGCCATGCGACCGACCTTGACCACCGGGCAGGATGCCCCAAAGGTCAGGACAACTGCCATCTGCAGCATCACCTTGAAGGTGTCGCGAATGTTGTTCGGGTGAAATTCCTTGAAGCTTTCGGCACAGTCACCGCCCTGCAGCAGGAAGGCATTGCCTTCTGCGACTTCACCAAGCTTCTCTTTAAGCGCGCGCGCCTCGCCAGCAAATACCAAAGGAGGATAGCTGCCGAGCTCTTGCTCTACGGCCTCGAGGGCCTGTGCATCAGGATAAGTCGGCACCTGCTTGATCGGCAGGTTGCGCCAGCTATCAATGCTCCAGCTCTTGCTCATTTGCTTCCTCTCAATCCGGCATGTTCATCATCATGCCGCCATTATAACACAAATCCAGTTTTCCGGCAGATTTCCGCCCTGTGCCCCGGTCCTTGAACCGGGTCAAACTTGATACGGGTTTTGCACACGCATTTCCACCCCTTCTAGACTTAAGGACGATAAAAACCCGCAATTTTTTGCCAAGCCACCCAAAAATCACGCAAAATTCCACTCATAACCACTTAATTATGAAAGGCAGTCAGGTGATTACCAAATCATCATACCAGACAAGTGGGGGCGAATCCGGTTCTTCGCAATTGTCAGACCATTTGCGCAATTCGCCAAATGCGGGCAAACTGCGCGCGCGTCACCACCTGTCTGCGGATCCCCATGACCATTGAAACAATTGTCGTTATTGCCTGCGCCTATTTTGTTGCGGCCTTTGTAAAGGGCGCTACGGGTCTCGGGTTTTCAACATCGGCCCTGCCGATCCTTGCCCTTGGTTTGGGGCTTAAGGCCGGCATGCCGCTTGTGATCATTCCGTCCCTTGTCAGTAACTCGATCGTCATGGCGCAAGCGGGGCATTTTCGCGAAACCGTCAACCGGTTCTGGCCGATGTTTCTGGCCACCATTCCGGGCCTTCTGATTGGACTTGCCGTTCTTGAAATGGTCGACAGCATTCTTGCAGGTGCGGTTCTGGGGCTGGTTTTGATGAATTACGGGGCAATCACGCTGTTTCGCCATGGCAAACCGATCTCGGACAAGGTTGCCCGTCGTCTGGCACCGATTTCGGGTTTTTCGACCGGACTGGTCAATGGCATTACCGGATCACAGGTGATGCCGGTTCTGCCCTTTCTGCTTTCGATGCGGCTTGATCCCAAACGCTTTATCCAGGCCATCAATATCTCGTTCAGTCTTTCAAGCATCGTCATGGCGTTTGGTCTGTGGCGCATGGGGATGATGACACTTGAAACGGTCTGGATTTCCCTTGCCGGACTGGTCCCGGTCTATATCGGCACCAAGCTTGGCGCAGCGGTGCGCAACCGCCTAGATGCAGAAACCTTCCGCAAGGTTGTCCTGATCATGCTGATTATCTTCGGGGTTATCCTGATCGGGAAGTTTGTCACGACCTAAGCGGCCCAAGGAAAAACACCGAAAAGTTGTATTCAGACGAAACTCCGTCGCCTATAAATGCGTGAGATAGTTATTATAAATCACGACCTTATGGAAACCGGAACGATGATCCGCCCGCTGACCAAGGCATTTGCCGCCCTTTGTTTTTGCCTGTTCCTTGTTGCCCCGCATCCGGCAGATGCTCAGAACAAGCAATCCTTTGAGAATTTCACATCCAATTTGCGGATCATGCACCTTAGTACGCTGACGTTCTGCGATGAAAATCGCAACATCATGTCGGCCAAGGCATTGGCCGGTGCAACAAGGGAAAACGACGTTTTCGAGATGGCATGTGCGAGCGCCCTTGACGGTCGTTATATCGGCAACAGCAACTGGAAATTCGTCCATCGCGCGCAAGAGCGGACAGAATCGACCTCAAACATGCTGGCGATGATGAAGGGTTTCAACCTTGATGGTAAGCTGTTCTTCATGGTGGTTGGACATCGCAAGATCAAACAGTTCATCGGGCAACCGAACGAACACGCCTTTTACGTGCCAGTTGCCTCAATACTGCAAGAATCCGGATCACGGATGAATGTGGTTTTCGATTTCGTTGATACACAGGCAATGGACTGGAACACGCCATCACCACAGGAGCCGGATTTCAGCATAGCCAGCAAGGAACTCGGCATTGACCTGAATACGGTATGGCGCGCAATGATCAAAACCCAGTTTGCCGAGGGTGTCCTGCTGATCCCGGCCACCCGTTAAGTGCCGACAACTAATCTTCGCCCTGATCCCTTCATGCTGAAGACTGGTGATCAGGGGCGGAGTTTGATATCAACCCGTCCATGAAAACCATCGCCCGTCCCGCCTTTGCCGAAACCGAAGAAAAGAAATCCCGTTTTCTTGCAGAACTCGTCTTTTATGATGATCTGGCAAAGCGGATTAATGAATTGCGCGCCCTTCACCCCAAGGCTAATCATCACGTCAATGCCTATCGCTATCTCAATGACGAAGGTCAACTGATCGAACATGGCAAGGATGACGGCGAACCATCCGGCACATCTGGCATCCCGTGTCTTAAGGTTCTTCAGGGGCGGGATCTGATCAATGTGGCCGTAATTGTGACACGCTATTTCGGGGGCACCAAGCTGGGTACGGGCGGGTTGGTGCGCGCCTATAGCGGGGCGGCGAATGCCGCCTGCGATGTTGCCGAGATTATTGAATATATCCCGCAAGGCGAAGCTGAGATTTTTGCCGGATTTTCAGATGCCGGAACATTGGAGCAAGCCTGCGCACAGGATGGTATTACCATCCTAGATCGCCAGTTCGATACCACGGGCACCAGAATCAAAATTGCAGGCCCGCGCGAAACGCTTGCTGAACTTGCCGGGAAATTTCCGCTACCGCCGGAAGAATAACGCCTATTTATTGCGTGATGTGCTTTCGCGCTGCTGAAGCTCGAAACCAAGATCAACGATCTTTTGGTCCGTTGCTTCACCATCCAGTTCGGCCTTGATCATCTCGACGGCGCGCTTGCCAATTGCGTATCGATCGGTGTGGATCGAGGTCAGCGAAGGATGACTTGCCGCCATCATTTCCAGATCGTTAAAACCGATAATGCCCATGTCGTCCGGCACACAAATTCCAGCTTTCTGGCAGCCAAACAGCGCGCCAAGCGCCATGTCATCGTTGTTGCAGAACACGGCATCAAGATCGGAACGACGCGCAATCAATTGTTCTATGAGCTCCGCACCAAGCGATACGCTGGAAGACACCGTCGTTGTCATGATCAGATCAGGGTCATAGAGGCCACCCGACTGAAGGGCATCCTTGAACCCTTCGAGACGACTGTGGGATCTGGGATCCATACGTGCCCCAAGGAAGCCGATACGCTTGTATCCCATTTGCACCAGATGCCGACCGGCTGCCCGACCACCTTCGAAATGCGAAAATCCCACCATCATATCAATGGGATCATCACCGATATCCATGACCTGAACCACCGGACATCCGGCATTCTGCAAAAGTTCACGTGCGGCATCCGTCTGATCCTTGCCTGCAACAATCATCGCAGAAGGCCCCTGCCCGAGGAAAGTCCGGATCAGGCGTTCTTCATCGGCGGCCACATAACGCGAGTTCCCCAACTGGACCTGAAACGGGCCCTGTTCAAGTTCGTCGTATATGGCGCGCAGGGTATCGGCAAACACGTTGTTGGTCAGAGATGGGACAATGACGCCGACAATGTTGGAGCGAGTCGATGCCAGTGCACTCGCATGGCTGTGCGGCACATAATTGAGCTTGTTCACGGCGTTATTAATCTTCCGGCGCAGGTAGTCAGACACCTTTGATGGATCGCGCAATGCACGTGAAACTGTAATCGTACTGACGCCCGCCTTGTCGGCCACATCAGCAATCGTTGGCCGCCCGGCCCCTTTGCGTTTTCTCATAGCATTAGATTTATTACGTCTTTTCGATATCGACAAGTGCCTTGTAAATTAGGCTGTTGACTCAATGTTAGCGCTAACATTATGTTAGCGCTAACATTATAAATCACAGGGCGAAACCACGATCAAAGGACCGCCCTGATAACAATAGTCGGGTGGAAATATCTTGGTGTATCGACAGACACAGTATGTCGTGGTTATGGGAGTTTCAGGTTCGGGAAAGACCGAAATCGCCCGCCGTGTTGCGGAGGAAACCAATAACCTGTGGCTGGATGCAGACGACCATCATCCGTCAAATAATGTCGAACATATGCGGCGCGGCCAGCCATTGAATGACGAAATGCGCTGGCCCTGGCTTGAAGCGGTTAGCAGCGCTGCACGGGCGACCGCAAAACAAAACGAACAGGCTGGCGCATCACGCACTATCTTCATTGCCTGCTCGGCACTTAAACGCAGTTACCGCGAAGTTCTGAGCCGGAACTTGCAGCCGGTAACATTTGTATTTCTGGACGGCACACGTGACGTGATCAAAACACGACTGGAACGTCGCGTCGGACATTTCATGCCTTCCGCTCTCTTGGACAGTCAGCTTGCAGATCTCGAACCGCCGGGGCCGGATGAGAACTGTGTGACTGTCTTAGTCGATGCCCCGATCGACGCTGTCGTTTCGACAGTTATTTCCAAACTGCCAAACTGCGAAAACGGCAGTTCTTCCATTGTCAAAGAAAACACCTCCGGAAAACCGGTATGCCAGGGAGAAGACAGATGACCAAGACACTGAAATCGCTCGTAGGAGCAACATTTATCGCCAGCCTGATTGCTGCGGCACCGATGGCCGCCAACGCACAGGATTACAGCCTTAAGTTCCAGTCCAGCGACGCCGCTGGCGTTCCAAACTTCGTTCTTGAACAGGAATGGGCAAAGCGCGTCAGCGACATGACAGGTGGCCGTGTTGTCATCGAAATGCTGCCAGTCAACTCGATCGTCGAACATGCCGAAACTCAGGATGCGATCAGCGCCGGAATTATTGACGGCCATATCACCGATACCAGCTATTTCACCGGTAAGGATCCTGCATTCGGTCTGATTGCCAACCCGGTCGGCGCATGGTCTGCCCCGTCGGAAATGCTGCGCTTTGTTGAATATGGTGGCGGCAAAGAGCTGATGAACAGCCTTGTCGAGCCATATGGCCTTCATTTCATCGGCGCAGTAACCCCGGGCCTCGAAGCCTTTGTCTCTGCGGTTCCGCTTGATGGCGTTGCAGACCTCAAGGGTCTGAAAATGCGTGCCCCGGAAGGCATGGTACAGCAGGTCTTTGCCGCTGCCGGTGCCGCCCCGGTCAACATTCCGCAGTCTGAAGTGTTCACCTCGCTTGATAAAAAAGTGATCGAAGCAGCGGACGCCACCGTGTTCTCGACCAACCAGGCCATGGGTCTGCATGATGTTGCAAAACATCCGGTCTATCCGGGCTTCCATTCCATGCCGATGCTCGAAGTTTCGATCAACAAGGCAAAATGGGATTCCATGCCTGACGACATCAAGGCCATTCTGGAAATGTCTGTCCGTGATCTTGCTCATGACATGGACGCACGTCTTGCCATGAAAGACATGGAAGCAGTTGCGAAGGCCCGTTCAGATGGTGGCGTCACCATTCATAACTGGTCGGCTGAAGAACGCGCCAAGTTCCGCCAGATTGCCACCAGCCAGTGGGAAAAGGTTGCTGCACGTTCCGAAAACGCACAGCGGGTTTATGATACCCTTGTCAAATATCTTACCGCACAAGGTATGATCTAAGTCAGGTGACATAAATGGATCACCGGCAGTGATGCCCAAACATCGCTGCCGGTAACCACCTGAATACAATCCGGCTGCCCCCGTTATAAGAGACGATAGCGGGAAGCAAACCTCCCTGTGCCGGATTGTATTCTCCGCATTGCAAGGATTGCTGACTATGGCTACCAGTCCCATAGATCCACCCCATGAAGATATCCCTCCTGCGATTGATCAGGATGCGGCAACCGATGACGTTCCCGCCGTTTCAGGCCGACTTGGTCACATTGTAAACAAGTTAAGTCCGATTTTTGCATTCGGATTTTTGCTGGCGATGGGGGTTTTGATTTTTGAAATCTTCATGCGTCATGTGTTTAACGATCCGACCCTTTGGGCGCATGAAACAACAACGTTTTTGTCTGCTGTCGGGTTTGTTTTTGGCGGGCTTTATTGCGCGTCACGCGACAAACATATCCGTGTCGTGATGCTTTATGACTTTGCCGGACCAAAGCTGCGCAAAGCGCTTGATGTCGGCATCTCGGTTGTCTGCATGATTGCGTCGGGCTTTTTTGCATGGGCCGCCTGGCTCATGGTCAAGCGTGCCACCATTACGCCGTCCGGTGACATTCATCTGGAAACAACCGGAAGCGCATTCAACGCGCCTTATCCCGGCCTGTTGAAAGTATTCCTGCTTCTGACCCTGATCCTTCTGATGGTCCAGTTCTTCTGGCAAGCCATCAACTATATGCGTAATACGCCGGTCACCGGGTCGGATCAGACCAAATAGATGCCCCTTTCATTTTGATGCACCGACAGCCGGACCATTATTTTCTGAATGTGACCGGCGCGACAGGATAACTTTAAATGTTTGATTTACAGTCTCTGGGCATCGAATACGGCACGCTTGCCATGTTCGTCCTGCTGCTCGGTTTCCTGATAACCGGCATGCCGCTGGCCTTTGTCACGCTTTTGATTGCCCTGATCTTCACCCTTGGCTGGTTCGGTCCGATGGCAGTGCCACTGATTACCAGCCGGGTTTATTCATTCGTTTCATCCTTTGTCTTTGTCTCGGTCCCGATGTTCGTCCTGATGGCTGCCATCCTGGACCGATCAGGCGTCGCAAGAGACCTGTTTGACGCCATGCGCCTGTTCGGCGGACGTTTGCGCGGCGGTGTTGCAGTTCAGACGATTTTCGTTGCTGTCATTCTGGCTGCCATGAGCGGCATTATCGGCGGCGAAATTGTTCTGCTTGGCCTGATCGCGCTGCCCCAGATGCTGCGACAGGGCTATGACAAGAACCTTGCAATTGGTGTGGTTTGTGCTGGCGGATCGCTGGGCACCATGGTGCCCCCATCCATCGTTCTGATCATTTACGGACTGACTGCAAACGTATCGATCGGTGATCTGTTCACATCGGCCTTTGTTCCGGGCTTCATGCTGGCAGGCTTCTATGTCGCCTATGTCCTGTTCCGGTCCTACACGGGCAAAAATATCGCCCCGCCACCCCAGACCGAAAAGATCCCGCATGCCGAAAAAATGCGGCTGCTCAAAGGGCTCTTCCTTCCGATCATGGTCGTATTTTGTGTGCTGGGGTCCATTTACGGCGGGATTGCATCCGTCACAGAAGCGTCCGCCGTCGGTGTTGCCGGTGTGATTGCCTCAACCGTCGTACGTGGTGAATTCTCGATTGCCATGCTGAAGGCAGCAGCGGTTCAAACCCTTTCGACCTGTGGCATGATTGTCTGGATCGGGATTGGCGCATCAGCCCTTGTTGGTGTGTTTAACCTGATGGGCGGGATCAATTTCGTGTCGGGACTGATCACCGGGATTTCCGATGACCCGATCACCATTATCCTGTTCATGATGTTGATCCTGTTCATTCTGGGAATGTTTCTCGATTGGGTCGGCATCGCGCTTCTGACCATGCCGATCTTTGTACCGATCGTGAAACAGCTTGGCTTTGATCCGGTATGGTTCGGGGTGCTGTTTGCCATGAACATGCAGGTCAGCTTCCTGTCACCTCCGTTTGGCCCCGCGGCGTTCTATCTTAAATCCGTGGCGCCGCCGGACATCACGCTTGGCGATATTTTCAAGGCTCTTCTGCCCTTTATCTGTCTTCAGATACTCGCGGTCGGAATCCTGATCATGTTCCCCGGCATCACCGGACGCTGATCACATTTATCACCACACGACAAAAGGCGGAGCCAGACGGCTCCGCCCTTTGTTTTTCTTTCAATTGCGACATCAGAAATCCGTGACAATCGAAACTGCTTATCCGTTGCGATAAAGATAGCTATAGGCGTTGATCGCCGGAACGCCGCCAAGATGGGCATATAGAACCTTTGATCCCTTCGGGAAGTAGCCTTTGCGCACCAGATCGATCATGCCCTGCATCGATTTGCCTTCATATACCGGGTCCGTCATCATGCCTTCCAGACGGCCGCAAAGACGGATGGCTTCGTTTGTTTCATCGGATGGCACGCCGTACAGCGGATAGGCGTAATCCTCGATCAATGTGATGTCCCTGTCCGATATTCCGCCTTCAAGCTCGACCAGATCGGCGGTCTTCTGCGCGATATCCAGAACCTGCGCACGGGTCTGATCGGGGGTGGCGGAGGCATCAATACCCACAACCTTGTCGGCACGACCGTCGGCGGCAAATCCGACCGCCATTCCGGCATGGGTTGATCCGGTCACGGTACAAACAACGACATAGTCAAACTTGAAACCAAGCTCGGCTTCCTGGGCACGGACTTCCTCGGCAAAGCCGACAAAACCAAGTCCGCCATATTTATGCACCGATGCACCGGCCGGAATAGCATAGGGCACGCCACCCTTGGCCTTTACATCTTCAAGGGCGGCCTCCCAGCTTTCGCGGATGCCGATATCAAAACCTTCGTCCACCAGCTCGATTTGTGCGCCCATCACACGGCTCATCAATATGTTCCCGACCCGGTCATAGACCGCGTCATTGAACGGCACCCAGCTTTCCTGCACCAACCGGCATTTCATTCCGATCTTGGCGGCAATGGCTGCAACCTGGCGGGTATGGTTGGATTGCACCCCGCCAATGGTCACAAGTGTATCGGCCCCGGATTTCAGCGCATCGGGGATGATATATTCCATCTTGCGGACTTTGTTGCCGCCAAATGCCAGACCGGAATTGCAATCCTCGCGTTTGGCATAAAGGTCGACATCCCCGCCAAGATGCGCGGATAAGCGCGGCAGCGACTCAATCGGGGTCGGACCAAAGGTTAGCGGGTATTTTTCAAATTTTTTCAGATTCATCGGGCACTCCCTGACAACGGATTGAAGACCGCAATCAGGCTAGCGCCATGTGGATGGAATGTGCTCTCGAAGTTTGGGTTGATATTTGAAGCACCCGTCGTCAAGATTTATTGAAAATGAACTTCATTCCATAAATTGCGAAAATAACGGAAGGTTCTTTCATGTCCTTTGAGCCAGACAAGATCGACTACAAGATTTTGCGCCTGCTCCAGAGCGATGGCCGCATGGGCAACGCCGAAATTGCCAAACAGGTCAATGTCAGTGCGGCAACCTGCCACCGTCGAACGCAAAAGCTGTTTGAAGAAGGCTATGTCAAAAACATCCGCGCCCAGATCGCACCGGAAAAGGTCGACCGGGGGGCCTTGGTGATTGTGGGTGTGGTCCTTGATCGCTCCACCCCGGAAAGCTTTGCCGAGTTTGAAGCCAATTGTCGCAAGATGCCGTTCATCCTTGATTGTCATCTGGTGGCGGGCGACTTCGACTATTTCCTGAAAATTCGGGTCCGCGATATGGCCGATTTCAATCACCTGCACGGCGACCAACTGATCGCCCTGCCCGGCGTTCGCCAGACCCGGACATTCTTTGTCATGAAGGAAGTGGTCGATAACGCGCCGTTGCCGTTTTGACACGACAAACCTTCCGATGACAAGAAAGGCGGCATCTTGCCGGGATGCCGCCTTTAATGAACTGCGTTAAAGTTACCGATTATTCGACCGGGAACCGCATGGTGACGAATTCCTCAGCCGCGGACGGATGAACCGCAACGGTCTGGTCAAACTGGGCCTTGGTTGCGCCCATACGGACTGCGATACCAATACCCTGAATGATTTCGGCTGCATCGGGACCAACCATATGGGCACCAAGCACGACGTCGGTGGTCTTATCGACGATCAGCTTCATCAGCGTTTTTTCATCACGGCCCGAAAGCGTGTGGCGCATCGGTTTGAAGGTGGATTTGAAAATCACGACCTCGCCGCCCTTTGCACGCGCTTCTTCTTCGGACAGGCCGACAGTGCCAACCGGCGGCTGGCTGAACACGGCGGTCGGGATCGCCTGATAGGTCATATGCCAGGGTTTGCCGCCATAGACACTATCGGCAAAGGCCATGCCTTCCTTGATCGCAACCGGGGTCAGTTGCACGCGGTCAGTCACGTCGCCAACGGCATAGATGTTTTCCGTGGTGGTCTGAAGGCCCTGATTGATTTTGACCGCCCCGCGTTCATCAGCCTCGACACCCGCATTTTCAAGGCCAAGACCCGCCGTGTTAGGCGCACGACCGGTGGCAAACATCACCTGATCGGCTTCAAGGGTCGAACCATCGGTCAGGGTCAGTGACAGGCTGCCATCAGCCTGCTTTTCAATCGCCGTGACATTGGTGTTCACCCGCAAATCGATGCCCTTTTTGACGATTTCCTCGGCCAGATGGTTGCGGATATCGTTATCAAAGCCACGCAGGATCTGTTCGCTGCGATAAAGCTGGGTCACCTGTGATCCCAGACCGGCAAAGATACCGGCGAACTCGACCGCGATATAACCACCACCGACAACAACAACACGCTTGGGCAATTCTTCAAGATAGAATGCCTCGTTCGAGGTGATGGCGTGTTCAACCCCCGGAAGATCGGGCTTGGTCGGATGACCACCCACGGCAATCAGGATGCGCTCGGCGGTAACTTCGCGATCACCAACGATCAGGGTATGGGCATCCTTGAAGGTCGCGCGATGTTCGAACAGCTCGACATTCGAGCCCGCCAGAAGCCGTTTATAAATGCCGTTCAGGCGATCAATTTCGGCATCCTTGTTGGCGATCAGCGTCTTCCAGCTAAAGGTAGGCTCCCCCGGAAGGGTCCAGCCATAAGCGGACGCATCTTCGAAGTCTTCGGCAAAGTGCGCACCATATACCAGAAGCTTTTTGGGCACACAGCCACGGATGACGCAGGTGCCGCCGACCTGACTTTCTTCGGCGATGGCGACCTTTGCGCCATATCCCGATGCCACGCGTGCGGCACGAACACCGCCCGACCCGGCACCGATCACAAACAGATCAAAATCATAGTCCGACATGCGGAAATCCCTATTTTCGGTCAATTGACATCATGGCGCCAAATGTAGGGCGATAATTCCCAAAGTCGAGGCAAAACCAAGCAAAGCCGTCGTAAATTTCATGTGAAGGCCCGTGAGGTTCCAAAACCGGCAACAGTTTCATCAACCCGACATAGCATTTTTAAACTTTCACGCTATATGATGGAAAAGACGCGATGGGGATTGCGATAACTTTTGTAGGAATACGTCTATGAACGACCATATCCACGGTCAGGATGCGTCTTTTGACAATGCGCCGCGCTATGTTGACGAGCGCGGCGGGAACACGGCCCTTGTCTGTTACGGGCTGATGATTGCAACCCTGTTTACGGCCTTTGCCACCGGGCTTATTGCGCTGATCGTGTCCTATATCGCGCGCGAAGAAGACAATCACTGGACCAACAGCCACTATACATTCGTGATCCGGACATTCTGGATCAGCATCCTTTACGCCATCATTCTGGGCTTCTTTACCTTTGTGATTGGCTGGATCCCGCTTTTGGGCTGGGCTGTTGTCGGGTTGATGGGGCTTTACACCACGGCCTGGTTTATCGGGCGGAATGTTGTCGGGCTTTTGCGTGCACTCAATGGTCGTCCGATTGACAATCCGCAAAGCTGGTTCTTTGGCTAAGCCATAGCCCGATCAGGCAGAATTGGCGGTGCAATCGGCAAGAAGTCACTTTGCCCGATTGCACCGGACTCCCCGGACCGTTAAAGTCATTGCCAAGTTGGAACACATGACACGGACAGGGGTAGCACCGCCATGACATTGGCGTCGTCTGCGCAGGGGTCTGGCGATAAAATGCGCTGGGAAACCCTTCTTTCTTCACATCGACTGGAATTTCGGGATGGCAAGATCAGTCTTCCCGAAGGCGCCCCCTATCCCACCCCCGATGGCAGAAGCCCGTTTCAGATCGACGTTGACCGGGTAATCTTTTCATCCTCGTTCCGCCGTCTTCAGAACAAGACACAGGTGCATCCGCTTTCGGAAAATGACCACGTTCATACCCGCCTGACCCACACGATCGAAGTCGGATCGGTCGGGCAGTCGCTTGGCCTCATGGCCGGTGCGCATATCGTTGCCAATCTTCCCGAAGGGTCAGGAACAACCGTGGCCGATATCGGCTATATGGTTCAGGCAGCCTGCCTTGCCCATGACATCGGCAACCCGCCATTCGGCCATTCCGGCGAAGATGCCATCAATGAATGGTTCACAACATCCCGCCTTGCCAAGGATGAGCTGACCTCGCGGCTATCCGGGCCCGAACTTGAAGACCTGCGTCACTTCGAAGGCAATGCGCAAGGCTTGCGCATCATCAGCCAGCTTGAAATGAAACGCTTTGATGGCGGACTTAACCTGACCTACGGGACGCTGGGCAGCTTTATCAAATATCCGCGCAGTACCTCGGTCCCCGATAGTCGGCGCCGTGAATATACCGGACTTAAAAAACCCGGCTATTATCAGGCGGAACGCGATATTGCCTTCGCCATTGCGCGGGTTTGCGGGCTGTCACCGCTTGACGGGTTTGATGGGGCCTGGCGGCGTCATCCGCTGGTCTATCTTGTCGAGGCGGCCGACGATATTTGCTATTCCGTGGTCGATCTTGAAGATGGCTGGGAACTGGGCTGTGTGAGCTTTGAAGAAGTCGAACGTGCACTGGCCCCGATTGCCCGGCACCCGGAAAAATACGACGGCGATGCCGAACAACGCTGGCAAGACCTGCGTTCCGAGGAATGGTATGCCGAAAAATCGGAAAATGACCGGATCGGCTTCCTGCGCGGCAAGGCGATTGGCAATCTGGTGAAAGCCGCTGTTGATGCCTTTATTGCCAATGAAGATGCGCTTTTGTCCGGCACGCTTGAAGGTGATTTGCTGGCCAACACGCCGCTTGGCCCGCATGCCAAGGCCTGCAAGAAACTGGCAGTCGAAAAGATTTATAACGCCCCCCATGTCCTGCCAATCGAGATGGCCGGGTTCGAGGTGATTAACGGTTTGCTCGACAGTTTTGTCCGTGCGGCCATTGACCTTGATGAACATAAAAATCACGGCAAGCGCCTGCCCCCACAGGCCGACCGGATTGACAAGCTTCTGGCCGGGAAACTGTCCGAGGCACCCGATCTTTACAGCCGTCTGATGCGGGTGATGGATTACATCTCGGGCATGACGGACCGCTATGCCGTGACCCTGTTCCGAAAGCTTCAGGGCATCACGATCTAATCAAAAAACCCGGCCATCTGGCCGGGTTTTTCGTTTAAGAAGATTCGCACTTAAGTGGCACCTAGTCTTCAAAAACCAATTAGTGTCCGGTGTATTGTTTCCAAATCTTTATGTGTCTCTCTAGCCAAAGATCGAGGCTTGATAGCATTATGACCACTTCTAAAAACTGCCATGTTTAAAAAAATACCGATTAGACAATACACCCCAGATATTTGATCTTTGTATAAATACATATAAGATAAATATCCGGCCAAAACAGATGGCATCACAGATTCAATCGCTGCAAATACTATAACACTACAAAGGTAGAAAAATAAAACGTAATACCACTTTCCATCATGTTGGATGTCACACTTACTTGAGAATAAAATTTCTTTCTTGTTTTTATACTCGGAGTTACCGCCTAATTTATTCAATATTTCTTCATTTGAACTATGCAACATCCTCCAACGATCATCTAGCTCTCTAGCCTTATTTCGCAAATCGTTGACCAAAGAAGATGAAGAAGTTCTCATGTATTGTGAGAAAGCGACGACAGCAAATGAGAATATAAAAAACGTCCTTATCAGTTCATTCATGTTATCCCCCAATCTCATCTTCAAACAAGCTGATCAAGAAATTCTTCATATCCTTTTTCTTAAAACTGACAACTGCCTCATCAAATTCTATTCCATTTTGCAAGTAATAACCTGCGTCAGAGACTAAATAGTTAGGAATAAAATCATCAAAATGAATAACAAGTTTCTTCAACTTGAATGACTTACTCCCTTCAATCACCTTTAGCACACCATCTTTGAAACTTGGTCCCAAGACAGCGTAAACATTAATATTGCAATTACAATCACCCGCCATCTTAAGTAATTTCTCTGCATTTCCAGAATATCGCCCAATACTTACGTACAGGTCAGGATTAGACAATAATGCAGTTTGACTTATCAATTTCTTAATCAAAGGCTCTGCGCGCTGCAGACTACGAAATTCGTACTCACGCTTTTCTTTCATCCCCTCCCCTCCTAATCAGAACATGCATATATTCACCTCCGCCGAGTATATGCAACACCCCATAAATTTTGAAGAACATTACCCATCAAATACAACCAAAGCAAGAGCATCCGTCATCAAAAGAAAACTGTAAGAGTTGCACTATTTTACTTTGACAACCAACACCTTGTGACTACGTAAATTCCGACCAACTACAGCTTAACGAAAAACCCGGCCAGACGGCCGGGTTTTTCGTTAAGACATCAATACGCTTAGATGATGTAGTGAATGCCGCATTCGGTCTTGTCCTGACCGGCCCAGCGACCAGCACGGACATCGCTTGAATTCGGATCAACACGGTCCGTGCACGGCATGCAGCCGATCGACAGGAATCCCTCGGCCTGAAGCGGATGGCGCGGCAATGCACGATGTTCAAAGATATCGTCGATATCTTCGCGCTTGTAACCGGCCAGCGGGTTGATCTTGATCCGCGAACCGGCTGGTTCAACCACCGGAAGCGCATCACGTTCACCGCCATGGAACCTTTTGCGACCGGTCAGCCAGGCGTCATAGCCCTCAAGCGCACGCTGAAGCGGCTCGACCTTGCGCAAATAGCAGCATTTGGCGGTGTCCGAGGCAAACAGCATGCCGTTGGGGTCTTCGGCCTTCAGCTTTTCCTCGTCCGGGCGCATGATCCTGATGTTGGTCAGGCCCAGCTGATCAACAAGCTGTTCACGATATTTGTGGGTTTCGCCAAACAACTTGCGGGTATCAAGGAAAATGACCGGCAAGTTGCGGTCGACTTCGGCAACCAGTGCCAGCAAAGCCGCCGCCTCGGTCCCAAACGACGAGGTCATGGTCACACGGCCCTTGAATTCCTCATGCACCATCGGCTCGATCAGCGATACGCCCTGCAAGTGACCATATTTGTCCAGCAGGCGCCGAGCGCGATCGGTTGCTTCCTCGACCGACATCGAGCCGCCCGAAACAATATCTTCTTCACGCATTACATTCATGGCAACCATCTCCGCCGATCGATATATTCGTCGGTCTTTTGAAGCAAGGTCTGCATATCTGCGCCGCTTGCTTTCCATTTCTCTCTCTGATCAGACAGTTCACGCAACCGCCTGTCCCAGGTCGGTACAAGCCAGTTTTCAATGGCGCGACGGATACGACCGGCCAGACGCGGACTGTGACCATTGGTCGAAACCGTGATCATCAGATCACCGCGCTGAACACGCGCTGGTGAAAAAAAATCACAGTATTCCTTCACATCCTCGACATTGGCGATGGTGCCGACCGCCTTGGCAATGGCGGCAAGTTCGGCGGCCTTTTCTTTGCCAAGGTCGACAATGAACATGATGGATGCCGCATTCACATCTGCTGAATTCGGCAAATATCGATGCAGGCGATCACCGGCCTGATCGACCAGTTCGGGTATCGGGCTTTCCGAGTAAACGGTGACGTATTTTGCCCCATCACCGTCAAACTGGCGCAAACGGTTCAGGGCTGCCTGACCGTTCCCGACCAAAGCGACCGAAAGTCGCGTCAGGTCCAGATTGATGGGAAACATCGTCGATCCTCTAAAAAGAAGTTTCTGTTTGTTGTCCATGACTATGGGTGTGGAAATTAAAATATTCAATACATTTTTTATGTGTTTTATAATTATACAACACAATTAACAGTGTTTTATTTGAGGCAAATTATCTGATCCAAAGACCGGGTATCCCGCGTAAAGCTTTTCCTGCAATTTTTCAAAAATGCCCTTATATTGGGCCAAAATCCGGCATAACCATGCCGATCAGACTAACGATCAAGAGAGCGTCCCGATGCCAAGCAGTGCCGCCCCCGCCCTGACCGATCACCCGGCCATATCCCCCGTTGCCCATCGCAATGTCGCTATCTGGCTGTTTGGCTGTGCGGCAATGGTCTTTATCATGGTGGTGATTGGCGGCATGACGCGCCTGACAGAATCGGGACTTTCGATTGTTGAATGGCGTCCGTTTACCGGCATCATCCCGCCACTGAATGACGCCGACTGGACCGCCCTTTATCAGCAATACAGCCAGTATCCGGAATTCCAGAAAATCAATGCCTGGATGTCGGTCGAAGATTTCAAATCGATCTTCTGGCTGGAATTCATCCATCGCCTTTGGGGTCGGTTGATCGGGGTTGTATTCTTTATCCCGTTCGTCTGGTTCCTTGCCAAAAAGTCGATTGATGGCGCTACCAAGTGGAAGCTTTGGGGCCTTTTCATTCTGGGCGGTCTTCAGGGCCTGATGGGCTGGTACATGGTGATGAGCGGTCTGGTGGATCGCCCCGATGTCAGCCAGTATCGCCTGACCGCGCATTTCGGACTGGCGCTGGTAATTTTCATTGCGCTTTTATGGGTCGGCCTGCAACAGCTTGCACCGCGCGCCATTGGTACAGATGCCTCCAAACGCAGTTGGCAGCTTTTGGGACTGATCGTCTTTACGGCCCTTTCAGGCGGCTTTGTTGCCGGGCTTGATGCCGGTTATGCCTTTAACACCTTCCCGCTGATGGATGGGCAGCTTGTCCCCGATGGCCTGTTCGTGTTTGATCCGGCCTGGCTGGCCCCGTTTGAAGACCACATGACGGTGCAGTGGGATCATCGCTGGCTGGCGAAACTGACCTTTGTGATGGTGATCCTGTTCTGGTGGCGGGCTGGAAAATGGAACCTGACTTCTGATCAGCGCTTTGCCACGCACCTTGTTCTGGCCGCCGCCTGCCTTCAGGTCGCCCTTGGCATCTCGACCTTGCTCAGCGTCATCTGGCTACCGCTCGGCGTTGCTCATCAGGCTGGTGCGGTGGTGTTGGTCGGAACAGCAACCTATGCCGCGTACAAGCTGCGCGACGTCGCTTAAGGTCGCGTTTCCCAAAAACAAAAAAGGGCAGCCAGGTGCTGCCCTTTTTTTAATTCCAAAATCTTCAACTTAACTATCGGCCTTATGCAGGGCCTTTTTCACCCGATGGGTGGCAAACCAGATCATCGCAAGGACAACCGGCACAGCAATCCCGGTTGCGATCCGGTCATTGATCGGAACACCGGCATCCTTGATCGCCTTGAACAAATAGCCCAACAGCCCGACCGCATAATATGTGATCGCGGCAACAGACAGACCTTCAACAGTTTGTTGCAGACGCAGTTGCAATTTGACACGACGATCCATGCTGGCCAGAAGATCGCGGTTTTGCGCCTCAAGCAGGATATCAACGCGCGTACGCAAAAGGTTATTGGCGCGCGCCACACGTTTCGACAGCACTTCCAGCCGATCACCGATATTCTGGCAGGTGCGCATGGCCGGAGCCAGGCGACGTTCCATGAATTCGGTAATGGTCTGGACACCCTCGATACGTTCTTCACGAAGCTCGTTCAGGCGGGCCTGTACGATCCGGTAATAGGCACGCGCAGCACTGAAACGATAATTCAGCGACGCGGCCATTTCTTCGGTCTGGGCTGCAAGATCCGTCAACTTAGACAAGGTTTCCTCGTCATTGGTTTGGGTCTTGCTGGCCATTTCAGCGGTAATTTCCGACAGGCGCGTATCGATCTCGGACACCTTGGGCGTCGCGCAATGGGCCATCGGAAAAGCAAGAAGCGCCATCATACGATAGACTTCAATTTCCTTGAGACGCTGCACCAGACGCCCGGCCTGCAGCTGCTCCATACCCAGATCCTTGACCAGCATGCGACCAAAGCCATCCCCATGCAGACGAAAATCGGTCCAGATTTGCGCCGTACCGCCCAGAACCCGGCTTCCGGTCAGGCCATTATGATCAAACAGACGTGAAATCTCTTCTTCGGTCCTGTCTGTTTTCTCAACCACGATATGAAGTCCGACCATTAACTGGCCCGGCGTTTCCGACAGCCAGTCCTGAGGTACCAGATTAATGACCGGGTCTTCGAACGGGTTATCGAACGGCTCCATGCGCTTGAACACATAGACCGTGAATTCCGCGTGACGTTCCCAAATGACGGAAAAGCCGTCACAGGCGGCTTCGTAATATTTCTGATCCGGTGCGGGCGGCGTCAGACTGAAGCGCTTGCAGAACGTCATGAAATGGTCCCGGACGCCTTCATCAAGCTCTTCGCCAGCGTGAAAAGCAATGCAGGAACATCGCGTCGGGCTGCTGACACCGCCAAACGGGCGGGCATGAATTTCGTTATGAAGGGCGACACGCTGGGGATGTTCGACAAACATTGCCACGGGCTTTCATAATTGGCCATTGCGGTCTATATAAAGCGTTCAGTGGCGGTTTCTGACCGAACGCTGACAGTACCTGTATAGACGAAAGTTCAATGTGACAGAAAGTCCCAAAAACGTCAGGGAAAATACTGTCACAAGTGCTTTTATCTTTTGGGGAAAATCATTTTCTCTGGCCGAACAATTCCGGCCCTCAAGGAGGTTCCATGACCGATCTGCGCACCACTGATAATCTGTTTTTCGCCAAAGGTGATCTTGATCGCGAACGGCTTGAAACGCAGGTCAATGACGCGCTTGGCGCGGCAGAAGACGGGGAACTGTTCCTTGAATATCGCCAGTCCGAAAGTCTGGTCTGGGATGATGGGCGTCTGCGCAGTGCGAATTTTGACACAGCACAGGGTTTTGGTCTTCGCGCTGTTGCCGATGAAGCCACCGCCTTTTCGCATTCCAACGAACTGTCCAATGATGCGGTTGGACGTGCCGCCGAAACCGTCAAGGCGGTTGGGTCCGGACGTTCAGGCAAGGTCGATCTTGGATCGATCGGCACCAATATCTCGCTTTATTCCGATGTGAACCCGCTGGGCGAAGCCACCTTTGAAGCCAAGGTTGATCTTCTGGCACAGATTGATGCCTATGCCCGGTCGCGTGATCCGCGCGTTGTGCAGGTATCGGCATCGATTTCCGGCAACTGGCAGGCTGTCCAGATCTGGAGTGCCGGTGGTCAGCGCATTGGCGATATCCGACCGCTGGTACGGTTTAACGTATCGGTTGTCGTCAAACAGGGTGACCGTATGGAAACCGGATCACACGGAGAAGGCGGTCGTATCGGATATGATGGTTTCTTTGACGAAAAAACCTGGAAAAAGGCCGTTGATGAGTCCCTGCGTCAGGCCATCGTCAATCTTGATTCCGTTGCCGCACCGGCCGGTGAAATGACCGTGGTGCTTGGACCGGGCTGGCCGGGTATTTTGCTGCATGAAGCGATTGGCCATGGCCTTGAAGGTGACTTTAACCGCAAGGGCACTTCGGCCTTTGCCGGCCTTCTGGGACAGCGCATCGCATCACCGGGCGTCACGGTTGTTGATGACGGCACCATTCATGATCGCCGTGGCTCGCTTTCGATTGATGATGAAGGAACGCCGACCCAGCAAACCGTTCTGATCGAAGACGGTATCCTTAAGGGCTTTATGCAGGATCGCCTCAATGCCCGCCTGACCGGTGTCAAATCGACCGGCAATGGTCGTCGCCAATCCTATGCCCATGCCCCGATGCCGCGCATGACCAATACCTATATGCTGGGGGGCGACAAGGAACCAGAAGAGGTTCTGGCCTCGGTCAAGAACGGTATTTATGCGGTTAATTTCGGCGGCGGGCAGGTCGATATCACGTCGGGTAAATTCGTCTTCTCGGCATCCGAGGCCTATCTGATTGAAAACGGTAAAGTCGGTGCCCCGGTCAAGGGCGCGACCCTGATTGGCAATGGCCCGGACAGCCTGACCAAGGTTTCCATGATCGGCAATGACATGGAACTTGATAACGGGATTGGTACCTGTGGCAAGGATGGCCAGGGGGTCCCGGTCGGTGTCGGACAACCGACCTTGCGCATTGATGGTCTGACCGTCGGCGGCACTGCAGTATAGTTTTGTTCTCACATCTTAGAAGATCTCCGGGGTGCTGATCACAGCACCCCGGAGATCTTTAAGTATATAAAAACTATACGACCTACACTATCCCTACCCTTCACCCGAATGGCTTACATCGGATCACCATAGTTCATAATCTGTCAAAAGAAGATTATGCCGATTTTGGCGGTCCGCAGCTCGGCCAAGTCATCTGGTCTGACGGCGCATAACCGAAACTGATGCCGCGAAAATCCGAGAAAGTTTGGGGGAAAACTTGAATACAAGCCGATGGCGGCAGGGTACGGCAGTTTCAGCTGTACTCGTTGCACTGGTGATGGGGGCGACTGGTGGTGCCAACGCACAACAGAGCGTCGATGTGCGAACCGATGAAGCACGTCAACTTTCCGACGATTTTGACAGACTGCGTGACGTCACCGAACGTGCAAACCTTTTGCTTCGCACCGATGATGGCGGGGATATTACCTATGCCGATATCCTTGCCAATCCCGACAACATTGTTCTGAATTTCCGCTGGGCCAAGGCGCAGCTCGCCCGCGGCGAGGTACGCGGCGCATCAGCCACACTTGAGCGCATTCTGGTTCTTGATCCCGAACTGGCACCGGTGCGGCTTTATTACGCCATTGTGCTTTATCGCCTTGATAGCCTTGATGAAGCGCGCACGCAGTTTGACCGGTTGCGCCAGATGGATGTCTCGCCCGAGGTCGCGGCTGACATTGATAAATATATCAATGCCATCGAACGGCGGCGCGCACGGTTGCATCAATCCGTGACACTGACTCTGGGGTCCCAGGTCGACAGCAACCGGAACGCCGCCCCCAATGACAAGCAGCAACTGGTCACCGGCACATTGACCAACATCACGGCATCAGCTGACAAACCGAGGAACGACATCGCCTATGTCGGCGCCCTTCGCTATGACGTCAGCTATGATCTTGGTTATCAGGAAGGTCACGAAATCTTTGCCGCCGTGACGGGCTATGCCAGTGATCAGGTACAGCTTGACTCTCTTGACCTTGGGTCGTTCTCGGTCGATGTCGGAAGCCGCATTCGCGGTGGCTACTGGATGCTTACACCGACGCTGAACCAGACCGTGCAGTCCCTTAGCAAGGAAAAATACCTCACGTCACGTTCCGGGCGGCTGCGTCTGGACTGGAACCCGCGTCCGTTCTTTAACCTGAACGGTGATGTCAGCTATGCCGATGAACGCTATCAGAATACCAGTGAATCAAGCGCACTGCGTTTACATTCCGGTCAGCGCTATGGCACCAGACTGGGATCGAATTACACATGGACGCCCAATAACCGCACCACCTTTAATCTTTTTGCGGGCAAAAAAGAGGCGGCACGCAATTATTACAGCTATGACAGCTTGAGCGGCGAGTTGATCCATGCTTATCTGTTTGGCGGGGGAAGTTACATAAGTGGAAGTTTCCGTTATGGGATCGACCGTTATCGTGATCCGGACTATCTGGTGACCGGCAATTCGCCACAACACCGAATGGATCGCAGTGCACGGACAAGATTGACCTATGGCGCGCCACTTTCACAAATACTGCCATCGGACTTGTTTGGGGATAGCAAAACGGCAAATCAGATCTATGACCTGCTCGCACCGGTTAACTGGTCGATCACAGGCGAATATCTGAATACCAAATCGAACATTCCCAACTATGAATATCACAATGCCAGGGCACAGTTTTACCTGACCCGGCGATGGGAGTTCTAGTGATGCAGAACAACGTAATGACCGCCCGTTTGCAGAGAAAATTTACGCACCTTGCACGAAATGTAACCATCGGCATGCCAATGGCGCTGACCATTCTGCTTGGCGCACCGGCAAAAGCTGAAATCACAGTCGAGATGGCAGGCGTATCCGCCGCCGTAACCGGTGATGTCACGCTTAACAAAGTGACGGGCGAAATCGGTGTTCTGGTTGAAAGCGGGATGCCCGTTTATCTTGGGGACCGGATCATCACGTCGCCGAATTCAGGCATGCAAGTCCTCTTACTGGACGAAACAGTCTTTACCATCGGACCGAACAGTGACGTCGCCATTGACGAGTTTGTCTACGATCCGGCAACCGGTGATGGTCGCATCGTTGCCGATATGGCACGCGGTGTCATGCGTTTCGTAACGGGCAAGATACCGCTCAACAACCCGGCAAGCATGGATATCAATCTTCCGGTTGGATCAATCGGCATCAGAGGCACCATCGGCTTGATCCGGTCTGTTTCGGCAGAGCAGGCAAACCAGATCATGCCCGGTTCATTTGACACCTCGTCCCCCGACGCTGTGAATCAGCAGGTTTTCATGGCCGTCAATCAGGGCCCGGGCCTTGCACGTAACGATACGACATCCCGCCCCGGTGCGTTCGCGGTAACGGACCAGAATGGCAACAGTCAAAACATCACCGGTGAAAATTTCGGCGTTTTTGTCGGCAGTAATGTTGTGACCGTACCGGCCCGCTTCCCGCAGGAAGCCGCGACCTTTGATTTTTCAAGCAATCTTGTTCGTACAGCGTCGCGCAACGACGATCAGGATGGTGGCTCCGGCACGGGCTCATCTTCAAGCCAAACAGTAGCAGCGGCTCCGCAACAAACCGGATTGACCCCCGGGCAGTCCGAGCAGGCCAATTCGCAAACCGGCGCAACCATGGCAGGCACGATTGAAGTTGCATTGGCACAGGTCAGCGCTACGGGTGCTTCGGGCTCACAAGGGGAAATCGCTTCAATCCTGGGAAATGTCGACAGTACCAACAGCAACAACTCAAGCAGCAATAGCAACGATAGCGGTAGTGGAAGTAGCGGTGGAGGCGGTGGAAGTGATCAGTTCACCTATGACGCGTTGCGCCAGATTAGCAGTGGATCTGTCACAACCGGCACGATCAATATTGACGGGGCAAATGTTGATTACAGCTTTAGCTCAACAATTGATTTTGCTAACCGAACCATCGCAATATATTTCTCGCAGATCCAAGTGAACGATGTAGGACCAATTGGCTCAGCGGGTATTCTTGATGGGAGTCTCCTTCCCACGACAACCGATTACACAAGTTCGACAGGAAATGTCGAGTTTGCCAGTGGCGATTTCAGCTATGACGGAAGCTGCACTAACAACTTAGGGTGTAGCGCCACAGCAACATTCAAAGACGCCTACAATGTTGACTTTAACGTGTCGACGACTTCCCATCCATCTGGGACAGACGGCAGCGCAACACTCAATTAATCTTGGTACTTTCGCCAAACGGAAACGAATGACCAAATGCGTCTAACCAAATCCCGACTTTTGGCGGGGCTGCATTATTTGCTTCCTTTGGGCATCCTGCTGATCTGCATCTTCTTGCGGTGGCAGGATGTTCCATTTGTGGACCAGATGCGCCTGAGTGTGTTTGACACCTATCAGCGCATCGCGCCGCGCCAATATGAAGATGTTGGTGTTCGTATCATCGACATTGATGAAAAAAGTCTGGAAGAACTGGGGCAGTGGCCATGGCCACGTACCCGTCTGGCCGGGCTGGTTTATCGTTTGCGTTCGGCCGGCGCGCGGGTTGTCGGGTTTGACGTGGTATTTGCCGAGCCCGACCGAACATCCCCGGCCCGCGTGGTGAAAGATTGGCCCAAGGGCACGGAAAGCGACGAAATAACCGCCCTTGCCGATAAACTGCCAGATCATGACAAACTGTTTGCCCAGTTCATTCAGGGTACAGGACAGGTCGTTACGGCAATCCAGCTGAGCAACAAGAAACTGGAAACCCCGCCAAGGCAAATCGGCAATTTCAGTACATCGGGTGAAGCAGGAAGAAAACTTTCCGACTTTATTGCTGTGCTGCCCGGTGCGGCCAAAAACCTCGATATCATAGAAAATGCGGCAAGTGGCAATGCGCTGGTGAATGTGTCACCGGAACAGGATGGTGTGGTGCGCAGGGTTCCGCTACTGGCGGCACTGGATTACGACCTGCCCGTGATTGGCATGCCTGTTTATCCGACGTTATCGATGGAAATGCTTCGCGTTCTTCAGGATGCCCCGAAAACCATGAATGTGCGGATGTCCGGGGCAAGTGGCAGTTCACGCTGGACCCGGTCAGAGGGTATCGAGGCCATCAGGGTCGGTGCCATTACCATTCCCACCGATCATGCCGGATATATGTGGGTTCATTTCACCGGCCATAAGAAACAGCGTTATATCTCGGCGCTTGATGTCTTGAATGACACTCTGCCATCGGAAAGCCTTCGCGACACGATTGTTCTGGTCGGCACCAGTGCGGCAGGATTGCTTGACTTGCGGTCCACACCGCTTGATCGGGTTTTGCCGGGGGTAGAAGTGCATGCAGAGATGCTTGAACAGATGTTGCTGGGCCATTTCCTGACCCGCCCATATTGGGCTGCAGAAACCGAAAGCTTTGTTCTTTTGCTGATCGGCCTGTTTTTTGTTCTTGCCGTTCCACGACTTGGCGCCGTCTGGCCTGCGGTGATCGGCGGAACACTGGCATTTGGTGCCGCCGGATTTTCATGGTGGGCATATGATGCCAAATTGCTGTTGATCGATCCGGTCTATCCGCTGGTCAGCTTGCTGGCTGTTTATCTGGCAACCAGCTCCATCGGCTTTGTACGCACCGAAGGCGAACGGCGGCAGGTCCGCTCTGCCTTCGGGAACTACCTGTCCCCGGCATTGGTCAATCAATTGTCACGTCATCCGGAACAATTGAAGCTTGGTGGTGAAACCCGAGACATGACCTTGATGTTTTGTGATGTCCGCGGTTTCACCTCGATTTCAGAGGGGTTCAAATCCAACCCGCAGGGTTTGACGCGCCTGATCAACCGGCTTCTGACGCCACTGACCAAATGCATTCTCGATCGGGAAGGCACAATCGACAAATATATGGGCGATTGCATCATGGCCTTCTGGAATGCACCACTTGATGTTGAAAACCATGCCCATCATGCGTGTGATAGCGCACTTGCCATGCGTGAGGCGCTTGATCACCTCAATGCCGAACGTCTGGGCGAAGCCAAGCGTGACAATGAAAAGTTCCTGCCGCTTAACATTGGCATCGGGATCAATTGCGGTGACTGCCTTGTTGGCAATATGGGATCGGATCAGCGGTTCGATTATTCTGTTCTGGGCGATGCGGTCAATCTGGCCTCCCGTCTTGAAGGGCAGTCGAAAAATTACGGCGTTGACATCGTTCTGGGTGAAGATGTTGCCAAACGTGTCGAGAATGATTTTGCCACACTGGAACTCGATCTGATTGCGGTGAAAGGCAAAAGCGAAGCTGTGCATATCTTTGCCCTGCTTGGCGGTGCCAAACTTTGTCAGACAGAAGAATTCAGGAACTGTCAGATATTGCACAAGTCAATGCTGGACGCCTATCGTACGCAACAATGGGACAAGGCAGATGAACTGCTTGACCAGTGTCGTCAGGCATCGCGTGGTGTAGGTGCACTGGCAGCCCTTTATGACATGTATTCCGATCGTATCGTGACATTCCGGGAAACCCCGCCACCGGTCGAGTGGGATGGTGTGTTTATCGCGACAAGCAAATAGCGATACTTGCCAAATCAGCTTTATCCCAACACTCTGCTATCTGATGATTTTAGACGTCTGAAGTCTGCCTTTTTGTCGAACTGCCAATTGCCCCATTGCGTCACCGAGGTTCCCGATGAACTTTTCATCTGACAATGTTTCGCCCATCTGCCCCGAAATTCTCAATGCTATCGCTGCGGAAAGCGAAAGTGCCGCCCTTCCCTATGGCGCGGATGACAAAAGCCGACAACTTGATGCGGCCTTCTCAGCCCTGTTCGGGACCGACGTTTGCGTTATACCGGTGGCGACAGGAACGGCTGCAAATCTGGTCGGGCTTTCGGGGCTGGTGTCACCGTTTGGCGGCGTTGTTTGTCATCATCAGGCCCACATCAATATGACGGAATCAACCGGTGTGGCTTTCTATGGCAATGGAGCCAAGCTGCTTGGCATTGACGGGCCATCTGCCAAGATCGAGGCAGATACGCTTGATCTCTATCTGGGGTCACATATTTCAAATGGCATGCACTCAGTAGACCCCGAATGCGTTGCCATAACCCAAAGCACCGAGTTCGGGACCGTCTATGACGTTGCCGAAGTTCAGGCGATTGGTAATGTCTGCCAGAAACACGGCATGCGCCTTTTTATGGATGGCGCACGTTTTGCCAATGCGGTTGCGGCCCTTGACTGTCATCCGGCTGATATCACCTGGAAAGCGGGTGTCGATGTTTTAAGCTTCGGGGCGACCAAAAACGGAGCCCTGGCCGTTGATGCCATCATCCTGTTTGATCCGAAGTTGCGGCGTCACACGGAAAAAAGCCGCAAGCGCGGCGGTCATCTGTTTTCAAAGCACCGCTATCTTGCTGCCCAGCTTCTGGCCTATGTCCAAGATGATCTTTGGTTACGTAATGCGCGCCACGCCAATGAGGCCGCCAAAGCCTTGCAGAAAAGTCTTGAGAATATGGGCGCCACAGCCGCGTTCCCGCCGCAAGGCAACGAACTTTTCATTCATATGAATGACGATCTGGCGCAACGCCTGCGGGATGCGGGGATCGTGTTTCGCCCATGGGCTTCCATCGGCCCGGACGCATACCGTTTTGTGTGTGCCTGGAACAGCCCGATTGAACTGATCAAATCGCTGCCACAGTCGATTGGATGACATCGCAGATTTGCCATCATCGGCATTTGCATGGGATAACCACGTTAAATCATTCTCAGCTTTGCAAACGCTGAATGCCACCAAGATATTGCGAGATAGAATATGAACTTTGCCTCCGACAATGTGTCCCCGTTTTGCCCGGAAGTTCTCGAAGCATTGACGCTTGAAGCCAGCAGCAATGCACCGGCTTATGGTAGCGACGAAATCAGCCAGCAGCTTGATCGCACATTTTCCGATCTGTTTGACAAGGAGGTTGCGGTTATTCCCGTTGCAACCGGGACTGCGGCAAACTGCATCAGCCTGTCAGCCCTTGTCACACCATATGGCGGCGTTGTCTGTCACCACGAAGCCCACATCAATGAAGACGAAAGCACCGGTGTTGCCTTTTTCACCGGCGGGGCAAAGCTTCTTCCGATGGATGGGCCAACGGCCAAACTTGAAGCAACGGCACTTGATGCCTTTATTTCCGGTCAGGTCAATCGCGGGGTCCATTCGGTTGCCCCGGAATGTGTCGCGATCACGCAGGCAACTGAACTGGGCACCGTATATAGCCCGGCGGAAGTGACCGCCATTGGTGACGTCTGCAAGAAACATGATCTGCGTCTTTTTATGGATGGTGCACGCTTTGCCAATGCAGTTGCTCATCTTGATTGCCATCCGGCTGACATCACCTGGAAAGCAGGCGTTGATGCCATCAGCTTTGGCGCGACCAAGAACGGCGCGATGGCGGTCGATGCCATTGTTCTGTTTGATACCAGCCTGAAAGGCCGGATCGAACAGGCGCGCAAACGCAGCGGCCATCTGCATTCCAAACATCGTTATCTGGCTACACAGCTTCTGGCCTATGTCAAAAATGACGTCTGGCTCAAGAATGCAGCACATGCCAATCAGGCAGCATCCGCCCTTGCCGATCTTCTGATCGGACGCGGCGCGACCCTTGCCCATCCGGCAGACGGCAACGAGCTGTTTGTAAAACTGCCCGCAGAGCTTGCTGCGAAGCTGCGCGATGCGGGACTGATGTTCCATGCATGGCCGTCACTTGGCGCAGATGTTTATCGGTTCGTTGCGGCATGGAACACCGATATCGCGCAAATCTCTGAACTTCATACTACCCTGAGATAGGAAACCGGGGCTCGGACAAGGTATCAAATCGAACGAATCATTAAATTTCAACGGATTATGAATCGTTCAAATGCACATCCGAATGAAGTGATATTCCTTAATTACGTCCGAGCCCCGAAAAAAATGCACAGCTCCTATACGCAAATGGGGGAGTGAATTTCATAAAAATAACAAACACTTGACATAAATTCATCATTCAACGACCAAGGGCTTTCTACGTATAACCACGCAGCAAACGTTGACGATACCTAGAAACCCTGATTATTTTCCCTCGTCGATTGCCAACATAATATCTGTTGGATCGGGTAAACCCCGTCCGTTCCAATATGGCGTTGTCAAACATGACCTGTTCAAGATCATGTAGGCAGCAGTCACTTGTTCGGACCAGCCTTGAGGGAGGCATTTAATGAAAGCGAATTTCGTCAAAGTGGCGATTGGTGCAGGCCTGCTTGCTGCCACTGCACTTGCTGCTCCGACCGCCGCTTCGGCAAAAACTCTGGTATATTGCTCGGAAGGTAGCCCCGAAGGCTTCAACCCGTCGCTTTACACCGCAGGTACCACGTTCGATGCGTCCTCGCGTCAGGTTTTCAACCGTCTGGTACAGTTCAAGCGCGGCACCACCACCATCGTTCCGGGTCTTGCGACCAGCTGGGACGTTTCGGCTGATGGTCAGGAATATACCTTCAACCTGCGCAAAGGCGTGAAGTTCCACACCACCAAAGACTTCGCCCCGACCCGCGATTTCAATGCTGATGACGTGATCTTCACCTTCATGCGTCAGTTTGATAAAAACCATCCGTATCACGGTGTTTCAGGCGGCTCGTACGAGTACTTCAACGGCATGTCCATGCCGGACCTGATCAAGGACATCGTCAAGGTTGACGACTACACCGTAAAATTCGTTCTGAACCGTCCGGAAGCTCCGTTCATCGCCAACATGGCAATGGATTTCGCATCTGTTCTGTCGGCTGAATATGCTGACAAGATGATGGAAGCCGGCACCCCGGAACTGGTTGACCTTAACCCGGTCGGCACCGGTCCGTTCCAGCTGGTTCAGTATCAGAAAGATGCGGTTATCCGTTACAAAGCATTCCCGGAATATTGGGAAGGCAAAGCCGCAATCGACAACCTGATCTTTGCCATCACCCCGGACAGCACTGTTCGTTATCAGAAGCTGAAAGCCGGTGAATGCCATGTCATGCCGTACCCGAACCCGGCTGACCTGACTGAAATGGATGCAGATGCTTCCATCAACCTGCTGAGCCAGGAAGGTCTGAACGTCGGTTACCTTGGTTACAACACCGAGAAAGAGCCGTTCACCAATGTGAAAGTGCGTAAAGCACTGAACATGGCGATCAACAAAGACGCCATCATCGAAGGTGTATATCAGGGTGCTGGCGCTGCTGCCAAAAACCCGATTCCGCCGACCATCTGGTCTTACAACAACGACACCGTTGATGATCCTTATGATCCGGAAGCGGCGAAAGCCATGCTGGCAGAAGCCGGTTTCCCGGAAGGCTTCAAGACCGATATCTGGGCCATGCCGGTTCAGCGCCCTTACAACCCGAACGCACGCCGTATGGCCGAGCTGATTCAGGCTGACTGGGCAAAAATCGGTGTTCAGGCTGAAATCGTGTCCTACGAGTGGGGTGAATACCTTGATCGCACCAAAAAAGGTGAACAGGGTACCTTCATGCTCGGTTGGACCGGTGATAACGGCGACCCCGATAACTTCCTTGCAGTTCTGCTTGGCTGTGACGGCGTTGGCGGTTCGAACCGCGCTCGTTTCTGCAACGACGAATTCGAACAGCTGATTCAGCAGGCTAAAACCACCTCGGACGTTCTTGAGCGTACCCGTCTGTACGAAGAAGCTCAGCTGGTCTTCAAGCGTGAAGCACCGTGGGCAACCATCGCACACTCGATCGTTTTCGAACCGGTTCGTAACGAAGTTGTCGACTACAAGATTGATCCGTTTGGCGGTCACATCTTCTATGGCGTCGACATCAAAGAATAAGACCACCTAAAACCTTGTCGAAGAGGCCCGGTCTTCCGGGCCTCTTTGCAATTCCGCAATAGAGAGAGACGTCCACCCGTATCCTGACCGCGCGTGGATGCACAAAAAGGCCCGATGGCATGCTAGGATTCCTGTTTCGCCGTTTGGGAGACATCATCCCGACCTTCTTCGGTGTCACCCTTCTGGTATTCTTCCTGATCCGCCTCATTCCCGGCGACCCAATATTGATGTTGGCCGGAGAACGTGGTGTTGACGCAGCACGATACGCAGAACTTCAGGCACAATACGGCTTTGACCAGCCTATTATCGTCCAGTATTTCGATTACCTGATGGGTGTGTTCCAGGGCGATCTTGGCAAATCTTTTGTCACCAAAAAACCTGTTCTGGATGAATTTCTTGTCCTCTTCCCGGCAACAGTCGAGCTTGGCCTGACGGGTATATTGTTTGCCGTTTGCCTTGGCGTACCGTTCGGTGTCCTTGCTGCCATCAATCGTGGAAAGTGGATCGACCATCTGACCATGTCTATTTCCCTGACCGGATATTCGATGCCGATTTTCTGGTGGGCCCTGCTTCTGATCATGTTCTTCTCGACAACGCTGGGCTGGACGCCGGTTTCCGGACGTCTTTCAGTCATGTATTACATCGAGCCGACCACCGGCTTCATGTTGATCGACACGCTTCTCAGCGACGAGAAAGGCGCATTCATCAGCGCCCTGCGCCACATGATCCTGCCAACCATTGCGCTTGGCACCATTCCAATGGCCGTGATCGCGCGCATGACCAGATCCTCAATGCTTGAAGTTCTCGGCGAGGAATATATCCGTGTTGCCCGTGCCAAGGGGCTTGCCCCGATCCGAGTGATCATGGTCCACGCACTTCGCAACGCCCTGATCCCGGTGATCACGGTCATCGGCCTTCAGGTCGGTGTTTTGCTGGCCGGTGCGATCCTGACCGAGACGATCTTCTCCTGGCCGGGGATTGGCAAGTGGATCATCGAAGCCATGAACCGTCGCGACTATCCGACCATTCAGGGTGGCATTCTGATGATTGCCTTCCTTGTCATGGCCGTGAACCTGATCGTCGACCTTCTGTACGGGGTAGTAAACCCTCGTATCCGTCATAAACGCTAAGGGGACTGCGAAAGATGAGCGAGAATAATACCCCGTCCGCAGCCCCGGTGAACACTCTGGCGGAAGCCGCTGTTGAACCGATGGGCGCACCGCCCAGCCCGCTACGCGAGACCTGGGACTATTTCAAAAAGAACCGTGGTGCATTGGCTGGCCTGATCGTCATTGCGATCATTCTGTTCCTTGCGCTGACCGCACAATGGATCGCGCCGTTTGATCCGATTGCACAGGACCGTACCGCATTTCTTAAACCACCGGTCTGGATGGAAGGTGCCGATCCGCGTTACATCCTTGGCACCGATGCGGTGGGCCGCGATATCCTGTCGCGTCTGATCCACGGTGCGCAGCTGTCGGTTTCTATCGGCGTGTTTGTTGTCATCCTGTCGATGATTTCCGGTATCGTTCTTGGCATGGTTGCGGGATATTTCCGCGGTTGGGTCGAAGTCGCTATCATGCGCCTGATGGATATCATGCTGGCCCTGCCCAGCCTGATCATGGCGCTTGCCATTGTTGCGATCCTCGGCCCGGGACTTGAAAATGCGATGCTCGCCATCGCGATTGTCCAGTTACCGCATTATGTGCGTCTGACCCGTGCATCGGTGGTGTCCGAACTGAACAAGGAATATGTCATTGCATCGCAGATTGCCGGTGCCGGACATGTCCGCCAGATGTTCGTGAACATTCTTCCGAACTGCATGGCACCGCTGATTGTTCAGGGCACACTGGGTATTTCGAGTGCGATCCTTGACGCTGCTGCCCTTGGCTTCCTTGGCCTTGGCGCACAGCCGCCGCTGCCGGAATGGGGTACCATGCTGTCCGAAGCCCGTGAATTCGTGGGTTCGGCATGGTGGGTGATCACTTTCCCCGGCCTTTGCATCCTTGTCACCGTGCTTGCCTTCAACCTGATGGGTGATGGTCTGCGCGATGCCCTTGATCCCAAGATGAAACGGTAAGTCATGGCTCTTCTCGAAGTAAAAAACCTGACAGTCGAGTTCGGCTCCGAAGACAAGCCGTTTCGTGCTGTTGATTCAGTAAGCTATTCAGTTGATCGCGGCGAAGTTCTTGGCATCGTCGGTGAATCGGGTTCCGGTAAATCGGTATCATCGCTTGCCGTTATGGGCCTGATCGATTTTCCCGGTCGTGTCACAGCAGACGCCCTGACCTTTGATGGTCAGGACCTGTTGGGGATGCCTGCGAAACGTCGTCGCGAAATCACCGGCAAAGACATCGCCATGATCTTCCAGGATCCGATGTCTGCGCTTAACCCCTGCTTCACGGTCGAAGCCCAGATCATGGAAGCCCTTAAGGTCCATGAAGGCGGGACCAAGAAGCAGCGTCGTGAACGTACGCTCGAACTTCTTAATCAGGTAGGCATCCCCGATCCGAAGTCACGTATGACCGCCTATCCACATCAGCTTTCGGGCGGCATGAGCCAGCGTATCGTCATTGCGATGGCGATTGCCTGCAAGCCGCGTCTTCTGATCGCCGATGAACCGACCACGGCCCTTGATGTCACCATTCAGGCCCAGATCATTGATCTTCTGCTGAAACTGCAGGAAGACAGCGATATGGGGCTTTTGTTGATTACCCATGACCTTGCACTGGTGTCCGAGGCCGCCAACCGCATTCAAGTCATGTATGCGGGCCAGCTGTTTGAAAGCGGTCCTGCCGACAGCATCTTTGCCGCCCCGCGTCATCCGTATACGCAGGCGCTGCTTGAAGCATTGCCGGAACGTTCCGAGGGCCATGATCGCCTGCGCACTATCCCCGGCGTGGTTCCGGGCCAGTATGACCGCCCGACGGGATGTCTTCTGGCACCGCGATGCCGCTACGCCAATGAAAGCTGCATAAGCGCACGTCCGGAAGTCACTGACTTCAACGGACGCGATGTACGCTGCTTCTATCCGCTTAATGATCAGGGCCAGCCGACCGGCCTAACTGCCGATCTGGCCACCGGGGAGACTGTATAATGAGTTTTCTGGATACCAAACCCGGTGTTCCGCTTCTGGAATCCGATGACCTTGTCCGTCACTATGATGTTAATCGCGGTTTTGGCAAACCCGGCGCGACGGTCAAGGCGCTTGATGGTGTGTCCTTCACGCTTGAAGCCAAAAAGACGCTGGCAGTCGTTGGCGAGTCAGGTTGCGGCAAATCGACCCTTGGTCGTCAGCTGACCCTGATTGAAAAACCCAGTGCGGGCGCGCTGAAGATTAATGGCCATGCGGTCGGCAACCTTTCTGACAAGGATGCCAAAATTTTCCGCCGCACAGTTCAGATGATTTTCCAGAACCCTTACGGGTCGCTTAACCCGCGCAAGAAGGTCGGTCAGATTCTGGCCGAACCGGTGTTGCTGAACATGGATCACCTTGGTCGCAAGGAACGCGAGGAACGTGTTCGCGAAACCATGGCCAAGGTTGGTCTGCGCCCGGAATTCTTCCAGCGCTATCCGCATATGTTCTCGGGCGGGCAGCGTCAGCGTATCGCCATTGCGCGTGCTCTTATTCTGGAACCGAAAGTCATCGTTGCCGATGAACCGGTTTCTGCCCTTGATGTGTCGGTCCAGGCGCAGGTTCTCAATCTGATGATGGATCTTCAGGAAGAGATGAATGTCGCCTATGTCTTCATCTCGCACGATCTTTCTGTCGTCAGACATATTGCAGATGACGTCATGGTGATGTATCTCGGTCGCGTCGCTGAAAAAGGACCGACCGAAGAGATTTTTGCCAAGCCGTTGCATCCCTATACAAGGGCGCTTCTGGCATCGGCACCAAAGATCGATCCGGCACATCGTGTAAAGGCAGAACCGCTTACCGGCGAATTGCCTTCACCGATCAACCCGCCATCGGGCTGTGCGTTCCATAAACGCTGCCCGTTTGCGACCGAGGAATGCGCAAAGGTTCGCCCGGAACTGCGCAATTTCGAGGGCCGCGAAGTGGCGTGCCACCGGGTCGAGGAAATCGCCTGAGAACAGGCGATCACCCGGATGTCCGGGTAGACAAGGGAGCAAGGGGGCGCGCTTTAACCAGCGCGCCCCTGCGCATTTCGGAATGTCTTTCCATCAAATGGAAGTCAGGCCGATGAACGGGTCCGCTCGGTAAAGGCCAATAGCACCCCCGCCCCGACCAGAAGCGCACCCGATACACGATTAAGCATCCGCATATGACGGGCCGACCGGATCAGGCCTTTGACCTGTCCCCCCAGAAGTCCATAAACAAGCAAGACCGAACTTTCCATCGCAAGGAACGTCAAGCCCATGACCGTGAATTGCGCACCATAGGCCTGTGCAGGGTCAAGAAATTGCGGGAAGAAGGCGGTAAAAATCAAAATCGCCTTGGGATTGCCAATCGCCGTCAGAAATTCTGTGCGTGCCAGAGTAAAGGCACCGGGATAGGCCATAAGCACGACCTGCCCCGAACCGGTAACAGTATCGGCGTCAACATCATGCACCTTGGCAAGCCAGCTTTTGATACCAAGCCAAACCAGATAGACCGCCCCGACCCATTTAATGATCAGAAAGGCCGTTTCACTGGCCGCCAGAATAACGCCAAGCCCTGTTGCGGTAATCACGATCATCAGCGCAAAGGCCATGATACGCCCGACACCACCGACCGCCGCCGACACGACGCCGTAGCGGGCACCATTAAACATCGCAAGAAGGTTATTGGGGCCGGGAACCATCGACAACGCGATTGCCGCCCCGGCAAATAAAAGCCAGGTATCGAACTGCATGGGGCATATCCTGTATTTCGGAACAGCGCCCGAACTGGCCCCGTCCCGGATTGGTGACAGAGCGATTTCGCCTTAAAATCAGTCGCGCGTCAATGCTGCAATCATCTCGGACGCTGCGGGCCATTTCGCGCTCAGGGTTGCACGTTTGCCCATCGAGAAGTCGGCAAAATCAAATCCCGGTGCGACCGTACATCCCAGCAATGCAAACTTTCCGCCGGACTTGAGACGCGCGCCCTGCCAGACATTTTTGGGCACGACCATTTGCGGTTTCTGCCCGGCCAGAAGGTCCTTGCCGATTTCGACACACTTGTGCGTTCCGTCCTCGAACAGCTGAAGCTGTTCGACAGCATCGCCCAGATAATGATGGAAAATTTCGTCACTGGTCAGAATATGCATCCCCGAAAAGGTATCGGGTGTCAGCAGGTAATAGATCGCCGTTCCGGTACTGCGCACACCAAGATAGCGGTTACCGGGATTGCATGTTTCAAAGGCGCGGAACGTCTCGGCGTAATATCCGCCTTCGGGATGGGGTTGCAGCCCCAGCTTGGCAATCAGATCGTCGATGGTGATGTTTTCTGACATTGCGGGCCCCCTCTGACCAACGGCGACTATTTCCCCCATCATGACGAAAAAAGGGGAAAGGCGCAAACCTTCCCCCTGAAAATCGGCCATCAAACCGACGCCATAACTGCAATCAGTTTGCGTTACGGTTCATTCCGCCATGATCCATATTACCGTGGTTCATCGCCCCCATGCCCGCCGGGCCCTTGGCCATTGCATCCATGACATTGATCATAACCGGAACATCGCCAGCCTTTTCAAATTCAAGTATCACCTGAACCATCTCGCCTTCTTCGAGCGGCTTTTTCAGCCCCATCATCATGACGTGATAGCTACCCGGCTTGAACATGACTTCGCCATGCATCGGAACATCGACACCGCCTTCGACCTGACGCATCTTCATGACATTGTTGTCCATGATGTGGGTGTGGAGTTCGGTCTTGGCTGCAAGATCGCTGCGCACGCCAACAATCCGGTCCGCATCACCGTTATTCACAACGACAAAGAACGCAGCACCATTGCGCACCTGACCAAGAGAAGCCTTTGCCCAGGCGTCCTTGACTTCAATATCGGCCGCATAGGCATTACTAACAACAAACAGCGACGCCAAAGTCGCAATGACAGCAAAGAATTTTTTCATGGAGTTTCATCCGTCTTTTGCCTGCGCGTGGCAGGTCTGATTTCATCAATAGTTCGTTTTGGAAATCAGATAGCGACTGGCGGTGCACGTGAATGATGTACACGCAGAACTTCGCGACCATCCGCCTTGCCATTTGCCACAGCAAAGCGCAGATGATGGACAACCGGAACCGGCACCATATCGGGTAGTTCAATGGCAACAACCGCCCCGTGATGGGTCGCACAAAGCGAACAAAACGCATGACCGGCCATTGGGGGCGGATTGTCTGGCCGGGTGTGTTGATCCCCGTCCTTATCCGCCAGATTGACGGGCTCGATGCCATTTGGCGTACAGATCAGAACAACGTTGCCGCCCGGAACAGCATCCGCGGCATTGGCCTGCGAAATTCCGGTGGCATGGCCAGTGATCAGGGCCGGGATCAGGCCGGACTGGGTGACACCTGCAAGCAGGATCACAAACGCCATCAGCCAAGTCTGAAGGACACGGCTGGCGGATATACCGCGACACTCGCGGTTATGGCGTTTGGTTGAGAACATCTGGCTGATATGCCCCAATTCATCCTTACCCGCAATGACATTGATCAAAGATGCCACTGACAGCCTTCTCCGACAAACGCTCACCTGTGACCGGGGAAATGTCTGTCCGGCCATTGGTGGCGTCAGGTCATCAGTCAGACCGCATCAGATCATGTCGCGTGCCTGAACCAGTTCGTCGAATTTCGCACCATCAAGGAAGCCCAGCGCAATGCAGGCTTCTTTCAGGCTGCTGCGATCCTTGTGGGCTTTTTTCGCAACAGCGGCGGCATTGTCATAGCCAATATGCGGTGCCAAAGCCGTCACCAGCATCAGACTTTGTTCGACATAATGGTCGATCTTTTCCTGATCGGCTTCGAGCCCGGCAACACAGTTATCGGCAAAGCTGACTGACGCATCGGCAATCAGGCGAATAGATTGCAGCAGGTTATAGATAATCACCGGCTTGAACACGTTCAGGTCCAGATGTCCGTTTGATCCGCCAACCGTCACGGCAACATGATTGCCCATGACCTGCGCGCACACCATCGTCAATGCTTCGGCCTGTGTCGGATTGACCTTGCCCGGCATGATTGATGATCCGGGTTCGTTGGCCGGAAGAACCAGTTCGCCCAAACCGCAACGCGGCCCTGAACCAAGCAGGCGAATATCATTGCCAATCTTCATCAGCGATGCTGCAAGCACATTCATCACGCCCGACATTTCAACGCAGGCATCATGGGCAGCAAGGGCCTCGAACTTGTTTTCTGCCGTGGCAAAGGCAATTCCGGTGATTTCGGAAACCTGTCTGGCGAATTCGACGTCAAATCCCTTGGGCGCGTTCAGCCCGGTGCCAAGTGCGGTACCGCCCTGGGCCAGCTTGCGCAGACGTTTAAGCGCATCATCAATACGTTCAAGACCAATGGCAATCTGCGCGGCATAGCCCGAAAATTCCTGACCAAGTGTCAAAGGCACCGCATCCTGCATATGGGTACGGCCAATTTTGACGATATCGGCAAAGGCATTGACCTTGGCCTCAAGCGCGCGGCGCAAATGGACAAGTGCCGGTTTCAGGGACTTTTCAACCTCAACCACTGCGGCGATATGCATGGCTGCCGGGAAGCTGTCATTGGACGACTGTCCACGATTGACATGATCATTGGGATGAACCGGATCACGCATCCCCATCGGTTTACCCAGGATTTCGCACGCCCGGTTGGCGATGACTTCGTTGACATTCATATTGGTCTGGGTGCCCGATCCGGTCTGCCAGACAACCAGTGGAAAATGATCCAGCAGCTTGCCATCGGCAACTTCGCATGCCGCGGCCTCAATGGCATCGGCAAGGTCGGCGTCAAGATTGCCAAGAGCGGCATTTGCGCGCGCCGCGGCCAGTTTCTGAATCCCGAACGCCCTGATCAGCGCATCGGGCATCCGTTCACCACCGATTTTGAAATTCTGCTTTGAACGCTGGGTTTGTGCGCCCCAGTACCGGTCGGCGGGAACCTCGACGGTGCCCATGGTGTCTTGTTCGGTACGGGTGGTCACTTGATTGGTCACGATAGATATCCTCCGTGTCAGACGTCAAACTGACCGGGGCGGGAAACCCGGTGCAACAGCCACTTGGTTCAGGTTACAAACTGTTGACCGGAAATATGGGTCGGATCAAGAACGAAGGCAAATGCAAATAATATTTGTTTGCATTCAAACCCTTGGTGCCCTAGCCGACTTTTTCAGACCGCTCTTGCCAGGCCAGCAACCTGATCCCGGCACGTTCGAGCTGTGATGTGATTTCCGGGGTTGGCGGGCGATCAGTGATGATCCCTGTCAGGTCCTCAAGCGGGGCGACATTTTCAAGATAACGCTGATCAAATTTGGTGTGATCAACCATCAGCCATGTTTCATCGGATCGTTCCATCATCGCGCGTTTGACGGCAACCGCCCGGCGGTTCACGTCGCTAAACCCCTGACGCGAAACACCGGATGCACCGATAAAGGCAATATTGGCGTGGAAGCGTCGGAGATAGTCGACCGTGTCACTGCCATAAACCGCATTTTCGCGACGATCAAACTGGCCCGGACACATCAGAACGTCATCATAATCCGCCAGATCAGCCATGCCATGCACAACCGCATAACAGTTGGTCAGGAAGGTACGTGGCAGCGCACTGCGCCGTGCGGCAAGAAACGGCGCGATCTGTGCCACTGTTGATCCGGCATCAATCATCGCAACATCCCCGGACCGCACCATATCAGCCGCCAGCATACCGATGCGTTCGAACCCGGCCACCGCAGATAATTGCCGTTCCGCCAGATCGGGCTGATGGCCCATCGGTCGCGCTGATGCCCCGCCAAACTCACGCTTGATCAAGCCTTCCTCGCTCATGGCGTCAAGATCACGGCGGATTGTTTCCGTTGCCACATCGAATCGCTCTGCCAATGTGGCAACTCTCACATGCGGATGAACCTGTAGTTCATGCAGAATGCGTTGTTGTCTTGCTTTTTTTCCCAAACGCAAAGCCATATCCCCCTGAAGATTGGCTATTTCCATGATGATTTATCTATTCTATCAACCTCTCCTGAAATCTTTTGTTACAGTTTTATGTTGATTTCTCAACTTTTTCGAATTCATAATGTTGATAAAAGCAACAATAAAACCAACAAAACCACATCATAAATGGCTGAAAGCCAGCGTTCACAGGGAAGAAAGGTTCAGTAGCCGTGTTTTCATATCCGAAAAAAATTGACAGCCTGAAGCTCACCACACTGCTTGCTGCGGTTGGTATGCTTGGTTTCACCGCTGCCCCGGCAGCTGCTGCTGACGATTGCATCGCGCGTGGCGATCTTGACCAGCTTTATTGCGACATGGATGGCGATCTGGTGGCCGATGCACCGGCTGCTGATCAGCTTGTCGATCCGGACACTCTTGTCTTTGCATATACCCCGGTCGAAGACCCGGCTGTTTATGCCGACATCTGGGAGCCGTTCCTTGAGCATCTTGAAAAAGTAACCGGCAAGGACGTTCACTTCTTTGCCGTTCAGTCGAACTCGGCCGAAGTCGAAGCCATGCGTTCGGGTCGTCTGCATGTTGCAGGTTTCTCGACCGGTCCGACGCCGTTTGCAGTTAACCTTGCCGGTGCGGTTCCGTTTGCCCTGATGGGTGGGGATGACGGCCGTTTCGGTTACACTCTTCAGCTTTATACCCGCGTTGACAGTGGCATCAACGAACTGGCCGATCTGAAAGGCAAGCGTGTCGCGCACACCTCGCCGACTTCGAATTCGGGCAACCTTGCACCGCGTGCTCTTCTGCCGGGTCAGGGCGTCGTTCCGGAACAGGATTACGAAGTTGTCTATTCCGGATCGCATGACCAGTCGATCCTTGGCGTTGTTGCCGGCGACTATGATGCAGCTCCGGTTGCCTCCGAAGTTGTCGAACGTATGGCCCAGCGCGATCTTTACGACCCGAAAGAAGTGAAGATCATCTACGAAAGCAAGCGCTTCCCGACCACTTCGTTCAACTATGCCTATAACCTGAAGCCGGAACTGGTCGAAAAGATCAAGGAAGCCTTCTTTACCTTCGACATGAAGGGCACCGCCCTTGGTGAAGAATTCAAAGGTGTTTCGAAATTCATCCCGATCACCTACCAGAATGACTGGGCAGTCATTCGCGAAATCCAGGCTGCCAACGGTGTCAAATACACCCCGGATAACCTGAAGTAATCCGCATTTCTCAAACGACGTCGATATCACAGGGCCCGGCTTGCCGTGGCCCTGTGTCGTCTACCATTCAAACCGGGGTAACGCAATGCTGCGTATCAAAGAACTTGTAAAACGCTATGGCGAAGAAAAGGCAGTGTTGAAGAACCTGAACCTTGAAGTGCCTGGCGAAAGTGTTGTTTCGATCATCGGCGCATCGGGAGCAGGTAAAAGTACCCTTCTGCGCTGTATCAACCGTCTTGTTGAACCGTCATCGGGCTCTATCGAGCTTAATGGCACTGAACTGACCAAGCTTGAAGGCAAGGCGCTGCGTCTGGCGCGCCGCCGTATCGGCATGGTGTTTCAGGGCTTCAACCTGATTGACCGCCTGACGGTCATGGAAAACGTTCAGTCCGGCCGCCTCGGTTATCTTCCGGCATGGCGTGCTGTGACCCGCAATTACCCCCAAGAAGATATCGACCGCGCCTTCCACCTGATGGAGCGCGTTGGTATTGCCCATTACGCAAACAAGCGTGCTGATGAATTGTCCGGCGGCGAGCGCCAGCGTGTTGGCGTTGTGCGCGCCCTGATGCAGGAGCCGGAAATTCTGCTGGCCGATGAACCGACCGCGTCACTTGATCCGAAAACATCGCGCCAGATCATGGAACTGCTGCGCGCGCTCGCATCCGAGTTGCACCTGCCGGTTCTGATCAATATTCACAACGTGAATGAAGCCAAGGAATATACCCAGCGCATCGTCGGCATGCGGTTTGGTCGCATCATTTTCGATGGCGAACCCACAGATCTGAACAATGACGCCATGGACGAAATTTATGCAGGTGTCCCCGCCGAAGAACGTGGTGGCGCCGAAAGCAGTACGCATTTGCGCGAGGTAGCAGCAAGATGAGCAGCACCGTTCAAACAACGGGCCGCACATGGAAGAAGCCACCCTTTATTGCCAACCCCGTGTTGCGCTGGGGTCTTCTGATTGCTGTGGTCGGCTATGTATGGTGGGCTGTCACCAGCCTTCCATTTGACTGGGAACGCATTCAGGACGGCGTTCCGCGCGCCATCCGTATTTTCAAAGGCGCCTTCCCGCCAAGTTTCATTCGCGGCGAGCTGCTGTTTGACGGCTTTATGGAAAGCATCAAGATCGCGATTGTATCAACCCTTCTCGGGCTGGCACTGAGCATTCCGATTGCCTTTGCATCCGCATCAAACATCGCCCCCAAATGGCTTTACACCATCGGGCGCGGTTTCATCATTGTGGCGCGTTCCTTCCACCCGGTCATTGTTGCCATCCTGTTTGTCAAAGCAGTCGGTTTTGGTCCGCTGGCAGGCATTCTGACCCTGACGATCTATTCCATCGGTTTCGTTGCCAAAATGCTGGCCGAACGGATCGAGGAAATCGACTGGGGTCAGGTCGAAGCCGTCCGTGCGGCTGGCGCACCGACCTTTGTCACCCTGCTTTATGCCGTCATTCCGCAAATCATGCCCCGTCAGATCGGTCTTTCGATCTATCAGCTTGATAGCAACCTGCGTGCTTCGGCGATTGTCGGCATTGTGGGTGCAGGCGGCATCGGCTCGACGCTTCTGAACGCCTTCGGGCGCTATGACTATGACTTTGCACTGGCCATCACCCTTTGCATCATCGGTGTGATCCTTGTCAGTGAGGCCATCAGCGGCCGGATCAGGAGGAACCTATGGTAGCCACCACTCAACCGACCGGACCGGACGCAATCGCCCATCGCGAATGGTCTCGCTATACCTCCAAGGAACGCTGGCGTCGTTACGGCCTGATGGCACTGGTCGCACTTGCCGTTGTCTGGTCGCTTTCGACCATCAACGTCATCTGGCCGTGGCTTTGGGATGCGCCGCAACAGATGGGCGATCTGTTTGGCCGTATGTTCCCGCCGTCACTTGAAGGCTGGAAAGACATTGCCTGGACGCTGCTTGAAACCGTCAATATCGCAACGATTGCGACATTCTTTGCTGTGTTCCTGTCCTTGCCGATTGCCCTGATCGCTGCCCAGAACACCACGCCCAACCGCTTTACCCTGTGGCTTGGCCGGTTCATTCTGGTGTCATCGCGCTCGGTCAACACCATCATCTGGGCATTGCTTTTTGTGGCCGTGTTCGGACCCGGTGTGCTTGCCGGTATTCTGGCGATCATTTTCCGCTCGATTGGCTTCCTTGGCAAATTGCTGGGCGAGGCAATCGAGGAAATCGACCGTGCCCCGATCGAGGCACTGGAATCTGTTGGCGCATCGCGTTTCAAGATTCTGGTCTACGGGGTTATCCCGCAAGTCATGCCGACCTTCTTTGCCGTTTCCATTTTGCGTTGGGATATCAATCTGCGCGAAAGTACGGTTCTGGGTCTGGTCGGTGCGGGCGGTATCGGCATCATCCTTCAGGGTGCGATTGATACCTTTGCCTGGCAGACGGTTGCCACCATTCTTCTGGCAATCATCGGTCTGGTCATTATCGGCGAAGCCATCTCAGCTTACCTGCGTAAAAAGGTGATCTGACGTGGACAAGACATACGACCTTCTGGTCGTAGGCGGCGGCATCAATGGCGCAGGTATTGCCCGTGATGCCGCCGGTCGCGGACTTTCTGTTCTTCTGGTCGAACAGCGCGACCTTGCCTCGGCCACCTCTTCCTCTTCGACCAAGCTGATCCATGGCGGCCTTCGCTATCTTGAACATTACGAATTCCGGCTGGTGCGTGAAGCCCTTCAGGAACGTGAAGTTCTTCTTGCCGCAGCCCCGCACATCATCTGGCCCCTGACATTTGTCCTGCCCCATCACAAGGGCCTGCGTCCGCAATGGATGCTGCGTGCCGGTCTGTTTTTGTATGACCATCTGGCCAAACGCAAACGCCTGCCGGGGTCAAAGGCGCTCAGCCTTGCGGGCACACCGGAAGGCAATCCGTTAAAGGCACAATTCACACGCGCCTTTTCCTATTCGGATTGCTGGGTCGATGATGCCCGTCTGGTGGTTTTGAACGCGCAGGATGCCAAGACACGGGGTGCTGAAATCTGCACACGAACCCGGTGTGCCAATCTGGTCCGCGAGATTGATTACTGGGACGCTGAACTGATTGACGCAGCCGGATCAACGCGCACCGTCAAGGCGCGTTCGGTTGTCAATGCGGCCGGACCATGGGTCACCCGGATGGTCGAGAATGCCGGACTTGGCGACAAGGCCGCCGGTCTTCGACTGGTCAAGGGCAGTCACATCATCGTGCCGCGTATCCATGACCATGATCACTGCTATATTTTCCAGAATGACGACGGGCGCATTGCCTTTGCCATTCCCTATCAGCGTGATTACAGCCTGATCGGCACCACGGATGTTCCCTATAAAGGCGATCCGTCCGAAGTCAAAATCAGTGATCAGGAAATTGATTACCTGCTCGAACTGGTCAATGGCTATCTGGCAAAGCCGCTGTGTCGGGATGACGTGGTTTGGGATTATTCCGGTGTTCGTCCACTTTATGACGACAAGAATGCCAATGCATCGGCAGTGACCCGTGATTACGTGTTTGATCTTGATACCGGCTCTGCCGGTAATGCCCCGGCGATCCTGTCGATCTATGGCGGCAAGATCACGACCTATCGCAGGCTTGCCGAACATGCCATGCAGAAACTTTGCCCCGTTCTGGGCAACAAGTCACCGGACTGGACGGCAAATGCCACACTTCCGGGCGGCGATATGCCGAACGGCGATTACAATCGCTTTGTTGCCGATCTCAAGACCCGGTTTGACTGGGTAACACCGGCATTGCTTGATCGTCTGGCGCGTTGCTATGGCACGGCAACCCGAACAATTTTGGGTCACGCCACGTCAATGGCTCAATTGGGCCAAGAGGTTGCCCCAAACCTGTATGAAGCTGAACTGCACTACCTGATTGCCAATGAATGGGCCTGTGACGCAGAAGATGTTCTGTGGCGTAGAACCAAGCTTGGTCTCGGGATGCAGCCTGATCAGGTCGATGCTGTCCATCACTGGTTTGCCGCCCAAGCCCGGCTTGGTCAGGCTGCACAATCATCCCGTCAGGCCGGTTGACGCAATCCGTCCCATTTGACGAACTCGTGGGCGATGAAATCTTCCATCATCGCCCGCCACATCCGTTCAGCCATATCCTTGTCAAAGCCGTCAATTTCGCATTGGGCTTTGACCTTGGTGATCACGTCCTCGATGCGGTCCTCGTCACGGACCGCATCGCGTGACGGTTTGATGCGTGCTGCCTGTTCTATGTAATTAAGCCTTTCAGCCATCAGCGCCACAAGCAGCCGGTCAATCCGGTCCACATTGGCACGAACCTCGGACATGGTTTCGCAATGATTGGCCTTAACGCTCATATTCAGGAACCTTCTTTCATTCGAATGCACAAACAAATAAGGGCAGTGTTACCACTGCCCTTATTGCCGATATCGGGAACGCCTTAATAGGCATATTCCTTAAAGACCGGATCGACCGAACCGTTCCATTCGGTTTCATATTTATCAAGAAACTCTTCGGCAAGCGTACGACCACTTTCCGCCACATCTTCAAGGCTTTCGAGGAAATGGGTTTCGTCATCGCCATAGCCATCCATACGACCACGTGCATGAAGGCCCTGTTTGGAAACAGCAAGGACGTCCTTCGCCAGATCCTGAACGGTGCCATTCTTGAATTTGGTGGCCAGTGCCGTACGCGGAACATCATTGCGAAGGGCTTCGCGTTCCTCAACCGACAGATCCTTGACCAGATCCCATGCTGCATCAAGGGCCGCATCATCATATAGCAACCCGACCCAAAGGGCCGGCAACGCACAGATGCGTTTCCACGGACCACCGTCAGCCCCGCGCATTTCAAGGAACTTCTTAAGGCGTACTTCGGGGAAGGCGGTTGTCATATGGTCCGACCAGTCATTCATGGTCGGGCGTTCCCCCGGAAGCACATCAAGCTTGCCATCCATGAAGTCACGGAACGACTTGCCCGCAGCATTGATGTATTTGCCATCGCGATAAACAAAATACATCGGCACATCAAGCATATAGTCGACATAGCGTTCAAAGCCGAAACTGTCCTCGAACACGAACGGCAACATACCGCACCGATCCGGATCGGTATCGGTCCAGACGTTTGACCGTGATGACAGGAAACCGCTTGGCTTGCCGTCAACAAACGGTGATGCCGCAAACAATGCAGTCGCAACCGGCTGAAGCGCAAGCGAGGTCCTGAATTTCTTGACCATGTCGACCTCGGAACTGAAATCCAGATTGACCTGGATGGTCGAGGTCCGAAGCATCATATCAAGGCCAAGATTGCCAACCTTGGGCATATATTCGCGCATGATCCCGTAACGCCCCTTGGGCATCCACGGAATGTCTTCACGCGCCCATTTCGGCTGATGACCGACACCAAGCATATCGATGCCAAGATCACCGCAAATTTCGCGCAGTTCATGAAGATGGGTATGCACTTCACCACAGGTCTGGTGAATGTTTTTAAGCGGGGCACCCGACAGTTCGATCTGACCGCCCGGTTCAAGCGATACAGAACATTTGTCCTTGGTCAGTGCGATGACATTGCCGTTCTCGATGATCGGCTCCCAGTCATAGCGTTCGGCAAGGGCATTCAAAAGGGTTTTAACACCCCGTTCCCCTTCATAGGGGATCGGGCGAAGGTCATCGCGGGTGAAGGCGAATTTTTCGTGTTCGGTGCCGATGGCCCAGTCACTTTTCGGTTTGGAACCGGACTCAAACCATTCGATAAGCTGACGCCGGCTTTCAATAACCGGGCTGTCACCAGTGGAGGCGCTGACAGTCATAAAGGGCTTCCCCTAATCTCTCGCAACTGGTCGGTGTGACCAATCGCCGATGCGATCCTGAAATACCGTCAATGCAGCAATTGCCGCTGTCTCCGCCCGAAGGATACGTGGGCCGAGACTGACAGGCGTTGCAAAAGGCTGTTTGCGGATACGTTCAAGTTCGTCGGCGCTAAAGCCGCCTTCGGGTCCAATCACGAGTGCATGGTTAACAACATTGATATTGTCGATAACCGAGCCAGCGCCCTTTGCCAATAGCTGACTTAACACTTCACCAATTGGTGACCCCGATCCCGTCTCGTCACAGAACAGCAAATGGTGATCTTCGGCACCATTTGCGACCCAGTCGAGAAGACGTACCGGCTCGGCAATTTCAGGCACAGTCAGGCGCTCGCACTGTTCGGCGGCCTCGATGACCTGTGCCTGCAAACGATCCAGCCGCACCTTGTCGGTGATACCGTGCTGGGTAATGACCGGTTGAAGTTTTCCAACACCAAGCTCGACTGCCTTTTCAATCAGGAAATCAAGGCGCTGTTTTTTGATCGGCGCGAAAACAAGAGTCGGTCCGGCCTCGGTGCCCTGTTCGCGTAACTGCGTCCCGGCGGTGATGCGCCCCTTCTTTTTGCGAAGCTCGCTGATCGTGCCTAGCCACTCGCCATCGCGCCCATTAAAAACTTTAACAGGCGTTCCGGGCTTGAGACGCATCACATGTTCAAGGTAATGAGACTGTTCAGGAGCAAGTTCGATCTCGCAACCGGCCGTGATAGGATCATGGACGAAAAGGCGCTGACGGGCGCGGGTGGCATCTGCGGTCATGTAGGTCCCCAAAGCCGTTCTACGGCGACTTGAAAAAGTTTTTTGTTAGATAGGCCAATTATGACACAGGTCAACCAACCAATACAGAGTACCAAAAACGACATGCCGGCAGATGGCTGGATTGACCGTTACGTGCCTGAACCCGTTCGCCCGTATTTGAAGCTGCTGCGTCTTGATCGACCTATTGGCACATGGTTGCTGCTTTTGCCTTGCTGGTGGTCAACTGCGATGGCCGGTGGCATTACAGACGGCATTACCGCCAAGCAAATCGTCATCATGATGGCCCTGTTTGGCGTTGGGGCACTGATCATGCGCGGGGCTGGATGTGTGATCAATGACCTTGCCGATCGTAATTTCGATGGCAAGGTCGAACGCACCATCACCCGTCCCTTGCCCAGCGGTCAGGTCAAGGTATGGCAGGCATTGCTGTTCCTTGGCTGCATGATGCTTCTGGGTCTGGCCATTCTGGTGCAGTTCCGGATTGAGGCGATCGTTGTCGGTATCTGTTCGATCCCAATCATTGTTGTTTATCCGTTCATGAAGCGGTTCACCTATTGGCCGCAATCGGTCCTTGGACTTGCCTTTAACTGGGGCGCGCTTGTCGGATGGGCGGCCGTCACCGGAACAGTCACACCAGCGGCAATTGCCATGTATGCGGCGGGCTTCTTCTGGACGCTTGGCTATGACACCATCTATGCCCATCAGGACAAGGATGATGATGCCAAGATCGGGTTGAAATCCCTTGCCCTGCGTCTGGGGGACGCGACCCCGAAATGGACAATGGGCTTTTATACCCTGACCACATTGCTGCTTGGCATTTCGGGCATGCTGGCCGATTTGCACTGGTCCTATTTCGTGTTACTCGGTCTTGCAGGCATTCATCTGGGCTGGCAAGTCGCAACCGTCAAGCTTGACGACGCGGCCAATTGCCTGCGACGTTTTAAATCGAACCGGGATTATGGATTGCTGGTGCTTGGCGCCATTGTCATGTCGCATCTGATCGCGCTTGCCTGACAAGTTTCAGATCGGGGCTGTGTTTTTTGAATACGCACACCATCTGTCTGATGTCACGACAATTACAAGGGCACATTTATGGCCGCAATGCTTGCCTTGATGATCGCCGGTCTGATCCTTGCCGGGGTTGGTGCCCAATGGTTCGCCTGGCGGGCCGGGATACCCGCCATTGTCGTGTTATCCGTATTGGGCCTTGTTCTGGGCCCGGGAACCGGGTTGCTTGACCCGGTAACGGATTTTGGCCCGCTTTTGCCGCCTTTGATTTCGATTGCAGTAGCCGTCATTTTATTTGAAGGCGGGCTTGCGCTTGATTTCCGGGAATTGCGCCAAAGCGTCAGCGGCATTTTGCGTCTGACAACATTTGCTCCCCTTCTGGCATGGCTGCTTGGTGCGACAGCGGCCCACTATCTTGCCGGGCTGAGCTGGCCGGTGGCGGTCTTGTTTGGCGGGATCATGATTGTAACGGGCCCGACTGTCATAGCGCCCCTGTTACGTCACGCCCGGTTATCAAAACATCCCGGTACGCTTTTGAAATGGGAAGGCATCGTCAATGACCCGATTGGCGCCCTGTTTGCCGTCTTGGCCTATGAGGTCATTGTCGCGGTTGAACGGGGCAACGGACTGGGCGGCGTCATTGGCCATCTGGCCTTTACCATCCTGATTGCAATTGTTATCGGTCTTGCTGCCGGTTTTATGACCGTGCAGGTATTTCGTCGTGGCTGGATACCCGAATTTCTCAAGGCCCCGCTGGTTCTTGGCGTGTTGCTGACGTCATTTGCCGGGGCAAATTTCGTTCAGGATGAAACCGGGCTTCTTGCCGTGACTGTTCTGGGTCTTGTTATCGGCAATGCCCATCTGATGGCGATTGACGAAATTCGCCGTTTCAAGGAAACCCTGACCGTCATACTGGTTTCAAGTGTCTTCATCATTCTGACCGCCATCCTGAAATGGTCAATGATCGAGGAACTGACCTGGGGCCACGGGTTGTTTGTCCTTGCCATGCTGTTCATTGTGCGCCCGGTTTCAATTCTGGGCGCGCTCAGCTTTTCAAAGATTGCATGGCGCGAACGTTTGCTGGTGAGCTGGATTGCGCCGCGCGGGATTGTTGCCGTCGCGGTTTCAGGCCTGTTTGGACGCGAACTTGTCCATCTGGGACATGAAGATGGCAAACTCCTGATCCCGCTTGCCTTTGCAATGGTCTTTTCCACGGTTCTTCTGCATGGTTTTTCGATCCGGCCGCTTGCCCGTCACCTCGACCTTGCCCTTAAAGGTCCGCCCGGTGTCCTGATTGTTGGTGCCCATCAATGGACGATTGATCTGGCAACCCGGCTGCATGAACTTGAAATCCCGGTTGTCATTACCGATTCCCGCTGGCATGCACTGCGCCCGGCCCGCGAGGCCGGATTGACGACATTTTACGGAGAAGTCCTGTCTGAAGTATTCGAGCATCACCTTGACACGACCGGATTGGGTAAACTGATCGCGGCAACCGACAATGATGCCTATAACACACTGGTCTGCACCGATTTCGCCCCCGAATTCGGGCGACGCTCGGTCTTTCAGACCGGACTGCATCGCGGCCCGGATGATCGCAGTCGCCACAAAGCCAGCCAGACGCTTGGCGGATTACAGTTGTTTTCCAATCCCCTGACCACGGACGATATCCGCCGTGACTATCGTAACGGGGTTTCCGTTCGTCAAACCAGACTGACCGATGAATTTGGCTGGGATGCATTCACCGACCTGCATGACGAATCCCCGATCATTTTGGCGATGGTGCGCGGCAATCAGCTGTTTATCGGTCCGGATGTCCCCAAAGCCAAATCGCGCGATGTGATCTTGTATCTTGGCAAGACCGAAACAGAGGCCGCTTGATAATCGACCTTGCTCAATTGCAGCAAAGCCGGTACTTCCCGCACATGATCACCGTCAAAGTAGCCAATTCATGACCGAAAACATCTTTGCTGATGCCCTGGTTCCGGAAGTCGACGATCCGCAATTTGCCGATCTGATCGAGACTTTTACCGTACCGGCACGCGTGCCGCTGGCGCCGGAAATCGAGATGTATCTGGCGACCCATATCACCCCGCTTTGGCAAGCCACCGAGGATATTCTTGGTGTGCTTGATATTCCGCCCCCCTACTGGGCTTTTGCATGGCCCGGCGGTCAGGCAATCACGCGCTATATCCTTGATCACCCGGAACTGGTGCGCGGCAAACGGGTGCTGGATTTTGCCTGCGGTGGCGGGATGCAGGCCATTGCCTGTGTGATGGCCGAGGCTGCCGAGATACTGGCAAATGATATTGATCCGGTCGCGATTACCGCGACCCGGCTCAATGCAAAGCGCAACGGGGTCGACTTCCCGACCACGACCGAGAACTTCGTGGGCACCAGTGCACCAGAAAAGCGCTGGGACGTGATTTTTGCCGGTGACGTCTGTTATCAGCAGGACATGGCCAATGCCGTTCTGCAATGGCTGATGGCCGAGGCGCGCCTTGGCACCCGTGTTATCCTTGCTGATCCGGGCCGGACCTATGCCCCGACCCATAATATCGACGAACTCGAAACCTATGACGTTCCCGTCGATGTTGCGGTCGAGGATACCGATACAAAATTCACCCGGATCTGGCAGCTCCTGCCAGACCGGGAAAATATGGCTTAAACCGTGATCAGCTTGCGATGCTTTTTACACAGTCATTCAGTTCGGAAATGCCGTTAAAGACAAACTGAATGTTTTTCGAAATATCCTGTGTGACGCTTGTCTGTTCCTCAACTGCGGATGCAATTGAATCGACATAGCCACTCACTGATTCCGCAGATGTTGAAATACCCGCAGTGGATGCCACCACCCGCTTGGTAATGTCCATCATCGCTTCGATCTGCGTTTCGATTTCGTCGGTTGCCTTGGCTGTCTGGTTGGCAAGGTTTTTCACCTCGCCAGCAACCACCGCAAAGCCCTTGCCTGCTTCACCGGCACGCGCGGCCTCGATTGTTGCATTAAGTGCAAGAAGGTTCACCTGCTCGGCAAGGTCACGAATGATTTGCACAACACCGGCCATTGATTCAGACGTTGTTTCAAGATCGGCGCGAACCTCGTTCGCTTCTTCGGTTTTTGCAACAATATCGTTCATCGCAATTTGCGAGCGATGCATGCTTTCACTGATTTCCTGAATGGCCGCCAACATTTCCTCGGATGCGCTGGCGACGGCCTCGGCACTGGTGCTTGATCCTTCGGCCAGTTGCTTGGCTTTGCGACGGGCAAGAATTTGCTTGGTAATATCCGTGGCATATTTCACCACCTTGATCGGACGGCCATTCATGTCGACAACCGGGTTGTAGCTTGCCTGAATCCAGACTTCGCGACCGCCCTTGCCCAGTCGGCGGAATTCGGCGACCTTGTGTTCGCCCCGGCGAAGAGAATCCCAGAATTCCTTATATTCGGAACTTTGCGCCTCTGCGGGATCAATGAACATGCTGTGATGTTTGCCAATAACTTCATCAAAGCTATATCCCATCGCAGCTAGGAAATTGGCGTTCGCGTTGCGAATGGTTCCGTCCATTTCAAATGAAATCACGGCCTGTGATTTATGGATTGCCTCTATCTGACCGGCAAAATTCGCCGCCTGAAGCTTTTGGGCAGTGATGTCGGTCGCGTATTTGACGACCTTGAAAGGCCGCCCCGCCATATCAAGGATCGGATTGTAGCTGGCCTGAATCCAGACTTCCTTGCCACCTTTGCCATAGCGCTGATATTCGGCTGCAAGGTGCTTTCCTGTCGCAAGCTGCTTCCAGAAATCTCGGTATTCCTGACTGTCGGCGTAGTCCTTATCGACAAATATCCGGTGATGCTTGCCCTGAATTTCCGAAAGCTGATAGCCCATCGTGGACAGAAAGTTCTCGTTCGCATCAAGAATGTTGCCATTCAGATCAAATTCGATAACCGCCTGTGATTTGCTGATCGCGGCAATTTGTCCGGCATAGTCGGCTGCCTTAAGCTTGCGTTCAGTAATGTCACTCGCGATTTTGAAAACCTTGTAGGGCTTGCCGTTGGCCCCCAGCACGGAATTGTAGGTCGCCTGAATCCAGACTTCCTTGCCGCCTTTGCCAAATCGCTGAAACTCGGCTGTAAAGGATTCACCGCCTTTAAGCCGTTCCCAAAATTGCGCATATTCGGCACTTCGGGAGAATTCCTGATCGACAAACATGCTGTGATGTTTGCCACGCACTTCCGAAAGCTCATATCCCATCAATGTCAGAAAGTTCTGATTTGCATCGATTATTTGACCATCAAGCGAAAACTCGATCGTACCCTGCGATTGTTTGATCGCCTTTACAATATGGCTGTCACCCGAACCCGAACCGAACATGTATGCAGTCTCCCTAGGTCACGAAACGTGAAAACACGCTCGCGCAACACAACACCGAAATTCTCCCAACAATCTCACCCAAAATCTGGTACCGCTTCGCAATTCCAATACCGTGCGAAGATTCAATCCAACTGATCGTTCTCAAATCTATCGGTTGAATTTACCGTTCTGATGACGGCTTTGTACATTTCACTTAAGTATCTGATTTTTATGATATTACCCCCAACTTTGACACAATTCCAAATGTCAAAACATGCTTCTGAAGTATATATAGGGGTAGACTAGTGAGGATTACAGAGTGAAGACTGTTTTGGGATAAAGCGGTCGCGAATGTCTGTTCTGAACCGGGGATCATCTATCAGTCTGAGCACGAATTCAGCGCGCAAAACCTGGCCTGCACACTGCGCAGCATGTTCCATCATTTCCCATTGGCTAGATGCCCGATACCGTCGACCTGTCGCACGAATTGACGACAGGGCAAAAACACGACCATCGGCGAAAAGATACCCTGATGATGACTGATATATACCGACATGTTCAGGGCCTGATCCGCAATCAAGATCAATATCCCGACCATGAAGTTGCAGATACTGATAATGGGCTGGAACTGACTCGGTCAGATGCATGTGGCTCAGTTGCGCCGGGGTAAGCCAGGTAACCGCAATACGGACACGCGTCCCCGGTGACGGGGCCAAAGTTGCGGGAATGGCACCGTAACCGGTGATATGAGTCGAATAGACAATATCGTGATGTTTCATCCAGCCAAGCGTTACCGGAATGACATCTGAAAGATTTTGGTGGGTGAATTTCCGTGCCAGTTGCACCGGTGCCCGGTTTGACCCGACGGCCAGAACGGGTATGCGACCGGCTATCTGCGCACTGACCTCGTTTCCTGTCAGAGGCCGGGTTATCCCGCCCTCAAACAGAAAGTCATGATCGGGTGCGGCATAGGGATACAAAAACGCGCGCAGGAGTTCCTGCGCGCGTGGATGCCGTTCGATCTGTTCGCGTAATACGGGGTCGGTAACAACCCGCGCGTCAGAAATCGAAAACATGGTTCGGTCGATCCGGCTTAGCCTTCAACGACACGGTAACGGAAGTTGCAGTCATCAACATGCTGCCAGGCCAGTTTCGACCATGCTTTTTCCGCATCGCCAAAGGTGGCAAACGGACCATGGCGTTCTTCGGAACCGCCAACCGGCTTTTCGAAGTCGGTGCTTTCATATTCACCGCCAACGACCCAGTATTCCTCAAGGCGTTCGATGCGGTAACGCGAATTCGCGTCATCCACCGACTGCCATGCCATCTTGGACCATTCCTGTTCTGCGTCTTCGAAGCTGCCAAACGGACCAACTTTGGTTTCTTCGCCAATCGGCTTGTCGAAACCGGTATCCTGATAGGTGCCCCCGATAACCCAATATTTGGCCATCTGTGCGTCCTTCATGCTTTTGGTGAGTTGCCATGCCGCGCGTTGTGGGCCACGCGACTCAATTCTAGCCCATGTATAACCAAATGATGCGTCAACCAAAACCGCAAAATTATGCAACGCAGCATCCCGGTTTCATGTAGGAAGCGATCGGCCCACTTACAAATAGCGTATTTGACAACAGCAAGGTTGTCCAAGCCCGCGTCCACGCGTATGAAGACAATCAGGTTTCAAAGCTTTGCAGATGACAGGTGCCATGCCCTATCAATCCCTTCGTGACTTCATGGATGCGCTGGAAAAGACCGGCCGTCTTGTCCGTGTCACCGAACCGGTATCCCCCAATCTTGAAATGACGGAAATCCAGACCCGTCTTCTGGCCGAAGGTGGCCCGGCGGTTCTGTTTGAAAATGTCGTCGGAGATGACGGCAAAAAATATGACATGCCGGTTCTGGTCAATCTGTTTGGCACGGTTGACCGGGTGGCGGCAGGCATGAACCGCAAACCCGAAGAACTGCGCGAAGTCGGTGAAACGCTAGCCTTCCTCAAACAGCCCGAACCACCCGCAAGCATCCGCGAAGCATTTTCGATGCTGCCACTGGCCAAGACCGTCATGGCGATGAAACCCAAAACGGTTTCCAAGGCACCGTGTCAGGAAGTCGTTCTTCAGGGTGATGACATTGATCTGTCGAAAATTCCGGTGCAGTCCTGCTGGCCGGGCGAACCCGCCCCGCTGATTACCTGGCCACTGGTGGTGACCCAGGGCCCGACCGCAGGTGAAAAAGGTGGTGACAAGCGTGATGTCTTTAACCTTGGCATCTATCGCATGCAGGTGCTTGGCAAGAACAAGGCGATCATGCGCTGGCTGAAACATCGCGGCGGGGCGCAGCATCATGCGCGCTGGAAAAAGGAAAAGCGTGATCCGCTTCCAGCCGCGATTGTTCTCGGTGCTGATCCGGGCACCATCCTTGCCGCTGTGACCCCGGTTCCCGATACCCTTTCGGAATATCAGTTCGCCGGTCTTCTGCGCGGCGAAAAGGTCGAGCTGGTTGATTGCAAGACCGTCCCGCTCAAGGTTCCGGCAACGGCCGAGATCGTGCTTGAAGGCTATGTCTCGCTCGACGAATATGCACCCGAAGGGCCATACGGCGATCACACCGGTTATTATAACTCGGTCGAGGATTTCCCGGTCTTTACCATCACCGCCATAACCATGCGCAAGGACCCGATCTATCTGTCGACCTTTACCGGTCGTCCGCCAGATGAACCGTCAGTTCTGGGCGAGGCACTCAACGACGTGTTCGTGCCGCTTCTGCAACAGCAATTCCCGGAAATCGTTGATTTCTGGCTGCCACCCGAAGGATGCAGCTATCGCATTGCCGTGGTGTCGATGAAAAAGGCCTATGCCGGTCACGCCAAGCGCGTGATGATGGGTGTTTGGTCATTCCTGCGTCAGTTCATGTACACCAAATTCGTCATTGTTGTGGATGACGACATTGATGTGCGCGACTGGAAAGACGTGATGTGGGCGATATCAACCCGCATGGACCCGGTACGTGACATCACCACGGTGACCGACACCCCGATTGATTATCTTGATTTCGCATCCCCGGTCAGCGGCCTTGGCGGCAAGCTTGGCCTTGATGCCACCAACAAGTTCCCGGGCGAAACCAACCGGGAATGGGGTGAAAAAATCTATATGGATGACGAGATTATCGACCGGGTGGATCAGAAATGGGAACGCTATGGCCTTCCCGGATCAGGCAAGAAGATTTGGCGGGACTGATCGCTAAAAGCCGTGAAAGACCATATCGAGTGCGTTGGTGAGGACGAAACTATCTTCGAACTCACCAACCTTATCACCGATTTCTGATCGACCAACCGTCGCGATAAACTGCGGCAGCAAAACCCAGTTATCGCCGCTTATCCGAACTACAGGATTTAGCCGCTCGGCTGGCAAGGCATATTCGGCGATTGGCTTCAGGGGCACGACAATCCGTGTCTGCAAATCAGAAAGCAGATCCGACTGCACATCGACGACATAGCCATCCTCGAAACGGCAAATATCCCCCTTGGCCATCAGAATTTCCGATGTTTGGCCAATGGTATGCCGTTTTTCACGACATAGCTGTTGCTGGCTTCAAGGGCTGCCTTATTTTGCTCTTTCCAGAGTTCAGCCCGCTTCATCGAAATCGCATCGCGCAAACCCGACTCAGCCGAGCGCGAAATGTTGATCCCGAGTTTTTTGGCCTCTTGCAACAATTCAGCATCAAGACTGACATTTGTCGGCTTGCGCTGCTTGGCTTTGACATCTGCAGTCATTTACGCAAGCTCCATGTGCATATTTATGCGCATACTTTATCAGAAAACGACGCCAAGCTCAATTTCTGAAGAACATCCAGTGATTGCCATCTTCATCGGGCTTTTCGGAATAGAAAAACTGCGGCGCATCACACATGAAATCATCAACGCGGATGGCGAAATTGCACATATCCGCATCCCCCATAACTCCGGCCATGTATTCAGTGCTGTTTTCCTGCCAGCTCAGCACCGGTGGTGCCGTTTCATCAAAGACACAAAGGGCAAACTGCTCGGACTGCTTGAACGGAATGTAACGGATCTCACTGTGGTCTTTGGCACCATGGTTGGTCACAAACAACAGTGCGAAAAACGGGCCATCAGGGTTATCAAGGTCAACCCAACCGGCGATGCGATCAAGCACGCCGTCACAGGTAAAATCACCGGTCAGCATCTGATGGCGATAATTTCGGGCATATTTCCCGCCCTGCCAGCGCATCTCGGAATAAAACTGTGCGCTTGAAACCGGATCGGTTTCACCATTCGCATTCAGCTCCCATACACCATTTTCATCCCAGCCTTTCATGACAGTCTTACTGTCATCTGCGAATGCAGGGCTGAGCAATCCAATCAGGCAAGCCACACTAAGCCCGGAAAGAATTTTCTGCTTGTTCATCGCGTTCCCGTTTATCTGGCACCAGTAGCACTTGTTTGTTTAACTATAACAGAAAGCCGTTTGAAATCTGTCATTGACCGGGCCTTGCCATTCGGCCCTCGTCCTGCCACCTCTGAAACAAGGCAGGAATTTTAGGCCAAAACCAGCTTTTTGTTTCGGGTCTATGCGAAAACGTTCGTGCCCCCTATAACGTAAGAAACACATTCCGATACAAGGGAGCCTCCATGCCCAAAACCGACATGACACTTGATCGCATCAATGACCTTCTCGCACAGGCAAAAAAGGCCGGTGCAGACGATGCCGATGCCGTTTATGTCGAAGGCACATCGCTTTCGGTTGCCCAGCGTCTGGGCAAGATGGAAAAGCTTGAACGTTCCGAGGGGGCCGATCTTGGCCTGCGGGTTCTGATTGGCAAGAAACAGGCTGTTGTATCGTCATCTGATACCAGCGACGCCGCCCTTGCCGAGTTGGTCGAACGTGCGGTTGCGATGGCCAAAAATGCCCCGGAAGATCCCTATTGCGGTATTGCCGACCCAAGTGAGCTTGCCGAAACCTTCAATGTCGAAGCACTTGAACTGTGCGAGCCGGGCGAAGTTGATCAGGAAAAACTGATCGAATGGGCCAGTGCCTGCGAAGAGGCCGCGCGCTCCGTCGATGGCATCACCAATTCCGAAGGATCAGAAGCTGGTTGGGGCCGCCATCAGATCACACTTGCCGCCACCAACGGCTTTGCCAATTCCTATGCCGGGTCCGGCAGCCATATCTCGGTTTCCGTATTGGCGGGCACCGGTACAGGCATGGAACGCGATTACGATTACGACAGCGCAGTCTTTTCGACTGATCTGCGCGATCCGGTCGATATCGGCAAAAAGGCCGCCGAAAAAACCCTGCGTCGTCTGAACCCGCGTAAGGTCAAAAGCACGCAGGTCCCGGTGATCTATGATCCGCGGGTTTCGGCATCTATCGTCGGGCACCTTTCATCGGCGATCAACGGTTCCGGCATTGCACGCGGCACCAGTTTCCTTCTGGATGCCATGGGCAGCGAAATCTTTTCGCCGCATATCAACATCATTGATGATCCGCACCGCAAACGTGGTCTGCGGTCCAAACCGTTTGATGCCGAAGGCGTCGCAAACCAGAAACGCCATCTGATCGAAAACGGTGTCCTGAAAACCTGGATCATGGATCTGCGTTCGGCCCGCCAGCTTGGCTTGAAATCCACCGGCAACGCATCGCGCGGGGCCGGAAGCCTGCCGGGGCCGTCGACCACCAACCTGTACATGGAACCGGGCACCATTTCGCCCGAAGACATGATCAAGGACATCAAGTCGGGCCTTTACATCACCGACATGATCGGAAGCAGCATCAACGGTGTCACCGGCGATTATTCGCGTGGCGCATCGGGCTTCTGGATCGAGAATGGCGAACTTGCCTATCCGGTATCGGAAATCACTGTCGCCGGGAACCTCAAGGACATGTTCAGGACAGCCGTTCCGGCAAATGACCTGACCTTCAAATATGGCACCAACGCGCCGACATTGCGCATTGATGGCTTGACGCTGGCCGGTCAGTAGCCGCAATCACATCATCAGACGAATTAAAAGACGCCCGGTTCAAACCAAACCGGGCGTCTTTCATTTCATATGGCCGATTTTACATACCCGGCGGGCAACCGATATCACGCAGTCCTGATGGTGCTGACGAAATGATCCGTTGCGCCCTTAAGCGTCGTGAAGTTTTCCGAAAGCATGCCAACCGCACGCAACACATCACCGGATGCCGTTCCGGCCTCATTCACGGCCGAGCTTACGGTTGCGATGTTTGAACTCACAACCGTCGTGCCCGTTGCCGCCTGTTCAACGTTAAAGGCGATTTCGCGCGTCGCGGCAGTCTGTTCCTCAATAGCAGAGGAGATGGTTGCGATGATGGCTTCCATGTCCGTGACTGTTTTACCAACCGCATCGACCTGACTGACCGCACTTCCGGTACGCGTCTGAAGGTTTGCGACATAACGGGTGATTTCCTCGGTCGCCTTTGCGGTCTGGTCCGAAAGGTTTTTGACCTCGTTGGCGACAACGGCAAATCCGCGACCGGCATCCCCCGCACGCGCGGCCTCGATGGTCGCATTAAGCGCAAGCATGTTGGTCTGATCCGCAATGTCGGAAATCAGTTTCAACACATTTGAAATATTCTCGGACGCATCGACCAGTTCTTTGAGATCAGCCTTGGTTTTCGTGACCTCGCCAACGGCATTACGGGCGACTTCGGATGAATGAACAACCTGACGGTTGATCTCTTCGATCGAAGTGTTGAGCTCCTCGGTCGCCGACGCCACCGAATGCACATTACCGCTTGCCTGTTCGGTTGCCGACGCAACGGCCACGGTCTGTTCCGAGGCCGAACTTGCCAGACGCGACATGCTGTCTGCGGTCGCCTGCAACTCGACAGCAGCTGCGGCAACCGTTTCAATGATCTGCCCGACATCGGCATTAAAGGTATCGGCCGTCTGGTTCATGAAAAGACGCTGGGCTTCCTTGGCGCGCTTTTCGTCTTCGATGGCCTTGGCTTCAAGTTCGTCATTACGGATGGCGTTTTCCTTGAACACCTGCACGGCACCGGCCATTTTCCCGATTTCATCGCGACGTTCCTGCCACGGGATATTCACACTCAGATCGTGGTCCGCCAGTTTGCGCATAAGCGCGGTGATCGCGACAATCGGCTTTGAAAGGCGATCCCCGATCAACATCGCAATCGCAATTCCCAACCCCATCCCCACCAGAGATGCGATCAGAATTTCTATTTCAGCCAGTTTGATTTCATGAATGACCCGTTCAAAAATTGAATGCTCGTTCGTTGTGAATTCGGTCATCAGATCGGCCGCTTCGGACAGAAGAATATTGGATGCCTGCTCCATGTCACCATTAACGGTGTCCATAATGATCAGTTCGTTGGAACGGATCTTGTCAAAGGCTTCGCGGTAATCATCAAACAGTGTCATGACTTCGGACAGGGTCTTTTTGCCTTCAGCATCCGGGACGGTCTGATCAAGTTCCAGCAGGCCGGTCTTGAGTAATCCGAATTCACTGGCTGCTTTTTCGCCAAAACTGTCATCCTGTCGACCAATCAGAATATTGGCATAAAGCCGCGCCAGCAGGGCATGCTCGCGCGCCGCCACTGCCTTTTTCAAGGTATCGATATTCTGACTGCTTTCTGCCCGCGCAATCAGGGCATTAATATCCGATACGACCTTGATCCCGTCGGGTTCAAGACGGTCAAGGATCATCGCGTGATATTCGTTGCTGAGATCTCGGACCTTTTCAAAGTCGTGCATATAACGATCAAGCGCGGTTGAAATGTTGGAAATACGTGCACGATGTTCTTCGGAATCAAAGCGTTGCAACGCCTGATCAAGGATCGGACGAATTTCGTCTGCTATCAGGAAAACCTGTTCCGCATCCTGTGCACTGGCTGTACTGGCAAATTCCTGGGCATGACTTTTAAAACGCAGGAATCTGGTTTCAATCTGGGCGACAAGACCTGCCTCTTCTACGCGCAGGGCGTATTCATCAACATCATGTGCGACCCGGGTAAAGCTGTAATAGGCAAAGGCCAATGCCGAGACCAGAATGATCAGGACGGCTGAAAAGCCGGAAAGGATCTTGGTTTTGACACCCAAATTCGCAAAAAATGATCCATTCGATGCGGAAGAAACACGCGACACCATCATACCCTCCGAGTTCATGGCAGGACACCATGATCGCTTTGCACATCAGGGTATCTGCACTTGAACGTTGCGTTCATCCCCATATGGGGAGTTCATTACGCACATATTGGAATTATAATATTACCAATTACAGTAAAGGTTTGGTGGCAGTGAGGGAATTACAAGGAAAGGTAGAATAAACCTGCTAAAGTGCGGCGACTCCCTGTCCTTGCAGATAGCTGGAATGATCTCCGTCGGCTTGGCCGGTTCAGATTTCCTGTTTAAGGACAATTGATGTCTTGACCTCTGCGCAGGCTGGCAACAACGCCAGCGCATCACGAAGCGCGTTGAGCCGTTCGCTATTATCGACCCTGACATCCACAATCAGGTCCGGATCCCCCGCCAGCGAGAAACACCCGCGAACTTCGGAATACCCGGACAAATGGCGTATAACTTCATGTGCCGGCGTATGTTTTAAACGCACAAACAGAAATGCCGACAACCCGGCTTCCGAACCGGGATTGATTTTGACTTCATAGCCGGAAATCACCCGTTCCGACTCAAGCTTTTCAAGCCGATACCGGATTGTGGACCGCGCCAGACCGGTCTTGGCAGCAATCCCCTTAAGACTTTCGCGGCCATTGGCCCGCAGAACCTGCAATATCTTCTGGTCGGTATCATCAAGATGACGCATTTGGCCCCCGGCGTTGAACGGAACCAAACTTAACATAGTTAGCCATTAAAACAATATTTTGGCCATAATGGCGAAAGTATTGGCCAAATGACAAAACTAGACTGGCATCAACAACCAACGCCACAATGCGAGAATGCCAGATCATGTCCCGTCCTGATTTTCACATCTATTCCGTACAAGAAGCCTGTGTCCTGTTCGCTCAGCATTTCAACCTTGCCGCCACGGCCATTCGCCTGCCCGGCGAGCGGGATTTGAATTTTCATATGACCTGCGAAGACGGCACACAGTTCATCTTCAAGATTTATGCACCGGGTACGGATCAGGACTGGCTTGCGGCTCAGGATCAGGTTCTTGATCACATCGCCCGGATCGGCGGGTTTCCGGTACCGCAATTACTTCTATCCAAAGCAGATAGCAGCACCACCGCAATCACTGATGACGATGGCAACCGGCGTCTCCTAAGGACATTGAACTGGATTGACGGCACTGTCTGGGCCAAGGCACGGGAATCCCACGACCTTGATTTTGCCCAGATCGGGACCCTGCTTGGCCGTCTGGATGACTGCATGAAAGAGTTCGATCATCCGGCAGCCCATCGCGATTTCCTTTGGGATATCGCCCAGACATCAAAGCATCGCGAATTTTCTGATCTGATTGGCGATGACAATGTGCGTGCATATGTGACAGACATTCTCGACCGCTTCGACCACGGCATCGCCGAAAAACTTGCCAAAACACCGCGTCAGGTCATTCACAATGATGCCAATGACTATAATCTGCTGGTCGATGGAAACCTGACCATCAATGGCCTGATTGATTTCGGGGACTTCATCGAAACCCATCGCATTTGCAATCTGGCGGTCGCACTTGCCTACGCGATGATGGATCAGCCAGATCCGCTCGCCTGTGCTGTTGACATTATCACTGCCTATCACCGGGTAAACCCGCTTGGCGAAGATGAAGTCGCCATTCTTTATGATCTGATTGCTTGCCGTTTGGCCCAAAGTGCCTGCATGGCGGCCCAGCAATATGCCAAGGAACCCGACAACGACTATCTTCTGATCAGTCAGGCCGGTGTGAACGACCTTCTGGCCAGGATGGCAAAACTCAATCCGGCCATCGCCCATTACCGCTTCCGCGATGCCTGTGGCTGGGAACCCTGCCCCGGATCACGCAAGGTGGTGAACTGGTTGACGGTCAATGCCGATCAGATCGGTCCGGTTATCCCGCAATCCATGGATGCATCCAACCTGCATATAGTTGATCTGAACGGACTGTCCCTTGATCCGGACGGCAAACTCCGCCCGGCCAACATTGTTACCGATGCCATCTTTGCCGCGATGGATGCCGCCAATGCCGAGGTGGGCGTTGGCAAGTATCTTGAAAACCGCAAAGTCTATCAGGGGCCATTCTTCGAGACCGCAACCAGGGGCGAGTGGCGCAGCCTGCATCTTGGCATTGACCTGTTTGTTCCCGATCAGACACCACTTTTTGCGCCGCTTGACGGTGTGGTTGTCGTTTCAAACGACAATGCGCGCGATTTTGACTATGGCCCGATCATCATTCTTGAACACAAGACACCGTGCGGGCTGACTTTCTATACCAAATACGGCCATCTCAGCCGGACGTCCCTGCCCGTCAGTCCGGTTGGCAAAACCGTGCGCAAAGGCGAACTGGTCGGTTATGTCGGGCCCTATCCGGAAAATGGAAACTGGGCACCACATTTGCATTTCCAGATCATGGTCGATCTGGTCGGTATGGGGGCAGATATCTGCGGGGTCGCCGCCGCGAGTGAGGCCAATGTCTGGAGCAGCATCTGCCCCAACCCGAACCTGATGCTCGGCATGGCGATTGATTGCCAGGATATCGTGGAACGGGCACCGGCAAAAATCACCGCCGAACGCAGCCGTCATCTTGGCCCGAACCTTAGTATTTCATACAAAAAGCCACTCAAGATGGTCCGTGGTGCGGGCCAGTATCTTTATACCGATACCGGGGAAAAATACCTCGATATGGTCAATAACGTCTGCCATATCGGCCATTCGCATCCGCGTGTGGTCGCTGCTGCTGCCAAACAGGCTGCCGAACTCAATACCAACACCCGTTATCTGCATGACAATATCGTCAATTATGCAAACGAGCTGGTCGCAACCTTCCCTGATCCGCTTTCGGTCTGTTTCTTTGTCAATTCGGGCAGTGAAGCCAATGATCTGGCCCTCCGTCTTGCACAGGCCTATAGCGGTCGCCGCGAAATGCTGATTGTTGATCATGCCTATCACGGCAACCTGACGTCGCTCATTGATCTCAGCCCCTATAAGTTCAATCGCAAGGGCGGCAAAGGATGCCCGGATCATGTCAAAATCTGTCCGATGCCCGACGGGTTCCGCGGACCGATCCGTTCCGATGATCCCGAATGCGGCAGGAAATACGCCGATCTGGCGATTGATCAGCTTCGCGCGTTTGAGGCCGAAGGCCGCCCGCCTGCTGCTTTCATCGCGGAATCTGTTCTTGGATGTGGCGGGCAGATCTTCTTGCCTGACGGTTATCTCAAACACATCTACGCGGCCGTTCGTGCATCCGGTGGTCTGTGCATTGCCGATGAAGTCCAGGTCGGTTTTGGTCGCGTCGGAAGCCACATGTGGGGCTTTGAACTGCAAGACGTGGTGCCCGATATCGTCACGCTGGGCAAACCGATTGGCAATGGCCATCCGCTTGGTGCGGTGATTACCACCCGCGAGGTCGCAAATGCGTTTTACAACGGCATGGAATATTTCAACACCTTTGGCGGCAATCCGGTGTCATGTGCCATCGGGCGTGAAGTTTTGCATGTTATCCGTGATGAACGTCTTCAGGCGAATGCACGCATTGTCGGCGATCATATGATGGCAAGATTGCGTGAAATTGCGGCAGGAAATCCGTTGATCGGCGAAGTTCGCGGTGCAGGTCTGTTCATCGGGATCGAACTGGTACACAGCCTTGAAACAAAGGAACCGGCAACCGAAAAGGCCGGGCAGATTGCCAATATGATGAAGGATCGCAACATCCTGATTTCGACCGACGGCCCGATGGACAATGTCATCAAGATAAAGCCACCAATCACCTTTGACCTTGATGACGCCAACACGTTCCTCGGCAATTTCGAGGAATGTCTGGCCTTGGTCACCCCCTGACAACGGCAAGGTGATCTGAACAACAAACAAAAAAGCATCCCGGCGATCACCGGCCGGGATGCGTCAATTCTGTGTCCCCGCTTTGTTGGCTTAAGCCTTGGTCAGTTGAAGGGGCTGATTGCCTGAATCGACCATACCACCAGCAGCGCGTGCATAGGCTTGCGGCACCATCAGACGCACCGGATAAGGCGACAAACTGATTTCACAAGGAAGCTTTCCTGCACTCTCACCATCAATTTGCATTGGCGCTGGCCCACAATGACTGGTGATGGTGACCCGTTCTGTACGCACAACCGAAACATCACTTTGTTCGTGTAACCGGTTAAGTGTAAGTGCCAGCCCGTATCGCGACAGCGCACCAATACCGTTGCCAGGCATCAGCACCACGTCAAAACCGTTATCGGTCAGCTTGGCGGATGGGGAAATAATGAACTCGCCACCATAATGTTGGGCATGGGTAACAACCACGCCAGCCACGCGATAGTTTTCCCGCCCGATATTGACTTCAAAATCCCGGTGATGTGGAAAGATGATGTTGCGCAGACCTTCAAGGACATAGGCCCCCTTGCCGATCAGGCGTTTGAGCTTAAGCGATACATTGGCAACCGTATCGGCGTCTGCCCCCATGCCAACCATCAGGAAGAACGCCCGTCCATTGACCAGCCCCGGACGTATCCAGACCTGACCGGGATTGTTGATATAGTCGGCAATCGCCTTTGCCTTGCGTTCCAGACCAACCTCGACGGCCAGAACATTTGCGGTCCCCAGCGGGATCACCCCAAGTGGCGGGACTTCATGTCCCTCGATCTGGGCGTCAAGCAAGCCGTTAAGTGCTTCGTTCAGTGATCCGTCACCACCCGCCACAAACAGCCGCTGATGGGCGCGCACCTTGCGGGCCAGCTCGCGTGCATGGCCCGGATGGGTGGTCTGTAACAATTCAACCTTGATCCCCGCGTGCTGCAAAATACTCGACAGGAATCGCTGTTTATTGCCGCCCGCACGCGGATTAAAGATCACAGTTACATCGGCATGAGCCATTCAGAACATACTTCCGAAATAAAACCGAAATAAATCATACATACGAAACACCATATGAAAGAAAATATGTAACAGTTGCTTTACAGAACGACGAAATTTCTGTGAACGGGTTATGTTGTCACGTTTTTTATTCTAAACCGATACTGGTTGAGGACAGTATTCGGCACCTTTAAATGCCGGGTTCCAGCCATCCTTTTGGCAGGATACGGAGGAGCGGCAATGACAGCGATGACGCTGCAACCGCATTACCGCACGGTCTGGATTTCAGACGTCCATCTGGGGACACGTGGATGTCAGGCAGATCTTCTTTTGGATTTCCTCAATGAAGTAACAGCAGACACCTACTATCTGGTCGGTGACATTATTGATGGCTGGCGGCTCAAGAAAAGCTGGTATTGGCCGGAAAGTCATCACGCTGTTATCACGACAATCATGGATAAGGCAAAAAATGGCGCCAAAGTCATCTTTGTCCCCGGAAACCATGATGAATTTGCCCGCGAATTTGTTGATATGACCTTCGGGCATGTCGATGTCAAAATGAACGATATCCATGAAACGGCCGACGGCAAACGTTTGTTGGTCATTCATGGCGACGAATTTGACGGTGTTGTCAAATATGCAAGATGGCTCGCCTATCTTGGGGACACGGCCTACAACCTCGCCATCGTTCTGAACCGCTATTACAACGGCATCCGCCGCCGTCTCGGATATGGGTACTGGTCACTGTCGGCCTATCTGAAGAACCGGGTCAAGAACGCGGTCCAGTTCATCTGTAATTTTGAAAATGCTGTTGCCCACGAAGCTGCCAAACGCAAGGTCGACGGCGTGGTATGCGGGCATATCCATCATGCTGAAAAACGCATGATCGGGGATGTTCTGTATTGCAACGACGGTGACTGGGTCGAAAGCTGCACGGCCCTTGTCGAAGACATGAACGGCAAACTTGAACTGCTTCACTGGGCAGAAATGCGCCAGATGGCGATGAGCCATTCCAATCCGGGCCGCGATGCATCAAGCGCCCCGTCACTGGGTCTTGGCAAACTGATTTCCATGTTCCGCATCGCCCATAGCACGGGCAGCTCCACATCAGGTGCATCAAAAAAACGCAATGATGCACCAATTGGAAAGACTGCATGAAAATACTGATCGTAACCGATGCCTGGTACCCACAGGTAAACGGTGTTGTCCGTACCCTTGAAACCGTACGCGGCGAGTTGGGCGAGATGGGGCATGACGTTCACGTCATCTCGCCCGATCAGTTCAAAACCATTCCATGCCCGACCTATCCGGAAATCCGCCTTGCCCTGTTTGCCAAACGCAAGATGGCAAAAATGATCGAGGCCCTGCACCCGGTTGCAATTCACATCTCTACCGAAGGACCGCTTGGACAGGCGGCACGGTCCTATTGCCTCAAACACGGCCTGCCGTTCTCAACCGCCTATCACACGCGTTTTCCCGAATATATTCATGCGCGCTGGCGGTTACCGCTTTCGATCACCTATCGCGGCATGCGAAAGTTCCATTCGAAGTCCCGTTCGGTGATGGTGGCAACCGAAAGCCTGCGCCAGGAACTTTCCGACTGGGGTTTTGATAATCTGCATATCTGGTCGCGCGGGGTTGATCTTGATCTGTTTCGGCCACGCCCGGATGCAAGCTTTGGCGATTTTCCCAAACCGCATTGGCTGTTCGTTGGCCGGGTCGCGGTTGAAAAGAATATTGGTCATTTTCTTGATCTTGACTTGCCCGGCACCAAGTTCGTGGTCGGCGATGGCCCGCAACTGAATGAGCTTAAGGGCAAGTATCCCAATGCTCAGTTCCTTGGCAAAAAGGTTGGCGAAGATCTGGCCAAGGCTTTTGCCTCTGCGGATGTGTTTGTGTTTCCAAGCAAGACCGACACGTTTGGCCTTGTGATCCTTGAAGCACTTGCATCGGGAACCCCTGTTGCCGTCTTCCCGGTTCAGGGGCCCGCCGATATCGTGCGCGGCACCAAGGCAGGCGCGATTGATGCCGATCTTCGCGAGGCGGCACTCGCCGCCCTTGACCTTAAATCAGAAGATGCCCGTGCGCTGGCCGAACAATATAGCTGGCAAAATTCCGCCAATCAGTTCCTGCACAATCTTGCACCCTTTTCCGGCGGGTTTGACGGGATCGAGGCCATCCGCATTTCCCTTGATGATGCGGCACGAACCGGCAACATGGACACCCCGTCCGAACCGGACAGCCATGAAACCGGCACCGTCCCGATTGGGCAACCCGCGCAATAAGCGGGGCCAGTCGGGACAATTAATTACGATAAAGACTTTTGCGCAATGTGCGATAGGCCAGAAGCCCGTTAAGCGCATCGGTGCCAAGCCATCTGCGGAACGGACGCAGGATCAGGTAAACCGGACGCAAAAGACGGATTACCTTGCGCAGTGGCAAAAGCTGCGCTGCATCCTTGCCCGCCGCTGTGACATATGCACTCCATCCTGCACGCAACAGTTCCGGACGTTTTTTGAATTCGCGCTGAATGGAAAAAACAAACAGCAAAACGTCGCGCGCCTGTGCATCTGCGACCGGCATTCGGGCATTGGGATCTTCTTCAAAATCAATAAAGCCGATCTCGCCATCTTCGCGGTTCGTCATGTTTCGAAGCAACGGTGCCCCATGTGAGACCCCTGCCATATGCAATCGGGCCAAGGCTTTGGCGGCGGCCGTTATGTATGATTTGACCTTATCATCATTCCCGGCGCGCACTTCATCTTCGATGAAGGATTTCAGTATCCCGCCATTGTCGCCAATCGCAATCCAGCCGGCACCTTCGTCAATCAGGTCCGGCACCAGAATACCCTTGGCAGCAAGGTTACGAAGCGTCGCGGCCTCGCTATCGAGACCCGCTTTTCCGCCCGGCGACACCGTTGGGCGCAACAGGGGAATGCCGGTGATATTGGCCAAAAATCGCTGCAACCGATGCCAGACTTTCTGCTTTGCCGGCACCGCTTGCTTGACCCAGATACGCCTGCCATTCCAGCTCAGCGGAAAAACCCGTGCGCCAACACCTTGAGCAATTGTGTGCTCTACAAGTGCGTGTAGTTGCTCGTTCATTATTTTGTCTTATATGTCGCTCTTCGTACCCTGCTAAACAGCAAAGTAATTTTGTGCCCGTCGCGCGCGTCCTGCGGCTTGCCGCCCAACTCCCGGCATGTTAGCAACAGCGCGTGTCTTTGATATTATTTTGAAGCCCTATCCATATCGTTAGTATCAATCCGATACAATGTGGAAATGGCGGAAGCGACCAGGAAGAAGCAATTGCCCGAAAACTCCATGGACCACACTACAGAACATTGGGGAACCTGGCCTCTGGTCAAGCGCATCGTCAAGGACGCCGTTGCCCCCTATTTCGGCAAGATTTTCCTTGCCCTTCTGTGTATGGCTCTGATGGCAGGCGCAACGGGACTTTATGCCCTGTTGATGGATCCGATCATCAATGATGTCTTCATCAATAAAAAAGAGGCAATGCTGGTCCCTGTTGGCGCAGCAGTGCTGGGGTCGTTTGCTCTTAAAGGCTTTGCAAATTACGGCCAGACCGTTTTGATGAGCTATGTCGGCGGGCGTATTCTGGCAGATATCCAGAACCGTCTTTACGAGCATGTCATTCGTCTTGATATCGGCTTTTTCCACAGCACCAATACCGGCAAGCTGATAACCCGCTTTACCAATGACATCACGGCAATGCGCGCGGCTGTCTCGAACTCGCTGACCGGCTTTGGCAAGGACCTGCTGACGGCAATCGTTCTGATCAGCGTGATGTTCTACAAAGACTGGCTGCTTGCCATTATTGCGTTCACGGTCTTTCCCGCAGCAATTTATCCAATTGCGCGTCTGGGACGCCGGATGCGTAAAGTGTCGGCCAATACCCAACAGCAGATCGGTGAATTCGCGACACTGCTTGAACAGACTTTCCAGGGCATTCGCCACGTCAAAGCCTATGGCATGGAGCCTTATGAATGTTCGCGTATGGGCAGACTTGTTGAAATTGTCTTTAATCTCAGCTTCAAGGCGCAAACTGTCAGTGCACGTTCGTCCCCCATCATGGAAACACTCGGTGGTGCTGCGATCACTGCGATCATCATTTATGGCGGCAGCCGCGTAATTGACGGATCGAGCGATCCGGGCAGCTTCTTTGCCTTTATCACAGCACTCTTGCTTGCATATGAGCCGGTAAAGCGTCTGGCAAATATCAACATCACCTTGCAACAGGGTCTTGCAGCATCGCAGCGCGTTTTCACGGTTCTCGATATCGAACCCGGGATCAAGGACGCCCCGGATGCCAGGGAACTGAAAGTTTCGGGCGGCAATATCAATTTCAGAAATGTCGCGTTTTCCTATAACCCGGAAATCACCGCGCTTCGCGATATTGATCTTGATATCAAGGCTGGTGAAACCGTCGCCCTCGTCGGGCCGTCCGGGGCCGGCAAATCTACCATTCTGAACCTGATCCCGCGCTTTTATGACATCGATAACGGTGCGATCAGCATTGATGGTCAGGACATTCGCGGCATCACGCTTGAAAGTCTTCGCAAGGCAACGGCATTGGTCAGTCAGGAAATCACCCTGTTTGATGATACAGTGCGCGCCAACATCGCCTATGGTCGTGCGGGTGCAAGCGATGCCGAGATTAAAGAAGCAGCCCGTCACGCCGCCGCCCATGATTTCATCCTGCAACTTGAAAATGGCTATGACACCATTGTCGGTGAGCATGGTGTGAAGCTTTCGGGTGGCCAGCGTCAGCGTATCGCCATTGCGCGCGCCATGCTGAAAAACGCACCGATCCTGTTGCTGGACGAGGCCACCTCGGCCCTTGATACAGAATCAGAGCGTCACATTCAGGGTGCGCTTGCCGAATTGATGAAAGGCCGTACGACCCTTGTGATTGCGCACCGTTTGTCGACCATCGTTGATGCCGACAAAATCTGTGTGATCAATAATGGTCGCGTCATCGAGCAAGGTAAACATGAAGAATTGCTTGCACTGGGAGGCGCTTATGCGAACCTCTATAACTTGCAATTCTCTGAGGAAAACGGAAACTGATCCGGGTAATTTCAGGATAATCAGGCGTGCAGTGGCATAAGCGGATCATCAAAAGCGACACGATGCGCAGCACTTTGTGCTGGCTTGCGGCAACCTATGTCCGTTTCATTCGTCGAACCGGACGCTGGGAAACCAAAGGCGGCGATCATCCCGCTCATTATCTGACAGAGGGCAAACCCTTCATTGTGGCGTTCTGGCATCAGCGTCTTTTGATGATGCCCTATACTTGGCGTTCGGTCGCAGGTGATCGCCCGTTCAACATGCTGATTTCGTCTCATCGTGATGGTGAAATCATCTCGCGAACCATTGCGCAATTTGACATCAAGACAATTGCAGGATCGACCGGCAAGGGCAAAGGCGGTGCCGCTGCCCTTCGCCAGATCCTGAAAGTATTGAAAGCGGGCGAAGTCGTTGGCATGACGCCCGATGGCCCGCGAGGCCCGCGTATGCGCGCATCCGACGGGATCATTCAGGCCGCTCGCATGGCAAATGTGCCTATTTTCCCACTGACCTATTCCGCCTCCAACCGCAAGGTGATTGGCAGCTGGGACCGGTTCATCCTGCCATTACCGTTCTCTCGCGGGGTATTTCATTGGGGGGAGCCGATCTTTGTCGATCGCAAACTTGACGATGCCGGACTGGAAGCCAAGCGGCTGGAACTTGAAAATGCCCTGACCGCGCTGACACAAAGCACGGACGTCGCCCTTGGCCTTAACGCCATTCCGCCTGCCGGGCCAGACGAAGTGCCAAAACAGAAACGTTCTGCCATGGCAGCAGGGGAAACCGGGCAATGAGCCTGTTTTATGCATATCGCGCAGCAACCCGCCTGCTCGGACCAGCACTCCATTTCTATCTGAACCGGCGCAAGAAACGCGGCAAGGAAGATCCCGGTCGCATCGGTGAGCGGTTCGGTCATCCAAGTGCCATGCGCCCCAAGGGGCATCTTGTCTGGATCCACGGCGCAAGTGTCGGAGAATCCCTTTCGGCTCTTCCCGTCATTGACGAAATTCGCCGTCGTTACCCCGGTTTGTCCGTTCTGGTCACCACGGGAACCGTAACATCGGCGGAATTGATGCATGCCCGCCTGCCCAAGGGGGTCATTCACCAGTTTGTTCCGATTGATCGCCAGGTCTGTGTCGCGCGTTTTCTCCATCACTGGAAGCCCGACATTGCCCTTTGGCTTGAAAGTGACCTTTGGCCGAACATGCTGACCAAGGCGCATAAGGCCGGGGTAAAACTTGCACTGCTGAATGGCCGTATCTCGGAAAAAAGCTTCAAGGGATATTCCCGCTTCCCGTCCTTTATCCGTCCGGTCATTGCCGCCTTTGACCTTGTTCTGACCCAAAGCGATGAAGAAAGTCGACGCTTTGAAAGTCTGGGTGCAAGCAATGTAAAAACGGTCGGCAACCTGAAATTTGCCGCCCCGCCGCTTCCGGCGGACGCAACCGAACTTGCCAATCTGCAAGAACAGATCGGTCAACGCCCGGTCTGGCTGGCATCAAGTACCTTTGCCGGGGAAGAGCACGTTGCCGGTGATATCCACAAAAAGCTCGCCCATGAACAGGTCGGACTTCTGACCATCATTGTGCCACGTCATCCCGACCGCGCCGAGGATATCGAGGAAGACCTGATCGCACAGGGATTGCAAGTTGCCCGGCGAAGCCGCGGCCATGCGATCACACCGGGAACAGATATTTATCTTGCCGATACCATTGGCGAGCTCGGCCTGTTCTACCGTATCGCACCGGTCTGCTTTATGGGCAAAACCCTCTGTGCAAGTGGCGGCCAGAACCCGCTTGAACCGGCCCGGCTTGACTGTGCCATTCTGCACGGCCCGGATATGAGCAACTTCACCACAATCAGTGAAGAAATGCGCGCCGTCGGAGCGTGCCGCCTTGCAACGGATGCCGATGATCTATGCCGTCAGGTTGGTGCCTTGTTGCGTGATCACGCCGCAGCACGAAAGGTTGCCGCCGCGGCCCTTCAATACGCCAATTCCAAGGCCGAAGTCCTTGAGCGCACCGTTGATGCCTTGCGCCCGTTAATGGCGCAAAAAGCAATCGACGAGGTGGATCATGCGTGATCCGCTTTTCTGGCGGCAAGATGGCCTTGTCCCGAAAATCTTAAGTCCGTTGTCCCTGCTTTGGCAGGCAGGTGCCTGTATCCGCAACAAATCCACCACCCCACGTCATCCGGGGTGCCCCGTATTTTGCGTGGGCAATTTCACGGTTGGTGGTGCGGGCAAAACCCCGACCGCTGTTGCGCTGTATGACATTCTGACAGCACTGGGTCGCACCCCGCATTTTGTCAGTCGCGGATACGGGGGATCGGTCGCCGGGCCCCATCGCGTTGATCCCGTTCATGACACGGCATCCGGGGTTGGGGACGAGCCCCTTTTGCTCGCACAGCATGGCCCTGCATGGGTATCGCGTGAGCGCTTTCTGGGTGCCGAAACGGCCCGTAACGCCGGTGCGGATGCCATCATTCTCGATGATGGCTTACAGAACCCGTCCGTGATCAAGGATTGCAGTTTTGCCGTCATCGACAGCCGGTACGGGATTGGCAATGGCCGTGTCATGCCTGCTGGTCCAATGCGTGAAACGCTGCTCAGTGGTTTGGAGAAAGTCCGCGCCATCATCCTGATCGGGGATGAAACGCCCGCCTTTATTACCAACCTTCCGGCATCCGTCCCTGTGTTGCGTGCCCGGATCGAGCCGATCAACGGATCAGAGTTTGCAGGCAAGAAAGTCCTGGCCTTTGCCGGCATAGGACGCCCTCAAAAATTCTATGACACCCTGAAATCAATTGGTGCCGGGATCGTTGCAACAAACGACTTTGATGATCATCATGTGTTTACAACCGACGAGCTAAAGACCCTGCGCATGAATGCAGCACGTCTGGACGCAACACTGGTTACGACGCAAAAAGATCTGATGCGCTTGCCTTTGGAAAGCCGTGTCGGCATAAACAGTCTCGACATTCGACTGGTGTTCGAGACACCCGATCAGCTTGCCCAGATTGTGAAGACAGTACTTGCCGATGGATAAGAACAGCAATCTCTACCGGATGCGCCAAAAATACATCTCCCACCCGCTTCAGGGGTTCGGGGCGTATCTTCTTTATTGGCTGTTTGCGATCATGCCGGTTGATATGGCGTCAAATTTCGGCGGCTGGTTACTGCGCACCATTGGCACCAAAGTCGGACAATCCAAAAAGGCGCGAAACAATCTGATCAAGGCCTTTCCTGAAAAGTCCGCTGACGAGATCGAAAAAATCATCGCCGATATGTGGGAAAATCTTGGCCGGTCTGCGGCCGAAATACCGCATCTGCATAAAATGCGGCCCGGTGGTTCCCGCATTGAAATCGTCGGTGCGGAAAATGGACGTGCGCTTAAAGATGACGGCAAACCCGGTCTGTTCTTTACCGGGCATATCGGCAACTGGGAAGTCAGCATGTGCATCGCAGTCGTGCTTGAGATGGACATGATGAGTGTCTATCGCGCACCGGACAATCCATGGGTGGATGATCTGTTCATGCGCGCGCGCAAGACTTTCCGCGGGCAATTGGTGCAAAAAGGCCCCGATGGTGCACGCAAACTGACACGCTTTATGAAACAGGGCGGTCATGCCTGCATGCTGGTCGATCAGAAAATGAGTGACGGCATCCCGGTCCCGTTTTTTGGCCGTGATGCGATGACTGCCCCCGCACTTGCGCAATTTGCCCTGAAATATGACGCACCGATCATTCCGGTGCGGGTTGAACGACTACAAGGTGCGCATTTTCGCATGACGTTCTATCCGGCACTTCCAGTCACCAGAACCGGCGACCGCCACGCTGATGTCGCCAAGATCATGACCGATGTAAACGCGGTTCTGGAATCCTGGATACGCGAACGCCCGGAACAATGGCTTTGGGTTCATCGCCGCTGGCCGAACTGATCTGCTTGAAATTCCGGCCGGTGCATTAACCCAATAGGAACACCATTGCCTCAGACTTGCGGCTTGATGTTCTGATCGAACGCTGGAGTCCCCCTTTTTGAGCCGTTTCCTGGTCATTGTTTGTTTATTGATTGCCGGATCGATGTTTGCCGTTTGGCCAAGCATGGCGCTTGATCAGGACGTTTCTGAAATCCGCAGCACAGCGCGCGACATCCGCTTGCAGGTCTCCGAACTCGACAAACAGCTTAAGGAACATTTGCGCAAGGCACTTGAGGAATATGGCAATCGCGCAGTGGAATGCTCGGATGACCAGCCGCGTGCCACCCTTTCCGAATGTGTCGAGGCCGATGCAAACAGCCTGATCAAAACCACAATCACGATTGCGCGCGCTGGCGATAACGAAGACGATCTGACAGGTGACCTTGCCGATACCGAGGAACGGTACGCTCTTTTCACCCAGCAAATGAACAAGACCAATGATCTTTTGGCACGTGCCGGGGCCAGACTTTATCTAAGCGGACTTGATGTTGCACCGGAAATGGATCAGCTTCGACACAATGTGATCGCCTATATCGAGCTTAAACAAGCCAATGAATTGCGCACAAAACAGGCCCTTTTGATTGCAACCGTTGCCATCATCCTGATTGCGATTTTCTCGCTGATCTTCGCCGTGATCCAGCGTTTCAGATAGGTTTGGAATTTGCAGGCGCACTTTGTCGCAAGACAAATGGTCTTGAACAAAAACACAAAGCCCGTTACCCGATAACACTGACTTTCACACGCCCCTAAAAGCAAAAGGGAACGCCATGACCGAAACCTATTGGCAGGATATTCTTGTCGCCTTGCGCCAGATTATCCGGGCGACGGATTTGCATTCAAAGCGCGTGATGAAAGTGTGCGGCCTGACCATCCCGCAGGTGATGGTTCTGCGCGCCATTGACGAATTGCAGAATGTCACGGTCAAACGGATTTCCAACCATGTGTCGCTCAGTCAGGCGACTGTCACGACAATTCTGAACCGCCTTGAACAGCGCGACCTTGCCGAACGCCGCCGCAGTTCAACGGATAAACGTGTGGTAAATACCTTCCTGACCGAGGCCGGACGTGCCGTTCTGGCCACCGCACCCACCATGCTTCATGAAGAATTCATCAAGCAGTTCGAAGGCTTGCCCGACTGGGAAAAGACCCAGCTTCTCTCATCCATGCAGCGTGTAGCTTCCATGATGAATGCCGAAAACATCGACGCGGCACCGTTGCTTGATGTTCGGGCCGTCGACGACGTCCCGCGTTAAGAGGTTCGGAAACCATATTACAAAGACATGGCCACCGAGTCCTTTGGTTAAAAACCTGAAACACGGAAAATTCCCGGTGAACCTGCCTGACTGAAGTGCATTTGATTTGCCGAACCTTGTCAGGCCAATACCTTATTCCCGAACACCTTTTTCAACATTACCCCTGCGATAACTGATCCCCGATCACATCCGTGGAAAGTTTCTGCTTGCCTTTTTATATTATGATCATAATTTTATATTAAATTACGACCATAATTTAATTCAACATGCCAGTCGGCATCGCTTGAGAAGGATCACAGAAATGACCATCGGAAATCAGGTTTTAAGTCGCAAATCCGGGCTGCGTGTATCCCAACTGGCCCTTGGTACCGGCAATTTCGGCACGGGCTGGGGATATGGAAGCGATTTTGCAGAGGCAAGAAAGATTTTTGACCGCTATGCAGAGGCAGGCGGATTTTTCATTGATACCGCTGATACCTATCAGGTTGGCCAGTCCGAAGAATTCGTTGGTCAACTGATTGCCAATGACCGCGACCATTTTGTGCTTTCAAGCAAATATACAATGGGTGCCGAAAATGATGGCAGCATCAGCAAGTCGGGCAACAGCCGAAAAAACATGGTCCGCTCGGTCGAAGCCAGCCTCAAACGGCTAAAAACAGACCATATCGACCTCTATTGGGCACACTTCACCGACGAAACCACCCCGATGGAAGAAATCATGCGGGGCTTTGAAGACCTCGTACAGGCCGGGAAAATCCATTATGCGGGCCTTTCAAATTTTCCGGCATGGCGCATCGCACGCGCGGACATGATTGGCGAACTTCGCGGCTGGTCGCCGCTTGTTGCTATTCAAACCGAATATAATCTGGTCGAACGCAGTGCTGAGCGCGACCTGATCCCGATGGCCGATGCCCTTGGACTTGGCATCACCACCTGGTCACCATTGGCAGGTGGCATGTTGACCGGAAAATACCGCAACAACGAACAGGGCCGCCTGCAGGGGCTGGGGGGTATTCTTGTTCACTCTGAACAATCAGGTCGCAAAACTGCAATTCTTGATACCGTCATCAGCATCGCGACAGAGGCCGATACAACACCTGCAAATGTCGCCATTGCATGGCTGCTTGATCAATCCCGCAATCTGTCGACCGGCATGGTTCCGATCCTCGGGCCCCGTACCCTGTCCCAACTTGACGCGACACTTGGTGCGCTTGATGTTCATCTGACACAGGATCAAATTGACAGACTGACGTCGGTAAGCGCCTTTGAGCGCGGCACACCCCATGATCAAATCCAGTCCCTTGGTGCGCAGGCGCGCGGTGGCGACAAAATCATTCGTCGGGCAAGCTTTGTCACCACCGCGTGACAGCGCTGTTTCTTCATGCTTTAAGCAACCCTTCCCGATTTACGCATTCGGGAAGGGTTGCTCCACCAATGAACCGGATTTTGCCATGCGTTATGATGCCAGCCACAAGGAAGAAACCCGCAAACGCATTCTTGCCAGTGCGTCGCAGACCATCCGTCTCAAAGGGCCGGATGGCGTTGGCGTTGCCAAGCTGATGTCAGAGGCCGGTCTGACCCATGGCGGCTTTTATGCCCACTTCAAATCCAAGGAAGACCTTGTCGCACAAACCATCACCGAGATGTTTGAAACAACCCTTATTCATCTGACCAGAACATTGGCAAACGGTACACCATCTCAGGGTTTGCGTCTTTACATCGATCTTTATCTGGGGCGTGACCACCGTGATCACCCCGAAACAGGATGCCCGATGGCAGCACTTTCAGGTGATGTAGCCCGTATGGACGCCGCCGGAAAACAGGCCTTTGGACGCGGCCTTTCCATGATGCATCAGGTCATCACGGAACATCTCGAACAGATCGAACCGAAATCCGTCGATACCGCATCTTTGGCAAAATCCCTGACAAGTGAAATGGCCGGGGCCCTTGCCATGGCACGGGCAACCTTTGATGATGAACAAGCCGAAAGCATCCTTGCTTCCAGCCGTCGGGCCGTCAAGGAACGGGTCGGGTTATTCTGATAAGTCAGTCTTTCGAAATGCTGATGTGATGCCCGTTGCGTCTTGCATCGCCGACGGCAGAAAAAGTCATGCCATCCGCACTGACCTTGGCGGCATGCACCCCGCCAAAGAACATATCTTCGCTGTCCCAACGGCTTTGATTTTCAAGACTCAGTTGATCAAGCAAGGCGTCATCAAATCCCGGTTCAACGGATAGAAGATCATCCTCAACATGCATGCGCGGTGCGGAAACCGCCCCATGCAGGGTCATGTCAAAGGCATCGATATTCAACAGGACCTGAAGCATCGTCGATCTGATACGATTAGATCCGCCCGACCCCAATGCCACCGAATTCCCGTCATCGCCAAGGTAAAGCGCAGGCGTCATCATGGATGTCATCCGAACGCCGCACGGCCATAGATGGAACCCGTCGGGTGAAAGATCAGCCTCGCCCAGCATGTTATTCATCATGATCCCGGTTTTCGGAACGATCCGGCCCGATGTCGATCCGTTCGATATCGTCGCAGCCGCAAGGTTCCCGTCTTCATCAACGACCGAAATATGGGTTGTTCCCTGCTGGCTCAACGGGCGTTCGCCGATCATCAGGCGATACCGTTCGCAAAGCTCGTCGGCAAGAATGGCCGAGGTTGCGCCATAATCCCCGCGAACCAGCCCCGTGGCATGAATAATCCGTGACATGGCTTCAAGATGACGGGCCGATCCGAAACTCCCCAAGGACATCTCGCGCGCCAGCTTAAGCCCAAATCCGACCAGAACACCGCCCGATGCCGGTGGCGGGTTCAGAATGAAGCGTCCCTTTCGCCCGCTGACAAGCAGCGGATCACGCACCAGAACACGATAGGCTGCCATATCCCCGGCACCGAGATACCCACCGAACTCCTTGCATTCCGTTACCAGCGCATGCCCCAGATCACCGCGATAAAACCCGTCTGCCCCGGTTCGCACCAGATAATCGATGCTATCTGCCAGGTCGGTTTGGACGTGAAGCGCGCCACTCTCAAGCAGTTCAAACCCGGCCTCGTCGGTGTGGCCCGGTTTACCAAAGATTGTCCGGCTATCGGGGGCAAACGCCAACAAGGGTTCAACGATCCCCATCACATAGCGCTGAAAGTCATCGAGAACCACGCCATCCCGTGCGGCGATCATGGCCGGTTCAGCCAGTTGCGCCATTGGCAAACGGGCCAGATCGGCATGGATTTTAAACAGGCCCGCCACAACACCCGGTGTCGCAGCTGAACCGTATCCGCCATGAAATTCCTGGGTTACGCCACCGGCAAAGGTCGCAAGGCGGCTCTCGAATTCCAGATCTTCGCGGGATCGTTTTTCAAGTGGCGTTTCGACAAAGAAATCATAAAGGCGCGGCGGTTTGCCCGCAGGACGCGCCATGACAAAGCCACCACCGCCAAGGGATGCCAATACGGGTTCGGCAACACAGGCCGCCCACATCGCAGCCACCACCGCGTCAAACGCATTACCACCTTCTTCAAGCACACGGGCAGCCGCAAGTGCTGTGACATCATGTCCTGCGGCGACGGCCCCGTGCTTTTTCATGGTTTGCGTTTCCCGTCAGTTGTTGGCGTTTGCCGCCTTTTGCGCTTCTTCCATCGGCGGGACCAGCAATTGGGCATCGACCCGTGCGGCCCCGACATTGATCCGCCAATCCAGATGCGGCCCGGTCGCCCGGCCCGATGCCCCCACCTTGGCAATCACATCCCCCTGCCTGACCACATCGCCAACTTTGACATCGATTTCAGCCAGATGCAAAAAGGCCGACACCATACCCAGTCCGTGATCAAGAAACAGCGTCGCCCCGGAAAAATACATATCGGGATGGGCCAGCGTCACGATCCCGTCAGCCGGTGCCACAACCGGCGTTCCGGTCGGAACGGCAATATCTACTCCCCAATGCGGGGATCGCGGTTCGCCATTTAAAATGCGTTGCGATCCATAGACACCGCTGATCGGACCAATCGCTGGCCAGATGAACCCGTTTTCTAGGAAGTTCTCGGTAAAGCGTTCGACACGTGCTTCGCGGGCCTGACGGTTATCATCCTTGATCCGGTTCATGACCTCGGGATCGGGGGTGACCATCTTTTTGGGCAGGCCATCAATCCGCTGAATGTCAAACGCGCGATCACCAATGTCATAGGCGAATTCTTCGGTGCTGCCGTCCGAATGCCGGATTGTCAGCTTGGCCGGGCCTTCATAGTCGCGCGGGAAGCCGATGATGAAACGACCATCGGGTGCAATGGTATCAATCGCTTCATCATCCAGAAAAATGGCATCGCCCGCCGCTGTCTGGCCAAAGACAATCCCGCCCTGAACAAACTGGCCTTTATAGGTCGGCTCGGCCGCCTGTGCCGTGATGCTGGCGCCCAACAGACTGGCGGCTGCGATAATGGTTTTAAATGCCAAGCGCATTACAAAAGGCTCCCCTGTCTGTCATCTTCCTGTGGTCGCGGATTTTTCTTCTTTGACGGTTTCGGTTTGGCGGATGTTTCGGGCGCCGATGTGGCAAGGTTCGGATCAGCGATGTTAGCACTATCATCCTGGCGCTGCACTGGCGCGGGATCCGGGGTTCCAACGCCCTCGCCCGCCGTAACACGGGTGATGCCGTCGCCCATCTCAAGATCATAGGGCTGGCCGGTCACCAGATCGCCCGACTTGCCAACAAGGTTGCCCGCACCATCCCGCACGACCGCAAAGCCGCGTTTAAGAACATTGCGATAGGAATAGCTTTCCAGAAGCCGGTCGTAACGCGCCAGTCCTTCGGCCTCACGCGTAAGCGTGTTGCGCACTGCCGCCTGCATTCGGCCAGCAAGATCAGCAATTTGTTTGTCCGCGCGCAGGATATCGCGTTTGGCATCGGTCGGACGCAACCCGGCAGATGCCCGGTCAAGTCGGGATTGCTGCATCTGAAGGGCGGATTTCATTGCACCATCCAGACGCAATGCCGCATTTTCAAGACGCCCGCGTTTTTCCGAAAGCTGTTCTCGCGGACTGACAAGACGCGCACTGGCCTCGTTCAGACGCGCACGTGCCTGCGCTGTCAGGTTTACGGCTGCGCGTGGCAAACGATCCGCCCAGTTATCGAGAATCTGCGCACGTTCTTCGAGCATCCTTTTGGGATCACCCAAACCACGCGCCAGACTTTCAAGTGCAGTTTTCTTTTCAAGACCCAAACGACGGACCGCCTGTGCCAGTCGCAGACCATCTTCCTCGACCTGACCGATCAGGTCCATACGGACCGGCACGGCCTTTTCGGCCGCCCCGGTTGGCGTTGGTGCGCGCAGGTCTGATACGAAGTCAATCAGCGTCGTATCAGTTTCGTGCCCGACCGCCGAAATCACCGGAATATCGGAGTCCGCCACCGCACGGGCAACGACTTCCTCGTTAAAGCACCACAAATCTTCAAGCGATCCGCCGCCACGCGCGACGATCAAGACGTCCGGACGGGGGATTTGCCCATAGGGTAAAAGATCATTAAAGCCCCGCACGGCCTCGGCCACCTGTTCGGCAGCACCCTGCCCCTGAACCAGCACCGGCCACAAAAGAACCCGGCGCGGAAAACGTTCGCGCAGACGATGCATGATATCGCGGATCACCGCCCCGGTGGGAGAGGTCACAATACCAATGACATTGGGTAGAAACGGGATCGGCTTTTTACGATCCGGGTCAAACAGACCTTCGGCGGCAAGTTTCTTTTTGCGTTCTTCAAGCAGTTTAAGCAGCGCGCCTTCGCCCGCCACTTCCATGCTTTCAATAACGATCTGATATTTCGAACGGCCCGGGAATGTCGTCAGGCGTCCTGTAACGATGACTTCCATGCCGTCTTCGGGCACCAGACCAAGTTTGGTCGCCTGCCCGCGCCAGCACACGCCATCAAGAACCGCCTTGTCATCCTTGAGTGCCAAATACATGTGGCCGCTGCTGGCCTGTTTAAAGCCGGAAATTTCCCCGCGCACCCGGACAAAGGAAAAGGCATCCTCGACCGTGCGTTTGAGCGCATTGGACAAATCCGAAACCGAAAATTCGGGCGTATTTCCCGATTTCACAGGGGTTTCCGGTACCGGGGCATAGGGGTCGAACAAATCTTGCGTCATCAAGGGTACTTTATGCTAAAAGCCCGCACATTGAATCATTTTGCGGGATGGCGTTTGGGTCTAGCCTAGTTCATCGCGCATGGACCATCAAGCAATCGGACAAGTCGAAGGATAAAGTCATGAAGGTTCTGGTCGTTGGCGGCGGCGGACGTGAACACGCATTGTGCTGGGCCATTGCGCGCAGCCCGCGCATTTCCAAACTGTGGTGTGCACCGGGCAATGCCGGGATCGCGGATTCCGCCGAATGTGTCGCGATTTCCGATGGCGATATCGACGGTCTGGTAACCTTCGCCAAGGACAATGCCGTCGATCTGGTGGTTGTCGGCCCCGAGGCCCCGCTGGTGGCTGGCCTTGTTGATGCGCTCGACGCGGCGGGTATCAAGTCGTTTGGTTGCTCCAGGGCCGCAGCCCAGCTTGAAGGCTCCAAGGGCTTCATGAAGGACATGGTCGCAAAATTCGGTGTCCCGACCGCGGCCTATGGCCGTTTCACCAATCCGGCAGATGCCAAGGCATTTGTCGAAAAGCATGGCGCGCCGATCGTGGTAAAAACCGACGGTCTGGCAGCGGGCAAGGGTGTCACCATTTGTATGACAAATGACGAAGCCTTTGCCGCGATTGATGAATGCATGATTGGCGGCAAGTTTGGCGATGCTGGCGCGGAAATCGTGATTGAGGAATTCCTCAAAGGTGAGGAAGCCTCATTTTTTGCGGTTTGTGACGGCGAAAACGTTATCCCGCTGGTCGCAGCCCAGGACCACAAGGCGGTTGGCGAAGGCGATACGGGTCCGAATACAGGTGGCATGGGCGCCTATTCCCCGGCCCCGGTTTTCACCGATGCGGTCGAAGCCAAAGTCATGGAACAGATCATCGTCCCGACCGTCAAGGGCATGGCCAATGAAGGCCATCCGTTCAAGGGCGTACTGTTTGCCGGTCTGATGATTGACGATGAAGGCAACCCAAAGCTGATCGAATACAACATTCGTTTCGGTGATCCGGAATGTCAGGTCCTGATGACCCGTCTGAAATCAGACGTTCTTGATATCCTTGATGGTGCGGCGACCGGCACCCTCGATAAAGTCAAACCGGAATGGCATGACGAAACCGCGATGGTGGTTGTCATGGCAGCAAAGGGCTATCCGGGATCTTATGAAAAAGGCACCGAGATCAAAAATGTCGCGGCCGCGGATGCCATGGACAAGGTCAAGGTTCTGCACGCTGGCACCAAAATGGATGGCGACAAGCTGGTTGCGACCGGTGGCCGCGTTCTTGGCGTAACCGCACGCGGCACGACCGTTACCGAAACCCAGCAACGCGCCTATGAGGCCGTTGATGCAATTGACTGGGACGGTGGTTTCTGCCGCCGTGATATCGGCTGGCGCGCAGTTGCCCGCGAACAGGCATAAGCCGTTCCAGATCGGATTTCCAAAAGACCGGGTTACGCAACCCGGTCTTTTTTTATGCCCGCATGGCCCGATGTTCCGACGTGATAGCGGATATGACAGCGGCCCTGATCATCAATTTCGATATCGGCGGCAACCCCGAAAACATCGCGCAGATTTTGCGCCGTTAAAATCTGTTCCGGTGTTCCGACCGCAATCAGTTTACCACGATCCATCATTGCAATGCGGTCACAGAACATCGCGGCATGGTTCAGATCATGCAGGGCGGCCACCACCGTCACCGGAAGCGCGCGCACCAGTTCAAGCAATCCCAACTGGTGATGGATGTCGAGATGGTTGGTTGGTTCATCAAGCAACAAAAAGTCAGGCTGCTGGGCCAGGGTACGCGCGATATGCACACGCTGCTTTTCCCCGCCCGACAGGGTCTGCCACATACGATCTGCCATCTGGGACATTTCGACACTGCCAAGCGCATCCGCAACGATTTCATCATCACGTTCAGACCATGGTGAAAGCAAACTCAGATATGGCGTTCTGCCAAGCGAAACCGCCTCGCGTACCGTAATACGGTCAATCGTATCGGCCTGCTGTTCAACAAAACCGATCTGTTGCGCCAGATTGCGACGCCCGATCTTTTTCATGGCCTGACCAACAAGCAACGCCTGCCCTGTTGAGGGTGCACGAATACCGGCAAGAACCGTCATCAGGCTGGTTTTACCCGACCCGTTCGGCCCGATCAGCCCCAGAAACTCACCCCGCTCCACGCTGAGTGACACATCACTGATGATTTTCTTGAACCCGGCATTCCAGCCGACATTGCGCAATTCAAGGGTCATCGCAGAACCCTTCCATGACAAAGGATAAGCGCAAAGGCCGGTGCCCCGATCAGGGCTGTTATCACCCCGATTGGCAATACCTGACCATCAAGAATGATGCGCGACACGATATCAGCCGCCACCAGGAACATCGCCCCGATCAGGGCGGATACCGGCAACAACAGCCCGTGGCGCGTTCCGACAAAAAAGCGCGCAGCATGCGGGATGACCAAGCCAACAAACCCGATGGAACCGACGATACTGACCATCACGGCGGTCATGGATGCCGCAACGGCAATCAGGACCACGTAAACCCGGCGAACCGGCACACCAAGCGATGCGGCTGACTCGACACCAAAGGTAAAAGCATCAAGCGCACGCGCATACCAAAGACACACCAGCAATCCGATCACCGCGACCGGAAGCGCAAGATAAACATCGGGCCAGCGCACCCCGCTGAGGTTGCCAAGCAACCAGAACATTATGCCGCGTGCCTCGTCTGCGGTCGCGGCCTTGGTGACGATGAATGATGTCAGCGCGTTAAAAAGTTGTGATCCGGCAACACCGGCCAGAATAATTGCCCCGGCACTCCGTCCCGCCGGAATAGCCAAAAGCGCAACAAATCCGAATGCCACCAGTGCACCGACAAAGGCCCCAAGGGACAGGGATACCATCCCCGCACCAAAACCAAGGATCGCAACACTGACCGCACCGGTCGATGCACCTGCCGAAATACCCAGCAAATAGGGATCGGCCAGACTGTTGCGCAACAGCGCCTGCAAAACCGCACCTGACAACGCCAGCGATGCACCACAAGCGGCGGCCACAAGCGCCCTTGATATGCGGTAATTCCAGATGATCCCCCCATCAATCGGATCAACGTCGAAACCGGCATTCCAGATGTGATTGGCAATGGTGTGAAGAACCGTGCCAAGGGGGATTTCCGTTTCCCCCTTGGCTGCGGCAATCGCAATCACACCGATCAGCAAGACCAGTGCGAAAAAAACCGCACCGGTTCGCACAAGATATGCCCGTCCCGCCCGTCTTTGTGCAGGCGGATGAACTGGCGTTTTTTCAAACATTGAATTCTCCGGGCATATCGAACGCCTTTGCCTTATGCGATCAGTTCGAAGCACTTAGTCGTTCGACGGCCTCGGCCAGTGTTTCAATCCCCTCGATCAGGCGGATTGTCGGATCCATCGACTGGGCATCCATCACAACGATATTGCCGTTTTTCACCGCCTTCATCTGGCTTGTGACAGGGTCGGTTTTCAGGAAGTCCATTTTGACCTGCCAGTCATCTGCCGGGAAACGGCGACGCCCCATCTTGCCGATCACGATGATATCGGGATTGGCACGTGCAATGGTTTCCCATCCAACGGTCGGCCATTCTTCCGGACTATCGATGATGTTGGTGACCCCAAGTTTGCCTGCGATATAACCCGCTGCGCCATTTTTACCAGCCACATAGGGATCGCTTTTGATCTCGGCACTCGAAAACCAGAAAACGGCAGATACATTATCATGTCCGCTTGCCTTCACCTGTTCCAGCGACCGGGCTTCGCGGGCCTGTAGTTTGGCAATCAGGGCTTCGCCGCGATCCTCGACATCAAAGATCTGCGCAAGATCGGTGATCTCCTGATAAATCAGGTTCATGGTAAAATCGTCATGGCGGACACCGTCGCCGCCACCCGTATTGTCCTTGCCGACGCAATCGGCCGGTGCGGTATAAACCGGAATGGAAAGTTCGTTGAACTGCTCGGTGGTTCCGACAATCCCCTTGGGACCGACATGCCATTGATACTGGGTGGCAACCAGTTGCGGCTTTTGCGCAACCACGGTTTCAAATCCCGGATCATTATCAGCCAGACGCGGAACGGTTGCGTTCACATCCTTGAATTCATCCATAACCGGGCCAAACCAGACACCGGTCCCTTTGACCTTGTCGGCAAGTCCGAGTGAATAAAGGATTTCTGTTGTGCTTTGCCCAAGGGACACGACGCGGTCCGGTGCAGAATCAAACTGAAGTACGGTCCCGCAATTGCGGATCTGAAGCGGATATTCGGTTGCAGATACACTTGCGGCAGATGCCATAGAACCAGCGGCAAACACCCCGACCGCCAGCGCACGTTTATAGTGATTGATCACTTCGACTTCCTTTCACCGATGCACTGGCCAGGATCAGGTTTCCCTGCTCCAAACACAGCACACCACAAATGTTATGTTATAACATAACGATCACGTTTCTACTGTCAAGGGACTGGCAAAAGTGTCGGGAAATGGCGGAAGATGTCGGGGTCAGAGCTCAGGTCAAACCTTGGCGAGCTCCCGAAGACCGGGACATAAGCCGACATTCTCCGGGGCACCCCGCCCGGTCCGTCGCATTCATGTCGGCAGGTCTCCTGGCTCGCGGGTCATCATGCTTTTCCTGGCCTTCCCGGGTTGGTTCCCAGTGGCATTGGTCAGAAAAACACTCACCGCCTACAGTTGCGGGGGCAGCTTCGGTTAATGACCTGTTTGACAGGTCACGTCGAATTCCCTTTATCCGATATCCGGATACCGACATCTGACGGTTAGATTAAACCAAAATGCCGGTCAAGGAAATTGGCCAATCACCAGTGGCATTTATGCAAGGGTCCATGCATAAAAAGCAGTCGACACGACCTTGAATTTGCCATGTTTCATCCCGATTACCTCCACACTGTCCGGTATCCTTGCCCGACACGTGAAACCATTGGAACATGATGCAAATGACGACTTCTGTGGAACGCAGACGCTTTTTGAAATCCATCGCGGCAGCCGGGCTGATCCTGCCGGGGCTGTCGATCTATCAAACGGCATTGGCAGAAGTTCCGGGGCTTGATCTTGGCAATCCCCAACCGTTCGAGTTTGCCGATCTGATTGCGCGCACCAAATCCATGGCGCAGGCCGCATATGAGCCCCCCGTGGCTCCGAACCCGGAAATTGTCGGGCGGATTGACTATGACACCCATGGCAAGCTTCACTACAAACGCGATCATTCGCCGTTTTCCGACGGGTCGGGCACCTATCCGGTGACCTTTTTCCATCTGGGCATGTATTTCGCCAAACCGGTCCATATGTATCTTTTGGAAAACGGTGCAGCACGCGAAGTTATCTATAAGCCCGATTACTTTGACATGCCCGAAGACAGCATTGCCCGCCAGTTACCGCCAAACAGCGGCTTTGCCGGTTTCCGCCTGCATGAAAACCAGTCGCGTGATGACTGGAAGACCCAGGACTGGGCAGCATTCCTTGGCGCATCCTATTTCCGGGCAATCGGTGATGAAGGACAATATGGCCTGTCTGCGCGCGGGATTGCCGTGAATACGGCAACTTCGGTGCCCGAAGAGTTTCCGGACTTCCGGCAGTTCTTTATCGAACCTGCAAAAAATGCCGAAGACCCGGTGACGATCTATGCCCTTCTGGATGGGCCAAGTATCACGGGTGCGTATAAATTCCTGCTCTATCGTGGTCAGGGCGTGACCATGGATGTGGAAAAGCATCTGTTTGTTCGCCGCGATATCGAACGCCTTGGCATCGCACCGCTGACCAGCATGTTCTGGTATTCCGAACAGAACAAATCATTCCGCTTTGACTGGCGCCCGGAAGTCCATGACAGCGATGGTCTTGAACTTTGGACAGGAAGCGGTGAACGTATCTGGCGACAGCTCAACAATCCCGAAACGATCCGCGCATCGGCCTTTGCCGATCATAATCCGCGCGGCTTTGGCCTGATGCAGCGTGACCGCGATGTGAAGAACTATCTCGATGGCGTACGCTATCACCGTCGCCCCAGCCTGTGGGTCGAACCCAAAGGTGACTGGAATGATGGTGCCGTGCAGCTGATCGAAATCCCGACGGATGACGAGATTCACGACAACATCGCGGCGTTCTGGGTGCCCAATGGCCCGGCCAGGGCAGGTAATTCCTATGCGTTCAAATACCGCCTGCACTGGCAGGCACATAACCCGTTCCCGGTTGCGGAACTGGCGCGTGCGACAGCGACCCGCATGGGTCGTGGTGGTGAACCGGGCACCAATCGCCCAAGAGACGAAATCAAGTTTTCCGTCGAGTTCGAGGGCGATATTCTTGGAACCCTTGCCTATGGCGAGTTCCCCGAAATCGTGGTGTCGACATCACGCGGTGAAATCACCCGCACCAAGATCGAACCGATCATGGATACCCGCATCTGGCGCGCAGCCTTTGACCTTAAGGCCGCTGGCACCGATCCGGTTGATCTGCGCATGTATCTCAAACGCGGTGATGGACCGCTCAGTGAAACCTGGATGTATCAGCACCTGCCCGCCGTCGGCAACCAGCATCAGGGCTGATGAGGTCAATCATCCCGTGTTCTCGCAACCCGGATGGATGCCCGATCAATAGGTGACAGTTTCACCGGTTCGGGCATCCCCGTTTTGGCCAAGGATCGCCATGACATCACGCATCGGAGGAGCCCCGAACATCCGGGCATATTCGCGACTGAATTGTGATGCGCTTTCATAGCCGACCTCATAGGCGGCACTTGCCGCATCCTTCATTTCTGCCAGCATGATCTGACGTGCTGTCGTCAGGCGGAGCCGCTTTTGATATTGCAGCGGGCTCATCGCGGTGACCTGTTTGAAATGATGGTGGAAGGATGACGGGCTCATATTGGCGTAATCGGCCAGCTCTTCGATCCTGAGCGGCTTGTCGAAATTATCCTTCATCCGTCGAAGGACGGCAGATATCCGCTGCATGTTGCTGCCACCAATCGCAAGCCCGGCGATCAGGGCCCCCTTTCCGGTGCGCAACAGGCGGTAATGCACCTCGCGCATCAGAAGCGGCAACATCACCGCAACATCATCTGGACGTTCGAGCAGCTCGACCACCCGAAGGACGGCATCAATCAGACTTTCGGTCGTTTGTTCCACAAACAGTCCACGCGCACTTTCACCCTCTGTCCCGATTTTAAGATCCATGTTGGTGACAAGTTCGCTGAGTATCTGGGCATCAAGATCAAGCGAAAGACTGCGATAGGGTTGATGGTCACTGGCCAGCGTGACATGCCCGACAAGCGGTAAATCCACCGATGCTGCCAGAAGTTGTCCGGGTTCATAGCGATAGACTTCCTGCCCCAACGTGACTTCCTTGGCCCCCGAGGCAATCAGACATAAACACGGCCTGTAGATGGTCGGCACCTTAAGGGTCGGCCCCGTGGATCGAAACATCCAGACCGGCTCGATCGCGGTTCGCACAGAACCATCTGACTCGCAGTATTTGTCAATCAGATTACAAAGCCGTTGATAGCTATCCATGACCAGGTTCCTTCAATTTCCAAGGATGTAATATACACGTCGGATAACCCGAACAAAGCTCACTTTTCTGCATTTGGAGGATTAGGCAATCCAATTCGAGTTCTGTGTATTCATCAATCGGTCATTGATCGACACAGTAAGCGCCATGACACAAACACAAGGAGCATGTCATGACGAACCCGATCAATTATCTCGAAAACAAAACCGTTATCATCACGGGTGCCAGCAGCGGCATCGGGGAAGCCACCGCCCGACTTCTGGCATCACGCGGGGCCAAAGTTGTTCTTGGTGCACGTCGCACCGAACGCCTTGATCAGATTGTCACGGAAATCGAAGCTGCTGGCGGAACCGCGATGGCCAGATCCGTTGATGTCACCAGTGTCGATAGCGTCGAAGCACTGGTGTATAATGCGCATAACCTGTTTGGTCGTGTGGATGCGATCTTTAACAATGCCGGTGTCATGCCGCTTGCCCCGATGTCGGAACTTAAAACCGACGAATGGGACAACATGATTAACGTCAATATCCGGGGCGTTCTGAACGGCATTGCCGCCGTCCTTCCGATTTTCAAGACGCAAGGCAGCGGCCATGTCATCAATACCGCCTCAATCGGCGCCCATGTTGTTGTGCCAAGCGGCGTCGTCTATTGCGCGACCAAATATGCCGTCTGGGCGATATCCGAAGGCCTGCGTCAGGAAAGTGACAATGTCCGCGTCACCACCATTTCGCCCGGCGTGGTTGAAACCGAACTTGGCCACGATATCAGCGACCCGACCAGCAAGGAATTGCTGACCCAGTTCCGCCAGATCGCGCTGACACCTGACGCCATTGCCCGTGCGGTTCTTTATGCGCTGGATCAACCCGCAGATGTTGACGTCAACGAAGTCATTGTGCGCCCGACGGCTTCGGCCTTTTGATCCGGCATAACTGCCCGCCCCGCCAACCGACACCACCAACCGGCACCGTCTTGCGGTGCCGGTTGTATTTAATGTGCCGTCAGGCGCAACGTTCAAGCGCTATGACTGTATCAGTCACCTTACCCTTTTCACCCTTGGGCCCGGTTGCCATCCGTTCAAAATTATCAACCGTCACAAGATCCCATTCACGCATATCGAGCAACAGCGCATCAAGTGCCTGCTGCGGTGTGGGAAATACTGTGCCTTCGGCCACCCACGACCAGGATGGTCGTGATCCGTGGGATGTGATCAGCAACAATCCACCAAGGGATAGTTGTTGTGAAGCACGGTTCAAAATCTTCTCGCGGGCGAATTTGACAGGCGATTGCAGGAATTGCGCGGTCACAAGATCGAACATGCCGTCAGGCAAACTGTTGTTCAGATCGTGGGCTTCAAACGCAATCCGGTCCTTTACACCATTTCGACTGGCATTTGATCGAGCATATCCCAGTGCGGTCTCGGAGATATCAACGGCGGTGACTTCCCAGCCGTTTTTTGCCAGCCAGACAGCATCATCACCCTTGCCGCAGCCAAGTTCAAGCGCACGGCCAACCGGCCTGTCTTTGACGAACCGTTCCAGGACGGCTGATGGTTTGCCACTGGTTACAGGTGACGCCTTTTCATAGGTTTCTTCCCAGAAGGTTCTCGGATCCATACTGGTATCAATGTTCGGATTAAATTTCATCGGAGGCCTCTTGATCAGATCGGGGGATAACCGTGATCACGAATCACGTAACATTAAAAGTTACATGATTCGTGGCATCTGTCAATTTCATGTATCTTTGATTGTTACGTGTGATAGAAACAACTGGAAAACTGACCGCTACACAGGACCGATTTCATGCGTCAGGACAACCGTCTTCCCCGTGTTTTGCATGCGCTTTTGCATCTGAGCGACATGAAAGACCCGGCCACATCCGAACAACTCGCCGGGATGCTCAACACCAATGCCGCCGTCGTGAGACGCACGATGGCAGGTCTGCGTGAACAGGGAATCCTGACATCCATCAAGGGGCATGGCGGCGGCTGGCAACTGGCAAAGACACTGGATCAGATCACACTCGCAGAAATCTATGAGGCGCTGGGTGCGCCAACCCTGTTTGCATTGGGATACAGCAATGAAAGCAGTCCGTGCCTGATGGAGAAGGCCGCCAATGCGGCAACGGCCCAAGCCCTTCAAAAGGCATCGGAAACCTTCATCGGCATCCTGTCATCGGTGACGATGGCCGATCTGGCAGATGATTTTGAGAAACGGCTGGCTGAATTGGGCCTAACCTAGGACGATCTGCATCATACCGGCCCACAGGACGGCTGATTTAACGCAGACTGCCAAAGAAATCCTTCAAAAGCTTGGCGGCTTCGACCTCGCCAATGCCGCCATAGACTTCGGGCCGGTGATGACAGCTTGTGCTTTCGAACACACGCGGGCCGTGATCGACACCGCCGCCTTTGGGGTCATAGGCACCGAAATACACCCGGCGCAGACGGGCAAAGGAAATTGCGGTTGCACACATCGGGCAGGGTTCCAGCGTGACATAGAGATCGCAATTGGGAAGACGTGGTTCGCCCTTGGCCCCGGCCGCAGCACGGATCACCAGAATTTCGGCATGGGCCGTCGGATCATTGAGCTCTTCGGTCAGGTTCCCGGCGCGTGCAAGTACCTCGCCGCTATCAGCATCGACCAGAACGGCACCTACGGGCACTTCGCCGCGACGCGCAGCTGCACGCGCTTCTTCAAGGGCCATGTCCATATAGCTGTCTGCGCTCATGCTTTTCCATCCCGCTGATTGTTTCGACAAATGGTATGATCTGTCGTGGCCTGATCCGTACTTTTACTTCATTTTAGGACCCTTGGCTCATATCTTGGCCCGTAAGTCGGCAAAGATCATTGTCCTCTCAGAGCACCGGATCGGTCAAGCCATGATCACGGGAACACATCACCGGGAACAATCCTTGCCTGCCTGCGCAGAACGCATAGACTATCGGCGTGAATTGCCGTTGCCCAAAGCGACTTACACAGGTAGTTTCCGCCAAACTTAATTCGCCATCCCGTTACCAGCATCAAGGTTCCGTTCGTCATGACCAAGCGCAAGCCGATCATTGGCATCACACTCGATTCCGAAGAACCGGGCGGTTATTCGAAATTCCCGTGGTATGCGCTGCGTGAAAACTATGCCGGTGCCGTGACCGCCGCAGGTGGCATCCCGATGCCCCTGCCCCATGAAATTGATCTGGTGCCGGATCTTCTTGATCTGATCGACGGGCTGGTCGTCACCGGTGGCGCGTTTGACGTTGATCCCGGCCTTTTTGGCGCGACCGAAAAACATGACACGGTTGTCACCAAGGATCGGCGCACCAAATTTGAATGGGCGATGGCCGAAGGTGCGCTGAAACGTGACATGCCGGTTCTGGGCATTTGTGGCGGACAGCAATTGCTGAACGTTATTCTGGGCGGATCCCTGATCCAGCATATTCCTGACAGTGTTGAAAACTGTCTGCCCCACGAACAGCCGAACCCGCGCAACGAGCCCGGTCACGACGTCACAGTCGAAGCCGATACGCTGCTGGCCAGGATCGTTGGCGATGTAAAAACACTGTCGGTCAATTCCGCCCACCATCAGGCGGTTGATGGGGTTGGCCCGGATGTGATCATCAATTCCTATGCCCCCGACGGGGTCATCGAGGGGATTGAGCATCCGAAATACCGTTATTGTCTCGGGGTCCAGTGGCATCCCGAATTTCATATCAGTTCGGGCGATGCGAAGATTTTCGACGCCCTGATTTCCGAGGCCCGCAAATGAGCGAAAAAGACGACAACCAGAACGACAACAAGCCCGAGCGCATTGCCAAACGCATTGCCCGTTCCGGTGTCTGTTCCCGGCGCGATGCAGAACGCATGATCGCCGAGGGTCTGGTGCGACTGAACGGCAAGAAGCTTGACAGCCCGGCCGTGACCGTCACCGACGAGGACGAAATCATTGTCGATGGCAAACCGCTTCCGGAAAAGGAAAAACCGCGTCTTTGGCGTCTGTTTAAGAAGCGTGGACTGGTCACCAGCCACCGCGATGAACAGGGCCGCGATACGGTCTTTGAACATCTGCCAAGCTATGTCCCGCGTGTGATTTCGGTCGGCCGTCTTGATCTTAACTCCGAAGGTTTGCTGTTGCTGACCAATGATGGCGAGCTTGCGCGTTATCTTGAACTGCCAGCAACCGGCTGGGCGCGCCGCTATCGCGTGCGCGTTCATGGCCGGATCGAGGAAGAAAAGCTGAAACAGCTTGAAGAAGGCATCACGGTTGACGGTGTGAACTATGGTTCCATTCAGGCCGAAGTCGACGTTCAGAAAGGCACCAATGCCTGGATGACCGTGACCCTTCGCGAAGGCAAGAACCGCGAAATCCGCCGCGTGATGGAACATCTGGGCTGGCCGGTAACGCGCCTGATGCGTGTTTCCTATGGCCCGTTCCAGCTTGGCAGTCTGGCACCGGGCGAGTGCGAGGAAATCACCGGCAAGGTAATGAAAGAACAGCTCGCTGCGTTCTTCCGCGGTGATTACAGCAAGGTTTCCGAAAAGAAATCTGTTGCCCGTGGTGGTACCGGTCGCCCCAAGGCACCGCGCACGGTATTTGGCCAGCCCGCACAACGCAAACGCCCGCAGGGTGGCCCGGCTGGGAATGCCCAGAACACCGCAGAGGCCGAAGAACAGCGCGACACCCGTACCGGTTCGCGTCCGGGCTCAGGTGCTGCACGCAAGGGCCCGCGCATCGGTGCGGCTCCGCGTCCGCTTGGACGTGGCAAACCGGCCGCCCAGAATGCACGCCCCGAACGCGATGACCGCAACGAACAGGGTGATCGCAATTCGGGCCGCCCGACCAACAAGGGTCGCGGCCGTTACACGCCGGGCGGCAAGGCAAGCGCATCTGATGATCGCAAGGCTGGCGGCAATGCAGGCGGTCGTGGCCGCAGCGGCAGTGCTGGTCGTTCCGGTGGCAACTTCAACGATGTCAGCAACAAGCCGGTTGGCAAATCCGGTGGTCGTCCGTCGGGCAGAGGCGGCAATGCAGGCACCAGCGCCCCGGGCCGCAAGCCCGCAGGCAATCGCCCGCGCGGCAAGAAGGACTGAGCATAGATGCGGATTGTCGGCGGAAGTCATCGTGGACGGGTCTTGAGCGCGCCTGAAGGGCGCGACACCCGCCCGACCCTTGATCGTGTGCGTGAGGCGCTTTTTAACATCCTTTCGCATGCATCGCGCTGGTATGACGATGATTTCCACCCGCTTTATGACGGTGTGGTACTTGATGCCTATGCCGGGTCCGGCGCTCTGGGACTTGAAGCCCTTTCGCGCGGTGCATCCAAAGCGGTGTTCTTTGACACCGACCGCAAGGCAATCGCCATTGTCGAACAAAACATCGACACACTTAAGGTCAATGACAAGGCCAAGGTACAGCGCGCCGATGCGACCAAGCCGCCGCGCGCCATTGAACCGGCCAGCATGATCTTTCTTGATCCGCCCTATGGCAAGGAGTTGCTGGAACCCAGCATCACCGCCCTTGCGAGTGCCGGATGGATTGGTGCCAATACCCTGATCATTGCCGAACGTGATCCCCGTGATCCCGAAATCGGCCTTGCCGGGTTCGAGCTTTGTGATTCGCGTAAATATGGCCGTTGCCAGATTGATATCGGTCGTCTGACCGGCTGAATTCGATGACCACTCACCTTTTTGGGCCCGTGTTGCAGACCAGCCATTCGCACCAACCTGCTGCCAACAAAAACAATCTGTGATACCTTTTCGCCAGTTTTGAAACGGTAGATTGTGATGCAAGCCCTGTCCCCGATTGCACCAGACAAGGAATTCGGACGCCTGCTGCGCCAATGGCGCCGCACAAGCGACATCAAGCAAGCGCGTCTTGCAGATATTCTTGGTGTAACGCAGGCCACCGTTTCACGTTGGGAAAATGGCACCCAGCGACCTGCCCCGTTGCAGCATGAGCTGATCCACCAAATGATGACGCGCAAACGCAACTTCCGGCTTGATCACGCGATCAAGCGGCTGGTGACCCATTCCAGTCAGCGCGTTCATCTGATCGAAGACAGATCGCATCGTTTGCTGTGCGCATCCGGTGCGCGCTCCAATGAATGGCAACGCGATTGTTCCGAACTTCTGGGCATGTCGCTTTGGCGGTTTGCCACCCCGGAAATCGCGACGGCTGAAAAAAGCCTGCATGACCTTGGCTGGCACGAAGACCAGACCGACCATCTGACATTTGAAACATCCCGCCGTGACGGCGCACCGATGCGCATTGTTGACAGCTTTATTCTCTGGGAACGGTTCTTTTTGTCTGACGGAACGGCTGTACGTCTGACCACCGGATATGATGACGCGCCCACCCATATCTAGGCACTATTCGGTTCCCGCGCATATTTCATACGTGGCAAAGTTACACCGATATCGGGTAGTGATAGCAGCATTCTTCATCGCCCCTGTGCCACCAGAACAATATCCGACGGAAATGCCCCATGCCCCCGATCCTTGCCATTGTCATTCTTTATGGACTTGGACTGACGGCCTCCATGCAGGTTGGCCTGATTGGCCCCATCGCGCCTGATCTGCGCGCCGGTTTTGGCCTTAGTCAGGCAGAATTCGGACTGGTAGCGTCCCTGATCACGGCGGCGGGCGCCCTGACCGCCATTCCGACCGGCGTCTGGGCCGCGCGGGCCGGATTGCGCAAATCGCTGGTTCTGGGCTGTGTGATGATGTTTACCGGTGCCGCAATTTTTGCCACCGCCAATATCACCACCCTTCTTTATGTCGGACGACTGGTTACCAGTATCGGTTATTTGCTGATCGTTGTTGGCGCTCCAAGCTGGATGGCCGGATTTAACAATCCCAAGCTGGTCGCCATGGCCATGAGCATCTGGGGCACTTTCATTCCGGTTGGCATTGCACTTGGCAACTGGGTCAGCGCGGCAATGGTTGTCTGGCTTGACTGGCGACTGGCGGTTGGTGCCTGCACCTTACCCATCGTGATCCTGTTGCCGTTGCTTGCCATGATGGAAAAGCCCGCAACACCAACAGCCCGGAAGTCACTGAGTGTCGGGGTCATCGGTGTTCTGAAATCCCGTGCTGCCCTTAAAGTTGCGCTGACATTTTCGGCCTTTGCCGGTGCGACATCCGCCGCCCTTGCCTTCATGCCCGCAATGATGGTTGATAATCTTGATATCGGCATTGCACTGGCCGCTGGCATCATCGGCACCACCGCAATTGCCGGAAATATTGTCGGCAGCATCGGTGCAGGCATGGCGCTTGGCCGTGACATTTCCGGTCGCACCATACTGGTTATCTTTTTGCCCGTCATGGCAACGGCCATTGGCACCCTTTTTGTCAGCGACAACATGATGCTGAGCCTTGTCGCACTGATCATTTTCAATATCGGCCAGGGGGCGGTTGCCGGTACCTGTTTTGCCCTGTTGCCCGGTATTGCCAAGGGCGGGCTTTCGATGCCGGCCTTGCAGGGAATGCTGGCCCAGTTTGCCGAGATTTTCGTGGTGATCGTGCCCCCGCTTACCGGTGCAATGATTGACCGGAATGGCTGGATCGGTGCGGCGGGTATTCTTGCCGGGTTCTATTTCACCGGCTTCCTGATTTCAGCGATCCGCGCACCAATGCGCCGGGCGGCTGCATGACCTATACGATACGATGACTTGACCTACCCGACGAAGCAGGCGACCCTCCAAATCCTCAAAAATGCGAGGCTATGAAACCAGGGCAGGGACGCGGAATGCATTTGATCAAGGCCATCTTTATCGGACTGATATTGATTGGCCTGTCGCTTGTCGCCGGGTTCTTCATTTGGCTTGCCCCGGTTGGTGCGGCCTTTAGTGCCAAGACTATGTGTTCGGCCATTTTTGTCGATGGCTTGTCCTCCAGCCGGGCCCGTGCCGAGGATGTGCTGGCCGATAACAATGCACTTTTGTCCCTGATCACCACCAATGTCGATCTGCGCAATCAGACAATCAGTGCCCATGCATTCGGTTTTCGCAAGCGCTTTGCGATTTATCGCCCGAATCTGGGCTGCACACTGGCCGAAGACCAATCTCATATTGCCCGCCTGCGCAATTCATATCCGGTCATCACACCGATTACGCCCAAGCCGCTTCTGACCGCCAGCCTGCCCGCCAATGTAGATCGCCGGGCACTGAACAATATCCTGTTTGATGCGATGGACGAACCCGGCATCATCCCGGAACGGCGCACACGTGCGGTCGTCATCCTGTATCAGGGCAAAGTCATCGCCGAACGCTATGCCGAGGGCATCAGCGCGCAAACACCGTTACCGGGCTGGTCAATGACCAAAAGTGTCTGGAACACCATTCTGGGTCGCATGCGTCAGGAAGGCATGATGCCTGATGTTCATGAACCGGTTTTAATCAATGAATGGCAGGCACAGGTAAATGACCCGCGCGCCACAATCACTTATGATGATCTGCTGCGAATGCGCAGCGGCCTCGAATTCGACGAAACCTACTGGAACCCGCTTTCCGATGTGGTCCAGATGTTATTCATCGAGCCCGCAGCAGCCGGGTTTGCCGTTTCCAAACCGCTTGAAAACACGCCGGGAACAACATTTTCGTATAATTCCGGGGCGTCAAACATCCTGTCTGCTGCGGTTCGTAATCTGAGCGGATCTCGGACAAGCTATCTGGCGAGACCGACCGATCTTTTGTTCCGTCCACTTGGCATGGCAAGTGCTGTTATTGAAACCGACCCGGACGGCTATTTCATCGCATCCAGTTTCATGAGTGCGACGGCACGTGACTGGGCAAAGATCGGCCAGCTTTATTTGCAAGATGGCGTCTGGAACGGTCAACGCCTGTTGCCGGAAGGCTGGGTCCGTTATTCAACCCGCCCGGCAGAAGACGATCCGAACGGCACCTATGGTGCCCATTGGTGGCTGGATCTACCTGACGGACGGGACGAGGATGGCAATCCGCGTCGCGATGTTCCAGAATTACCCGGCGACGCATTTTTTGCACTCGGCCACGATGGACAGTCGCTTACCGTCATCCCGTCCAAAGAACTTGTTATTGTGCGCCTTGGCATCACCCGCAAACACGGGGCCTTTAACCTGCGGAACTTTATTGCCGGTATCAGCAATATCTTCCCCGACAGGCCTGCAATTCCCGACGATATGCCAGACGGCGACAGCGCACAGAATAATACCGGTTCAAGCACTGACTGATTGCATCGTGCCGGGTCTGCCAGTCTCAGATGGCAATCGCGATCATCAGATCACCAGTTCCGCAAGATATCCGGCAAGCGCCCCCACACCGACCAAAGCCCAGACCGGAATGATCCGCCATTGCAGCACCACAAAGGCAAGCGCGACACATCCGATATCAAACAGATCATGGATGGCATCGGTCCAGATCGGATCATACAGGACCGCCGCCAGCAAGCCGACAACTGCGGCATTAACGCCAAGCAATCCTGCCCGCATCGACGGCATATGACGGACCCGGTCCCAGAACGGTAGCAGCCCCGCCACCAGCAACCACGCCGGCAAAAAGATCGCAATCAGGGCGACAAGTGATGTAAGCGCACTGCCCCAGATACCGCCTCCAGAATGAAGAGCTGCACCAAGATACGCGGCAAAGGTAAAGATCGGCCCGGGAACTGCCTGTGTCGCACCATATCCGGCAAGGAAGGTTTCACCATCGACCCAGCCCGGTGCCACCACCGCATTTTGCAGCAACGGCAAAACAACATGCCCGCCACCAAATACCAGTGCACCACTTCGATAAAATCCGTCAATAACGGCAAACAGTCCGCTTTGATCCATCCGCGCAGCAACCGGCAACAGGATCAGCAAGGCAAAGAAAGCACACAGCGCCACAACCGCACCCTTGACCGAATGCGGCTTGCCAAAACCGGCTTCCGACACGTCCGCCTTGCCCCGCAAAAGGATCAGTCCGGCCAGCATGCCGCCAAGAATGACGGCAAATTGTGCTGTGACAGTATCACTTGCGATCATGATGATTGCCGCCAACACAGCAAGTATGGCCCGCGGGACATCAGGACAAAGTGTGCGCGCCATTCCAAACAGCGCATGGGCAACCACCCCGACAGCAACCAGCTTCAATCCGCGCAACACACCTTCGACCGAGGCAAGATCAAAACCGACAAAGGCCATACCAAGGGTCGCCAGAACAATTGCCGATGGCATGGTAAAGCCAAGCCATGCAACAAGCGATCCGGGCACCCCGCCCAATGCCATACCGATGCCCATCCCGACTTGCGAACTTGCGGGCCCCGGGGCGAACTGGCAAAGGGCAACCAGATCGGCATAACGTGCATCGCCTAGCCATTTGCGACGGGCAACGAACTCTTCGCGGAAATAGCTGATATGGGCAACCGGCCCACCAAAGCTGGTCAAACCAAGACGCAGGAAAATCAGGAAAATCTGCCACAACCCGACCGAGACCATCGGCATGCTTCCCTGCTGTTCCGACATTGTTTTTTGAGGCGCCGGGTCGCTATGTGGGCTCGAACTTGGCATTGCAGATTATGATCCCTGATCAGATGGCGGTTTTATTTTCGCCTGACCATACGCAACAGGCCGACAATGGCAAAGCCAAAAGCAGCTCCCCGACCATTCGTCATCATTTCATAACAAAACCCCTGCCAACACGGTTATGCGATGGCAGGGGCTAACAGATTTGAATGTGCAATTCGCACGATCAGACAGGCTTAGCGGAAAGCAGGCTCGTCAAGGGATCGCAACTTGCGTGAGTGAAGCTGATTGACTTCCTGACGCAGGGTATCAATCGTATCCAGACCAACCTGAAGATGCTGTCCGATGCGCTGGCGATAGAAATTGTTCGCCATACCCGGCAACTTCAACTCACCATGAACCGGTTTGTCCGACACACACAAAAGCGTGCCATACGGAACGCGGAAGCGGAAACCGTTGGCGGCAATGGTTGCGCTTTCCATATCGACCGCAATGGCGCGTGACTGGTTCAAACGCACGAACAGTTCACTGTATCGCAATTCCCAGTTCCGGTTGTCGGTCGTTGCTACCGTACCTGTGCGCATGCGTGCCTTCATCTCGCGGCCTCTGAGGCCGGTGATCTTGGCAACGGAATTTGCCAGCGCAACCTGCACCTCGGCAATCGGCGGCACCGGAATCCACAGCGGCAAGTCAGAATCAAGGACATGGTCGTCACGGACATAGCCGTGGGCCAGAACGTAATCCCCAAGCAACTGACTGCGACGCAGACCGGCACAGTGACCAAGCATCAACCAGCAATGCGGACGCAGGACGGCAATATGGTCGGTTGCCGTTTTGGCGTTTGACGGACCAACACCGATATTGACCAATGTCACGCCCAGACCGTCTTCTCGGATCAGGTGATATGACGGCATCTGCGGCAGTTGCCTGACAGGTTCACCGGATTCTACCCAGCCCTTGGGGGCGTTTTTGCGCACATGGACTTTCGGCCCCGGTTCGACAAAGGCCACATAGGGGCTTTTGGGGTCTTCGAGTTGGGTTTTGGCAAACTCGATGAACTCGTCAACATAGCGCTGATAGTTGGTGAACAGGACGAACTTCTGAAAATGTTCGGGCGCAGTCGCAGTATAGTGGCGCAACCGTGCGAGCGAGTAATCAACGCGTTCCCCTGAAAACAGCGACAATGGTTTTGGGCCGTCGCTATTACCGTAATGCACACCATTGGCAATATCGTCATCGGTGCGGGCAAGATCAGGCATATCAAAGATCAGCTGCATCGGGCGAATATCGGTTGGTCCGATGCTGTCTGTTGCGGATTCAACAAGGAACGGCAACGGAATAGGCCGATCAGAAACGCCAACCACAACCGGCACGTCATGGTTTTTCAACAGAAGTTCGATCTGTTCGCGATAATATTCGTCAAACAGATCAGGCCTTGTTAGCGTCGTGCCATATACACCGGGATCACGCGGCGCACCAAATGACAGCGTGCTTTCAACATGCAGCTTTTCTGGCGGCACTTCGATGCCAAGATACGGGTAATAGGCGCGGACGGGGGAAGATTGCTGACCTTGGCCAAAACGGGCAAAGGCCTCCTGGACGGCACTGGCACCGGTCGCATAAATATCCTTGATGCGCGCAATTGCCTTGTCAGCGTCGGTGAATTCAAACAGATCGCGTACCGATCCGTGGACTCCAGAAACCATAATGGATGCTCCTTTTTGTTATTGTTGTTTGGAACTTCTGTCTGATCAAGGTGCGCGAAATCACGCCCGATCAATTACAAAAGCCCTTGGAGCGAGAGATTTATCACCGCTCGCCCGCCTTCTGACAACCGAAAACTTTTTTCGCCATCCACAATCACCGGGCGAATATCCATTCATGAACAAACCGGGATATACAACATACCCCCGATTTTCAGTCGGTTTCAGAAGCTTATGACTTATATGTCGGATTTATTTTCAAGAATTCCAAATGACAGTTTTGATGCGGGGCTCATAACTGACGGGCCCGCAGACATTCCGTGTCATTGCTCAATCAGCCCATTATGGAATCCGGATAAAAAAAGTGCCGAAACCGGGGGACGGTTTCGGCAATTTCAGGGAGGTGCCTTAGACGTTGAGGGAAAAGACGGTCAACCCTGATATCCGCATATATATGACCACTGGTCAGCAATGTCAATTTCAATCAACGCGGACCTTTCATTCGCAGCATGCATAGCTCACGCTAATATGCCCGCGTTGCCTGCAATCCTTTGCAGCTTGCCAAGCCTGCGACGTGCGGCTTCATCAAATGCCTCACAGTCACCTATATCGGTCATTTGCAAGTCACAGACTACTCTGGCAGCGCGCGGATCACTTTCGACCAGACTTTCGATATCCTGTTGTTCTTCGTCGTCCTCAAGTGTCCCGCGAACATAGCCAAGAATGTGCTCCTTGCCGTATATCGCAAGAACCGGGCTCATATCATGCTGCCTCTGCGACGTAACGCGACGCATGTTCGCGGGCTTCGATTCGGCCAACCGATGCACGCAGCTTGCGGCGCGCGCGACCGACCCTTGATTTCACCGTGCCAATTTCGACCGACATCTGATCCGCTGCATCCTGATAGGAAACCTCTTCGACAGCTGTCAGCATAATCGCCTCGCGCTCCTGCTCGGGCAGAGATTCAAGAACGCGATCAGCATCACGCAATTGCAAACGCGCCATCTGATTGCTGCCATGACCGTAAATGTCCCCAAGATCATCCCAGTCCACCTGCGGACCACGGGTCTTTTCGCGGCGCTTTCCCGAAATAAAGGTATTGAACAGAATACGGTGCAGCCAGGCCTTAAGGCTCGTACCTTCTTCGAACTGGTCCTTTTTGCTGATGGCTTTCAACAAAGTGTCCTGAACCAGATCCTGGGCCATATCCATGCTGCCGGTCAGGCGATACGCATGACGGCGCAAAGCAGGCACATGGTCTTCGATTTCGTTCATCACTTGCATAGACATCACAACCTCCTTGTTCGGATGCCCCAACCGTAACAAACGAAAATAATATTTAAAGTAAAATCGTATGGTTAACTAAGGTAATACAATGAACAGACAGCATATATACAACAACATCAAAACACATATCTGACATATTGTAGATAACTTCAATATACTACATGGGTTACTTCACATAATTACTTTCCATTACTTACAGCATCACAGGCAGTTACCGCACTTAGGCAAGATGGTTGTCTTATGGAGGAAACGGAGGTAACGTAAGTTACTCCAAAATTTTTGAATGCATTGATTTTCAATGGCTTCAGGCGGTTTTTATAGCCCCTGACTTTGACAGGAAACCCCACGTGCCAACGTCGAAAAGAACCGAAAAGCTCCAGATCATGCTCGATGACGAGGAGTTGAAAGTCATTGATGACTGGCGTTTCGAGCATCGCATGCCAACGCGCGCGGCTGCGATCCGTGAATTGATCCGCCGTGGCTTGATCGCCGAAGATGTCGCAGAACCCGATACCGAAGGCAAAAGCACGACCGATTTCCGCGTTGAGTCGGAATAAAAATCAGTTTTCCACAAAAAAGGCCCGGCTATTTTCCGGGCCTTTTTTGCTTTTCCGCTCTGAAACAATGCCTCATCGGGACGATTCAGAGTGTATTTTTGGCTTCTTGCCTTCAAATATCCGGGCGATTCCAACCCCGAATCCCAAAACCAAAAGCCATAATCCGTAATACCGCAAAGCGCGCGACACAATGATGGCAATCAGAAACAGCCAGACGGGATAAGAGGCAGCACCTGCCGCCAAAGCAGCAATCTGCATCGGAACCGGCGCAATGCTGATCAAAAAGACCAACCAGAAGCCCCCTGTTTCAAATTTGGCCTCAAGATCATCAAACTGCGCCTGCCCGCCCGTCAGATCAATCAGGGGCTGCGCCAGATCATCGAACAATGCCCATGCAAGAATATAAAGTCCGAAAGCGCCAATAACGCTTCCGGCCAGAGTAACCGTCGCGACAATAAAGCCGCGCGCCCGCGACGCGGCCATGACAGGCGCAATCACCAGTTCGATCGGGATCGGGATGATCGTGGTCTCAAGGAACGACGCCCCGGCAATTCCGGCAAGCCCCTTCCGACCCGCAGCCAGACTGGCCAGATACCGCTGGGCCGTTCTGGAAAAGTCCTTCAGGCGTGCCACCAATGATTTCTGATTCTGGTTCACAATCATTCCTTCTTCACTGCACAGACAAGAACAGCCCGCCCAGAACGGGCGGGCTGTCTTCCTCGGACGTTTATCAGGCCGCCGAGTTCAGGTTGTGACGTCCTATTCGGCAGACCCGCTGCCCGAGATCGCTTTCTGTGCACTCTCAAGTGCATTCAGCGTGTCCTTCTTGACGTCTTCCCACGTGTCTGCTGAAGCGTCCTTGGCCGATGCCATCGCATCGCTCAGCTCATCACTGGCGCTGTCCCAGGCTTCTGCCAGCTCATCGACCGCTTCCTCGCTATCGCTTTTCACACGCGCAGATACGTCATCATACTGGTCACCAAGCTGATCGGATTTTTCACCGACCCATGCCAGAAAATCTTCTTTCTGCTCAAAGGTGAAGTCCTTGGCTTTCTCATACTGGGCGGCAACCTTGTCACCCAGTTTGTTTGCGTCCGACTTCATCGCATCATCGGTTGCCATCGTTCCTGATGTATCGGTCGCCGAGGACGACCCGGCATAGGCCGGTGCCGCAACACCCACAGACATAAGTACCGTACCAATCATCAGCATGTTCTTGCTCAACATCACAACCTCCTTATTCATTAAGGGCAGCACAATTACTTGCGCGCTGCTTACAATGGCAAACGGGTGGTACAAAAGAATGTTCCAATTGTGGTTATTTTATTTCGCGGAACTTTTCAAAAATGCCGACGTTAATATGGTCAAAGCGCCCCTGCCGAATAAGGAAAGCATCAACCACCCAAGTCCGATGCTTCGCGGGGACGCGCTAAAACCAAAAGGAGTTTAACCATGGCACATAGCAGTATGCAGACCGTTGCAAAGGAATTTCCCGTCGAAACCGGCGTGAATCGCAAGGATCGCCGCGAACTGGCCACGATGCTGACCCAGATCGTTGGTTCTTCGCACGTACTCTATGCCAAAATGCGCGGCGTACACTGGAACGTCGTGGGTCCGGCTTTCTATTCGCTCCATAAAATGACCGAGGAGCAATATGAAGACCTTCATGTGGCGATCGATGACATGGCCGAACGCATTCGTGCCATCGGATTTGCAGCCCCGACGGGTCTCAAGGAAATGATGGAAAATTCGGTCATTGCCGATCAGGAAAAACTTCTGACCACCAATGACATGGTTACCGAGCTCGTCGATGACCATGAAAAGATGGCGCGCCTGATCCGCGATGGTGTCGCTGCGGCCGAGGAAGTTGACGATGTGAAAACAGCCGACCTTCTGACCGACCGTATCGGCGTGCATGAAGAAGCAGCCTGGATGCTGCGCGCGACACTTTCCTGATCTGTAAAACTGACGCGAACCGGCACATTTGATGCCGGTTCGCCCCCCCCATTCACATGTGAAAGTCCGTTGTCGTGAAAAATTCTGATCTGACGGGTAAGGTTTGTCTGCTTCTGACAAAGGGAAAACTTCCCGAAGACTGGCGTGGCAACGGCGCACAGCCATTGCGAGCCGTATTTGAAGACGCCGGCTATCAGACCGAGCTGACCCTGTGTGACAATCCGGACGATATTTGTGCCTTTATCCGCTCAAATACCCGTGCTGGCGATATTGTCGCGGTTGGGGGTGGTGATGGCACGATCAATGCCGTTCTCGATACCGTAATCGCGGCAAAGGTGGTTCTTATCCCTGTGCCGCTTGGCACCGCAAACGACTTTGCGCGCACCCTTGGCCTGCCCGATGATCTGATTGATGCAGCACGTGCAACCATTCACGGCCAGATCAGAATGCTTGATGTCGGCCGGGTCAATGATCACAGCTTTATCAATGCGGCCAGTATCGGTGTCCCGGCTGATGCCCGCAAACGGATCAATCCCGACCTTAAAAGAACGTTGGGCGCAATCAGCTATGCCGTTGCCAACTGGCAAAGCTGGCATGAAATGGATCCGCTTGATCTGTCGATCACCTGTGGCGACGAAAAACCGCAAAACCTTAAACTGCGTCAGGTCACCATTACCAATGGCCGGTATTTTGGCGGCGGCCTGCGTCCCAGCGACACCAAAAGCCCCGAGGACGGGCTCTTGCACATGTTTGCCATCCGCGACAGCGTCGATACGCTAAGCGGTCTTGATATCGCAGCCGAGCTTCTGTTTGGTTCGGTCGATAACAGCAGCTATGCCATGGCGATGGAATGCAACGAAATCACGATTGAAGGGGCCGACGGCGCGCCAGTTCTTGCCGACGGTGAAATCATCGGGGAACTTCCGGCACGCTTTACCCTTCGCGCAAGCACCCTTCCTGTATTTGCCCCCAACAGCTATGTCGAGGAAGAAAACAGGCATCAGGCAAACAGCCCGACCACAATCCCTCAGCAAGACGCGGTCAAGGATGTCTTGCGCGATACTCTTGATTTCGCACTTCGGCTTGAGGCGATTTTTCCGGTTGTCCGCGACAGCAAACTGAAATCACTTTGCCATGACAGCACCCGGAACTTGCGCGACATCTATCGTCAGATCGAACTGGCCTTGCGCCCGCTCGGCGTTATTGCGGCAATACCAGACCCTGATTTGCAAAGCCTTGAAGAGTTACGGGACCGGATCATGGATTGGCTGTTTAATGATGCCGATCAGCGCCTGGCCATCGGCCTTGATCAGCGGGCCGCACAATTGGCGGCAGAACTTGACGAACTGGTCATTGAAAAACTGCCCGAAGATTTGCGCGATCCGGTTGCCGCCCTTGATCGGGAAATCGGCCAGTTTCGCAATTCGATTAACGACTTTATCAAGACCCGCTAGAACGGAAAAAGGCAGCCTACCAGGCTGCCTTTCGTCATTTCGGCTTTGTCTGCAATCAGTCTTCAAGCCCGGCCAGACTGCGTGCAAATGACCTTGCCTCAAACGGGCGCAAATCCTCGGCAGCTTCGCCAACACCAATCGCATGAACCGGCTTGCCGAATTTCTCTGCCAGGGCAACCACAACACCACCCTTTGCCGTCCCGTCAAGCTTGGTCACAATCAGGCCGGAAACATTGGTCGCCTCGCCAAAGGTTTCGACCTGTGAATGGGCGTTCTGTCCGGTCGTGGCATCAAGCACCAGAAGCGTGTCATGGGGGGCACTTTCATCACGCTTTTTGATCACGCGGACGATCTTTTTAAGCTCGTCCATCAGATGCGCCTTGTTCTGAAGGCGACCGGCCGTATCAATCAGCAACAGATCATAGCCTTCGCGCTGGGCCTGCTCAATGGCATCAAAGGCAAGACCGGCCGCATCGGCACCGGTATCACGCGCTATCACCGGACAATCGGTCCGCTCACCCCAGACCTTGAGCTGCTCAACCGCAGCAGCACGGAATGTATCGCCCGCCGCCATCATGACCTTAAGGCCCTGATCCTTGTAGGTTTTGGCAAGCTTGCCAATCGTGGTCGTCTTGCCCGATCCGTTCACCCCGACAACCAGAACCACATGGGGTTTCTTGCCCGGATCAATCACCAGCGGCTTGGCAACAGGTTCAAGGATTTTGGCGACTTCGTCGGCAATGAATTCCTGAATTTCGCTTGAATCGACTTCCTTGTCGAAACGCGTTTTCGCCAGCTCCGCGCTCAGTTTGGCCGCGGTTGTGACACCCAGATCCGATGTAATGAGAAGGTCTTCAAATTCTTCAAGCGCATCGTCATCAAGACGACGCTTGGTGAAGATATCGGCAATCCCGGTGGTCAGCTTTGAGGAGGAGCGTTTCAACCCGTCTTTCAGGCGGCTAAACCAGCTCTTTTTCCCCTCTTCGGTCATCCCACAAGCTCCGCAATCAGTTTTCCATCTTCAAGACCGGTAACCTTGGCCTTTGCTATCGAGCCCGGTTCTATCACGCGATCAAGCAGAACGGGAGCAAAATGCTCCGTATGGCCGGTATTTTCCTTTTCAACCAACACATTCTCGATCATGCCGATGCGTGATTTCAGGAAATTGTTCAACTGAACGTCGCCTGCGTCGCGAAGCGCACTTGCGCGTTCCTTGCGAAGATCCTTTGGCACCTGCGGCATCCGTGCGGCCGGGGTTCCCGGGCGCGCTGAATAGGGAAAGACATGCAGGTAAATCAGACCGCATTCATCAACAAGGCGCAGCGTATTTTCAGCCATCTCGTCGGTTTCGGTCGGGAAACCTGCGATGATATCGGCACCGAATGTCACGTCGGGGCGCAATTCGCGGACCTTTTTGCAGAAATCCACAACATCCTGACGCAGATGGCGGCGCTTCATGCGTTTAAGCACCATGTCATCACCTGCCTGCAAACTGATATGCATATGCGGCATCAGGCGCGGTTCGGTTTCGATCAGTCGAAACAGGTCTGCGTCAACTTCGACCGGATCAATTGATGAAATGCGCAAGCGCGGCAATTCAGGAACCTGCGCCAGCAAACGGCGCGACATCTGCCCAAGGGTCGGCTGCCCCGGAAGATCATGACCATAGGACGTGATATCGACCCCGGTCAGGACAACCTCGCCATAGCCATTGGCAACCAGCTCCCGGACCTGGGTGACGATCTCGCCCATCGGGACACTGCGCGAATTGCCGCGACCAAACGGAATGATGCAGAACGTACAACGATGATCGCAACCGTTCTGGACCTGAACGAACGCACGCGCACGCCCCTCGAACCCCGATACAAGGTGACTTGCAGTTTCTTCCACCGACATGATGTCATTGACGACAACACGTTCATGTTCCGGCATCAGGAACGTTTCGGCCTTCATCTTGGCATCATTACCAAAGATACGGTCGATCTCGGTCATTTTGGCAAATTTGTCCGGATTGACCTGTACCGCGCAGCCGGTCACGAAAATCTTGGCATCGGGATTTTCCCGGCGCAGCCTACGGATGCTCTGGCGCGCCTGGCGTTCGGCCTCGGTCGTGACAGCACAGGTATTGATGATGATCGCATCATCAAGGCCGGCATTTTTGGCATGATCGCGCATCACCTCGGACTCATAGGTGTTCAGACGACATCCAAATGTAACTACGCGCGGCTCTTTCATGCTCGGCTTTCTGTGATCTGTCTTTATTCCGGGAAACATTCCGCCTGCGCAAACAAGTCAGATGCAGCAAGTGCGGAACGCCCGGCAAAGTCGTCTGACCGTGCCGGGCGCTGGTTACATACGCTTTTGAACGCTTCAATGCAAGTCCGCCACCGTCATGGCACACATGCATGGCAGGCTTAAAACCACGCCAGCAGCCCCTATCGACGGTAGAATTCGTTACTCGGCCGCGAAATTACGGTTCCGACCATCCTTCTTGGCGCGATATAGCGCACTATCCGCGCGATCAATCAGTTTGGCGCCGCCCTCGTTGGCGACATATTGCGCAGCACCGACAGATACCGTCATATGACCATAAGATGCCCCGGAGGACTTTGATTTGATTTCGCGCGCGGCAATGCGCTTGCTCATATCTTCGGCCAGGGCCATGGCATCGGCCAACGGTGTCTGGGGCAACAGGATGGCAAATTCATCCCCGCCATAGCGCGCCACAATATCACGCCCCTTGATATTGGCCTTCAGCATCGAGGCAATCAGGACCAGAATTTCATCACCAATCCGATGCCCGAACCGGTCATTGACCGATTTGAACTGATCAAGATCGACCATCATCACGCAGAACGGCTCCGGGCTTGCCGAGGCATCATATTCGGCGGCAAGCAGTGCCAGTTGCTCTTCGAAATACATGCGGTTGGAAACACGGGTCAGGCCATCGGTATAGGACCGCTCGCGGGTCTCGTCGAGTTCGCGCTGCAACAGCGCAACACTGTTCAGATAGCTATCCAGACGCTTGTGAAGATTATCGATGGTTTCTTTCATCTGGTCAGTATGGCTGATGACTTCACGCAGCACCGGACTGACTTCCTTGTGCTTTTCCAGTGTCTTGAGCGACCTGTTCAGCAAGTCACCATAACTGCCAAGACCCGACTTTGCCGTGGTCAGGCATTCGTCACTGTTTTCAACCAGTTCGGAAAAGTCTTCCATGCCGCGCTGAAGGAAATCAGCCGCCTGCCGGTCGAAAATATAGCGGTAATAAAGCTGAAGCAGCGTGTCTTCGGCCAGTTGGTCACCACTGGCCTGAACAGCATCGATAACCCGCAGGATTTCAGGATTTTCTTCAGCAAAGTAAACGAACCACACATGGTATAGTTCAGGCGTCGGACGAAGGCCCCGCTCGCGCAGAGCCTTCAAAGTCGCTTCCGCATAATCCCAGTGGCGAGATATCTGTTGTTCCGTCGTGGTCACAACGGTTGCTCCAGCTCGTGTTTTCATAGTTAAGTCAATACGTTACGCCTGACCGGCGTTATTTATCGCATCAACATATCCTAATTCAATTCACGGAACCAGATATACGTCGCACAAAACTATACTAAAGTGTTGGCTCTCTGTTGACGGTCAGTTTCCGCGGATCATTGTCCCGGCACCGCGCTCGGTGAAAAGCTCCAGCAAGACGGCGTGTGGCGCACGGCCATCAACAATAACCGCTGCCTCGACCCCGTTTTTAACCGCATCCATACAGGTTTCGGTTTTCGGGATCATGCCTCCCTGAATGGTACCATCTGCAATCATTGCATTGATGTGGTCAATATCCGCATCCCTTACAAGGTTCTTCTCGCCATCAAGAATCCCCTTAACATCCGTCAGCATATAGAGACGACGCGCACCAACTGCCTTGGCAATTGCACCGGCAGCAGTATCAGCATTGATATTATATGTCTGACCGTCTTCGCCAACACCGATCGGTGAGATAACCGGAATGATGTCGGTATTGATGAAGCAATCAAGAACGTGGGGATTGACCTTTGCCGGTTCGCCAACAAAGCCCAGATCAAGGACCTTCTCGATATTGCTTTCCGGATCGCGTTTGGTACGGGTCAGCTTGCGCGCGGTGATAAGATGCGCATCCTTGCCGCACAGGCCAACACCGATGCCACCTGCGGCATTGATATTGGAAACGATTTCCTTGTTGATCTTGCCCGCCAGAACCATTTCGACAACGTCGATTGTTTGCTGATCGGTTACGCGAAGACCGTCAACGAATTCCGACTGGATATTGAGCTGCTTGAGCATCTGGCCAATCTGCGGGCCACCGCCATGAACGACAATCGGGTTCATGCCAACCTGCTTGAGAAGCACCATATCCTGCGCAAACAGACGCGCCAGTTCCGGATCACCCATGGCGTGACCGCCATACTTGATCACGATCGTCTGGCCATTGAATCGTCGCATATAGGGAAGAGCCTCGGAAAGGACTTTGGCGCGTGCCAACGTCCGGTATGCGCTGGATTCCGATTGATCTTCTTCAGAACGGATTTCTTCGTTCATCTCACTTCCCCATATTTAAGCGATGAACCTGACGGCCTCAGAGCAGCGTCGAGATTTCTGCCCGCAATTCCGCAAGTCCGGTATTCTTTTCACTTGATGTCGCAAAAATCTGTGGCAAGGCCGCCGGATGTTTCACCAGAGCATCGACCACTTCCTTGATGCGTTTTTCAAGCTGTCCCTTTTTTAGCTTGTCCGACTTGGTCAGTACAACCTGATATGGCACAGCCGACTCATCAAGCAGCTTCATCATGTCCAGATCGGCCTTTTTGAAACCATGTCTGGAATCGATCAGAACAAACACGCGACGCAACGTAACACGCCCACGCAGATACTGTTTGATCAGGGCATGCCAGGTATCGACAATATCCTTCGGGGCCTGTGCAAAGCCATAGCCCGGCAAGTCGACAATATGGCATGCGCCATCAAGATCGAAATAGTTCAGCTGCTGGGTACGACCCGGCGTATTGGACGTGCGTGCAATGTCCTTACGCCCCGTGATCGAATTGATCAGGCTGGATTTGCCAACGTTTGAGCGTCCGGCAAAACAGATTTCGGTTTTTTCCTCGGGCGGCAGCTGTTCGAGCTGCGCCACACCAAGAACGAAGTTAACCGGGCGGCTAAAAAGCTTCCGCCCGGCTTCGATTACTGAGTCTTCATGCGTCGGAATTGCAGTTGCCGACGGCAGATTTTCTTGTGTCATCGTTATTCCTTCCCCGGTTTTGCGGGGATTTTCCCCCGAAGGGAAGATGGACCCGTAAAGGGTAGATGGGGGGTTAAACCCCCATCTTGTACATGATGTAGCGCTGCTGAATAATCGACAGCGTGTTGTTCCATGCCCAGTAGATCACAAGACCCGCCGGGAAACTTGCCAGCATGAAGGTAAAGATCAGCGGAAGGAACATCATGATCTTTGCCTGGGTCGGATCAGCCGGAGCCGGGTTGAGTTTCTGTTGCAGATACATGGTAATACCCATGATCAACGGCCAGACACCGATCATCAGCATCTGCGGCGGATCCCATGGAATCAGACCAAACAGGTTGAACAACGACGTGGGGTCCGGCGCCGACAGATCCTGAATCCAGCCAAAGAACGGCGCATGGCGCATTTCGATGCTGACAAACAGAACCTTGTAAAGCGCAAAGAAGACAGGGATCTGGACAATGATCGGAAGGCAACCCGAAGCCGGGTTGATCTTCTCGCGCTTGTACAGAGCCATCATTTCCTGCTGTTGACGCTGACGGTCATCCTTGAACTGTTCGCGCATCTTGGTGATCTGCGGCTGCAACTTTTTCATCGCACTCATGGATTTGTACGATTTGTTTGCAAGCGGGAACATGATCCCCTTGATGATGACCGTGATGATCAGGATCGACACACCAAAGTTGCCAACCAGATGATACAGGTACTGCAAGAACAGGAAGAACGGCTTGGTCAGGAAGTAGAACCAGCCAAAGTCAATCGCGAGATCAAAGTTGGTAATCCCGTATTCCTCGGCATAGCTATCGAGCAATGTGACTTCTTTTGCACCGGCAAACAAACGCGTCTCGGCAGCGGCTTCTGCCCCATCAGCAATCGTGCGCGGCGCACCAAGATAATCCGTCTGGTACTTGTCGGAATTGTCCGCCACATGGTGGCTGAAACGTGCGGTCAGCGCTTCGTCCGAAGACGGCGCAAGAGCAACCAGCCAGTATTTGTCTGTTATGCCAAGCCATCCGCCGGTGGTTTTCTTTTCAACTGCACCGTCGTCGGCCAGATCGTCATAGTCGATCTCGGTAAGCGTACCGTCGATCACACCAAGCGGACCTTCATGCAGAATATAGAAACCGGCAGTGAGCGGCTTGTTCTTACGCGAAATCAGTCCGTACGGATACAGGGTGACTGCGCCACCGCTGTTGTTCACGACCGACTGATTGACGGTGAACAGATAGTTCTCGTCAATTGCGATCTGACGCTTGAAGGTAAGGCCTGCGCCGTTATCCCAGCTCAGCGTTACCGGACTATCGGGCGTCAGCTTGTCACTGCTTGCGGTCCAGCGGGTATCACTATTGGGAAGACTGATCCCCTTTTCACCGGCGACCCAGCCGAACTCCGCAAAATAGGCATCATTGCTGCCCGTCGGGTTCAGAACATGGATCAGCGGGCTGTCAGGTTCTTCGGTCTCGCGGTAATCCTGAAGCTGAATATCGTCAATCACACCGCCGACAAGGCGAATCGAGCCTTCGACACGCGGGGTTTCGATGGTGATACGCGGCGATTTCGCCAACGCGTCTTCACGCTTGACAGTCGGCACTGCTGGCTGACCGCCCGGGACACTGGGCCCACCGGTTGATACCTGCGGCGCGTTGCTGCCGTTTGCATCAAGCTGTTCACGAACTTGCGCTTCGCGAACCTGGGTATCAGGTTCCGGCGCAAAGAAGAATTGCCACCCGATAAGAATCACAACTGCCGATGCAATTGCCACCCACAGGTTACGTTGTTCGTTCATCGCCTCATTCCGCTTTGCTCAGCCAGCATTTGCCGACCGCTTATTCTATTTACATGACGAAAGCGCCGGGGACCGGTTTTCACCATCCGACGACGCTTTGTTTTGTTCGCAGCCACATCCGGGCACGGGATCATAACCATGACCACCCCATGGATGGCAACGCATTATCCGTTTAATTCCCATCCAGCTGCCTTTTATTGCCCCGTGCCGGGCCAATGCTTCCATCATGTATGCCGAACAGGTCGGCTGATAGCGACATGACCACCCGATATAAGGCGACAAAAACAGCTGATAACCGCGAACTGCGATTTGAAGAAGGCGGGCAAGGAAACCGGGTGCAGGATTCGAAGAGGTCATTTTGACGGACCTCCTGCCTTTGCTGTCCCACCTGACGAACTGGCACTGCGTCCCTTGCGGGGACGGCGCGAATCCGGTGCAGACGGCTTGGCATCAGGAACCCGACGCAGAGCAAATTTCAAATCATCAATCAACTTTTCAAAAGGCCGATCAATGGTTTGGGCGCGACCGATCACGACATAATCCCATCCGGGCAATGCGAGTTCGCTCATCAATTGCTCTGCCACAGCACGCAAACGCCGCCGAACGCGATTGCGGACGACGGCCTTTCCCACCTTTTTGGTGACAGTGAAACCGACTCGGGCGAGTCGTTCTTCACCGGCGTATTCTGTATCCGGCTTGATCCCCGGGCGTGGTGCGCCCTGCAGGATCAACCCCTGTGTAACCCATTTTCGGCGGGTGCCCGCAACACGGAGGAATTCCGCACGCTTTTTAAGGCGTTCCACCGAAATGGTCACAACATTAGGCCGACAGACGCTTGCGGCCCTTGGCGCGGCGTGCGGTCAGCACACGGCGGCCACCGACGGTCGCGCTGCGGGAACGGAAGCCGTGGCGGCGTTTCCGTACGAGTTTGCTTGGCTGGTAGGTGCGCTTCACTGCACTTACTCCGTTCTAAATAAGGTAATCCGATAAAATTCGAGGTCCGCTGTATAGGGCTTCACACCATGGCTGTCAACTCGAGACAAGGTGTTCACCCCCAGAAAACCGGCAATGCCGCCGGGATTTCGTCCCGACGGCACCCGAAATGTGAATTCGTCACCACTCGATACGTTCGACATTGGAGAATGTCAACTCGGAACCATCCGAAAAGACGATGGTTCCAGACGAATCGGTGGAAAGTTCAAGCGAGTGTTTCTTCGAATCGGTGATGGTTCCCTCATCAAGGATCAAGGTCCAGTCACTCGAGTCGAGATTGCCGCCGCCAATACCGTGCAATTCGATGGTATCGGTCGTCCAGCCATTGGCACCACCATCTACATGGTCATTGCCCTCGCCCATATTGAAGATGAACAGATCCGATCCGCCATCGCCATACAGCGTGTCGTCCCCGATCCCGCCCATCAGCGTATCGTCGTCATCCCCACCCAGCAGAAGGTCATTACCATCTCCGCCACTGAGTGTGTCCTTGCCTGCACCGCCAGAAAGGGTGTCATCCCCGTCCTCACCATACAGCCTGTCATCCCCGCCACCGCCATCAAGCGTGTCATCGCCCGATCCGCCATAGAAGGTATCCTTGCCCCAGCCACCGGTCAGGGTATCGTTGTCGGCACCGCCATCGAAATAGTTGTCGCCCCCATCCGCATTCAGGATGTCATTTCCAGCCCCGCCATAGAAAGTGTCGTTGCCCCAGGCTCCATGAATGGAATCGTTGCCGTCGCCTCCCCAGACAGTGTTCTTGCCGCCGCTGACATCAATGTTGTCATCGCCAGCCCCCGACGAAACCGTATCGTTGTCGCTGCCCGACGTGATGGTGTCATCGCCGCTGCCGGTTTCGATATAGTTCCGGCCCTCGCCGGCATTGACGGTATTGTCACCGTCCCCGGCATAAATCCTGTCATCGCCAGAACCGACACTGATGCTGTCCGCACCCGAACCACCCCAGATGGTGTTTTTGCCCTCGCCAGCAGAAATCAGGTTGTCACCATCACCCGCATTGATTTTGTCATCATTGCTGCCTGACGTGATCGTGTCATTGCCCGACCCGGTCTCGACATAGTTTTTACCTTCACCGGCACTGACATAATTATTGCCATCTCCGCCAATGATGGTGTCGTCACCGCTTCCGGCATACAGGCTGTCATTTCCAGCACCGGTTTCGATGTGGTTATTGCCCTCATTGGCATAGATGATGTTGTCACCATCACTGGCATAGATGCTGTCATTGCCACTGCCACCGGTAATGTAGTTGTTCCCGGCGCCGCCATAGATGGTGTTGGTTCCCTCGCCACCATGAATGGTGTCGTCACCGGCACCACCATCAATATAGTCATTGCCGCCATCACCGGTGATGCTGTCGTTACCATCCCCGGCATAGATCACATCATTGCCGTTACCGCCCCAGATCGTATCGTCACCGGCATTCGTCGAAACCGTATCATTGCCACCACCAGCGCCGACAGTGTCGTTACCAGCCCCCGTCTCGAAGACTTCGCTCGCGTCAGTTCCCCAAAGGGTTTCGTCACCCGCTGCCATTTCCTCGATCGTTACTTCAAGGATTGCTGTGGTCGTGGCGGTATCCTCTCCATCCTGGGACTGCACAGAAACAGTCAGCTCGAATGTCCCGGAATAGTCACTTGCCGTCGCGATCGTAAGGCCAGCCAACTGGGCTGCACTTAACGTCCAGCTGCCATCACCGTTATTGGTACCGGCCGACAGGCTCGCCCCTGAGGGCACACCGCTAATGGTCACCGTCAGTGTTTCACTGCTGTCGGTTACAGCGGCATCAATATCAAGGGCAACACTACTACCCTCCTCACCGGTCGCGTCCGTTACTTCAAGCGTCGGAGTATCCGCAACACCGGCAACATCGACAGTAATGGCGTCAGTGACCGTTGCGGTGTCATCACCATCGGTCGAAGTCACCGTCACACCCAGATCGAACGATCCGGAATAATCATCGGCGGGCGTAATCGTCAGACCTTCAAGATCATCCGCCGAGAGCGTCCAGGTGCCGTCACCATTATCGGTACCGGCTGACAACACGGCTCCATCTGGAACACCAGAGATGGTTATAGAAAGGACTTCGCTTACGTCAGTCAGGCCCGCATCGATATCGAGCGCAATCGCGCCCTCTTCGCTGCCGGAAGCATCCGACACTTCAAGGGTCGGTGCATCTGCGACACCGGCAACATCGACAGTAATGGCGTCAGTGACCGTTGCGGTGTCATCACCATCGGTCGAGGTGACGGTGACGCCCAGATCGAAGGAACCGGAATAGTCATCGGCTGGCGTGATCGTCAGACCTTCGAGGTCTGAGGCCGAGAGCGTCCAGGTACCGTCACCATTATCGGTACCGGCTGACAACACAGCTCCATCCGGAACACCAGAGATGGTTATAGAAAGGACTTCGCTTACGTCAGTCAGGCCCGCATCGATATCGAGCGCAATCGCGCCCTCTTCGCTGCCAGAAGCATCCGACACTTCAAGGGTCGGCGCATCTGCGACACCGGCAACATCGACAGTAATGGCATCAGTGACCGTTGCGGTGTCATCACCATCGGTCGAAGTCACCGTCACACCCAGATCGAACGATCCGGAATAATCATCGGCAGGCGTGATCGTCAGACCTTCGAGGTCTGAGGCCGAGAGCGTCCAGGTACCATCGCCATTATCGGTCCCGGCTGACAACTCGGCGCCATCCGGAACACCAGAAATCGTGATCGACAGAACTTCCGATGCATCCGTCAGGCCCGCATCAATATCGAGCGCTATCGCACCTTCTTCGTTACCCGAAGCATCAGACACTTCAAGGGTTGGCAAATCTGCATCGCCAATCACATTGACCATGACGGTATCCGTCACACTTGCGATATCTACGCCGTCCTGAGTACTCGCCGTAATTTCGAGATCAAAACTACCGCTATAATCATCGGGAGGCGTTATTGACAGCCCGTCAAGATCATCCGACGTCAGCGACCAGGTTCCGTCATCATTCAGAGTACCTGCCGACAAGGTCGCACCTTCCGGCACACCGGAAATCGTTATTGTCAGGGTTTCTGAACTATCCGCGAGTCCCGCGTCGATATTGAGAGTGATCGCACTGTCTTCGCTGCCCGACGCGTCGGAGACTTCAAGTGTCGGAGCATCTGCGACACCAGCAACATCAACGGTAATAGTGTCGCTAACACTGGCCGTATCTTCACCATCCGTAGACGTAACGGTCACACTCAGATCAAACGAACCAGAGTAATCATCGGCGGGCGTGATCGTCAGACCTTCAAGATCATCCGCTGTGAGCGTCCATGTGCCATCACCATTATCAGAACCAGCCGACAGCACGGCTCCATCGGGCACGCCAGAGATCGTAATCGACAGAACTTCCGATGCGTCAGTCAGGCCAGCGTCAATATCAAGTGCAATCGCACCCTCTTCGCTGCCAGAAGCATCCGAGACTTCAAGCGTCGGTGCATCTGCAACACCGGCAACATCAACGGTGATTGAACCCGAAGTGGTCGCGATATCGTCCCCATCCGTCGAGGTCACCGTAACACCCAGATCAAACGATCCGGAATAATCATCGGCAGGCGTAATCGTCAGGCCTTCGAGGTCATCCGCCGTCAGCGTCCAGGTGCCGTCACCATTATCGGCACCGGCAGAGAGCACTGCTCCATCTGGAACACCAGAGATGGTTATGGAAAGGACTTCGCTTACGTCAGTCAGGCCCGCATCGATATCAAGCGCAATTGAACCTTCTTCGCTGCCAGACGCATCTGACACTTCAAGGGTCGGAGCATCCGCAACACCGGTAACATCAACGGTGATGGAACCCGAAGTGGTTGCGGTATCCTCACCATCGGTCGAGGTGACGGTGACGCCCAGATCAAACGAGCCGGAATAATCATCGGCAGGCGTGATCGTCAGCCCTTCAAGATCAAGATCAGAGGCAGACAGCGTCCAGGTGCCGTCACCATTATCAGAACCAGCCGACAGCACGGCTCCTTCGGGCACACCAGAAATCGTGATCGACAGAACTTCCGATGCATCACTCAGGCCAGCGTCAATATCGAGCGCAATTGCACCTTCTTCACTGCCGGAAGCATCTGACACTTCAAGGGTTGGTGCATCCGCAACACCGGTAACATCAACGGTGATGGAACCCGAAGTGGTTGCGGTATCGTCGCCATCAGTCGAGGTGACGGTGACACCCAGATCGAACGACCCTGAATAATCATCGGCAGGGGTAATCGTCAGCCCTTCAAGATCAGAAGCAGAGAGTGTCCAGGTACCGTCACCATTATCGGCACCGGCAGAGAGCACTGCTCCATCTGGAACACCAGAGATGATTATAGAAAGGACTTCGCTTACGTCAGTCAGGCCCGCATCGATATCGAGCGCAATCGCGCCCTCTTCGCTGCCAGAAGCATCCGACACTTCAAGGGTCGGCGCATCCGCAACACCGGTAACATCAACGGTGATTGAGCCCGAGGTAGTCGCGGTATCCTCACCATCAGTCGAGGTGACGATGACGCCCAGATCGAACGAACCGGAATAATCATCGACTGGCGTGATCGTCAGACCTTCAAGATCATCCGCTGTGAGCGTCCAGGTGCCATCACCATTATCGGTACCAGCAGAAAGTTCTGCCCCATCCGGCACACCAGAGATCGTAATCGACAGGACTTCGCTTGCGTCAGTCAGGCCAGCGTCAATATCAAGCGCAATCGCGCCTTCTTCACTGCCAGACGCATCCGAGACTTCAAGGCTCGGAGCATCTGCGACACCCGCTACATCAACGGTTATCGAGCCGGATGTAGTTGCGGTATCGTCACCATCAGTCGATGTGACGGTGACACCTAGATCGAAGGACCCTGAATAATCATCCGCAGGGGCAAGTGTCAGACCTTCGAGGTCTGATTTCTTGCATTTCGTTGCAATCGCGCACAAAACGGCTACAAGCTGCGCTGAAGACGGCTTAACCAGTTTCAAAGA